>CAVUBJ010000007.1:0-305532 GCA_963739805.1 uncultured Trueperaceae bacterium
TGCCTTCCTGTTCAACATGTGGGAAACAGAACACGGTCATCGTCCCCAAGCACCTACTCGAGGGCCAGGATCTGAGCGACCGCAGACTTCAACTTGGGCCCCATCGGCACAGGGCCCTAAGCAAGGTCATCAGGTACGTGCCCAAAACAGATGGTCATTATGCAGGCCAATCCCGACTACTTCCGAGGAAAGCCCAACATCGAGTACTGGATCATGCGATCGATGGAGGACCAGAACGCCGCCCTTGCGTCGTTGGCGAGCGGCGACATCACGGCGGTTGGGGTGGGTGGAAAAGCCTCGCGTGAAGCCGCGGCAGCCATGCCAGGCGTCGACATTTACGGGTATGACTCCGGTTGGGTGTTCGGCATGACCTTCAATACGTGGGCTTTTAGCCCCGCTCGACGAGAAGGCTGTGCGGCAGGCCGTGGCCTACGCCATCGATCGGGAGGGGATGGTCAAGACCATCGCCGGGGAGGACGTCACGAGGGGACGGTCCGTCGTCGGGCCCACGGGAACCTGGCAATACGATGAGAGCGTTCAGAAGTACCCCCAGGACTTCGAGAAGGCGAACCAACTCCTGGATGACGCCGGTTGGGCGCTTGGCCCCGACGGTGTCCGCAGCAAGGGCGGCACCAAGCTTGCCTTCGAGATCTCGATCCAGGCGAAGGCAACGAATTCGGACCCCATGCCGTTCGCCGTAGCCATCCAGGACGCACTTTCGCAGGTCGGCATCAAGGTCGACATCCTCCAGCTGGACCGTTCGACGCTGCAGCCCAGGTTGCTCGAGGACAAGGACTTCGATGCGTATCTCTGGTGGACGGCTACTCCTTCGTCCCCGACGTCAGCGCCTTCTGGACGACGTCGAGTCCGAATCCCAGTGGATTCGCGGACGCCTCGTTCTCGACGAACTCGTCACCACTGCGAACACGACGCCCGATCAGGAGGAACGCAAACAGGCGCTGAACACGATTGCGGAGCGGATCGCCGACGACGTACCGATGATCCCGCTGTACTACTACCGCGGTTACGTCGCGGTCCACGACTACATCAAGAACATCCCCACGCCCTCGGGAGCCGACCCCAACAACACGGGAATCTACTACAAGGTCTGGGAGTTGGACATCCAGAGGTAGCCGATGGGCCCCATGCTGAATCGATCAAGGCACCCTCGTGACGTACGAGGATCTGGGGCAGGGCTGGCGCCGCGGCGCCAGCCCTGCCGTAAGACCGGGAACGTATGGGACCCTTCATCCTGCGTCGTCTCGTCAATAGTCTGGCCATCCTTTTCGCCGTGAGCATCGCGTCGTTCTACATCCTTCACGCGGCGCCCGGCGACCCCGTCGCAGCGCCTTCCTTTCCCAGCCGTTTCGCCAGACACCGCAGGCCATCATTGACTCGGTTCGTCACCAGATGGGCCTGGACCTACCCGTCTACGTCCAGTACTGGAAGTGGTTGGAGCGCTTCGTGGCGGGGGACATGGGGTACAGCTTCACGAACCACTCCAAGGTCGCCACGGAGATTTCGCGGGCGTTACCGAACACCCTCCTGCTGATGGGTGTGGCGATCGGGATCGGCTTGGTCCTGGGCTTGCTGTTGGGCGTGGTCTCTGCGCTTCGGACCGAATTCGTTGATCGACTCGGTGCTGTCGTTCTTCGCGTCCGCCGGTTACGGAATCCCACAGTTCTGGGTTGCGCTGATGCTCATCTATCTCCTGACCTATCAGCTCAAGTTGCTCCCATCCTCGGGGATGACCAACCCGTATAGCATGGGCGCTACGGTGGGGGACGTCTCGTCCACCTCATCCTTCCCGCCACTACGCTCGCGATCACCGGGGTCGCGTACTGGCGGGTATCAAAGGGACAGTCTTCTCAGCGCGCTCTCGGAGGACTACATCCGAACCGCCCGGGCGAAGGGCGCGCCACCGCTGAGCGTTGTGTTCAAGCACGGCTGGCGCAACTCCCTGGTGGCGATCATCACGCTGCTTGGCCTGTCGCTGGGCCGGCTCCTCACAGGTTCGTACATCATCGAGACGATCTTCTCCTGGCCGGGCATGGGCCACCTCGGCATCTGGGCGGTGAACAACCGCGACTACCCGGTGATCATGGGCATCCTGATGCTCTCGTCCATGATGACGCTGGGTGGCAACCTGTTGGCAGACGTCGGCTACGCGTTCGCCGATCCCCGCATCCGGTACGGTGATGGGGGGCGGTCATGAGTACCCCTGGCCTGGTGGCCGCGCCTGGCGAGGCAGATGTCGCTCGGCCGGCCGAGCGCGGACGCAATCTCAATCGCGGCGCGCGACGATTCGTGAGGAACCCTCGGGCCGTGATTGGGGCTGCCTGCTCGCGTTCCTGATCCTCATCACGGTGCTTGCGCCCATCATCACGAGGGCCAGCCCCACTGCGGTACACCTGGACCGGGCGTTGACTCCTCCGAACGCCGAACACTGGTTCGGCACCGACAACGTCGGCCGCGACTACTTCGCGCGGACCCTCTACGGCGGTCGGATCTCGCTGGCCGTCGGCTTCAGTGCCATGCTCATCGCGATCACGTTCGGGACCGTGATCGGTTCGCTGGCCGGGTACTTCCGTGGTCTGCTGGACGAGCTGCTCAGTCGCGGCGTCGACTTCTTCCTTTCACTGCCCATCTTTTACATCATCATCGTGATGCAGATGCTGTTCCACCCAGGCACGGTCGGGTTGGTGTTCCTGATCTCGCTGTTCTTCTGGATGCCCGTCGCTCGCCTGGTGCGGGGCCTGGTGCTGAGCCTCCGGGAGCAGGAATACGTCCAGGCGGCCCGGGCGCTGGGTCGGGCAGCAACCGCATCATCCTGCGCCACCTCATCCCGAATCTCGTGGGTCCGATCATCGTGACGGCGAGCTTCAACGTGGGGGATGCCATCCTCATCGAATCGGCGCTGAGTTTCTTGGGCGTCGGTATCCAACCGCCGACCGCGACCTGGGGGAACATGGTCATTGGGGCCGAGACCTACATGTTCACGGCGCCGTGGATCGCCATCTATCCGGGGTTGCTGATCGCTTTGACCGTCATGTCCTTCATGTTCATCGGCGACGGGTTGCGTGACGCCTTCGACACGAAGATGGCGCATGATTGGGCTCCTGGTGGCGTGAGGGCTCGACAAACGGAGGCACGAAATGGTTCCTGCACACGCACGTCATACGTTGGAGAAGTGTCCTGTCGCGGCTCGCGCGGCGCCTGGAGCGCCCGGTCGCGGACGGGGCGACGCCGGGATCAACGCGGCGGCCCTCGTAGACGATGCGATCGCGTGGCGCCAATCGGTCGGAAGGGCAACGCTCGCACCGGACCAGGACATGACCCCGCGGCACGCACAGCACATCGGGTCGATCACCAAGCTGTTCACCGCCCACGCGATCATGATGCTCCGTGACGAGGGCAAGCTCGGGTTGGACGAGTCCGTGGCAACGTACATCCCCGAGTTCTCCATGCCGGGCGCGGATAAGCGTCACACTGCGCCACGTCCTGTGCCACGGTGGGGGGATCCCAACGAACGGGGGTACGAACGCCTGGATCGACGGCGACTTCCCTGATCGGCGAGTTCCGAGAGCTCATCCGGCGGATGCCGGTGGTCCAGGAGACCGATGACGGCCGCGAAATACTCGAATGCCGCCTACTCGATGCTGGGGCTCGTCATCGAATCCGTGTCGGGCTGCCGTATGAGCGGTTCGTCCAGGACCGGCTGTTGGGGCCGCTGGGGATGGAACGCACCTCCTTCGACCCCAACGAGATCGTTCCGGTGCCCTTCGCGCCCGGTCACGTCGTGCGCCCTCACGATGCGACGTACGAGCGCGCACCGCATCAGAATTGAACGCCTGGAATGCCTGTGGCATGCTTGTCGCAACCCCGGAGGACACCCTGCAGATCGCCCGGATGCAGTGGGGGCCGCAGGACCTGTTGGCCGCGTCCACCCTAGAGGAGATGCGCCGCCTACAGCTTCTCGACCTCCACGAGGGTGCGCCTGGAGGGGATTGGAAACTCGGGTACGGTTTAGGCTGGCGCTTGGTGCGCTACGGAGACACAGTGTTCGCGGGCCATGGCGGCGGGTACGTCGGCAACCGTTGCCAGCTGGCCGTCTCCCCCCGCCATCGGATCGCCGTCGCCGTATTCGCGAACGGGAATCAAGCGCTCGGTACGACCGAACTCGCATACCAGCTCCTCCGGGAGCTGGTGGCCGCCCTCCCGCCCGTCGCGTCCGTCCAACCCGCCGGGCGTGAGGAGGAGCACAGCGAGGCCGAGCCCCTGTTGGGCTACTACTTCGCTCGGTATTGGCACGGTGTTCATATCGTGTGGCGCAATGGCCCGACCTTGTTGTACGAGACCGATCCGGCGAATCCCGTGACACTCGCCAGGATCGCGGAGGGCCGATATCGTATCGGTGCCGGCAGGGACGCGGGTGAGGAGCTCATCGCAAAGCACACCAACGGAGAGGTGCACGAGGTGCTCATCGCAGGCATGACCTACCAGCGTGTGTGAGTCAGATCGCGTGACAGGGGCAGGGGCGTGTTGAACGGTCGCGCTTCATGACTCGGCACGTGGCGATCATCGGGGCGGGGGTCGAAGGGCTCTGCGCCGCCTACTACTGCCGGTCCAAGGGCCTTGACGTCACGGTGATCGAGAGGCAGCCGTCCAGGCGCGAGGGGGCGTCGTTCGCCAACGCGGGCATCGTGGTGCCGAGCCACGTGGTGCCACTCGCCGCGCCTGGCGCGATCGAGCGCGGACTCCGCTCGATGGTTCGCCGCGATGGCGTGTTCGCGATCCGGGCGCGGTGGAGCTGGTCATTGCTGCGCTGGGCGTGGTTATTCCGTCGCGCGTCGACCAGCGAGCGTGTCCGGTCGGCCGCCCCCAAGCTGAGGGACCTGCACCTCGCCAGCCTGGCGTTGTTCGAGGACTTGGCCCAGGAGGCCGGGGGAGCGTTTCGACTCGAGCGGCGTGGACTCCTCATGCTCTGCTCAACCATCGCGGGACTGGATGAGGAGGTGCGGCATGCCGAGTTCGCGACGGGGCTCGGACTTTCCGCCAGGACCCTCGATGCCCGGGGTGTGGCTGAACTGGAACCCGACATCGAGGCTACGGTTGCGGGCGGTGTCCATTACGAGGCGGATGCACACCTGGACCCCGTTGCGCTGATGGCGTGGCTCGAGCGGACCTTGATCGAGAAGGGGGTTCGCTTCCTCTGGTCGACCGAGGTGGTCGGATGGGAACGGGCGGGGGGAGCCGTCAGCGCTGCACGTACGCGGGGCGCTGGCGTCGAGGCGGACGCCTTCGTCGTCAGTGCCGGTGTCTGGTCCGCGCGCCTGCTGCGATCGCTGGGGATGAGGATGCCCCTCGAGGGCGGGCGGGGCTTCAGCGTTACGATCGAGACGCCCGTCCACCGGCCCCGCCTTCCCGCAATCCTGGCGGAGGCAAGCGTGGCGGTGACCCCCTTGGGTACGCGCGTGCGGTTCGGAGGCACGCTGGAGCTCGTTGCCCCCGACACGCGCAGGAATCCGGGCCGCGTTCGGGACATGCTTCGCTCGATCGGCGCATACTTTCCCGCGGTTGGCGAACGCGCGTTCGAGGGGGCTCCGGTGTTGACGGGGCTACGTCCGTGCTCTCCCGACGGGCTGCCGTACATAGGCAGAGTGCCGGTCGCGAACAACGTGGTAGTGGCCACCGGTCACGCCATGCTGGGCGTCAGCCTGGCCCCGGTGACGGGCAAGGTCGTCTCCGAGCTCCTGATGGGCGAGCCGCCGTCGCTGGATCTCATGGCCGTCCGGCCCGAGAGGTACGGGTAGGAGCGCGCATGTCGTTGAATCCGGAATCGGCACGCTGTCTTGACGCCGACTGTAGGGCCGTGGCGTCAGGCCGGTCCGGATCGTCGGCGCTCCGGGGCCGTTGGATGGCCCCGACGCTCCTCCGCGAACGCGACGCGGGCCGCCGCAAGGTCGAACAGCGAATGCCCCACGCTCTTGAAGATCGTCGGGCCTGCGTGCCCTCCGGCGCTCTTGCCCGCCAGCACATCCTGCAACTCGACGGCCGTGTCCCACGACCAGACGCCGGCCGCCTGAGCCTGAATGAGGTCCCCCGCCTCCGCCTGTGCTCCCTCGAGCGTATCGACCACCACGTTGCTCCTCGCGATGAGCCGTGCCGGGAGTTCCGCCATGTCCGGGCGGAACGCTCCGACCGCCAGGATCGTGGTGTGGTCGGTGACACCGGCGGGGACCACGGGTGCCTCACTGGTCGTGGCGGTCACGATCAGACTCACCTTCTGGGCCACGGCTTCGGCGTTCGGCACGGCCTCTGCCGCCACGCCATCTCCGTTCGCTGCCGCGGCGAGCCGCTCAGCGCTCTCGAGCGTCCTGGCCGTGATGTAGAAGTGCCGGACGCCGAGGCCCTCGCGAAGGGCCTCCAGGTGGGCGGCGGCCTGCGCACCTGCGCCGATGATCAGAGCCTCCCTGGCGGTCCCTGTCAGGGTCTGCGCGGCCAGGAGCGAAAGGGCAGCTGTTCGGCGGCGTGTCACCGCGGCCCCGTCGAGGGCGCCGAGTCGTGCGCCGGTAGCGGCATCGAAGGCCACGAGTTCCCCCTGGATCGTGGGCAAGTCGTGCGACCGGTTCTCCGGGTGTACGGTCACCGTCTTGGTGGCCCCGATGCCGGCGCCGATGGCCGCCATCACGAGCAGCGTGCCACCGCGTGGCAGGGGTACGACCAAGCGCTCGGGAGAATCGGTTTCGCCTTGGGCTCGCAGGAGCAGCACCTCGGCGATCGAGCGGGCAACGTCGAGGTAGGGCAATCGCCGTTCGGTGTGCGCTGCATCGTCGTAGATCAAGCCGAATCTCCTCTTCAATGTCTTCTCGACCCCGAGTGATCCCAGCAGCGGGGTCCCGGGCGCGGATTGCCGTGTGTGCCGTAGCATACCGCCCCCGACGGCATTGCCGGACGGGCCGCCCGCTCCGGTGCCGAGTCGCGAGGGCTCGGCCGGTCCCAGGGCGAGGCGGCGCCCCGGGCCTGGAGCACGATCCGCTCGCCGCGCGTCAGGAGGTAGGTAATGTCCACCGAAGCGAAGAGGGGCCCACGCGTTGCCCTGGCACAACTCAACTCGGATCTCGGTGATGCGAGGGCGAACCTGGAGCGAGCCAAGGAGTTCATCCGCCGAGCCGCGGAGGATGGTGCCGATTTCATCCTCTTCCCAGAGCTGTTCTTGCAGGGCTATCGGGCGGATGAGGCGTTCACGGACACGGCGATCGCGCCCTATGGCGAGACGGTGAAACAGCTCGAGGCCATGGCGAGCGAGCACGCGATCCACATCATCATGGGAGCGGCGCGGAAGGACACCGCTTTCCCTCACGCCCTCTATAACTCGGCGGTGTTCGTTGGGCCGAACGGGCTCATTGGGTGGTACGACAAGACGCACCTAGGCACGTTCAGCGTCTTCCGGGAGGGTGTGTACTTCGCCTCTGGTAGCGAGCTTCCGGTCTTCGATACGAGCTTCGGTCCCGTCGGCATCCTGATCTGCTACGACGCGGATTTCCCTGAACCCTCTCGCGTCCTCGCGCTCAAGGGTGCCGTCATCAACTTCATCATCTCTGCCGGTCCGGCGTCGTTCCGCGAGGGGTGGAAGAACCTCCTGTTCGTCCGCGCCTTCGAGAATGCCTACTACACGGTGTACTGCAACGTCGCGGGCCGCCAGAAGGACTCGGAGTTCAACGGGTGCAGCCGTATCGTGTCGCCGACGGGGGACGTCGTCGTCACCGCGGCGGACGACCGGGAGGATTACGTGGTCGGTGATCTCGACCTCAGCCTCGTGGCCAAGACTCGGCAGCAGATGCACCTCTTCGCTGATCGAGCCGTCGGGCTCTACGGGCCGATCACGGAGTAGCTCAGGAGCACGCCTGATCCACATCCCGAGTGGGAATCTCGACGCCGTCTGCGCCGTCAGAGAGGACGACCGTGCCGCCGCGGATCGAGCCCATTCGGCAGCCCGTCGGCGGCACGAGAACCATCCAGGCCAACGTGCACGAACCGTAGCCCGGCGTGGCCTCAGGGCGACGTCAACGGCTGTACCGGCGGGTCAAGTGCCGCGTTGGGGCGGGCCCCGCGCCCCCTCGCGTTGCGGTGCGCGAGCGGATCGTCCTCGCGAGCGATCTAGGCCGTCCTGCACGCCGTGCCGCGGCCCGCCAGAGCGGCGGCGGACGGCCCAAGGACCAGCCGCGGACGAGCGTCATCGGGAACCGCTCGGCGCCACGGTCTGTACCGTCCACGCCTCGACGGCATCGAGGAGCTCGGGCATCAGCGTCGGGGGGAGCGCCCCGTATTCCTGCACGCCGCCCGACGCGGCGCGTTGGAACAGGTGGTTCGCCTCGGGCAGCACCATCACCGTGATCCGGCCGCGCGCCCGCGCCGGCATGTCGGCGAGCGCCGCGTCGAGCGCGGCGCGGTGGAGGTCGAGGTCGACCTGCACGTCTCGGCCGCCGAAGATCACCAGGGCCGGCACCCGCACGTCGCGCCAGTCGGCGGCGGCGTCGTGACCGAGGAACCAGTGCTGCCAGGTGCGTTGTTGGGTCATGGCCGTGGCCAGGATGCCATCGACCGCCTGGTCCGGGTCGCCGAACTGGGCGCGCTGCTCCTCGGGCATCGCCGCGAGTTGCTGCTCGACGGTGTCTCGCAGCAGCGCCTCCAGGCCGTCCCAGTCGGCGGCGGCGTTGAGCTCCAGCGAGGTGCGTGCCAGCGCGACGCCGTCCGCCACCTGGGCGTCGGTGGCGCCGCTCGCGCGCAGGATGCGTTGCTCCTGCAGCACGAGCCCCTCCAGTGCGTCCGCCACGGGCGGCGCCAGGGACACCACGAACGCGATCGACGGATCGCGGGCGGCCAGCATCGGGGCGATCATGGCGCCCTCGCTGTGCCCCATGACCCCGACCCTCAGAGGATCGATGTCGGAGCGGTGCAGCAGGTAACCGACGGCCGCGCGGGCGTCGCCGGCGAGGTCGGCGGTGGTGGCGCTGAGGTGGTCGCCGCTCGACGCCCCCGCACCCCGGTCGTCGTAGCGCAGCACGGCGATGCCGGCCGCGGCGAGGCGCTCGGCGATCTCGGCGAAGGGCCGGTACCCGTCGATGCCGGGGATGGTGCTGTCGCGATCCTGCGGGCCGCTGCCGCTCACCAACACGACGGCGGCGTGGGGGCCGGCGCCGTCGGGCAGCGCCAGCGTGCCGGCGATTCTGACGTCGCCGTTGGCGAACGTGACGTCCTCGGTGCTGGCGGCCATGGCCAGCCCCACCCAGGCGAGCGCGATCAGTACGGCGAGGCGGACCGTGGTCCGCGGGGCGGTGAGGCGAAAGGGGTGCATCAACGAGGCTCCGTTCCTGATGGCCTGCGGCTCGAGCCCGGGGGACCGGGCGCATCCGGTCGCGCGCTGGACGACGGGGGACGCGACGGCGCGACCGGTTCGGCCGCCGTGACGTCCCATTCGGACCGACCCCTGCGGCGCATGAGGGCACGCGCCTTAGGGGCCCGGCTCGACCGTACGGGGGCGGCAACCGCCCCACCAGGGACGGACGCCCCGGGACGTGGGGTCACCCTCCGGGAAGTTGGGTCGCAGCTGCGAAGGCGGGTCACCGCCCGCAGTGGGTGCCCCCAGCACACGGAGCGGCGCTGCGAGGTGTTGGAGCGGGCGATCATGTCGAGCAGCTTGGCCGGCACCCGGGCGTTGGCCGCTGCCGCCGTGCTGTTGCCCGCGTCTGCTTGGCGTGCGCTTGGACATTGGGGTGTCGAGGCCGCCATCGATGACGGCGCGCGGCGCGCCAACTCCGACGCCGGCGGGCGGGCGTCGCTCCACCGCTTGCGACGGGCGGACCGACGGGCCCTGCAGCGCCGACCGCCCAAGCAATCACGCGGCTGCGCTGCCGGCAGTATGGGCCTCCCGCAACGCGTGCACATGCTTGCATGGGTATGAGGGGTGCGATAGGATGTCTCATCTACATCAGCGAAACAGTGTTTCGACAGTTGAAACGACAGGGCTCGACCGCCATTGCGGCGGACTAGGGAGGATGCATGAACGACCAGGAACGTGCCGTGCTCGCCGAGGTCTCGCTTGACGAGCCTTGGGCGCTCATCCAGGACTTCTCGGGCATCGTGCGGGAGCATCCGACGGACGTCAATCGCGCGGCAGACGCCCTGGTCCGGCGGCTCGGGACGCTCGGCATCCCGGTGGAGGTGTATGAGCCCGAGGTGTTCCTCAGTCTGCCGAAGGGGGCACGGGTCGAGGCGGACGGAACCACCTTCCGCGCCAAGCCGCCCTCGTACAGTGCGCACGTGCCCGAGGGCGTCACTGCCCCGCTTGTATACGTGTCCGCCGGATACGCGGGGGGCAGCGACGACGTGTTCGACAACCTCGACGCCACGGCCTCCCGGCGCGTTGACGTGCGCGGAAAGATCGTGCTCAGTGAGGGGTACGCCAACCCCGCCAACGTGTCGCAGTTCGAGGCCTGGGGGGCGCTCGGGGTTGTGGCCATCAACCCCGGGCAGGACATCCACTGGGGCACCTGCAGCACCATCTGGGGCACACCCGGCCTGAGCGACCTGGAACGCAAGCCCACCATCCCCGCCGTAGCGGTCAATCACCCCGATGGCGAGCGGCTCAAGGGGCTCGCTGAGGATGGCGCATCGGTGACGGTCGTGGCCGAGATGGAGGAGGGGTGGTACCGCTCCAAGATCCCGGTCGTGCACATCGACGGTGCCCGGGAGCCCGAGAAGTTCGTGCTGCTGCACGGACACTACGACTCTTGGGACATAGGCATTGGCGACAACGCCACCGGCGACGCCACCATGCTGGAGGTGGCGCGGATCCTGTACGCTCACCGCGACGAGTTACGCCGCAGCGTACGCATCGCCTGGTGGCCGGGGCACTCCACCGGCCGATACGCCGGCAGTACCTGGTATGCCGACGCATTTGCCATTGATCTCTTTGAGAACTGCGTGGCGCAGGTCAACTGCGACTCTCCCGGATGCCGTTGGGCCACCGTGTACAAGGATGTGTCGCTCACCAGCGAGACCGAGGGCTTTGCCGCGGGCATCATCCGCGACGTTGCCGACCTACCGATGGAGGGGGAGCGCGCGCACCAGGCGGGCGACTACTCGTTCAATAACATCGGCATCAGCGGGTACTTCATGCTCCTGTCCACGATGCCCGACGACCTTCGCGAGCAGAAGGGGTACTACGCGGTCGGCGGTTGCGGCGGCAACATTGCGTGGCACACGGAGAACGACCAACTCGAGATCGTAGACCGCGAGATACTCGCGCGCGACATCGAGATCTACCTGCTCGCGGCGCTTCGCAACGCGAACGCCGCGGTGTTGCCGTTTGATTGGCGCGCCACCACGCGCGAATTCAAGAGCACGCTGGAGCGCTATGCCTCCGTGGCCGGCGACCGATTCGATCTTGGGCCGGCCGCCGCTGCGGTGGAGGAACTCCACGCTGCGTTGGAGGAGTTTTACGCCGCGGTCGAGCGCGGGTCGGTCGACGAGGCCGCCGCGAACGACGTAATCGCGCGCTTGGCGCGCCAGCTCATCCCCGTGAACTTCACGCGCTCGGGTGCCTTCAGGCACGATCCCGCCCTCACCATCCCGCCGCTGCCCGATCTCGCGCTGGCGCTGGATCTTCCCTCGCTGCCCGTGGACAAGGTCGGCTTCGCGCAGGCCGAGCTGGTGCGTGGCCGCAACAGGGTGGTGGCGACGGCGCGTGATGCGACCCGGCTGGTGCGAGACGCGATGCGACGCGTCGCCGCGAGCACCTGAGAAGGGGAACGACCATGAAGGAGAAGGGCTACAAGGGCTACACGTCGTTCGAGTACCTCGAGGCAGGGGTCGACTACCGGGCGTACCGGCTCGCGAAAGAGCTCGACCGCGTCCCGCCCTTCGACATGGGTACGACCGATGAGCAGGAGGCCCGCGTCCGCCGATTGTTCGACGACAACCTGGTGATCTCCCTCCACGACCACTGCTTCGTGGCTCCCGAGGACCTCTCGCAGTTCATGGAGTTCCGGCGCCAGGGGCGCGATTGGACCGGTTACGCCGGGCTGGCGCGCTCGGGCCTCGACGTCGTCTTCGACAACATGATGGACGGCACTGCCATGGTGACGTCGAAGAGCGGTTGGAAGTGGGACGATGTGGTGTTCGACATCGGCATGCGCCTGTCGGATATCGCGCACCAGGACATGGTGTTCCTCGCCACCACGACCGACGACCTGGATCGCGCCCGGCGCGAGGGGAAGGTTGCCTTCGTCATCAGCATCGAAGGCGCCGCCATGATCGAGAACGAGCTCGATCGCATCGACGTGCTCTACGGGTTTGGGGTGCGCTGCCTAGGGATCGCCTACAGCGAAGGCAACGCCCTCGGCGCGGGCCTCAAAGAGCCACGCGACGGCGGACTGACCGTGTTCGGGCGCCAGGCGGTGCGGCGCATGAACAAGCTCGGCATCGCCATCGATGTGTCGCACTCGGGTGACCGGACGGCGCTCGACACCATCGAGGTGAGCGAGAAGCCCATCTTCATCACGCACGCCGGGGCGCGGGCGTTGTGGAACTCGAACCGGCTCAAACCCGACGATGTGATCCGTGCCTGCGCCGACAAGGGCGGCGTTATCGGCATCGAGGCCGCGCCACATACGACGATCACCGAGAAGCGGCCGCGCCACTCGATCGAGTCCTTCATGGAGCACTACGAGTACTGCGTCGACCTGGTCGGCATCGATCACGTCGCCTTCGGGCCCGATGCGCTGTTCGGCGATCACGTGGGCCTGCATCACGCCCTCGCGGAGCAACTCTCCATCGGGGCGTCGCGTGGCGCGAGACCTTACCCCGAGGTCGAGTACGTCGAGGGGCTCGAGAACCCGGGCGAGACCTTCCCCAACATCGTGCGTTGGCTCGTGCAGCATGGCTACAGCGATGACGACATCGGGAAGGCGGTCGGCGGCAACGTGATGCGCGTACTCCGGGAGGCCTGGTCGCGCTAGGGATTGGCCTGGAGGGCTCCTCCCGGCGAACGCCCGCCCGGCACACGGCGCTGCCGGGGCGGGCGTTCGCCGGCCCCCCGCCCTAGACCTCCCGGAGGACGTCTTCGAGCGGCAGTCGGTGCGGCGTAGGGACATCGCCGGTTGCGTAGCCTATCGCCACCATGCCAAGCGGAAGGAGCTCGCGATCCAGGGTCAGCAGGTGTGTGGCGTCGTCGCGCCGGAAACCGCCGATCCAGGCGGCCCCCAATCCCAACGAGGTCGCCGCAAGCAGCATGTTCTGGATCGCTGCGGCCACGTCGAGCTTGGCATACTCCGCCTCCCGTACCCCGTAGCGCGCCCGCGTGCGGACGGTGTTGACGAGGACCACGAGGAGCTCGGGCGCCTGTAGTAGCCACGATTGCGACGGCGCGGTGCGGGCGTAGCCGCCGTAGGTGGTGGCCACGAGCGCCTCGCGCAGGCTCGGCGTGATCACCCTCAGAATCTCCCATGGCTGCGTGTTCCCGCTGGTCGGTGCCCAGCGCGCGGCGTCGATCACCTGCATCAGGAGCTCCTGCGGCACGGGATCGGATCGGTAGGAGCGCACCGTCCGACGGGCGCGGATGGCCTCGAGCGCCGTCACGCGCCCTCCTGTTCGGCGCCATCGTCCCAGCGCACGTAGATGTCGGGCGGCAGGCTGGGTGGTCGCTCCAGGTCTGTCGCCTCCGCCCGCCCGAACGCGAGGAGCGCCTGGGCCGCGAAGCGGGGCGTAAGGCCGAGTCCCCGCCCGACCGCGTCGAAATCGAGCTCCCGCACCCAGCAGCTTGCCAGCCCCTCGCGCCACGCTCGAGCCCGAACGGCTGCGGCCGCGACCGCGACGTCCTGAATACCGAAGAGGCGTTCCCCCACGTCCCCGAAGCGGCAGCGAGCCCGCAAGCGGTCCGCGCACACCAACACGAGCGCCGGGGCGGCGGCCAGCGCGTCGGCTCGGTGATTGGGAAGCTTCAGGCCCAGGGCGTTCAGCGCATGCTCGGCGACCGTGCCGCGAGCCACCTCGGAGAGGAGCACGTAGAACATCCAGGGTTGCAGGTTGGCTGCCGATGGAGTTCCCTCGGCAGCCGCCAGGACGCGCGCGAGGTCATCGCGCCCGACCGGCCCACGCAGGGCGGCTATCGGAACGTCGAACACGTCGCCCGGGCACGGCGCACGCGTCATGCGTCGAACAGGTGGCACGCGACCCACCGGCCCGGTGCGATCTCCTGCAGCTCCGGCTGCTGGGTCGCGCAACGACCAAAGGCGTGCGGACAGCGGTCGCGGAAGCGGCAGCCTGACGGCGGGTTCTTGGCGTCCGGACGCCCCGGCAGGATCGGCAGCGCGGCGTGCGTTTGTTCCGTGCGGGGGGTGGGAACGGCCTGCACCAGGGCCTTCGCGTAGGGGTGTGCCGGCTCGCGGATGAGGTCGTCGGTGGGACCGTCCTCCATCACCTTGCCTAGGTACATCACCAGGGTCCGCTCGCACACATAGCGCACGAGGGCGAGGTCGTGGGAGATGTACACGGCCGTCAACCCCAGGGCGTCGCGCGCCTCGCGCATGACGTTCAGGATGCCGGCCCGCACGCTCACGTCGAGCATCGAGACGGGCTCGTCGGCGACGACGAACTCGGGTTCGAGCACGAGCGCTCGCGCCAACACGACGCGTTGGAGCTGACCGCCCGACACCTGGTGCGGGAACTGCTCCAGGTAGCGCTCCGGATGGCTCAGATGCACGCGCCGCATCGCGGTTACCACCCTCTGCATGTGTTCCGAGCGAGGGACACCGGCGTTGTGCAACGGCTCTGCCATGCTGCGGTACACGGTGAAGCGGGGGTTGAGTGCGTCGTACGGATTCTGGAACACGAGCTGCGCGCGCTTCCGGAAGCGTTTCAGATCGCTGCCTGCGGCTCCCCGATGTCGTCGCCGTCGAAGGTGATGTGTCCGGAGGTCGGTTCGAGGAGTCGCAGCAGCATCCGCCCGGTGGTGGTCTTGCCGCAGCCGGACTCCCCGACGAGCCCGATCCCCTCGCCCTTCCGGATGTCGAAGGTGATGCCGTCGACAGCCTTCACGACGGCTTCGCGGCCGCGCAGCGCGTCGCGGAGCGTGCCACGCACCGGAAAGTGCTTGTGAAGCCCACTCACCCGCACGAGCTGGTCGGGATCGGCGCCGGCCGTGCTGCTCAATCGCGTTGCCACGTGCTCACCTCCATCGCTCGGTCCCTGAGCTCCGCGGCCTCTCCGGCTCGCCAACAGGCAGCCCTGTGCTGCGGCTCCACCTCGGCCGAGACCGGCTCCTGCTCGCACGCCGACACGCTGAAGGGGCAGCGCGGGGCGAAGCGGCAGCCGGAGGGCGGATCACGCAGATCGGGCGGTGCGCCTTCGATCGGGGTGGCTGCCGGCCGGCGCGCTCCAGGTCGGGGAAGGCGTTGGTGAGCCCCATCGTGTAGGGGTGGTACGGCGCGTTGAGAACCTGCCGAGCGGGTCCGGCCTCCACGACCTTGCCGGCGTACATCACGGCGATCAGGTCGCACACGTAGGCGACCACGCTGATGTCGTGGGTAACGAGCAGTACCGACAGGTCGAGTCGTTGCTGCAGGTCCTTGAGCGTGTCTAGGATCTGGCGCTGCACGATCACGTCGAGTGCCGTGACAGGCTCGTCGGCGATCACCAGCTTGGGCTCGAGCGCCAGCGCCATGGCGATGGCGGCGCGCTGGCGCATGCCGCCGGAGAACTCGTGAGGGAAGTCGCGCATGCGCTTGGTATCCAACCCGACCATCTCGAACAGCTCCGCGGCCCGCCGTCCGGCCTGCGCCTGGCCGAGTCCGCCCCGTACGGTGAGCACCTCGATGAGCTGGTCGCCCACCCGGTAGACGGGGTCGAGCGAGTTCATGGCGCTCTGCGGCACGAAGGCGATGTCGCGCCACAGATGCGCGCGCTGGGCGCGGCCATGGAGCCGCGTCACGTCACGGCCGTCGAATAGGATCGTCCCGGCTGCGATGTCGGCGGATTGCGGCATCACGCCCATCACGGCGCGGGCCAGGGTGGTCTTGCCGCATCCCGACTCGCCCACCACCCCCATGATCTTACCGGCGGGAAGGTCGATGTCCGCGCCATCGACAGCGCGCACCTCGGTGCGCCGCTGGCGGTACCGCACGACCAGGTCTCGGATGCTCAGCAGCACGCGGTCACTCCTTGAGCTTCGGGAACAGGATCTCCTCGTATCCGCGGCTCAGGAAGAAGCCGGCGACCACGACGAGGACGATGGCGATGCCGGGCGGCACGAACCAGTTGAAGGCTCCACGCGACAGCGCCTGCGATACGTACGCGTCCTGGAGCATGTATCCCCAGGAGATGACATTGGAATCGCCGAAACCGAGGAACGAGACGCTGGCCTCAGTAAGGATCGCCCAGCCCACCGCGATGGATCCGTAGAGGAAGGACAACGGCAGGATGTTGGGCGCGATGTGCACGAACAGGATGCGCCAGCGGCTGGAGCCGGTCACCTGCGCGGCCTCAACGTACGCGCGCTCCTTCACGGTCAGCACCTGACTCCGGATGACGCGTGCGGTGTCACGCCAAAGCACGAGCGACATGGCGATCACGATGTTCCAGATACTCGGCCGGAGGAAGGCGGCCAGGACGATCACGAAGGGCAGGAACGGGATACCGAAGGCGATGTCGGTCAGGCGCATGAGCATGGTGTCGACCCAACCGCCGAAGAACCCCGCGACGAGGCCGACGAGGGAGCCTATGGCCACGACGAAGAACGCCGCGGTGACCCCCACGAGCAGGGCGCTACGAGTGCCGTGGAGGAGCTGGGAATAGATGTCGCGCCCGAGGTTCGTGGTGCCCAGTGGGTGCTCGGCGCTGGGCGGAAGGTCCGATGCCAGGTTGCCGTCGGGAAGGAAGAGGATCTCCTGCGGGTCGTACGGTGCCATCGGCCCCGCGAACAATGCGACCAGCAGGAACGCCAGGTAGATGGTGGCGCCGATGGCGGCGTAAGGGTCCTTCCACAGCACGCTGGCAAATCCGCGCAGGGAGGCGACCAAGTGGCGAAAGCGCGAGGGCGCGGCGAGGACCCTGTCAGCTTCCACTGCGTACCCTCGGGTCCAGCAAGCCGTAAAGCAGATCCGCCACGAAGTTCATCAGGATCATCACGGTCGCAATCAGAAGGAAGGCGCCCTGCGCCAACGGGTAGTCGCTGGCCGCCACGGCGCGAACGAGCAGGCGGCCGAGGCCCGGCCAACTGAATACGGTCTCGATCACGACGTTGCCGCCGATGGAGTAGCCGATCCCCAGCGCGAAGGCAGTGACCACCGGCAGAAGCGCGTTGCGAGCGGCGTGCCGGACCAGCACCGACCAGGTCGACAGCCCTTTCATGCGGGCCATGGTGACGAAGTCTTCCTGCAGCACCTCGAGCATGTTCGAGCGCATCAGGAGTAGCGGCAACCCCTGCAGGTAGATGGCCAGGGTGGCGGCGGGCAGGATCAGGTGCCGCAGGAAATCGAGCGAGAAGAAGCGCGCCCAGGCATTGGGGAACTGGGCGCCGGCCGAGGCGGCCCCGCCGGCTGGGAACCAGCCGAGGGAGAAGCTGAAGATCGCCAGCAGGATCATCCCCAACCAGAACTCGGGCGCAGCACGGGTCATGAGCACCAGAGGGATGGTAACGCCTTCCCAGCCGCTGTTGCGCTTCCATGCCAGCAGTGTTCCCCCGATGACGCCGACGACGTAGGCCACGAGCAGGGACACAAGGGTGAGAGCGACGGTGTTGGGAAAGACGCGCCAGATCAAGGTAGATACGGAGTCGCGGTAGAAGAACGAGTCGCCGAGATCGCCGTGCACGAGGTTCCAGAGATAGATACCGTACTGTTGGTAGAGGGGGCGGTCCAACCCAAATCGTTGCAGCAGTGCCTGTTGTTGCTCGGCCGTGAACGTCGGGTCGATGTAGGCAACGAGCGGGTTTCCCGGCATCAATCGAAAGATGAAGAAGAGAATGGTGGCTACGGCCCAGAGCACGAAGAGCATCTGGACGAAGCGCACGCCGATGCGGCGGAGTCCTCGCATGTCAACGCACCTCGCGGCGGTTCGCGGTCACGGAGTCGGCCGCGTTCCCGGCCGCCGGATGGCGGCCGGGAAGCGTACCGGGTCGGTCGGAGGCGACTAGTTCGCGAGCGGGTCGCTCACGCCCTCGGGGTAGTGCAGCGCACCCTTGTTGTCCCACGTATATCCGGCATCCTCCAGGATCTTCTTGGCCACGTCGGTGCCCGTCGTCAGCTCGTCTGTGGCTGGGTCATGCCAGAACGCCAGGGCAACGCTGACCGGCGAGTCTGCCGGTACGGCGAAGCCGTTGTAGGCGGCCTGGGCGATGAGGTTGCGGTTGATCGAGAGCGACAACGCGCGCCGGAAGGCGGCGTCGCCGAACGGAACGCGGCGCTCGTTGAAGCCGATGAAGCGGAATCCGATGTCCGTGCTGGACACGACCTGGATGGGCGCTCCGGCGGCGGTCTGCTCAAGCACCTTCGGGTCCCCCGCGTAGTCGCTGAGGAAGTTGATCTCTCCGCGGCGCAGCATGCCGAGCGCGGCCTCGGCGTTCGGGACGATGCGGAGGATCCAGCGATTCATCTTCGGCGCCGAGAAGTGGTCGGTGTTCGCCTCGAGCACTACCTCTTCCGAGGCGCGCCAGCTCACGAACTTGAATGGGCCGCTGCCAATGGGCATCGCCTCCTGGTACGTCTCGGCGTTCTCTCCCTTGGCGGAGAGGTCGCTGAGGATCGGTTCCCAGACGTGCTTCGGGATGATGTTGACCTTGGCGAGCGTGGTCATGAGGAATGCGGCCGAAGGCTGCTGCAGCGTGAACTCGACCGTGCTGTCGTCGATCGCCTCAACGTTCGCGATGTTGCTGACGAATGGCTTGTACATCGGCGCTTCCTCGCCCATGGGGGCGTTGAAGCTGAACACGACGTCATCCACCGTCACGGGCTGGCCGTCGTGCCAGGTCATGCCGCTGCGCAGCGTGACGTCGATGACCGTGTCGCTCTTCCACTCGAAGCTTTCCGCCGCCCACGGCTGCGGCAGGCCGTCTGGCCCTACCCGAAGCAGGCGGTCCCAGATCAGCTCGGTGAGCCACGAGTCGACGGCGCCGGAGATGTACAGGGGGTTGATGGACTGCACCACGTCCGCGCTGTCCAGGATCATGTCCTTCTGGTCGCTGACGGGCTCTGCGCCCACGAAGGTCCAGAAGTTCTTGATGCCGATGCCGCTCTGCTCCACCACCGTGTCGGGGTTCCACACGTCCGACCGGAAGGCGTAGGTCGACTTGGGGTAGACCATGAACAGGTATGGCTGCGTCTGATTGAGGATCGACTGCGCCTGGTAGACGAGCTGTTGACGTGCGTCGCGGTCGGTCTCCTGGCGCTGCGCCTCGGCCACTTGGTCGTACTGCGCGTTGTCGTAGCCGATGAAGTTGTAGCCGCTCTCGGCCGTGCTCGAGTGGAACAGGTTGAACAGGATCTCATCGGGGTCGCCGCGTTCGGGTCGACCGACCATCTGCCAGGCGGTCATGTCCCAGTTGTTGCGGTCGTACCAGACGCGGTCGGCCAGCTGCTCCCACGGCATCGCTTGGACCTTGACGTCAAGGCCGAGCTTTTGCCACTCCTGGGCGACGAGCTGGGCGCTCTGGAACTCCTGCGGGGCGGCCGCCTGCGGCCGCGTCAGCAGGGTGAGCTGGCGCACCGGACCGCCTTGCGCCAAAGCCACGGCGGCAACGGCGAGCAACGCAACGAGGACGAGCAATCTCTTCATGGTGGACCTCCTTGGGGCCTGGGTGTGGGGTGCGAATGCCGATCTTCGATCGTGCGGCGGCGAGGGGCGTGACCAGCCGCCGCGCGGGAGAGGGGGATCAGGCCGCCGGAGAGGCGGCGGCCCGCAGCTTGGGCGGCGTCTGGTACGCGTGCTTGCTGTGGCTCAGACCCTGGGACACCAGGGCCTCGGCTGCCTTCAGAGCGGCCTTGCCGGCGTTGATCACCGGCACGCCGAGCTCGCGGGCGACCTCGTCGGCGATGTCGAGGAACGACATCGTCATACACCCCAGCGCCAGCGCGTCGGCGCGGTCGTCGTGGATGGCGCGTCGGCCGGCCGCGACCACCCGCTCGATCGTCGCCGCCTTGTCGCGCATGAGCTCGAGCACCGGGATGTCGGTGGCGACGACCGAGGCGAGCTTTCCCTGGACGCCGGCCTTGACGGCCTGCAACTCCTGCGCTGGGATCACCGAGTCGAGGATGGTGACCACGGAGAAACGGTGGCCGAGACCGGCGGCCAGCAGCAGGCTGGCCTCTCCCGGCCCGATGACGGGAATCGACACCAGCTCGCGTGCCGCCTCCAGCCCAGGGTCCCCGAAGCACCCGATGATGATGGCGTCGAGCCCCGCCTGCTCGGCGCGAAGCACCCCCTCGAGCGTGGGCGGGACCGCCAACATCTCCTCGTAGCTCGACTCGATGGACGCCGGTCCCTCGGGGACGTCCACCACCTCCACATCGGTGCCCTCAAAGGCCCAGCGGTTCAGCAGCGCCTGTCGCCGCTCGAGTTCGGCGCGCCCCATGGGGCCCTTCGACATGGGCCCGGGGACGAGGTATTGGATGCGCATGCTCTCCTCCTCGTTTTGACTAGCAAAACACCGTTTCGAAAGTGTACGCTAAACTGACCTGTGAGAGCGTTCGGGTTTTGCGCAGTCTATCCAACGTAAAGTGGCCATGTCAATTCGTTTCAGCACCACGCATGTTTTTGAGAGTCGAGGCCGGAGCAGATGTCGTATGTCGTTGCCGCAGTAGACAAAGCCCTCCTCCTTCTCGAATTCCTGGCGGACAATCCCGGCTCAGGCGTCACCGAGATCGCGTCCCAGACAGGCAGCACCAAGAGCCAGGCGTTTCGCCTGTTGTTCACGCTCGACCAACGAGGCTTCGTGAGTAAGGACGCCGAGACCCGCAACTACCGGCTCGGATACCGCAACCTCTTCCTGGGCGACCGGACCCGCGACCAGAACGGCCTGATCCGGGTCGCCCGCCCTGTGATGAACAGCCTGGCCGAGGACAGCATGGAGAACGTGCATCTGGTCGTCCGGGACGGGTTGGGATCTGTGGTCGTCGCGCTGCGCGAGTCCCAGCAGCCGCTGCGGCTCTATGCCCAGGTGGGACGCCGTGGCCCGCTGCACGCCGGGGGCGCCAGCAGCGTGCTGCTGGCGTACGCGCCGAGCGATGTGCAGGACGCGGTGTGCAGCGCCGACCTCCGGGTCTTCACGCGCGCCACCGTCACCGAGCCGGCACTGCTGCGCGACATGCTGCAGCGAATCCGGGAGCAGGGGTACGCCGTGTCGATGGAGGACGTGGACGAGGGGGCGTTTTCGATCGCGGCCCCCATCCGCGATCACCGGGGCGAGGTCGTCGGGGCGATCAGCGTGGCCGGTCCCGTGACGCGCCTGACGGACGCGCTGAAACGGGCACACATTGTGCGGGTGCGCAGCGCGGCGGCGATCGTCTCCAGCGGTCTCGGTTGGCGCGACGCGGATGTCGCGACCGCGAGCTGAGCACCATCCACGCCGGCGCGAAACGCATCGTGTTCGCGCGCGCCCTCCTCTTCCTGCATCATCACTGAGCTGGTCCCCGGGGACGCGCCATGCTGCCGGGGCTCCGGAAGGGGCCTCGGCATGGCCCCCACCCACCAGGCGTGCAGTTGTGGCGCACCATGGCTCGGCTGGCAACCGTCGTGGTCGGCTCAACTCTTGCCGTTGGGGCCGCCGGGCTGTTGCCGGCGCCCGCTTGGCGTGCGGTTGGAGAGTGGGGTGTCGAGGTCGCCATCGAGGAGGGCGTCGCGCGCCGTTCCTGCCTCGACTAGCGCCCACAGCACATCGAGCAGGCTTGCGTAGTAGTAGTAACAGTAACTGTGCGGGAAGCTGAAGCACAGCCGGCCGGGCTTTCGCGTGGGCGCGGCCTCGCCCAGGGCGAGGGGCTCCATGATCGATGATCGTGCTGCGGAGGCGTGCGCGGCCGGTGAAGGGGGGCGCGGAGCGGGCCTCCCGACCCCGGTCACGCGCCGCCTCGGCCCCCGTGTTGTTTGTAAGCCTTCCGAACGAATCGGTATGATGCCGCCGTGGCGGGTCCTAGCCTATTGCGGGACATTCACCAGGTCAGCGTGCTCAACACGCTGCGTCGCGAAGGTACCTCCTCGCGGGCGCAGCTGGCGCAACGCCTGGGCCTGACGCGCTCGACGCTCACGAACCTGGTGAACGAACTCAAGCAGGACGGGTACGTCATCGAGAGCGGGAAGGCTGTCGCCTCCGCGGCCACGGGGCGTCCGGGGGTGGGGCTCGAGCTCCGTCCCGAGGGTGCATACTTCATCGGAGCGGACATCTCCGTGGGCCAGCTACGCGTGTTGCTGATGAACCTGGCGGCCGAGGTGGTGGAGGAGCGCACCCTGGCGTTCCCACCCCAGGAGCGGCCGGAGGTGGTCCTGGACAAGCTAGAACAGGTCATCACCCGGCTCAGGACGCAGCATGCGCTAGTGGGCGAGCTGCTGAAGGGCGCCGGCGTCACGGTGCCCGGGACCTGCGTTGACGGCACCCTGGTGCTCTCTCCCACCCTCGGGTGGCGCAGCGTCGAGCTGCGGCGGCGCTTCGAGGCCGCGTTGCACACGACGATCGTCGTCGAGAACGATGCCAATGCGGCCGCACTCGCCGAGCTCTACTTCGGCCCGGACGACGCCCCGCAGGACCTGGTCTACGTGCTCCTGAGCGAGGGCATCGGTGCGGGCATCGTGATCGGCGGCGAGATCTACCGCGGCTCCTTCGGGGCCGCCGGGGAGATCGGGAACATGAGGCTCGCGCACGAGGGCCCGGTCGACTCCAAGGGCAATACGGGGACGTTCGAGGCGTTCTGCGGCCTTCATGGCCTGCTCCGAGAGTATCGGGACGCGGGTGGCGGCGCTGGCGATCTCCAGGCGCTGCTCGACGGCCTCGCTACGGGCGACACGGCGGCCGCCGTGTCGGTAGAGCGTTGGGCGAGGTGGCTCACGCAGGGCTTGCTTGCCGTACTGAACGTCCTGAATCCGCGCGCCATCGTCCTGGGCGGGCCGCTGAGCCCGGTGGCGGCGCATGTCGTGGATCGCGTCGTGGCCCGGCTGCGCGAGGAGCGCCTCCCCGGCAGCCGCGAGGTCGCCCTCGAGGTGTCGCGGCTCGGTGCGGACACCAGCGCGCTCGGCGCCGCGATGCTGGTCTACCACGCGTTGTTCAGCCTCCCCCAGCTTCACTGAGTAGCGGCGCGGTCGCGCGGCGTCGGTCCTTCCCGGGCACCGGCGGAGCACGGAAGGTCTTGACAATGGGGCGGCCGGTGCGCTATTTGTTTGTGCATAAGACGAACAAAGTGTGTTGCGGCTCCCGTGAGACCGGGACCGGTCCTCCCCGAGCCACCTGCAACGCACCGATCGATCCGGCACGCTGGTTTGGGGTGATGCACATCGCAGCCGTTGCAGCCGTCGATATCGGGGGAACGAAGATGCTCGCGGGCCTCGTGACCGACGCGGGCCGGGTGCTCGCGTCCAGGCAGGTCCGGACCCGCCCCCAGCAGTACCTGGCCGATCTGCTGAGCCTGACCGGGGCCATGCTGGAGGAGGCGGACCTCGTGGGGGAGAGGGTGTCCGCCATCGGCGTCGGCACCACCGGGTTCGTCGACCGCGACCGGGGTGTGTTGACGGCCTCGATGACCCTAGCCCTGTCCGACGTGCCCATCGCGTCGCCGGTGGCGGCCGCGCACGGCCTGCCCGTGTTCGTCGACAACGACATCCACGCCGCGGCGCTGGGGGAGCTGCGCTTCGGCGTGGGGCGCAAGCACAGCGACTTCCTGGTGCTCAACGCGGGCACGGGGCTCGCCGTGGGCCTGGTGTTCGGCGGCCGGCTGTACCGCGGCGCCGGCAACGTGGCCGGGGAGGTCGGGCACACCAGTGTGGACCAGCAGGCTCCGGCGTGCGATTGCGGCCTTTCGGGCTGCCTAGAGGACACCGTGCGGCGTGCACGGGAAGGGGCGGACGTCCGCCCCGTCCGTCTCGGCGTCAGCGCCGCTCCGGATACCGAAGTGGCGTACCTCGCGCTGGGCGTCGTCAATCTCGTCAACCTGCTCAACCCCTCGGCCGTCGTGCTCGTGGGAGGCCGCCTGACGGCCGATGCTGCCGCCGTCCGCTGGCTGGTGCAGGCGGTGCGCACCGCCGCGCTGCCACGGGCCGTCGCCTCGCTTACGCACGTCGGCGTGTCCCAGAACGGCGCCGAAGCCGGTCTCCTCGGTGCGGCGGCATTGGCGTACGAGGGGATGGAGAGCACCGGAGGTGCGATCGTCCATGGCTGAATCCTTCGCCACCAACATCCCGGAACAGCCCGACGCGCTACGCCGGCTGCTCGGCGCGCGGGCACAGCTCGAGTCGGCCACCTCCGGCCTGGCTCCGGCCGGCTCCGACGGCGTGCTGTTCGTCGGATCCGGCACCTCGCGCTACGCCGGCGAGATGGCCGTGCAGCTGGCCTCGGCGCTGGGCATCCGCGCGGCGTGCATGCCGTCCCTGCCGTGCCTCCAGGGCCTCGACCGGCTGGCGCTGGGTCCCAACGTGCTGGTCGTGGCCATCTCGCAGAGCGGGGGGACCCGAACCCTGGTCGAGGTGGTGCGCGGGGCCCGGGAACGCGGCAGCAGGACGGTGGCAGTCACCGCCGATCCGTCCTCGGCGCTCGCGCGTGCGGCCGACGTCATCGCCGATAGCCGCACCGGGGCGGAGAGCCTCTACGCCAAGACCAGGGGCTTCGTGACGACGGCCGTCGCCGCCGCGATGGTCGCGACCTCGGTGGCGCGTGGCCTCGGGCGCCTCGACGCGTACGGAGCATCGAGGATTCGCGCGGGGATGGACGCCCTCCCGTCCCTGCTCGAGGGGGTCATCGATCGGTCGGCCGAGGTCGTGCCGGACGCCGCCGCTCGCCTCGCCTCGGTCACGGGGCTGATGGTCGTCGGCTCCGGGCATCAGTGGCCCGCCGCCCGCGAGGGGGCCCTCAAGATCCTCGAGGTGGCCAAGGTCCTGGTCGCGTCGTTCGAGTTGGAGGAGAGCCTACACGGCCCGTTCAATGCGGTGGCGCCGGACCTCGGCGTCGTCCTGGTCGCCGGCGAGATCCCGCAACGGGAGCGCCTGGCGGCGTTCGTCCGTGCCGTGCAAGAGGTCGGGGCGCCCCTGCTGATCGTGGCGGACGGCGGCCTCGAGGACGCGCTTGGGCAGCCTGTGGACGTCGTGTTGCCGGTGGCCTCCGTACCGGAGCTGTCTCCCGTGCTCGGCATCGCACCCCTGCAGGTGCTTGCCGGTCACCTCGCCCGCATGCGTGGCGCCGATCCGGACGCCACGCGCTATCCGCAGCTCTACGCCATCTTCGCGACGAAGGAGGGCCAGGACTGACGATCGCAGACACTCGAGGGGGACGCTAGCTCGTTGGACATCCTTAGGGAGGAACACATGAAGTTCAGTTCTCTGCTGTGGGTCGGCCGCTTCGTCCGAACGGTCGCGACGGTCCTGCTGATCGCGGGCCTCGCCGGGGCCGCATGGGCGCAGTCCGCCGGCGGCCCGACGCTGAACATCCGCTGGTACGAAGACGTGCAGAATCTCGACCCGGTGCTCCTGCAAGACAGCCTCGGCAACGAGGTCGGCTACAAGATCTACGACAACCTGGTGACGGTCAAGGCCGGTACCTTCGACGAGATCGTGCCGGGGCTCGCGGAGAGTTGGGAGATCTCCGACGACGGCCTCGAGTACACTTTCCACCTGAGGCACGGCGTGATGTGGCATCGCGGGTACGGCGAGGTCACGGCGAAGGACGTGCGTTGGTCGTTCCTGCGCCACAAGGACGAGGCGCTCGCGTCCGTCTACAAGACGGCCGCCGAGCCCATCCAGGACGTGGTGGTCGTCGACGACTACACGGTTCGGGTGGTCATGTCGCAGCCCTACCCGACCTTCCTCCAGGAGTTCGCCGCCTACCGCCCGGGGTTCATCGTCAACGAGAAGGCCATCGCCGACCTCGGGGACCGCTACATGGACCAGCCCATCGGCAGCGGGCCCTACATGCTCGAGACGTGGTCGCCGCTGGACCGCATCGTCCTGGTACGAAACCCTGACTACGACGGGCCCGCGCCCTACTTCGCCAGGCTCGAGTACATCATCATCCCCGACGACAACGTCTTCGAGATCGCCCTGCAGAACGGCGAGGTCGACATCGGTTGGATCTTCGACCCGCAGGTTCAGCAGCGCGCCACGCAGAGCACCTCGTACTCCGCCCTGAGCATGTCCGCTCCGCGCACGATCTACGTCCAGGACAACCTGACGAAGCCCGGCCTGGAGGACGCCCGGGTGCGCCAGGCGCTGTGGTACGCCATCGACCGCCAGCTCCTCGTCGAATCGATCCTCCTCGGGCAGGGGAAGGTCTCGGACACGGTCCTGAACCCGAGCGTCTTCGGCTACCTCGACGCGTCGTTCTACGACTACGATCCGGACAAGGCGCGCGCGCTGCTGGCCGAGGCCGGCCACGCCGACGGCCTGTCCTACGAGCTCCTCATCCAGGGGAACTACCAGATCCCGGCGCTGGCCCAGGCAGTGCAGGCCATGTGGGCGGAAATCGGCGTCACGGTGAGCATCACGCAGCGCGAGTTCCCGCAGATCGTCGAGGCTCGACGGACCGGCAGCTTCGACCTCGTCATGGGGGCGTTGGCGCGCTCGGGCGCGGATCAGTACGTGAGCTACTTCTACGACTCCGCGTCGATCCCCTACCCCAACTCCTCGCGCTACAGTGACCCGCACGTGGACGAGCTCATCAACCAGGGCCGGATCACGGTCGACGACGCGAAGCGCAAGGGCGTCTACGAGGAGATCCAGCGGATCACCGCGGGCGATGCGCCCGTCATCCCGATCCTCAGCCCCGTGTTCGTGCTCGCCTTCCGTTCCGACCTTCAGGGCGTGAAGCTCGCCCTGTTGACCATCAACGCCAAGGACCTCTCGATGGCCCCGTAGGGGCCCCTCCACCCTCGATCCGCCTGCCGGCGCCCGACGTCGGCAGGCGGCGACTCCTCCCCGGAGGCAGGGCACGCGATGGCGCGGATTGACATCCGAGGCGCGAGGACCGCCCGGTTCCCGAAGCGGGACCCGGTATGACCTTCGTCGCCCGTCGTATCTTGATCGGCCTGCCGACGCTTCTCGGCGCATTCCTGCTGATCTTCTCGATCCCGCGGCTCGTGCCGGGGGATCCGGTCGCGCTGGTGATGCGCGACAACTACACGCAATCGAACTACGACGCCGTCGAGCACCAGCTCGGCCTCGACCGCCCCATCACCACGCAGTTCTTCGTCGCCCTCGGGAACGCGCTCCGGGGTGACTTCGGCCAGTCGTTCTACAACCGCAGGCCGGTGGCGGCCAACGTCGGGAGCCAGATCCCCCACACCGTCTCGCTCGCCTTGGCGGCCCTGCTCGTGGCGGTCGGGGTGGGTATCCCCGCGGGTGCCATCGCGGCGACCAAGCGGAACTCGGGTGCGGACCTCGCGACCATGGTGCTCTCGCTCCTGGCGCTCTCCGCGCCGAGCTTCTGGCTGGGGATCATCTTCATCCTCACGTTCTCGCTCGGTCTGGGTTGGCTGCCAAGCTCCGGGCTAGGGACCCCGGGCAATGTCCCCTCCACGCTCTCCCATCTCGTGCTTCCCGCGCTCGTGCTCGGCCTCAGCAGCGCGGGCGTGCTGGCCCGGTTGACGCGCTCAGCGATGCTCCAAGTGCTCTCCGAGGACTACGTGCGGACGGCCAAGGCGTTCGGCTTCCACCCGCGCCGCGTCATCTTCCGCCACGCGTTGCGCAACGCGCTGCTGCCCGTGGTCACGGTCGTCGGGATCGAGGCCAGCAAGCTCCTCACGGGGACCGTCGTGATCGAGGTGGTGTTCGCGCGGGCGGGGCTCGGCCGTACGCTGGTCCACGCCATCGTGGCTCGGGACTACCCGCAGGTGCAGGGGGTGCTCATCCTCTATGTGACCGTGGCGATCGTGATGAACATCTTCATCGATGTGGCCTACGGCTGGATCGACCCGAGGATCCGCTATGACTGAGGCCGTCGCCGGGCGCGACTCCCGCCGCGGTCCGCCGCGGGGCGTGGTCCGCGTGCTCCGCTCGCGCGCGGCCGTCATCGGGATGTGCATGGTCGGTGTCGTCGCCGTCCTGGCTGCCCTCGCGCCGCTCATCGCCCCGTTTGATCCGCTGGCGACCAACCTCCGCATGCGGTTGCAGCCGCCCCAGCCGGGCATGTGGCTGGGCACGGACCACCTGGGCCGCGATATCTTGAGCCGAATCCTCTACGGTGCGCGTATCTCGCTCCTCCTGGGCTTCGGGGCCGTCGCGATCGGCGCCACGACGGGCACGGCCGTCGGGCTCGTGGTGGGTTACCTCGGCGGGTGGCTGGAGGTCCTCGTGATGCGACTCACCGACATCGTGATGGCCTTCCGCCTGCTGCTGTTCGCCATCACCATCATGGCCATCCTTGGGCCGTCGCTCACGAACACCATGATCGCGATCGGGGCGTCGCTGTTCGCCACCTTCGCCCGCCTCTCGCGCGGCGAGACCCTCGCCGCGAGGGAACGGGACTATGTGGAATCCGCGCGTGGTCTCGGCGTGAGGCCGCCGCGCATCATGTTCCTCTACATCCTCCCCAACATCGTCGCGCCGCTGGTGGTCATGTCCACCGTGATGATCGGCATGGCCATCCTGTCCGAGGCGTCGCTGGCCTTCCTTGGCCTGGGTCCGTCGCCACCCACACCCTCCTGGGGCCTCATGATCCAGGAGGGCCTGCCGTACATCCGTGAGGCCTGGTGGGCCTCCACCATCCCAGGCGCGGCGATCATGTTCGTCGTCCTCGGGTTCAACCTGTTGGGCGACGGGCTGCGCGACGTCTTGGATCCGCGCCTTCGGGGCCACGAGAGCTGACCGACCGCACCACCGGAATGGAGACGTCGAACGATGGACCTGATCTCGGCACCCACCAACCGGCCCACCCTCATGGGCCTGAGCCACATGGTGGTCGCGGGCCACCCCCTGGCCGCCGCGGCGGCGTTCTCCGTGCTGGAGGCCGGCGGCAACGCGATCGACGCCGGCGTGGCGGGTGGTTTCGCGCTGAACGTGGTGCAGGCGGACATGGCGAACCTGGGCGGCGTCGCCCCGATCATCCTGCGGACGGCCGCGACCGGGGAGGTCACCACCATCAGCGGCATCGGCCGGTGGCCGATGGCCGCCTCACGGGAGGCCGTTGCGGAGGCCGGCGGGGGCTTCATCCCCCTCGGCCCCTTCCGCTGGGTCACGCCCGCGGCCGTGGATGCGTGGTTCACGGCACTGGAACGCTACGGCACCATGACCGCCGGCGAGGCGATGGCCCCGGCCATCGAGCTGGCCGCCCGCGGCTTCCCCGCCAACTACTTCATCCGCAACAACCTCAGGGACTCGCAGGACCGCATGATGCAGTGGTCGCACTCGCGCGAGGTGTTCTTCCCCGAGGGCCGCGTCCCCGAGGAGGGCGAGCCGATCGTGCAGTCCGCGCTGGCCGGCACGTTGCGGCACCTGGCCGAGGCGGAGCGCGCCGCCGGCGGCAGCCGCGAGCACGGCATCCGGGCCGCTCGCGACGCCTTCTACACGGGCGACATCGCCGAGGCCGTGGGCCGGTTCTCGGAAGGCATCGGCGCGCTGCTCCGCGCCGAGGACCTGCGCTCGTTCCGCGTGAGCGAGGAGCCGCCCGTCGTGACCACCTACCGCGGCCAGCGCGTGTACGCCTGCGGACCCTGGTCGCAGGGCCCCGCGGTGCTGCAGATGCTCAACGTGCTCGAGGGGTTCGACCTGGCGTCGATGGACGAGACCGACCGCGCGCACGTAGGCATCGAGGCCGTGCACATCGGCCTCGGGGACCGCAACCGATGGTACGGGGATCCGGAGGTGGTCTCCGTGCCGCTCTCCAGGCTCCTGTCGAAGGAGTACGCCGAGGAGCGCCGCGCGTCGATCCGCATGGACCGGGCGACACCGTCGCCCGATGGGCCCCGGCCCGGCCGCCCGTCGCGCGACACGACCTACCTCTGCGTCGTGGACAGGCACGGCAACGCCTTCTCCGCCACGCCGAGCGACAGCACCATCCTGCACACGCCGATGGTGCCGGGCCTGGGCTTCGCGCCCTCGGACCGCGGGCTGCAGGCGTCGCTCGATCCGTCCGACCCGAACGCCATCGTGCCGGGCAAGCGGCCGCGGCTGACGCCCAACCCGGGGCTCGTCGTGGGTCCCGGCATGCTGATGCCGTACGGCACACCGGGGGGCGACGTGCAGACCCAGGCGATGACGCAGGTCCTCGTGAACGTCCTGGACCGGGGCCTCGACCTCCAGGCGGCCGTCGAGCAGGCGCGGTGGGCCAGCTACTCGGTGCCGATCACAGAGGACCCCCACCCGGCCATCCCGAACCTCGTGCGGATCGAACGCTCGCTGCATGCGGCGGTTGGAGACGGCCTCGCCAATCGCGGCCACGAGGTGGAGGCCTGGCCCGACCGCTGCGCGTACGCCGGGGGGGTGTGCGTGGCGAACCGCGATTCCGAGAGCGGCCGCGTGAGCGGCGGTGCCGACCCGCGGCGCATGAGCTACGGGGTGGGGTGGTGAGCCGGCGCGCGTCGCATGGCGGCCGACCGCAGCGGTGACGTGATGAGCGACAGCAATGGGCCCACGCGCTCGAGGCGCCGTGGGCCACGAACGTGCGGGCGCCTGCCGTGGCCCCAAGAGAGCGTTTCACGATAGGAGAGGTGCCGATGCCTGACGCGACCGAACCCGTGTCCACCCTGCACGTCGATCAGCTCGAGGTGCGGATCTACGAGGACGGCTCGAGCCTGGCTCGAGCCGCCGCGGACGACGCCGCCGCCCGGATCGAAGAGGCGGTGCGCGACCGGGGAGAGGCGACCGTCGTCGTGGCTACGGGCAACTCGCAGCTCCCCTACATCCGAGCGCTCCGCGCCCATCCGCGGGTGGACTGGAGCCGCGTGCGCATCGTGATGGTCGACCAGTATCTCGGCGTCGACGAGGCACGACTGGGCACGCTGGTGTTCCTCGAGGAGCACCTCTTGCGGCATGTCGAGCCGCTGGAGGTGCTCACGATGCCGAGCCAGGTGGCCGATCCCGTCGCCTTCGCCGCCGACTACGAGGCGGCGCTTCGGCGCCACCCGGCCGATCTTGCCTCGCTGGGTTGGGGGGAGAACGGCCATCTGGCCTTCAACGACCCGCACAACGCCGACTTCGACGATCCGGTGTGGGTGAAGCGCGTGGCGCTCTCCGACGAGAGCCGCAGGCAGCCGGTCGGCGAGGGGCGCTTCCCATCCCTGGACGACGTACCCACGCACGCCATCACCCTGACGATCCCCGCGTTGCTGTCCTCGAGACACATCCTCTGCATCGTGCCGGAGGCCCGCAAGGCGCCCGCGGTGAGGCGCTGCCTGGAGGAGGCCGTGTCCCCGTCCATCCCCGGCTCGGTGCTGCGCACCGTGCCGAACGCGGTGGCGTACCTCGAGCTGGCGTCGGCCGCGCAGTTGCGCGGCGCCGCCGGCGATTGAGCGGCCGTCGCCGACCGGGCTTAGGACCGCGCTTCGCGCCCGACCCGGCCCTACGAAGCCCCCGGCCCTACGAAGCCCCGGCCCTACGAAGCTGCCGGCCCTACGAAGCTGCCGGCCCTACGAAGCCCCCGGCCCGGCGGGGCGCCGTGGGGCGTCCCGCGTTCGCCGGTGGTCTCCGTCGAGGACACTGGACCATGGCAACGGCCGGCCGGGACGCCTGTTGGGGCATCCCGGCCGGCCACGATGTGGAGCCCGGGTGAGCCGGGTGCGATCACGGCGGCCGGCGCGATCGCCGCGGGGCCGCCCGCGTCGCCGCGGCCCGTGCCCGGCCGGCCGGCGTCAACCGCCCGGGGCCGTCAGCCCGGGCCCGTCACTTGACGGGCAGCAGCGGGCACTGGAAGTACGGGAATGCGCCGCTCGGGTCACCGGGCGTGACGGTGAGGTGGCCGAGGCTCTCGTGGAGCTGGATGTCGGCGTAGGACGTGAGCACCGGCACGATGCCATGGGCCGCGAAGCCCGCCGCCGTCCACTCCACGGTGTAGGCGGACCAGCGGCCCCCGTTGTACGCGGGATTGCCCGGCCCGGCCTCGGAGACCGGCAGCTGCCCCGCGGGGTTGTTGCTGTTGGTGAACTTGAACAGCTTGTCGAACGATTGGCCGTTGTGCTCGTTGGGTGCGGGCAGCAACGTGTTCCCCTTGGTCCCCCACACCTCCCCGTCGGCGTAGATCTTGGGGATGAACGCGGGCGCACTCTGCGCGGCCAGCGTAGCGTCGTCGAGCTGGCTCCCGCAGGCAGCCAACGCGAGGGTGACCGCGAGGAACGCGGCGACGATGGGCAGACGCAACTTCGTCATGGTGAAACAACCTCCTCCGTGCCCTGCGCAGACTGCGCGGTCCGCTAGGGCGTTTCGAGCGGCGGGATCCCGTTGCCGCCAATCTACTCGTGGGTCGTCTCGAAAGCGTCCCTCGGTGGTCCCGGAACCGTCCCATCGTCCGCCGGGCGCGGTGCTGCCCCGGGGGGCAACCCCGGGCACGGGCGACGGCGGGTCGCGGGGGAACGGGACGGCTCGCGGACGCCGCGCCGCGAGGCGCTACCCTGAGGGCGTGGAGGCCGTGGCGGACCGCAGGCGCGGGGCCGGTGGGCGGTGGCCCCACCCGGGCCGGCGCCGCCGCGGTGGGCCGGCGAGGGCGGGCGGCCGGCCCGGGGGGAGGAGGGCGCGAGCTTGGCATCTCGTGAGGGCTTGACGATCCCGGCGCGCCTGGCGGCCAACTGCCGGCTCGAGCCCCGGCGCGTGGCCTGGCTCGAGCGCCTCCCCTCCGTCGTGCGCGAGTCCGCCGAACGCTGGTCCCTGACGGTCGGCGCCCCGTTCGACGGCCCCGACGGTGGCGCGGCGTGGGTGGCGCCCGTCGTGCGCGCGGGAGGCGCCGCGGCCGTCCTGAAGGTGGGCATGCCACACATGGAGAGCGAGCACGAGCTGGCGGGCCTCCGGGTGTGGGACGGCGGCGGCGTGGTACGGGTGCTGGAGGCGGACGAGGGCCTCGGCGCCATGCTGCTCGAGCGCTGCCTGCCGGGCTCCCCCCTTCGCGCGCTGCCCGAGCCCGAGCAGGACGCGGTGATCGCCGGGCTGCTTCGGCGACTGTGGCGGGTGCCGGTGCCGGCGGGCACGTTCCGGCCCCTGGCCGCGATGACCCGCGCGTGGGCCAACGGCGCGCGGCGCGCGCGGGCACGGGTACGGCCCGGCGGAGAGGACCCGCGCCGTGCGCGGACCGACCCACCCGCTCCGGCGCCCGCGTCGGCCGGTGCGGCCGCCGCCGGGTCGGTGGCGGATCCGCTGGTGGACGACGCCACCTTCGAGGAGGCCCTGGAGCTCTTCGACGAGCTCCCGCGGACCGCGGACCGGAGCGTGCTGCTCGCCACGGACCTCCACGCCGGCAACGTGCTGCGCGCCGAGCGCGAGCCGTGGTTGGTGATCGATCCCAAGCCGTACGTCGGCGACCCTGCGTACGACGCCACGCAGCACCTGCTCAACACCCTGGAGCGGTTGCGCCGCGACCCGCACGGCACGGTGGAGCGCTTCGCGGACCTGCTGCAGGTGGACGCGGAGCGGGTGCGCCTGTGGACCTTCGCGCGGCTGGTGCACGGCGGGGTCACCGAGGGTTGGCGGGGCGCGGCGGACCTGGCGGCGCGGTTGCGCGGCGAGCGCGGAGCCCGGTAGCGCACGACCGGGGCGGCACCCTCCCGGCCAGCGGCTGCTCGGGAGGGGCCGCTCGACGGTGCCGGCAGCTGCTGGAGCGCCGGTCACCGCGTCGCGCCCCGGGATGCCCTCGGCGAATGCGCCAAAGGGGGATCCCGAGCGGCAGCGGTCAACCGGTACACTGTTCCCACCCTCCGGGAGGAACGCCGATGTATGTGCCCGCCGCCCACCGCTTCGACGATGCCGACGCCTTGCGCGCCTTCATGCGGGGCCACCCCTTCGCGCTGCTCACGTCGCAGGTCGAGGGGGAGCCCTTCGCGACGCACCTGCCGGTGACAGTGGCGGACCACGCCGGAGGCTTGCGGATCCGTGGCCACCTGGCGCGCGCCAACCCGCACGCCGCGGCCCTCGACGGCGCCACGGCACTGGTGGTGTTCGGAGGACCCAACGCCTACGTGTCGCCTCGCCACTACGACAGCCGCTCGAGCGTGCCCACGTGGAACTACATCGCGGTCCATGCCGGCGGGCCGGTGCGCACGCTGGCGGCGACGGACGTGCCCGCGCACGAGGCCCTGCTGGCCGAACTCATCGCGGCTCACGAGCCGGCGTACCAGGCTCAGTGGGACGGCCTCTCCGAGCGTTACCGGGTCGGCATGATGCGCGGCATCGTGGCGTTCGAGTTGGAGGTGACGCGGCTTCACGGCAAGGCCAAGCTCAGCCAGAACAAGTCCGCGGCCGAGCGGCGCCGCATCGCTGGAGCGCTCGCACGGTCCGCCGGGGCGGCCGACCGAGGCACGGCGGCGGCCATGCGGGCCCTGGAACACGGCGAGTCGCTGGCGTGGACGGCGGAGCAGGAATCTACCGAGAGAACAGAGCAGGAGGACGGCGGCCGCGACGACGTGGCGTGCCCGTTCCCACACGACTGATACGCGGGCGCCGCCCGGCACGCGACCCGAAACGACGCCGGCGGGCCGACCCGGCACTGCCGGGTCGGCCCGCCAGTAGGACCTCAGAAGCCGAGCCCGCGCCACTCCTCGTGCGTCTGCTTCGGCGTGAGGCCGGCCTCTCGCGCCGCGGCGATCTCGTCGGCCGTGAACGGGGCGGTGCCGTCGGGGAGTTGGGCGTCGTTGCCCCAGGCATGACTGACGTAGTTCAACGCGTCGGCGATGTGCTGGTCGTCGAGCACCGGCGCCCAGGTGGGCATGGCGCCGTCGAACGTGGCGCCAAGGGCCGTGATCTCGCCCTGCATGCCGAACAGCACGATGTGTCTCAGCGTCGTGCGCCCCTCGTCACCTCGCTGCAGGAACAAAGGGACGTTGCCGGCGAGCGGGGGGAAGGCGCCGGGGATGCCCTGTCCGCTGGCCTGGTGGCACACGGAGCAGTGCTCCTGGAACACGGCCTTGCCCGCCGCGAAGGGCGCGTCCTGGGCGTGGGCGAGGGGCGGAGCGCTCACGGCGACGGCCAGTCCGGCCAGGAGCGCCCGCAGCGCCCGCCGCATCACGGCTGGTCCGGGTGGCCGGCGGCGACGGTGAAGGACTGGAACATGACGTGGAAGAAGGGCTGTTCGACCGTGCCGTTGGGGGTGTCGAGCATCACGCCGCTGTGGACGGGCGCGGGCTCGACGGGCGGCGTCCCGCCGGTCACGCGGTACGGGGCCACCAGGAGGTGGAGCGTCATGGCCTTGGGCGAGGCGTTGGGCGCCGGAACGCTGCCCTCCTCCATGAGCGCATAACCGTCGCCGCGGACGGGTTCGGTGAGCATGGCGTGAACGAGTTGGTGGTCGTTGACGAGCTCCCCGTCGCGGTACACCTGGCCGATGCCCCAGAAGGCGGCGTAGGTGTACTCGGTGGGCATCAACGGCGTGCCCACGTTGGAGGCGCCGTGCAGCAGAAGGTTGGTGGCCACGCCACCGAAGAAGGGGTAGACGAAGCCGTGCGGCAGCGGCCGGGTGACCACGACCCGGTAGCTGTGCTCCCCCTTGGGGCCCTGGAACTCAGCGCTGAAGTCGATGGTGTCCTTGGTGGTAGCGCCGTCCACGGCGGTGGCGTCGAGCAGCGTCATGTCCACGGAGCCGGCGACCGACGCGAACCGGTCCGAGAAGGGGGTGGGCTCCGTCGTCGTCGTGTAGGCGTCGCCGGCGTCGTTGGTGGCGCGCTTGTCGAGCGGGACGCCGTACAGCGGCCACGGCGCCGGCCAGTCCCCGAGCGGGGCTGCGGGCGTGCCGAACACCGCGGGGTCGAGTGCCCGCGGCCCAGGGAACACCCAGAACCCGGCGCCGCCCGCGGCCTGCGTCAGCGTGACCTGGAGGGGGCCGCCGAGACGATCGGGTGGATCCTGGATGGCTGCGTGCGCCTGCGTGTAGGCCTGCAGACCCCCGTGGGGCGGAGTCTGGGCGAAGGCCCACGATGCCACCACCGCGAGTGCCAGCGCCAACAGGAGGGCCAGGGCGGGCCTGGGCCGGCGGGGATGCGTCGTCGTGTTCGAGCGTTCGTGTTGCATGAGTGCCTCCTCGGGCGTCGCGGGGGCTGGGGCCTCGGCGGTGGGGTGGGGTCGGGGACCCCTGGTGCCTCGGCGCCGGCTCCGCGATCGCGGGAACCTGGGACCGGTCGTGCGGTCGCGCCTATGACACGACGGACGCCACCCGCGTCTCCGTAAAACGGAGGACGTGGCGTGCGAGGCGGGGCGCCGCAGGGTGGGAGCGGCCGCATCATGGAGCACGGTGGGCCGCGTCGTGGGCGGCGGGTGCCCCAAGAGCGTCAAGATCATGACGGCAGCGCGAGCCCCCGTCGTGCAGGCTGGAACCTAGCTACCGTAAGGCGGCGCGCCCACCATCCGGGCATGCCGTGGCCCTCGCCGCCCCACGCATCGACCCGATGGTGGCGACCGGCCCGGAGCGAGGAGGCTCGAACGCATGACCCGATCCGGTTCCCATGACCCGTTGCGTGCCGTGTTCGTCAACGGCACGCTCAAGCCGAGCCCGGCGGTGTCCCACACGGAGGGGCTGATGAGCGTCTCACGCGCCATCCTGGAGGCCAACGGGGTGCAGGTGGACGCGGTCCGCGCCGTCGACCACGCCATCGCACCCGGCGTGTACCCCGACATGCGGGAGCGCGGGGCGGTGGACGACGCCTGGCCGGCCCTGTGGCCGCGCATCGAGGCGGCCGACATCCTGGTGCTGGGCACGCCGATCTGGCTCGGCGAGCGTTCCTCGGTGATCAGCCGGGTCATCGAGCGCCTCTACGCCATGTCCGGCGCCACCAACGATCGGGGGCAGTATCTGTACTACGGCAAGGTCGCGGGCGTCATCGTCACGGGGAACGAGGACGGGGTGAAGCACTGCGCCATGGGCATGCTGTATGCGCTGCAACATCTCGGCTTCGTGATCCCGCCGCAAGCGGACGCCGGCTGGATCGGCGAGGTCGGGCCCGGGACCCTCGTACCTAGACCCGGGCTCCGGCGGGCCGCAGAACGACTTCACCCGACGCAACACCACCTTCATGAGCCACAACCTGATCCACCTCGCGCGCATGCTCCGCGATGCCGGGGGCATCCCGGCCGAGGGGAACGTACGGACGGCCTGGGATGCAGGAGAGCGGTTCGATCACCCCAATCCCGAGTACCGCTGAAGGCGACGCCGTCGGCGGCGAAAGGGCCGGCCACGGGCTCTGCCCCGGAAGCGCCGACCCGTTGGCGCCGGCCCGCGCCCGGCCCGTTCGTGCGCCACCGTTGCACCGTGGCACGGGTCCCGTCTGGATGCCCGCTACGGCCGAAGGACGATCTTCCCCAGGGTGTGGCGCTGCTCGAGCTCACGGAACGCGTCACGCACCCGCTCCAACGGGTACACCGCCGCGATGGGAACCTCGAGTCGACCCCGCGCGATCTGCCGGGTGAGCTCGGCCAGTACCTCGGCGCGGGCTGCGACGGCACTGCCCTCGGCCTTCACCCCTCTCTCGCGGGCCGCCTGGAAGTCGGCGATGGTGTCGATCCTGTCCTGGGCGACCCCGAGCTCCAGGGCGAGATCGACGTACCCACGGCCGAACAGGTCGAGGAACGCGTCCACGCCGTCCGGGGCGGCGGCGCGCAGCCGCTCGAGGGTGCCGCCGCCGTACGTCACCGGCACCACGCCGTGGGCCTCGAGCCAGGCGTGGTGCGGCTCGCTGGCGAGCCCGATCACGCGGGCCCCCGCCTGCAGCGCCAGCTGCACGGCGAGCGTGCCCACGCCCCCGGCCGCGGCGGATACCACCACCGTGTCGCCGCGCTCCAGCGCGACGGCGCGGACCGCGGCGTAGGCGGTGGTGCCGGCCACGAACAGCCCGCCCGCGGCCTCCCAGGAGACACCCGCGGGCTTGGGCACCAGCTTGTCACCGTCCACCGCGACGAGCTCCGCGTGGCTGGCGCGGTCGTGGCTGAAGCCCACGACCTCGTCGCCCACGTTGAAGCCCTCGAGCTGATCGCCCACCTCCTCGATCACGCCCGCCAGGTCGCTCCCCTGCCCCGACGGGAAGGTGGCCGGCCAGCGGGCATGTAGCCTTCCCTCCCGGATCGACGCCTCCCCCGGGTTGATGCCGGCGGCCCTGACGCGGACCAGTGCGCCGTCCGGGCGCGTCGCCGGTCGCTCGACCTCGACGACGCGCAGGACGTCGATTCCGCCGTATTCATCGAATCTGACTGCTCGGGGCATGGGTGACCTCGTTCCGTGGGGGCCCGGGGCCGGAGCCTGGGGTCCGGCCTGTCGACGCGATGCTACCCGGTTCCGGATGGCGTCCGGCGTCGCGGGCGAACGATGATGCACGTCGAGCGCGCGCCGGCGGCTCTGCGTCACGCCAGATCGAGCGGCGCACCCCGGCTTCTAGAGGTGGGGCCTCAACGCTGCTGCGGCCGCCGTGTGCTGTAACGTGAAGAAGCCCGGGAGCCACGCGTGCCGAAGCAGCCCTACCACAACCAGACAGCAGCGCGCACACTCGCCGTGCTCGAGAGGCTGGCCGAGAGGGGCGGAGCGGTACCGCTCACGGACCTGGCCGCGGCCCTCGAGTGTTCGAAGTCCAGCCTCTTCCCCATCTTGCGGACGATGGAGGAGGCGGGCTTCGTGCGGAGGATTTCCTCCGGCGGGTATGTGCTCACCTCGCACCTGCTCGACCTCGGAACGCGCTCCATGAACCCGAGGCACATCCATAGGGCCTTTGATGACGCCAGCGCTCCCGCCGTCGCAACCGGGGGCGAGCTCATGCTACTGGCCGTCCTCGATGGGCCTTGGGCGGTGTGTGTGGCTACCCGCGCACCGGGGGTGCGTCCGGTGGCCCTTGGAATCGGGTTGGGGCAGCGCTTCCCGGCGAACGCCTCCGCCGTGGGGAAGGCATTGCTGGCGGATCTGTCCAACGAGGAGATCCATGAGCGCATGGGGGGAGAGGCCCTGCAGCGCGAAACGAGCGCGACCGTTGTATCGCTGGAGGCCCTTCTCGAAGACCTGGACCACGTCCGCGAGACGGGTGTGGCCGAGGACTGGCAGGAACTCGAGGAGGGCGTCGCCGGCATGGCGACCGTGGTGCGCGACCGGCTTGGGGCTACGGTGGCGGCGGTGGGGTTCGCGGTGCCAACGAGTCGAGCGACCCCGGAAGCGTGGGGAAAGCTGCGCCGGCTCTTGCTCGGGGCCGCGGCCGACATCGCCTCCAGGATCGGCGGGGCGCCAGCCGCCGTGCTCTAGACCATCGCGCCTTCGCGTTGGCGTAGTGCGGTAGTTGCGTCCTCGTCGACGACGCCGTCACGAATGACGACGCCATAGGCCGATTCTGCGGCTTCCGAGCTGACGTAGCCCCCCACCACGTCTGCCAGTACGAGCTGGGGGTCGCGTTGGGTTGGGCTGCCGTATCCCGCGCCCCCGGTGAGCTCGATGCTCACTTCCTCGCGCGGATCAGTGAGCCCGACCGCGCCACTAGCGGGCACCGGTTGTACCTTCCCGTGCGGGTCCACGTGGGCGACCCGGCACCTACCGCCCCCCTTGCCCCCGAAGAGGCCCGGCGCGGCGTGGTAACGCCCCTCGGGCTGGACGGCCACGAGCGTCCGCTGGCGGTCTGAGTGGAGCTTGCGAACCCGCAGGCGCTGGCCGAGGCCGCCCCGCCAGGTACCGGGCCCGCCCGAGTCCTGGACCAGCTCCTTGCCCTCCACTACGACGGGCGTTCGTAGCTCTAACATCTCGATGGAGACCGTGGCTGCGCTCGTCGGATAGAGCAGGGCCGAGATCCCGTCGTGCCCTTTCCAAGCGCCGCCGCCCCCGCCGTTCATGGCGTGGTCGTTGTACACGCCCTCGGCCGCCTTGCCGTACACGCTGAGGTTGGTGGGAAAACCGGTGGCCGCACGGACGTGATCGGGCAGCGCCGGTGCGAGGGCTCCCAGAACGAGCGGTGAAAGGTAGTACCCGAGGATATGGCGTACGCCGACCGGGGCTGGGTGAGCGCAGTTTAGGATGCTCCCCTCCGGCGCCCGAACCTCGAAGGGCCGGTAGCACCCTGCGTTCGCCGGAACCTCGGGGCTCAACAGACACTTCAGGGCGTAGACGGTCTCGGCGGCGGTGAAGCTGTAGGTGCAATTGATGGCGCCCTGAGCGAGCTGTGCCGGAGCACCCTCGTAATCGACCTCGATGGTGTCGCCGGAAACGGTGACCGTCACCGGCAAGGCGAGGGGCTCTCCCACGCCATCGGCCACGAGCCGGTAGGTGTACACGCCGTCCTTGAGGTCCGTGATGGCGTTGCGCATGGCTCGCTCGGAATGGTCTTGGATGACATCGGCGAGTGCGGTCAGGTCGGTGAGGCCGTACTCGGTCATGAAGGCCACGATGCGACGGCCGGCCACGGCGTTGGATGACACGAGCGCGTGGATGTCTCCCATGACCATGTCCGCTCGTCGCACGTTCCCACTGATCATGTCCACGAGGTCCTGGTTGATGGCCCCCTCGCGGAACAGCTTCAGCGGGGGGATCTGGATGCCCTCTTCGTACACCTCCCGGGCCGTGATGCGCTCCTTCGTGCCGCCGATATCCGACACGTGACCGATGCTGCCGGCGAGGGCCACGCAGGTCCCCCGATGGAAGATCGGCGTCACCACAGCGACGTCGTACAGGTGCCCAGCGCAGTACCAGGGGTCGTTCGTGATCAGTACGTCCCCCTCGCGGAGCGTCGAAACGGGGTAGCGTGCGATCATCTCGCGGATCGCCATGGGGAGCGTGAGGTTGAACACGGGCATGCTCTTGGGGGAGTGCGCCAGCGAGTTTCCGCTCGCATCCAGGAGCTCGCAACCGAAGTCTTGTGCCTCGGCCATGATGGTGGAGAACGAGGTCCGCCAGAGGGCCACCCATGCCTCCTCGGCGATGTTCACCAGCCGGCGCCAGAGGATCTCGAGCGTGACCGGATCGCGCAGATCGAGTTCGTTACGCATCGGTGCCTCCCGTGATCTGGATGCGTAGCTGGAGCAACTCGTCGACACGCATGCGGGTACCAGGTAGTACCACCGTTGTTGCTTCGCGCTCCTCGACGATGGCTGGACCGTGCAGCTCGAAACCGACGGGCAGAGCGTAGCGATCGAAGATCGGCGTGTCGACGAAGCCCGCCGCCTCTTCGAATAGCGCCGGCCGGTGCCCCTTCAGCAGGGACCCTCCGGTAGACGATGGAGCACTCCCGATTGATACGGGCGGCTGCGAACCCGTGACACGCACTCGCCAGTTCAGCACCTCGAGGCCGCTGACGGGGGGCACGTGCTCGAACAGTCGCACGTACTCGCGATGGAAGGCTTCGGCCACACGGCGCACCCAGGCGTCGCTCGGCGGGCCGTCCGGGAGCCCAACCTGGATCTCGTGCACTTGCCCCAGGATCCGCATGTCCGCGAAGCGTTCGACGTCGACCTCGCCGCGATGGCCAGCCTCCTCCAAGCGGCCGCGCCCCTCCCGTTCCAGGCCGGACAGCACGTCCGCCATCGCGTCGCGGTCCAGGGCATCGAGCACGCCAGGGAGCGACCGCACGAGATCGAACGCGAGGGGGGAGACGAGGAAGCCGAGGGCCGAGGCCGCACCTGCCGCTTGCGGGATGATGACCTCGGGTGCGCCGAGGAGGCGCGCAACGCTGGAAGCGTGGGCGGGCGCGGCCCCGCCGAACGCGATGATGCCGAAACCGCGTGGATCGCGCCCCTTCTCGACGATGTGGATCCTGGCGGCCGCCGCCATGTTCTCGTTCACGACACGGTGGATGCCAAGCGCGGCGCGCGTGACGTCGAGGCCGAGTCTGTCGCCGAGGCGCCGGACCGCCTCTTGCGCGGCGTCCGCATCCAACGACATGCGGCCCCCCAGGAAGTAGCGCGGATCCAGGTACCCCAGGGCGAGGTTCGCGTCGGTGACGGTGGCTTCGACGCCGCCGCGTCCGTAGCATGCGGGGCCAGGATCGGCGCCGCTGCTATCCGGGCCTACCTGCAACAGACCCAGCGCGTTCACGCGCGCGATACTGCCCCCTCCTGCGCCGATCTCGATCATGTCGATCACGGGTGACTTGATGGGGAGCCCGCTGCCGCGCTTGAAGCGATGGACGCGGCCGGCCTCCAGTGACGGAGCGATGTCAGGCTTGCCGTCTTGCACCAGGCAAGCCTTCGCCGTCGTTCCACCCATATCGAAGGAGAGGAGGTCTTGGATCCCCACGAGCCCGCCTATGTGGGCGGCGTACATCGCGCCTCCAGCCGGTCCGGATTCGAGCAGCGTCACCGGGAGGCGCTTGGCGGCGGCGACGGACGAGGTCCCACCGTTGCTCTGCATGAGGTAGAGCCTGCCGGGAAAGCCCCGCCGCCCCAGCTCGTCCTCGAGGCCGCCGAGGTATCGCTCGATGACCGGCTGGACGTACGCATTTGCGGCGGTGGTCACGACACGTTCGTACTCACGGATCTCGGGTGCGACATCGGCCGAGAGGCTCACGGGTATCTCCGGCGCGACATCGCGGATTGCCGCGAGCGCATCCCGCTCGTGGCGATCATTTCGGTAGCTGTGTAGGAAGCACACGGCCAGGCTCTGCATGCCGTCGTCCAGGAGCTCGCGAACCGCCGCTGCGACGGCTCCCGCATCCAGTGGCCGGAGCTCGGTCCCGTCCCGGGAGAGGCGCTCGTCGATCTCCATGCGGTGACGTCGCGGCACAAGTGGTTCAGGGAAGGTGATGAACAGGTCATCGATGTCGTAGCGCTGTTCCCTTCCGATCTCGATGGCATCGCGGAAGCCGCGGGTCGTCAGGAGGCCGACGCGCGCCCCCTTGCGCTCGATGATGGCGTTGGTGACGAGCGTCGTGCCGTGTACGGCGAGGTCCAGGTCGGCCGACTCGATGTGGGCGTCGCGCGTCAACTCGTCCACGCCGCGGAGGGACGCCTCGGCCGGATTCGCCGGCGTAGTGAGCAGCTTGTGGAGTCGGATCTCGCCCGTCGACTGATCGACCAGCACGAGGTCTGTGAATGTGCCGCCGATGTCGAATGCGATTCGGTATCCGCTCATGTGCGCCCCCCGACCGGTCGCTCCTCTGGATGTAGCAAGCGGTGGCGCTCACCGCAAGCCGCGAACGACAGTTTGTAAATACGTACCATCGTCATCTCCTGTGCGCCATCCCCCCGGGGTTCTGTCCGGCCTGGCCCGGGCGCTCCGCCGACGCGCTGGCTCGCTGCAATCGCGCATACCTGCGCGTGCGTATCAACATACCGCTTTGTGAAAGCCCGGCGCTTGTGATGGCCCCTTGTTGACAGCGCATGGCGTATGTTCTTACACTCTACCCAACAACCACAGGCTGCCGTCAAGGTGATTCGCAAATACGAACATCAGTTCTGAAGATGGTGGATCGAATGACAGCCTTGGGAGGAGCCGGGGCTCGGCCCTGCGGGGTCCGAGTCCGGAGCCATCGACTGGACCGGCGCGATGCCGGATGGGGGCGAGGAGGCGCCAGGATGAGACGGATGGATGCTGGACACAACCGGTGGATGGCCGACGGCCGGACCTCACACGCCCGCGGGGCGCGCCGGTTGTGGCTGTTGCTCACCGCGGCGATGCTGTTCCTCGGCTCGGCCACCGTATCGGCGGCAGGGCTGACGATCGCGGTGAACTCGCCCACACCGACGTTCGATCCATCGATCGGGAGCAGCGTGCCCCACCAGCGGTTGCTCACGGCCGCGTACGAGACACTCGTCAAGATCGATCCGGTGAGCAACGAGGTCGTTGCCGGCCTCGCCACCGATTGGTCAGTGAACGACGATGCCACCGTCTACGACCTCACGCTTCGCGATGGCGTCACGTTCCACGATGGCACGGTGTTCGACGCCAGCGCCGTCAAGGCGTCGCTGGAGCGGACCATGGAGATCGGCCAAGGGGAGAGCTACCTCATCGCGGCGATCGACAACATCGAGGTCGTAAGCCCCGGCGAGGTGCGGATCCACCTGTCGACCCCGCAACCCGAATTCGTCTACGCGCTCACCCGCATGTTCATGATGAGCCCGACCGCCATCGAGCAGCATGCCGTGGATGGGGATCTTGCAAGGGAATGGTTCACCACGCACGAGGCGGGCACCGGCCCATACATGTTGAGTGAGTGGGTGGAGAACCAGCGGTACGTGTTCGAGCGCTTCGGGGACTACTGGGGGGGTTGGGAGGGTCCGCACCTGGACGGCCTGACGTTCCGGGTGGTGGTCGAGCCCGCGACGCAACGCCTGCTGTTGGAGAGCGGCGAGGTCGATGTCGCCGAGAACATCGTGGTGGACGATATTCCGTCCCTCGAGGCGGAGCCCGGCATCACCGTGATCCAGAACTCCGCGCCCCGGCCGTTCTACATCTCGTTCAACGTCAATCGCGCCCCGCTCGACGACGTACGGGTCCGGAAGGCCATCGCGATGGCGCTCGACTATGATGCCGCGATCGACGTGGGATTGGCGGGCTATGGCTCCGTGATGCGGGGGCCCGTGCCACCCCAGTTCCCCGGTTTCGACGAGTCGATCCAACCCGCGCACCAGGACCTTGCACAGGCGAAGCAGCTGTTGGCTGATGCGGGGTACCCCGACGGCGGCTTCGACCTGTCCTTCCTCTACCTCGAGCACTGGCTGTTCGAACGGAGCGTCGGCTTGCTTCTCCAGGACAGCCTCAGCGAGCTGGGCATCGGCCTCAAGCTTGAGGGCCAGCCGTGGGCGACCATGACGGCGAAGATGAAGGACCCGAACGAAGCCCCGGACATGGTCATGTACGCACAGTCGACCGCTACCCCCTCGGCGCTCTCCATCCTCGAGCCCATGTACACGTCGACGAGCCAGCACTGGTCGCACTTCTGGTACGCCAATCCCGAGGTGGACGCGTTGCTGAAGCAGGTAAGCACCACGGTCGATGACGGTGCGAGAAACCAGATCTACCAGCAGATCCAGCAGATCATCGTGCAGGATCAGCCTCAGATCTTCGTGTTCAGCCAGGACGAAGTCGTGACCATGCGCAGCAACGTGAAGGGGTATCAGTCGCAATTGACCTGGAGCAAGATGCTCAACTACTACGACATGTACAAGGAGTAGCCGCGTCCGGCGGGCCCCCGGCACCTACGGCTCGTGCACAGGTGACCGGGGGCCCCTGCTGGGTCCTGGAGCCGCATGTTCAAGACCATCTCGCGTCGCCTCGCGGTGCTACCCGTCATGCTGGTGGGCGTCACCTTCCTCACATTCGTCATCACCCACTTGATTCCCGCCGATCCCGCTCGCGTGGCCGCCGGCCTCAATGCCCCGGAGAGCCAGGTGGAGCGCCTCCGCGTGGAGATGGGGCTGAACCGGCCGATCCTCGAACAATACGCGGTGTATCTGGGTGACCTGGTGCGGGGGGACTGGGGTCGTTCAGCCATCAGCCAGAGGCCCGTCCTGGCCGACATCGCACAAGCCCTCCCGGCGACACTCGAGTTGCTGTTGTTCGCGACCCTCGGTTTCGTGGTGCTCGGCATCCCTTTCGGCGTCTTCATCGGGAGCACGACGAAACGCTGGCGCAGCGTGGTCACGTCGCTCCTCGGGTACGCCGGTATGGCCTTCCCCGTCTTCTGGCTGGGGCTGATGTTCCAGATCGTCTTCTACGGTCACCTTCGCTGGTTTCCGGCTGTCGGGCGGATCGCGACGAGCGTTGAGGTGCCGAGGTTCCTCACCGGCTTCTACACGATCGACAGTGTCCTCACGGGCAACTGGCCAGCGTTGGGGAGTGCGTTGTACCATCTCGTGCTCCCGGTGGTCTGTTTGACGCTCGCGCGCTTCGCCGTCACGGCCCGGTTCGTCGCCGCCGGCATGGAGTCGGCGCTGGCGACGGACTACGTACGAACGGCACGCTCCAAGGGCCTGGGCCGACGTCGGGTCATCTTCAAGCACGCGCTTCGCAACGTGTTGATCCCGGTCAACACCATGCTTGGCCTTCAGTTCGGATGGTTGCTTGGTGGCAGCATCCTGATCGAGTCGGTGTTCTCCTTCCCCGGGATCGGGTGGTATGCCTGGCGATCGATCGTCTCGTTGGATTTCCTCCCCATCATGGGGATCACGCTCGTGTTCTCCATGGCGTTCGTCGTGATCAACCTGATCACCGACATCCTCTACGAGGTTCTGGATCCGCGCATCACGCTCGGCGCGAGGCGGACATGATGCGGTGGATGCGCCGCACGTGGAGGCGCCACCCGGGCTCGGTGGTGAGCCTTGGCCTGCTCGGCATCTTCCTGGCCGTCGTGTTGGTCGGACCGGTCGCCTATAGAGCCAATCCGATCAAGCCCAACATCCGCGCCAAGTTCCACGCGCCTTCGCAGGAGTTTCCGATGGGAACTGACGAGCTGGGACGCGATGTGCTCAGCCGCGTGTTGCACGGTGGCCGCGTGTCGCTGGCCGCGGGCGTCGCCGTGGTGACCCTGGGCGGGATCATCGGGATCCTGGTCGGCTTCTTGGCCGGGTTCTACGGTGGTTGGCTCGACTTCGTGCTGATGCGCTTCACCGACCTCTTTCTCGGCTTCCCGGCGCTGATCCTCGCGATCGCGTTCGCCGCCGCGTTCGGAAGCGGGCTCCAGCAGGGTGTCTGGGCGGCCGCCCTCGTCTGGTGGCCAGGCTTCGCGCGCCTGGTGCGCGGCCAGGTGCTCGCCGTGCGCCATCTCCAGTTCGTGGAGTCCGCAGAGGCTCTGGGGGCCACCGACGTTCGACTGATGGTGCGTCACGTGTTTCCTGCCTGCCTCGGCGAGATCGTCGTGAAGGCAACGCTCGACGTCGGCCTCGCGATCCTCTTCGTTGCCTCGTTGGGCTTCCTGGGCCTGGGTGCGCAGGCACCCACACCCGAGTGGGGCACGATGATCGCCGAGGCGCGACCCTACATCCTCGACAAGTGGTGGGCTGGCTTCTTCCCGGGCCTCGCCATCGCTATCGGGGTCATCCTCTTCAACGTGCTCGGGGACCAGCTCCAACCCGTGCTCGCTCCGGCGACGCGCGGTCGGCGCGGCTGAGGCCGTTCGGACGGAGACCGGAGGGATACACATGAGGGTAGATCGAGAGAAGATCCTGCTCGTTGGCGTGGGAGAGCTTGGCGGGCTGGTGTTGGAGATCCTGAGCCGGATCCCAGGCATCCCCGAGATCGTAACGGCCGATACGAATGCGGATTGGGCGGTTCGGAAGTCGAACAGCGCCATCGAGGGGGCCTCGTACATGGGCCTTTACCCGTCCATATCCTTCCGGGACATCGATCTCCTGGACGTCGATCGGACGGCGGCCCTCGTCGCCGAGCTGGAACCGACCGTCATCTTCAATGGCACGACGCTCCAGTCCTGGTGGGTCGTGAACGAGCTACCGGGCGCAGTGCGGGAGAAGCTCTATCGCGACCACTGTGGTTTGGGGCCGTGGTCGGCGATGCACATCGCACTCACGGCTCAGTTGATGAAGGCCGTGCGGGCCTCCGGCGTGGACACGCGTGTCGTCAACTCCGCCTACCCGGACGTGACCAACCCCAGCCTCGCGCGCGTGGGCCTCGCACCCACCGTGGGCATCGGCAACGGAGATCTGATCGCCCCCTACGTCCAGAAGACGGCGGCGGAGCTCCTCGGCGTACCGATGCGAAACGTCTCCGTGCAGATGGTGGTCCATCACTATCACGCGTACACCTGGTGTCGCGCCGGCACGGGTCATGACGCCCCCCACTACCTGAAGGTCATGGTCGGGGCGGACGACGTGACGCCCGAGCTCGGCGATATGAGTGAGTTCATTGCCGAGCTGCCGCGGCACGCCATGCGCCCGGCCGGTCGCCACGGACAGTTCGTGGTTGCGGCGTCCGCGGTGAAGAACATCATGGCCATCGTCAACGATACGCAAGAGCTCACGCACGCGCCCGGCCCGATGGGTCTCGAGGGTGGTTACCCCATCCGGCTCGGGCGGCGGGGAGCCACGGTCGTTCCGCCCAAGGGGATGTCGGTGGACCAGGCGCGCGCCCTGAACGTCGGGGCCCAAAGGTTCGACGGCATCGAGGAGATCCGTGAGAACGGCGACGTGATATTCACGCCGGAGTCCCAGGAGACCTTCAAGGAGATGCTCGGGCTGGATCACTCCCACGTCTCCGTGAATTCCGCCCTGGAGCAGGCCACGGAGCTCCGCAAGCGATTCCTCGAGTTCGCGCGGGGGCATGGCGTGAACGCCTGACGTGGCCCCCACGGGCGCGGGGCACCAAAGCCGCGGTGCGCGGCGTGTGCATGCGCCAAAGAGGTAGCCCCGGTGCCATGGGTTCTGGGCCGGGGTGATCGTGATCTCGCGTTGCCGCAGGTTTTGTGCGCGATGGAGGCAGGAGGCGCACCCCTTGGTGCGCCTCTAGGTTGCTGCCGGGGCCGACAAGCCCTTGGCGAGACTGCTGCGCGTCTCCCTAGGCCCGCGAGCGCTCCGTGGTCGGTGTGCCCCATGCGGTCCCCCGCACGATGTCCCTCACCACCCAGATCAGACTGCCGACGAGGAGGGAGAAGCCGGAGAGCACGCCGCTCACGTCGGGCACCCAGGCCACGGCGGGGGTCGCGGACAGCAGGAGGCCGAGAGCCCCGAGGCCGGCGATCGTGAGGCCGAGGGCGCGCGCGGCCGCGGGCATGACGCCGAACGCCACGAAGGCCAGGAAATGTGCGCCCACGACCAGCGCCGTCCAGGCCACGGCCGCCTGCTGTGGGGCGTGCATCGCGAGGATCGCCTGGCGCCCCGCCACGATGAGGGCGACCTCGGACACGACGATCCACCAGTAGTTGCGGCCGAAGAGGTTGCCTCGCCGGGGCTCCGAGGCGCCCGAGCTCTCGCGCCCGAGGCGGGCGCCATGCCAGCGCAGGGCGATCGCCGTCGCCAGGGCGAGGAAGGCGGCGAGGGACAGGATTCGAACGATTCCGGCGAGCTCTGGGCCGAGGGGGGCCCCGAGGTTGGGGAGGACGAAGTCGAGGCCGAAGCCCCCACCGATCAGGGCGGCGATGACGTTCTGGGTGCGGTTCATGGCGTTCCTCCTTCGGGGGTTAGCGCCCGGGTTGCATCCGGCGGTCGGACGGGTGCGTCTCCGCGACCCCGGAGTTAACCTAAGTAGGTTATAAACTAATGAAGATAGGTTTGTCAACGCGCCACCGATGCCCGGGCCTCCCGGCTGCCCGGTCGCCGGGAGATCTCGCCGTATCCTGTGAATCGTCGAGCGATCCGCCGCGCGCCTCGAGGGAGGGGGACCATGCACCGTGACCGCGCAACCCTTCGGCACGAGTACACCGCTCCGCGCGTGAGGGGGCCGGCTGGCGCGGGTTCCTGCTGCCACGGCTGCTCGAGCGCATGGAGCCGCTTCGCGCCGGCGTCGCGGTCGGGCTCATCTGGGACCTGTGGCATCTCCCCCTGTGGTTGATGACCGGGTACGTGCCCGGCGAGCTGGTGCGCTACGTCGTGGCCTTCACCGTCGCGATCGTGGCGCTGTCCGTGCTGACGACGTGGGTCTACCTGCGCGCCTCGCGCAGCCTCGCCCCCATGGTGGTGACGCACTTCGCGTTCAATATCGGCATCAGCATCGCCGGCCCGGACGGCCTCGGCCTGGCCCCCACGCTGCCGCTGCTGGAGGGGACGGCGGTGCTCTTAGCCGCCGCCGCGGCGGCGGTGTGGGTGCTGGGTGGGCGCGGGCGACCGGCTCGCTGAAGCGAGCGACCGCATGGTGCGACGCGCGCACCCGCCGTCCAAGATGGGTGGGGCGGAGCGCCCGCGCCAGAATTCGAAGGGCGATTCCGGCTGGTGCCTCGACCCCTGGTACGCTGGTTCACGAGCCTCTCGCCACGCCGGACGGGCCTGCGTAGCTTGCGGCTAGGCGTTGCCGAGGGGCTCCGTGCGGGCGTGGGGGGCGGCCACCGTTGCCGGGTTGCCGCCGATCGCTCACGGGAACGTCTGGTGGAGCGGCGGTTCGAACCGACAGGAGGTCTCCGCGTGGTCAAGGTGCAACATTAGGGTGCAGCACGATGTCCGCTTCCCCCCGGTCACGGGCACGAACCTCGCCGGAGCAGACGTGCGCCTGCCCGAGGATCTGCCGGGGCGACGCAACCTCCTGGTGATCGCGTTCCGCCGCAGCCAGCAAGAAGACGTCGACACGTGGCTACCGTTCGCGGATGAGTCGATGCGCCGCCACAGCGACGTGCGGTTCTTCGAGCTCCCGGTGCTCGCGACCGGCTACCGGCTCGTGCGCCCCTGGATCGACGGCGGGATGCGCGCCGGGATCCCTGACCCGGGGGTGCGAGCGCGGACCATCACGCTCTACCTCGACAAGGCATGGTTCCGCGGGGTGCTCGAGCTACCCTCCGAAGACCGGATCTATGCCCTGATCGCCGACCGTACGGGACATGTGCTTGCCCGCGCCGACGGGGCCTTCACCGCCGCCAAGGCGGCCACCCTCGAACCCTTCCTGGCCGGCGCCGACGTGACGGCGATAGGCTGAGTCTGACCTTCGGGACCATCAGGACCGAACCTCCGGCGGTCCCGTACTCCCTCTCGGCAGCGGTTGCAGGGCGTTCGCGAAAGGAACGACACATGGGCCTTGGCGTGATCGGATTGGGCCGGATGGGACCCCACATGGTGCGGAGGCTGATGACAGCGGATCATCGATGCGTCGTCTGTGACCAGCAACCGCAGGCCGTCCAGGCGCTCGCCGACGACGTGGTCATCGATGGCGGGAACTCCAACGACCACGACGACATCCGGCGCAACGCAGCGCTGGGAGGCAAGGGCATCCACTACCGCGATGCCGGTACCGCTCGCCTGACCCGGAACCGGAGCAGCGCATGAGGATGAAGCAGGAGCTGGTCCATACCGCGGCGGCGCTGGTGTCCGGCGACAAGGGTCTGCTGGCCATGGATGAGAGCGTGCCCACCTGCAACCGGCGATTCGCCCAGCTAGGGATCCCTCAGACCGAACAGGCCCGGCGTGCCTGGCGAGAGCTGATCGTGACGACGCCGGATCTCGGGGAGTGCATCTCGGGCGCGACCCTGTTCGATGAGACGATCCACCAGCAGCAGCGCAACGGCACCCCCTTCGTCGAGGCCCTCACCGATGCGGGCATCGTCCCCGGCGTCAAAGTCGACTTCGGCGCAAAGAACCTGGCGGGGCATCCCGGCGAGAAGATCACGGAGGGGCTGGACGGTCTGCGCGCCCGCCTGTCGGAGTACGCGCGGCTGGGCGCTCGTTTCGCCAAGTGGCGTGCCGTGATCGCGGTAGGTGAGCGACTCCCGACCAGGGCCTGCATCGACGCCAACGCCCACGCGCTCGCACGCTATGCAGCGCTGTGCCAGGAGGCGGGATTGGTCCCTATCGTCGAGCCGGAAGTGCTCATGGACGGCGAGCACACCATGGCGCGCTGCGCGGAGGTCACGGAGGATGTCGTGCGCTCGGTGTTCGACCAACTCTCCAGGCAAGGCGTGATGCTGGAGGGGTTGCTGCTGAAGTCCAACATGGTCGTTCCGGGAGTGACATGCCCTGTGCAGGCAACGCCGGACGAGGTGGCCGCTGCCACGGTGAGGTGCCTCCTGCGCGTCGTCCCGCCTGCCGTTCCGGGGGTGGCGTTCCTGTCGGGCGGTCAAGCCGCCGAGTTGGCCTCGGCCCGTCTGAACGCCATGCACGTTGGATTCGGGGAGGAACTGCCGTGGGCGATGACCTTCTCCTTCTCTCGCGCCCTCCTGCAACCGGCGCTGGAGATCTGGGCCGGCCAGGACGCCAACCGATCAGCGGCCCAGCGGGTACTGCTCCACCGTGCCCGGTGCAATCGGGCGGCACTCCGCGGGGCCTACGACGCCACGATGGAACGGTCTGGAGCCTCTTGAAGCGACCGAACATCTGCCTCGTCCGGCACGGCGGCACTGTCTGCTCATCCTCCGGCCGCCACGCCGGTCGCACGGAACGTCCCTCGACGGCCCGGGGAGAGGGCGAGGCGAGGGGGCGCGCGCTCCAAGCAGCGCAGACCCTGGGCCGCGGCCTCTCACGATGAAGCCCTACGCTCGTGACGAGGCATGCCGTCCCGGTTGCCACGTGCATCGCGCGAAGAGCCGGTGTTGGAGCCCGGGCACCGGCGTTGCCGGTTTCCGGGAACGCGTTTGATCGAAGCATGGCACCGAGCGCAGGTTTCTTGCCAGGACGGGAAAGGGATCGCATGACAACCGACCGGACCATGGGTGACGCCTGGGGCACCACGAACACGACCCCCGCGTTGGACCAGCGATGCATCGACACCCTCCGCTTCCTGTCGGTGGACATGGTGCAGAAGGCGAACAGCGGGCATCCCGGGCTGCCGATGGGTGCCGCGGCGTTCGCATACGTGCTGTGGACCCGTTTCCTCCGGCACAATCCGACCGACCCTCGCTGGCCCGACCGCGATCGGTTCGTGTTGTCGGCAGGGCACGGCTCGGCGTTGCTATACAGCCTCTTGCACCTGACCGGGTATGACCTCTCCCTCGAGCAGATCGAGCGCTTCCGACAGTGGGGCAGCGTCACGCCCGGGCACCCGGAGAGCGAGTTGACGCCGGGCGTCGAGGTCACCACGGGACCGCTCGGGCAAGGATTGGCCAATGCGGTTGGCATGGCCATCGCCGAACGCTACCTGGCCACACGCTTCAACCGATCGGGCCATGAGATCGTCGACCACCACACCTATGCCGTCGTCGGCGACGGCGACCAGATGGAGGGCGTGGCGTCGGAGGCCGCGTCGCTCGCGGGCCATCTGCGGCTCGGCAAGCACCACGTCCTGTACGACGACAACCACATCACGCTGTCCGCTGCCACGGACATGACCTTCACGGAGGATCGCGCTAGGCGCTTCGAGGCGTACGGCTGGCACACGCAGACCGTGGAGGACGGCAACGATGTGGAGGCGGTCGACGCCGCCCTGCGCGCGGCACGCTCGGAGACCGACCGTCCGTCGCTCATCCTCGTGCGCACCCATATCGGATACGGCTCCCCGAACAAGCAGGACACCTTCGAAGCACACGGTTCGCCGCTGGGCGCGGACGAGGTGGAACGGGCCAAACGAGCGTTGGGTTGGCCGCTCGAGCCCGCCTTCTACATCCCCGGCGATGCCCTCGCCCACTTCCGTGAGGCGGTCGACCGCGGCAAGCTGGCGCAAGCCGCCTGGCACGCGAGGTTGGCGGCGTACGCCCGCGACGAGCCCGAGCTCGCCAGTGCGTACCGTCAGGCCGTCGGGGCGGAGTTGCCGGATGGCTGGGACGACGAGATCCCCACCTTCGACGCCGATCCCATGGGCATGGCCACGCGCGTCGCGTCTGGCAAGGTCCTCAACGCCATCAGCCGCAAGCTGCCCGGTTTGGTGGGCGGCTCGGCCGACCTCGACCCGTCGACGCACACGGCGCTCGCGGCGATGGGGGACTTCCAGAACGGAGCGGACGCGAGCGGCGACCTGCAGGGGTCGGCCGGCGGCGGATGGAGCTACGCCGGACGCAACCTGCACTTCGGCGTTCGTGAGCACGCCATGGGCGCGATCGCCAACGGCCTCGCGGCACACGGCGGCCTCCTTCCGTTCACGGCCACGTTCCTGCTGTTCTCCGACTACATGCGCCCGCCCATGCGGTTGGCCGCGCTGATGAACCTCGGCGTGGTCTTCGTGTTCACGCACGACAGCATCGCCGTTGGGGAGGACGGCCCCACACATCAGCCGATCGAACAGCTGGCGAACCTTCGTGCCGTCCCGAACCTCGCCGTCCTGCGCCCGGCCGACGCCAACGAGGTCGCCGTCGCCTGGCGGGTGGCCCTCGAGACACGCGATCGCCCCACCGTCCTGGTGCTCACGCGGCAGAACGTGCCCACGCTGGACCGGGGGCGCGTCGCGTCGGCCGACGGCCTCCGGAAGGGCGCCTATGTCCTGGTGGATGCTGCGAACGGCGAGCCCGACATCGTCCTCATCGCCAGTGGCTCGGAGGTGGGGCTCATCGAGGCGGCGCGCGAGGAACTGGCGCGGCAGGGCGTCAGCGTTCGAACCGTGTCCATGCCGAGCTGGGAGCTGTTCGACGCGCAGTCGCCGGAGTACCGCGCGTCGGTCCTCCCGTCGTCCGCGCGCGCGCGGCTGGCCGTGGAGGCCGGCGCCACGCAGGGGTGGCGCGCCTACGTGGGTGACGGCGGGGATGTCATCGGGATCGATCACTTCGGCGCGTCCGCTCCCGGCGAGATCGTGATGGAGAAGAATGGCTTCACCCGGGAGAACGTCTGCCGTCGTGCCCTCGACCTCCTGAAGCGAGGTGCGTGAGCGGTGCCGGGCACGCACCGATCGGCACGAGTCGAGTGGTACGGCCCCATCGCTTCTCATGTCCATCGCGGGGCGACGGCGGCCACCCCCGAGACCTATGCTCGTCTCAGGGCAGGCCCGCGGGCATGCCCGGAGAGGAGGCCGACATGAAACACGAAGGCACGTCGGCCCTCCGCACGCTCAGCGAGTCCCACTTACAGGTGAGGAACCCATCCGAGGACGTTCGTGGGAAGAAGGTCTTCGACAAGGATGGTAAGCACGTCGGCCACGTGGCGGATCTCATGGTCGACGAGTCGGGAACCACGGTGAGATTCCTCCGGGTCGCACAGGGTGGGTTCCTGGGGATGGGCGAGAAGCACCACCTCATTCCGGTCGATGCCGTTACGGACATAAAGGATGACGGCGTGCACATCGACCGGACCCACGACCACGTGGCCGGGGCGCCGGACTACGACCCGACGCTCGCCGCCGCCGATCACCGTGCCTACTGGAGCTCCATGTACGACTACTGGGGCTACGCGCCGTTCTGGTCGGCCGGCTACCTGACGCCGAGCTTCCCGCTGCTCCCCCGTAGGCCCGAAGATCCGTGGCAGAAGCATCCCCGGGACGAGCGCGAGCACAACTAGGCGGCGTTCACGCGGCCCGACCCGGCACCTCTTCATCGATCCGACAGCTTGTGAACATGTGAGGCCCCGCGATCGCACCTGCGATCGCGGGGCCTCACATCGAATCGGGATGCACCGAGCAAGGAGCGCATCGTGCGGGCCGCCGTGCAGCGTGCCGATCACGAGGGCGTTGCGGCGGTGACGATGCGGCACGTGGCCCAGGACCTCGGTGTCCAGGCCATGTCGCTGTACCACCACGTCCCCAACAAGGGCGCGCTGCTTCGGCATCCGTGGGCGATCGGCCTCCCTGACGCCCGGGTGAACCCGGGTCCGGCGACGCTGCGACAGAACGATGCCGCCCTCGGCGCCCTCCGACGGGCGGGTTTCTCGGCGGTGATGACCGCGCACGCGATCCACGTGTTCGGCCGCCGCCTCGCCTGGTCGCGAGGCAGCGACCGAACACCTGGGCGTGCGCGCTGCTCAGTTCGCCGGGCAGTACCCCTCATGCTCAGCGTGCGACACGAAGTACGCGTGGATGTCGTAGTGCGGGACATCGTACCCCTCGTGTCCGTGCAGCTCGGGCTCCAGATCGACGTGGTCGATGGTCAGGCCCGCGATGGGGCGGAGCACGTCGGTCCAGCTCGTCCCCTGGGCGAAGGCGTCCAGGGAGGGCATGACCTCGACGAACACGACCTTGTCGCCCATGACGCCGTAGATGGGACCGAACGGCATGTTCGCGGGGTTCGCCCAGTGCTCGCCCATCGCCGGCACGCAGGGGGTGAGCTGGATGACGCCTTCGGGGAGGCCGAGGGCGGCCGCCTTCTCGGCCATGGCCTGCATCTGCTCCTGGGTCGGGGTGTTCTGGGCGGTCACCAGCCCAAGGTTTGCGAACACGAGGACGGCCGCGAGGGCGAGCAATGCGAATGGGGTGGTCTTCGATGGCGTCTTCATGGTGGGGCTCCTTCGGCGCCGGTCACCGGGTCCGCCCTGGTGCCGTGGCGCGGCCCTGCGGCGGCTCGATCCGTGCGCGTGGCGTGGGAGGCGATGCGTCGGCCCTTGGGTGCGAGCGGGGCTCGCGGGACCGGGCGCGGCTCGGTGACGGCGAGTGGGTCGCGTCCCGCGGTGCGCGACCGCGGGGTGTTGCTGGTCGGGCGGTGCCTCCTTCCGCACAGGCGACGGGATCCCGCGTCCGAAGTTGCTCTCACGGTTTCCAGTGCACAGGGCCGTATAATGAAAAGCGATTCAAAGCTACCACCGGAGGTAGCGGCTGTCAATATTCAGCATTCAGGGGTGTCGGTGAAAATATGGCACGTACGTACCGACTGAAGAAGCGCGCCGAACGCCAAGCGCAGACGCGGGAGCGCATCGTGCGGGCGGCGGTCGACTTGCATGGGGAGGTCGGACCGGCGCACACCAGCATCCGGGCGATCGCCGATCGCGCCGGCGTGCAGCGAGCCACGGTGTACGACCACTTCCCCGACGAGCCCTCCCTGTTCGAGGCGTGCACGTCGCACTACTTCGACCGGCATCCACCGCCGGATCCGCGCCCGTGGCGGGAGGTCAGCGGACGCAGCGGCCGCCTCGGGGCGGCGTTGGCCGACATCTACGGTTACTTCGAGCGCGTCGAGCCGATGATGACGAAGGTGTATCGGGACGCCGAGCAGCAGCCTCTCGTCTGGCAGACGGAGGCCTCGCGTTCCCTCGCGCGCTACTGGGAGGGTGTCGGATCGCAGCTGGTGGCGGATTGGGCCGACGACACCAACGCCTCGCGGGCGGTGGTCGCCGCCATCCGTCACGCGCTGCACTTCGAGACCTGGCGTCTGCTCGTGCGCGAGCAGGGCTTGGCGACCCCCGAGGCCGTCGCGTTGATGGTGCAGCTGGTGTGCGGCGCGGAGAGGCTTGCCCCGGGCCCCGCGGCTTCCTGAGGCCGCAACGCACGATGGCGCGAAGTCCGGGAACGGCGCCCCCGCCGATGACGCCCCCGGGCGGGGCACACGCCCACGAGCTCGAGACCGCGTGCTCTTGCGCACCTGACGGCGTTGGCTGCGGAGCACGTCCCGCAACCCGGATGCGGCTACGGCGAAGCGTTCGGGCTGGGCCGCGGCCTTCGGATCGACGGGTGCGAGCGCGTCTGCGGCCGACGCTGACGCCGGGGTGCACCCGCGCGCCGGCACCGGGTATGGTGACCGCGGGAGCCCATAATGAGCGCGCAGGTGTTGACGACCAAGCTCTTCGCCCCGCCGCCTCGAGCCGGCCTGGTGCCTCGGCAGCGGTTGCTCGAACGGATGGAGGAGGGGGCGAGGCGGAGGCTGACGCTGCTGTCGGCGCCTGCCGGTTTCGGTAAGACGACGCTGGCGAGCGAGTGGATCGCCGGCGGCATGCGCCCGGCCGCGTGGCTGTCGCTCGATTCCGAAGACAGCGACCCGGCTCGCTTCCTGGCCCACCTCGTCGCGGCCCTGCAGACCGTCGCTCCGGACGTCGGAACGGGCGTGATGGCGGCCCTGCAGGCGCCGCAGCGGCCGCCGACCTCCAGGCTCCTCGCCGAGCTGCTCAACGACCTCGCCGCCATGCCGGACCATGTCGTCCTCGTTCTCGACGACTACCACGCGGTCGACGCACAGGCGATCGATGAGGCGCTGACCTACCTGCTCGACCATCTGCCGCCGCGGTTGCACCTCGTCCTCACCACGCGGGAGGATCCCGGTCTGCGTCTCGCGGGCCTGCGAGCCCGCGGCGAGCTCACCGAACTCCGCGCCGCCGACCTTCGTTTCACGCCAGAGGAGACGGCCGCGTTCCTGAACGCGGCGATGGGCCTCGAGCTGTCGCCCGATGACATCGCGTCGCTCGAGGCGCGCACCGAGGGGTGGATCGCGGGGCTCCAGCTCGCGGCCCTCTCGATGCGCGGGCGTGACGATGTTTCGGGTTTCATCGCGTCCTTCGCCGGCGATCATCGCTACGTCGTGGACTACCTCGTCGAGGAGGTCCTCCGGGGTCAGCCCGAGCGCGTGCGCGCGTTCCTCCTGCAGACCTCCATCCTGGAGCGGCTGAGCGGACCGCTGTGCGACGCCGTCACCGCCATGAAGGGAAGCGCCGGTGTGCTGGACGCCCTCGAGCGCGGGAACATGTTCCTCGTGCCGCTGGACGAGACCCGAACCTGGTACCGCTACCATCAGCTCTTCCGTGAGGTGCTCCGGGCGCATCTGGACCCGGAGCAGGGCGGCGGCGTGGCGACACTGCACGGCCGCGCAAGCGCCTGGTTCGAAGCCGAGGGCGCCCAGGCGGAGGCGGTCGAGCACGCGCTCGCGGCCGGCGAGATGGAGCGCGCCGCAGCCCTGATCGAGCGCGCCTGGCGCGTCATGGACAGCACCTTTCGGTCGGCGACCTGGTCCGCCTGGGTCGAGCGGCTCCCCGACGAGCTCGTGCGCTCCAGGCCCGTCCTGGCCGCCGGTCACGCCTGGTCGAGGCTCAACGCCGGTGACATGGAGGCGGCCGAACACCGCCTGCGTGAGGTGGAGGCGTGGCTCGGGTCCGCGGAGGCCGCCGGCGTGCGGCCCGGTGATCCCGGTACGCCGCCGGCCTTCGTCGACGAGGCGGAGTTCCGCTCGCTGCCCGGCACCGTGGCCTCGGCCCGCGCCTACCACGCCCTGGCGACCGGCGAACCGGCCGCCAGCCTGGCCCATGCCCACCGGGCGCTGGAGCTGCTACCAGAGGACGACCACGTCGGGCGCGGCATCCCGCTCGGACTCCTGTCGCTTGCCCATTGGGCGCACGGGGACCTTGAGGAGGCCCACGGCATCCTCGACCAGGCGATGGCCGGGTTCCGGTCGGTGGGCAACGTCCCGGCCGCCATCAGCGGCGCCTTCGCGCTGGCAGACATCCGCGTGACGCAGGGCCGCCTGCGCGACGCCGCGCAGTCTTTGGAGGAGGCCCACCGCCTGGTGCAGGAGCACGGGGAACCGGCGGTGCCCGGCGCGGCCGAGCTGCACGTGGGCCTCGGAGAGGTGTGCCGAGAACAGGGGGACCTGGGGGCCGCCGAGCGACACCTCCGGAGTGCCGAGGCACTGGGCGAGCGCGCCGTGCTGCCCGGCGACGAGTCGCGCCTTCGCACCGCCATGGCGCGCCTGGAGGCCGGTCTGGGGAACCGGGACCGGGCGCTGGAGCTGCTCGACGAGGCGGACCGGCTGCGCATCCGGAGCCCGATGCCCGACCTCCGCCCCGTGGCGGCCCGGCGGGCTCGCGTCTGGCTCGAGCAGGGGAGGGTGGAGGAGGCCAGGGCATGGGCGCGCCGTCAGGGACCGTCGCCAGAACAACCCCCGAGCTACCTGCGCGAGTTCGAACACCTCGTGCTGGCACGGGTGCTCCTGGCCGGCGGCCCCCACGACGGCGCCGAGGGAGGTCCCGTCCAGGCCCTGGCGCTGCTCGAGCGCCTGCTGCGGGCGGCCGAGGACGGCGGACGGATGGGCAGCGTGCTCGAGATCCTTGTGCTGCAGGCGCTCGCCCTGGCCGCTCAGGGGGACGCGCAGGCTGCGGCCGAGCCCCTGGGTCGCGCCCTCGTCTTGGCAGAGCCCGAGGGGTACGTGCGGGTGTTCCTCGACGAGGGGCCGCCGATGGCCGCGCTGCTGCGGGCCGCCGAGCGGCGCGGCCCTGGGGCGGGCTACGCACGCCGGCTGCGCAGCGCGCAAGGGAGCGGGCAGCCCCGTACCCCCGCCACGCCGTCCTCGATCGAGGCGCTGACGGAGCGCGAGGCCGAGGTGTTGCGGCTGCTCGGCACCGAGCTCAGCGGCCCGGAGATCGCCCGTGAGCTGCACGTGTCGCTCAACACGCTGCGCACGCATGTCAAGAACGTCTACGGCAAGCTCGGCGTGAACAGCCGGCGGACGGCCGTACGGCGGGCCCGGGACCTCGACCTGCTCTGAAGGTAGGGGTGGCCGCCGGCCGTGCGGAACGGTCGGTGCTCACCCTCGGCCTTCCTCGCCGGTCTGCTCACCGAGGCCGTCGCAAGACCGACATCGAGGCCCTCACCCAGGCCCTCACCCAGGACCTCACCACGTGCCCGCACACCCGCCTCACCACATCGGGTGATGACGCCTCACCAGGTCCCCACCTACTCTCGGGTCGGCGCTGAGAAATCGCGCGCCAGGGAACGGTTCGGGGAAAGTGGCATTCGAGCCCCGAACGGAGAGGTACGAGGCGAACCATGAGCGGAACGCGCACCACACCCGAAGACCCGGCCCGGTACGCCATCCGCGTCCGGGGCCACCTCGACGACCGCTGGGCCGCGCGCTTCCCGGGCTTCACGCTCACGCGGCAGGCGGACGGAACCACCGTGCTGACGGGCCGCGTGGAGGATCAGGCCGCCCTCCACGGATGGCTGCGCCGCGTACGCGACCTGGGACTTCCCCTGGTCTCGATCGCCCCGATCGCGTCCGATGGCGCGGCCGCGCCGGCCAACCGCGAGGCCACGCCGTCCGGGGAGGAGGCGGGCTCGTGAATCACCCCTGACTCGGTTCACCGCCCGCGGAGCGGCCCGCAGGAACCGCCGCCCGCCCCCAGGCCGCCCCCAGGCCGCCTCCCACGAACCGCCTCCACAGGCCCCCCGCGCGCCCCGCCCGCCAAACTACGACGCACGCCGACCGAACGCTCGACCCCAACCGGGGTCCCCGAGAGAAGGAGTCACTACGATGAACCAGACCGCTCGAACGATGACCGTCCAGACGACCGCCCGCACCGCCGGCGTCCTCTACCTCATCCTCGCCATCTGCGGCGGCTTCGCAGAGTTCTTCGTTCGCAACGCCCTCATCGTGCGTGGCGACGCCGCCGCCACCGTGAACAACATCCTGGGTGCGCTGCCGACCTTCCGGCTCGGAATCGTGGTCGAGCTCACCGGTCAGGTGGCGTTCGTGCTGCTCGTCCTGGCCCTCTACCGGATCCTCAAGCCGGTCCACCGCGGCCACGCCCGCGCCATGGTCGCGTTCGTGCTCGTCGCCGCCACCATCACCTGCCTCAACATGCTCAACCAGTTCGCTGGGCTCTACCTCTTGAGCGGCGGCTCGCACCTGGCCGCCTTCGATCCGGCCCAGCTGAACGCGCTGGTGATGACCTTCCTCGACCTCCATCAGGCGGGCTACATGATCGCCCAGGTGTTCTTCGGTCTCTGGTTGCTGCCGCTGGGCTACCTGATCGTTCGCTCCGGCTTCCTCCCCAAGGCGATCGGCGCGCTCCTGATGCTCGCCTGCGCCGGCTACCTGGTGGACGTCGCCACCTTCTTCCTGGCGCCCGGGTTCGGCGTGGTGTTCAGCGAGTTCACCTTCGTCGGCGAGCTGGCGCTGATGCTGTGGCTGCTGGTGTTCGGCGTGAACGTCCCTCGCTGGGAGCAGCGCACGCTGCAACCGGCCTGAGCGATCCCCGCACGGGGGGCGGCCACCCCCGGACCCGCTCCCCCGACACTCCCCCGGGCGGCTCCGTCCGCCACCGCGCGCTCCACGCGACCTTGCGTCGCGTGGAGCGCTACCCTACCGGACATGACGGACTCTGACGCGAGCGCCGCACACGCCGGCGGCCCGGAAGGGCCGCCCCCCGTCGTCACCGACCCCGCCGCCACGCAGATCCTGCTCGACCACGAGCGACGCGGCTACCTCGAGCCGTTCATGCGGGCGGAGCGCAGCACCTCGGAGGCGGCGGCGGAGCTCGGTGTGCCCGTGAAGGACATGGCCTACCGGGTCCAGCGCATGCTGCGCGTGGGGCTGCTGAGCGTGACCGGGGAGCAGCGGCGCGCCGGCCGCCCGGTGAAGCGCTACCGCGCTCCGAGGCGCTTCTTCGTCCCGTTCGCCGTGCTGCCCGAGGCGGACCTGGTGGAGATGTTCGAGGAGTTGGTGACCCCGCTCCAGGCGGGCCTGCTCCAGGGGATGGTGCGCGCCGTGACGGACACGGAGTGGAACGTGCACGACTGGGGCTACCGCGTCGAACTCAACGACAAGGGGGAGGCCTCGGTCATCCCGCTGTCGCAGGAGGGCGACCCGTCGGCGCACATCTACGACCAGATCCTGCAGGACGACGCGCCGGCCGTGTTCCTGGGCTACGTGCCGTTGCGACTCGATTTCCCCCGCGCCAAGGAGCTGCAGCGCGACCTCATCGAGCTGCTGGGGCGCTACCAGCAGGACCGCGGCAGTGGCGTGTACTGGGTGTCCGCGGCGCTCGCGCCCGTCTGAGTCCGGGGGCGGCGGCCGCCCCTCTCGCCCGGCCCGTGCCTCCGGCGCCCGCCGATGTGCGTACGCCCCATCTCACCGGTTCCTGGTCGACGCGCCCCGTTGGTATTCGAGTTGGATGCCTTCAACCTGGGGTCGTGAAGGAGGAACTGATGATCGAACACCGCACCTCGACCCCGCCCACCGCCAAGACCCGGCCCGACCCGGCCGCTGCTCTGCGCAGCCCCTGGGCCTACTTCGCCGCCGTGCTGACCTGGAGCTGGGGCTTCTGGACGCTCTCGATCGTGCTGGGCCACGGCGTCACCACCGCGGTCGGCACGGCCTTCGCCTTGATGGGACTGCTCGGCCCCATGGTGGGCGGCATCGGCTTCACCTACCTGACGCGCGATGCAGAGGGGCGCCGGGACTACTGGGCGCGCCTCCTCCGGCCCGGCCGCATCCCGGCGCCCTGGCTGGCCGTGGCGTTGTTGCTCGCACCCGTGCTGATGGTCCTCGCCGCCGGGCTCGACGTGCTGTTCGGCGGCAGCCTAGCGCCCTACCGTGAGACCGCCGCGCCCTTCCTCGCCCGCCCCGCCATGCTGCTTCCGTTCGCACTCAACGTCTTCTTCGTCGGCCCGTTGCCCGAGGAGTTCGGCTGGCGCGGGTACGTGCTCGACCGGTTGCAGGAGCGCTTCGGCGCCCTCCGCTCGAGCCTGGTATTGGGCGTGGTGTGGGCCGCCTGGCACCTGCCGCTGTTCCTGATGGAGGGCACCTACCAGTACCTGCAGGGGCTCGGTTCGCTCTGGTTCTGGCTGTTCCTGATCGGCATCCTTCCGCTGACCGTGGTGTTCACCTGGGTCTACAACAACACCCGTCGCAGCACCCTGGCGATCGTGCTGCTGCACTTCACGCGTGGTGCTCGCGGCCGACTTCCTCAACGTCTCCGCCGGCACCAACATCCTCTCCACCGGGCTGTGGATCGCGCTGGCGGTGATCGTGTGTGGGGTGTGGGGCCCGGAGACCCTGCACCGACGCCGCACGAGCGCTCGTGCGCGAGGAGATGCGCCGGCCCCGCTCCGAGGCTGAGGCGCGCAGTGCCGGGTGGCGCCCACCCGCGAGGCAGGCAGGCGGCGGGCCCTCTGGGGGCCCGCCGCCTGGTCGTATCGAGCCGTCGCGGCTTACGCGCCTGGGCGATGGAGCGCCGGGGCGGGCTGCTGCGCGTTAATGCCGCAGCAGCCGTTGCCCGAGGGCGTACAGCATGACGTGATGCAGCGCGGAGGCGGCCGCCAGCCCCCAGCCCCACCCCGGATGACCGGCGGCGGCCAGGGCGGCGGCGGCGAGCGCGGTCAGCAGCAGCTCCTGGAGCAGCCGCAGCGGCTCGCCGAGGCGGCCCGCCCAGCGGAAGTCGACGGCGCCCCAGAGGCCGAAGCCGAGCAGCGGCGCGAGCCCCGCGAGCAGCACGCGGGTGGCGGGCGCGGCACCGGCGTGGTACCCCCACACGGCGAAGGCGAGGACGATGCCGAGCTCCATCAGGGCGCGGAGCGCCACGTTGAGCTGGAGGGGCGTGGACAGCTCGGTGAGGGGCCGGGGTGCGTGGATGGCGTTGGAAGCCTGACGGGTGTCGGTGGTGTCGGTGCGGGCGGGGAGGGTGCGCGTGTGCAACATGTGATGCCTCCGGGCGGTGCGTCGAGGGGCGGGGACGGTGACCTCGGGCGGGTGGCGTCGGGGCGACGCCACCCCGGTGCGTATCAGCGAGGCCCGCCGGCGGGCGTGGCGGCGGCCCGGCGTCGGACCCTGCGTGCCCCCGGCCGGCGGCGCTCGATGCGGGCGTCCAGCCAGCCGGGGACGGCCACCAGGGCGAGCATCAGCGTCATCGCCAGCGTCATCGGCCACGCCAGGGCGTCGGCGGCGAGCAGAAGCGCGAGCAGCGCCGCGGTGACGGCAGCGGCGGCGATCGCTCGCCGGCGGGCGCCGGCGTCGGAACCGGCCCGGCGCACTGCCCCGCGCAGGTAGATCGTGGCGCCGGTGAGGACGAGCACGAGTTCCAGTGCCGCGCTGAGTGCGGGGTGCGCCCACAGCCCGAGCCCGAGCAGCGGCAGGTGGCCGGCGTTCCCGGGCAGGAGCGGCAGGTCCGGGCGGTGGACGAGCAGGTCGAGGATCCAGTGCGAGAAGGTGACGGTGGCGATGGCGACCCCGCCGCGGCGGCCCCAGCGCCACGCGGCCACGAGTCCGGCGAGGGCGGCGATGAGCAGCGCCCCGGTGAGGGAGTGGCTGTAGGCGGCGTGGATGATGGTTTGGCCGTAGGCGGGCTGTGCCGGGTTCATGGGAGCGAAGCTCTCGAGGCCGGCGGATACGAACGCCATGAACACGACGTCGAGGAGGTAGGTGGCGAGCATCAGGGCCCAGAGCGGCGCGGTGGGGGCGTTGGGCTTGCTGCCTGCGGCGAGCGCGAAGTGTCCGGTGGTCATCGGCGGGCCTCCTGGGTGCGGGTGCGGCGGAAGGGGTTGCGGATCGTGCGGCGGGCGGCGGACCTACGGAAGTCCTGGTAGCGGTAGCGGGTGGCGAGGGCATGGCTGTGCGTCATGGGGTGCCTCCTGGGGAGGGAGGGCGTGCGGGCCCGTTCCCTATCTGTCCTAGGTTATAAACTAATATAATTAGTCTTGTCAACCCAGAACCCTACCGATGCCGCGGACCCAATGAGGCCCGCTCAGGCCCGCGCCGGGCCGCGCGCCCGATGGGGCGGGGTGCGGCTACCCGTCCGCCGCCCAGCCGTAGGACTGTAGGCGGCAGTAGGGCCGAAAGCCGAGCCGGCGGTACACGCCGATGGCCTCGGGCGTGGCCTGGAGCACCGCCACGCGGTAACCGGCGGAGCGGGCGGCGCGCAGCGTGGCGTCGGTGAGGTGGGTGCCGATGCCGCGGCGCCGGGCGGCGGGAAGGGTGGCGACGTTGTAGATGCCGGCCACCCCGGCGGCGAGGTAGAGCGAGGCCACGGCGATGGGCTCGCCGGCGTCACTTGCGAGGAAGGCGCGGAACGCGGACCGCGGCGAGGGCGACAGCGACGCCAGCATCTCGTGCAGCGGGGCGACGGTGAAGGGCGCCAGCGCGAATCCGGCGGCCACCGTGCCGCACCAGGCTCGCAGCGCCTCGTTGTCGGCGATCTCCTCGATGCGCACGCCCGGGTGCGGCGCCGGCTGGCCGATCCCGTCGAGCCCGACGGCCATGCCAACGGCGTCCCCGTCGTGCACGAACCCGTTGCGCAGCAGATGGGCGCCGAGGTCCCGGGGGCGCGAGCTGGGACCCACGAGCCACGCCACCGGCACCCCGCGCTCCTCCGCCGCGGCCCGGACGGCGCGCACGGCCTCCTCCGCCGCGTCGCGGCGGACGTCGGCGCGCACGACCATGTTGAACGCCGCGTCGGGGAGGTCGGTGAGCACCCGCAGCATGTCGGCGCCGTCGTACACCTCGGCGCGCGGCCAGCGCGCGAACGCCCGGATGTGCTCGAAGCCGTTGCGCTCGATGGCGTCGACGATCTGGTCCGTCGAGGGTTCCTGGAGGATGCCGCCCATGCTGTACCCCCCACCGTCTGCGTGCTTCACGGTACCGCAAGGGCTCCCCCGCGCCGGACCCCGCCGTCATCGGCCGGGAGTGTGCACCGTGGCGGACGGCGGGGGTAGGGCCCGGCGGATGCACACCGCGGTCCCACCGCCCCCGGCACCGGGGCGGGCGCCGCCGTACGATCCGGTGCGGCCGCACACGACACCGGCTCGCGCTCGCCTGCCCCTACCGGTCGCGCAACGCGGTGACGATCTCGCGAAGCAACACCGGGTCGATCGGATCGGACCGACGGAACCGGATGCAGCTCTTGCCGCTATGGCGTGGCAGCCGGTCGCGGAAGTCGGCCAGCACCTCGGGCGCGATGTAGAACGAGACGTAGCGCTTCTGGGCCGCGAGGTGGGCGATGCCCGGGTAGGCCAGCATGCCGTGTTCCATGGTCTCCCGCGTGTCCGGCGCCACCTCGAATACGGCGCTGCGGATCCCCTCCAGCGTAGCGCGCAGGGCGCCGGTGACCGACGCGCGGTAGGCCTGCGGCGAGGACGCGTCCCTCTTCACGACGACACCTCCTGGCGGGCCCCGCCGCGTGGCAGCGGAGACCGCGGCGGGGCCGGGCGCATCGCATGCGCCGTCTCCAACGGGTGCTGGGCGCGTGCGACGCGGTCCGTGGCCCGCACGGAGAGCGGCCGGCCGTCCTCCGCGCACGCCACCGGGGCGCCCGGCGCGTGCACCGTGGCCCTCACGGGAGGGTGTTCCCCGCAGCGCGGTAGATCGCGTACCACTCCTCGCGCGAGAGGCGCACGTCTCCGGCGGCGCAGCAGTCCCGCAGCCTGCCCACGTTCATGGTGCCGACGACGGGCTGCATGCGCGCCGGGTGGCGCAACAGCCAGGCGACCGCGATGGTGGTGTTGCTCACCCCGTGCGCGGCGGCGATCTCGTCGATGGCGGTGTTGAGCTCCGGGAAGTCGTCGTTGCCGAGGAACACGCCCTCGAAGAAGCCGTGCTGGAACGGCGACCACGGCTGGATGGTGATGTCGTGCAGGCGGCAGTAGTCGAGGACGTACCCGTCGCGGTCGACGGCCGCGTCGTCGAGCATGTTCACGTGGATGCCGCTGCCGATCATAGTGGCGTTGGTGATGCTGAGCTGGAGCTGGTTCGCCACCACCGGCTGGCGCACGTGCTTGCGGAGGAGGTCCATCTGGCGCGGGTGCTGGTTGCTCACGCCGAAGTGGCGCACCTTGCCCTGCCGCTCGAGCTCGTCGAAGGCCTCCGCCACCTCCTCGGGCTCCATCAGGGCGTCGGGGCGGTGGAGCAGCAGCACGTCGAGGTAGTCGGTCCGCAGGCGCCTCAGGATGCCGTCGACCGAGGCCAGGATGTGCTCCTTCGAGAAGTCGAACATGCCCTGCCGGATGCCGCACTTCGATTGCAGGATCACCTGCTCGCGCACCCGCGCGTTCATCCCGATGGCGTCGGCGAACATCTCCTCGCAGCGGCCACCCCCGTAGATGTCGGCGTGGTCGAAGAAGTTCGCGCCCTCCTCGAGCGCGGCCTGGACGAAGCGCTCCGCCTCGGACTTCTCGAGGGTGTTGATGCGCATGCATCCCACGGCCACGACGGGCACGTCCAGGTCGCTGGTGCCGAGCTTGATGGTCCGCATCGGGTCCTCCTTCGTGCCGCCCGTGTGGCGCGGTCGGCGTGGGCGCATCCTGGTGCCGTCGGATGTCTGTGCCCGGCCTCGCGCCACGGTCTCCCTGCGCCTTGCAGCGTATCCTGCTCACCCGCCGCATGCGCTGGCGGCGTCGATCTTCCCTCAGGCGGGCGGGGCGTGCCTTGCAAGGTCGCTGACCCCATCCTGCCTGGCTCGCATGCCGGCGAGTCGGGGCGCCAGCGTGCGGACAAGGAAGGCGGGGTCCGGGGTGTGGAGGTACTCGATCAGGCGCGTGTCGCTGGCGGGCAATGCGAGGCCGAGATCCGAGCCCGAGGCGTAAACGACGACGTCGCAGGCATCGCACATGGTCGACAGCTCGTCGGTGCCGGCCAGTGAGGCCATGGTGACGGCGAGGTGCGGGGCGAAGGTCGCGACGCCCTTCTTGAGCACGGTGAGGAACTCCGGGAAGGCGGCCACGATTCCGACGCGGGCCATTGGATCGACGGCCGCGAGCGCGGTGCGGGTCTCGCTCGCCGGGATGACCGGCACGCCGATGATGGGTATTCCCGGGGGGGCGATCTCCTCTAGGGTCGCGACGCGGTGGGCGAACGTCAGCAGCGCGTCGCGCCGACCGAGCACCGTCGACGAAGAATCGTCTTCGAGGACCGCATCGAACGTGACGACGTCGATGCGGTCGGCGCCGCCCAGGTAGTCCTGGATGGCATTCACGTAGTGCTTCGAGGGGCCCAGGTAGATGCCGACGAACACCAGGTTCAGCTGTTGGGGGGCGTGGTCCGCGACGAGGCGCTGGCCGACGAGGCGCAGCAACTCCTGGGGTCCCACGCCAAGCTCGCGCGCCTGAGCGGCGAGCCTTCGCGCCGTGTGGTCGAGCGCGGCGTAGCGATCGGCCGTGACGACCTTTTCCGGCAGCGTCTCCGACACGAATGTTCCGCGACCGGGCGCACTGGTCACGATGCCCTGCTCGCGCAGCGACTGGTAGGCCTGTGAGACCGTCACGGGGGAGACCCCGAGCACGCGTGCGAGTTCGCGCACGTTGGGCAAGCGACTGCCGCGCTCGAGCGTGCCATAGCTGATGCCGTATTCGATCTGCCCCTTGATCTGGGCGGTGATCGGCACCGGGATGTCTCGGTCGATGCGTATCTCCATGATCGTTTCTCGCTCTATAACATTCCGCCGACCCGCGCGCCCGCGCCGTTACCCCCACGCCCGCGTCGGGTCTTCCGAGCGGACGCTTGAATCGAAGTGTGTCGCCGTTTCGGTCTCGGACCCCATGCTACGGCATCCGGCGTCTCACATCGTGGAACTCGGCGGGAAACACGTCGGACGCGCGGATTCTGCGCATGGTTTCGGAGACGTGGCCGGCGTATCCGCGGGCCGTGGTGTTCGGAGGAGGGAGACGCTGGCGTCGCGGCCGCGTCGCGCTTGACACCGGCGCGGGGGCTTGCTACGGTTCATCCATTCTCACTCTTGTGATAACAAATGCCGATTGACAAATGCCACGGCGATTCGAGGAGGTAGGGATGGCTGACAGGTTGTTTGTGCGGGCGGGGACACTCATCGATGGGCTTGCGGACACACCTCGGCGTGACGTGCTGATCGTCGCCGAGGGCGACCGGATCGTCGAGGTGGCTCCCTACTCGGCCGACCTCGTGCCCGCCGGCGCAGCATTCCTCGACCTGGCCCACGCCACGGTGATGCCCGGACTCATCGACGCGCACGTCCACGTCCTGGGGAGCGGTGAGCCCGGCGTGGATCGCTTCTTCACGGCGGCAGCCGAACTCTCGATCCCGTCGATGGCCTACGAGTGTGCCAGCAACGCTCGCGCGTCGATGGAGAGTGGATGGACGACGCTGCGCGATGTCGCCTGCCGCCACTGGGTGGACGTGGACCTGCGAAACGCCATCAACGCCGGTCTGCTCGTCGGCCCCCGGCTCTGGGTCAGTGGCCTCGGCATCACCTCGACGGCCGGCCACATGGACTTCGACAAGTTCCTGGCGCCCCACGTTCCGCCGATCGGGCCCTCCGCGGTGGCCGACGACCCGCACGAGGCGCGCAAGGCGGTCCGCAAGAACCTGGCCCACGACGTCGACCTGATCAAGTTCAACGCCACGCTCACCGAGCACGTGCGGCGCTACAAAGGGTACTGCGCGCCCGAGATGACCGAGGAGACGATGGCCGCCCTCATCGACGAGGCGCACCTCCACGGCAGGCGCGTCACCACGCACTGCTACGGCGGCGACGGTGCCACCTGGGCAATCCGCAGCGGCGTGGATGGCATCGAGCACGGCTTCTACCTGAGCGACGAGCAGCTGCGCATGATGGCCGACCGAGGGACGGTCCTCTGCCCGACGCTCAGCGTCCCCGGCCGCTTCCGCCAGTACGGCAAGCAGGCGCTCGGGTACGGCAGCAAGATCGAGTTGATGGAGGCCTGGCGCCAGAAGGCCGTCAAGGCCGCCTGGGACACCACACGTCGCGCGATTGAACTGGGTGTGACGGTGATCTGCGGTGATGACGCCGCCATGCCATACGTGCGCCACGGAGACAACGCCTATGAGCTCGAGATGCTCGTGGAGGCCGGCATGAGCCCGCTGCAGGCCATCCGCGCGGCCACCGGCGTGGCGGCCGAGGCGATCGACTTCCCCGACGTCGGTGCGGTGGCCGCCGGTCGCTACATGGACCTGGTCGCCGTAGATGGCGATCCCCTCGAAGACATCGCGCTGCTGCAGGACCGCGCAAGGATCCCGCTCGTCATCAAGGGAGGTGAGATCGTAGCCGATCGCCGGGCCGCGGCGTGAGCCGAGCCTTCCACCCCGACATCTCGTTCAGGAGGACAGTATGAGACGCATCATCCAGACGCTCGTGATCGCCCTGGTCGCCACACTGGCTATGGCCCAGACGCTCACCGTAGGGTTGTTCCAGGACCCGCCCCACATGGACCCCGCCCTTTCCACCGCGACCTCCGAATACGTGGTCCTCAATCAGATCTTCGACACGCTCCTGACGTTCGACGACTCCGGGGCCGTGGCGCCCAACCTGGCCACCTCCTGGACCATCAGCGACGACGGCCTGGTGTACTCCTTCGACCTCCGCGACGACGTCACCTTCCAGGACGGCACGCCGTTCAACGCCGAGGCCGTCAAGTTCTCGCTCGACCGGGCGCGAACCATGGAAGCCGGCGCTTTCGTCGAACAGCTCAGCAATGTCGACTCGATCGAGACGACCGGCGAGTACTCGTTCCAGATCACCCTCAAGCAGCCGCAGGGTGCGTTCCTGACCTACATGGCCGACCGCTCGGCCACGCCGGTGTCCCCGACGGCCGTGGCCAAGGGGGACGCCGAGTTCGATGCGCATCCGGTGGGTACCGGGCCGTTCACCTTCGTCAGCCGCACGCAGCAGGACAACATCACGCTCGAGGCCAATGCGAGCTACTGGGGCGGCGCACCCGCCGTCAGCAAGGTGGTGTTCCGCTTCTTCCCCGACGGTAGCGTGCGTTACGCCAACCTGCGTTCCGGTGCGGTCGATCTGATCTACCCGATCGAGAGCAAGGACTACATCGCATCGCAGGACGATGCCTCGATCACACTGTTGCGGCAGCCTACGAACGGGTGGCGCGTGTTGGTGCTCAACACCACCAAGCCGCCCTTCGACAACGTCGATCTGCGCCGTGCGCTGGCCGCCTCCATCGACCGCGAGGCGATCAACCAGGTGGTGTTCAACGGCCTCGAGACGCCCGCGACCAGCGCGATCCCCAGCGGCAGCCCGTTCTTTACACCGAACGAGCTCCCGGTCCACGCCGATCCGGCGAAGGCCCAGGAGTACGTGGCAGCGTCCGGCGTCGACAAGCCGTCGGCCGTGATGACCACCATCGCCCGTTCCCCCGAAGACCAGCTCACCCAGTTGATCCAGGCCATGGCCGACCAGGGAGGACTGGCGCTGTCCATCGATCCGGTGGAGGTCGGTGAGTACCTGCGACGCAACACCGGAAGCGAGTTCGAGGTCACGACCATGCAGTGGAGTGGGCAGGCCGATCCAGACGCCAACGTGACCAGCTTCCTGATCACGGGTGGCTACTGGAACTGGTCGGGCTACTCCAACCCGGAGGTCGACCAGCTGCTCACGGAAGCCCAGCGCGCCAGCGACGTGGCCACGCGCCGCGACTTGTACGGAAAGGCCATGGCCATCGTGAACGAGGACGTGCCGATCATCTGGCTGACCAACCAGGTACGCCTGGTGGGCACCTCCTCGAATCTGCACGGCGTGCGCCTGATGCCGAACACCGGTATCCTCGCGCTGAAGGACGCGAGCTTCTCGAACTAAGGAACGCCGGGAAGGGAGGGGATCGCCATGCCTTGGACCTTCATCGTCCGTCGATTCGTCGCGGTGGTCCCCACCTTCCTGCTGGTGTCCATCCTCATCTTCACGCTCGTGCGGCTCTTGCCTGGCGACCCCGCCCAGCTCATGCTGGGCGAGGCCGCCAATGCCCAGAACGTCGCGGCGCTGCGCGCCAAGCTGGGTTTCGACCAGCCGTTCCCCGTGCAGTACGCCAAGTGGTTCGGCAACGCCCTGCGGCTCGACTTCGGGCAGAGCAACACGGGTGTGACCGTAGGCCGCTTGCTGTCGCAGAAGCTGCCGATCACGCTGGAGCTCACCGTCATTTCTATCCTCATCGCCGTCGTGTTCAGCTTCTTCGCGGGCATCCTCAGCTCGCTCTATCCCAACACCTGGGTCGACCGCACCATCACGGTGATCTCGATCACCGGTATCTGTCTGCCAACGTTCTTCACCGGCATCCTGTTGATCTACGCCTTCAGTATTCGTTTGCGCTGGTTCCCGTCCAGCGGCTTCATCGGGCTGGGGGATGATCCGGTGGCCAACGTCCGCCTGATGCTCCTGCCCGCGGTCACCCTGGGGTTCTATTCCGCCGCCGTGCTCACGCGCTACCTGCGCACTAGCATGCTGGAGGCCTTCGACCAGGATTTCGTCCGGACCGGGCGCTCCAAGGGCGTCGGGCGACTGGCCTTGACGTTCAAGCACGTGCTCAGGAACGCCATCATCCCCGTCGTCACCGTGCTGGGCCTGCAGATCGGCCTGCTCATCGGCGGCGCGATCATCACGGAGCAGGTCTTCAGCATCCCCGGCATCGGCAATATGCTCGTCGTGGCCGTCCTCAACCGCGATCTCGCGACCATCCAGGGGATCGCGCTGGTCACGGCCATCGCGGTGTTCGTCGTCAACTTCTTCGTCGACGTCGCCTACGCCTTCATTGACCCGCGGATCCGGTTCTGACATGGCCACCGCCACGCAGTCCCCAGGCGAGATGCGCAAGCCTCGCTCGAAGGCCCTGAGGCGCTTCCGCCGCAACGGCCTGGCCGTGTTCGCCATCGTGCTCGTGGTGGTGTTCGTGATCATCGCCGTGGGCGCGCCGTGGATCGCCCCCTATTCGCCCCGCGCCATCTCCTACACCGCCCTCCTCAAGGCCCCGTCGGTGGCCCATCTGTTCGGCACCGACGATCTGGGCCGCGACGTGTTCTCGCGGACCGTGGTGGGCGCCCGGGTGTCGCTCGGGATCGGGTTCTTCTCCGTCCTCCTCGCCGCCGTCGTCGGCACCACCTTCGGCATCGTGTCCGGGTACCTGGGCGGCTGGGTCGACGAGGTGATGATGCGCATCATCGACGCGATGATGGCCCTCCCCTTCCTGGTTCTGGCGATCGTGCTCTCGGCCGTGCTGGGCGCCAGCCTGCAGAACACCATCCTGGCGATCAGCGTGGTGTCCATCCCCGCCTTCGCGCGCATCGCACGCGGTGAGGCCATCGCCGTCAAGCAACGGGAGTTCATCCAGGCCGCCAACGCCCTGGGTTCGCGGGCATGGCGCATCCTGCTGCGGCACGTGTTGCCCAACATCAGCGGTCCCCTGATCGTCCAGGCCACGCTGTCCACCGCCCAGGCGATCCTGACCGAGTCGAGCCTGTCGTTCCTCGGGCTCGGCGTCCAGCCCCCGACTCCCGCCTGGGGTTCGATGCTCAACACCGCCAAGGGGTACCTCGAGACGGCGCCCTGGATGGCGCTGTTCCCCGGCTCGGCCATCTTCCTGATCGTGCTTGCACTGAGCCTGCTGGGCGACGGCCTGCGCGAGGCACTCAATCCGAGAGGAAGCACCGCGTGAATGAGATCCTGATCTGGGGTGCCGGCGCGATCGGCGGCACGTTGGGTGCGTACTTCGTACGGGCCGGGCGCCGCGTCACCTTCGTGGACGCCGACCCGGAGCACGTCGACGCCGTCCGCAACCGCGGGCTGAGCATCGAGGGGCCGATCGACGCGTTCACGGTCCGCGCGGAGATCCACACGCCCGACACGCTGCGAGGCCGTTGGGAAACGGTGCTGCTCTGCGTCAAGGCTCATCACACGGAGGTGGCCGCCTGGCAGCTGCTGCCGTTCCTCGGCGGCGAAGCTACCGTGGTGTCGGTGCAGAACGGCCTCAACGAGGAGGTGCTGGCGGCGGTGGTGGGTGCCGAGCCGGTCGTCGGCGCGTTCGTGAACTTCGGCGCAGACGTCCTCGGGCCGGGGCGCATCCACTTCGGCGGGCGTGGCGCCGTCGTCGTGGGCGAGGTCGACGGGCGGGACACGGCGCGCGTGCGCGCGCTCCACGAACTGCTGCGCGTCTTCGAGCCGGACGCCATCGCCACCGGCAACGTGCTTGGCTACCTGTGGGGGAAGCTGGCCTACGGCGGCATGCTGTTCGCGACTGCGCTGACGAACGACTCCATCGCCGACGCGCTGGCGCGACCGGAGGCGCGGCCGGTGTTCGTCGGCATCGCCCAGGAGGCCGTGAGCGTCGCGCTGGCGGAGGGGATCCAGCCCGAGGCGTTCAACGGCTTCGATCCCGAGGCGTTCCGTCCGGGCGTAGCCCAGGAGGCCATCGACGCCTCGATCGCGGAGATGGTGCGCTTCAATCGCCTGTCGGCCAAGACCCACTCCGGCATCTGGCGCGACCTCGCGGTCCGCAAGCGCCCCACCGAGGTCGACGCGCAGATGGGGGCCGTGGTGCGCCACGCCGAGCGGTCGGGCGTGGAGGTGCCGCTGACGCGCGCCACCATCGCGATGATCCATGACGTCGAGAACGGGCGGCTCGCTCTGGCAGGCGAGAATCTGGAGGCCCTGGCGGTGCGGGCAGCGGGATCGCCGGCGGCCGCGGTCATGGATTGACGATCGGCAAGGACGCATCGCGAGCGGCGCTGCGCAGCACGGTCCAGCCGGCGTTCGACGTGCGCGTCGTGGGCGAGCATGGGCACGGCCGTCCTGCTCGACGCTTGTACGCCCCCGGAGCCAGTTCGAGGGGTGTCGGAGGTCGCCGCCTTGGGCCGCGTCGCCCCGGGTCATCTCCTAGGGTGGAGGCACGGCGCTCGACCGACACCGTAGGAGGTAACCATGCTGGACCGCGTCCGCCTGCTCGTCGACATCGACGATGGGACCTACCGCAGCCTGTGGGCGAACCTGACCGGGATCACCGAGGCAGAGCTCGACTGGCGGCCCAACCCCAACGCCAACTCCGTGCGCTGGGTGCTGGGGCACTGCGTCTGGTACGAGGAGTGGGTGCCCGACGCGCTGGAGGGGGTGGGCCGCCTCCACAGCGATGGCTCGCCGACGGCCTACCGCCTCGGGAGCCTGGACGAGATCCGCGGGCGCTTCGATGCCGCGCGCGAGCGCTGCCGTGCGGTGGCCGGCGCCCTCGGCGCCGACGACCTCGAGCGCGAGCTGGACTACTTCGGGAACCCCTACACGGTTTGGCAGACGCTCGTCGCCCACACCACCCACCTGGCCGGGAGCCGCTACCAGGTCCGCTACATCCGAGGCACCCATAGCCGGGACCAGGGCACCGACAAATCCGCGTTCGACCCCTGGTGAGGGGCGCCGCGCTCGGCCGCCGCCGGGGTGCGGGGCCGACCGGGCCCACGGCCCGCCGTCAGTACATCCGCTCGGCGTCGAACACGTTGCGCAGCGCCCGACCGCCGAGGTAGCGCTCCAGGTTGTCGAGGAACAGGTCGGTGAGGCGCTCGTTCTCGCGGCACGAGGTGCTGGCGGAGTGGGGGAACACGATCACGTTCTCCAGCTCCACAGCGGGTGATCGGCCGGCAGCGGCTCGTTGGCGGCGACGTCCAGCACCGCACCGCCCAGCGAGCCGTCCTGCAACGCGCGCAGCAGCGCACCCTCGTCCACCAGCGATCCGCGCCCGATGTTGATGAGCACCGCACCGGGCTTCATGGCGGCCAGCGCCTCGGCGTCGATCATGCCGTCCGTGAGGCTCGTGGCCGGCGCCGATAGGCACACGAAGTCGGAGCTCGCTAGCATGGCCCGCAGCTGCTCGGGGGGTAGAGCCGGTCGACGCCGAGCGCCTCGCCGTCGACGCCTCGAGTCACGCGCTTGGTCGCGACGACGCGGACCTCGTGCAGGCGGGCCTGGCGCGCGACCTCCATGCCGATGCTGCCCAGCCCGACGATGCCCAGGGTCTTGCCCGCCAACTCGTCACCCGAGAAGCGTTGCCACACGTGCGCACGCTGTTGGCCGCGGGCGACCGGGTAGCGCTTGACGAACGCCAACATCGACCACAACACGAATTCCGCCAGCGGCCGGGCGTGGACGCCGGCGGCGGTGGTGAACGTCGCCCCCAAGCGCTCCAGGCGGTGCGCACGCACGAAGCCGCCGATGCCGGCACTCGTCGCCTGGACCCAGCGCACCGCTCGGGCGTCGCGCACCATCCCATCGATGTCGGTGTAGTCGAAATCGAACAGCACCTCGGCGCGGCGCATCAGCGCCGACCACGCGGCCGCCTGGTCGGCGTCGCGCGCTCGCGGCTCCCCGACGTGGTCCGCGGCGTAGCGCGGCCTCGGCAGCAGGTCGGGTCGGTAGTGCACGCTGACGTCCTTGTGGAACGCCCGGATTCTGTCGACGAGCGGCTCCTCGAGGAAGCTGCAGATCAGGATGTGGCGCACGGGTCGGATCCCCTCCGGGCGGTGAGCGTGGTCCGCGGGCGGCGAGGCGACCGCCGGGATCTGGTTGGGGGTTGCGCGATGGGGGGCGGCCGCGATAAGACTGAAACTACGTTACGGAAGTGTACGCGGGGCTACGGGGGTCGCGTCAAGGAACGGAGGGCCGGACGAGACCGGACCGCCGCCGCCATCCCCCACGGACCCCGCTCACCGACGTCGCGTTTCGTTGCGCGGGGCGCCAACCGCCGGAACGGGAGAGAGAGGGACGCAATGCCACATCCACGCAACGACATCGCATCCGGGGTCCGCTGGGCATCGGAACCGATCGGTGCGGGAGCGGCCTCAGCAACCGTCGCGCTCGCCCACGGTGCGGTGGGCGAGGGAGGCCCGCACGCCCTCATCGTGTGCGGCCAGCACGGCGACGAGGCGCCCTGGAGCGCGCTCGCCGTGAGACAGGTGTTGCAGCTGCCGGCGGCCGCCCTGCGCGGGCGCCTGACGGTGGTGTACGCCGCCAATCCGCTGGCGGTCGAGGCCGATAGCCGCAACGCCCCGCTGGACGTCCTCGACCTCAACCGGACGTTCCCGGGCCGGGCCGACGGCTCCCACACCGAGCGCCTCGCGGACCGGCTGACCGCGCTCACCGACGGCGTCGACCTGTTGATCGACCTGCACGGGGGCGGGAGCTGGTGCGTCAATGCGTTCGCTTACGCCTTCGACGGGTCGGAGGACCTGGCGGCCCTGGTGGGGGCGCCCTTCGTCGTCGGAATGAACATCACGCGGGGATCGCTGGCCTTTGAAGCCGCCTCGCGGGGCGCACGCGTGCTGGGAATCGAGATCGGCGGCCGCAGCCGCGCCGAGCTGGACGCCGTGGGTGTGCTCGCTGGCGGACTGACGCGGGTGTTGCGCTCCGCCGGGGTGCTCGACGCGGCGGTGGAGGTGGCGGACGCCACGCCGCCGATCCCGGTCACCGACCTGAGCATCCTCAGGCCGCCGATGGGAGGCATCCTGCTGCCCGAGGTCCGCGAGGACGCCGTCGGCACGATCCTGCCGGGGGGCACCGTGCTCGGCACGGTGCACGACCTCCATACCTTGGAGCCGCTCCACACCTTCACGGCGCCGCATGAGGACACCGCCCTGCTCCTGCTGCGACCGCACGTCACCGTGCTCGAGGGCGGTGCCATGACCTACGCCGTGGGGAAGCCGGCATCATGATCCGGTGGCGGCCGAGCCGCGCGCGCCGCGGAGGCGCCCGTGCCGAGGCAGGGCCGCGATGACGGCGATGCTCGGCGTGGGCGTGGGCGTGCTCGGCGCGAATACCTGGGCCCGCCTGGCGCATCTTCCGGCCTACGCCGCCGACGAGCGCGTGCGCCTGGTGAGCGTCTGCGACGTGGTGGAGGACCGTGCTCGGGAGGCCGCGGAGGCCTTCGGGGCGCAGCGCTGGACGACCGACCCCGAGGATGTGATGCGCGATCCCGAGGTGGCCGTGGTGGACGTGTGCACGCCCACCGACACGCACCTGGAGTTGTCGCTGCGCGCGATCCATGCCGGCAAGCACGTGCTCAGCGAGAAGCCGCTGGCGCGCGACGCCGCCAGCGCCCTCGACGCGGCGCGGCGCGCCGAGCTGCGCGGGGTGCGCACCAAGACCGGCTTCACCTTCCGCTACGCGCCCGCCATGCGCCAGCTCAAGCGCTGGGTGGAGGACGGCACCCTGGGCGAGGTGTTCCACGTCCACGGGCTCGAGCAGAACGCCCAGTTCCTGGATCCGGACGTGCCGCTGCGCCAGGTGCCGCCCTCGGAAGGGGAGGTGCCTCCGCTGCCCTCCTCGATCGTGGGCTACGGCTCGCACCTCGTCGACCTGATGCGCTGGGTGGGTGGGGAGTTCGAGCAGGTGGTGGGGAGCATGCACACCTTCGTGCCCGAGCGGGCCGTTCGCGGCCTGCGGGGGCGGCAGCGCGTCCCGATCGAGGACGGCACCGTGGCGCTGGTGGAGTTCGCCTCCGGTGCCCAGGGGATGCTCCAGACCTCCATCGTGGCGGTGGGCAACTACCCCGGGGTGGAGGTGCGCGTGTACGGCTCGAGGGGGGCCGCCGTCGCCCGGCTGGTGGAGGAGGGGGGCGTGATGGAGACCCTGTACCGGGCCCGCGCCGACGCCGTGGAGTTCGAGCCGGTGGCGCTGCCGGCGAGCGCCTACCCGCCCGGCACCGACGTCCACACGCCGTGGCCCGAGCTCTACTACCGCAACCTCATCCGTCACTTCGTGGACGAGATCCTCGAACGATCCCCGGCCGATTGCACCTTCGCCGATGGGGCGGAGAGCCAGCGCATCGTGGACGCCATCGTGCGTTCGCACCGCACGCGGGCGTGGCAGCCCGTGCACGCACGCAGCTAGAACGCGACGCTCGGCGTCGCGAGGGAGGTTCGACCATGATCCAGCTCGACCTGACCGGCAAGACCGCCATCGTGACCGGCGCCGCGCGCGGCGTGGGGCGCGACATCGTGCACACCTTCGTCGATGCGGGCGCCGCCGTGGTGGCCGCGGACCGCGACGAGGCCGGCCTGCGGGAGACCTGCGCCGGGCTGGGGGAGCGCGCCCGGGCCGTACCCACCGACATCCGCGACGAGGGAGCCTGCGCGACCCTGGTGCAGGCTGCCGTAGACGCCTTCGGCGCCCTGGACATCTGCGTCAACAACGCCGCCGTGGCGCCACACGCCTCCCTCCTCGAGGAGCGCGCCGAGGTGTGGGACACGGTGTTCGCGGTGAACTGCCGCGGCACCTTCCTGATGACCCAGGCCGCCGCACGGGTGATGGCACCGGTTGGCCGTGGCGGCCGCATCATCAATTTCTCCTCCGGCGTGACGCGGCGCGGCAGCCCCGGGGCCGCGGCGTACGCGTCGAGCCGCGCGGCCACGGAGACGTTCTCGAGCGTGGCCGCCGTCGAGCTGGCGCAGTACGGCATCCTGGTCAACACCGTGCGGCCGGGGCTCATCGACACGCAGCCCAAGCCGCTGCCGCCGGCCATGGCGGAGGCGCTGCGCACGCGCGTGCCGCGCCTTCCTCTGGCCCGGGCCGGTGAGCCGCACGAGGTGGCGGAGCTGGTACTGTTCCTGGCCTCCGACGCCGCCGGTTACCTCACCGGCGCCATCATCGACGTCGATGGGGGCGCGAGCCTCGGACAGCGCTGGGAGGGGTCCATCGAGGACGACGACCCCCGCTACTTCTGGGTGACCGGCGCGGGTTGATCCGCCGGGGCGTGCTCGCCGTAGAGGTGGCACGCCACCCGGCGCCCGGGCCCGACGCTCTGCAGGACGGGGTCCACCGTCTTGCACACGGGCATCACGTGCGGGCAGCGCGTGTGGAAGTGGCAGCCAGGCGGCCGATCGACCGGGTTCGGGAGGTCGCCGCTGAGCGCCGGGGTGATGGACTTCCGGCCGGGCGTGCCCTTGGGCGACGCCCGCACGAGCGCCTGGGTGTACGGGTGCAGCGGATCGCGGAACAGCGCGTCCGTCGGCGCTTCCTCGACGATGCGGCCGAGGTACATCACGGCCACCCGGTGGCACACGTGCCGCACCACGGACAGGTTGTGCGCGATGAACAGGTAGGTGATCCCGAGCTCGTCCTGGAGTCGCCGCAGGAGGTTCAGGACCTGCGCCTGGACGCTGACGTCGAGGGCGGACACGGCCTCGTCGGCAACCACGAACTCGGGGGAGAGCGCCAGGGCGCGCGCGATGCCGATGCGCTGGCGCTGACCGCCGCTGAACTGGTGCGGTTTGCGGCCGGCCATGGCGGGCGACAGCCCCACCAGCTCGAGCAGCTCGCGCACGCGTGCCGCCCGTGATTCGGGCGTGCCCACGGCGTGCACATTCAGCACCTCGAGCAGCGTGCGGGCCACCGTGAAGCTCGGGTTCAGCGAGGCGTAGGGATCCTGGAAGATGACCTGGATGTGGCGCCGGAGCTCCTGGCGCTGCCGCCGCGGGGCGCGGAAGACGTCCACACCGCCGAACAGCACGCTGCCGGCCGTGGGGGTGTAGAGCTGCAAGATGATGCGGCCCAGGGTGCTCTTGCCGCACCCGCTCTCGCCGACCAGCCCCAGCGTCTCGCCGCGCTCGATGCGCATGGACACGCCGTCGACGGCCTTGAGCGTCTCCTGCGGCGCACCGCCGAGGCGACGCAGGGGGTTCGACGACGTCTCGAACCACTTCGACACGTCCCGGACGTCCAGCAGAGGCGGTTCCGTCGTGGGATCGGTGGGTGCGCGGGTCACGGGAATCGTCCTCCTTCGCGGGGTGCCGGGTCGCGGCTCCGCCCCTTCGCTGTGCGGCCGCGCGGCGTGCCACGGGTCCGTGGCAGCCACCGGGGAGCGCCCACGGTTCGAATTGCGGTACGGCGTTTCGCGCAAGCTACCGCATGATGGCAGAAGCGGACCCAGGCTTCAACCTCTTCGTCCGTCTGGCGTGCCCCGGACCGCTTCCTGGCGCGGTCATCCCGTGCGTACCGGGCCAGCCCCCGATTGTTGACGGGTCGACCCCTCGATGCTAATGTGAACTCTAGTTTCACCCATGGGGAGATCGGGATGGGCCGGAGCCGGAGGCTCGGGTCGCGTGGCCGAGCGGTACCCGGATCCGTACGCGGTACCGCAGGCACGTCGCTCGTGGGAAGGGAGAACACATGCATCACCCCGTAAGGAAGTGCACCGAGGGGTCCCACCGCCGACACCCAGGGGGCGCGCTGCGTGCCCTGCTCGGGATGGTGCTGGCGCTCTCGCTCGTCGGCGTGGCCCTGGCCCAGGGCGCACGCGACCCCAACACGCTGGTCATCGCCAACGCCGTCGCGGTGGACAGCTTCGACCCCGCGGACAACACCGCCAACGAGACCATCTGGATGACCCAGATCCTCTACGAGCGGCTGGTGCAGCCCAACGCCGACGGTACCGAGATCATCCCGCAGCTCGCGAGCTCCTGGGAGGTCTCCGACGACGGGTTGGTGTACACCTTCCACCTGCGCGACGCCACCTTCCACGACGGGACGCCCGTGACCTCGGGAGACGTCAAGTACTCCATCCAGCGCTCCAAGGACTACGAGGGCGGATGGGGCTTCCTTCTGAGCTCCCTCGAGAGCATCGACACCCCGGACGACAAGACCGTGGTCATGACGCTGAGCCACCCGTGGGCGCCCATGCTGGCGGACCTGGCCATGTACGCCTACGCCGTCATCCCGCAGCATGCCGTCGAGAGTGAGGGCCTCGAGGCGTTCCTCGAGCACCCCATCGGCAGCGGGCCGTTCGCCTTCGATTCGTGGGACAAGGGAACCTCGGTGCTGTTCAAGCGCTACGACGGCTGGTGGGGCGACGCCCCCAACATCGAATACGTCAAGTACATGATCGTGCCGAACGACAACTCGCGGGTGCTGCTGCTGCAGAACAAGGAAGCCGACATCATCGAGAACCCGCCCGGCAACCTGCTCAACCAGATCGAGAAGACCCCCGGCATCAATACCGCTCTGTTCGACTCGACGCGCATGGATTTCCTCATCCTCAACCACAACTACGCGCCGCTCTCCGACGTGAAGGTGCGCCAGGCCATCAACTACGCCATCGACCGCGAGGCGCTGGTGAAGCTGGTGCTCTCGGGGTACGGCTCGCCCGCCACCTCGTTCTTCCCCAAGGACATGCTGTACTTCGACAGCGACCTGCAGGGATACCCTTACGACGTCGAGAAGGCCAAGCAGCTCATGGCCGAGTCGTCCTACCCTGACGGCTTCGATACCGACCTGGTCGAGGTCAGCAACGATGCGGTGGGTAATGGCACCGCCATCATCGTCAAGCAGAACCTCGCGGAGATCGGCATCAACGTCAACATCCAGAACTACGAGTTGGCCACGGCCTACGACAAGGAGCGTCAGCCCGACGCGCAGATGGGGCAGCGCTACTGGACCAACGACATCATCGACCCCGACGAGGTCGTGACCTTCGCGGTGGACAAGGACGCCGGTGCGCACGCCTTCTTCACCTGGTACGACAACCCCCACGCCGTCGACCTGGTCAACACCGCCCGCACCGAGCTCGATCCCGACAAGCGCCGGGCCATGTACTACGAGATCCAGCAGATCATGAACGACGACGCCGTGTTCGTGCCGCTGTTCTACAGCCCGTACCGCTACGCCACGGGCGAGTGGGTCCAGGGCTTCCACGTCTCGCCGCTGGGGAACTACAACCTCTCGCTGCAGACGCTCCAACTCGACAAGTAGCCTGGACGAGCCGACGTGAGTCGCTTCCGCTTCCTGGGCCACCGGATCCTCGAACTGGTTCCGGTGGCCCTGGGCATCACCATCATCACGTTCTTCCTGCTGCGTCTGATCCCGGGCGACCCCGCGACCCTGATGCTGGGGTCGCACTACACCCCGGAGGCCGCCCTGGCCCTCCAGAAGCAGCTCGGGTTGGACCTGCCCGCGTGGCGCCAGTACCTGGTGTTCATGCAACGACTGGTCCACGGGAACCTCGGCACCTCCATCTACTTCCGTATGCCGGTCAACGAACTGGTGCTGGATCGGGCGGGCCCCACGCTGTTCCTGGTGGCGTACGCCGCCGTGCTCGCCCTGGTCATCTCGCTGCCCACCGCGATCATTGCGGCGCTGCGCAAGGGGGGCGTGTTCGACCAGGTTACCCGCGTGTCGTTCCTCATCACCTTCGCCATGCCGAGCTTCTGGACGGGCATTATCTTGATCCTGATCTTCAGCCTCCGTCTCGGCATGTTCCCCGTGAGCGGCTACGGCGACGGCCTCGTCGACCACCTCTGGCACCTCCTGCTGCCGGCCTTCACCATCGGGCTGGCGTTCTCCGTGATCATCATCCGGACCCTGCGCGCCAGCATCCTCACCGTGATGCGCACCCCCTACGTGGACACCGCCCGCATCAAGGGCATCTCCCGCGCCGGCGTGCTGCGCCGCCACGTGCTGCGCAACGCGATGCTGTCGATCATCGTGGTCTTCGGCATCAACCTCGCCTATCTGATCTCGAGCACCGTGATCATGGAGAACCTCTTCGCCATCCCCGGCCTGGGCCAGCTGCTGGTGACCTCCGTCTTCGCGCGCGACTACCCCGCCGTGCAGGGCGTCACGCTCGTCTTCGCCTTCCTGGTCATCACCATCAACCTCCTCACAGACGTCGTCTACGCGCTGTTCGACCCGCGCGTGACGTACGACTGAGGCACGAAAGCGACCCGCGATGCTCGATGCCGCCAGCTTCCTCGACCACCTCGAACGCCGCCGGACGCGCGGCCGTTCGGCCGTCCGCCGCCACCTGTCGCTGAGCATCGGCGTCGGGATCCTGGCGGTGGTGATCGCCCTGGCCATCGCCGCGCCGTGGATCAGCGGTTACGACCCCAACTCCATCGACGTGTTCCACCCGCTGGCGCCGCCGCTCACGCCCGGGCACCTGTTCGGCACCGACGACTACGGGCGCGACATCCTCGCGCGCATCCTCTACGGCGCCCGCATCGACCTGATGATCGCCTTCGGCGCCACCAGCGTCACCTTCGTGGTCGGCTCGCTCATCGGCCTGATCTCCGGCTACTTCGGCGGCTGGGTCGACAACGTGATCATGCGCATCGTCGACCTGTTCTTCGCGTTCCCGTTCTTCGTCCTCGTCATCGCCATCATCGCGATGCTGGGGCCGAGCGTGTTCAACATGTTCATCGCCATCTGGCTCACGAGCTGGATCAGCTACGCCCGCATCGCGCGCAGCCACACGCTCGTGGCGAAGCAGCAGGAGTACGTGCTGGCCGCACGCACCCTCGGCTTCGGTCCGCTGCGCATCATCACCCGCCACATCATGCCCAACGTCATCTCCTACTCGGTCATCTACGCCATGGTCGACGCCGTCGGCAACATCCTGCTGGGGGCGGCGCTGGGCTTCTTCGGGCTGGGGGCGCGTCCGCCGTCGCCCGAGTGGGGGGCGATGATCGCGGCGGGGCAGAACTTCATGCTGTCGGCCTGGTGGCTGCCCACCATCCCCGGGCTCGCCATCGTGGTCGTCGGCGTCGCCTTCAGCCTGGTCGGTGATGGCCTGGCCGAGATCTTGACGCCGGGGGATTGAGGGGTATGGCGGAGCGCGACGCAACCCTGAGCACGGCCGGTGGTGAGCCGCGTGCCGTCCTCGAGGTGGAGGACCTCTACACCTACATCGCGACCGAGGGCGGAGTGGTGCGCGCCGTGGACGGCGTGTCCTTCACCCTCCGGCGCGGTGAGATCCTCGGCATCGTGGGGGAGAGCGGCAGCGGCAAGAGCGTCACCTGCCGCAGCATCGCGCGGTTGATGCCCACGCCGCCGGCCCAGTCCATCGGCACGGTCCGCTGCCCCGACCTGGCCGTCGGGAACATCCTCGAGCTGGGCGGCGGGGCGCTGCAGGCGATCCGCGGCGCGCACATCTCCATGATCTTCCAGGACCCCATGACCTCGCTCAACCCGGTGGTCCGCATCGGCGAGCAGATCGCGGAGTCGGTCGGCGCGCACCAACCCGGGCTCGGCCGGGCCGAGCGCCACGCCCGCGCCGTCGAGCTGATGCGGCGCGTGGGCATCCCGTCGCCCGAGCGGCGCGCCCGCGACTACCCCCACCAGTTCAGCGGCGGCATGCGCCAGCGGGTGCTCATCGCCATCGCGCTCGCGTCGCACCCCAAGATCCTGTTGGCCGACGAGCCCACCACCGCGCTCGACGTCATCATCCAGGACCAGATCCTCAGCCTCCTGCTCGAGCTCCAGCGCGACTTCGAGATGAGCATGATCCTGGTGAGCCACGACATGGGCGTGATCGCCCAGATGTGCGACCGCATCGCCGTCATGTACGCCGGCCAGATCGTGGAGCTGGCGGACACGGAGACGCTCCTCACCGAGCCGCGGCACCCCTACACGCGCGGCCTGCTGGCGTCCATCCCCGACGCCGAGGAGACGGCCGACGAGCTCGCCGCCATCGCGGGGGCGCCGCCCAGCCTCATCGACGTACCGCCCGGCTGCCGCTTCGCCCCGCGCTGCCCCTACGCCACCGACGCGTGCCGGGCCTGGGACACCGAGCTGCTGCAGGTGGCCGACGGGCACCAGGCGCGCTGCCTGCGGCACGACGAGCTGGGGGCGTGGGGGCACGACGCCGCCGGTTGACCGAGGGCGGCGCCACGACCGGCGGGGCCGCCGGCGCGCCGCTTCACGGGGTCGCGCCGCCTCGCCCCGTCACCCACGACAGCAGCACCAGGACCACGCCCACCCCGAACACCCCGCCCCAGATGCGGGCCGTGTGCCGGATCCACGGCCGCGGGCAGATCCAGTCGCTCAGGTAGTCGTTGCCGGTGTCGTCGCCCAGGCGGACCGCCAGGTCCGAGAGCGGGCAGCGGGCACGGTTGCCCAGGTAGACGAGGCATTCGAGCGTCACCAGGCCCACGGCGACCGCCAGCCACACGTCGCGCCGGCCTACCAGGCCGCAGACCACGACGTAGAGGATCGAGGCCGACATCACCAGGTAGATCAGCGAGTGCAGCGATTTGATCCCGATGACGCCCAGGCGCCTGCGCGCGTTGCTCACCGTACCGAGGTCCATGACACCCTCCCGCCACAGCGACGGCCGCGCTCCCCGCCCGGAGCGGCCTGCCATCGGTATAGCCGGCCGTCCGACTCGTGGCAAGGGGCACCTGCCCCGGACCGGCGGCCCCGTCGTCCGCATCCGTCCGCGAGCGCCGCGCGTAGGGGAGGATGGAACGACGCCGGTGCCGAGCCGCGGAGGCGCCGCGGTGCGTGCGCACCGGCCGGGAGGGACCCATGCGAAGCGGACGCCGGGTGCTTGCCCGGGGGATGGTGGCGGCGCTGGCCAGGAGGGTGGTGGCGGCGCTGGCCCGGGGGGCGGCCGGGGTGGGACCCCGGGGGGCGGCGGCGCTGGCCATCGGCCTGCTCGCCCTGGCCCCCCTGCCGCCGGTCGGCGCCGGCGCGGCGGCGGCCCCGCCGCCCACGGGGAGCGGCGGCGCGCGCGAGACACCAACGCGCGGCGGGCGGTGCTCGAGCCCGACCGCTACCCCACCCTCCGCTTCCGGCTGGGCGCCCTCCGGCTCGAGGCCGGCGCGCTGCCCGACGGGGGCTCGAGCGGCTTCACGGCGCAGGGGGAGCTGACGCTTCACGGCGTCACGCGCCCGCTCACCGTGTCCGGCACGGCCACCCGCGAGGGGGACCGGATCACCGCCGACGCCGCCTTCGACGTGCGCCTCAGCGATTACGACCTGACGCGTCCGCGCTTCTTGTTCGTGGTGGTGAAGGACGCCCTCGCGCTCACCGTCCACCTGGTGTTCGCGCCGGCCGGCCCCGGCGGCTGACCCCGGCCCGGTGGATCGGCAGAGGCCGGGCGTACGGTGCGGCCGGACCGCGCCCGTGGCTGCCGCCCGCGACGCCCCTCGTCCCTCACCCCCGCGCCAGCGTCATCCCCTCGTCCAGCCCCTCCGCGAACGCCGCCACCAGCCGCGCCAACCCCTCGAGGTCGCCCAGGTGCACCGTCTCCACCGGCGTGTGGGTGTAGCGCGTCGCGAAGGACAGGTCCAACGTCGGAATGCCGTCGCCCGCGTACTGCATGAACGAGCCGTCGGTCAGCCCCCCCTGCAGGACGGCGTTCTGGGTGGTCACGCCGGCGAGGTCGGCGGCCTCGCGGGCCCGCCGGACGAGCTCCGGGTGAGGGATGATGCCGTTGAGGAGGGCGCGCGTGAAGCGCGTCACCACCGGACCCCCGCCGAGGCGCACGTCGCCCAGCGCGGCCAGGTCGGGCGTGTCGGTGGCGATGGCGATGTCGAGGCACAGTGCCAGGTCGGGTGCCAGCCGGCGTGCGGCGACCACGCCGCCCCGGACGCTGAACTCCTCCTGCACCGAGCCGAGCACCACCACCCCGGCGCGCGGCGGGTGCTCTCGCAGCAGGTCCACGGCGGCGAGGAGCGTGGCGACGCCCGCGCGGTCGTCGAGAGCCTTGCCGCGCAGGTAGTCGCCGGCGGCCTCCGCCGCGGCGTCGAAGGTCCCCAGCGTGCCCACCTCGAGCCCCATCGCCTCGGCCGCCGCCCGGTCGGGCGCCAGCACGTCCACGTAGGCGTCGTCGATGGTCACGGCGGAGGCGAGCTCCTGCGGGGTGCTGACGTGCTTGGCCTTGACGCCGACGGCGCCCACCACGTCCCCGCGGGGCGTCCGGAAGCGGAGCCGCTGGCCCGCGACCACCCGGTCGTGGGTGCCGCCCACCCGGTGCAGGCGCAGGAAGCCGTCCGGTTCGATCTTGCGGACCACGAAGCCGACCTCGTCGAGGTGGGCCGAGAGCATCACCGTCGGGTAGCCGGGGTCGGCGGCCCGGAGCGTGGCGGTGACGTTGCCGAAGGTGTCCACCCGCGGCTCGAGCCCCCGCGCCTCGAGGTCCGCCTTGAAGGCGCGGATCACGTCCTGCTCGGCGCCCGAGGGGCCCCACAGGTCGCTGTAGCGGACGACGTCGGCGGCGAGGCTCACGCCGCACCCCCGTCGAAGCGCACGGTCCCGAGCAGCCGCTCGCGGAGCTCGGGGCGCTCGGCCAGCCGGTCCACGCACACCCGCATGCTGCCGGTGGAGGCGTGGACGAAGCGGTCCTCGCCCAGGTGCACGCCGACGTGACCGCGGAACGCCACCACGTCGCCGGGTTCCGGGGCGTCCACCCAGCGGCCGTGCGCCTGCTGCTCGTCGCTGTCGCGGGGGACGTCGCGGCCCGACATGCGCATGAGCTGGTACACCAGGCCGGAGCAGTCGGTGCCCCAGGGCGTGGCCCCGCCCCATACGTAGGGCGTGCGGAGGAACTCGGGCCAGAGCTCGTGCCAGGGGCGCGGCGTGGGCCGCTCCCCGGCCTCCAGCGCGGCGGAGCGCACGAAGGCGTCGCGTCCGTCGGGCAGGACCACATGGCTCCAGCCGTCCGCGAGCTCCGAGCGCACCGTCAGGCGGGCTCCCCAGCTCAGGGCCGCCGCGATGGGCGCCTGGATGCGGGGGCCGAGGTAGGCGTGGGCGCGCAGGGCCGACACCGCGTGTGACGGCGTGTACGGGGGCGCGAGCTGGGCGGCGGGGAGCCAGCCCAGGTAATCGGTGCGCCGCAGGCGCACGCGCGCCCAGGCGCCGAGGCGCTCGAGCACCTCCACCTCGTCGCCCAGCAGGGCCTCGTCGACGTGCGTGGCGGCCTCGCCGGGCGTACCCCGGAGGAAGGCGGGGGCGGCGACGCTGGCGGGCGCGGAGTGCGGCGTGAGCACCGTCAGGGCGGCGTGGTGGCGCGCCGCGTACGCCTCGAGGGCGGGTCGGGCGCCGGCCTCCGCCGTGCCCGTCAACGTGCCGCCCGACCAGCGCACCTCGAACAGCGTATGGCGTGGATCGGAGGGGCGGTCAAGGACCCGGGCGGGGTCGACCGCGCCGTCGGTCGGGCCTGCCGGCGCGGCAGGTGTACGCGTGGGGGGCGTGGGGGCGTGGGGCATGGAGTCTCCCGGTCAGTCGCGGAGGCGCGGGTCCCACAGGTCGCGGAGCCCGTCGCCGAGGAGGTTGAAGGCCATCACCACGAGCATGATCGCCAGGCCGGGGAAGGTGGCCATCCACCAGGAGGAACGCAGGAAGGCGCGCGCCTCGCTCAGCATGGCGCCCCACTCTGGGGTCGGCGGTTGCGCGCCGAGGCCGAGATAGCTCAACCCGGCGGCGCTGAGGATGGAGGTGGCGACCCCTACGGTGGCGAGCACCGTGATGGGCGCGGTGATGTTGGGGAAGACGTAACGGAGGGCCACCCGGATCGGACCGGCGCCAAGGGCGCGGGCGGCCTGCACATAGTCGTTCTCCAACACGGACAGGGTGGAGGCGCGGGCCGTGCGGGCGTACACCGGGATGGCGGAGATCCCCACGGCGATCATGGTGTTGAACAGGCTGGGCCCCAGGATGGCGACGATGGCGATGGCGAGGAGGATGCCGGGGAACGCCAGCATGACGTCCATGGTGCGCATGATGACGTTGTCCGCCCAACCCCCCAGGAAGCCGGCGAAGAGGCCCAGCAGTGTGCCCGCCGCGAGGGCGATGCCCACGGCCACGACGCCTACCTGCATGGAGATGCGGGCGCCGAAGATGACGCGGCTCAGGATGTCCCGCCCAAGGTCGTCGGTACCGAACCAGTGGGCGGCGCTGGGGGGCTGCTGGATGGCGGTGTAGATCAACCGGGTGGGGTCGTATGGCGCCAGCAGCGGCGCCAGGAGAGCGATGAGGGCGAAGGCCACGATGGTGAGGAGGCCGAGGAAGGCGCCGGGCTTGCGCGACAGCCGGCGCAGGAAACCCGCGGTCATCCGCACCTGGAGGGTGGCGGCGTCAGGAGCGGCGGGAGCGCGGACGCCCATCAGCCGACCTTGATGCGCGGGTCGAGCACACCGTAGAACAGGTCGACCGCGGCGTTGATGCCGACGTAGACGAGCCCCGCCAGCAGCACGATGCCCTGGATCTGGGGGAAGTCGCGCGCCAGGATGGCGTTCACCGCGAAGCGACCGATGCCGGGGCGAGCGAAGACGGACTCGACGATCACGGAGCCGGCCATGAGGCCGCCGAACTGCAGGCCAACGATGGTGAGGACGGGGATGAAGGCGTTGCGCAGGCCGTGCTTGAGGGTGACCGTGCGCCCCCGCAACCCCTTCGAGCGGGCCGTGCGGATGTAGTCCTGGCTTAGCACCTCGAGCATCGAGGAGCGCGTCATGCGCGCCAGCACGGCCGCGGCTGGCAGCGCCAGGGTGACCGCGGGCAGCACCAATCCGGCGAGCCCGCTGCCGGTGACCGGCAGCCAGTCGAGGGTGAGGGCGAACAGCATGATAAAGAGAAGGCCCGACCAGAAGGTGGGCATCGAGATACCGAGCAGGGCGAAGGTCATGATGGCGGCTTCCAGGACCGGCGACCTCGCCACCGCGGCCAGTGTGCCGAGCGAGACGCCCAGCACGATGGCCAACAGCAGGGCGGCGCCGGTCAGGGCGGCGGTGGCGCCCAGGCGATCCGAGATCTCCCGCAGGACCGGCTGGCCGCTGCGGATCGAGGTCCCGAGATCGCCCTGGACGGCGTTGGCGATGTACCGCCAGTACTGCAGGGGAAGGGGCTGGTCCAGTCCCAGCTGGGCGCGCAGGCGCGCAGCGTCCGCCGCCGTCGCCCGCTCGCCGAGCATGATGCTGACGGGATCACCGGGCGTCAGGTGGCTCATGGAGAACGCCAGGATGGAGACCCCGATGGCCACCGGAATGGCGGCGAGCAGGCGACGGACGAGGAACTGGACCACGGATCCAGTGCCCTACTTCAGGTACGCGTCGAGCAGGGTGAGGAAGCCCTCCGGGTGGACGCCGGCGTCGACCAGGGCGTCGCGCACGCCGATGTAGTTGTAGTTGGTCCACAAGGGAACCCACAGGGCCTCGTCACTGATGAGTTGCTGGATCTCCTTGTAGGTCTCCAGTCGGTCCGCGTCGGCGGTCTGGGTACGGGACTGCTCGATGAGCGCGTCGAGCTTGGGATCGTCGTAGTGGCTGAGGTTCAGGCCGCTGCCGATGTTGGACGAGTGGAACCACAGGTAGACGATGTCCGGAGTGGTGTAGGTGTAGCCCATGAAGTGGGCCTGCTGCTCGCCCGCCTTGAGCTTGTCCAGCAGGGTGCCGAACTCGAAGGTCTGGATGTCCATCTGGATCCCCAGGTCCTTGAGCATGCCCTGCACAACCTGCGCCGAGCGGGTCCAGGTGTCGATCGGGGCCGTGTAGAGCGTGAAGCTCAGGGGCGCGCCGTCCTTGGTGTAGGGGCCGTTGCCCGAGCGCGAGTAGCCCGCCTGCTCGATCAGCGCCTTGGCCTTCTCGGGGTCAAAGTGCGGGGCGTAGCTCTCGATTCCGTCCCAATAGCCCCAGATCGACGGTGGCAGCACGCCGTAAGCCGGCACGCCGAGCCCCTTGAGGGCGACCTGGACAACGGCGTTCTTGTCGATCGCGTAGTTGAGCGCCTCACGCAGCGTGGGGTCGTCGAAGGGCGCCTTGGTGACGTTGAACTCCAGGAACAGCCCCACGCCCTTGCGCAGGAAGTTCTCCATGTGGATGCCGGACTCGGCCTCGAGGCGCTGCACATCCGTGGGCGGCACCGGGTTGAGGACCTGCACCTCGCCGGCCTCGAACGCGGCCACCTGCGTCGCGGACTCCGGCATCACCCGGAACACCAGCGTCTGAAGGTAGGCCGCGCCCTGGTGTGCGTACGCGGGGCCCCAAGCGTAGTCGGGGTTTCGCTCGAGGATGATGCGATCGCCGGAGCGCCACTCGCTGACCTTCCACGGGCCGGACAGCACCGGCTGGCGCCCGAACTGGTCGCCCTCGGCGTCGGCCGCGGCGACGTTCACGATGGCCGCGCGCGGGTCGGCGAGGTTGTCCAGGAAGGGGGAGAAGGGGCGTTTGAGGGTGATGGTCATGGTGCTCTGGTCGAGGACGTCGATGGAGGCGATGGGCTCGAACAGGCTGCCGGCGATGGGGGACTGGGTCTCGGGCGCAACCGCGCGCTCGAGCGATGCCTTGACGGCGGCGGCATCGAGCGGGGCGCCGTCCTGGAAGGTGATGCCGGACTTGAGGGTGAAGGTCCAGGTGAGCCCGTCGTCGGAGGCGCTCCAGGACTGGGCCAGGCCGGCGGTGTACGCGCCGCCCAAGTCCTTGGTGAGCAGCGTGTCGCCGATGTAGCGCAGGATGGTGCCGGCGACGGCGGTGCTGGTCTTCTGCGGATCGAGGGTGTCGGGTTCCTCGGTGATGGCGAGGGTGACGGTGCCACCGACCTGCTGGGCCCAGGCGGCCGACGCTCCGAAGAGCGTGAGCGCGAGGAGCGCGAGGGTCAGGAACCGTAGACGGGTGGGGCGGCGTGGCATGGATTCCTCCTGCTGGATGGGTGCGATGTGGGCGTCGTGGCGAGCGGGGTGCAGCCGTGGGGGGCGGCAGTCACCTCCCTTCGGACGCGAAGGCGCGGAACGAACGGAGCGCGATCTCGGCCTCGGTGAGCCGGCCCGGTGCGCCGGGCGCGAGCAGCTCGAGGACCGAGGCGATGGCCTGGACGATGCCGTAGGTGGGGGCGTAGCTGTTGAACACACCGTAGGCGTCGGTGCAGCTGGTGAGCACGTGACGGGCGCCGGCGAGCAACCCCTCGGCGTCGGTCGTCATGTCGGTGATGAGCGTGTACGGGATGTCGCGGGCACGGGCGTAGGCGGCGAGCCGGGCCTTGTCGGCCCCCACACGGCGATGGGCCACGATGAGCAGGTGGTCCTCCCGCGTCATCGCGGCGGCGCGGTCGGCGAGGGTGCCCCCCTCGGCCGCGACATTGTCCACCTGCGGCAACACCTGGGCGAGGAGCAGCGCGAGGTTGAAGGCGATGCCGTAGGAGAAGCGCTGGCCGAACACCCACACGCAGCGCGCCCGGATGAGGTCGCTGCACAGCGCATGGACGCGGTCGGGCTCGAGCCGCTCCAGGGTGCGCCGCAAGTTGCGCTGCTCGTGCCGTCGGAACTCCTCCAGGATGTGGCCCACGTCGCGTGTGCTGGTGAGCGCCTCGTAGCGGGCGGCGGGCGAGTCGCTCCGCGAGTAGAGCGCCTCCCGCACGGCGTCGCGCAGGTCGTCCAGGCCGGCGTAGCCGAGGTGCTGGACGAGCCGGATGACGGTGGCCTTGCTCACGCCGGCGGCCTTCGCCAGGCGGTGGGCGCTCTCGAACGGGAGCTCCTCGTAGTGCACCTCGAGGTGCCGCGCCACGCGCTCCTGGGCGTCCGGCAGGGGGCGCGCGTTGTGGATGCGGTCGACGACGTCCAGCAGGGGCACGATGCGCTCCGGGTCTCGAGGGAAACGACCCTCCCGGGTGGACCTCTGAACCAAGTGGTCCGCGGTGGGAGATTTATGAACCGATTGTTTCAGATTTTAGCCGCGGCGGGGAGCGTTGTCAAACACGGGCAGCGGAGGTGCGCGTGGGCGGACCCGGGGGTATCGTGCCGGGCGGTCGCGGGTCGGTTCCCCCGAGCCGGGAGCGCCCGTGCCACTGCTCCGGGACACACACCTTCTCCGCCCGCGCCGGGTACCGTACGGCCATCGACACGACGCAGCGGCGCGCGAGCGCTGCGTTGCTCCCGGGCCGCCGCGTGCCCCGCCCGTTCGCGCCCCACACGAGGAGACACACCCATGAACACCCGTCCCATCGGTTCCCTGAAGGCCTCGATCGTCGGCCTCGGCTGCAACAACTTCGGCGGCCGCCTCGACCTCGCCCGCACCAAGGACGTGCTGGACGCCGCCATCGACTCCGGCGTGACGTTCCTCGACACCGCCGACATCTACGGTGCCACCGACAGCGAGCGCTTCATGGGCGAGGCGCTCAAGGGGCGCCGCGATCAGGTGGTGCTGGCCACCAAATTCGGCCACCCCAGCAACAGCAAGGCGCCCAAGGGGGCCCGCCCCGAGGACGTGCGGGCCGCTCTGGAGGGCAGCCTCCAACGGCTCCGCACCGACCACATCGACCTCTATCAGCTGCACTTCCCCGACGCTGACGTGCCCGTCGCCGACACCCTCGGCGCGCTGGCCGAGGCCGTGCGCGAGGGCAAGGTGCGCGAGATCGGCTGCTCGAACTTCAGTGCGGCGCAGCTGCGGGAGGCCGAGGACGCCGCCCAGAACGGGGCGCCGCGGTTCGTGAGCGTGCAGAACGAGTACAGCATGCTGAAGCGCGATCCCGAGCAGGAGGTGCTCCCCGCCTGCGACAAGCTGGACCTGGCGTTCCTGCCGTACTTCCCGCTCGTGAGCGGGATCCTGACCGGCAAGTACCGCAAGGGGCGGCCGATGCCCGAGGGCGCTCGCATCACCGGCAGCGCCCGTTGGGAGGCCAAGCTCACCGACGGCGTGTACGACCTGGTGGAGCGAGCTCACCGCGTTCGCCGAGGCGCGCGGCAAGGAGATCCTAGACCTCGCCTTCGCGTACCTGCTGGCGCACCGGCCCGTGGCGAGCGTCATCGCCGGCGCCACCTCGCCCGAGCAGGTGCGCCGCAACGCACGGGCCGGCAGCTGGCAGCTCACCGCCGGCGAGCTCGCGGAGGTCACGGCCATCCTCGACGGCGCCGGTGACGTCCTGCCGTAGACTGCGGCCATCGCGCCGGCCGCCCTCCCGGGGGCCGGCGCCTGTGGGAGGCGCGCATGTACGGTCTGATCAGCACGATTCTTGCGGTGCCCGGTCGCCGCGATGCGCTCGGCGAGGTGCTGCTGGCCGCCATGCGCGACCTGCCGGGCTGCCTCAGCTACGTCGTGGCGCGCGATACCAACGACGACGACGCACTGTGGGTCACGGAGGTGTGGCGCTCGCGCGAGGCGCACCGCGCCTCACTGGAACGGCCGGCTGTCCGGGACGCCATCGCCCGCGGGTCCGGCTGGCGTCGCGTGCGGCGCCGCGAGCCCCCGGCTCAGCCCTCGGCCAGCGCCTCGAGTTCTTCCACGTACCCCTCCACCACCGCGAAGGCCCGCTCGATCGGCTCGGCCGTGGTCATGTCCACGCCTGCGCCGCGCAGGGCGTCCACCGGGGGCACCGAGCTGCCGGCCCGCAGGAACCCCAGGTAACGCTCGGCGGCGCCGTCCACGCCGCGGTGGACGTCGTCGGCCAGGGCCGCGGCGGCCGCGATGCCGGCGGCGTACTGGAAGGTGTAGAAGGGCACGTAGAGGTGACCGAACTGCGACCAGGTGCTGCCGGTCCGTTCGGTGGCCGGGATCTCGTCGCCGTACCCCTCCTGGAACAGGCGCTGCATGATGTCGTTCAGACGCTCGCCCGTGAGCCCCTCACCGCGCTCGATCGCCTGGTGCACCTCGAGCTCGAAACGCACCAGCGTGGGCATGATGAAGAAGTAGCGGTGGAAGTTGTGGAACGTCTCGTCGAGCAGGGCCAGCCGCTCCGCGGGCGCGGTGAGGGTCTCCAGCAGGTGGCGGCGGACGAGCGCCTGGTTGAAGTTCGACGCGGTCTCGGCCGCCATCATGGCGTACGACGCGTTGGGGAGCGGCTGCACCTCGTCCATCAGCTTCGAGTGCATGGCGTGCCCGAGCTCGTGCGCCAGGGTAGACAGGCTCTCCAGGTCGTCCTGATAGCTCATCAGGATGAAGGGCTGGCCGCGGTAGGCGCGGGTGGCGAAGGCGCCGTCGCGCTTGCCGCGGTTGGGGTAGACGTCCACCCAGCGCTCCTCGATCAGGCCGCGGCGCAGCGGCTCGACGTAGTCGCGGCCGAGGGGCGCCATCCCCTCCACGATCCACTCGATGGCCTGGGCGTAGGGCACGCGCGGAGGCTCCGGCGACAGCGGCGCGAAGATGTCCCACTCCTGGTGGCGGTCGAGCCCGAGGAGCTTGCGGCGCGCCGCCCAGTAGCGGTGCCACACCCCCAGGTTGGCCTTGAAGGTGTTCACCACCGCGTCGAGCACGGCGCGGGGGACCTCGCGGGGGGTCAGCTGTTCCTCGACGGTGCTGGGGAAGCCGCGAACCTTCGACCAGAACACGCTCTCCTTCACCCGCCCGAGGTAGAGGTCCGAGAGCGTGTCGCCGAACGCCAGGAAGCCGTCGGTGTAGGACGCGTAGGCGTCGTGTCGCAGGGTGCGGTCCGGCGACATGCGGAGCGCGGGGTAGGTGCTGCGTGCCACCTCGTGCTCGGTCCCGTCGGCGCCCGTCGCCGGGGCGAAGCGGATCTCCCCGTTGGTGAGGCTGTTGTAGGCGCGTTCCAGCGCGCCCAGCGGTTCGTCCACGCGGCCGAGGACCTCCTCCACCTCCGGAGAGCGCACGTGCGCGCGGTTCTCCTCCAGGCGCTCGAGGTAGCGCTCGAGGTACCCCAGGCGCGGCTCCTCGGCCAGGAACGCGTCGAGCCGCGGCTTACCCAGCGCCAGCAGCTCCGGCTCCAGGAAGGCGCTTTCGGCGCTGAACCTGGCGCCGACGCTCTGGAAGCGTCCGAGGCGGGCCCGCCCCTGCTGGTCGCCCTGGTCCGCCGCCACCGGCAGGAACGCGTAGAGCCGCAGCCTCTGCAGGGTGGCTTGGAGATCCCAGTAGGCGTCCATGGCGTCGGCGAGCACGCCGGCTCCCTCTCCCAGGCGGCCGCGGTAGGCGGCCACCTGCTCCAGCGCCTCTCCGGCGGCGTGCAGCGAGGCGTCGAACGCGGCCTCGTCCGGGAAGAGCGCCTCGAGGTTCCAGGTGAACCTCGGGTCTAGGTCGTTGCGGGCGGGGAGGGTTGTGGTTGGACCTGCCATCGCTAGAGTCTACCGTGCGTCACGCCTTCGGCCTGCTCCGCCGTAGGGCGAGGGCTCGAGGAGCGGGGGGCACGCTTGCGAACACGTCGCTCTCGGCTCGGCCCGCGTCACGCACGCGAGCCATGGCCTCGGCGCGGCGCCACCTGCAGCTTGCTGAAGATGTTGGTGACGTGGTTGCGCCCGTCTAGGGGCGGATGTCGAGCTGGCGCGCGACCGGCCGTTGGGAAGCCACTGTGCGATCAACCACAGCACTCGCGCTAGCGCTCGGTGAGGTTCGGGAAGGCGTCGATAGGGAACTCGCTCGGGGGCTGGGCGAAGAAGCGCATCAGGCGCGTGGAGATGCGAGCGCTGAAGAGCGACTCGCCGCTGGCCACGGCGAGGATGGAGAGCTGGAGCTCCTCGCGGTCGGCGCCCTTGAGCACGTACGCGCGCGCGCCGGCCACATGGCCAGGAAGACGCTCTCGTCGTCCTCGAACATGGTGACCATGATGACGCCCACATGCGGCGATTCCCGGAGGATCTGTCGGGTGGCCTCGATGCCGTGCAGCTACGGCATCTGGACGTCCATGAGGACGACGTCGGACAACAGCTCCCTGACCAGCTCCACGGCCTCCCGACGGGTCGTGGCCTCGCCGACGACGGTGCATTCCGGCAGCGAGGAGAGCAGCAACCGCAGGCCCGCCAGGAAGAGCTTGTGATCATCGGCCAGGACGATGCGGATGGGCTCGCTCATGGCGCCTCGCCGGCGCCCCGAGCCGTGGGCGCCGAGGACTCCGGGGCGATGGGAGCCGGCCGCCGACGCCACGCCCACCCAAGCCAGTGCAGCGACCGCCCCCGCGAGGGCCGCGCCACGGAGCCACCTGCGCGTGTGATCATGCCTCTCTCCTTCCGGTGTTGCGCGCCGATCTGCAGGGTCGCGCGCCGCCCGCTCCACGGGGTCCGGGCGCCCCGCAACGGTGGAGAGAGGATGCCCGTCCCGGTGTCCCGATGACATGGGACCGCGGGAGGCGCAGGGGTCGCGCCACGCCCGGCCCCCGGACCAAGGCCTCAGGGCTCCGGTCGGTAGAGCATCACGACCACGGTGCCGATCACCGCGACTGCCCCCGCGCTCGAGGCGAACGCCAACCCGAAGCTGCCGACCTGGGCCAGCAGGCCGAAGATCAAGGGGCTCGCGAACTGCGCGAGCCGGTTCGCCGATAGCCGCAGGCCCAGGGCCAGCCCCAACCGCTCCCCCGAGACGCGCTCCACCGTCATGGCCATGCTCAGCGGCTGCGACAGCGCCGAGCCGCTGCCCACCGCCATGGAGGCGAGGGCGAAGGCGTAGCCTCGCGTGGCGACGGCGAGGAGGGCCATGCCGACGGCCACCGCGGCCGAGATCAGGGCCATGGCGCGCGCCCTGCCCCCCAGCCAGCGGACCACCCGCGGCAGCAGGGGCCGGAGTACGAGGGCCGTCAGGGGCCGGAGACTCAGGACGAAGCCGATGGCCGTGGCGGAGAACGCCATACGCTCGAGGTGGACCGGAAGCAGCGCGGTGAACGCTCCCATGGCCAGCAGCACGCCGAAGCTCAACAGCACGGCGACGGCCACGCCGCGGTTGGAGACGTCGGCCAGGTCGCGGCGGCTCACCCACGCCTGGGAGGCGCGCCGGGCACCGCCGGTCGCAGTGTGGGGCGCAAGGCCCCGCGACGCCGCCGCCACCACGGCGCCCCCGATTCCGGCGACGGCGAAGGCCACGCGGAACGAGGTTGCGTCCACCAGCACGCCCGCCAAGAGGGGGCCGACGAACTGGCCGCCGGACGCGAAGGTGGTGAACCAGCCGAAGCCGCTCTCGCGGCCGTCGCGGTCCGACAGCGCGCCCACCAGGGCCTGCGCCGAGACGACGATGGCGAGATGGGCCAGCCCTACCAGCACCTGCGCGGCGAACAGCATCGCCAGGCTGGGGGCGATGGCCACCAGCGCGGGCGCGAGGGCGAGCCCCGCCGCCCCGACCGCGATGAGGCCGCGCGGCCCCCACTGGTCCACCAGGTTGCCCATCGGGATCGCCACCAGCAGCGGCAGCAGGAAGGCCGAGGACACCAGGGCGCCGATGATCGCCGTGGAGCTCCCTAGGGAGAGCCCGAGCAGGGGGACCAGCGGCTCGAGCATGGTCTTCGACGCCATGGCCACCGCCGTGAGGCCACAGAGCAGCCAGAACTGCGAAGCGCGCGACCTCAAGGTCGGCCGCCGGCTTGGCAGTGGGAGGGGCGCCGCGCGAGCGGCCGGGCGCGCCGCCGCTGCACGGGTCCGGGCCCGCCGGCACGCCCTTCGGCCCGCAGGCCCGGGCGTACCGGTCCGCCGCCGCGCCGGCATGGTGTCCTCCGACCTCGCCCGCCGCGCGCGGTGGTGCTATCCATGAGTGCATGCACGACCCCGTGCCCGTTCCCCTCCACACGCCCATCATCGCCCACCGGGCGCCGCGTGGGCGCGTGGCACGCCCCCTCGTGGTCCTGGCGCTCGCCCTGTGCTGGGCCTCGTTGGGCAGGGTAGGGGCGCAGACGCCACCCGACACGGCCTACCCGGACCTGCAGCCCGAGCTCGCGGCCATCGTCTGCCCGTCGCGCGAGCGCACCCCGTCCTCCGAGGCCGAGCGGCTGCGCTGGGAGATGCGTGCACGCTACGCCACGGTGCTTCCGCTGTACTTCGCCAAGGTCCCACCCGAGGCCGACGCCGGGCTGCCGATGCCCGTCGAGGGGGTGCGTGTCGGCCAGGTGGCCGATACCTGGGGCGCGGCCCGCAGCGAGGGGCGCAGCCACGAGGGTACGGATATCTTCGCGCCGGCCGGCACGCCCGTACGTTCCGCCACCGACGGATTCGTCTATCGCATCGAGGACCTGAGTCGCGGAGGGAACTCCGTCACGATCGTCGGGGGCGGCGGCCGGCGCTACTTCTACACCCACTTCTCGGCGTTCGCTTCGGAGCTCGAGGAGGGGCAGTTCGTCACGCCCGACACCGTCCTGGGCTACGTCGGAAACTCCGGCAACGCCGCGGGCACCCCGCCGCACCTGCACTTCGGGGTGTACGACGGCGCGCTGGAGAGCTGCGCCTGGGATGCCATCAACCCCTACCCGCTGCTCGTCGATCGCTGAGGCCGCGCCGCCCGTCGCGGTCGTGGTCGCGTCGGTTCACGTCAACGGCAGGACCGGTACGTGCTCGTCGGTCGCAGCGGGCGTGGGCTCTCGACCCTGCGCCCGCCAGAAGCCGGTGGTGAAGATGCCGGTATCCACCGGTTGAGGGGTGGGTCGGCCGTCGCCGTGCACGAGGACGAGCCCGCGGCGATGCAGGTGCACGAACGCCCGGACGGCCTCGGCATCGAAGGCCTCGCCCGCTCCCTCGCGCAGGTGTCGCAACACCTCCGCTGCCGGTAGCGCCTCGCGGTAGGGTCGCGGGGACGTCATCGCCTCGAAGACGTCCACCACGGCGAGGATCCGGCCGAAGAGCGGGATGTCCTCGGTATGGAGCCCGTGTGGGTAGCCGCGCCCGTCCCAACGCTCGTGATGCGTGCGTACGCCCTCGGCAATGCGGTCGAAGCGGGGGCTGATCGCCAGCAGGATGTCCGACCCGACCTTCGTGTGCTCCTGGATGATGCGGTACTCGGCGGGCTCGAGCGGCCCCTCCTTGAGCAGGATCGCTGCCGGGGTCGTGATCTTGCCCAGGTCGTGGAGCAGGCCCGCCCAGTACAGGGCGTCGAGCTCGTGCCCCTCGAGGCCGTAGTGACGGCCCAGCGTGCGGGCGTTCTCGGCCACGCGCTCGCAGTGGTAGGCCGTGGGCTGATCCCGCAGCGCGACAAGGCGCGCGAACGTCGTGAGGGCGCGGGCGTGCAGGCGTGCGAGTTCGCGCCGCTGTCTGCGCTCGAGCTCGAGCCCGCGCCGCAGGTCGCGCGTGGCCGCACCGCCGGTAGATCCCACCAGCACGAAGAACAGCACGCGCAACGGCCAGCGCTCCGGATGCCCCAGGAGCGGCGTGGTGAGTGTGACCGCGGTGAGCACGGGGCCGAGCGCCAGGCCCGTCCAGGCGCCCGCGACGGCCCCTCCGAGGATGCCGAACCAGCAGCCCGCGAGCACCACCGTGATGATGCCGACGAGCGCGAGGCCGGGTGCGCCGTCGGCCATGACGTAGGCCGCGGGTAGCAGCAGCAGCGGGGTCACGGCCACCACCCAGGTTCGCGGGTTGCGGGCCGCGGGGCGGAGTGAGGTCTGGAGCGAAGCAAGCACCAGCCGCCATTCGTACCACTGGGGCTCTGACGGGAGCCTTACATGCCCTCGCGCATGGGCTCCGAGCGCGACACGGCGAGGGCCGGCTCGAGCGGCGCCGCGAGGCGGCGCCAGCGAGCCCGCCCGCCGGCGGCACTCAGGCGGAGGCCGTCTCCTCGCTGCGGTCGGTGGCCGGTGGCACGGTCGGGGTCAGGGCGGTGAGCTCGGCGCGCATCTCCGGGCTCATGGCGTAGTCCGCGGCCGCCAGCGAGGGCTCGAGCTGTTCGACGTTGCGGGCGCCGATGATGGGCGCCGTCACGCGGGGGTGGCTGCGCGCCCAGGCCACCGCCAGGGTGGCGGGGTGGACGCCGTGCGCGTCGGCGTAGGCGTTGAGATCCTCGGCGATGCGGAGGTAGCGCTCGCCGCCATAGCGCTTGGCGTACATGCTGTTGTCGATCAGGCGCCCGCCGTCGGGGGTGCGGCCCAGGCCGTACTTGCCGCTCAGCAGGCCGCCACCCAGCGGGCTGTAGGGCACCACCGCCAGGGCCTCCTCGCCGGCCATCGGCAGGATCTCCACCTCGACCTGGCGCTTGCTGAGGTTGTACATCGGCTGCACCACCTCGAAGCGGGCGAGCCCCAGGCGGGCGCTGAGGCCGAGCGCCTTCTCGATCTGCCACGCGGCCCAGTTGCTCACCGCCGGGTAGATGATCAGGCCGCGATGCACCAGCTCGTCGAGCGCCCTCAGGGTCTCGTCGATGGGGGTCCGGCGGTCGAACTGGTGCAGGTAGTAGACGTCGATGCGGTCGGTCTGCAGGCGCTTCAGGCTGGCCTCGACGGCGCGCACGATGTGACGCCGGGAGAGCCCGCGGTCGTTGACATCGTCGCTCATCGCGCCGAACACCTTGCTGGCGATGACGAGACCGTCGCGATGCCCCTGCATCAGCTCCCCGAGGATCGCCTCCGAGCGGCCACGCCCATAGGCATTGGCGGTGTCGAAGAAGTTCACGCCGGCGTCCAGGCAACGGTGGAACAGGCGCCGAGACTCCGCCTCGTCGGCCTGATCCCCGAAGGACATGGTGCCGAAGCACAGCGACGAGACCTGGACGCCCGTGCGGCCGAGCATGCGCATTTCCATGGAACCCCTCCCGTGACGGACCCCGCGCGGCGGTGGGTGACCCCGGCGGGCAGCGTCCCCCCAAGGATAGCCGCCGGGCGGGCGCCGCCGCGCGCCTCATCCCAGCAGCTTCGTCACCGCCTCGAGGTAGTCCGGCTTGCGCCGTGCGCCGACCAGAGTGTCCTGGACCTGGCCGTCCTTGAGCACCAGCACGGTGGGGATGCTCTGTACCCGGAAGTACCCCGCCGTCTTGGGGTTCTCGTCGACGTTGAGCTTGCCGACGAAGATGTCGCCGCCGTACTCGGACGCGATCTCCTCCACGATCGGGCTGACCATGCGACACGGGCCGCACCAGGGGGCCCAGAAGTCCACCAGCGCCACGCCCGAGCGGGTGGCCTTGCGGAAGGAGCGGTCGGTGAGGGTCACGGGATGCTTCGCCATGCCTCCCATGATATACCCCCTGGAGGTATAGAGCCGCAGCCGGGGACGCACGAGTGCCGGCCACCGTGCATGATGGGAGCGGGCAACGGGCATCATCCACGACCAGAGAGCGTCCACGACCAGGGAACATCCACGACCAGAGAACACCCAGACCAGAGAACACCCACGGCCAGGGAAGAGGAGAGACCATGACACGCGCGTTCCACGTCTTCGTTTCGACCATGGTGGCCGCCGCCCTCGGGTGCGCCCTGGCGCAGACCGACCTGGTGGTGTCCAGCGAGGCGCTGGCGGGCGGCACCTTCCCGGCCAGGTACGTCTACCGTGGTCTCGGCTGCGCCGGTGACAACGTGTCCCCGGCCCTCAGCTGGTCGGGCGCGCCGTCAGGTACGCGCAGCTTCGCCGTGACCATGTTCGACCCCGATGCGCCTACCGGCCACGGCTGGTGGCACTGGATCCTCTACGACATCCCGGCGGACCTTACCGGCCTTCCCGAGAATGCCGGCGCGCCCGGTGACAACGGGACGCCGGCCGGCGCCGTCCACGGGCCCACGGACTTCTCCACTCCGGGGTACGGCGGCCCCTGCCCGCCCGTGGGGTCGGGTCCGCACCGCTACGAGATCACCGTCTACGCCTTGGACGTGGCCTCGGTTGACGTGGGGGACGGGGCCACGCCGGTCCAGATCCGAGACTGGGTGGAGGCCCACGCGTTGGCTCGCGGCCGGCTGACCGTTCCTTACCAACGCTGACCCGATTCGGCGCGTCCGGGCGTGGTGGGCGCGGGACGGCGGGAGGACCGAAGCACGTTCGGCAAGAGCGGCACCTTGGGCGTCGTGGGCGGGCGACGGCGGCCCGGCGGCGGGCGCGGCCGGGCTCAGCCCGCTGGCCCAGGTCCGGCGTCTTCGTGGGACGCGGGGTCGCGCAGCCACGCCGGAAGCCAATCGCCGTGGGCCTCGATCAGATCGTCCACCAGGGCGTGGATCTCGTCGAGCGTGAGCTCGGCGGCGGTGTGCGGGTCGAGCATGGCCGCGTGGTAGACGTGCGCGCGGTCCCGCGTGAGCACCGCCTCGACCACCAGCTCCTGCACGTTGATGTTGGTTCGCATGAGCGCCGCGAGCTGTGGCGGCAGGCTACCCACGGGCGTGGGCTGGACTCCGTTGGCGTCGGCGAGGCACGGGACCTCCACGCAGCAGGCGTCCGGCAGGTTGTCGATGAGGCCGTGGTTGAGCACGTTGCCGTAGACCACCCGCGGCGTGCCGGTCTCGACCGAGTGGATGATGCCGGAGCCGTATTCGGCCGAGCGGCGCACCTCGTGCATGTGGCGGAACGACTCGACGGTCGATGCGCGCGACTCGGGCATGCTCGCGATGTCGGTGTCGTCCAGGGCGCGTTGGAGGTCCTCGGCGTTGTGGCTTCCGGGGTGCTCGAGCTCGTCGGCGATGAAGCGCCACGCCACCTCGTAGGTCTCGCAGCGCCCCGGGTACTCGTCGAGCGGGATGTTGAAGCGCTCCAGCAGTTCCGGATGGTCTCGCTTGATGAACCACGGCACGTACTCGCTGAAGTGCTCGGAGGACTCCGTCACGAAGTACCCTAGCCGCTCGAGCATCTCGTAGCGCACGCGGTTGTGGCGGGGCACCTCACCGTGCTCGGCGAGCTCCCGCAGGCGTGGATAGAGGTCCTCGCCGCGGTGCTCGAAACGCAGGTAGAACGCCATGTGGTTGATGCCGGCGCAGCGGTAGTCGATCTCGTCGGCCGGCAGGCCGAGGTCGTGCGCGAGCTCCGCCGCCGTGCCCTGCACGCTGTGGCACAGGCCGACGGTGGGGATGGACGACGCCCGGTTGAGGGCCCAGGTGATCATCGCCATGGGGTTGACGTAGTTGAGGTGCAACACGTCCGGGCACAGGCGCTCCATGTCGCGCACCATGTCGAGCAGAACCGGGATGGTGCGCAGGCCGCGCATGATGCCCCCGATGCCGAGCGTGTCGCCGATGGTCTGCTCGAGCCCGTGGCGCTTGGGGATCTCGAAGTCGCGCACCGTCCCCGGGCGGTACCCGGCCACCTGGATCATGTTGATGGCGTAGTCCGCGCCATCAAGCGCGCGTTCCCGCTCGGTGGTCGTCACCAACGTCGGGTGCGCGCCGAGCGTCTCGGCGGTGCGTCGGGCGACGGTGTGGGAGAGCGCGAGGCGTCCGGGGTCGATGTCGAACAGCCGGATCTCGCTCTCGGCCAGCTCGGGGTAGGAGAGGATGTCCCCCAGCAGGTTCTTGGCGAAGACCGTGCTGCCGGCGCCGATGAAGGTGATGGTCGGTTGAGCCACCGAAGCTCCTCGAGGTCGGGAGTCCCGCCCGCCGTGCGTGCACTGGGATGTCCTGGGCGGGCGGGACCGCGAGGACTCAGGTGAACGGCATGTCGACCTGCGTGGTGGCCTCGCCCAGGGCGGTGGTGGCGTCCCCTCGGCCGAGGCGCCCGTCTCCATCGCCGAGATCATGATGGCATCGATCCGCGCGGCGGGGTCCGTGATGGTGAACGCGACCTTCGCCCCTCAACCCGAGCGCGGGACGAACGTCTCTCGCCTTGATCCTTCCGAGATGGGAGCATGCGGTGCGTGGTCGGCGCGATTCCGTCGGGGGGCGGGACCGCGCCGACGCGTTGGTGGGGTGCGCGCGGTGCGCGCAGATCCGGCCGGGTCTTGCGCCGCGTGGATCCGCGGCGTGCGCCACCGGGGCTTGCCGGGCACGCCGGGCAGGGCGCATCGTGGTATCGGGGCGCGCACCGTCGGTCGCCCTGTCGGAGGTCACCATGGACAGGCAACCGCCACAGCCAGCGCCCGCAGCGAAAGCCGAGGACGCCGCGCGCTACCGCGACTTCTGGCAGGACGAGCGCGAGAGCGAGCTGCTCTACCGCACCTTCGCCGAGATCGAGCGGGACCGGCATCTGCAGCAGGTCTACGGCCGCCTCGCCGACGTCGAGGCGCGCCACGCCGGGCTCTGGGAGGAGAGGCTCGAGGCCCTCGAGGCCGCGGTGCCGAGCTTCCGACCCTCCTGGCGGACGCGCACCCTGGTGTGGCTTGCGCGGCGCTTCTCCGCGGGCTTCGTGTTGCCCACGCTGACCGACCTGGAATCGCGGGACAGCCGCGGCTACGCCGCTGAGCCGGCCGCGGCCGGAACGCCGCTGGCGGGGGAGGAGCGCTCGCACGCGCGCCTGCTGCGCACCATCACGCGCGGCACCCCCGGCGGCCTGGAGGGCGGCGCGCTGGCGCGCCTCGAGGGGCGGCATCGCGCGGGCAGCGGCAACGCCCTGCGGGCGGCGGTGCTGGGTGCCAGCGACGGCCTGCTGTCCAACTTCAGCCTGGTGATGGGCGTGGCGGGCGCCGACCCCGTGAAGGGCGTGGTGCTGCTGGCCGGCTTCGCGGGCCTGCTGGCCGGAGCATTCTCGATGGCGCTGGGGGAGTGGATCTCGGTGCAGAGCTCACGCGAGCTCTACGAACGGCAGATCGGCATCGAGCGCGCCGAACTCGAGGCGCAGCCCGACGAGGAGCGCGAGGAGCTGGCTCTGATCTACCAGGCCAAGGGCCTGCCGCGCGAGCAGGCCGAGACCGTGGCGGACCGGCTGCTGGGCGACCCGGCCACCGCCCTCGACGCGCTGGTGCGCGAGGAGCTCGGCATCGATCCCGAGGAGCTGGGCGGCTCCGCCTGGGAGGCGGCCTTCGCGTCCTTCGGCTTCTTCGCCGTCGGGGCCATCCTGCCGGTGCTGCCCTTCCTGTTCCTGCCGGGCTTGCTCGCCGTGGGCGCCAGCGTGCTGCTGAGCGTGGCGGGCCTGTTCGGGATCGGCGCGGCCATCACGCTGCAGACCGGCAAGAGCGTGGCACGCTCCGGCGGCCGCCAGGTGCTGGTGGGGCTGGCCGCCGCGGCGATCACCTTCGGGCTGGGCCGGCTGTTGGGCGTGTCGTTGGGCGGGTGAGGGCCGCCTGAGGCTTGGCCCGGCTGGCGCCGGGGCCGCGCGCCGGCCCCCTCAGCCCCCTGCGGGCGCCACCATGCGGTTCTCCAACCGGCCCAACCCCTCGACCTCCACCGTGCTCACGTCCCCGGGGCGCATCCACACCTTCTCGGGCATCCCGAGGATCACGCCCTCCGGGGTGCCGGTCGCGATGACGTCGCCGGGCTCGAGGGTCATGTGGCGGCTGGCGTAACTGACGATCTGCGCCACGGTGAACACCATGTCTGCGGTGCTGGAATCCTGCCGCGGCTGCCCGTTGAGCCAGGAGCGGATGCGTAGCGCCTGCGGGTCCGGCACCTCGTCGCGCGTCACCAGGTAGGGGCCGATGGGGAAGAACCCGTCGAGCGTCTTGCCCAGCAACCATTGGCCGGTGCGCATCTGAAGGTCGCGGGCGCTCAGGTCGTTGCCGTTGCAGTACCCCAGCACGTGGTCCAGTGCCTGCGCCTCCGGAACCTCGTGGGCGCGGCGGCCGATCACGGCGACCAACTCCGCCTCGTAGTCCACCCGCTCGGTCACCGGCGGGAGGGCGATGGCCTGGCCGGGCGCGGCCACGGCGTTGTTGAACTTGGAGAACAGCACGGGCGAGGTGGGCAACTCCATGCCTGACTCGCGCGCGTGGCGCGCGTAGTTGAGCCCCACGCACAGGATCTTGCCGGGGTCGGGGACGCAGGGGCCGAAGGGCAGCCCGTGGTGCGGCAGGCGCCAGGCGGCGTCCTCGCGGGCGGCCTCGGCGGCAGCGGCCAGCGAGCGCAGGGTCGGCAGCGCGCCCTCCCCGGCATCGAAGAACGCCTGCGGCGTGGCCGGCACGGCGATCCCCAACGCGGCCCCGGCGCCCGCGACGTCGATGTGACGGTCGCCGGCCAGCACCATGCCGAGGCGGAACTCGTCGTCCTCACGTGTGGTGAACAGTCGCATGCTCGTCTCCTATCGGTGGCCCCGCGACCGGGCGGTGTCTGCGTGCCGTGCATGCCGCTCGTTCTTGCGGTCGCGCCGGCGTGGGAGCCTGACCCCGACGGGGTCGTGCGTCCCATCATCACGCTTCGTGGTCCTCGATGGGGCCGGTTACCGGACCCTCGACGCGCGTGATGCGGTGCCCCCTGCTCCCCGCGCGGAACAGATCGGGCAGCAACCGGACGCCCAACCCACTGCCGCGCGGCAAGGCTGCATGGCCCCCTTCGACGGTAACGTTCGTATCGATCAGGTCGCGATAGAAGCTTCGGATGTGCGCGCGTACCGTTTCCTGGAGGGCGGCATTGGGCACGGCCGCTGCCACGTGCAGGCCGGCGAACAGCGTGAGAGGACCGGTGCAGTCGTGCAGCGTGAGCGGCAGATTGGCGACCTGCGCCTGGTGCGCCACCCGCACCGTCTCCGAGATGCCGCCGTTCCACGTCGGGTCCACCATCACGTAGTCGGCGGCCTGTCGTTCAATGAGCAGTCGGAACTCCTGTCGGGTAAGCAACATCTCGCTGGCGGCCACCGGCAATCCGGCCTTCTGCCGGAAGTCGGCCAGGGTGTCGATGTTGTCCACTCGAACGACGTCCTCGAGCCACATGGGGCGCACCTCCCGCAGGGCTTCGGCTATGCGTAGAGCCGCCGGCAGGTGGAAGTACGCGTGCCCCTCGATGATGATCTCCATGGCCATGCCGACGCGGTCGCGGATCTCGCGAAGCGGCCGCAAGCCTTCCTCGACGTCATGCCAATCGATGATGTAACCGCCGTGCTCGATGGCAAAGCGGTCGAAGGGCCAGAGCTTCATCGCGGTGATGCCCTCGGCCAGGAGCTCCTCGGCCAGGTCGCCGGCCGCGTGCCTCGACGCCCAGTTGTCCTCGAGGGGACCCGGGGAGCCCTCGTCGCCATGCCCCGGCCACCCTGGATCGCGACCGGCGCGCGCGCCGTAGGAGGGACCACCGCAGGTGTTGTAGACACGGATCCGGTCACGCACCGGTCCACCGAGGAGGCGATAGACCGGCATGCCGGCGGCCTGTCCGAGAAGGTCCCACAACGCCAGATCCAGGGCAGACAGGGCGCGAAGCTCCGCGCCCTTGACGCCGAACGCTGTGCAGCGTTCGTAGAGGAAGCGCCAGTGGCTTTCGATGGCCAGGGCGTCGGCGCCCAGGAGGCGCCGGGCCATCCAATCGTGCAGGAGGGCGGCCACGGCGTGCGGCGCGTAGTAGGTCTCCCCGTGGCCGATGAGCCCCGTGTCGGTGTGCACCCTCAGCAGCAGGAGGCCGGGCATGATGTCGTCCGGGATGAGCGTTTCGATGGCCACGATCCTGTGTTCTCCCGCCTCCGGCGGTGCCGAGGGGTGCAGAGTCGGATGAGCGAACGTCACGACCGGAACCTTCCGTCCGCCCGGCGGATCTCCGAGGCGACGCCCTCCATGAGGCCCTTCATGTACCCGATGGCGAACAGCCGGCCCTGCATGGTGTAGCCGCTGGCGTCACCACCTTCCCCTTCGAGGCGTGGCACGTGGTCGGGCCGCATCGCGCCCCGGAACCCGGCCTCGTGGTACGCGCGCATGGCCGCGTACATGTCCGTCTGCCCGTCGTCGTGGAAGGCCTCCCGGAAATTTGGCACGACGCCACGAACATCCCGAAAGTGCGCGTAAGCGATCTTGGGGCCGAGCCTGCGGATGGTGGCCGGAACGTCGACGCCCATCTCGGAGAAGCAACCCTGGCAGAAGCAGATGGCGTTGCTCGGGCTGTCTACGGTCTCGACCAGCCTCTCGAAGGCCTGGGGTTCGAACATGATGAAGCTGTGCCCCCGATACGTCGGCATGGGCGGATCGTCGGGGTGCATGGCCAGGGCGACACCGTGGGCCTCGGCAGCCGGCACGATGCGTTCGAGGAAGTAGGCGAGGTTGGCCCACAGCGCCTCCGCGTCTGGCCCGGGTTGGGCGTCCCGGGGGGCCTTGTCCGCATCGAAGGCATTGACCAGGGCGCCGCCCCGGTCCCGCACCCGGAAGTCCGTGCGCGTCATGTCCAGCGTCGGCATGAAGTTGTAGCACAGCACGGGAATCCCGAGCCGGCCCATGCGTTCGATCAGATGGGCGATCTCCTCGATGTCCTCGTCCCGACCCGGCGCACCGCGGACGATGCGCGGCATGGGAAGGTAGCCTTCCACCACGGAAAGGCGAAGACCAACCTCCGACACGCGGGTGTGGAGCGTGTCGAGGCGCGCGGGATCCTCCGCCGGGTAGCGACCGACGATGTCGGTGGCGCCCATCTGTTTCGCCAGTCGTAGATTCGCCTCGCTCGGAGGGGTGGTGACCAGCGCGATCCGTGGCAGCAGATGGTGGACGTCGGTGAGATTGCTCATGGCCTCTCCTCGTGAGGGGGTCCGGATCCCACCCCATCGGCCCCGTCCGGCATGGGATCGAGTGGGAAGACGGGCCGGCGGATGCGGGCGTAGGGAAGTCGCGTGAGGTCCGTGCTGCAGGGGCCGGGGGTGTCCACGGTGTAGTGCGCCGTGGCGATGGGGTCATAGGCCCGGCGGTGCGCGACGGCCGCCTTCACCGCCAGGATGTCGAAGGTGGTGGGCTCGAGCCCTTGGCTGCGGAGTTGACCGAGGTCGAACGGAGGCGTCTTGCGGCTGGTCAGCAGCAGGGTGATCGGGCCGCTTCGAGCCACCGCGCAGGGCCCCATGTCGACCTGCATCCCTGTCATCGAGGCCAGGTGACTCTGGGGATCCTCGAGTCGGAAGCGCCCATGGGAGCGCGACACCAGTGTTACATCGAGCCGCACGGGCCCGGGATCGTGGCGGCTGCCGCGGCCGCCGAGCGCCAGCGAGCGGCGCTCGCCGATGGCCAGCCCACCCAATGCCGCGACCGCAGCGGGATCGTTAAGTACAACGAGCGCCGAGCGGACGGGATGCTCCAGCAGGGCGCGCAGAAGGCAGGTGCCGTCGCCCGGAGCCCCTCCGCCGATGTTGTCCGAGGGTTCGGCCAGGACCACCGGGCCGCGCTCGATGGGTAGGATCCGCCGCAGCACCTCGTCGGCGGTCGGCAGGTCGCCCACACCTTCGTGTCGCAGACGCCAGGCCGCGGCCGCCATGGCATCGAGATGGGTGTGAGCCTTGGCCTCGTCCAGCGTTCCGACGATCGTGAAACTCAGGCCCGTGTCGGATACGTCGGCGAACGCGAAACCTGCCGCCACGTTGACGGCCCAGACCCCCGTGTCGCGCGCCTCGATGTCGCGGGCCATGGCTTCGAGCGCGCGCATCGGATCCTGTTCTGTACCGGTGCCCGTCGGCGGCCACACGATGGGAACGGATCTCCGGTAACTGTGCACCGGTCGGCGCTCCAGCAGTGCGCGCGCGAGTAGACGCGCGCCATGGACCGCCGCCGCTCGGGCGTCGGTGTGCGGGTTCTCCCGGTACGCGACCAGGCCGTTCGAGAGTGTCGTCATGGCGCGGCTGACGTTGGCATGCAGGTCGAAGACCCCGAAGATGGGCACGTCGGCGTACCCGGGTATGGAGCGAAGGTCCCGCAGCAGTCGGCCCTCGACGTCCTCGATCCCCTCGCTCACCATGGCGCCGTGCAGCACCAGGTACACGGCGTCGACGCCATGCTCCAACGCCCGGGTGGCGTGCTGGCCAAGCCGATGGAGAACGCGTCGGACCATTTCGTCCGATACCGTCGGCCCTGGCATCGCGCGCGCGTCGATGGCGGGAACGACCTCCCACCCCTCGACCTCCGCCACCTCGAGGAAGCCGTCGATGGGAGAGCCGTCGCCTCGGCGCTCGAGGAGGGCGTCGCCTTCCGTCACGGTGAACGCCTCGTGTCCGCTCCGCCCCTCGAGGAAGGTGTGCGTCTCGTGGAATAGGCCGGCGAGCAGGACGCGGGTCAAGGGGCCGCCGCCCTCCGGGCCGGCGACCTCAAGCGTCCGCTGCCATTTCGGCCAGGACGGCGTCGGCCGCTTGCAGCGCCAACGCCATGTCGTCGGCCGTGTGGGCCGTGGAAACGTACCACAGCCCTCGACCGATGAGGCGCACGCCGCGGGCCAGCATGCCCCTGACGAAGCGACCGTAGAGGGCACCGTCGTACGCCAGCGTGTGCCGGTACTCCGTCACGTCGTCGAGGGTTGTGAACCCTGCATGGAACATGGGACCGGGCCCCTGTACCCGCAGTGGCAACCCGTGCTTCGAGCCCAATTCGGCGAGGCGATCCCGCGTTTCGCGGCCGAGCTCCACCAACCGCCGGTGCGCCGCGGCGTCGTCGCGTTCGAGGACGGCCAAGGTGGCCGCTGCGGCGGCCACGCATGCCTGGTTGCTGTTCATGGTGCCGGCGTGGAACACCGCATTGTCGATCACCGGCCTGAGGAACCGTTCCCGGCCAACGAGAGCGCTCAGAGGAAGACCGGAGGCCAGGGCCTTGCCGAACACGGCGAGGTCCGGCGTGACGCCGTAGTGGTGTTGGGCGCCGCCCAGATCCAATCGGAATCCCGTGATGATCTCGTCGAAGATCAACGCGATGTCGTGACGGTCGCAAAGGGCGCGGAGCCCGTGCAAGAAGCCCGGCTGAGGCTCGATGCAGCCCTGGTTGCACATCACGGGCTCGGTGATGATGGCCCCGATCTCGTCGGGGTGTCGACGCAGCGCGTCCTCCACTGCGGCGAGGTCGTTCCACGGCACGATCACGAGATCCTCGATGGCCGAGGCCGGGATCCCGCCGCCCCACGGCACCGCCACCGGTGCGCTGCGGGGACCGGCGGCCTCGGCGGTGGGGTTCACGCTGGCCGAGACGTTGTCGAACCAACCGTGGTAGTGGCCTTCGAACTTTATGACCTTGGGCCGGCCCGTCACGTAGCGCGCGAGGCGCAACGCGGCGTGGTTGGCCTCCGAACCCGTGGAGCTGAACCGGACCCGTTCGGCCGAGGGGATCAGACGCTGCAGCGTCTCCGCGAGGGTCACCTCTTGCTCGTACTGGCCGGCGAACAACTGGCCCAGAGTCAGGGCCTCGCGGATGCCTTCGAGCACCTCTGGGTGCGAGTGCCCCACGATCATCGGCCCCTGCGACAACGTCATGTCGAGCAGTCGGTTGCCATCTACATCCCACAGATGTGCGCCCTCGGCCCGTGTGTAGAACATCGGATGTGGCGGCGTGAGCGCGCGGAACTGGCTGCTCACGCCTCCAGCGAGTGAGCGCCGGGCGCGCTCGAACCATGCCTCGGACCTGGGGTAGTCACTCACGAGTACCGCCTTTCGGGAGAATGGGATCAGTCGGGAACGGATCCGGTACCGTTACGACGGTTCCGGATGCGGCCGAGCGCAGGATGGCGTCGGCCACCAGTACGGCGTTCGCGGCCTCGCGCGGGGTGATGGCCGGCGTCTCGCCGTCCAGGAGGCAGCGAGCGAAGTGATCCACTTGGTCAGCCAAGGCACCGCGTATGCGCCCTCGGACTTCCGGCCATGCCACGGGATCGATCAGGTTGGGTCCGCGGCCGTCGATCTCCGTGATGGCGGGTGCGAGCAGGTCGACACGCACCATGCCATGGCGGCCCACCACGTCGAGACCACCGTAGATGCGGGCCCCGAGGTGTTCCGGCAGGCTCCAGGAGAACTCGAGGCTGGCCACGACGCCTCCGCGGAATGTCAGCAGACTGAACATGCTGTCCTCGATGCCGAGGTCGGAGTGGAGGCCGACCGTCCGTTGCGCGTACACGCGTTCGACCGGGCGACCGGCGAGCCATAGGGCGATGTCGATGTCGTGGATGCCGAGGTAGTACACCAACGAGACGCGACCCTGGACACGCCGCGCCGCGCGGCTGGGGTTGCTTCGGCGCGCGAACAGGTGCTGCAGGGGCCCCAGCCGGCCTTCCTGTAGGGCCTTCTTTGCGTAGTCGTAGCGCGCGTCGAACCGGAGCACGTGGCCCGGCAGCAACAGGCCATCGCTCGCGTCCGCGAGCGCCACCATGGTGCGCGCGTCTTCGACGGTCGTGGCCAGGGGCTTCTCCACCAACGTGGGCTTGCCTCGCTCCAGGGCGGCGCGCACCGGGGCGAGATGGGCATATTCCGGAGAGCACACCAGGACGGCCTCGACGTCGCGTCGATCGACCAACGCGTCGACCGACTCGGCGACGGCACATCCGAATGCCTGCGCGCCCCATGCCATGGCTTCGGGGTCGGGATCATAGGCAGCCGCGAGGTGCAACCGTGGGTGCTCGTCGACGATGCGCGCGTGGAGACGACCGATCATCCCAAGCCCGACCACCCCGACACCGATTCGTGCGCGTTGCGTTTGCGTCACGGACTCAATCCCTGCGCGGCGCATGCGCGTCCGCGACCCAGCCGCCGTCGACCATGAGGGTTTCGCCATGCACGAAACTCGCCTCGTCGCTGGCAAGGAACACGGCGGGTCCGACGATCTCCTGCACGGCGGCGATGCGCCGGGCCGGCGCGGCGGCCGCCAGCGCATCGCGGTCGATGAAGCCGTTGGCGATGAGCGCCTCGTGCCCCTCCGTACGGACGTACCCCGGCGCCAGACAGTTGACGCGCACCCCCAGGGGCCCCCATTCCGTGGCCAAGGATCTCGTCAGCAGGTCCAAGGCGCCCTTGCTGGCGCAATACGACGCGCGTCCCGGAAGCCCGACGACCGAGGCGATGGAACCGATGTTGATGATGCTGCCACGTCCCGCCGCGACCATCTCGCGGCCGGCGGCCTGGGCCATGAAGAACGCTCCCTTGAGGTTGGTGTCCAGAACGAGATCCCACTCGTCCTCGGTTGTTTCGAGCGTCGCCTTGATGACGATGGTCCCGGCGTTGTTCACCAGGATGTCGAGGCGACCGAACGCATCGAGTGTGCGTTGCACGACGTGGCGGGCGGCGGCCGGGTCGCGGACGTCCGCGACCACGCCGAGTGCATGCCCCAATTCGGTGGCGGCGGCCCCGACACTGTGCGCGTTGCGTCCCGTGACCACCACGTTCGCGCCCTCGGCTCGGAAGCCGGACGCGATCGCCCGGCCGATGCCGCGCGTGGCTCCGGTCACGATGGCTGTCCTACCCTCGAGTCGCATCCCTACCTCCCTCATCGAGTGGAAACAACGGGCGCGTGACCCGAGTGAACCGGACCTGCCTTAGGTCGCAGCGGCTGGCTCCGGGCGTGTCGGCAACGGTGATGCGGGCGGCCAAGTCGCCGAACGCGGCGCGGAAGTGCGACGGTGACTTCACGAAGACGATCGACGCCTGGGCCGGTTCGAGGCCCACCGCCCTGAATATGGACGCGTCCCACTCGAGCACGGGCCGGCTCGTCAGCACCGTGTGGATGGCGCCACGTGTCACGAGGGCCACCGTGCCCGGGTGGATGGCGACGCCGTTGGCGCCGGGACCATCGAGCACGACGGGCCCGCGATGAACGGCCGCTACATGGCCCTGGAGGCCCACGCGCGGGCCCGATCCCGGTGTGAGGCCGTGCCCCACCTCGAGGTCTACCTCGTGCCCGGGGCCCGCTGCCGCCGCGGCCGCCGCGGCAGCGGGATCGCACAGGACCAGCAGGATGGTTCCCTCGTGGGCCTCCGCTCCGACGCTGAGAAGCTCCCGCAACACCGATGGGTCGTCACCCGTCGCGCCGCAGCTCGGGGCGTCGCCCGCGTTCCCGATGATGGTGGGCCGGACATCCGCCCGGAGCGCCGTCGTCAGTGCCTGCGGCCAGGCGGCCAGCTCCGGCTCGAACGACCGGCGCTGGAGCCACCAACCATCGGCCAGCTCCGCTGCGGCCCTTCGTGCCGTCGCCTCGTCGCCGTTGGCGACCGTAACGACCGCGACGCCGAGATCGGGCACATCCAGCCACGGCTGGACGGGGAAGAGGGAGGCCGCGACCAGGCGGCCCGAGTTCTCCCAGCTCCTCGCCTCATGGCTCAGCTCGGCTAGCGGCCCCATGTCGGTTCGGGCGCGCACCGGGCTCACGATCATCGGTCGCTTCGCAAGCGCCATGACGGGGCGCAATCGACCGTGGAGCACCTCGAGCAGAAGCTCCGCGACGCGCCGACCGGTGGCCTCCATGTCGACGTGCGGGTAGGTGCGATAGCCCACCAGCAGCGTTGCGTTCTCGATCATTCGGGGGGTCACGTGCGCGTGCAGGTCCAATGACACTGCGACGGGGAGTTGTGCGTGGCGGGCTCGCACCTTCTCGAGGATCTCGCCCTCCGCGTCGGGAAGCCCCTGCGTGGCCATGGCACCGTGGAGGGCGAGCAACAGCCCGTCGAGCGGGCCGGCCTCCTCCAGGCGCTCGAGCAGCTCGCCGACCAAGGTCTCGAAGGCGGCATCCTCGAGGGGCCCACCCGAGCACGCCTGCGCGGCCAGGATCGGAACCGATTCGATGCCGGCCGCATCGAGCACATCGAAGAACCCGCGCACTTCCACATGACTCGATCGGAAGCCTCCGCGCATCTCGGGGCCGCGCCACACGTAACCCTCGGCGAAGTCCTCGAGCGTGGTGGGATTGGGGTTGAAGGTGTTGCTCTCCTGCATCAGCGACGCGACGGCGATACGCATGGGCGACTACTCCCGGGTCTTCGGGTCGAGGATGTCCCGGAGGCCATCCCCGATGAGATTGACCGCGAGTACCGTCACCAGCAGCGCGACGCCGGGGACGATCACGGGCCAGGGGGCGATGGGCAGGTACAACCGGGCCTCGTTGATCATGCCGCCCCAACTCGGGGTCGGCGGTTGGATGCCCAGCCCGAGGAAGCTCAGAGCCGTCTCCATCAGGATCATGAAACCCAGCTGCTGCGAGAAGATCACGGTGACGGGTGCAAGCACATTGGGTACGACGTGATGCACCAGGGTGCGGGCCGGCCCTGCACCCAGGGCGATGGATGCCTGGATGAAATCCAGGCGCCGGACCGTCAACACCTGGGCACGGACGGTGCGCGCGTAGAGCACCCATCCGGTCAGGATCAAGACAAGCACCAGGTTCCGCACGCTGGGTCCCAGGACGGCGACCACCGCGATCGCGAGCAGCACGGCCGGGATCGAGAGCTGGACGTCGGCGAAGGCCATGAGCGTGCGCTCGGTCAAGCCTCCGAAGTACCCGGCGAGCACGCCGAGCGACACCCCGACCAGGGCGGAGACGAGGCTGGCGGCCAGCGAGATGCCGAGACTCCAACGACCCCCGATGAGGGCGCGCGTCAACGTGTCTCGCCCCACCTGGTCGGTGCCGAGCGGAAACGCCGGATCGGCCTTGGCGGCTCCCGTGAACGCGGGCGGCAGGAGCCGCTTGGTGATCTCGGACCGGTACGGGTCGTGGGGAGAGAAGCTGGGGGCCACGAAGGCGCCCGCCATCACCAGGAGCAGCATGATGGCGCCGATGAGGAAAGGCACGTTGCGGCGAGCGCGTCGGAGGAAGCGGGAGCTCATCGCGGCGTCACCCGTACCGCAGGCGCGGGTCCAGGAGCAGGTAGCCGAGGTCGACCAGGAGGTTCACGAAGACGAAGAGGAACGAGACGATGAGCGTGATCGATTGCACCAGAGGGAAGTCCCGAGCGAGGATGGCGTCGATCGCGAGACGGCCCACGCCCGGGTACGCGAAGATCGTCTCGGTGACCACGGCGCCGCCAAGGATGGTGCCCAATTGCAGCCCGATGACGGTGATCACGGTGGCGACTGAGTTCCGGAGCACGTGTCGCAGCACCACGCGGCTGCGCGGCATGCCCTTGGCGCGCGCCGTGCGCACATAGTCCTCCCCGAGGATTTCCAGAACGGAGGATCGCGTGAGTCGCGTCAGCAGGGCCACGAGGGGTGCGCCCAGCGTGATGGCGGGAAGGAGTAGTGCCGCCGCGCCCTCCGCACCGAACGACGGGAGCCAACGCAACTTGACCGCGAACACGAAGATCAACATGGGTCCCAGAACGACCGGGGACACGCTCTGACCGAGCAGGGCGACGGTGAGCGAGCCGACGTCCCACACGGTGTGGCGGCGTAAGCCGGCGATGACCCCGAGGGGAAGCCCGGTGAGCATCGCAAGGATCATGGCGGCCGCTGCGAGCCGCAGGGTGTTGGGCAGGAAGGCCGCGATTACGTCCAGGTTTGGTTCGCGATACCTCAGCGATTCTCCGAGATCGCCGCGTAGCAGCCCCCCGAGGTAGTGGGCGTATTGGACCGCCAACGGCCGATCCAAGCCCAAGCTCTTTCGCATGGCGGCCACGTCCGCCTCGCTGGCACCGTCGGGCAACATGAGGCGGGCGGGGTCGCCGGGCGTCAAGTGAAGGATCAAGAACACCAGGATCGATACGCCGACCATGACCAGGACGAAACGCAGCAGGTTGGGCGCAAGATAGCGAAGCAGGGGGCCCTCCGGGTGGGTCCGGCCGGGAGCGGATCCCGGCCGGACGGACGGCGAGAATGCGGCGTGGGCCTACGGGGTCACGGCTACGGTGCGGAGGTCGAAGATCTTGTTGGGGGTGAACACGAAGCCCGTGATGCCTTGGCGCACGGCGTAGATGTTCTCCATCTGGAACAGCCAGACGAACGGCGCAGCGAGGTCCTTCATCCGGGCTTCGGCTTGCCGGTAGAGCTCTGCACGCGTGTCACGGTCGATGGTGTCGCGTGCCTTCTGAATCAGGTCGAAGGTCTGCTGGTCCGTGAATCCGCTCTTGAACACATCGTTGTTGATGCGCTGGTACGCCAGGAAGTCCGGGTCGGCGGCGATGGAGGAGCCTCCTGTGAGGTACAGGTCGTAGTCCCCGGCTCCACGGGCCTGGATGAAGGCCCCGCCCTCCATGATCTGGAGATCGGTCTGGATCCCGACGTCGGCCAGGTTGGAGCGAATCACCTCGGTGACTTCGCGGATCTTGGGGTACCAAGCCTCCGGAGCGATGAGACGCAGGCGCAGATTGCTGACGCCGGCCTCGTCAAGGAGGCTCTTCGCCTTGGCGGGATCGAAGGGAAAGACCGCCAGGTCGGCAGGGTAGCCGAGGGCGCCCTGCGGCGCGAGGGCTACAGATGGCCGGCCGCCATTCATGATGTTGTCGACGATGCCGCTGCGATCGATGGCGTAGTTGAGCGCTTGACGGACGCGCAGGTCGTCAAACGGCGCCTTGTCCACCTTGATTCCGAGGTAGAGCTGGTCCCAGGCGAGGCCCCGAACGATCTGCGTGCCGGGAACCGACTCATACACCGGGACGAGATCCGGGGGGATGGAATCCACGATGTCCACCTGTCCGCTCTGGTACGCCGCGAGCGCCGTCGAGGGATCCAGGATGGGTCGGTAGACGATGCAGTCGATCTTCGGAATGCCGGCCTGCCAGTAGGCCTTGTTGGCCTGCAGCACGACCCGGTCACCCTTCACCCACTCGACGAACTCGAAGGGTCCGCTCCCGATCGGATGATCCCAGAACGCGTCGCCCATCTCCTGGAAGGCCTTCGGCGGCAACATGGGGGTCGTCGTGAGGTTGGAGATCAGGGGCCCGAACGGCACCTTGGTGTGGATGACCACCGTCGAGGGGTCCGGAGTCTCGACCGAGTCCAGGGAACTCCACAGGAAGCTCTGGGCGAACTGCCCGGTGAGGAATCGATCGAGGGTCACCTTCACGGATTCAGACGTGAACGGCTCGCCGTTCTGGAAGGTGACGTCGTTGCGAAGGTGGAAGGTCCAGCTCAGGCCGTCGGCGCTCGTTTCCCACGAGGTGGCCAGCGAGGGCGAGAGATTTCCCTGGTTGTCGAGCGACACGAGGTAGTCGTAGATGTGCTTCTCTAGACCGAAATTCACCAGGTTGAAGTGGTTGGCGGTGTCGAGGCCGGCGGTGATCCCCTCTGGGCGCGCGAACTCGACCTTGGTGGGACCGCAGGTCTGGGCCATCGCGCTCGTCGAAAGCACGAGCGCGAGGACCAACGGCACGGTGCATCGAAGAACCGTACGAAGCTTGGGCATGTGGGTCACCGGTAACCTCCTTGTGATGCGGAACAGCGTGCTGGAACGGCACTGGGGGCGGACACGGGGGCGCTCACGTCATCTCACGATCCCTCCTTCACGACTCCTGCGATGCGGCGTGCGGCGCCGGCGAGGGCGGCGACGATCGCCTCGCGCTGTGTTTCGCTCATGGCGGCCGCGGGTGCCGATACGCTGATGGCCGCGATCGGGGCCCGAGTCGCGTCCATGATCGGGACGGCGACGCAGGTCGCGCCCGCGACGGACTCCTGCTCATCCACGGCGAAGCCTTGGCGCTGGACGGTGTCGAGCTCCGCCAGGAACGTGTCGGCATCGCGGACGGTGTTCTCGGTGAGTGGCTCGAAGGTAAGGGACGCGGCGATCGCTTGACGGGTGGGGGCTTCGCACGCGGCCACGAGGGCCTTGCCAAGCGCTGTGGCGTGGAGCGGTCCCACGGTGCCGGACGGTTCGACGAAACGCAGTGCCTGGGTTCCCTCGACGCTGTCGAGGTAGAGCAGGTGGTTGGCCATGCGGATCGCGATGCTCACCGTGTGGCCGAACCGATCGCGCAGCACGACCATCTCAGGGCGTGCAGCGTCGCGAAGGAACATGCGTTCGCTCGGCACCTCCGCGAGCAGCTGCGTGCGCGAGCCGACGCGGTATCCGCCGTCGGGGAGTCGGCGTACGTACCCCCGTTCCTCGAGGTTGCTGAGTAAGCGGAAACAGGTCGGCTTGGGGATGGCGGTGCGCTCGGCGATCGCCTGTAATCCGAGCGCGCTGCGGGAGAATGCGACGACCTCCAACACGTCCAGGGCGCGTTGGAGAACGATGATGCGGTAGTGCGCGGATCCGCCACTCGGCATTTCACTCTCCGAAATCTTGGGTTTCAGTGTTGCGCGATGCTAGCAGCTTGCGTCCGTCCTGTCTAGTCCGTTCTCACGGAGGCGTACACTCGGCCAACGCAGCGGACGAAAGGACGGCGGCCTCCGCCAGGCCTGCCTCGGGCGACGGATCCGGCTCGGGCGTGGGCCCGCTCCGGCCCGGATCACCCTTGGAGGTAGGTACCGTGCAGTACGTGCTCCGATACCGAATCGCTAGCGACAAGGCGGGTGCGCTCCGCGAGTGGCTCCGCGAGAACACCGCCGACATCGAAGCCCACGCTCCGGACGGCTGGCACTACGCCGGCAGCTACTTCGTGGTGCGCGGCTTCGGCGACTACGATTGCGAGATGCGCTACGACCTCGACGACTACGCCGCGATGGACAGCGAAAACCCGCCGCGCTTCAACGAGATCGTGCGCGAGTGGCAGCGGCTTCGTGAACGATGCCACGCCCACCACGGCCGTGTTACTCAAGAGCGCCGAAGAGGTCGTCATCATCGGCTGAGCCGCGCTCGTGCCCGGGCCCGGCGGACTGCGGCCCCCGTGCGCGGCCATCGGCTGGACGGCCCGCCGTGGATGCGCATCCAGAGCGGGCCGTCCTGTCGGGCCCGGTGCGCTCGGCCGGCCCGGACCCGGCAACGGTTCCGGGCGGTTCCGCGTCGGGCAGGCCTGGGGCGTAGGCGTTCCGGCGGCGCCCGCCGGCGTCACGGCGGCGCCCGCCGGCGCCCCGCCGCGGCGCCCGGCCGTTCGCTGCGCCCGGCCGCGCCCGCGCTCTCGCGTACGGGATCACACATCAACAACACCATCACCAGCATGATCGCGACGCGGGACGCGTGCGGATCCTGACGCTTCACCCACGCGCCAAGGAGGCAGCATGACCACGGCCGATCTACTGCACGACGCGGCGGCGCGCGCCGCCCGCTACCTCGACACCCTCGATGGGCGCGCGGTCATGCCTACTCCGGATGCGGTGAACGGACTCCGGCGCCTGCATGAGCCGCTTCCGTCCCGGGGCAGCGAGCCCGCCGATGTGCTGGCGCTGCTCGACGAGGTGGTGTCGCCCGCCACGCTGGGCATCGCGGGGCAACGCTTCTTCGGCTTCGTGATTGGCGGAGCCCTGCCCGTGACGCTGGCCGCCAACACGCTCGCGACCGCCTGGGACCAGAACAGCGCCTTCCACCAGATCGCCCCAGGCACGGCCACCCTCGAGAAGGTGGCGCTCGACTGGCTGCGCGACCTGCTCGGTCTCCCTGAAGGCATCTCCGGCGGCTTCGTGACCGGCGCCACCATGGCCAACGCCACGGCCCTCGCCGTGGCGCGGCACCGCGTGCTGGCCGATGCGGGATGGGACGTCGAGGCGGATGGCCTCTTCGGCGCCCCCCCGATCACCGTGGTGGTCGGGGGCGAGGTCCACCCCACCGTGCGCAAGTCGTTGGGCCTGCTGGGGCTCGGGAAGACGCGCGTCACCCAGGTGGCGGTGGACGGACAGGGGCGGATGCGCGCCGATGCGCTCCCGCGCCTGGAGGGGCCGACGCTCGTCATCCTTCAGGCGGGCAACCTCAACACCGGCGCCTTCGACCCGTTCGGCGAGATCATCCCGCGCGCCCACGACGTCGGGGCCTGGGTCCACGTCGACGGCGCCTTCGGGCTGTGGGCGGCGGCCAGCCCGGCGTTGCGTCCGCTCGCCTCGGGCCTGGAGTTGGCCGATTCCTGGGCGACGGATTTCCACAAGTGGCTCAACGTGCCCTACGACTCCGGCATCGCGTTCACGCGCGATCCCGAGGCGCATGCCCGCGCGATGGCGGTGACCGCGGCGTACCTTCCCGAGGCGGGGGCGCGCGACCCCTCCGACTTCACCCCGGAGCTGTCCCGCCGCGCCCGCGGCGTGGAGGTGTGGGCCGCGCTCCGGGCGCTCGGGCGCGTCGGCGTTACCGAGATGGTCGAGCGCAACAGCCACCAGGCGCGGCGCTTCGCCGAGGGGCTCGCGGCGGCCGGCTTCGACATCCTCAACGACGTGGTGCTCAACCAGGTGCTGGTGTCCTTCGGCTCGCCGGAGCACACCCGCGCGGTCATCCGGGCGCTGCAGGACGACGGCACGTGTTACTGCGGGGGCACCGTGTGGCAGGGGCGGACCGCCATGCGGATCTCCGTCTCCTCTTGGGCCACGACCGACGAGGACGTCGAGCGCTGCCTGGAGGTGATGATCCGGCTCGGACGCGAGCGCGCCTGAGGCCCGCGGCGCGCGTGGCGCCGTGGCCCTGGTCGGCGGACGGCGCCGGCGCGCGGGAGCGCGACGGCCGACGCCCGCGCCGGCGAGCGTGCCGCGCTCACGTTCCGGCAGGTTGCGCCGCGGGGCCGGTGGGCGGCGCGACCGCGGGGGCGGCGGCGAGCCCGACGACGGTAGCGACCAGGGCAGCGGAGGCGATCAAGCCCGCCACGCTGAGGTAGGAGCCCACCAGGATCTGGAACGGATGGCTGCCGAACTGGTCGTAGGCGTGCGCCAGGGGCTGCGGGTCCGCGCTCAGCCGCACCGCGCCCAGGCGCTGCCCCTCGCGGATGCGCCGCGCCAGCGGCCGGAGGCCCAGGAAGCCGTAGTCTTGATCGGCCGGCGCGTCCGTGGTGAGCCACGGCTCGTGGGCACGGAGTTGCGTGGGGTCACCCTCGTGCGCCACCGAACGAAGGTACGCGGCCGTGCGGCGGGCCGTGTCGGTGCTCTCGCGTAGCGCCCGCTGCCACAGCTCGCTCGGCGTCAGGCCGAGGAAGGACGGCGCGATGCCGGGCTCGAGCCACGGCGCCACGTCCGGGCGCGCCCGCAGCGCCTCCGCCTCCGCCGCGGCCGCGTCGAGGTCGTCGGCCACGCGATCGAGAAGGTCGCGGGGGTCGCCGGCCGCGCCGGGATCGTGCGGTCCCGGGCTCCGTGCGGCACCGCCGTTGCGCTCCGCCTGGTAGGTAAGCGCGTTGAGGAACAAACGGGCGCCGGGGCCCCATCCGAGCTGCAGGGTGTCGAAGCCGAACTCGGGGTGCGAGCCGAACAGCACCACCGTGCCGTCGCCGAAGCGCGAGGCCAGCGCCGTGAACGCGCCCTCGGCGGCACAGCGGTCGAACAGCGCGCCGCCGGCCACGGCCCGCGGCGACGCGGGTCCGGTCAGGAACGCCTCGCTGGGCGTGAAGTCCGCCGTGCGGTGGTCGAAGGCCGCCACGCCGACGGTCGTGCCGGCGGCCGCGGCCTCGGGGTCGATGCGGAACATGGGGCCGTTGTAGTGGACCAACGCGAAGGCCTCGGGCAGGCCGCGGGCGAGCCAGTGGTCCGGGGCCACGACCCGGGCGCCGATGCGCCCGACACCGGGGGAGGTCAGGCCCTCCCAGACGCTGTCGCTTGCGTTGGCGAGGGGCGCGGGCACCATGTGCAGGGCGTGCGCCTCGGGGTTGGCGTCCCAGAAGCTGGTGCTGGCCCGCGCCGGCAGGAAGGCGCCGGCGCAGGAGCCGACGTACATGCCGCCCCGCGCCACCCAGGCGCGGATGGCGGCGGCGCCGGACTCCCCCAGCGGACCGAGCAGGCCGCTCATGGCGCGCGCGCCGCCCCCGGGGAACACGATCACGTCGACGTCCTCGAGTCCACCCCCGCGGATGGCACCGGCGCTGAGCACCCGTGGCGTGCCACCGAAGTGCGCCACCAGGGCGGCGTGATGCATCGGTGCGCCGCCGCTACCGTAGACGGCGACGCGCAGCGTGCCGATGGAGGCGCGCCCGACGGCGCGCGCCTCGTCCCACCAGGGTTGGGGCATCGCTTCCCTCCTCGATGGCCTCCCCCCGGGGGCCCTGACCGCGCCGAACCCTCGTGACGACGCCTGCGGCCCGGTCGAGTTCCGGGCTACCAGCCTACCGTGGCCCGTGGCGCTAGGTGTCCGCGGGGGCCGCCCCACCCGCGCCCCCCGCACCCGGCCCAGCGCCGCCGCGCGCCGCGATCTCGCGCCGCACCGTGGGCGCCACCTCGGTGCCGAGCAGCTCGATGGCCTCCAGCAGGGCGCGGTGGGGCACGGCGCCGACGGTCAGCTGGGCGAGGTAGCGCTGCATGCCGAGGGTGCGGTGCAGGAACAGGATCTTCTCCGTCACCTGGGCCGGGTCCCCCACGGTGAGGGCGCCGCGCAGCCCGCGCATGGCATCGAACTGGGGTCGCCCCATGGGCGGCCAGCCGCGCTCGCGCCCGATGCGCGACATCACCTCCGCGTAGGGCGGGAAGAAGGTGTCGGCCGCCGCCTGGGAGGTGCGCGCGACGAAGGCGTGGGTGTTGACGGCCAGCGCGGGCACGGCGTGCCCCGCCCGGCGCGCCGCGTCGCGGTGCAGCGCCACCAGCGGCGCGAAGCGCTCGGGCATGCCGCCGATGATCGCGAGCACCATCGCCAGACCCAGCGTCCCGGCCCGGCGCGCCGAGTCGGGGGTGCCGCCCACGGCGATCCACACCGGCAGCGGGGACTGCAGCGGACGGGGAAGGACGCTCGAGCCCTCGATCGAGGGGCGATGCCGGCCCTGCCAGCGCACCACCTCGTGCTCCCTCAGCTGCAGCAGCAGCTCGAGCTTCTCCTCGAACAGCGCATCGTAGTCGTGCAGCTCGAAGCCGAACAGGGGGAAGGACTCGACGAAGGACCCGCGGCCGGCCATGATCTCCGCCCGGCCCGCCGACAGCAGGTCGAGCGTGGCGAACTGCTGGAAGATGCGTACCGGATCGTCGGAGCTCAGCACGGTCACGGCGCTGCTCAGTCGGATGCGGCGCGTCCGGGCCGCCATCGCCGCCAACACCACGGCCGGTGCCGACACGGAGTAGTCCGACCGGTGGTGCTCCCCCACACCGAACACGTCGAGCCCCACCTGGTCGGCGAGCGCCACCTCCTCCAGGAGGTGCTCCATGCGCGTGCGCGGCGCGAGCTCGCGTCCGGTGGTCGGATCGACGGAGCGGTCCCCGAAGGTGACCAGGCCGATCTCGAACGGGGTGCCGGCCGCTCCCGACTCGCTCATCCGAGGGCGGCGCGCGCCTCCGCCACCGTCATCTCCTGGTTGTAGATGTCCGCGCCCGGCTCCTGTACGCGGCTGTGGTGGAGCGAGCCGGTGTCCACGGGCCCGAAGCCGATGTCGCGGATGAGCCCCGCCACCACCTGCTTGGCCGCCTCGTCGTCCCCGGCCAGGAAGATGGCGCGGCGCGCGGCCTCGGGTTTGGAGGTGTCGCCCTGCGAGCGCAGGTGGCGGTACCAGATGGTGTTGAAGGCCTTCACCACCCGCGTCTCGGGCAGCCCGCGGGCGACGAACTCGGTCTGGGACGCACCCGCCAGGTCGATCTCACCGTCACGCTGTGGGTAGTAGTTCGAGGCGCTCACGAGGATCTTGCCCGCGAGCTGGGACGCCGGAAGGGCTTCGATCCGGCCGAAGGGGATGGCCTCGACCACGACATCGCCGAAGGCGGCGGCGTCCACCGCCGTGGAGGCGTGCACCGTCGGTCCGAGCGTCGCTACCTGGTCCGTCAGGGTGTCGGGGCCGCGGGAGTTGCTCAGGGCGATGTCGTGCCCCGCCTGCGCGAAGAGCTGCGCCAGGGACCCGCCGATGTTGCCGGCTCCGAGGATGCCGATCTTCATGATGACCGCCTCCCAGGCCGGGCCGCCGCGCATCGCGGCGCCCGTGCTGGGTTCACCGTAGCCCGTGGTCCGCGGGCGTCGTCGTAGGCCCGGCGTCATGGACCGCCGGGGCCGTGTGGGGCCGGGTGCGGGATGAGGGGGCGCGGGCGCCGCTTCCCGTCGACGGGCACTGGACCGAGCGCCCCCTGCACCGGGGGCATCCACACCGCATCCCGCGGGACCCCCGACTGGGTTCCGGCGCCGTGGGTCGCCGACCTGGGACATGGCGGGGCGCAACGCCCCACCGCGGGCCCGACGCCGACGGCGAACGCCCGGCGAACGCCGTGTTGGACACAACCGCACGGCCATGAGCCGGAGCGTGACGGTCCGTCCCCTATGATGACCGCACGATGCCGACGCCGCCGATGGGGGCGAACGTGCAGCTCACCGGACGAGCGCACGTCCGAGTGGAGTCGTCGATCGTGCCGTTCGAACCCGACAAGCGCTACCAGCTCCTGGCGTACCTCGCGTACGCCGGAGACTGGGTGGGGCGCGAGCGCCTGGCGTTCCTGTTCTGGCCGGATACGCACTCGAGCAACGCGCGCCAGAACCTGCGTGGGTTGCTGCAGCGCGTACGCAACCTGACTTGGTCTCCCGAGCTCGAGGCGGGGCCCCACCGCGCCCGCTGGCCGGTGGCGTCGGACGTGGCCGCGTTGCGCCGAGCGCTCGGCGAGGGCGCGGTGGAAGCTGCGTTGGAGGCGTATCACGGCCCCCTGCTCGAGGGGCTCGATTCCGCCGACGAGAGCGAATTCGGGGAGTGGTTGCGGATGGAGCGGGAGGCGCTTCACAGCGACTGGCGCGGCGCCATCCTTCGCTTCGCCCGCGGCGGGGCGGAGGCGGAGGCGTACCCGGAGCGTGCACACGCGATGCTGCTGCGGTTGGTCGGCGCGGACGCCTTGGACGAGGACGCGGTGCGGCTCGCCATGGAGGTGAGCGCACGCTCGGGCAATCCGGAGGAGGCGTTGCGCCTGTACCGCGACTTCGGCATGCGCCTCGAGGAGGCGATGGGGCTCGAGCCCACCTCGGCGACGCTCGCCACGCTGGAGGCCGTCGAGGCGCAGATGGCCGACCGCGCGGCGTCGCTAGCCCTACCCCCCGATATCGCGGAAGGCTCCGAACGCGCGATGTCGACCGCCCCGACCGCGATCCCCGGCGACCGGACCTCCTTCGTCGGACGCGAGCGTGAGCTCGAGGAGGTGTTCGACCGCCTCCGCCGTCCAGATTGCCGCCTGCTCACCATCACCGGGGCCGGCGGCATCGGCAAGACGCGGGTGGCCCTGCGGGCCGCCGGTGCGTTGGCCCGCGAGTTGCCGGGCGGGGCTACCTTCGTCGAGCTGGAGACATGGGTGTCCCCCGAGACGGTTCCGGCCGCCATCGCGGAGTCGCTCGGTCTGCCGCCGCAGGCCGACCAGGTGCCCTTCCCGCAGGTCGCCCAGCACCTCCGTGAGCGGAACGCGCTGCTCCTGCTCGACAACTTCGAGCACCTGCTCGAGGGTGCCGTTTGGGTCTCCAGATTGCTGCAGGCGTGCCCCGGCGTCAAGGTGTTGGTGACCTCGAGGCAGCGCCTGCAGCTGAGCGAGGAGTGGCTGTACCCGCTCGAAGGGCTCGCCTACCCGCCGAGTGACGACGACGTCGCCGTTCCTGGGGTTCACGAGGACGTGCGCACCAGGCTCGATGACGAGGCCACCCGGGTCGATGAGGTGGCCACAGGGGGCGATCCGGTCGCCTCCGCATCGGACTACGGTGCGATCCGGCTGTTCGTGGACCGCGCGGCGCGGGTGCGGCCGGGCTTCCGTCTCCGGCAGGTGGACCTGCCGGCCGTCCTGGAGCTCTGCCGCCTCACGCGCGGGTTCCCGTTGGCCATCGAGCTCGCCGCGGCGTGGGCGCGGGCGCTCCCGCTGCGGGACATCGTTGACGGCATCGCACGGGGGCTCGACCTGCTCGCCACCGAGTCGCGCGATGTCACCGATCGCCACCGCAGCATCCGCCTCACGTTCGAGCACTCCTGGCGGCTGTTGAGCGCGTCCGAGCGGACGGCCGCGCGACGACTGGCGGTGTTCCGGGGCCCCATTCGGCGCGACGCGGCGGCGTACGTCGCTGGGGCCGGCCCGGCGGTCTTGGCAGCGTTGGTGGACAAGTCGGTGCTCCGGCTCAACGAGCGCGACCGTTACGATCGACACCCCCTGCTGCAGCGCTACCTCCTCGAGAAAGCCCGGGCCTCGGAGGAGGAGTACACCTTCACGCTCACGCGTCATCGCGCGTACTACGTCCGATTCCTCCGCGACCGTACGGATCGCGCGCGCGGCACGGACCCCGGTCCCGCGCTCGCCGAGATCGACGGTGAGATGGTCGATATCCTCTACGCCGCGGAGGTCGCGCGGTCGCGAGGCGAGACCGGGTCCCTCGTCGCGCTGATGCGCTTGCTGGCGCTGGACACCGGGTACCTTCCGGCGCGCGGGTACGGGCCGCAGACGTTCGGCCTGCTCCAGGCGGCGGCCGAGGCTGCGCCGGCGGTTGAGGACGAGGAGGCGCCCTTTGATCTCGTAGGGCGGCTGGGCGACGCCTATCGCGGCCATGTCGGAGACGCGACCAAGGGGCGAGCGGCCTACCACCGCGCACGCGAGCTCGCGCGCCAGCACGGCGACACTGCCCGTGAGGCGGTGTTCCTCGGGCTGTGCGGTGTCGCCGCGTACCACCACGGTGACGAGGCGGCCGACGGGCAGCTCGCCGAGGCGCTCGCCCTGGCCAGGGCCTCGGGCGACGATCTGGCCTGCGCCACCGTCCTCGAGCAACACGGCTTCGTCTTCGCCTCCCGTCAGCGGTGGTCCGAGGCCTCGGACCTGTTCCGCACGGCGCTCGAACACCTCGACCGTGTCGAGGAGGCCGGCAGCGCCGAACCGTACGACATCAACCATCAGCGCTTCTTCGCGACGCTCAACCTCGGCGAGACGGAGTTCCGTTCCGACCGTTTCGACGCGGCGCTGGACCTCAGGCGCGAGGCGTTGGGGATTGCAGAGGCGTGCCACAACCCGATCTGGGGTGCGCACGCCCTGCAGGAGATGGGGGAGATGTATGAGTCCGTAGGCGACCGAGACCGGGCCCGGGAGTTCCTGACGCGCGCCTTCACCCTTTACCGCGACAATCACGTCGCGGCGTACGTCGAGCGCCTGGGCGAGTACATGAGGGACCACGGGCTGGCGTTGCCGGAGGATCGCGAGGCGATCTGAGGCGGCGTGACCCCGACCGCAGCAGCCGGGTTTCGGCAGCGCGGTTGCGGGTGTAAGCCCTACTCCCGTCTTCCCTTCGGAGGGGGATCCCATGAAGTCGAGCAGCCGAAACACCGTGTACCGTTGCGCCCTCGTCCTGGCCCTGGTGCTAGCGGGCGGCGCCATGGCTCAGGACGAGGAACCTGGGGCGGCCGGCGCCGCCGAAGTGCCGACCCGATGGCAGGACATGAAAGGGTTGGACGGCACTCCAATGTTCCCGAAGGAAGAGGTAGGGAACCGTTGCATGATCAATGAGTTCACCGCCCCCGGCGGCGGGTTGCATCTCGCCGGCTCCGGCCTCCACCTCGCAGGCTCAACCGGGGGGCTCCTTCCCATGCCGCTGGTGATGCATGGCGCGACGCCACCGGCGCAAACCATCGTCTTGGCGTCGACACCGCGGACGGTCACGCGGCCGGTGCCGTCCAACGCGCTCGGGGTTGCGCTCAGCGACCTCGGCAAAGCGATGAACGAGGACGTCACCTTGCTCGTCGCGGACGAGTTCGGCGGAGTCTTCTCGCTGCCTGTTGGGTTGTTCGGATTGGGCGAGGAGTCCGTCGCCAAGGTCGACCAAATGCGCTCGCGCCACGAGCTCCCGCACGGTGCGCTGGTGATGAACCACCTCCACGCGCTGATCCAGGGAACGGGCCTGTTCGACCAACCGCAAGAACTGGGAACCCAGAGTGAGCAAACGCTGGCGGAGGCCGCCACCTACACCTGGACCAACAAGGCCACGCATGCCACGCTCACGGTCGCCCCTGTAGATCTGGGTGACATGACGGAAGAGCCGATTACGACCGGGGATATCGCCAACGCGATCGATCAGGCCATCCAAGGAACCGAGGGGCGCGTCGTCGTAAACATGAGCTGGAACGTCCTCCCTTGTGCGACGGTCGACGAGTTCCGGAGTAATATCACCGCCTACGACACCTTCGAGAAATACGTGCTGGCCCTGGCCGAGGCCGCCGTCGGCCAGGGCGACGATGCCCTGGCTCTGGTGGATGACCTGATTTGGTTGCTGTCAACGGCCGGGGGACAACCCGACTCTCCGGACACCATCAACGATCCACTCTTCGGCCTGCTGAGAAGAGTTGCGGGCAAAGAGGAAGGGGTGCTGGTTGCGTCTGCCGGGAACTTCCGCCTGGACTTCCCGTTGCTGCCCGCCGCCCTATCCTCCGTGATCGGCGTCGGCGCCTCGAGCGACGGGCTCCCGCCCCCCGTCTTCGCCAACCGCGGCGACGTGAGGGCGACCGCAGCCTGGTACATGCTGACGGGCGCGTTGGGCGAGGCGAGAGTCTATGGCGAGGGGGAGGTCGGATACGCAGGCACGTCCTACGCGGCTCCGGTCGTCAGCCTCTACGCCGCGCTGGCCTTGGGCAACTCGACGGACGACCACTGCCTCGTTGGCACCAGGCCATTGCTTTGGACTCAACGTCTCCAGGACGGCGCCTGGCGCAACGCCAGCGTGCTGGATGCGCAAGCGCGGTGCACGCCCTGACCCACGCGGACACGTTCCGCGGGCTAGCGGGCGGAAGTGCGCGAGGCCCACGCTTACCGGCGCATCAACGCGGCGCCGGTCGGGACATCCCGACCGGCGCCGCGTTGTGAGGCGTGTGTGCTGGGCGTCAACGCGAGCCGACGTACACTCTCACGCCATCCGACTGGGCATGGAACACGATGCGCAGGGGTGTGTCAAGGCCGTCCACCTCGAACGGACGCACGTTCGTCACGGTGTTGTCGGCGTCGGGCGTCATACTCAGACCCGAAGCGTTGAGCCAGGCACTGTAGGCGGCCACGGCATCGTCGATGCCGGTGGCCGGATGGACGATGCGCCACCCCTGGTCGAGCGAGGCCATGCCGGCCGCCTTGCGCAGACGGCTGTGCTCGCGGCTGCGCGCCTTGGCCTGGACGGCCCGCTGGCCCGGATCCGGGGCGCCGTACAGCGCCGCGTAGCGATCGCTGCTGATCGGCGCGATGGCGTCGAAGCGATGCGGAAGGGCATCGGACGTGGCGCTATCGGAGAGGTGGACCGTGAGGGTGCCGTTCTCCACGCTGAGGGTCACGAAGCCGACCTGCTGGCCGCCCTCGGTGTGTCCGTAGTAGTCGAAGCCGGCGTCGTCGACGGCCGGCTTGTAGCTGGGGCTGCCGGCGTAGGCGATGAAGCCGACGGCGAGGGCCAGCACGGACAGGAAACGGATGACCAATCGGTTGCGGGCGGGTTCGTGACGGGTCGTGGCGCTGCGGATGGTGTCGGTACGGATCATGGTGGGCTCCTCTGCTCTCGCGAGCATTCTGGGGGCGTGGGGTCTGTGGGCGGGTTCGCTCTCTCACCTCCTGCCGCGAGGATGCGAAAGGGGGTGTGATGCGGGCGTGATGCGGCCGTGTCGTGCGACGGCGGCCGCGTAGCGATATGCGTCGGGCACGCGCGAACCACGTGCCAGCCAGGCGCGAGCGGCGCGCACAGGACGAACGGGCCTCCGCCCGCGAGGCGGTGCCCACCCGTGGGTGCCCCCTCGTGCGAGGGCGCTGCGCGAAGGTTCGGTTGCGCCGGGTTCAGCGGTGGCCCGGGGCCCTCGTGGGCTCGCCCGGGTCCGGGGTCAGCCGGCCAGGAACGGCAGCTGCCAGTACAACAGGAAGGGCAGGAACAGCGCCGCCGCCAGGGCCACGCCGACCGCCAGGCCGGTGCGGCGGGGGCGCCAGCCGGTGCGCGGCGCGAACAGCAGCAGCAGGGCGAGGAACAGGGCCAGCCCCCCGCTCGCGGCCGAGAGCGCGCGGAGCGTCTCGCCGAGCGTGGGCAGGGTGGGCGTGGCGATGCCGAGGAGCTCCAACACGGTGATGGACAGGCCGGCGAGCAGACCCAGGTCCACCAGGCACAGCAGCCCCTGCGTGATGCGGAGCAACGCGCCGCTGCGCACGGGGCGGGCGCCGGTCACCGTGGAGCCGCGAAGGGTGACCGCCTTCCACACACGGGCGCCGCCCACGGCGCGTGCCCGGCCGATGCGGCCGAGCGGGAGCAGGCTGGCGATGAGACCGGCGGTGAACACGGCCACGAACACCACCAGCACGGGAAGCTGGAACCACGCGGTGGCGTACCACGGCGTGCCGCGTTCCGCGCCCGAGAACCAGGACGGGACGGCCGGTGGGCCGGTGCGCCCCGCGGCGCCCCGGGCGCCGGCGGCGGCTCCCGCCGCGGGCCCGGCGGACACCGTGCGGGGTTCGCCGGTGCCCGAAGCCGCCCCCTCCGCACCACCCGCGCGGGCCGCGAGCGGCGGGAAGCCGCGTGTCATCCCCTGGACCGCCTCGGGGTCGAGCGGTTCTTGGACCGCGCCGCCCGACACGACGGTGCGCGTCCAGCCGGCCACGGTCGTGCGGTAGGCGGGATCCTGGGTGCGCCCCGCGTTTCCGAAGGCGTGGGGCGCCTGGTCCAGCACGGTGACGACGTCGTAGGGCTGGTCGCGCCCCCTGGAGGCGGTGCGCAACGCGGCGGCGCTCGCGACGGTAGCGGACGCCCCGCCGCCGTCGAACAGGGCGAGCATGGGCGCCTGCGAGGTGGCGAGCGCGGCCGCGGGGGAGAGGCGGGGGTCCTCCGCCAGCGCCCCCAGCCGGTCGGCCGAGGCGATCCGCGTCAGCACGGGCCGCGCGCTGTAGGCGAGTTGCATGCCCCGCACGGTCGCGCGGACCGTGGCGTCTGAGGCGCCGGCGGCCTCCATGCTGCTTCCACGGGTCAACATCTCCTGTTGGGCCAGCGGGGTGGTGGTGGCGTTCACGAGGATGAGGAAGGCCACGTCGGCCTCGCGCCCGACGAACGGGAGGATCCAGCCGCCCTTGCCCACGCCCCACACGCCGACGCGCTCGGGATCCACCCCCGGCGACCGCCGCACGGCCTGCACGGCGGCGACGGCGTTTCCGACGAGATCGTCGACCGTCGGGACGATGCGCCAGCCGGCGCCGGCTGGGGTGCCCGCGCGTGCGTCCGTTGCGGCGGCCGTCCCCGCGCTGTAGCGGTAAGCGGCCACGCCGGCCTGGACGAACAGGCGGGCGTCCGCCTCGGTCCTGGACGGCGCCGCGTCGCCCGAGCCGTCGACGAGTACCACGGCGGGGAAGGGCCCGGTCCCGGGCGGAAGCCACAGCGTGCCCTGGATGGCGGTGGTGCCGTTGCTGGTGCGCACAGCCCGGGCGAGCGGCGTCACGCCATCGCCGTGCAGGCTCATCGTGCGCGGGTCGACGCTACGCGCCGAGAGCCCCGGCATCGCGCCGGTAGGGAGCCCGGGCACAGCCTCGGGCAGGACGCCGGCGGAGGAATCGGGCGTGACGGAGCCGCGCCCCAGGGCCGGCGTCCCGGTCGGTGAGGGTGCGTCGAACAGCGGGAGCGCGCCGTGCGGGGACGGCTCGTTGCGTGCGGTGGCCGGCCCCCGTGGGTCGGCGGCGGCCGGGCCGCCGATCGTCGTGGGCTGCGGGGCGGTCGGCGTGCTGGTCCCGGTGCCGCTCGCGCGCTCACGCGCCGACAGGGGTGTCGTGGTGGGGGTCGGCGCTACGGAGACATCCGCGTTGCTAGGGTTCGAGCGACCGCCCTGGAGGCCGGACGCCTGCGGCGCCCCGACCGCGGAGAACGGCGAGTGGAGGAAGGCGGGGTGGACGGCACCCCCGGCGCCCGGCAGGGAGGGCGCGGTGTGCTCGGCGGCCCGGCTGAACGGGTCGGGCGTTGCCGCGGTGGACGGTGCAGACTCGCCGGCCGCCACCGCCAGCAGCGGCTCGCTCGCGGCCGGCTCGGCTACGCCGTTCTGAGCATCGGCGAGCGCAGCGAACAGCGTCAGATACGCCACTGCGAGCGCCCAAGCGCCCACGCGGCGGAGCCTCCCGCCCCCGCGTGTCCGAGCCACGTTCACCGCTTCCCTCCCATCCAGGGTGGAATCCAGGGTGGATGTGAGAAATCATACAAAACCTGGGGCTCCGGGGTTGCGAGGAGCGCACGCTGGCCGCCCGCGGCTGGGCGCGCGGCTCGGCCCGTGGCTCGGCGCCCCGCGCCGGGGGAGGTCCGCCGCCCGGTGAGCAGGGGCGCACCCCAGTGCGCGCCCCGCCCCGCCCGGCGGCCGGCGCGATGCGGGGATCATGCGGGGAGCGGGCGGGGCGCGGGCGGGGTGGCGGCCGCGGTACCGTCTGAGGGTGTCGTCCGACGCCCGCCGCGCCCGCCGGTCTTCCGACGATGGGGCGCCCGATCCTCCGATCGTGCTCCCTCACCGTGGGACGTACCCGTGGGACGCCGTCCTGGCCTACCTCGGCGCGCGGGCCGTCACGGGCATCGAGAGGGTGGACGCCGGTGTGTACCTGCGCGTGCTGCCCGGGCCCGCCGGCACGCGGGAGCTCTCGGTGCGGCCGCTGGACCGTGGCGGTGGGTTCGAGGTGCGCGTCGTCGGCCCGCCGGTGGCGGCCGCCGGGGTGCCGGTGGGCGCGGGCACGCACGCCGTCGACCGGGGTGCGGGGACCGTCGGCGGCAGCACTCTACGGCGGGCCGAGGACGATCCGACGGCGTGGCTCCCCCGGGTCAGCGCGCTGCTCGCCGTGGACGCCCGGTGGCGCGCGGCGGCGCGGCATCTCGCCGACGACCCGTTGCTGGCGCCGTCCTTCGCGCGCTGGCCGGGCCTCCGGGTGCCGGGCGCGTGGGATGGATTCGAGTGGGCCGTGCGGGTGGTGCTCGGCCAGCACGTCAGCGTGCGGGCGGCCTCCACCTTCACCGAGCGGCTGGTGGCACGCTTCGGGGAGTCCGCTTCGCCGGGCGCGCCGGGCCGGCTCTTCCCATCGCCGGGGCGGCTCGCTCGGGCGGAGATCGAGGACATCGGCGTCACCCGAGGACGGGCGGGCGCCGTCCGCGCGCTGGCGTCGGCGGTGACCGAGGACGCCACCCTGCTGGTCGCCGGGGGGGATCCGGCCGCGCTCCGTGCGCGGCTCCTGGCACTTCCGGGCATCGGACCGTGGACCGCCGAGGTCATCGCCATGCGCGCGCTTGCCGACGCCGACGCGTTCCCGGCCGGCGACCTGGTCCTGCGGCGGGCGGCGGGCGGCCTCGGCGGGGCCGAGCTGCGCCGCCGCGCCGAACGCTGGCGCCCGTACCGGGCCTACGCCGCCATGGCGCTTTGGTGGGGGGTCGCACACCGACCGTGAGGCCCGCGGCGGGCGCGCCTCAGGTGCGGGCTTCGGACGCGGGCTCGAGCCCCAGGCGCAGCGGTCCGCCGGCGACCAGGGCGCCCACCGCGAGCGCGAACACCAGCATGCTCGTGACCGCGACCACCGTGCTCCCGAGAGCGGCAGCCACCAGACTGACGACGTTCCACAGCGTGTGCCACAGGGCGACCACCAGGAGGCTGCGGCCGCTCGCGTTGTAGAGGTAGGCGAGCCACAGCGCGCCCGCCAGCATCGAAAGGAAGAACCCCACGACCGTGCCGGCGCCGCCGAACGCGAAACGGTAGGTGAAGAAGGGCGTGTGCCACGCGGCCCACACCGCGCCCACCATCAGGGCCGCCAGCAGGGGCGCGAAACGCCGCTGCAGGCGCTCCTGCAGGAAGCCGCGCCACCCCGGCTCCTCCCCGAAGCCGAACAGCACGGAGGCGATCGTGAGGTCGAGCCACCAGCCGCCGGCCGCGGCCCGGCGGGCGAGTTCGGCGCCATCGGGCCACGGCGCTCCGGTGAGCCGGGCGGCGATGATGCCGATCAGCAGGAGCGCGGGCGGGGTCAGCAGCGCGACCGCCAACCAGTGGCGCTGCCGCGGCGGCCGCAGCAGCCGGGACAACAGCGCCGCCACCCCGGAGCGGCCCTCGGTGCGGGCCGTCACCAGCAGTGCGGCGCCGATGGGGCCCAGCGCGGCCAGGCCGTGCCAGTACGGGCTCAGCCCCAGGTGCAGCCAGCCGAGCGCGTCCAGCGCCAACGGCGCCACCGCCAGCCAGGTGATGCCGTACGCCAGCGCGACGTAGGCCAGGATCGCGGCGGGGCGGTCGGCCCCCGTCGAGCCGGCAGGGGGAGGCGCCCCGCCGCCGCCGGCGTCCGTCCGCGCGGTGGCCGACGCCGCCGCGATGTGTGTCCGAGATCGCTTCGCCATGACCCACCTCCCCGCGGGGGTACGTTGCCGGCGACGCGGCCTGGCACGGGGGAACGCATGGGGGCGTCGCGGGCGACGCCTCGAGGGTACGCGCGCACGACCCGCTGGTGCAGGGCCACGTGTCCCGGCCCGCGGATCCCGGCCCGCGGATCCCGGCCAACGGATCCTTGTCCGCCGATTCGGGTCCGCGGATCCCTGGGCGCCGATTCCGGCCTGCCGAATCCGGCCCGCCGATCCCGGCCCCTGCCGTACACTCGGCACCAGCACGGGGGTGCCTCGCCCCCCGGGGAGTGTCGATGTCAGAGTCCCGATCCCGAGATCCCACCCCGCCGCCACCGGACGCGGACGAGCTGGCGACGGGCGCCACCGACGACGCCGGCGACGGCGCGGCCGCCCCCGCCGCCGGAAGCCGAGGGGTGGGCCCGGCCGAGGCGGCCGAGCGCGACGCTTCGATGCTCAAGGACCGGGCGCTGGAGCTGATGGAGGCCGCCGAGCACACCCTGCCCGCGAGCGCGACGCGGCGCTGGACCGCAGCGGCCGTGGGCCGATTGCTGCGCGCGCTGGGTGACGCGGATGCCTCGGCCGCGGGCGCGCGCGTCGCGGCCATGCGGCGCGCCTCGCCCGCGGCCACGCCGGATGAGCTGGCCGAGCGGCTCATCCGCTCCGCCTGCCAGCGCACCGCCCTGGTCGGTGCGGCCACCTCGGGGGCGGCGATCGTGCCGGGCCTAGGCACCATCGCCTCGGTGACGCTGGGCACGACCGCCGACCTGGCCGCGACGCTGCGGCTGCAGGCCCAGATGGTGCTGGAGGTCGCGGCGGCACACGACTTTCCGCTCCAGCGCATGGACAACCGGGCCGTCATGCTGCTGGTCACGGGCGTCGGCGCGGGGGGAAACCTGCTGCTGGAGAGTGCGGGGCAGCGTGTCGGGACGCGGTTGGGCGAGCGCTTGGCAGGTCGCTGGGTGGCGCACGCCTTGCCGGTGCTGGGTGTGGCGGCGTCGGCGGGCACCAACGTTCTGTCGACGTACGTCATCGGAAGGCGCACGGTGGCCTACGTCCGGGAAGGCCCTGAGGCGGTGGGCGACTGGGCGGCCGGCGTGCGCGCCGTCACCGGCCTCGACGAGCGCCGCATCGGGGCGTGGTTGGCCGAGGGCGGTCGCCGCGCCGTGGGCGGCCTGGCGGAGGGCTCGCGCCGGGCCTCGGGGGCGGGGGCGGGCGTGCTCGTCGGCGCTGGTCGGGTGGCCTCGGCCGGCGCGCGTTCGACGGCGAGCGGCCTGCGTAGCGTCGGCGCCTCGCTGGTCGCCGGCATGCGAAGGCTGGGCCGGGCGCGCCGGTCGGGGCACGGCGGCGGCGCCGGCACCGAGCAACGCGGGGACCCGAGCATCGCGACCCGCGCGCCGGACGACCCTGCGTCGGGGTCACCGGTGCGCGCCGAGGGCGCGAGCGAGGTGACCGCCGGGAATCCGGACGGCCGCGAACCAGACGCCCCTCTTGCGGATGGCGACGGCGCGGATGGCGACGACGTGGCGTGAGGGCCCGCCCGGGCGGCCGGGACGCGACCGCGGCGAGGTGCGCCCGCCCCGTGCTCAACGCCGCAGCGGGGGCGGGAGCTCCAGCGTCACGAGCCCGGCCCGTCGTCTGCGTCGCGCCTCCGCCTCCGCGCGGCGCGCGTCGCGTGTGTCCGCCGAGGCGCGTGAGGCGCGCGCGCCGGCCCGTGCGCGCCGCGGCAGGCCGCCGGCGGGCATAACGCGCGCACGCCACCGCAGCGCCGCGACGGCCAGCAACCCCGCCGCGGTCGCGGCCTCCAGGGCGACGATCCAGCCGATCGAGGCGGGCGGGGGCGCCGTCGCGGGCCGCGCCGCGCCCGCGGGCGGCTCGGCCGCCGCTGCGGCGTCGCCGACGACGGCGGGGGCGCGGGCCCCCGCCGGCTCCCGGTCTCGCGCCCCCGCCGCAGTCTGCGTCCCCACGGGAGACTGCGTCCCCGCCGGAGACCGCGTCCGCGCCTCATGCGATGCCCAGGTCCACGTCGCGGGTCGCAGCGGGGTCGCCGCCCCGATGGCGAGCAGTGCGCTCATGCCGTGGGCCAACGCCGCGTTGAGCGGCGCGAGCGAGGCCAGCGAGGCGCCATCGGGCGCCACGTAGCTGGGGTCGGCGCCGAAGCGCAGCAGCGTGTCGATCAACGTCGGGGAGCCGGACCGAGCGGCGCGCAGCAGCGGCGTCCACAGAGCGGCGTCCAGGGCATTGGGGTCCGCGCCCCCGCGGAGCAGGGCCAGGGCCGCGTCTGCGTTCCCGGTCGCGGCGGCTACGGCCAGCGGCGTGAGGTCGCGGCCGTCGCCGGCGTCGGCGCCGGTGCATGCGATATCCGAGCCGAGCTCGATGAGCTCCGCGGCGCTCAGCGAGGGGCGGGCGGCCAGCTCGAACAGCCGACCCGCGGAAGCGCACTCCCCGAGCCGTGTGGGGGCCAGATTCACGGTGGCCACCATGCGGTCCGGCCGGCCGCTGCGCGGCGCGAGCGCGATCCGGTAGCGCGTGTCGCCCGCGGTGAAGGCGAGCCCGCCGCCTTCGCGCGCGGGGTCCGTGCCGACCACGCTTCGCAGCTCGCGCAGTAGCGTGGCCGCCGCGGTCTCGGGGTCGTGGTCGTCGAGCAGCACGCAGTCGCGTGTGCTGCCCCGGAACGGGCAGTCCGGCACCGTGGCGACCGCGGGGTGCGCGGCCAGCAGACGCGGCAGCACCGCGGCGGAGTCCAATGCGCGTGCGGTCGGGAGGGCCGCCAGGGCGAGCGCGCCGAGTAGCGAGAGGGCGACGGAGGGGCGTGGGCAGGACATGGTGACGGCTCCCTGGTCAGGGTAGGCGATCGGGGCCGCCGGCGGTGTGAAGGTTCCGTGCCCGCGCCGTCGTGCCGCATGCCCCGGACGGTAGCCGAGGATGCGGGCGGGGCCCCGGTGCAGGGCGTACCTTCGTAGCGACACCCGCGCCGCCCGCGTGCGGGCCCCGGGCGCCCTCCGCGCGTGCCAGGCGGGCCCCGCCGCGCGCTCCGAGGCGCGGGGGAGAAGGAGGCACGATGCCCAACGCCATCGATGCGAACGCCGCCGGTGCCTCCGAGCGGCCGGAGTCGGGCGACCGCGCTCCCGCGTTCGAGTTGCCCGATCAGAGCGGCGCCCCGGTGACGTCCGCGTCGTTCCGCGGGCGCCCTCTGGTGGTGTTCTTCTACCCCAAGGACGAGTCCGCCGGCTGTACGCGCGAGGCGTGCAGCTTCCGCGACGCCTACCAGGCGTTCCGCGACGCCGGGGCGCAGATCGTCGGCATCAGCAGTGACCCGGTGGAGTCGCACCGCAACTTCTCGAATCACCATGAGCTGCCGTACCCGCTGCTGTCGGACGAGAGCGGCGACGTGGCTCGAGCCTTCGGCGTCGGCAGGGTGCTGGGGCTCATCCCCAGGCGCGTGACCTTCGTGATCGACGGGGACGGCGTGATCCTGCGACGCTTCGAGTCCATGGTGCGCCTCGAGCGCCATGTCGAGGAGGCCTTGGACGCCCTGCGGCATGCGGCGTCGGCGAGCGGGCCCGCGGAGTAGACCAGGTACACACCCCCCAGTGAGGGGTTGCGGCGTCCTGTACGCGGCCGCGGGTGGCGAACGGCGAGGTGTCGTGGCCCACGATTGACGCCGTATGGACGCCCCGGGTGCATGCTTGATTGGTTCCACATGGAGGTGATCGGCATGCCGCGAGTACCAGCGTCCGCCTCGTGGTTTCCCACGGGAAGGCCGACCTTTGGCCACCGGCGTCCCGGGCCGGGCGCGGTATCCGACGTTCGACCGGGGTACCCACGACCGGGGCGACCATGAGCGACCGCCCACGTCCCGCGTGGATGCTTTGGTGGTTGGCCGCGGTTGCCCTGATCGCGCTGCCCGCCTGCCGCAGCACGCCCACGACCCCGAGCGGCGGCCCCTACACGTACGCCGTGGACCCCGCGCTCGTGCCCACGCCCGACAACATCACGGAGCCCGGCCGCGGCACCCGGCCGCTGGCCGCTTCGCGTGACGCCAACGGTGAGGTGAGTGTCTTCGTCGAGAACGAGGTGATCTTGGCGGGCGTCGACGCGGGCCAGCTCGCCGCGTTCCTGAGCCGCACGGGCGGCGGCGTCCTGGAATCGAACGCGGTTCCCGATCCGCCCGCCGGCCTGGGCGTCACGCTCCCGGCCGAGGCTAAGGTGCCCACCAGCTACGTGGTGCGGCTAGACCCGGCCATTTTCCCGCTGGACACCGTGGCCGACGACGCGGCCGTGGCGGGCTTCGGCGGCGCTCGGACCTTCTCGTCGGATGGCGCGGCGCGCCTGATGGCGCTGATGATGCGCGAGCGGCGAGGGGGCATGGACGTGTCCCCGAACTACGTCGATTTCGGCGACCACGCGCTGGTGCACACCGACGAGTTCAGTGCCTACGACGCCTTCCACTGGGACGGGTTGCGCATGGGCGCCACCATGGCCAGCGGCAGCAAGTCGAGCGTGCTACGGGCCTGGCAGCTCCTCACGGCCCACGGGTTCTCCGGACCCGTGGGCGTCGCGATCCTCGATGGCGGGTTCTGGCTCGACGGCTCGGGCTACCCAGGTTCCCCGCTGGGGTCGGGTGTGTCCGACCTCCCGTACCTCTACGTGCCTTACCAGTACGACTTCATCAGCGGTGATTACACGGCCGGGGGCTCCAACCCCGCCAAGTGCACCGGCGGCACGCCGTGTCCCTGGCACGGCAACGGCAGCGCGGGCGTCGCCACGGGGATGATCGACAACGACTACGGTGCTGCCGGCACGGGGGCGCTGGTGGCGGAGCCGGTCCTGTTCAAGATCGACCTCACCCGCTACGACACGGAGTGGGCCGTGCGCACCGCCCAGCACTGGGGCGCCAGCGTGGTCTCGATGAGCTTCGGTGGCGACTGCAACCTCGACTGCTCGAGCTTCATGTCGTACAGCTACACCACCATGGTCGCGGCCCAGCAGAAGGGGGTCGTGCTGGTGGCGGCCGCGGGGAACGACAAGAAGCGCGTCGACGACGACCCGGTCTGGCCGTGCATGGTCGCGGGCGTGGCCGGCACGCCCGGAGTGTTGTGCGTGGGCGCCCTGGCGGACGCCAGCAACCACCGCATCGACTACTCCAACTACGGTCCGTCGGTAGACATCTTCGCGCCCACCGACATCTGGGCGATGCCCAATCCCGACTCGGGAGGAGGGCTGGTGAACCACAACGGCACGAGCGCCTCCACGCCCTTCGTCGCAGGGGTCGTGGCCATGATGAAGGCGGCGGATCCATCGCTCACCGCGAGTGAGGTCGACACCATCATCAAGGACACCGCCTGGACCGACTCGACCGACCCCCACGTGCCGCGCTACCTCAACGCCTATGCCGCGCTGCGGGAGGTGATCGCCGGCACCCTCCCCGCGGACGGGTTCGAACCCAACGACACACCCACCACGGCCCGAGTGCTGCCCTTCGGCGTGACCGAGGGGCCCTTGACGCTCGCGAAGGACCCGGACTTCGTGAGATTCACCCTGGCCGACTACAGCACGCTGTCGCTGGCCCTGGAGTTCATGCCGGGGTTGGGCGATGTGGGGTTCTACCTGGTCGGGGACGGGCCGCCCCCGACGGGCAAGCTCGTGACCCCGCGCGACGACGGAGCCGACGTGGCCTACGATCTGATGGCGCCCGGCACCTACACGGCCTCCATCCTGGGAGACCTCAACCAGTACTACCTGAGGCTCTCGGCCCAGCCGGCGGCCCTCCCGGCGGACGCCTTCGAGGTCAACGACACGCTCGCCACGGCCGCCGCCATCGCTTCGGGCTCCTACCAGGTGACGCGTCACACGGCCGGGGACGACGACTACTATGCGCTGGCCGTTCCGACGCTCGTCCCCGGCTTCACCAGCTACGTTGTGGCCGTCCCCACCGCCGATCGACCGGTGACGGTGTCGCTGTACCAGGGCGGGGCGCTGGTCTCTACCTGGCCCGCCGCCACCAAGACCGCGTTCGAGATCCCCGACGCGGGGTCCTACGTGGTGCGGGTAACCGGCGCGCAGCGTACGCGCTACACCTTCCAGCTCGGCACGGTCGTCGACCAGGCCTCGATCCCCAGCCTCCCCGTCACGCTCGACCGGGTCTGGTGGATCGATCCCACCTCCCCGGTGTCGCGCTGGCTCGTGGGCGCGCGCGAGGGGCTGGCGCTCTCGCTCTCGGCGCGCGAGCTCACGGCCTACCAGCAGCTCACCCTGACCGGCGCGGGTCTGCACCTGCGGTTGTTCGACGACCAGGGGGCGCTGGTGGCCGGGGGTACGCCGGGCAGCGGCGACCTGACGGAGGTGTTGTCCCTGGCTGGGGTTGCGGCCGATGCGCGCTACCTGCTGCTGGTGGAGCGCGCGGAACTTCCGGCGGTACAGGACGCGCTACTGCCGACGGTGGCCTACGCCCTGGACCTGCGGTGACGAACTGCGCCCGGCGCGGGGCCCCGGCCCCGGCCGCCCGGGTGGGCCACTCAGGCGCGGGTCGGGCCGGTCATCGCGGCCGGCGGGCGGAAGCGTTCGAGCCACGCCCCGAGGTGTTCCGCGCCGCGGTGCAGCCGCAGCGCGCCCCCGGCGGCCGCGTCCTCGGGCGTGCGCTGCCCGGCCACGAGCTGCATGAAGGTGGCCTGATCCGAGCTGAGGTCTAGGTCCGCCGCGGCGGCCTGGTCGGGACTCGGCTCGCCCAACCGCACCCGCAACGCCGCGCTCTCGCCGGCCGAGTGCAGCGTGAACACCTCGGGCGGGAAGCGGAGCACCGCGGTCATGGGTGCGGCTCCACGGGGCGCGGCGTGGAGCAACGTCAACGCCGTCATGGCCGGGACCGCGCCCACGTGGTCGCCGGGCTCTCGCGGGCCCGGGATGTGGGCGGGGAGGCGCCGCGCGCCCCAGCGCACCAGCGGCTCGAGCGCCGCCAGCAGGTCGCGACCACTCTCGGTCAGTTCGTAGACCTCCGCCGACGCCGGCGGAGGCAGTGTGCGGTGGCGCACCACGCCGCCCTCCTGGAGGTGCCTGAGCCGCCCCGCCAGCAGGTTGGAGCTGACGCCGGGCAACCCGCGTTGCAGGTCGACGTAGCGGCGTGGCCCGAGCCCCAGGTCCCGCACGATCAGCAACGACCAACGCTCCCCGACGAGGTCGAGGGCGTAGGCCAACGGGCAGTACTGCTGGTAGGAGCGCACGCGTCACGCTACCACCGGGGCGGAACGCCCGCGCCGCCGTGCTTCACATTCCGAAGCACAAGATTGACAGGTTGAAGCGTCGCCTCTATACTCCTAGCCAATACCCCCACGTCCCCGCTTCCATTGCCGGTGCGCCGCGTTCCGTTTGATACGGCCGTCGGACCCGCCGTAGAAGCGACCCCCCGGTCCCCGCGCGAAGCGCGGGACCCTCAGGAGGCCAGGCATGCCGAAGGTGTCGTCCCACGTCGCCGGTACACCCAACTGGGTGGACCTCTCCACCCCCGATCCCGACGCGAGCAAGCGCTTCTATCACTCGTTGTTCGGGTGGCAGTACACCGACGAGCCCACGGGCGCGGGCCGAGAGCCCTACATCATGGCCCGCATCGGCGGCGCGTCCGCTGCCGGGATGATGCGCCAGGATCCGGACCAGGCCGCCCAGGGCGTGCCCCCCATGTGGAACATGTACATCGCGGTGGACGACGTGGCGGCGGCCACCGCCGCGGCCGAGGCCCACGGCGCAAAGGTGGTGATGCCGCCGATGCAGGTGATGGATTCGGGCACCATGAGCGTCGTGTTCGACCCGGTGGGCGCGGCGGTGGGACTATGGCAGCCCGGCAACCACATCGGCTGTGAGGTGGTCAACGAGCACGGCGCCTTCACCTGGAGCGAGGTCGTCACGGACGCGCCCGAGAAGCTCGACGGCTTCTACGGCCCGGTGGTGGGCGCCCGCTTCGCCGAGACTGACTTCGGCGGCCAACCCTACACCATGATGTCGGTCGGCGACCGCGGCGTGGGCGGCTCGATGCGACCGCAGGCGCCGGGCACGCCCCCCCACTGGCACGTCTACTTCCACGTCGACGACACCGACGCCGCCTGCGAGGCCGCCAAGGCCAACGGCGGCGGCGTGATCAACGGTCCGGTGGACACCCCGGCCGGCCGCATGGCGACCCTGCGCGATCCCCATGGCGCCATGGTCAGCGTCATCCGACCGGCCTGATCCCACGGTCCGGTGGACCCGGGGAGCCTGACGCCCCCGGGACCGCGGACGCATGAGCCGGGCGCGCGCCGGCGCCGAAGAGCTTCCTAAGAGGCGCGGGCCGCGCGCTGCTCACGTTAGGCTGGCCCCGGAACGGCGATCGCCGCCGGGGCCGGCTCTGTTGTGCCGGCCGCCTGCCCGCAACCGTCGCCGACCTCCGAAGGGAGCTGGGTCATGGACACCGTTCGCTGGGGCGTCATGAGCACCGCAAGGATCGCCCGCACCAAGGTCATCCCCGCCATGCAGAAGAGCGACATGATCGAGGTCGTGGCCATCGCGAGCCGCGACGCCGGGCGCGCCCGACAGGCCGCCGACGGCCTGCGCATCCCGCACGCCTACGGCAGCTACGACGAGCTGCTGGCAGCCCCCGAGGTCGACGCCGTCTACATCCCGCTGCCGAATAACGAGCACGTGGAGTGGGCGGTGCGCGCGATCCAGGCCGGCAAGCACGTCCTGTGCGAGAAGCCCATCGGCCTGAGCGCCGAGGAGGGGCGGACGCTGTTGGAGGCCGCCCGTGCCCGCCCGGACCTCAAGGTGATGGAGGCGTTCATGTACCGCTTCCACCCGCAATGGCAGCAGGCGCTGCGCGAGGTGAAGGGCGGTGCGCTGGGCGAGTTGCGCACCGTGCAGTCGTTCTTCTCCTACTTCAAGCGCGATCCGGACAACATCCGCAACCGCGCCGACATGGGCGGAGGCGGCCTGATGGACATCGGCTGTTACAACGTCTCCGTCTCGCGCTTCCTGTTCGGGGCCGAGCCGCAGCGGGTGGTGGCTACCGTCGAATTCGACCCGGACTTCGGCGTGGACCGGCTCGCCTCCGCCATCCTCGACTTCGGTGCCGCCGGCACCGCCACCTTCACCTGCGGAACACAGATCGCGCCCTACCAGCGGGTCCAGGCCTTCGGCACGGCGGGGCGGCTCGACGTCGAGATCCCCTTCAACGCGCCGCAGGACGGCCCCACACGCCTCTACCTGGAGCACGGCAGCGAGACCACCGCCACCGTCTTCGATCGCACCGACCAGTACACGCTGCAGGGAGAGGCGATGTCCCGCGCCATCCTCGACGACACGCCGGTCCCCACGCCGCTCGAGGACGCGGTGGCCAACATGGAGGTGCTCGAGGCGATATTCCGCAGCGGCGAGGTGGGGGGCTGGGTGGACCTCTAGCGGACGATCAGGGGCGCGTTGCGAGGCGGCTCGGGCCCCGCGGGTTCCGCCCGGCGTAGCGGGCCTTAGGCGGCCCCCTCCCCGCAACTCGGGGCGCGCGGCGCGGACCCGGCGCGCCCGCCGGCTCAGCCCGCTCCGGCGGCCAGCTCCGTCAGGCGCGCGCCCACGTCCCCCGTGACCACGCCCCCGTGGTAGGTGATGGCGGCGGTCGCGTCGAGCGCAGCCAGCGTCTTCAGCGACGCCAGCGCCCGCGGCATGTCCGGCGTCACGGCCTCACGGGGGCCGAGCAGCACGCCGCCCTCGGACACGGCGGCGTCGCCCGTGATCAGGATCCGGCTGCGCTCCAGGTAGAGGCTGATGTGGCCCGGGGTGTGCCCCGGCGTCGCGAGGACGCGGATGCCGCCGAAGTCGGGGAGCCGCTCCCCGCCGCGCAGCTCGGTATCGATGTCCGCCCGGGGCGGGTGGGCCAGCAGCCGCTCCATGGCCTCGCGCTGCTCGGCCGGCATCGTCTCCATCGCGGCCCGCATGCGCCCGGCGTCGAGCTTGATCAGGGGGCGTTCGCCGCGGATGTAGGGGGCGTCGTCGGCGTGCGCCAGCACCTCGATGGGCCCCTCGGCGGCGGCCAGCAGCTCCCCCAGACCGCCGATATGGTCGAGGTCCTGGTGGGTGAGGATGACGCGCCGCAGGCGTTCGAAGGGCACGCCGAGGTGCTCCATGGCGGCCCGGATGAGGGGTGCGTGGCCCGGCATGCCGGTGTCCACCAGCACGGCGTGCTCGTCGTCCCACAGCAGCGTGGGGTGCAGGACGCGTGGGGCGTCCCCGATCTCCAGGGCTTCGACTCCTTCGGCGACGTGCATGCGGACCTCCTTGACTCCATGCTAGGGCGCGGTGCGTTCTTCCCCCTGGCGCCGTTCGGAACATCTACCGTACCCCTTCGTGGGATGGCTCCGCTTCGATGCCGGTCGGAGTGAGCGGTACGTGGTGTTGTCGTGGCGTTGCCCCCAGCGAGCGTTAGGCGCCGCCCGGCTCAGGCCGTGTGCGTTGCGGCCAGCTTGGCGTGCGCATGAGCACGATCGTCGCAACCACGGCAGCGACGGTCAGGGTGATCGATCCGGTGAGGATGATCCCGGAAGGTGCAACGATCGACTGGCCGATGAGCGCCTGCGAGGTCAGCAAGACGACGGTCGACGCGAGGGTGGCGACAGCAAGCAGGACCAGCCGTGAACGCCGACGGGCATCACGCAAGGCCGGTACTCTCACGGAGAGCATCTCAAGTAGGAGCACGAACAGCGGTAGCGCCTGGAGCGCGTGCATGCCGACGAGGTGGGCGATGCGCAGGTCTCCTGCGACGGTGCTCCAGCCGAGCAGCGGAAGCCCGGGGCCGCCGTCTGGGCGCCCGACGGTGTGCGCTCCGACGACACCCTGAACATCGCTGAGCTGGCCGGCTTGCGGGCCCGTCATCAGGAAGGCGAGTGCCATCCCGGCCAGGGCGATGACTGCGCCGGCGCGGATGGCGAGACAGCGGGCTGCATCCCCGAGCGGGGCACGGAACAGCAACGCGGCCACGAGGAAACTCATCACCCAGACCACCATGATGGACCCGGCCATCACATGCCACATCGCCGCATGGAACGGGGTGCTCACGTTGAAGTGGCTGCTCTGCCCGACCAGCGCGAACCCGTCGATGATGAGCATTTCGACCGCGAGCGCTGCCGCGGAGATCGTGCCTGCGACGCTCGCGATGCGGGCGATGCGGGAGCCCGACGGGAGTCGTCCGATCAACCAGGCGAGGGTGAGCGCGTAGATGCCGATGGAGAGGGCGAACTTCAGCGGTTTGAGCCACACGTTGGCGTTCGTGACCTCGCGCGAATCCAGGAGAGCGCCCGCGATGGTGAGGATCACGAGCCCGCCCATCACGGTGGCGAGGATGAGGAGGGGGCGGTGCCAGTGCGCTGGTCGGAGCTCGGACAGAGAGGGTCCCGCCTGGCGAGCCCTGTGCTCTTGGGTTGTCCGCGGAAGCTCGGCAGACAGGCCGTTCCCGAGCTCGCCGACGATCGTCGTATCGGTCTGGACCGGAATGCGGTCGCTCACCCTGAGAGTGGTCGCGTGCGTGCCTGGACCGCGACCGGCATGGCCGCAGGTGCGCTGAAGCCGCGAACCAGGAGCCAGGTGGCGAAGGCGAGCTCGAACAAGCCGCCCGGGATGGTGGCCGGAAGCCCCGCTCCCGCGACCCCGAGGAGCTCGAGCACGCAGCCGGTGGCGAACGCCGCGTAGCCGATGAATCCCCAGCCGGCCAGGAAGCGCGGAACGAGTCGTGCCCGGTAGAGCACGACGCAGAAGAACAGACTTCCGATACCCAGGCCCGCCATCGCGACATTGTAGGCGAGGACGTTGGTAGCAGCCGCACCCGTGACGAGTGCGATCGCGCCGCCAGCGAGCAGCACGCCCTCGAACAGGCGAGTGGCCATGTATCCGGCGGCCACCGTCGCAGAATGCGGCCGCAGGATCGGGTATACGAACGCGCCGATCGCGACCACGGCGACCGTGTTGAGGAGCATCAGGACGACCCCGATCGACATCGGGACGCTGCCAAGGGCTGCGGTGGTCGCCAAGGACGTACCAATGCCGTAGAGGAAGAAGGCGGCGAGCATGAGCGTTCCGACGGAACGGGTGATGGCGCGGGAGTTCTTCATAGTGGTGTCCAATCTCGTTCTGCATTTTGACCATACACTGTAAGGTCGAATGGCGTGACGGTACCATACGGTGTAAGGTGGTGTCTATGGCCAGGTCGACGATCGCGGAACCGGTCACTCGAGAGCGGGCGATACGGGCCGCGGTGGCACTCGCCGACGAGCGCGGCATCGAATCGCTGAGCATGCGCAAGTTGGCCGTCGAGCTCGGCATCGAAGCCATGTCGCTCTACTACCACGTGAAAGGCAAGGACGACATCCTCGACGGGATGCTCGACGTCGTCAACTCCGAGTTCGCGACGCCGCAAGCAGGCGACGAGTGGCGCTCGGCGATGCGCGAGAGGGCGGAGTCGACACGGCGTGTGCTCGCACGGCACCCCTGGGCCATCACCATCAAGTCCCGAACCTCACCCGGCCCGGCGACACTCGGCCATCTCGATTCGGTGATCGGCTGCTTCACCGCCGCCGGCTTCTCGATGCCCTTGACGGGCCACGCCATCTCGATCCTCGACAGTTACGTCCTGGGGTTCGCGCAGCAAGAGGTCTCCCTGCCCCTGGATCCCTCCGGCGACATCAGCGCCGCCACCGAGGACATCATGGCGCAGCAGGAAGCGATGGCCGAGACGTTCCCGTACCTGGCCGACATGGCAACGAATCTCGTGCTGAAACCGGGATACGCATACGGCAACGAGTTCGACTTCGGACTGAAGGTCATTCTCGATGGCATCGCTGCCGCGTTCGCGGCCGAGACGAGCGCGTAGGTCACGACTCGGCTCCTTGCCGTAGATGGAATCGGGGAACACCAGAGGAGTGTCGTCTGGGCGGTGCTTCCTCGCTGTCGTGCTGGCCCATCGGAGCACGAAGGGGCGCGGGTAAGCGTGCTCCGAGGACCTCGGGGGGACGTTGACCGCCGTCCTTCGTATGCCTATGCTGGAGCGTTATCCACACTCAGTACGACCAACCTTGGAGGGGGCGAAGTGATCGCTGGACTGACGGCTACCGACAGACACCTGGGCCTGGGCCAGGATCTGGGCCTGGGCCTGGGCCTGGGCGTGGCCCTGGCCCTGGACCACGGACCATGAGCCGTCTCCGGGTTCTTGCGGCTCCGATGCGCATACCGAACCCTGATGGGATGGACCGGTGACCTGCTGTTCGTCTGCTTGTGCTTGCCGCGGGTGGATGATGCGGATGCCGCGATGGCTGACGAGCCTTGCGCCTAAGAATCTCGCACTCGTGAGCCTTGCGGTCGTGATCCTCGCGCTTGGCATGAGCGCCGCTGTGGCTACCAGTGCCCCCGAAGAATCGATAGAGGAGTTCATCGATAGCGCAATGCCTGCTTCGGCCGTGCCCGGTCTGGCGTACGCCGTCGTGGCCGACGGTACGCTCACGTCGGCTGGCGCGCGCGGGGTCGTCAAGCTCGGAGGCGACACGGCCGTCACGCCGGACACGCCGTTCGTGATCGGCTCGATCTCCAAGAGCTTCACGGCGCTCGCCGTGATGCAGCTGGTCGAGGCGGGCAAGATCGACCTGGATACCGAATTCTCGCGCTACCTTGACGAGTTCTCGGGCCAACCGGCAGGCGCGATCACCATCCGGCAGTTGCTCAGCCACACGAGCGGCTTCTCCACACTGCAAGGAAACTCCGGACATCCGGACGCCACCGGCGAGAAGGATGATCTTGCCCGCGGGGTTGACCGGCTGGCAGATACGACTCCTGCCCACAAGCCCGGCGAAAAGTGGGAGTACTCGAACGCGAACTACCAGATCCTCGGTCGCCTGATCGAAGTCGTGAGCGGACAGGATTACCAGACCTACGTGGTGACGAACATCCTGGAGCCGGTCGGAATGAACCACAGCTTCGTCGCCGACGGCAGGGTCCACGAGTCCATGGCGACCGGGCACCGGCCTTGGTTCGGCACCAAACTGCCGATTCCCGGCAACACGACCGACCGCGCAACGGCTCCGCAAGGCGGCGTCGTTGCCAGCGCCAGCGATCTGGGGCGCTATCTGGGAATGATGATGAACGGCGAGGACGATGTGCTGAGCGCCGAAGGCAAGGCGCAGATGATGCTCCCGGCCAGCGAAGTATCACCGTCCTACGGCTTTGGCTGGAATGTGGAGTCCGACACCGGGGCCATCTGGCATACCGGCGTCAGCCCCGGCGTCGAAACACTCGCGACGATGCTCCCTGCCGAGAAGAAGGCGGTCATCGTGCTCGTCAACGGCGGCAGTGGGATGGGCTTCGGAGAGACGGGCCACCTGCGCGTTGGCATCTCCGATAGGGCGCTCGGCCTCGGCTACGACAGCGACGGATCCGGATGGTCCCGAAAGGCTCTGTTCATCGCTTTGGTGGTCCTGCCGATCATCTACGTCCTCGGCATGATCAGGGTGTGGGTCGACCGCGCCAAGGTTCGCGCCAAGTCCGGCTCCGGCGCTTTCGGACTGTTCAGTTTGTGGTTCCCGCTGCTCACCACGGGCGTCGCGGCGTGGGTACTTCTCGGCCTGGTGCCGGGCCTGTTCGGGACGCCGATCAGAACCTTGATCTACTTCCAACCCGATTTCGTTCTGGCCCTCGTCGCATCCGCGGTCACCGGTGTGCTGTTGGCCGTGTTCAGGCTTGGGGTGGCGTATACCGGTAGGTCCCGCCCGGCCTGATCGCTACAGAGCCACTGCGGCACTCGCCCGAGCGTGACGCTCGTCGACGTCAGGGACGAAGCGGTTGAGCGTGCCCCTCGACGATCCGAGCCCTGCGACCTCGCCCGGGCCGTGGTCGGGGGCGACGCCATGAAGCCAGACGGCGTCTCCATCCAGCGACACTTCCGCGTGCATGACCTCGCCTTCGCAGCCTGGCCTGAACCCGGGCAAGCGGTTCAAGCACGTGGCCTCCTGCGCCGGGCGAGGTACGTGGCGGCCCGGTCCAGCCAGCCCTGCAGGGCAGCGTTGCTGCGTAGCGCCTCCGCCTCGACTCGGATCCATCCCGCACCCATGGACCGACCTGCGCCCATCTCTGCACGGGATGCGCCGGGGTTCTCGAGCAGCTGCGCATCTTCTGCCGGGTCGACGCGCACGAGCAGGCTGCCATCCTTATTCACGGCGACCGCCATGGTGTCGTCGATCATGATGGCGATTGCGCCGAACATCCGCACGTCCCGCAACCGCTCACCTGGGAGCGACGCTCGTATCCGGGCGAGCAAATTCCGGACCTGGTCGTCAGGCGGGATGGGGCTCATGCGGCCGGCCGGTCCCGTGGGACGTCGCCGAGGCGGTGGGCCAGCAGCCCTTCCAGCCCGCCGATGTGGTCGTCCCACCGTAGCGTTGGGCGAAGGGTGCGCGGGGCGTCCCCGATCTCGAGGACTTCGACTCCTTGGGCGACATGCATGCGGACCTCCTTAGACCCATGCTGGGGCGGTGTGCTGGCGTCCGGCGTCGTTCGGGGCTACGCCGCGGGGTCGCCGTCGCCCGGCGCGCGGACCCAGCGCGCCCGCCAGGCGGGTGCCTCGAAGGGCTCAGGCCAGTACTCGACCTGCCGCGCGATGCGCCGTCCACGCACCCGATGGAAGGTGACGGCCCGAGCCTGCACCACACCGTCGGTCACGTCGACGTCCGTGACGACCGTGTCGCCCTGCGCCACGATGCGGCCCAACACGAAGCGCCACGGCCCGTGCGACGGATAGGCCGTGTTGATCCGCGCGAAGTCCTCGGGGCCGACGATGCGCTCTCCCGACTGGGGCCAGAGGAGCTCGAAGTCCTCGGTCAGCCAGGCCGCGGCCGCAGGGAAGTCGTTTCCTCCCATCGCCTCCCAGAAGGCGCGGACGACGTCTGCGGGTGTCATGGTCGAGTGTGCGGCGCGCCGCGCGCGAGGCGCCGCAGCACGGACGAGGCGGCGTGGTAACCGGCCATGCCGTGCACCCCGCCACCCGGCGGCGTGGCCGACGAGCACAGGAACAGACCGGGGTCCGGCGTGCTGTAGGGATCGCGTCGCAGCGTGGGGCGGGCCAGGGCCTGCCGTAGGTCCAGGAGTCCCCCGTTGATGTCACCCCCGACGTAGTTGGCGTTGTAGGCCTCGAGGGCGGGCGCGGCGCGGCCGGCGCGCGCCAGGACGCGCTCCGAGAATCCGGGCGCGAAGCGCTCGATCTGCTGCTCGATGCGCGCGGTCATGTCCTCGCTCGAGCCGTTCGGCACGTGGCAGTACGCCCACGCCGTGTGGCGGCCCCGGGGTGCGCGCCCGGGGTCGAAGCGGCTGGGTTGGGCCAACAGCACGTAGGGCCGCTCGGCCGTGCGCCCCTCCGCGACCGCCCGTTCGGAGGCCGCGATCTCCTCCAGGGTCCCGCCCAGGTGCACGGTGCCCGCGCGCCGGCAGGCGTCCGCCTCCCAGGGGATGGGGCCGTCCAGGGCGTAGTCGAGCTTGAACACGCCGGGGCCGTAGCGGTAGCGCTCCAGCGCGCGCCGGTACCCCTCGGGGAATCGGTGCCCCGCCACCCGCAGCGCCTCGCGCGGGGTCAGGTCCAGCAGCACCGCGCGGCTGGGCGGCAAGGCGTCCACGTCGTCCACCCGCTCCCCCGTGCGGACCTCCCCGCCGTGCTCCCGGAGGACGGCCACCAGCGCCTCGGGGATGCGCTCGGCGCCGCCCAGCGGGAGCGGCCACCCCACCGCGTGGCCGGCCGCGCCCAGGACGGCGGCGATGGCGCTGCTCAGTGGCGCCTCGAGGGGCAGCATGCTGTGGGCGGCCATCCCGGCCCACAGCGCCCGGGCCGGCTCCTCAGCGAAGCGCCGGCGGGCGAGGCCGCGGGCCGAGGGCAATGCCCGCAGCCCGAAACGGGCGTACAGCAGCGCCTCGCGCGGCCAGTGAAGCACGGGGGCGAGGACCTCCCGGGCGAGCGCGTCCCAGCGGCGCACCAGCGGGCCCAACAGGGCGCTATACGCCGGGCCGTCGCGCCCGAGGCCGCGTGCGGTCTCGTCGAGGTCCCGGTGGAGGGCGACGGCACGACCGCCGTCGAGGGGGTGGGCCAGGGGGAGTGGCGGGTGCACCCAGGCGAGCCCGTGTTGCTGCAGCGGCAGGGCGGCGAGCGCCGGGGAGCCGACGGCAAGGGGATGCACGGCACTGCACACGTCATGGATGTACCCGGGGAGGGTCAACGCGGCGCACCGGGTGCCGCCCCCGGGCGCGTCCGCCGCCTCCAACACCAACACGCGCATGCCGGTCCGTGCCAGGTGCACCGCGGCCGTCAGGCCGTTGGGACCCGATCCCACGACGACGACGTCGAACTCGGTGGCGGCGGGGGGCATGGGGTCAGGGTACGGCACGGCATGGCCCGGTGCGGCCGGGTGCGTGTCCCGTTGCGTGCCCCGGGGGCATGTGCCCCAGTGGCGTGTCGGCCGGAGCGCTCCCGCCCGGTGCCGCCGGCGGTCCGACGGGCGCGTGCTACAGCGGGAACAGCCTCGGCACCACCAACAGCGTCGCGGCAAGCATGAGCAACTGCAGCGGCACGCCCACCTTGAGGTAGTCGCCGAAGCGGTAGGCACCGGCGCTGAGCACGATGGTGTTGGTGGGCGACGCGATGGGCGTGGAGAAGGCGGTGGAGGCCGCGATGGCCACGGCCATCAACATGGGATAGGGGGAGGCGCCCAGCGCCAGGGCGGTCTGCAGGGCGATGGGCGCGACCAGCACGGTCGTGGCGGTGTTGGACATCACCTGGCTGAACAGCGAGGTGACGATGAACAGGATGCCCATCATCAACAGCGGGCCGCCCGAGCCCAGACGGGTCAGCGACGCGACCATCAGGTCCATGCCGCCGCTGGCCTCGAGCGCCGTGGCCATGGGCAGCATGGCCGCGATGAGGACCACGCTCTGCCAGTTGATCGAGCGGTAGGCCTCCTCCATGTCCAGGCAACCGGTCAGGACCATCGCCACCGCGGCGAGCAGCACGGCGGTGAGGGTGGGGAGCAGCCCCGTGGTCATCACCACCAGCATGGCCAACAGGATCGCCACGGCCACCGGCGCACGGCGCTCGGCCGGCGAGGGCCGCGCGTCCTCCGGCGGGTGCGTCACCACCACGAAGTCGCGCTGCTGCCCCTGCAGCAGGTCGATGTGGCGCCACGGCCCCTTGATGAGCAGGGTGTCGCCGAAACGCAGCGGGACCTGGGAGATGTCGTCCGGCAGCGGCCGGCCGATGCGTTTGATGCCGACGACGGTGACGCGGAAGCGCTCGCGGAAGCGCAGGTCGCGCAGGGTCTGGCCCAGGAGGCGCGAGCGCGGGGTGAGCAACACCTCCACCAGCCCGAGATTGCCCGGCAGCAGGGTGCGGTCGTCGACGGGCTCGAGCCCCTGCTCCGTTGCCAGCAGGCGCACGGCATCGCGCTCGCCCTGGACCCAGAGCTCGTCCAGGGCCTCGAAGCAGGTGTCGGGCACCATCGAACGGGAGCCGCGCCCCTGGGCCGCCTGGATGGCGAGGACGGTGACGCGGTAGCGACTTCGCAGTTGCGCCTCCCGCAGGCACCTGCCCACCAGCGGGGAGTCACTCCGGATCCGCAGGGGGTGGATGAACTCTGGCAGTCCGTAGATGTCTGCGAGCTCCTCGGTGCCGAGCGCCTCGCCCTGGTCGCGATCGGGCGCGTGCGCGGGCGCACGATCCGGAAGCAGCCGCCGCCCCAGCAGCAACATGAAGCCCACGCCGACGGCCAGCATGACCAGGCCCGGCGGGGTGAAGGAGAAGAAGCCGAAGGGCTCGAGCCCGGCGCTCTTGAGCTGTTGGCTGACGACGATGTTGGGCGGCGTGCCGATGAGCGTCAGCATGCCGCCGAAGAGCGAGCCGAGCGAGAGGGGCATGAGCAGCCTCGAAGGGCTGAGATCGGCGTTCCAGGCCAGCGTGACCACCACCGGGAGCATCACGGCGACCGCGCCGGTGGAGCTCATGAAGCTCGAAAGCAGGGCAACGGTCAGCATGGTGAGCAGCATCAGCCGCGCCTCGCTCTTGCCCGCCAGCCGCCCCATCGCCCGGCCCACGCGGGAGGCCACGCCGGTGCGGAACAGCCCGCCGCTGACCACGAACAGCGCCGCGATGATGATGACCAACGTGTTGCCGAAGCCGGCCACCGCCTGGGCGGGCGTGAGGATGCCGGAGAGCGTCAGGGCGAGCAACGACAGCAGCGCCACCAGGTCCAGCCGCAGGCGGTCCCAGACGAACAGCGCCACGGTGGCCGCGAGGATGAGGAATACGGTGAGAACGTCGCCGTTCATGAGGCCTCCGGGCCTGAACCCCTGCCACCGTCGTCGGCTGCCACCGTCGTCGGCGCGGGGCGTCGTGCCCGACGGGCACGGCCACACCCGACCCCCACCTTACCCGCGCCCCGGTGGCGCTGCGCGGGCGCATTGTCCCGCCGCCGCACTGTCGCCCAGGCGGCGGACGTCGCGAGCGCGCAGCGTGCATGCTGGCCCCATCGGTCACGAGACGCCCGGCGGGGCGCGCGTTGCCACCCCAGGACCACCGCCGGACCTCCGCGCACCTTCCCCCCTCGCCCCCGCGGAGCCTGGGAACCCGGCACACGGTGCCGGACGAGGGAGGTCACCATGACGTTCATTTCCACACCACCGCGGCGCGCCGCCGCGGCGCGCGCGTTCCTCGCAGCGCTGCTGTTGGCGTGCCTGGCGGGTGCCGGCTGGGCGCAGGGCGTGCGCGGCGAGGACGTGGCCGTGACCAGCGGGGGTCAGGCTTACGCCTCCTACCTGGCGGCGCCCGAGGACGGCGGGCCCTACCCGGGCATCGTGCTGATCCACTCCTTCAACGGGCTCGAGGAGGGGTACCGCACCATGAGCGACGCGTTCGCGGCGGAGGGGTTCGTGGTGCTCGCGATCGGCTGGCAGACCTTCGAGCGCAGCCCGCCCGATGCCGCCGTCCGCGCGCTGGTCGAGGACGCCGTCGCGATGCTGCGGGCGCGTGACGACGTCGATCCCCAACGCCTCGGGCTGACGGGCTTCTGTGCGGGCGGGCGCTACACCATGCTGCTCCTGCCACAGATCGACGCCTTCGGTGCCGGGGTGGCGTGGTACGGCTTCCCGTACAGCGGCGACACCCAGCCCGCGAGCGTCGTCGGTGAGCTGCAGGTGCCCATGCTCATCCTGCACGGGACGGCCGACAGCGCGAGCCCCATCGAGACGATCTACCGTTACGCGACGGAGCTCGACGCCGCCGGCAAGGCCTTCGAGCTCAAGGTCTACCAGGGGGAGCCGCACGGCTTCATGCTGGAGGGTGGACGACTCCGCACCGATGCCACCGCCGACGACGCCTTCAGGGAGATGGTGGCGTTCTTCCGGCGCATGCTCGTCGGCGGCGCCCCGGGCTGAGGCCCGGCCCGCGCACCCGCAGCCCGCCCCTCGCCCGCCGTGCCGTGTGCCTCTCGGGCGCCCCAAGCTCCTCTTAACACCGCGCCAACCGGCGCGCGTCACGCTGTGCGGCGTGCGTGCCCGAGCCGGCGCGCGGTGCGCTAGGGCGCGCCGGAGAGAGAGATAAGGATGCACAGTCTATCGACGTGGCTGCAGCGGCGCTTCGCGCTGCTCGTTCTGGCGGGCACCGGCCTGGGGTTCGGCCTCATCGTGGCGGAGCTGCTGCTGACGGACCACACGCGCGGGAGCCAGCTCATCGGCGTGCTGGCCGCGGTGGCAGGGGTGGTGCTCGCGCTGGCGGCGCTCGTGCCGTCGCGGCGGCTGCGCGTGCTGGTGGCGCTGGCGTTCGTGGTGCTGGCCGGCACGGGGCTCCTGGGCGTTCGCGAGCACCTCGAGCACGCCGAGGGGAGTCCCGAGATCGGGGCGTCCTTCGATCGTGGGGCGGCGCCGGCGACGCCGCCGGCCGGCGCCCGGGTGGCCCCGGCCGCCCGCGTGGGCTCGGCGGTGGACGGGCGGCCGCCCCTGCAGCGCGTCCAGGAGTCGCGGTTCGTTCCGCGCGAGGGCGCCGAGGGGCGCCGCCGTTTCGGGCTCGCCCCGCTGGCGCCGCTCGCGCTCAGCGGCCTGAGCGTGCTGGGCGCGCTGGCCGCGCTCTCCCTGGACGCCGACGGACGCGGCCCCCGGCGGTCCGTGGCCGGGACCTGAGGGGCGCAGGCGACCGTCGCTCGGGCCGCGCGGGGGTAGCGTGACGACGTGATCGACCTGCACACCCACCACGATCGCTGCGGCCACGCCGAGGGGACGCTCGCGTCCATGGCGAGGGCCGCCGCGGAGGCCGGCGTGAGCGTGTTCGGCTGGAGCGACCACGCGCCGCTGTTCGCGCACGAGCGGGACCACCCGAAGCCGGGCACGCAGATGGCACGCTCGCAGTGGGCGGGTTACCTGGAGGAGGCGTGTGCCGTCCGCACCGCGCTGCGCACCGAGCTTCCCGGGCTCGACCTGCGGATCGGCGTGGAGGCCGACTACCTGCCCGGCACGGAGGCGGCGTACCGGGAGGCGCTGGCGGCCGACGCGCTCGACTACGTCCTTGGCTCCGTGCACGAGGTGGAGGGCTGGCACATCTACAAGCCCCGCACCTGGGGTTCGCTGGACGACCCGGACGCCTTCCACCGAGGGTACTGGCGGGCGGTGCGGGCCGCGGCGGGCTCCGGGCTGTTCGACGTGCTCTCGCACCTCGATGCCATCAAGGCCATGGCCCCGGCGGCGCGCAGCGCCATGGGGGCGGAGATCGAGCAGGCGCTCGATGCCATCGCCGACAGCGGCGTGGCCGTGGAGATCAACGGGTCCGGCCTGCGCAAGGCCGGCGAGCTGTTCCCGGGCCCCGCGCTGCTCGAGGGGCTGGTGCGTCGCGAGGTACCCGTCACCATCGGCTCCGATGCGCACCGGGCCGCGGAGGTCGGTGCCGGCTACCGGGAGGCCGCGGCGCAGCTGCTCGCCCTCGGCCGCACGCGGGTCGTCACCTTCCGCCACCGCGAGCCGGTGTGGGTGCCGTTGGACTGAGCGTCGCGGCCGCTCGCTGCCTCGAACTCCGCCACGCTCCGCCTGCGCGCGGCGAGGGGTCACGGCCACGCCGGCGGTGAACGTTTGTAACGCGAGATAGTTGCACACTGAGACTATCGATGTAGACTCTCGATTCGTGATCCCTCCTGCCGACCCCGCAACCATCCTCGAGTCCCCCGCCGCCTCCGGTGCCGGCGCGGGGGGATCCTCCGGGCCCCCCGGAGGTACCGAAGGGAACGGCGCGACGCCCGAGGCCGGTGCCCCGGTGGCTCAGCCCGGGGACGCCACCGTGTCCCCGGCCTTCACCTTCCTCGTCAGCCTTCACCGTGCCGGCCGCGCCCTCGGCGCAACCCTCGGGAGCACGCTGGAGCAGCACTTCGATCTCGAACTGCGCGACTTCCTCGCCCTGTCCATGATCCGCCGGGGCGTGCGCTTCCCGAGCGAGCTCGCCGACGGGCTCGAGGTGCCGCGCGACACCGCCAGCCGCATCGTGCACAAGCTGCTCGAGCGCGGCCTGATCGACCGCTCCATCGACCGCGACGACTCCCGCCGTACCCTGCTTGGCATCACCGAGCACGGCCTCAGCACGCGCACCGCCGTCAAGGCGGCCATCGAACGCACCATCACGCCGCTGCTCGACGACCTCGGCGACGCCACCCGGGACTGCCTGACCGATGCGCTCGAGCGCGTCAGCCAGCGGCTGCTCGAGGGCAACGAATGAGCGACCGCACGACCCACTGTCACGTCACGCGCCGCCCGTGCTTGGCCCGCGCCCAGGAGACCCCATGACGGTCCGAATCACGCGACGCGAGCGCAACCTCACCCTGGCCGGGGTGCTGGTGGTGTTCCTGCTGGGCGCGCTCGACCAGACCATCGTGTCGACGGCCATGCCCCGCATCATCGAGCAGCTCGACGGTCTGAACCTCTACACCTGGGTCACCACCGGCTACCTGCTGGCATCCACGGTGATGGTGCCCATCTACGGCAAGCTCTCCGACATGTACGGCCGCAAGCCCATCCTCATCTTCGGCGTACTGCTCTTCCTCGGCGGTTCGATGCTCAGCGGCCTGGCCGGCGAGTTCGGGAACCTGCCGCTGCTCGGCGGCGGCATGACGCAGCTCATCGCGTTCCGCGCGCTGCAGGGCCTCGGCGGAGCCGCCCTGTTCTCCAGCGCCTTCGCCATCATCGCCGACCTCATCCCCGCCTCCGAACGCGGCAAGTACCAGGGCCTGTTCGGCGGCGTGTTCGGGCTGGCGTCCGTCGTCGGGCCGATCATCGGCGGCTTCTTCACCGACCACGGCACCGTGTCCGTGCTGGGGCACGTCATCGCCGGCTGGCGATGGGTGTTCTACGTCAACCTCCCCATCGGGGCGGTGGCGCTGTACATGATCGCGACGCAGATGCCGGCGCTGGCCCCCGGTGATCGCGAGGGCAGCATCGATCTCCCCGGCGCGGCGCTCATCGTGAGCACCTTCGTGCCGCTGTTGCTGGCCCTGACGTGGGGCGGCTCCGTGCACCCCTGGGGCTCGGCCACCATCCTCACGCTGCTCGGCGTCGCCGCCGCGTCGCTCGCCCTGTTCGTGTGGGTCGAGCGCCGTGCCCGGGACCCGCTCCTGTCGCTCGACCTCTTCCGGATCCCGGTCTTCGCCTTCGCCAACGCCGCGGCCTTCGTGGTCAACGTGGCGTTTCTCGGCATCGTCATGTTCCTGCCGCTGTTCATGCAGCTCGTGCTCGGCATCACCGCCACCAACTCCGGCTTCACGCTGCTGCCGCTCATGGGCGGGCTCATCCTCAGCTCGATGGTCGCTGGCCTGGTGGTCACGCGCACGGGTCGCTACAAGCCGCTGATGCTGGGCGGCGCGGCGGTGCTGATCGTCGGCGTCGCGCTGCTCACGCAGATCGACCTTCACACCACCATGTTCGGCCTCGCCTGGCGCATGGTGGTCGTGGGCATCGGGCTGGGCCCGGCCCAGAGCCTGTTCACGCTGGCGATCCAGAACGCCGTGCCCTTCCGGCAGATGGGTGTGGCGACGGGCGCCTCGCAGTTCTTCCGGCAGATCGGCTCCGCCATCGGCCTGGCCGTGTTCGGCACGCTGCTGACCCTGTCGGTCCAGCGCGAGGTCCCCAAGTTCGTTCCGAGCATCCCCGGCGCGGCCGCGCAGAGCTTCGACCTGAGCTCCATCGGCGCCGGCGGCGCCGGAGGGGGCATCGAGCAGGGCGTCGCCCGGGCGCTCGCGGCGCTGGAGGCGCGCGTGACAGACGCCGTGGGTGGCGACGCCGCGGCCGCGGCGGCCCTGCAGGCCGACGCCACCGTGCCGGCGCAGGTGAAGGCGCTGGTTGCGGCCGCGCCGGGCCTGTCCGAGGAGGCGCGCGGCGCGGCGCTGCAGGAGCTCGATGGCGCCCTGCAGGCCCAATCGGCCACCCTCGCCGAGCAGATCGGTCAGGGCGTGAAGCAGGGCTTCGCCGTCAGCATCCGGTTGCTGTTCCAGGTGAGCTTCTTCGTCATCGTCGCCGGCTCGCTGCTGATCCTGTTCATCCCGGGACTGCCGCTGCGCACGACCGTCGCCTCCGAGGAGGCGGCGCGGGCGCCGGCCGAGGCGGACGCGCAGGAGGACGGGGGCGCCGGTGGCATCGCGCCCGTGATCGCGCCCGTGCCGCTGCCGGAGCCCCTCGTGTGACCGGGCGCGCTGGGGGCCGATGGACCCCCGGTCCCTGCCGTGCGCCCGTGCGCCCGGGCGCGCCAGGCGGGGCCGTGCCCCGGCGCGGGGCCTACGCGGGGCTCGGCCGCACCCGCGACAGCCGGTTCCGCGACGGCCTGTCCCAGCGACTGCCGCTCCCGCGATGGCCGCTCCCGCGATGGCCGCTCCCCGGCCCCTTCACCCGCCTCACGGCGGCGCGGGCTAGCGTCCGGCGTGAACCGTCATCGCCGGAGTATGCGGACGGAGCCGTCCGCCCCGAATCTCGGGGCCGCCGCCCCGGCCGGAGTCCCGTCTTGAGCGCCGAGCCGATGGCGCTGGAGGTGCCAGGCGGCGTCCTCCACGGCACCCTGCAGCGCCCCAGCCGCGGCTCGCGGGCGCCCGTGGTGCTGATCGTCGCGGGCTCCGGGCCCACGGACCGAAACGGCAACAGCGCCGCCATCCCCGGGCGCAACGACAGCCTGCGGTTGCTGGCCGAGGGGATCGCCTCCCGCGGCTACGCCTCGCTCCGCTACGACAAGCGCGGCATCGGCGAGAGCCGCGGCGCGGGGGCTGACGAGTCCGGCCTGCGCTTCGAGGCGCTGGTCGACGACGTGGTCGCCTGGGTGGAGCTGCTCGGCGCCACGCCGGGCCTCGGCCCCGTGGCGCTGCTGGGGCACAGTGAGGGCGCGCTGCTCGCCATGTTGGCGGCCCAACGCCCCGCGGCCGCACGCATCGTCCGAGCGGTGGTGTCGCTTGCCGGCGCGGGACGGCCCGCATCGGACATCCTGCGCGGCCAGCTCGCCGGGCAGCTCCCGCCCGAGCTCCTGGTCCAGGTGGACGTGGTGCTGGGGCATCTGCGGGAGGGGCGGCGGGTCGAACCCCTGCCGTCGGCCGTCGCGGCGGTGCCGGCGCTGGCGCATGCGCTCTTCCGGCCGAGCGTCCAGCCCTACCTCATCGAATGGTTCGCCTACGACCCGGCCGACGTCATCGCCGAGCTGCAGGTGCCGACCCTGGTGTTGCAGGGCACCACCGACCTGCAGGTCCCGGTGCGTGACGCGCAACGCCTGCAGGAGGCCTCCCCGACGGCCTACCTCCATCTGATCGATGGCATGAACCACGTCCTGCGCGTGGCGCCGGCCGACCCGGAGGCCAACATGGCCACCTATCGCGACCCCGCCAACCCGCTCTCCGCCGGCCTGCTCGCGGCGCTCGAGGGCTTCCTGGGGGAGGCGCTCGCCGCCTGATCAGGTACCCGGCGCGGCCGCGCCGGGCCGCCGGCGTCGGCCGCGCCTCAGGCGCCCGGCTCCTCCGGGTCGAACCGCGCCTCTCGGGCCTGCACCACCGCCTGGGCCCGATCGGTCACGTGGAGCTTGGTGAAGATGTTGGACACGTGGTTGCGCACGGTCTCCTCCGCGATGCCGAGCCGCCGGGCGATGTCCGCGTCGGCCCCGCCCGCCGCGATGTGGTCGAGCACCTCCCGCTCGCGCTCGGTGAGGTCGGGGAAGACCTTCGGCGGAAGGTCCCGGCGCGAGGTCCGGAAGAACTGCAGGATCCGTTCGGCCACGCGCGGGCTGAAGATGGCGCCGCCGTCGGCGGCCGTGTCGAGGGCCCGCAGAAGCTCGTGCTGCCGGGCCCCCTTGAGGAGGTGGCCGCGGGCGCCCGCCCGCATCGCCGCGAAGACCGACTCGTCGTCCTCGTGCATCGTGAGGATGATCACGCGGGCGCCGGGGAGGGCGGTCAGCACGAGCCTGGTGGCCTCGATGCCGTTCATGTCGGGCATCTGGAGGCCCATCAGGATGACGTCGGGGCGCAGCGCCAGGCCCAGCCGCACGGTCTCCGCGGCGTTGGCGGCCTCGCCGACGACGTCGATCCCCGGGATCGAGGTCATCAGCGCGCGCATTCCGTCGCGGAACAGCGCGTGGTCGTCGGCGAGCAGGACCCGCCTCCCCGCCATCACGCCCCCTCGCCCAGCGGGATCCAGGCGCGCACACGCGTGCCCGACGATCGCCGCGTCGCGATGTCGACCGAGCCGCCGAGTTCCGTCGCGCGCCCGCGGATCGATCGCAGCCCGTCCCCGGTTCTCACGCGCGACGGCAACCCCCGGCCGTCATCCTCTACCGTGAGGCACAGGCGCTCGTCCACCTCGAGCGTGACGCGGCAGTGGCCGGCGTGCGCGTGCCGCACCACATTCGTCAACGCCTCCTGGGAGATGCGGTAGGCGGCGACCTCGACCGCGGCCGGAAGCGGGGGGAGCGCCTCCGGTGCGCACACCTCGATGCGTAGCTCGGGCCCCTCGTGGAGCCCGGCCTGCACGCGCAGGGCTCCGACCAGGCCCAGGTCGTCGAGCGCCGGCGGGCGGAGGCCGTACATCAGACGCCGGATGCCGGAGGCGGCCTGGTCGATCTCCTCTGCAAGCTGCGAGAGCAGCTCGGGCGCCGGCCCCCCGGCCCCGGCCAGGTAGTTGCGCGCCGCCTCGACCTTCAGGGCCATGGCCGCCAACGCGGGGCCGAGCCCGTCGTGGAGGTCCCGGCGCATGCGGCGGCGTTCCTCCTCGCGGGAGGCCACGAGCCGCTCGCGGGAGCGTCGCAGCTCGGTGGTCAGGCGCACGCCGTGGGCCGCCACGCCCGCCTGGCGCGCGATGGTCTCCAGCAGTGGGCGCTCGGCATCCGACAAGGTGGTCTCCCCGGGCCGCGGCGCCACCAACAGTTCCCCGACGGGCTCGTCCCGGTAGGTCATGGGGAACGCCAGCAACGGCCCCGCCGAGCGGCCGTACGCCGCCGCGGTCTCGCTCCCCTCCTCGTAGCGCAGCGCCACCGCCACGTAGGGGAGCCTCAGCGTCCGGGCAACGGACTCGGCCACGGTCTCCAGCACCGCGTCGGGTGCGGCGGTGGCCTCGAGGCGGCGGCCCAGGCAAGACAGCACGGCGTGGGGGTCGTCCCGCTCCCCGTACATCAGCCGGTTGACGCCGTGTTGCAGGCGGTCGCGCAGCGGTAGCACCAGCGCCGCCACCAGGCCCGTCGCCACCAGGGCCACCAGGAGGTTGTCCTGGGGCCCCGCCAAGGCGCCCACCGCACCCACGGCCAGCAGGTACAGCGCCAGCACCGCGGCGGTGAGCGATGCGTACACCAGCGTCCGATCCAGCAACACGTCGATGCCGTACAGCCGGTGCCGGAGGATGGCGATGGCGGCCGCCGCGGCGATGGCGAGCATGCCGAGGCTGATGAGGGCCATGGCCGCCTCGGTGGCGAGGCGGTCCCCCGGATACGCGAAGGTGAACACCGCGGCGATGGCCAGGTTCAAGCCCAGGACGCCCGCGGCCGCGACCATCCAGCGGAGCTGGTCGCGACGCACCCCGTGGGAGCCGAGGTAGCGCGTGATGACCAGGACCATCGACGCCAGCAACGTGGCCACCGACAGACCGCCGCCGACGTGCACCGCGAGCGCCAGCGTGGGCGCGAGGGCGGGTAGGCCCCAGGGGTTGAGGCCCTCGCTCCAGTACGGTACGGGGCCCGGATGCGCCATCAACCCGGCGGTGGTGCCGATGAGCCCGGCCCATGCGGCGAGGGCCACGATGCGCCAGCCTCTCGAGGGCAGCCTGCCGTCGGGGAAGTAGAGGAACACGAACGTGGTCGGGAGGAAGGTCGAGGGCACCCAGAGCCACAGCTCGAGCCACGCGAGGCCGGCGCGCCACCCCGGCAGTGCGCCGGTGTCCGTGCCCGGGGGGAAGGTGACGCGCCCCGCCAGGGCCGCCAGGGTCAGCCCGGACAGCACGCCGACGACCAGCAGCAACCAGCCCACCGGGTGACGGGCCCGGGAGGCCACCAGCGCACCCAACGCGGCGAATCCGAGCGTGACCAGCGGCAGGATCGCCTGGTGTGACAGCAGGCTCCGCGTGTCCCCCGTGCGCAGGGCGTGGATCGCCACGACGGCGGCGGATCCTACCGCTAGCGCGGCCGCGCCGGCGGCCAACGCCCATAGCAGGAAACCACGGCGCGTCACGGCGGGAGCGCCCAACGTCCAGGCGGCGGTGCGCGGTTCCATGATGTGCCTCCTACTGTAGGGCACCGCGCGGCGCCCCGCGGGTGTACCGCACCTTCCGTGGTGGGCCCCGTTCCGCGAGCGTCGCGTGGCGCGGGGTGCCGGGCCGGGGTCGCGGTGTGTCCCACCTGCGCGGGCGGCGGCACACGGGTCGAAGGCGGGAGCGGCCGGCGCGTACCCGACCTCGGGGTGCTGGCCGATCGGCCGCGACCCGGGACGTTGGTCCGCTGCCACGGCGGTATATGCGGGCGTATCCTTGCAAGTACCGTGACCGACTCCCTGCGCCCCATCCTCGACGTCGCCCGCGAGCTAGGACTCGACCCGGACCACGTCACCGCCCTCGGACCCCACAAGGCCAAGATCGACCTCGACGCCGGCGCGTCGGCGCGCCCGCGCGGTCGCCTGGTGTTGGTGAGCGCCATCGGACCCACGCCGGCGGGTGAGGGCAAGACCACCGTCAGCGTCGGCCTCGCCGACGGCCTCCGGCGCCTCGGCACGCGCACCGTCGTGTGCCTGCGGGAGCCCTCGCTGGGCCCCGTGTTCGGCCTCAAGGGGGGTGGCACCGGCGGCGGACGCGCGCAGGTGGCCCCGGCGGACGACATCAACCTGCACTTCACGGGCGACCTGCACGCGGTCACCGCGGCGCATAACCTGCTCGCCGCCATGATCGACAACGACCTGTACTTCGGCGCCCCCAGCGGGCTCGCGCCGGATCGGGTCACCTGGCCCCGCGTTCTCGACATGAACGACCGGGCGCTGCGGCGCGTGGTGGTGGATGCCGGGCGCAAGGGCGAGCGTGCCACCCGCTTCGACATCACCGCCGCCAGCGAGATCATGGCGGTGCTGGCGCTGGCCGAGGACCTCGACGACCTGCGTGCGCGCCTCGCCCGCATCGTGGTCGGCTGGCGCGAGGACGGTAGCGCCGTCACCGCCGACGACCTGGGGGCCACCGAGGCGATGCTGGTGCTGCTGCGTGAGGCGCTCAAGCCCAACCTGGTCCAGACCCGCGAGGGCTGCCCCGCCATCGTGCACACCGGCCCGTTCGGCAACATCGCCCACGGCTGCTCCAGCGTGGTGGGCACGCGCATGGGGCTCCGATTCGCCGACGTGGTGGTCACGGAGGCCGGCTTCGGCTTCGATCTGGGCGGCGAGAAGTTCCTGCACCTCAAGGCGCGGCAGGCGGACCTGTGGCCGGCCGGCGTCGTGCTGGTCGCCACCGCGCGCGCGCTGGCGTCGCACGGCGAGGGCGACCTGGCGCGCGGGCTCGAGCACTTGGATCGCCAGCTCGCCAGCGTGCGCGCCTTCGGGCTGCCCGTGGTCGTCGCCATCAACGTGTTCGCCGGTGACGGGGAGGCGGACCTCGCCCGCATCGAGGCGCACTGCGCGGAGCGCGGCGTGGCGAGCGCGCGCGTCACGGCCTTCGTCGAGGGCGGCGCCGGGGGCGAGGCGCTGGCCGCAAGGGTGTCTGCCATGCTGGCCGCCTCCGCGGGCGATCCACCCGAGCCGCACTACCTCTACGACCTCGGCGATCCCGCCGAGCACAAGCTCTGCACCGTGGCCCGCAAGCTCTACGGCGCCGGGGACGTGGTCTTCAGCGAGCGGGCGGAGGCGGACCTGCGGGCGCTGGCCGCGGCCGGGTTCGACCGCCTGCCGGTGTGCGTCGCCAAGACGCACCTGTCGTTCTCCGACGACCCCAAGGGCGGCGGGCTCGCATGCGGCGGCACCCTGACCGTCAAGGAGATCCGCCCGGCGGCGGGCGCCGGCTTCCTGGTCGTCCTGATGGGCAAGATCATGACGATGCCGGGCCTGCCGCGCGACCCGGCCGCCAAGCACGTGCGGGTCGATGCCGAGGGCGCCGTCCACGGCCTCATGCAGGGCGAGTGAGGGCCGCCCCCTCGGGGCCTCAGCGGTTGAGCGTGGCCATCGAGCGCTCCGGGTAGCGCGCGCCCGACGCCGCCCCCGGCGGCACGACGGAGTCGAGGTGGGCCATCTCGTCCGCGTCGAGGCGCACCTGCGCCGCGGCGACGTTCTCGTCCACGCGTTCGGATCGCTTCGTGCCGGGGATCGGCACGATGTCCGCGCCGCGGTGGAGCAGCCACGCCAACGCCAGCTGCGCCGGGGTCAGCCCCTTGTCGGCGGCCATCTCCCGGACCGCGTCCACCAGCTCGAGGTTCTTCTCGAAGTTCGCACCCTGGAAGCGGGGCGAGTGGCGGCGATAGTCGTCCTCGTCGAGATCTTCCGGGCTTCGCAGCGCGCCGGTGAGGAAGCCGCGCCCCAGCGGGCTGTACGCGACGAAGCCGATGCCCAGTTCACGCACCGTGTCGAGGATGCCCTCCTCGGGCTCCCGGGACCACAGCGAGTACTCGGTCTGTAGCGCGCTGATGGGGTGCACGGCGTGGGCGCGGCGGATGGTCTCCGGTGCGGCCTCCGACAGGCCGAGGTAGCGCACCTTGCCGGCCTCCACCAACTCCTTCATCGCCCCCACGGTGTCCTCGATGGGAACCTCGGGGTCGACGCGATGCTGGTAGTACAGATCGATCACGTCCACGCCCAGGCGCTCCAACGAGGCGTCGCAGGCGCGGTGGACGTACTCCGGGCGGCCGTTGATGCCGAGGAAGGCGCCGCCCTCGTCGCGCTGGTTCCCGAACTTCGTGGCGACGACCGCCTGGTCGCGCTGGCCCCGGAGCGCCTTCCCCAGCAGCCGCTCGTTGGTGAACGGTCCGTACATGTCGGCCGTGTCGAAGAGCGTGACGCCCACGTCGAGCGCGTGGTGGATGGTGCGGATCGAACGGGCCTCGTCGCCGTGCCCGTAGAACTCGCTCATCCCCATGCAGCCGAGGCCGAGCGTGCTGACCTCGAGACCCTGTTTGCCGAGCTTGCGTGTATCCATGCGGCCTCCTTCGCGTCCGAGGGCTCGTCGACCCGCGCCGTGGAGGCGTCCGAACGCTCCGCCGACGCACGGTCGGCGGACGCCGGCAACGCGGCGCCCGCCGCCGGCTCGCACGGGTCCCGTCCATCTTCGGCCCCCCACGGCCCAGGCCATGTCGGCGGAGCCACGGGGGGGTCCGCCCGGGGCACGGCCCGGACGACCCGCTGCCGCGGCTCGCGCCGCCGCTCACAGGCGCAGCCGGCGGCCCGTCACGGAGCGGTAGAGCCCCTCCCCGCCGAACGCCAGCACCGCCAGCGCCAGCAGGAACCAGAGCTTGGTCGGGTCGGTGGCGGCCGTCTGAACGACCAGCGTGACCAGGGCGGCCGCCGCGGCGGCGGCGGCGGTCCCGGCGAGCCAGCGCCGGCCGCCGGTGCGGCGCGCCAGCCGCACGTCGGCCAGGTTCACGGCGGTGAAGATGGCCAGGAAACCCGCGCTCCCGATGGTCGCGACGCTGGCCAGGGAGGCGAGGTTCGCCAGCAGCACGGTGGCGCCGCCCGTGATGAGCAGCCCCTCGATGGGGCGATGCCAGATCTTGCGCTCCAGCTCGTCGGGCAGCTCCCCGGACTGGGCGATGACGTAGCTCACGCGCGCGGCTCCGTAGAGCGTGGCGTTGATGGCCGAGGCGGTGGACAGCATCGCCGCGATCGCCACCAGGGCGAAGCCCGCCTGGCCGAGCGAGGGGCGGGCCGCGACCGCCAGGGCGTAGTCGCGCGCGTCGATCAGGGTGGCGCTGGGGACGGCGCCGACGGCCACGAGCGCCACCGCAAGGTAGAGCACGATGACGAACCCCACGGCCAGGTAGAAGGCCCGCGGCAGCGTGGCCGCCGCGTCGCGCAGGTCCTCGGCCGAGTTCGCGATGAGCTCGAAGCCCTCGTAGGCCAGGAAGATGATCATCCCGCCGGCCACCAACGACAGCGGCGCGCTCCAGGTCGTGACGGCGAGGCGCGCCGGATCGACGGCCAGGGCCCCTGCGCCCACGAACAGCAGCAGGATGGCCACCTTCACGACCACGATGACGGTCTCGGCGCGCCCCACGACGTCGGCTCCGAAGATGTTGAGCCCGGTGATGATGAGCACGATCCCGGTCACCAGCAGGTGCTTGACCAGGGCGTGCGCCGCGTCGGGCACGAAGCTCGCCCCGTAGCTGCCGAACGCCTGCGCGTAGAGCGCCAGCATGACCACGTAGCTGAGCCACAGCAGGACGTTGAGCCCGCCGCTCACCACGCCCTCGCCGAAGGCCTTGTTGAGGAAGGTGACGGTGCCGCCGCGGCTGGGAAAGGCTCTTGCCAGGTCCACGTAGCTGGTGGCGGTGAGTAGGGCCACGCCCCCGGCGACCAGGAACGCCAACGGCGCGCCGCCGCCGGCGAGCTGCACGGACAGGCCCAGGACGGCGAAGATACCGCCTCCGACCATGCCGCCGACGCCGATGGCTACGGCGCCCCACAATCCGATGTTGCCCTTCCCCATGTGCGCCCTCCCCGTGCGGCGTGCCCCGGCATAGCCTACTGCACGGGCCGAAGTCGGCGCGCCCGCCGCGAGCGCCGGCACCCGTGCCGCACGCGCCGCAGCCGGCTTCCCGCGCCCCGCTCACGCGTCACCCCGCCTCGCTCGTCAGCCCGCCGCGCCCACCCCCACCAGCGGGTCGCCGCGGTTGATTGCGAGGCTGGTGACGGCGAACAGCACGGTGCCGTCGACGTCGCTTCGCGGGTGCTGCCGCTCGCTGCCGAGCAGGTCGGTGACCACGCCGAGCGGATCCCCGCGGCGCACGCGCTGGCCCGCCTCGACGGCCGGGTACCAGCAGCCGTCTGCCTCGCTTCGCGACCACGCGAAGGTGGTGACCTCGCGCGGGGTGACCCCGGTGTCGGGGGCCTCCTCGCGCATCCCGAGGGCGCGCAGCACCCGCAGGACGCCGTGCTCGAGCGCGCCCACCGCCTGCTCGGGCCACAGCCCCTGCCCCCCGGCCTCCGCCAGGACGGCCGGTACCCCGAGCGCGTGCGCGGCCGCGACGCTCATGCCGCTGCCGCGCTCGGCGATGCGGTAGGGGAGGCCGAAGACCTCGGCCAGGTCGCGTGCGCCCGCATCGTCGGCGTGGTGCAGCGCGAAGGGTGCGAGCGCCTCCACCAGGTCTCCGCCGTGCAGGTCGACGTAGGCGTCGGCGCCCGCCAGGAGGTGGTTCACCACCCAGTGGGCCAGGCGCTCGCTGGCGCTTCCGTCGGCGGTTCCGGGGAAGACGCGGTTGAGGTTCTTGCCGTCGACCGGGTTGACGTAGATGCTGCGCGCGAAGTACGCCGCGGTGTTGAGGATCGGCGCCACCACCAGCGTTCCCGCGAGGGGCTCGGCCGGCAGCCGCGCCAGGCGCTGCGCCGCAGCGATGGAGGCGTACTCCGCGCCGTGCACGCCGGCCGTGACGACCACACGCGGGCCCGGGCGTGTGCCGCGCAACACCGTGCAGGGCAGCGGCGGCGCCTCGCCCTGCAGCACGTCCAGCAGCCCGCTCCATCCTTCGCCCGCAGCGGGGACGCGGGGCTCGACGGGCACGCTCAACCCTGGTCGAGCGGCCGGATGAGCACCTCGTTGATGCTCACGCGCCGCGGCTGGGTGGCCACGAAGCGGATGGCCTCGGCGATGTCGACGCTCTGCAGCATCTCCATCTTGGCGATGTTGCCCTCGTAGCGCGTCTTGGTGGGCTCGTGTGGGATGTGATCGGTGAGCTCGGTGGCCACCACCCCCGGCTCGATCAGCGTCACCTTGATGCCGTCGCCGTGCACCTCGCGCCGCAGCGCCTCGCTGAAGCCGTTGAGCCCCCACTTGCTGGCGTTGTAGCCCGCCTGGCTGGGTCCGGCGAAGCGCCCCGAGACGCTGGAGACGTTGACGATGTGGCCGCTCTGCTGCCGCCGCATGGTCGGCAGTGCGGCCCGACTCGCCACCATCACGCCCAGCAGGTTGACCCGCAGCATCGCGTCCCAGTCGTCGGGGTCGGCGTCATCGACGGGGGCTAGGAACATCACCCCGGCATTGTTGACCAGCACGTCGAGGCGCCCCTGGGCCGCCACCGCCTCGTCCACGCAACGCTGGGCTCCATCCTTGGTGGCCAGGTCGGCCTGGATCACCTGGGTCCGGGTTCCGAGCCCCTGAAGCTCGGCGGCCAGCGCCTCGAGGCGCTCGCGGCGGCGCCCCACCAGCACCACCGCCGCGCCCTCCTCGGCCAGCGCGCGCGCCGTCGCCTCGCCGATGCCGCTCGACGCTCCCGTGACCACCGCAACCTGTCCTTCGAGTCGTGCCATGTCGTGCCTCCTCCGTGTCGTCGGGCCCCGGGGGTCCCGGCTGGGCGTGGGGGGCCTCCCCGGCGTGCCGGCGAGGCCCCGTCGTGATCTCGTCTTGGCGGCGGTTGCGGGCCGGCCGCGACGCGCGGGCGGCGCGCGGGGCCTCAGCCCTCCGCCGCCGCCAGGGCGGCCAGCGTCGTCTCGAGGGCGGCGCGGCGCGCCGCGGCCACGGCCACCACCCCGTTGGCGTCCACCACCACCAGGTCGCCGGGTGCGATCTCGACTCCGCCCGCGCACACGGTCCCGTCCTGGGTAGCGCTGCCCTCGCCCTCGGCGCGCGCCGGGTGGACGCCGCGCGCCCGCACGGGCAGGCCGCAGGCGGGGAGCCGCGGCAGGTCGCGCACCAGCCCGTCCAGCACCGCCCCAACCGCGCCCCGCGAGGCGGCCAGGGCGGCCAAGCGCTCGCCGAACACCGCGCCCACAGCCCGCTCGGCCGCCACCACCAGGACCTCGCCGGGGAGCAGCGCCGCGGCGGCCGCGCGCACGGCAGCCACGTCCCCGGTGCCCGCGTCGACGGTGCGCGCCGGGCCCGCGAAGGCGGCCACGCCGGCCGCCACCGGCCAGGACCCCGCGGCGGCGGCGGCCAGGCCGGCGTCGCACAGCTCGCAGGTGAGGTCGCCGCGCGCCAGCAGGGTCGTCAGCAGGCGCGCCGGTGGGCGCAGCCCACCGCCGTCGGGGCCGGCCGTGCCGACGCGATCGCCCCGCGCGGCAGCGCCCAGGGCGCCGCCGCGGCGCCCGTCGATCGCGGCGCCCTCCTCCCCGGCCCCGGGCTCCATGCGCGAGGCGCGATCCGCCGCACCCTCCCGCTCGTCCCCCTGCCCCGTCACAGGCGGTACAGCGCCCGGACCTTGCCGTCGAGGTAACGGAGGTAGGGCTCCGCCGTCAGCGGGCGGCCGGTGGCGCGTTCGAGCAGCGCGTCGGGCGCGTAGCGGCGGCCGTGGCGGTAGACGTTTGCCTGCAGCCAGTGGCGGAGCGGGCCCACCTCGCCGCGCTCTAGCGCAGGGGTCACGGCGGCGTCCTGCGCCCGGGCGGCCTCCAGCCACTGGGCGCTCATGACGTTGCCGATGGTGTAGGTCGGGAAGCTGCCGAGCAGCCCGGTGGACCAGTGGATGTCCTGCAGGCAGCCCCGCGCATCGTCGGGGACGTCGATCCCGAGGTAGGCGCGGACGCGCTCGTTCCACACCTCGGGGAGCTCGGCCACGGCCAGGCTGCCGTCGAGCAGGGCCATCTCGATCTCGACGCGCAGCATGATGTGCAGGTTGTAGGTGACCTCATCGGCCTCGACCCGGATGAGGCTGGGGCGCACGGCGTTGATGGCGCGCACGAAGGCGTCGGGCTCGACGTCGCCGAGCTGCTCCGGGAAGAACCCTTGCAGCGCGGGGTAGTGCGCGCGCCAGAACGGTGCGCTGCGCCCCACGAGGTTCTCCCACAACCGCGACTGGCTCTCGTGGGTCCCGTAGCTGGTGCCCGCCACCGCGTACAGCCCCACGAAGTCGGTGGTGAAGGCCGTGCGCACGTAGGCGGGGTCGACGCCCTGCTCGTAGAGGGCATGCCCCGCCTCGTGCAGCGTGCCGAACAGGCTCATGGGCATCCAGTCGGGGCGGAAGCGGGTGGTGATGCGCACGTCGTCGCGTGTGAACGAGATCTCGAAGGGGTGGGCGGAGCGGTCCAGGCGGCCGCGCCCGAGATCGAAACCGATCAACCGGGCGAAGTGCAGCGCGGCCTCGCGCTGCGCCGCCTCGGGGTAGGTGCGCTCCGTCAGGAAGGCCATCTCGGGCGCCTCGCCCCGCGTGGTGACGGCCTCGAGCAGGGGCAGGATGCCCCCCTTGAGCTCCGCGAAAAGGTCCTGCAGCCGCGCGGCGGTCATGCCCGGCTCGTACATCCCGACCAGCGCGTCGTAGGGGTGCTCGCGCCAGCCGATGGCGTCGGCCAACTCCCGGTTGAGCGCCACCATGTGCTCAAGGTCGGCGGCGAAGGCGCCGAAGTCGCTGGCGGCGCGCGCCGCCAGCCAGCTCTCGCCGGCACGCGCCTTGAGCTCGGCCAACGATTCCAGCAGGCCGTCCGGGATGCGCGCCAGCACGCGGGCGGCCTCACGCACCTGCGCCAGCTCGGCGTGCTCCTCGCCGTCGTGGGCCTCCTCCTCGGCCTGCCCCAGGGCGCCCAGCAGTGCACGCGACAGCAGGCGCTCCCGGGCGGCGCGCGACAGCGTCGCCTGCATGTGGCCGCGGGCGGTGGCCGCCGCCGCGGGCATCTGCGTGCGGGCGTCCCAGGTCAGCAGGTTGGCGCTGCACAGCAGGTCATTGATCTCGGCGACGGCGCGGCGCACGTCGACCATGGCGGGGCTCGGGGCGCTCATGCGGCCTCCTCGGCGCCCAGGCGCCACCACAGGCGCGCCCAGGCCTGCAGCCCGGCGCGGAAGCGCTCGGGGCGGTAGAACTCGTTGGGGGCGTGGATGTCCTCGTCGGCGGTGCTGAAGCTGAAGAACAGCGTGTCGGCGCCGAGCTCCCGCCGGAAGGTGGCGCAGATGGGGATGCTCCCCCCCATCCCCACCAGGTCGGCGGGTTGCCCGAAGACCTCCTCCAGCACGCCCGCCGCGGACCGCAGCACGGGGTGGTCAGGAGCGATGCGGTAGGCCTCGGCACCGTGCCCGCCGTCGTGCACCTCGAGGGTGACGCCGGGTGGGCGGCAGCGCTCGAGGTGGGCGCGCACCTTGGCGGCCACGTCGTCGGGATCCTGGCCGGCCACCAGGCGGCAGCTGATCTTGGCGTGGGCCTCGAACGGGAGGACCGTCTTGCTGCCGGGCCCCTGGTAGCCCCCCCACAGGCCGTTGACCTCGAGGGTGGGACGGAGCCACTGGCGTGCCAGCGTGCCGTACCCCGACTCACCGAAGGGCGCCGGCGCGCCCACCGACGCCAGGTACGCGGCCTCGTCGAAGGGGAGGCGGTCCAGCGCCGCCAGGGTCTCGGCGTCCGGCGCCTGGGCGCCGTCGTAGAAGCCCTCGACAGCCACGCGACCGCCCTCGTGCAGGCCCGCCACCAACTCGGCCAGGGCGTGCAGCGGGTTGGCCACGCCGCCCCCGTGGCGGCCGGAGTGGAGATCCTTGGCGGCGCCGCGCACCGTGAGCTCCAGGGCCGCCAGCCCCCGCGCGCTGGTGGTGAGGCAGGGGCGATCGGCACGCCACATGCCGCCGTCCGCGGAGATCACCGCGTCGCACGCCAGCGCCTCGCGGTGCTCGGCGACCAGCCGCGGCAGGCTGGGGCTCCCCACTTCCTCCTCCGCCTCGAACAGGAAGCGCAGGTTGACGGGGGGCGTAGCGCCGGCCGCGGCGAATGCCTGGGCCACCAGGATGGGGATGAGCATCGAGGCCTTGTCGTCGGACACGCCGCGCGCGTACCAGCGGCCCTCGACCTCGGTGAGCTCGAACGGGGGCGTGTGCCAGGCCTCCAACGGGTCGGGCGGCTGCACGTCCATGTGGCCGTAGACCAGCATGGTGGGGAGGTCGGGGTCGTCGCCCCAGCGCCCCATCACGGCCGGATGGCCGCCGCCCTCGAGCTGTTCGACCCGCATACCGGGCACGGCCCGCAGCTGGTCCGCCACCCAGGCGGCGGCGCGGCGCACGTCGGCGGCGCGGGTGGGGTCGGTGCTCACCGACTCGATGGCCACGAACTCCCCCAGCAGGCTCCGGTGGCGTGCCGCGTCGGCCTCGAGCCCGTCCAGCGTCGAGCGCAGCACGGCGCCGTCGCCGCTCGCCGTCACGCCGCGGCGCCCCGGCGTGGCCGCCCCACCCGGCGCGGCGGCCACTCAGCGCCCCCCGTCGATCGACAGCACCTGCCCGGTCACCCAGCCGGCCGTGGGCCCGGCGAAGAACAGCACGCCGTTGGCGATGTCCTCGACGCTGCCGAGCCGGCGGAGGGCGATGTTGTTCAGGAGGCGCCGCTGCCCCTCCTCGCCGTAGGACTGCCACTGGCGCTCCGTGGTGGGGTTGGAGCGCACGAAGCCCGGGGCGATGCAGTTGACGGTGATGTTGGCGGGCCCCAGCTCGTGGGCGAGCTGGCGCGTCAGGCCGATGAGCCCGGCCTTGGCCGAGGCGTAGGCCTGGATGCCGGTGAGGCTGACGCCCAGCCCCGCGCCGCTGGAGATGTTGACGATGCGGCCGCCGCCGCGCTTCATGTGCGGCGCGGCCGCCTGGCTGGTGAAGAAGGCGCCGTCGAGGTTGACGCCGAAGATGGCGTGCCAGTCCGACTCCGGAACCTCCTCGATGGGACGCCCGACCTGGCCGAGCACGCCGCCGGCGTTGTTCACCAGCACGTCCAGGCGGTCGTGCTCGGCGGCGGCGGCGTCGATCCAGGCGCGTACCGCGGCCCGGTCGCGGACGTCGACCGCGCGCACGCTCAGCCGGCCCGCCGCCCCTCGGGCGAGCCGCTCGGTCTCGGCCAGCTCCCCTTCGAGCACGTCCGACGCCCACACATGGGCGCCGCGCCGGGCGAACGCCAGGGCGATGGCGCGGCCGAAACCGTGGGCGGCGCCCGTGACGAGCACGGTGCGTCCGGCGAAGGCGTCGGCCGTTCCGCGGCCGAGGTCGCCGGCGCCCGGGTCCGGCGGTGTGGCGGCGGCGCCCGCCGCGCGGGACGCGTCGCGTGTGGTGCCGGCCGCGCCCGGGGTGTCGTCGGTTCCGTGCGGATCAGGGTTGTGGGGCATGGAGCTCTCCTCGTGCGGCGCCCGGCATCACGGCGGCCAGGGCGGCGGGCCCGCGCGGCCGCGTGCCGGCCTCCACCTCGTGCATGAGCGCCACGAGCCGCTGCAGATGCGGCACCGCCACGCCGCGCCGCGCCGCAGCCTCCAGGATGGGCGTGAACTGTGCGTCGGTCTCGGTCTTGCGGTGGTGGACGGCGAGGTCGCGCCAGACCCCGCTGTGGGTCTTGGCCGAGCGCCGGTTGAACGCCACCATGGCGTCGAAGGAGGCGTCGAGGGCGGCGGGGTCGTCGACGCCCGGAGCGAAGGCCGGCGGATGGTAGCCGTTGAAGCCCATGGCCGTCACCCCCTCGGCCGCGGTGACGGCCGCGACCTCGCGCGCCAGCACCGTGAGCAGCGGCCGGGCCGCGGGGTCGCCCAGCACGTCCACGATGCTGTCGTCGGTGAGGGCACTGGCGAAGAGCATGGCGCCGTAGCCCATCTTCCCCCATAGGTACCCCCAGATGTTGTCGCTCGCCTGGGCCTCGGGCTCGAAGGTGCGTAGCGTCGCGAGCAGCCGATCCAGGCGCGCCGACGGGCGACCGTCGAGCTCCCCCACCACCACGGCGCCGCGACCCGCGAAGTGGATCACGCCGGGCTCGAGCACGTCGGCACCGAAGTTCACGAACGCCCCCACCGTGCGCTCGGCGCCGAGCACGCGCGCCAGCACCCGCTCGTTGAGGCCGTTCTGCATCGACACGGCGAAGCCGTCCGGGTCCAGGTGGGGGGCGAGCGCGCCGGCGGCGGTCTCCGTGTGGTGCGCCTTGACGCACAGCAGCGCCTGGGTCCAGCGCCCCTCGACCTGATCCGGGGTGAAGGCCGGGGCCCGCACGGTGAAGGTGTGCAGGGGGCCCGTGATGCGCAACCCGTCGCGGCGGATGGCCTCGATGTGGGCCGCGTCGGCGTCCACCAGCGTGACGTCGTGTCCGGCCCGCAGCGCGAACGCGCCGACGGTGCCGCCGATCGCGCCGGCACCCCACACCAGCAGGCGCTCGCGCGCCGCGGGGGACGCGTCGGACCCGCTCATCGCCAGGGACCCTCGATGGCCTCGCGCGTCTCCTCGACGCCGGCCCGCCACACGCGCGCCATGCTGGCATCGTCCTTGACGTAGGCGCCGCCCAGGCTGCCATCGGCGAGCATCTCCCGCACCGCCGCTGACGGCAGCAGCCGCATGCGCTGCATGTCGGCGAGCGGCTTCACGCCGTCGGGGGGATGCACCCCCTCGAGCCGCGTCCAGGCAAAATTCTCCATCCAGGATGCGTGCGAGGCGACCGGGTCGATGTCCTGGACCTCCGCGTAGGTCCGGGGTGCGTTCCACCAGTTGTGCCAGCGCACCTGGACCTCGGGGTTCAGGTTCATCCACTCCTGCAGCACTCCCTGGCCGTGGCTGTTGCCGCCGTGGCCGTTGACGAACAGCACGCGCCGGAAACCCGTGGCGGCGAGGCTATCGAGCACGTCGCGGAGCACGCGGGCGTAGGTGTCCAGGGTGAGGGAGACCGTGCCGGGGTACGCCAGGAAGTAGGGCGTGAGCCCGTAGTTGACGGGTGGGAACACCGGAACGCGGAGGGGTTCGGCGGCCTCGGCGGCCACCCGCTCGGCCAGGATGTTGTCGACGCCGAGGCTGAGGTAGGCGTGCTCCTCCGTGCTGCCCAGGGGCACGACGGCGCGGTCGTCGCGGGCTAGGTACTCCTCGACCTGCATCCAGTTCATGGCGTGGATCTTCATGCGAATGTCTCCTTGGGGGCGGCGGGTGGCCGCAGGGTGTCCAGCAGCGGGAGGAGGTAGCGCGTCACGGCGCGCGTGTCGGGCTCGTAGCGGAACTCGAAGACCTCGAGGCCGGGCGGAGCGTGCTGCCGCACCGCGTCGGTGCCGGTGGCGTAGACGAGCGCCGTGCACCACCTCAGGACGTCGTCCAGGGCGCTCGCCTCCAGGGTGGAGGGGCGCACGTCGGCGACGTGTGGCGCGTAGCGTCCGACGTTCTGCCGCAGGGTGGGGAGGAACTCCCCGAGGCTGGCGACGGCGGCGAGGCGACTGTCGGCCGGCAGTCGGGCGAGGCGCATGCGGGTCTCGCCCGAAGGGATCATGGTGAGCGGCACGATGACCGCGTCGGCTCCGGTCAGCGCTCGGAGGCTCTGCTCGCGGTGGACCAGCGTCACGTAGGCGTGGGGGGACGGTTCGGGCAGCCCCTCGGCACGCAGGCGCGCGAAGGTCGTGGCGCGGACCGCGTCGCCGTGCGGGAGCTGGCTGCGCACATTGGCGGCGTACGCCTCGGTGGCCTCGTCGTAGATGCCGACGTAGAGCAGCTCCAGGCCCCGGCCGCCGAGCGGGGCCTGGCTGGCGCGCAGCGTGGCGGCCTCGGCCGCCGCCGCGCGGGTGAAGCCCAGCCCTTCGGCCTCGGCGAAGAGTGCCCCCACGGCCCGATGCAGGGCCGCCAGCGCCTCGGACTCCGGGGTGGGGGGGAGGCGCTCCGGCACGAAGGTACCGAGCCCCTGCTGGCTGGTGATCAGGCCCGTCTCGCGCAGTTCCTTGTAGACCTGCGAGACGGTGGCCGGGGCCATCGCCAGCGCCGCGGCCAGCTCCCGGACGGAGGGGAGGCGCGTGCCGCGCGCGATCTCCCCGGTGGCGATGCCGTACTCGATCTGGCCGCGCAGCTGCACGCCGACCGGGATGGGGAGGCTGCGGTCGAGCGTGAGGTGCAGCCCGCTCGGGGTGTCGAGGGTACGTCGCGCGTCGCTCATGCGGCCCGCGCGTCCTCCGTCGGCTGCGGCTCCTCGAGGTGGCAGGCGTGCACGCGGCCGTCGGCGCGCGCCAGCAGCGCGGGCACCTCGTTACGGCAGCGCTCGATGGCCACGGGGCAGCGCGGGTGGAAGGGGCAGCCGGGCGGGATGCGCATGGGGCTGGGGAGCTCGCCCTTGACGGCCTCGCCCTCGGTCTTGCGCTCCGGGTCGAGCGACGGCGCGGCCGAGAGCAGCGCGCGGGTGTAGGGGTGGCGGGGATCTTGGAACAGCGCCTCGGTGGCGCCCACCTCCACCACGCGCCCCAGGTACATGACCGCCACCCGGTGCGAGATGTGACGCACCAGGCGCAGGTCGTGCGCCACGAACAGCACCGTGAGGTGCAGCCGCGACTGGAGCTCGAGCAGCAGGTTGATGACCTGCGCCTGCACGCTCACGTCGAGGGCGGAGACGAGCTCGTCGGCCACCAGCGTCTCGGGCTCGAGCGCCAGCGCCCGGGCGATGCCGATGCGCTGCCGCTGCCCGCCGGAGAACTCAAAGGGCATGCGTTCGAGCGAGTCGACGGGCAGCCCGACGAGGTCGAGCAGCTCCCGCTGGCGGGCGGGCACGGCCCTGGTGGGCCGCATGGCGTGCACGGTGAGCGCCTCGCGCAGCATCTGCCCCACGCTCATGCGCGGGTTGAGGCTGGAGTAGGGGTCCTGGAAGATCATCTGGACCTTGCGGTGGTACTGCCGCAGGGCGTCGCCGCGCAGCGACCGCACGTCGGTGCCGTGGTAGCGGATGGTGCCGGTGTCGGGTTCGTGGAGCCGCACCAGGCAGCGCGCCAGCGTGGACTTGCCGCAGCCGGACTCGCCCACGATGCCCAGCGTCTCGCCGCGCTCCACCCGCAGCGCGACCCCATTGAGGGCGCGCACGGAGCGTGCCTCCTCGCGCCGCAGGCGCTCGAAGAGCGTGCGCTCGACCGGGAACGTCTTGACGAGCCCATCGACCTCGAAGGCGGGGCCGTCCGTGCCCGTGGCGCCCACGGACGTGCGCGGCGAGCGAGCGCTCACGAGCCCACCTCCTCGAAGGCGGGCAGCCGGTCGAAGTGGATGCAGGCACTGGTGTGTTGCGGCGCCACCGGCTGGCGGCGCGGCTCCTCGGCCCGACACGCGTCGGTGACGTATGTGCAACGCGGCGCGAAGGGGCAGCCCGGCGGCAGGTCCTGCAGATCGGGCGGCGCGCCCGGGATGGGCTGGAGGGGCTGCCGGTGTGCTCCACCGCTCGGCAGGGAGAGGCGCAACCCGAGGGTGTATGCGTGCTTGGGCTCGCTAAACACCGCCCGGACCGGCGCCGTCTCCACCAGGCGCCCGGCGTACATCACCGCCACGCGATCGCAGGTCTGGGCCACCACGCCGAGGTCGTGCGTCACCAGGATGACGCTCATGCCGAGCTGCTCGCGCAACCGAAGCAGCAGCTTGAGGATCTGGTCCTGGATGGTGACGTCGAGCGCGGTGGTGGGTTCGTCGGCCAGCAGGAGCTGGGGGGTTGAGGCGAGCGCGATGGCGATCATGGCGCGCTGGCGCATGCCGCCGCTGAACTCGTGCGGGTAGGCACCGAGTCGCTCGCGCGGCGAGGGGATGCCGACCAGGTCGAGCAGCTCGGCCGCCCGATCGCGGGCTGCGGCGCCTCGCAGCCCCTCGTGAGCGCGGAGGCTCTCCAGGATCTGCTCGCCCACCGTGAGCACCGGGTTGAGGGCGGTCATCGGCTCCTGGAAGATGACGCTGATCTCGGCGCCGGTGACCTCGAGCATGCGCCGGCGGGAGGCCGTCAACAGGTCCAGCCCCTTCCAGCGCACCTCCCCCGTGATCTCGGTGGGGGGCTTGAGCAGGCGCAGGATGGACCGGAGCGTGACGCTCTTGCCGGAACCCGATTCGCCGACGATGCCGAGCACCTCGCCGGGCCGCACGTCGAAGCTCACGTCGCGCACCACGTGCAGCGGGCCGCGCGGCGTGTGGAAGGTGGTGTCGAGATGGCGTACCGAGAGCAGCGCCTCGCCGTCCGGCACGCCGGCAGCGCGGGGGTCGCGGGGTGCGGGTGGGCGGCTCACGACTTGGGCCTCAGCAGGTCCGCCATGCCGTCCCCCACCAGGCTGAAGCCCACGCCCGCGAGCGTCAGCACCAGGCCCGGGAAGGTGGAGATCCAGGGGGCGGTGACCATGAAGTTCTTGCCGTCGGCCACCATCACCCCCCACTCGGCGGTGGGCGGCTGGGCGCCCAGGCCCAGGTAGCCCAGCGAGGCGCCGAGCAGGATGCCGAGGCTCATATCGGTCATCCAGTAGACGATGGCGGGCGTGACGGCGTTGGGGAAGATGTGCCGGAACACGATGCGGGCCGGCGAGTAGCCCATCACACGGGCGGCCTGGACGTACTCCGACTGCTTCTGCACGATGGTCTCGCCGCGCACCAGGCGGGCGTAGTACACCCAGCCGACGATGCTGACCGCCAGGTACATATTGCGCAGGCCGGGGCCGAGCATGGCCACGATGGCGATGACGAGGATCAGGAACGGGAACACCATCACCACGTCCACGATGCGGCCGAAGATGCCGTCGAGCCAGCGGCCCACGTAGCCGGTGAGCGCCCCCATCAGCGTGCCGAAGAGGAAGGGGAAGAGGGTGGTGAACAGCGCGATCTGCAGGTCCACGCGGGCGCCGTAGACGACGCGCGAGAAGACGTCGCGCCCGAAGTTGTCGGTGCCGAACCAGTGCGCGGCGCTCGGCGCCTGGAGGATGGCGTCGTAATCGAACTTGCTGGGGTCAAAGGGTGCGACGAGGTGCGGCAGCAGGGCCATCAGCAGCATCGCCACGACGATGGTGAGCCCCAGCAGCAGGGTGGGCTTGGGGCGCGCGATGCGGGGCCGGGCGCGGCGCCGGGTGGCGCCGGTGGCGGCGATCTCGGAGGCCACCTCAGGCCACCTTGGTGCGCGGGTCGAGGACGGTGTAGACGAGGTCGGTCAACAGGAACACCACCATGATGACGATGGCGAAGGCCAGCGTGAGGCCCTGCACGACGGCGTAATCACGGCCGAAGATGGCGTCCACCATGAGGCGGCCGACCCCGGGGATGGCGAAGACGGTCTCGGTGATGACCGCGCCGCCCATGAGCTGCCCGATGGAGAGCCCGAAGAGCGTCACGGTGCTGATGAGGGCGTTGCGCAGGATGTGCTTGGTGAGCACCAGGCGCGGACGGATGCCCTTGGCGCGAGCGAAGTCGACGTACTCCGCGTTGAGCACCTCCAGGATCGAGGAGCGCAGGTTGCGCATCAGGATCGCGGCGAGATAGAAGCCCAGCGAGAGCGCGGGCAGGAACAGATAGTAGAGGTTGGAGGCCGGCGTGGGTCCGATGCCGCCGACCGGGAACCAGTGCAGGCGCGCGCCGAACAGGCCGAGGAGCTGCAGCGATACATAGAACACGGGGAGCGAGAGGCCCACCTGGAAGATGGCGCGGGTGAGGTTGTCCATCCAGCTTCCGCGCGTCAGGGCCGAGATCACGGCGGCCGGTACGGCCAGCAGGGCGGCCAGCACGCCGGCGTAGAGCGTGAGGAAGAGAGTGACGGGGAGGCGGTCCTGGATCAGTCGGAGCACGGAGATCTTGAGGTTGATGCTGTTGCCCAGATCCCCGCGCAGCACGCGCTCGAAGAAGAACCAGAACTGCACGGGCAGCGGTCGGTCGAGGCCGAGCTCCGCATGGATCTTGGCCACCGCCTCGTCGGTGACGCGATCGCCCAGGATGGCGACGGCGGGGTCGCCGGGGAGCAGGCGCACCATGGCGAACACCAGAATCATGATCACCAGCAGCGTGGGGATCATCTGCAACACCCTGGTGAGGGCGTACTGCCAACGGCTCAACGGCGGACCTCCGGAGCTACGCGGTGACGCGAGCGAGAGCGCAAGGGCGCGAGCGGGAGTGGTGACCGCGGGCGCGGGGCGCGATTCGCGCACGCCGCGCGCGTCGGGTCGCCCGGGGTCGCCCGACCTCCGGGCGACCCCGCGGAGCGACCCGCGCGCTCAGTTCGTCAGGTAGGCGTCCTTGAAGATGTAGACGCCGAGGGGGATCTGGTTGAAGTCCTTGACGCTGCTGCGTAGCGCCACGGGGTACGGAGTCTCGTAGAGGAACACGATCGGAGCCGCGTCCATGTAGATCTGCTGGATCTGCTGGTACTCCTCTGCGCGCTTGGCCGTGTCGAGCTCCGACTGGGACGCCTCGAAGAGCTGGTCGATCTCGTCGGACTGGAAGCCGGTGTGCAGCGACTCGACGTTCTTGTACACGGCGAAGTAGCTGGTGATCTGGCTGGGGTCGTTGATGTCGTTGGTCCACGCCGCCGTGCGCATCTGGAAGTCGTTGTTGCGGTAGCGCTCGGTCTTGGTGGCGGCGTCGAGCTGCTCCACCTTGAGCTGGATGCCCGCATCGCCCCACATGCTCTGGAGCGCCGTGAGCAGGGACAGGTCGTCCTGGCTACCGGCGGTCGAGATGGCGGTGACGGTGAAGCCGTCCGGGTAGCCGGCGTCGGCGAGCAGCGACTTGGCCTTCTCGAGGTCGTAGTCGTAGCCGCGGATCGCGGCGTAGTACGGGGTGGTGGTGGACATGTACGACTGCATGGGCGTGCCGATGCCGAAGTTCACGACCTGGATGAGCGCCTGCTTGTTGGTGGCGTAGTTGATCGCCTCCCGCACGCGCAGGTCGGACAGCGGGTTGGGGGTGCCGTCCGGAAGCTCGGGCCGGTTGTTCATGAGCACGCTGTTGACCTTGGTCGACGGGAACAGCTCCATGTTCATGTTGCTGTCGGACCGCAGCTCACCCACGCGCGAGAGCGGGATGAACTCGGCCGCGTCGAGCTCGCGCGACTGCAGCTTGAGGATGCGGGTGGCGTCGTCCGGCACGATCTCGAAGCGCACGGCGTCGACGTACGGCAGCGGCTTGCCGTCGGCGCCCATCTCCCAGTAGTAGGGGTTGCGTTCGATGACCATGGAGGAGCCGCGCTTCCACTCCTTGAGCACGAAGGCGCCGGAGCCGATGGGGTGCTCCGCGAAGGTCTTGGCCTTGTCGGCGTCGGTGGCGCCGGGCTCGGCCTCGAACAGCTTCTGCGGCATGATCGAGGCGTTGAACATCGCCAGCGCGGGCAGGATGGTCGGGTCGGGGCTGGCCAGGTGCAGCACCACCTGGTTGGCGGCCGCGTCGATGCTGGCCACCGAGCCCAGCGTGAAGCTCCAGATGCCGTTGTCGGGGTTGCGGGCCCGATCGAGCGACCACTTCACGTCCTCGGCCGTGATGGGGCTGCCGTCGGCGAACTTGGTGCCGTCGCGCAGGTCGAGGGTGAGGGTCAGGCCGTCGTCGGAGAAGCTCCAGGCCGTGGCCAGGCCCGGCTGGACGCCGGTGCCGTCGGCGGTGGGCTGAAGCAGCGAGTCGTAGAGGCTGGTCAGCACCCAGATGTCGAGGTTCGCGTCGTTGAGGACGGGATCGAGGAAGAGCGAGTCGGCGTAGCGGCCGAAGGTCAGGGTGCCGCCGCGCTGCTGTGCCAGGCCGGTCCCGACCAGCAGGGCTGCGAGCAGGGCGAGGACGATCGGTGTGAAGCGTTTCATGCAGACCTCCCGAGGTGGTGGTGTACAGCCGCAGGCCGGATCGACGGTCGATGCGTTCCGGTGCTAGGTCCCGCCCTGGCAACTGTTATGGTGGAATATAACAGTTGGATTTCTTCCGGTCAATTGTATGGACATTCGAGCGCCGCGGCCCGCGGCGCGGCGACGGCTCAGGCGGACTCGAAGCCCTCGGGGACGCGTGGGCCCGCGGGAGCCAGCGCCTCGAGCGCGCAGCCGAGCAAAAGGGCGTGGCGGTCCCGGCCCACCGCGGTGACGACCTGCAGGCCGACGGGCATCCCCTCGGCGGTGCCGAACGGCAGGCTCACCGCCGGCGCCCCCACCAGGTTGAAGGGCCCGCTGAAGTACATCTCGTCGGCGCCCTCCTCGCCGCTCACGGCGGGGTCCTCGGCCGGCGCCACGAAGCCGACGGAGGGCGTGAGCAACGCATCGAAGCCCTGAATCAGGTCCGCGAAGCGGGTGCCCAGCTCAGCCTGGAGTTGGCGCGCGCGGACGTAGGCGGTAGCCGGCAGCGCGAAGCCGAGCTCGATCTGCATACGCGTGACCGGGGCATAGGCCGGGGCGTCCCCGCGGGGATCCCCAGCCGGCCCGAGTGCACGAATGTACTGCTCGTGTATCACACTGGCCTCGGGGTAGAGGAGGTGGAGCAACGCCGCGTTGGCGCGCGCCAGCGGCGCCAGGCTCATGGGTACGATCTCGGCGCCGGCCACCCCGGCGGCCCGGACCGCCTCCCGGAAGGCGCCGGCCACCCCCGGCTCCAGCTCCGTCCCGGCGAGGTAGTCCTCGGGCACGCCGAGGCGGGCGCCGCGCAGGCTTGGTGTGCCCGGGGTGCGCGCCGCGCCGCGCACCGCGAGACGGCCCGTTCCGTCGTCGTCGAGCGCGTCGAACATCGCCAGGGCGTCGGCGCAGCTGCGCGCCATGGGGCCCACGGCGTCGAGCGACCAGGACAGCGGGAATACCCCGTCCAGCGGCAGGCGTCCGTGGCTCGGCTTGAAGCCCACCACGCCGCAGTACGCGGCCGGGATGCGGATCGAGCCGCCGGTATCGGTCCCCAGCGCCAGCGGCACCAGGCCGGCGGCGAGGGCCGCGGCGCTGCCTCCCGACGAGCCGCCGGCGGTACGGCCGGGGTCCCACGGGTTCGAGGTCGGCCCGATGCGCGGGTGCACGGCGCCGTAGGCGTACTCCAGCAGCGTGGTCTTGCCCAGCACCACGGCCCCAGCGCGCCGCAGCCGGGCGACGACCTCGGCGTCGCGCGGCGCACGCTCGATCGGCGCCACCGTCGAGCCGTAGCGCGTGGCGGCGCCCTCCACCGCCATCAGGTCCTTGACCGCGACCGGGACACCGTGCAGGGGGCCGCGGTCGATGCCCGAGGCGAGCTCGCGCTCAGCCGTGGCGGCCTCCGCGCGCGCCTCGTCCGACAGCACCAGCGCGAACGCGTTCAGCGCGCCGTCCAGCCGCTCGATGCGCCCGAGCAGCGCGTCCACGACCTCGGTCGGGCGGATGCCGCCCGCGCGGTAGGCGCGCCCCAGCGCGGCGACCCCCGCGAACGCGGCCCGCTGCGGTCCGTCCACGCGCGGCGCCTCCACCGCCGTGCCGGCCATCGCCGTGCCGGCCACCGCCGTGCCGGCCATCGCCCCAGGAGCGATCGCGGCCTCCGCGCGTGGCGGCGAGGCGGTCGGATCGCGGCCCGGGTCCACCTCGCGAGCCAGCTCGCGGTGGCTTTCCAGCGCGCGCTCGACGAGGGCCTCCAGGGCGGCGCGATCGCGCGGCGGCGGCAGGGCCTGGGCGGTGAACAGTGCGTCCAGCACGCGGCCGGCGGCGCTCGCGGGTGATCGGGTTTCGGCGCGGTCTTGGGGGGCGTCGCTGGGCATGGGCGGCTCCTCTCGGCGCGTGATGGGGGCGCCGGCCTGGATTGGGCCCGAGGATAACCGAGCGGGTCCGTGTGCGCCCGGCTCAAGCGTCGATTGTGACGCTCCGATGTGGAAGGCGGTGGCTGGCGGGACGATGATGGAGGTGGTATCCCGCCATGTACGTCGCCCGAGGCCCTTCGAAGGGAGTTGGGACGATGACACGCGAACCGCGTTGGCAATCCCTGTCCATCCTGGCGCTGGCCGTGTGGCAGGCGCTGGCCTGGCGGCCGGAGCGGTCGGTGAGGCAGCCCGCCGGCTGACGCGCGCCGTGTCACGTTGTCGGGACGTCAACCTCGGGTGAGTCGGTGGGGGTACCGCGCGGCGATAGAGGGCATTGAGCGTGACACGGTGGCCGCGCGGCGTTTCCGTGCGGACGGGCCGTGTCGGCAGGGCGGGGGCCATGCCGTACCGCGCGAAGTCGGCGTCGAGTTCCCCTGGGCCGGGCAGCGTCATGCGCCGTCCCTCCCCGCCGAAGCCCAGCCGAACCTTCGGCTCACCCGGCACCGGCGTCAGCGGCACGCCGTTGGGCCGTGAGTCGGGACCGAAGTTCGCGACCAGGCAGAGGCCGCCGGGGCGCAGCACGCGGGCCGTCTCCGCCAGCGTCGCACACCACTCCTCGTCGTCGGCGGCGTCCTGGTATACACCCAGCGCCACGACCAGGTCGACAGAGTCGGTCGGATGGGCGCGCAGGTCGCGCATCTCGCCGATGGACACGCGGCGGGCGGCCTCTTGGGGTCCGAGGTGCGCCGCGAGGCGCTCGCGCGTCTTCGCCACCATGGCGGCGGAGGCGTCGAGGGCCCACACGTCCGCCCCCTGTTGTGCGAGCCACGCGCTGTTGCGCCCGCCGGCGCAGCCGATGTCGAGCACGCGTGGGGCGGGGCCGGGCGCCCACGCCGTGTGCACCGCCGCGTACGGCCCCTCGCCCGCGAACAACGCCAGCAGGCGCCGGTCCGGCGGGCGGGCGGCGAAGCGCGCCACGACGTCGGGGCGCTCCCACATGGGGGCCGGATCGCGCGGGGACATGGCCCCCATTGTGGCACCGTCGCGTGAGCGTCCGGCCGGGGCACGCCGAGCGGGAGATGGAGGCGGGTCCGGCCCCACGCAGCGCCATCCGCGGAGGTCGCTGCCGTTCGCGGGGCGCCGGCCCGGCTCAGCGCGCGGCCGGCAGCGCGTGCAGCGAGCCCGGCGTGGGGGAGACGCGCACCGCTTCCCCGACGCGGCGCACCCCCTCGACCGCCGGGTTGGGGACGTCGACGAGGACCGTTCCCAGGTCAAGGATCTCCACCTGGTACTCCGCCACGCTGCCCAGGAAGAGCGCGCGGCGGACCGTCCCGGGCAGCCCGGGACCGGGCGCATCGAGGCGTAGCGCCTCGGGGCGCAGCACCAGCATGACCGGCTGGCCGTCCGTCGCCTGGGGTGGCCCGGGCAGCGGCCAGCGGACGCCACCCACCTCCACCTCCGCGGCCACCTTCGCGTCCGAGTCGGCACCCGGCCCGAGGCGCAGGGTGGCCTCTAGGAACGTGACCTTGCCGATGAAGTCCGCCACGAAGCGATTGACGGGGCGGGCGTACACCTCGAGCGGCGGGCCGACCTGCTCCACCCGGCCGGCGTTCATGACCACCACCACGTCGGAGATGCTCATGGCCTCGACCTGGTCGTGCGTGACGTACACGCTCGTGATGCCCAGACGCTGCTGGAGGTCCCGGATCTCGATGCGCATCTGCTCGCGCAGTTTAGCGTCGAGGTTCGATAGCGGTTCGTCGAACAGCAGGAGCTGCGGTTGCATGACGATGCAGCGCGCCAGGGCCACGCGCTGCTGCTGCCCACCGGAGAGCTGGCTGGGGGAGCGGTCCGCCATCGCCGTCAACCCCACCAGCTCGAGCACGCGCTCGACGCGCTCGCGAAGCCCGCGCGCCCGCGAGCGCTTCACGCGCAGGCCGAAGGCCACGTTCTCGAACACGCTCAGGTGCGGGAAGATGGCGTAGGACTGGAACACCATGGCCGTGTCGCGCACGTTGGGCGCCTCGTTGTTGACGCGCCGGTCGCCGAAGAAGACGTCCCCCGCCGTGGGCTCCTCGAAGCCGGCGATCATGCGCAGCAGCGTGGTCTTGCCACACCCCGAGGGGCCGAGCAGCGTGACCAGCTGCCCCTTCTCGATGGTGAGGTCCACGTCGTCGACGGCGACGACCGGTGCCCCCTCCGGGCCCTCGAACTCCTTGCGCAGGCTCCTCAGCCTCAGATCGGCGGCCATGGGCTTCTCCCGGGATCCCCGCTCAGAAGCGGATGGTGCTGGCGACCTCCGCGCGGCGTCCCACCAGCGCGTTGATCACCAGGATAGCGACGAGGACGAGGCCGAGCAGCACCATGCTGAAGGCGGCGGCAACGCCGAGGCGCCCCGAGCCGACCTCGTTGAGGATCTGCACGGTCATCAGGTTCCAGTTGGCCGACACCAGGAAGATGGCGGCGCTGATGGCGGTCATGGCGCGCACGAAGGCGAACACCAGCCCCGAGAAGAAGGCCGGACCGATGAGGGGGAGCGTGATCTTGCGGAAGGTCGTCAGGCCATCCGCCCCCAGGTTCTGGGCCGCCTCCTCGATCGAGGGGTCGATCTGCCGTAGCACCGCGATACCCGACTGGATCCCCACCGGTACGTAGCGGAAGACGTAGTTGAGCACCAGGATGGCGAGCGTTCCGGTGAGCAGCAGCGGATAGCGGTTGAACGCCAGGATGTAGCCGATCCCCACGACCGTGCCCGGCACCGCGAAGTTGAGGATGGAGCCGAACTCCATCGCCCCCTTCCCCGGGAAGGAGCGCCGCACCACCAGGAACGCCACCAGCATCCCCAGGATCCCGCTGATCGGCGTGGACACCACGGCGACGATCAGGGTGTCCTTGATGGTCTCGAGCCCCACGTCGAAGACGTAGGCGAAGTGCTTGAACGTGAGGGTGTAGTCGTAACCCCACACGCGCGTCACGGCCCCGGTGAGGATCACCGCATAGAACAGCAGCACCAGGGTCGCGAAGACGAGCAGGACGGCGTAGAGCGACCACTTCGCGGCCGGCGACACGCCCTTGCTCACCGATGCGGTCGGCTTGCCCGTCACCGTCACGTACTGGCGCCTGGAGAGGTAGTAGCGCTGGATGGCGAAGGCGGTGAGGGAGGGGACCAGCAGGACCACCGCGAGCATGGCGCCGCGGGCGAGGTTGAAGCTGCCGGTGATCTCCAGGTAGGCCTGCGGAGCCAGCATCGGGAAGGCCGCTCCCGCCAGCACCAGGGGGTTGCCGAAATCCGCCATGGACTCGATGAGGACCACCAGGAAGGCGCTGGCGATGCCGGGCAGGGAGAGCGGGAAGACCACGCGCCAGAACACCTGCCAGCGGCTGGCGCCCACGTTGAGCGCGGCGTCCTCCAGCGTCGGGTTGATCGACGCCAGCACCCCGCGCAGGGAGAGATAGGCGATGGGGGCGAAGGTGAACACCTGCGACAGCACCACCCCCCCGAAACCGTAGATACGGAAGTCCTGCAGCCCCAGCAACTGCTTGGTGATGAGGCCGTTGAAGCCGAACAGGAACAGGATCGAGATGGCGCCGGAGAACGGCGGCGAGATGATCGGCAGGATGGTGAGCATGTGCAGCAGGCGCTTGCCGGGCACGTTGGTGCGTGTGAGCACGAAGGCGGCGACATAGCCGAGGGTGACGCCGAACACGCCCACCACGGCGCCCACCGTGAGGCTGTTGAGCAGCGCGTTGCGGTACAGGCGCCGGCGCGCGATCAGCGCGTAGTTGTCCAGGCTGATGCCGTCGGGCGTCACGAAGCTCGATAGCAACACCCGCACCAGCGGGTAGGCCACGAACACCAGCAACGCCACGAAGATGAGCACGACCAGCGCCAACAGCAGCGGGTCGCGCGCAAGCACGCGGATCTGGGCACGGGCGCGGCGGAGCATGCGCTAGAGGGCGGGCGGGGGAGGGGCGTGGGCCGCGCCGCGGCGGACTCCGCCCCTCCCCTCACGCGCGAGGCGTTACTGCCCCAGGACCCGCTGGACCCACAGGTCGACGAGCCGCTGGCGGTTCTGTGCAGCGAAGGTGGGGTCGAAGCTCACCAGGGTGATGCTATCGAGCGAAGGCACGCCCGGGCCGGCGCTCACGTCGGCGCGGATGGGCAGGAAGTAGGTCTTCTGCGCGGCGAGGGCCTGCTGCCCCTCGGCCGACGTCATCCAGTCGACCAACTGCTGCGCCTCGCCCAGGTGGGTGGCGCCCTTGAGGATCGACATGGCGGCGACCTCGTAGCCCACGCCCTCGGTCGGGAAGACGATCTGGACGGGGAAGCCCTCGTCGATCAGCTTCAGGAAGCCGGGGCTGAACTGGATGGCGATGGCCGTTTCGCCCACGCCCAGCGCGCCGCTCGGGGCGGTGCCGCTCTGGGTGTAGGTCTGCACGTTGGGATTGAGGGCCTTCATGTACTCGAAGGCGCCGTCCTCGCCGTAGATCTCGCGCAGCGTGAGGACCACGTTGTAGGCCGTCCCCGAGGACTGCGGAGAGGGCATCTGGATGAGCCCCTTGTACTGGGCATCGGTCAGGTCCGCCCACGAGGACGGGACCGCGGCGCCGCGGTCGCTGAGGATGTCGGTGCGCACGCCGAAGGCCAGCGGGTTGGTGTAGATGGCATGCCAGTAGCCCTCGGCGTCCTTGAAGTCGGCCGGAAGGTTGGCGGCGTGGGCGGAGACGTGCGGCTGGGTGAGGCCGCGCTGCATGGCGAGGATGTGGTTCTCACTGGGGGCGCCGAACCATACGTCGGCCTGCGGGCGGTTCTTCTCCGCCTCGATGCGCGAGAGCGCCGGGCCCGACGACAGGAACACCATCTGTACCTGCACGCCGGTGGCGTCGCTGAATGCGCCCAAGAGCTTGCGGGCGTTCTCCTCGTCGACGCTGGAGTACACCACGAGCTGCGCCGAGGCCCATCCGACGGCGAGGGCCAGCAGCGCCAGGGCAAGGAAACGGAAACGCTTCATCCCATACACCTCCGACGGACGTGAACCCGGCGAGCCCGCGCGTGGCGGGCGCGCCTCCGTCCGATGGGGGGAGTGTAGGGGTCGGTGCCCGTGCCGCGGGTCCGGAAATCTACCGACGTGCCCGCCCGGTTTCCACCCACCGGCCGCACGCACGGGCGGCGTCGGGTGCTTCGGACGCGCGCTCGGGGGCGTTTGTCCCTTTCGGCGGGGCGCCGCCCGACGAACCATGGAGGGTGGTTTCAGGGCTGCCGTGCCCGGACGAGACCCGACCGCGTCGCCGGACCCCGTGCGGAGGAAGGCGACGATGCCAGGACACACGAACCCCCAGAGGACCGAGGCCCGTTCCGGGCGGCAGAAAGCGGACGTGGCGCGCAACGATGCTCTCGACACGGCGGCCGACGCTGCCCCCGACGGGGCACCCGGGGCCGCACACGGCAACGCGTCCGACGCGTCTCAGGAGGGCGGGCAGGCCGGCCGCCTGGACCGCGTGCCGCTCGAGGCGCTCACCGAGCGGCTGGACTGCGGTACGGACGGGATCAGCGTCGGGGAGGCCGCCCGGCGGCTCGAGCGTTACGGCCCCAACGCCGTCGAGGAGCGGCGCGCCAGCCCGCTCAAGACCCTCCTCGGGTTCTTCTGGGGGCCCATCCCCTGGATGATCGAGGTGGCTGCGGTGCTGTCCTCCGTGGTGGGGCACTGGACCGACCTCATCATCATCCTGGCGATGCTGATGCTCAACGCCGCCATCGGGTTCTGGCACGAGTTCCAGGCAGCCAACGCCGTGGAGGCGCTCAAGGAGCAGCTGGCGGTGCGGGCACGGGTGCGGCGTGACGGCGCCTGGTCGAACGTCGACGCCACCACCCTGGTGCCCGGGAGACGTGGTGCGGGTCCGCCTCGGCGACATCGTGCCCGCCGACCTCAAGCTGCTCGAGGGCGACTACCTGTCGCTCGACCAGTCGGCCCTCACCGGAGAGTCGTTGCCGGCGCAGGCGATGTCGGGCGGCGTCGCCTACGCGGGTTCCATCGTGCGGCAGGGGGAGATGACCGGTTTGGTGGCGGCCACCGGCGCCGGGACCTTCTTCGGGCGAACGGCCTCGCTGGTCGCCACCGCCCAGCCGACCTCGCACTTCCAACGCGCGGTGCTGGCCATCGGCGACTACCTCATCATGTTGAGCCTCGGGCTGGTGTCGGTGCTGCTGGTCGTGGAGTTGCTGCACGGCACCGCGCTGCTCACCTTGGTGCAGTTCGCGCTGATCCTGGCGGTCGCCTCCATCCCGGTGGCGATGCCGGCGGTGTTGTCGGTGACCATGGCCATCGGGGCGCGGGTGCTCGCCGGGGAGAAGGCCATCGTGGCACGGCTCGAGGCGATCGAGGAGATGGCGGGCATGGACCTGCTGTTCTCCGACAAGACCGGCACGCTCACACAGAACCGGCTCGAGCTGGGGGATCCGGTGGTGATCGACGCCGCGGATGCCTCCGAGGTGTTGGCTGCGGCCGCTCTCGCGTCCGACGAGGCCAACGCCGACGCCATCGACGAGGCGGTGCTCGCGGGCGCAAGAGCGGCGGGCGTGGTGTTGGAGCGCTATGAACGCCTGCGCAGCACGCCCTTCGACCCGGTGCGCAAGCGCAGCGAGGCGCAGGTGCGCGCCCCCGATGGCGGCAGCTGGCGCGTGACCAAGGGGGCTCCGCAGGCGGTGTTGCACCTCGCCGGGCTGGCGGAGCCGGAGCTCCACACGGTGCAGGCGAAGGTCGGGGAGCTCGCCCGCCGGGGCCTGCGCACCCTGGCCGTGGCGCGCTCGGCCGACGGGGAACGGTGGACGCTGCTGGGGCTGCTATCGCTGTCCGACCCACCGCGCGTCGACTCGGCGAGCACCATCGCCGAGGCACGTGAGCACGGCGTGACGGTCAAGATGGTGACGGGAGACAACCTGGCCATCGGCCGTGAGATCGCCGGGCAGCTCGGCATGGGTACGAATCTGCTGCCCGCGGGTGACCTGTTCGGGGAGGGGCCGACGCCCGACGGAGACCGCGAGGTCGGGCACTGGGTGGAGGAGGCCGACGGCTTCGCCGAGGTGTTCCCGGAGCACAAGTTCCGCGTGGTCAAGGCGGCGCAGGCGCGCGGCCACATCGTCGGCATGACGGGCGACGGCGTGAACGACGCGCCGGCGCTGAAGCAGGCGGACGTGGGCATCGCGGTGAGCGGTGCCACGGACGCCGCGCGGGCCGCCGCCGATCTGGTGCTCACGGCGCCCGGACTGAGCGTGATCGTACGGGCGGTGGAGGAGGCGCGTCGCATCTTCGAGCGGATGACGTCCTACACCATCTACCGCATCACGGAGACGATCCGCATCCTGTTCTTCGTGACGCTGGCCATGATCGCCTTCCACACCTACCCCATCACCGCGGTGATGGTCATCCTGCTGGCGCTGCTCAACGACCTGCCCATCCTCACCATCGCCTTCGATCGCACCTGGCTCGATCCCGAGCCGGTGCGCTGGGAGCTGCGGCGGGTGCTCACCGTGGCCACCGTGTTGGGCCTGTGGGGGGTGTTGCAGAGCTTCACGGTGCTGGCCCTGGCGCGCGCGTTTCTGCCGCTCGACGGCGCGCAGTTGCAGAGCCTCATCTACCTCAAGCTCGCGGTGGCCGGGCACCTGACGCTGTTCATCACGCGTGCAAGGGGGCCGTTCTGGGCCCCCCCGCGCCCCGCGCCGGCACTCCTCGCTGCCATCCTCGGCACCCAGGCGATCGCGGTGGTGGTGGTGGGATTTGGCCTGCTCATGGCACCCCTGCCGTGGTGGATCATCGCGGCGGTGTGGGGGTATGCCCTCATCTTCATGGTGGTGGCCGACCGCATCAAGCTGGCGCTCTACCGCATCCTGGACGGCGGTCGTGGTGCGGGCAGGCTGCGGCGTTGGCGGGAGCGACTGCACCCCAACGCGGCAGGGGACTGAGGGCCCGGGACCCGCGCGGTCTCGCCGAACGCCTGTCGGCCTGCGCGGCCCGTGCGTCTGGGTCTCGCGGGAGCGCGCCGCGCAGGCTCACGGCATGCTGCGGAAGCGCACGCCGTTCTTGCCCGTGCGCTTGACCTCGTACATCAGGTCGTCGACGGAGCGCAGCATGGCGTCGTCGGTCTCCGGCACCGTGCGGAAGCAGGTCGCGCCGATGCTGAGGGTGACCGGCGTGGCGGCGGCGCGCGCGGCCGCCGCCACGCCCTCGCGCACGCGTTGGAGGGTGGCGTGGGCGGCCGCCTCGTCGGCCTCGGGGATGACTAGCGCGAACTCGTCGCCGCCGATGCGCGCGGCCACGTCGCTGACGCGCGTGCCGCTGCGCAGCGCGGTGGCGATGGACACCAGCACCTCGTCCCCCGCGGCGTGGCCGAGCCGGTCGTTGATGTCCTTGAAGTCGTCCACGTCGAGGTAGGCGACGGTGAGGGGGTGGTGGTAGCGGCGCGAGCGCTCCGTCTCGCGTGCGAGCGCCTCGAAGAACGGCCCGCGCGTCAACAGGCCCGTGAGCGCATCGGTCCGGGCGAGCAGGGTGACCCGGGCGAGTTGCGCCTTCAGGGCGAGCAGCAGCGCCACCACCACCAGGAAGAACGTGAGGCGGATCAGGGTGTTCCACCCCGCGATGCCGGCCCTGCTGTAGGCGTGCCCCGCCAGCAGGTCGGCGCTGAGCCACAACAGGGCGCTCAGCAACGCGACCAGCACCCCCCAACGGCGCCCCAGGAACCATGCGGCGAACGCCGTAGGGATCAGGTAGAGCACCGAGAGGGAGAGCTCGTATCCGGTGGCGACGTCGAGATAGGCCACCGACACCGCCAGCAGCAGTGCGAGCCCACGCAGGACGTTGGGTGCGAGCCGGGCGATGCGTCGGGTCATGCTGACGTCAGTCTAGTGCGTTGCGGGCGCGTGGGACAGGGCTCGGCCTGCTCGCAGGTATCCAGATCCGACCCGTCGTGCGTTCCCTTGACCCCGCGACCCGCGGCGGCCCGAGGTGGACCGACCCGGGTAGGGTGGGGTCGTCGAACCGCATGGCGGCGGCGCCTCTGCGCGGCGCGAGTGCCTCGCCGCGGCGGAGACACCGACCTGGAGGTCCGCCCATGAGAGACGTTCCGTCGTGAAGGGGATCGTGTCCCAGCGCCCCGATCCCGCCTTCCCGCCCCAGCCCAAGGTGGCGTACGTGGCCTTCCCCACGCTGCACGACCAGCCGTTGACCGTGGCGGGGCAGTTGCGCCTGCCCGTCGGCGCGGACGGCCCCGTGCCCGCGGTGGTGCTGGTGCACGGCTCCTCCGGCGTGGACGGGCGCGGCGCCGCGCTGGCGGACAGCCTCAACCAGGGCGGCATGGCCACCCTCGAGCTGGACCTGTGGACGCCGCGCGGGCTGGCGGGCGGGTTGGCGCGCCCCGACCACCCTTCCGAGACCATGCCCGACGCCTTCGGGGCACTGCGCTACCTGGCGGCGCGTGAGGACATCGACGCCGATCGCATCGGGATCGCGGGGTTCTCCTGGGGCGGCGTCGTGTCGATGCTGAGCGCGACCCGCGCGACGGTGCGGGACGTGGTGGGGGAGGGCGGGCCCCGCTTCGCGGCGCACGCGCCCTTCTACCCGGTGTGTTGGTTCTACAACGTCGTGCCGGGATACGACTTCCTCGACCTGACCGGGGCGCCGGTACTGCTGCAGGCGGGCGCGCTGGACACCTACGACGACCCGGACAGCTGTACGGAGCTGGTGGCGTCGCTTCCCGAGGAGGACCGCCGGCACGTGCGGGTGGTGGTCTACCCGGGCGCGACCCACGCCTTCGATCGCATGCGGCCCGCCATCACCGTACGCGACCCGCACGCGCACAAGGGGGCGGGCGGCGAGGTGGACTTCACGCCCAATCCGGAGGTGGCCCGCGAGGCGCACGAGGCCACGGTGGCGTTCTTCCGCGGGGTGTTCGGGCTCGAGCCCTGAGCCGGGCCCATGGCGTCGGGCGGCGACGGTCGGGCGGCGACGGTCGGGCGGCAAGGGTGGGGCGGCGACGGTGGGGCGGCAACGGTGGGGCGGCAACGGTGGAGCGGCAACGGTGGAGCGGCGACGGCGCCCGGCCTCACGGTGCGCGTCCCCGCTCGGCCGTACCGTGGGGCGATGACGCCCCGGTCTCGCGCGGACCCACCGCGCACGCGACGTGTCGCCCCGGTCGTGCATGTTCGTGCCGCGCTGCTCCCCGTCGTGCTGCTCGCGGCGACGCTGTTGAGCGCCTGCGCGCCCAGCGTCTACGACCGCCCCTACCCGATCCGGCCCGTGGTGTTGCCGCGCGACGATGCGGCCCACCGGGCGCCCATCGAGTGGTGGTACTACACCGGCCACCTGAGTGACGAACGGGGCGGCCGCTACGGCTTCGAGGTCACCTTCTTCAAGGCCTACCCGCCGCCGGGCGTGGCGTTGGGCGGGGTGCTGCCGGCGTCCTGGCTGGCGGAGAGCTTCCACGTGGGGCACGTGGCGATCACCGACCTTCGCGAGGGGAGGTTCGTGTCCGATCAGCGGTCCCAGCTGTGGGGCTACCGCGCGGCGTCCTCCGAGGAACGATTGGACGTCTCCCTGGCCGACTGGAGCGTGCGTCGCGCGCCGGACGGTGTGGGCCATGAGCTGCGGGCGACGGTGCCCGGGTACACGCTGGACCTCCGGCTCGAGCCCACCAAGCCGGCCGCGCTGCACGGCGACCCGCCAGGTATCCAGTCGATGGGCCCGGGCGGGGAGAGCTACTACCTGTCGTACACCCGCATGGCGGTGCGGGGCACGCTGGGTGACGCCTGCGGCGTGTTCGGCTGCCGCTCCCTGCGCGTCACCGGCGAGGCGTGGCACGACCACCAGTGGGGGGACTTCCGCATCGACGCGTTCGCGGGGTGGGACTGGTTCAGCCTCCAGCTTTACGACGGCAGCGAGGTGATGCTCTACCTCATCCGGGGCGACGATGGCGGCTACCTGGAGGCCGCCGGCAGCGCCATCGATGGGGCGGGGCGCACCACCCCGCTCGGCGAGGACGACTTCGTGTTGGAGCCCACCGGCGCACGCTGGTCCAGCCCGCGGACGGGCGCCACCTACCCGATGGGCTGGCGCGTGCGGGTCCCCTCGCGTGGCCTGGACGTGGTGGTGCGCCCCGCGTTGCGGGACCAGGAGATGGACGCGCGCGCCTCCACGGGCGTCGTGTACTGGGAGGGCGCCGTCACGATCGAGGCCGCGCGCGACGGCCGGGAGGTCGGGCGCGGGTACGTCGAGCTCACCAACTACGACCGGGTGCCGGCGCCCGACGGGGGCTGAGGGCCGCACGCGCGCCCGGCGGCGTGGCCCCGCGTCGCGCGGCGGCCCGGGCGCGACGCCGGTGCGCCGCCGGTGCGCCGCCCACGAGCGCACGCCCCGCGGGCTCAACCCGCGGGGCGTGGCATGACTCTTCGTGGGACGTGCGCTACTGCACGATGACCGGGGCGTGCATGCCGGCCTCGTAGTGGCCGGGCTGGAAGCAGCCGATCTCCCAGGTGCCGGCCGCCGAGGCCGGGAGCGTGAAGTTCAGGGTGGCGATGGCGTCGGGCTGGAGCTGGATCTCCGCCAGCGTATCGCTGATGGTGGAGACGTCGCCCGTGGCGACCGTGGTCTCGACGCCGTCGAACAGCAGCGTCTGGTAGTCGTGCGGGTGGCCGTCCTCCATGCCGGGGTCACGGCCCAGCTGGATCTCGTGCATCACGTGCCCCACGTTGTGGAACTCGATCGCGTAGCTCTCGCCCGAGTTCAGCGTGAAGGAGGCGTTCTTGTCCTGTCCGCTGAGCTGGAAGTACATCTCGCCGACCTCCATGTGCAGCACGTGATCCGGCTTGGCCTCGTCGGAGGCCGAGTTGTCCTGTGCCCAGGCCACGGACAGCGGCGCCATCGTCAGCGCCAGAAGTGCGGCGACGACGGCGACGCGGCGGTGGGGACGGGCGCGGTGCGTGGTCTTCGTGGTGGGTGCTTCGTGCATGGTGTGGCCTCCAGCGGTGCGGGCGAAGTACGGCAATGCGGCCCGCATCATTCCGGTTGAAACGGTACGTCCGGCGGGAATGAGAAACATATGAAGATTTCGTCAACCGCGCCTCACGGACGCTGCGCGTAGCGGGCCCCCGAACGGTCGCCGGTGCCGGACGGGAGGCGGTGGCCGGGTGTGCACCGTCATGCGTCGTAATGCACGGGCGGTCCCGACGCGGGTCGTCGGTTGCGAGCCGTCGTGGCGCGCGGCGCGGCCTACGGCGCGAAGGCCTCGACCTCACGCCAAGACACCCACGACACGCTGGCGGTCGTGAGCACGCGCAGGTAGCGCACCGTGGGCGGGCTGGCGAAGGTGTGCGTGAGCACCTGCCCCTCCGCCGTGCTGCCGCTGAAGGTGTGCAGCAGGGTGGTGGCCGGACTCGTCGTCCCGCCGTACAGCTCGTGCACGGTGGGTCCGTCGGGATACTGCGCCGCCGTCAGGCGGAGCGAGCCGAGGGCGACGGGCGCACCGAGGTCGATCTCGATCCACTGCGGGGCGTCGCCGCCCGAACCCCACTGGGCGCCGGTGCCGTCCACGGCGTTGGAGGCGGGTTGGTCGGGGAGGGCGCTCGACGCGGTGACCGGCCGCCGATAGGCCAGGTCGGGGTTGGGCACGGTCACGGGGGCGCACGGGTCCGGGTGGAGCGACGGCGCAAGCGCCTGGCCCAACGGCGTGCCCTCGCTGCCCCACAGGCCCTCGAGGGTGTCCCCATGCCAGTGCCAGGTGAGCCAGCCGTCGTAGCCCAGCGCGCAGCCGGCGTTCTGCCAATCCACCATGGCCTGCGCCGCCACGTGCACGTCGGGGTAGTGCGACCGGAACGCGCCGTACTCCCCCATGACCAGCGGTTTCGACTGGAATCCGGTCGCCCCGAAGTTCTCCTGCAGCGCGCTCAGGCTCAGGCCGCCCGGCGCGGGGTAGGCGTGCAGGTCGAAGAAGTCCGCACCGGACTCGAGAATCTCGCGGCGCGTCTCGATCAACCGGAAGTCCCCCGGCCTCCAGCTGTGGGGCGCGTCCGGCGCGAAGAAGCCGATCGACACCAGTGCCGTCGGTGCCAGCCGCTTGACCGCGGCGGTGAGCTGGTCGGTCCAGAAGATGAGTCCGTCCTCGGCCAGGCGCCTGCGCTCGGCGGCCCGTGCCATGTCGTAGCTGTCGCCGTTGGCGGGCGTCACGCTGCCGCCGGTGAGCGTCCACGGCAGGTCGCGTGTGTCGTAGGAGTACTCGTTGCGCAGCGACAGCGAGAACATGCGGTCCAGGCGCGCGTCGCGCGCGATCAGCCCGCGCAGCAGGTCCTCCAGGTATTGGCGATGGGCGTCGATGCCGGTGGCTGTGAGGAAGGTGGCCTCCCCCGCCGAGATGGTGGCGGTGGCGCCGCTGTAGCCGTAATCCAGGTAGTAGCCGATGTCGGGAAGCGTGTTGGAGGTGATCCACACGTACATGTCGGTATCGGCGGCGAGCTGCAGCATCTCGGCGATGTCGTCGAGATAGGCCGGGTTGAGGCCGCGCCCGGTGGCGCCGTACGCGTAGATGCAGTCGGCCGCCCCGCACGTCTCCAGCATCACGCGCACGACGTTGAAGCCCAGCGCGTGCATGGCCTCCAGATCGGCGCGCGCGTGCGCCTGATCGAAGGCCGCCGGGGAGAGCACCATGTCGTGGTCGACGCTGCCGAACACCGGGTCGTCGACCCGGCGGAACTCCACCAGGTTGTGCCCGCGGGGCGTGAAGCGCGCGCCGGTGACGGTGTCGTAGAACTCCGCGACGCCGCCGACGCTGCGGATCTGGATGCGGGAGGGCCGCGCCTGCTGGGGCGTCGCGGGTGCCGTGCAGGCCGCGAGCGTGGCGAGCAGCGCCAGCACCAGGGAAGCCGGGCGCACCCTGCCGGCCCTCGGACGGCGCGTCGGGCCCGCCCTGCCGGCCGCCGGATCCGTTGCCATGTTCCCCTCCCCGAAATCCAGGTGTTGGTGGGCCCATGGTAGCGCGGCGGGACGGACATCCCTCCCCAGCGCGGCGCCGCTTCGGTACCTTATCGGCGCGGGGGGTCGATGGGAGGCAACGATGGCGATCACGAGTGCGCCCGCGGCGTCGGTCGGGAACCCCCGGGCGGGGGTCGATTCCGCCGCCCTGCGGGTGGAGCGGCTGAGCAAGCACTTCGGCTCCTTGCGGGCCGTGGACGAGCTGACCTTGGAGGTGCCGCGCGGTCGCGTGTTCGGCTTCCTGGGGCCGAACGGCGCGGGCAAGACCACCACCATCGGCATGCTGCTGGGGCTGATCCACCCCAGCCAGGGCCGCGTGGAGGTCCTCGGCCAGCCCGTGTCTCCGGGCCGGCCGAGCGCGCTGCGGCGCGTGGGCTCGCTGGTCGGCGCGCCGGCGCTGCTGCCTTCGCTGAGCGCCCGCACGAACCTCGAGCTGGTCGCACGGCTGGGCTCAGGCGCCGGTGGCGGCTTGAGCGGCGCACCGCCGCAAGCGCGTGCGTCGCTGCCGGCGCGTGTCGAAGCGGCACTGGGCCGCGTGGGGCTCGGGGAGGCGGCGGACCGTCGGGCGGGAGCCTTCTCCACCGGCATGAAGCAGCGCCTGGGGTTGGCGATGGCGTTGGTGAACGCCCCTGAGCTGTTGCTGCTCGACGAGCCGACGAGCGGCATGGATGCGGCCTCCCGGCGCGAGGTCCGCAACCTGCTCCGGGAGGTGGCCGCAGAGGGCGTGACGGTGTTCCTGAGCAGCCACCTGCTCAACGAGGTGGAGCAGGTGTGCGACGAGGTCGCGGTGCTCGATCACGGGCGCCTCGTGACCCAGGGGCCGGTCGGGTCGTTGCTCCCCGAGGCGGACGCGGTGCGGGTGCGGGTCGACGAACCGACCGCGGCCGCGGACGCGTTGCGGCTCATGCCCGGCGTGACGCGGGTGAGTGAGAACGGCGCCTACCTCGAGATCGAGGGGCCCGCCAGCCGCGACGTGGTGATCTATCTGGTGGAGGCCGGGCACGCCCCCAGCGAGGTCAGCAGCGGGCGCCCGGACCTCGAGTCGCTGTTCCTGCGGCTGACGGCCCACGAGCCGGCCCCCGCCGGCGACGCCGGGGAGGCCCGCGCATGACCGCCCTCACCTCCGTCGAACTGACCAAGCTGTTCCGTCGCCCGCCCGTGTGGGTCCTGCTGGGGGCCATGGTGGTGCTGCTCGCCGGGCTGCAGCTCCTCATCGCCCTGTCCGCCCCGCCGGAGGCGGGGGAGCGGCCCAGCGGGCTCGAGCTCGCCGTTCCCTTCGCCATCATCGGGGGCCAGGTGCTGGCGGCCCTCGTCGGCGCGGCGCTGGCCCAGGAGTACCAGTGGCGCACGCTGCCGCTGTGGCTCTCGCGCGGGACCGCGCGGGCGCCGCTGCTGGTCGCCCGGGTGCTGGCGGCGCTGCCGGCGTTGGTGTTGGTGGTTGCGGTGACCATAGGCGTCGGACTGCTGCTCTCCCTGGGGGACCTGAGCGGGGCGCTGGCGGCCAGCGGCATGACGCTCGGGACGCTGTGGCTCGTGGTGCTGGCGGCGGCCTACGGGTTGTTGCCCTACCTGGCGTTGGCGTTGGCGTTGGCCGTGGCCACCCGCGCGGTGGCCGCACCCGTGGGCGGCGTTCTGCTGCTCGCTTTGCTGGTCGAGCCGTTGCTCGGGCAGCTCGCGCCCGCGGTGTCGACGTACCTGCCGTCGTCGCTGACGCGCGTGCTGCTGGCCGGGGGGGAGCCCGGGCGCGGCGTGGCCGCCCTGGTGCTCGCCCTCCTCACCGCCGCGATCTTGCTGGGGACCGCCTGGGCGTTCCGGAGGCAGGACCTGACGGCGTAGGGACGGCGGTCGTTGGCGCGTGAGCGTTGAGGCCGCCGCCCCGCGGATTCACGCCGTTGCGTTGCGCCACCGTCACCAGGCGCCCGCGCAACCCCCGGTCTTCGGCGACCCGGGGCAGGGTGCTCGTGGGTGTAGCATGATCCGTCCATGTGGAACGATCTGCCGCGGGCGCCCGGCGGCGCGCGCCCGGCGCAGCGGAGGCGTGCGCGTGTGACGGACGCGCAGGGGACGGAGGCTCGATGATCCAGATCGGATGGCAGCTCGATCCCGTGCTCCTGGGGGGCACCCTGGCGGCCGCCGCGGCCGCCCTGGTCGGGATGGGCCCGCTGCGCTCGCGGCTGGCTCCCGGAACGCCGTTCCCGGCGGGGCGCGCCGCGCTGTTCCTGGGCGGCCTGGCGCTCTTCGTGCTGTCCGTGGCCTCCCCGTTGGATGGTCTCTCGGACGGATACCTGTTCAGCGCCCACATGCTCCAGCACGTGCTACTGGTGTACGGGGTCGCGCCGCTGCTCCTGGGCGGCCTGCCGCCGTGGCTGCTGCGCCCGCTGCTCGCCAACCGCGTGGTGCGGCCGCTGGCCTGGGCGCTCACCCGACCCGTCGTCGCGTTGGTGCTGTTCAGCGTGCTGTTCTCGCTGTGGCACCTACCTGCCCCGTTCGAGGCGGCGCTGCGCAACGAGACGCTGCACAACGCGGAGCATCTCGGGCTCATCGTGCTGGCGTGGCTGGTGTGGTGGCCCATCATGGGGTCGTTGCCCGAGCTCCCCTCGCTGGACGAGCCGGCGCAGATCCTCTACCTCTTCGCGGTGCCCATCGGGCAGTTCATCGTCGCGGCGGTGCTCACCTTCGACACCCACTCGCTCTACGCGACCTACGCGCAGGCGCCGCGGCTGCTGGGGCTGGACGCGATCACCGATCAGCAGGTGGGCGGCATCATCATGAAGAGCGCCGGCCTCATCGCCTTCGGCATCCCCCTGGCGCTGGCCGGGACCCGTTGGTACCGGCGCGAGAATCCGGTCCGGGCGGGGGCGTCAGGCCCCCGTTGAGTCCGGGCCGTCCTGCCGCCCGCCCTCACGTGGTGCCACGATGACGCCGCCCCTGCCGAAACGGTAGCGGCGGCCGCGCCAGGAGATCTCGCGGCGCCCGGCCGCGCGCACGAACAGCACCGGCGCCACCAGGCCGTCGTAGACGGGTGCCAGCAGCGCGTACCGGCCACTGGGCTCGGCGGCGTACACGTCGGAGTTCACCAGCATCACGGCCGCGGCGCGTGCGCCGCCCGCGACCAGAAACAGGAAGACGCCGGCGCCCACCGATCCGCCCCCGCTGAGGGCGGCCCACAGCGTCGCCAGCAACGCCCACGCCACCGGGTGCCACAGTGCCGCGATGAGGGCGTAGGCGCCTCCACCCTCGGCCCGCAGCATGGTCAACCGCGTCATCACCTGGCGCACGCCGGCGGCGGCATCGAGACGCTCCATGGCGAGGCGCACCGGACGCCGCAATGGGCGGTTGAGGCGCCCCGCGGCAGCCATGGCGCGGCCCAGCGCCGCGTCGTCGTCGACCGTGCGGGTGAGGGGCTCGAGCCCTCCCACCGCCTCCAACGCCGCCCGGCTCGCAAGCCAGAAGTCGCCGATGATGAACCGCGGTGCCTTTTGGAGGGCCAGGGCGCCCAGGTACAGCGAGGCGTAGTGGTTGGTGTAGAGCGCCACCAGCGCGTCGCCCAGCGGGCCGCGCCCGGCGTAGTACGGCAAAGCGAAGGCGATGCCGGCGCCCTCCTCCCCGGCCAGGGCGGCGCCCTCGTCGAGGTGTCCAGGCTCGAGCAACACGTCACCGTCCATCGCGGCGACGAGCGGGTGCGTGGCCTCCGCCAGCGCCGCCGCCAGGTTGTGCTGCTTGCCCATGCGTTGCCCCGCGGGCCCGGACACGATCACCCGGACCCGGGCGCGCTCGTGCTCCGGCGCCGCCTGGGCGAACGCCTCGCAGACCGCGTGGGCCGTGTCGTGCACGGTCTCCACAGCCAACAGGATCTCGTCCCCCGGTCGGGTGGCGTGCACCAGGACCGCGAGGCGACGCTCCAACCCCGGGTCGGCGCCGCGCAACGGCACCATCACGCTCACCGGTGGGCGCTGGCGGGGTGCGGTCGCGACGGACTCACTGACGCCGTAACCGCCGATCAGGCGCAGGGCCGCTACCAGCGCGCCGAGGCCGGCCAGTAGGGAAGCGGCCTCGAGCAGCCAGAACAGCAGGTCGGTCATGGCGGGTCCTTCCACGGGCCGGCACGCGCCGCCCCGTGGAAGGAGCGTACGAGGTATGACCGCCGGGTGGCGTGAAGACCGCCCCGTGCGCCGGCAGGCGATCAGCCCCGAGGGTGCGGCGCGCCCGGCGTGCCCGCCTCACTCCAGCGCGAACTGCACCTTCATCCGGCCGGGGTCGTGCTCGGCGATGCGCATCCCCTCCTGGAAGTCGGCCAACGGCAGGCTGTGCGACAGCAGCGGCGCGACGCGCACCTGGCCGCTGCGGAGCAGCGCGATGGATTCGAAGAAGGTCTTGTTGACCGCGTAGCTGCCGACGATCCGCAGGTCGCGACGGAACACCTCATAGGGGTTGAAGTGTGCGGTGGCGTCGGTGGGGGCCACGCCGAAGAGCCACACCGTGCCGCGCGCCCGCGCATAGGCGAAGGTCTGGTCGATGACGGCGGGGATGCCGGTGGCGTCCACCACCACCTCGAAGCCCAGGGGCGCGATGCGGCGCATGGCCTCGGGGGTCACCTCATCGGCGTGCACGGTGCGGTCGGCGCCCAGGGCCGCGGCCGTGGCCAGACGCCCGTCCACGCGGTCGACCATGGTCACCTCGGTGACCCCGGCGGCCTTGAGGTTCTGCATCACCAGGCACCCCATGGGTCCGGCGCCGAAGACCAGGGCGCGGTCGCCCACCTGCGGCCGCACGACTTGGATGCCCCACACGACGCAGGCGAGTGGCTCGATGAAGGCCGCCTGCTCGAAGGGGAGGTCGTGGATGGGGAAGACGTTGTCGTCCGGCACGCTGACGTACTCGGCGAAGCCGCCGGGCCGCGTGATGCCGATGCCGCGCCAGTCGAGGCACTGGTTGGGCTGCCCGCGCTGGCAGTTCTCGCAGCGCCCGCAGAAGATATTGGGATCGGCCGTCACGCGGTCGCCGGCCGCGAAGTACTTCACCTCGTCCCCGACGGCCTCCACCACGCCGCTGAACTCGTGTCCCGGGACCAGCGGGTAGGTGGCCTGGTAGACGCCGTGCAGGATGTGCAGGTCGGTGCCGCAGATGCCGGCCCGGTGCACGCGGATGAGGACGTCGCGCGGTCCCGGCGTTGGCACCTCGGTCTCGATGAGGCGCGTGTTGGTGGGGGCGGTGATCTCGGCAGCGAGCATGAGCGGTTCCTACTCTCGACCCGGGCGCGCCAAGCAGCGAGCGGCGCGCCCGCGATGGGGCGTGGGGGCGACACTCATTTGATGGCGCCCATGGTGAGACCGGTGACGAGCTGCCGCTGCGCGAACCATCCGGCCAGGAGCACGGGGATGACGGCGCCGGTCGCCGCCGCGGACATCTTGGCGATGAAGAGATTGCCCTGGGCGGCCTTGAAGGTCGAGACGTAGACCGACAGGGGGGAGGCGTCCCGCGAGGTGAGGTTGACGGCGAAGAAGAACTCGTTCCAGGTGAAGATCATCGCCAACAGGGCCGTCGCCGCTAGGCCCGGGATGAGCAGCGGAACCACCACCCGGCTGAACTCCTGCCACAACGTGGCGCCGTCGAGGCGGGCCGCCTCGATGATCTCGTACGGCAGCTCGAGCATGAAGCTTCGTACCATCCACACCACCAGCGGAAAGTTCATGCCCGCGTACAGCAGGATGAGCCCGGCGTGCGTATCGAGCAGCTTGAGGTTGAGGAACAGCACGTAGATCGGCACGATCACGCCGGCGGGCGGGAGCATGCGCGTGGACATGATCCACAGCATGGAGCCGTCGGTGCGGCGGCCGGCGTAGAACGCCATGGCGTAGGCGGCGGGGATGCCGAGCGCCAGCGCCAGGAGCGTGGAGAGGCCGGTGATGATGACGGTGTTGACGAGGTACTGGAAGAACGGCGAGCGCGGGTTGAACACCGTCGCCTGCCAGTTCTCGAGCGTGGGGGTGAAGAACAGCCGGGGCGGGAAGGAGATGGCGAGGTTCTCGGTCTTGAGCGAGGTGAGCGCCATCCACAGGATGGGGAAGAACATCGCCAGAGCCACGATGAGGGTCAGCAGCGTGAGGGCGAGCCCGCCCCAACGGATCCCGGGGCGCGAGCGGGCGCCGGCGCGAGCCGCCGCGGCGCTCACGACGCCTCCGCCGTCTGCTGGTTACGCAGCACCCGCAGGAACAGCATCACCACGATGTTGGCCAGGATGATGGCGAACAGCCCGTAGGCGCTGGCGCGCCCGACGTTCCAGCGCGAGAACGCCTCGAGGTAGATCTGGTAGGGCAGGTTGGTGGTCCGGATGCCGGGCCCGCCGGTGGTGGTGACGAAGATGATCCCGAAGACGTTGAGGATGAAGATCGTCTCGAGCAGCAGCGCGATCTCGATGAAGCGCTGCAGATGCGGCAGCACGATGAAGCGAAACATCGGTACCGGCCCGGCCCCGTCGATACGCGCGGCCTCCACCGTGGAGTCCGGCAACGACTGCAGCCCGGCGAGCAGGATGAGCATGACGAACGGCGTCCACTGCCACACCGTGACGCCGATGACGGAGCCCATCGGGAAGCGCTCGATGAGGTACACCGCCGGCAGTCCCAGGAGGCGCATCACCCAGGCGGACAGGCCGAAGGTGGGGTCGAGCATGACGTTCTTCCAGAGCACGGCCGCGGCCACGGGCATCACCAGGAAGGGCGAGATGAGCAGGGTGCGCGCCACGGCGCGCCCCGGGAACGGGCGGTTGAGCAGCAGCGCCAGCGCCAGCCCGAAGACGAAGGTGAGGATGACCACACTCAGTGTGAGGTAGACGGTGTTCCACAACACCGCCAGGAAGTCCGGGTTGCTCAGCACCCGGCTGTAGTTGCGGAACAGCCGGCCGAGCGGGAGCAACCCCTTGCTGGCGGGGCGCAACAGGTTCCAGTTGGTGAAGCTGAAATAGATCGTCAGCGCGAAGGGGACCTGCGTGACGAGGATGAGGAAGATCAACCCTGGCGCGGAGAGGAAACGGCGCGGGTCGCGGCGGGGCCGGTCCGCCCGGCGGCTGCGAGGAGCGACGGTGGTTGCTGCCACGTGATGTCCTTTCCGACTGCAGGGTGTGGAGGCGGTGGGGCGGCATTCGCCGCCCCACCGCTGGAGCCTCAGGTCAGTAGTAGCCCGCGTCCTGCATGGCGGTGTCCGCCAGGCGCTGGGAGCGCTTCAGGGCCTCGTCGACCGTGATGTCGCCGGCCAGCGCGGCCGAGATCTCCTTGGCCACGTCGCTGCCGATGCCCTGGAACTCCGGGATCTGCACGAACTGCACCCCGGGGGCGATCTGCGGTTGCGCGGTGGAATCGGTCGGATCCGCGCCCTCGATCGCGCCGAGCACCATGCTCGCGAACGGCGCGGCGTCGAGGTACTTCTGCTCGGCGTAGGTCGACTGGCGGGTCCCCGGAGGCACCGCCGCCCAGCCCTTGTTCTGGGCCACGAGCTGGACGTAGTCCTTGGACGTCGCCCAGGTCAGGAACTGGAAGGCGGCTTCCTTTGCCTTGCTGGTCGACGGGATGGCGAGATTCCACGACCACAGCCAGGCGTTGCCCTTGGCCACCGGGCCGACCGGCGCCAGTGCGTAGGCCATGTCGGGGCCCGCCGGGCTGCCCGCGAGGAAACCGGCGGCGACCGTCGCGTCCACCCACATGGCGGCCTTGCCCTGGCTCATGAGCGCCAGCGCCTCGGGGAAGCTGATGCCCGTCACTCCGGGGGGCCCGTCGGCCTGTACCAGGTCCTTGTAGAAGGTGATGGCGTCGTGCCACTCGGGCGTGTCGATCATCGGGTGCCCCTCGGCGTCGAACCACTGGCCGCCGAAGGTGTTGATGACCGTGGTGATGGGCGCCATGTTGTCGCCCCAGCCGGGCTTGCCACGCATGACGATGCCGTACACGCCGTTGGCCGGGTCGTTGAGCTTGTCGGCGAAGCCCCGGATCTGCTGCCAGGTGGGCTGCTCGGGCATGGTGAGGCCGGCGGCGTCGAAGAGCTTCTTGTTGTACATCGTGAAGCTGGACTCGGCGTAGAAGGGCAGCGCGTAGAGCTGGCCATCCAGGGTCAGCCCCTTGGTGACGGCGGGGACGAGGTCGTTGAAGTCGTACCCGGCGGCGATGTCTGGGTACTCGTCTGCCAGGCCCGAGACGGACGCGATCCAGTTGTTCTGGCCCCACAGGTTGGTCTCGTAGGCGCCGACGGTGACGACGTCGAAGGACCCGCCGCCGGTGGCGATGTCGGTGGTGAGGCGCGAGCGCAGCGTGGTCTCGTCGAGGAACAGCCACTCGAGCTTGATGTCCGGGTGCTGCGCCTCGAACGCGGTGCTGAGCTCTTGCATGGTGACCATGTCGGGGTTGTTCACCGAGGCGATGGTCACGGTGGTCTGGGCTGCCGCAACGGACAAGGCACCGGCCAGCAGGCCGGCGATCAGGGGGGCGATCAAGCGTCTCATGGGTCCTCCAAGGTCGTTCGGGTGTCCCGCGGCGGGGCTCCGGCTCCGGGCGGGTGTGTCCTCCGGATGGAAATGATGGGCTCGTGTCCATCCGATTGGGCCAAGTGTTCTCCGGTCACCTCCTCATCTGTCAAGGCAATATCCTGGTTGCTGACGCAACCGTGTCATTTGAGTCTGGGGTGTCGCGCGCTGAATGGTGCGCCCCACGCCCAGAGGCGACGTTGAAGTTGATGAACTCGTGACCATCCTAAGGGGTGGTCGCGAATCTGTCTACCCCCGGCGCCGCCTTGGCGCGTACAACGCCGTCAACCACGCGAGGAAGCCGTCACTCCGGGTCGAGAGGCGGGGGCCCCGAAGGGCGCAGGCGGGGCTCGGGCCGCCCGCGCGCGGCCGCAACGGCGCCCGCCGAGGGGCGCGCGGCGCGCGCCCGCCGGGGCTGAGGTGCGGAGGGTGCCGGCCGGCGCCGCGCCGCGCCGCGGTCCCCAGCCTTGATTGTGGGTGCGTGCTGGACGGGCATCCCGGGCTGCCGGCCGGCGCCGCCGCGGTTGCCCTGTGGTAGATTGGGCTCGTGGCCAACATCATCGACGTGGCGAAACGGGCGGGCGTCTCGCCCACCACCGCCAAGCGCGCCATCCGGGAGCCGCACCGGCTCGCCCCGCAGACGCTCGCCAAGGTGCGCCGGGCCATCGCGGAGCTGGAGTACGAGCCCGACGAGACAGCCGGCGCACTGCGCCGCGGGCGCAGCCTCAGCATCGGGCTGGTCGTGGGCGACATCCTGGAGCCGTTCTTCTCCATGCTGACGCGCACCATCGGGGAGGAGGTGCGCGCCCAAGGGTACGTGCTGGTGGTGGCCGAGAGCATGTACGATGTCAACCTCGAGCTGGCCAACCTCAAGATGTTCCGCAGCCAGCGCGTCAGTGGCCTCATCCTGCGCTCCTCCTACGGCCGGGACAACTACGCCTACCTGCAGCGCATGCGCGAGCACGGCACCAGCATCGTGGAGATCGACTATGTCCACGAGGGCAGCCCGTTCAGCCACGTGATGCTGGACAATGCCGGCGCAGTGCGCGAGGGGCTGCGCTTCCTGGCCGACCTGGGGCACCGACGCATCGCCCCGGTGTCGATGCAGGACACTCCGCAACACCGCGAGGAGCGTGCGGCGTACTTCGTTCAGGGCATGGACGCGCTGGGGCTCGCGCTGCCGGCGGCCTACCTGCCGCGCACTTTCCGGCGGCACGCGGGCCTCACGGCCGAGCACGCCTATGAGCTGACGCTGCACCTGATGAACCTGCCCGAGCCCCCCACGGCGCTTTTCGCCCTCACCGGCACGACCGCGGTGGGGGCCCTGCGGGCACTCAACGAGCTGGCTCTGGTGATGCCGCGCGACGTGTCGCTGCTGATGTTCGACAACTACCGCTGGACGCGCATCACCTCGCCGCCGCTGGACGTGCTGGAGCAGCCCGCGGAGGCCATGGCGCGCGCCGCGGCGAACATCTTGCTGGAGGGCATCGAGTCCCCCAAGGCGCCGGTGACGCAGCAGCGCTTCCCGGCCCGCCTGGTGGTGCGCGGGAGCAGCGGGCCTCCGCCGGCGCCGTGAGCGGCATGGCCGGCGCGAGACGCGAAGCGCGCACGCGGGCGCGCGCCGCATCAACGGGGCGGGTCCCCGGGGAGGCGGCCCGTCGCGGGGACCCGCGGCGCGAAACGTCATGACGCCGTGCGCACGGGCCGTACGGGGCGCCGGACACGCGCCCGGAACGAGGTGAGGCATGCGAGCAGCGGTGTATCGCGGGATCGAACGCATCGAGCTGGAGGACCGTCCGGTGCCCGAGCCGGGACCGGGTGAGGTGCGGTTGCGCACCCTGCGCGTGGGGATCTGCGGTTCCGACACGCACGCCTACCGCGGCCTGCACCCCTTCATCCGCCCGCCCATCGTGCTGGGGCACGAGGTGGCGGCGCGCGTGGACGCCCTGGGTGAGGGGGCCGAGGGCCCGCCGCCCGGGACGCTCGTCACCATCGAACCCAACGTCGTGGCGGGTGACGACGCCAACCTCCGGGCCGGCCGCTACAACATCGCCGAGCAGCTCGAGGTGATCGGCTGCGTGGGCCCCGACGGCGGCATGCAGGAGCGCTTCGTGGTGCCCGCCGACCGCGTGGTGCAGGTGCCGCAGCATTGGGAACCGGAACGCGCGGCCCTGGTGGAGCCCTTCGCCGTCGGGGTCCACGCCATCCGCCAGGCACGCGTGCGCGCCGGCGACCGGGTGGCCGTGCTGGGGGCCGGCACCATCGGCCTCGTCACGGCGCTGGCCGCCAAGGCCGCCGGAGCTCGCGAGGTGCTCGTCACCGATCGGATTCCCGAGCGGCTCGACCGCGCCCGGTCGCTGGGCGTGGAGCACGCCGTCCATGCCGGCGAGGCGCCGCTGCGGGAGGCGATCGCGAAGCGCTTCGGCCCCGACCGCGCCAACGCCATCCTCGACAGCGTCACCATCGAGGCGAGTATCCGGGAGGCCATCGAGGCGGCCCGCAAAGGCAGCGTGATCCTGGTGTTGGGGGTGCCCGCCGGCGCCATGTCCGTCGACCTCGCCCTGGTGCAGGACCGCGAGCTGGAGCTCGTGGGCAGCCTCATGTACGTGCGCCGGGACTACCTCGAGGCCATCGCGCTGCTCGACACCCACCCGGAGTGGGTGGCCGCGTTCGTCACCCACCACGTGCCGCTCGAGGAGACGGCGCGCGGCTTCGCGCTGGCCGCGGAGGACCAGCGCAACGCGCTCAAGGTGCTGATCGACGTAGGCGAATGACTCCCGGCGGCGTGGCGCCGCGGTAGGGTCGGGCATGGCCTCGTGGGTCCACCCAGATAGCTGGTTGGGTGCGCTGCTCCTGCTGGTCGGCTTCTGCGTGCTCGCGGCACTGGCAAGCCGCGCGCTACGCGGCTCGGTGCGGCTGGGCCTGCACCGCGCGACCCGCACCCACGTCGACCGCACCGCCCTCCAGTTCCTGCAGCAGCTCGGGACGATCTTCATCTGGGCCTTCGCCATGGTCGCCTACGTGCACATGGTGCCCGCGTTGGCGGAGCTGGGGACGGCGCTACTCGCGGGCGTCAGCGTGGCCTCGGTGGTGGTCGGGTTGGCTGCACAGAACACCCTCGGCAATCTCATCGCCGGCGTCGCGTTGCTGATCTACCGGCCGTTCGAGGTCGGGGATCGCCTCCAGGTGACGGCGCCGACGGGACTCGAGACCGGCGTCGTGGACAGCGTCTCGCTCGGCTACACCGTGCTGGTCACGGCCGACCGGCGCCGCATCACCATCGCCAACAGCGCGCTGGCCAACCAGACCACCATCAACTTGCGGGACGTCCCACCGCCGCAGGCGTGAGCCGGCGCGGGGCCCCGTTCGGTCCGCCTCCGGGCCCTAACGGCGGGTCGCGGGGCGGGTTGTGGGCGCCGGAACGCCTCAACGACGCATCATCTTGACGAATGACGCATACCGCGGTATGTTGAGAGATAGGAAGCAAGAAGGAGCAGGTTCGAGAGAGCAGGAGCGGCGCGCCGAAGGGCGCGCGTTTTCTTTGGTGGCTTCTTCCTTGGTCGCATCGTGAGTGGGAGCTCGTCCCGGGGGTGGGTTCCGCCCGGCGCGCATCGCCCGGGGGCAGCGGCGAGCTGCGCCTACCCCATCGCCCTCCGACATGCCCCGATGCCGCAAGATAGGGGCATGCACCCGGGGACCGTCCGTCACCATTTCGATCCCCTCCCGGTCCTCGCCGACGCCCGCGTGGCGCTGCGACGCGTCGTGCCGGCCGACGCCCCCGATGTTCGGGAGATCCAGTTCTACGACGGCGTCGCGGCCGCCACCGTGGCGGACGCCGCCGCCATGCTGGCACGCATCGACGAGGACATGGCGGAGGGCCTCGGGCTGCACTGGGGCATCTGCGAGGTCGGCCACGCCGAGGTGGCCGGTACCTGCGGCTTCTATCGCGGCTATCCGGACAACGTCGGCGAGGTGGGGTACGCACTGCGCTCCGCGTACCGCGGCCGCGGCCTGATGACCGCGGCGTTGCGGCTGGTGGTGAGCTTCGGCTTCGAGCGCATGGGGCTCGCGGGCATCGTCGCCTACACGGACCCCGGCAACCATTCGTCGCAGGGTGTGCTCGGGCGCGTCGGCTTCGTGCGCGTGCCGGCCGAGGGGCGGGATCACAAGTACGTGCTGGCGCGTCCGGCGCCGGGCGGGGGTCCTGAACCCCGGCAGCCCGGGTGAAGGCACGGGACGAATGCCCGCTCCCCGATCGCGCACCGCGCGGCTAGACTCGGGCGAAAGCCCGAAGGCCGATCCGGAGGTCGATGATGTTCACCCGTGTGCTGCTCCCCACCGATCTGTCGCCGAGCTCGGCGGCGGCGCTGGACCTGGCGCACGAGCACTTCGCCGAGGCGCGACTTTGCCTGCTGCACGTGCTCGAGCCCCAACGCGTCGCCGACGTCATGAGCGGTGAGCTCACCCCCCACGAGCGCCGCGAGTCCCTGGCGACGGAGCTGCGCAGTCAGCTCGAGGCCGCGGCGGGGCCGGAGGACGAGACGCGCATGCGCATGGGGGGCGCGGTGGACGTCATCCTGGCGGAGGCCGAGGAGTGGCGCGCCGACCTCATCATCATGGGCACGCACGGCCGCACCGGCCTGGCGCACTTCCTCAACGGCAGCGTGGCCGAGCGCGTGGTGCGCCGAGCGCACTGCCCGGTGCTGATCACACACGAGGGCGCGGCCCAGCCGCCCGCCGATGGGGCCGCCGGCGGTGAGCCCGCCGCGTGATGGCTTTGGAGACGGCCGGGACCCGATCGGGCCGGGCCGGCGGCTCAGGCGAACAGCAGTAGCGAGGCGGGGTCCTCCACGAGACCGAGCAGCCGGTCGAAGAAGACGGCCGCGCGCGATGCGTCGACCCGCCCTGGGTCGAAGCTCAGCACCAGGCGCAGCGACGCCGAACCGTCACCGCGTGGCGATGGCCGACCCACCACGATGCCGAGCGGAGCGCCCGACGGCGCCGGGCCGGGGGCGGAGCCGGCATCGATACGGCTCGAACTGAGATCGAGTAGAGCCAGCGCCGCGGGATGCTCCGGCGCGTGGCCCTCGGAGCCAACCGAGTCCTGGCGGGCCGCGACGGCTTCGCGGATCCCCCCATCCATGGCCACCACGTACGACGAGGCCGTGCCGTCCGCCACGCGGGAGACCGCCAGCGGGCCGACGTGGTCGTGGGCGCCGCCCGCCGACCACACCGCGGTTGCCATCCGCGTGAGGACGTCGATCGTTTCGAGGTGCGCCAGGGCGGGGTCGCCGCGGCGGGCCGCGCGCACGCGGGCGACCGCGCTCAGCAGCGCCGCGGCGTCGAGCTCGCGCTCGAACGATCCCCACGCCGCACCGGCGGCAGGGGCGGCCGCGCGCCCCGGTTGCGGCGCCGGAGCCGCGGCGACGCGCAGCACGTCGGCCGCCAGGACCGCACCCTCGGGACCGCTACCGAGGATGTCCGCGACGTCCAGGCCGCGCTTCCCGGCAAGGGCGCGCGCCTTGGGCGAGGCCGGCGTCAGGCGCGCACCCTGGGCTGCTGCGAAAGAGGCGGCAGCGAGCGTGGTGGGTGTATGCGCCCGCGCCGCGGTCGCGCCCGGCGCGGCGCTTCGATCGGGCGGGCTCGAGCCGGCGCCGGCGCCGCGCTCACCAGGACTCGCCGTACCGCGTGCGGGCACACCGCCGTCACCCACCGGCGCGGTGGGCGCGGCGTCGCCTCGCGCACCGGCGTCCGCGCCGCCCGGCGCCGATTCCCCTTCCGCCAGGATCACTGCGATGACGCTGCCGACCGGCACCTCGTCGCCGTCGGTCGCTGTGATGCGGGACAGGGTGCCGCTGGCGGGGGCTTCGAGTTCCATGGTGGCCTTGTCGGTTTCGACCTCCATGAGGGGTTCACCCTGCTGGACCTGGTCGCCGTCGTGTTTGAGCCAGGTGAGGAGTGTGGCGGTGTCCTGGTTCATTCCGAGGACGGGCATGATGACGTTGGTGGGCATGGTGGTGCTCCGGTTAGTCGCCGGCGGGTTTGGTGGGGGTGCCGGGGACGCCGGGTTTGCCGTTGGGGTTGATGCGGGCGTTGTTGTAGTTGCTTTCGGTCTCGCGGGTGCCGGAGAGCGGGCCGTGGGCGGTGTAGTACTTGGTGCCGGCGATCATGAGGTCTTCGGCGGGGAAGCGGCTGATGATCTCGCAGCCGTCCTCGGTGACCACGAGTTCTTCTTCGATGCGGGCGGCTGACCAGCCGTCCTTGGCGGGCCAGAAGGTCTCCAGGGCGAAGACCATGCCTTCTTCGATGGTTTCGGGGTGGTCGAAGCTGACGAGGCGGCTGAAGATGGGTTTCTCCCAGATGTTGAGGCCCAGTCCGTGGCCGTACTGCAGCGCGAACGCCAACTCCTCGTTGGGGAAGCCGAACTCCTGCGCCTTGGGCCAGATGCTCACGACCTCGGCGGTGGTGACGCCGGGCTTGATGAGGCTGATGGCGTGGTCGAGGAGGTCGCGGCATTTGGCGTAGGCGTCGATCTGGGCTTGGCTGGCGCTGCCGACGGCGAAGGTGCGGTAGTAGCAGGTGCGGTAGCCCATGTAGCTTTGGAGGATGTCGAAGTAGGCGGGGTCGCCGGGGCGGAGCATGCGGTCGCTTGCGACGTGGGGGTGGGGGTTGCAGCGTTCGCCGCTGATGGCGTTGACGCCTTCGATCATCTCGCTGCCGTGGCGGTAGAGGAAGTCGGTGACGAGGCCGACGAGGTCGTTCTCGCGTACGCCGGGGCGCAGGTGCTCGTAGAGGAGGTCGTAGGCGGCGTCGACCATGCCGGCGGCGTGGGTGAGGAGGCTGATTTCGTCGACGGTCTTGATCTTGCGCGCCTCGAGCATGAGCTGCTGCCCGTCGATCACGGTGATGCCGGCGGCCTGCAGGGCGAAGAGGATGGGGGGTTCGACGATATCGATGGCGACGGGATCGTTCTGCAGGCCGCGCTCCTCGAGCTCGGTCTTGATCCAGCCGGCGACTTTCTCGGCGCGTCCCATCTCCGGGCTGATGGTTCCGCGGAGCATGCTGACGCCGGGCCGGGAGCGCTTCTCGCCGTCGAGCCAGGGTGCGTAGAGTTGGTGGTGTTTCGCGGCGCTGCCGAAGTCCCACAGGATGGGTTCGTCGTTTTGGGGTAGGAGCGTGAAGCGGGCGACTTTGTCTTGGGCCCAGGTGCCGATGTGGGTGCTGGTGATGTAGCGGACGTTGTTCATGTCGAAGCACAGCAGGGCGCCGGCTTCGCTGGCGGCGAGTTTCTGTTTGATGCGCTCGAGGCGTTGGTTGCGGAGGCGTTCGAAGTTGATGCGTTGTTCCCAGTCGACGCCCATGACGCCGTGCGTGTGGATGCCCATCGTTATCGCCTCCGGATGCTGGGGTGCGGGTGGCGGTCGCGGTTGAGCATCAGGCCGCGCCGCATAGGTCGCGAGCGACGGCCGTGACTTGCGCGGCCGTTGGGACGGTGAGGTCTTCGAGTGCGGGTGAGAAGGGGACGGGGACGTCCATCGCCGCCAGGCGCTTCACGGGGGCATCGAGGTAGTAGAACGCACCGTCGGCGATGGTGGCGGCGAGTTCGGCGCTGATGCCGTAGCCGCGGTGGCCTTCGTCGATGATGATGACGCGGCTGGTCTTCTTGGCGGATGCGATGAGGGTGTCGTGGTCGAGGGGGACCATGGTGCGTGGGTCGATGACTTCGGTGTCGATGCCGTGGGCTTGGAGTTGCTCGGCGGCCTGCAGCGCGACGGTCACCATGCTGCTGGTGGCCACGAGGGTGATGTCTCGGCCGACGCGTTTGACGTCTGCCTGGCCGAGTGGGATCACCAGCTCGCCGGTGGGTACGGGGCCCTTTTCTTGGAAGCTGAGTTTGTCCTCGAAGATGACGACGGGGTTGTCGTCGCGGATCGCGGCCTTCATCAGCCCCTTGGCGTCGGCCGGGGTGGATGGCACCGCCACCTTGAGGCCGGGGATGTGGCTGACCCAGGCGTGGAGGCTCTGGCTGTGTTGGGCGGCGCTGCGGCGGGTGGCGCCGAGGGTGGTGCGCACCACCATCGGCACCTTGAGCTTGCCGCCGCTCATGTAGCGCGTCTTGGCGGCCTGGTTGACGAGCTGATCCATGATCAGCGTCAGGAAGTCGCCGAACATGAGGTCCACCACCGGTCGCATGCCGGTGATGGCGGCGCCCACCGCGAGTCCGGTGAAGCCGGCCTCGCTGATGGGCGTGTCGCGGACGCGTTCCACGCCGAACTCCTCGACGAGGCCGGAGAGGACCTTGAAGGGGGTGCCGGCCTCGGCGACGTCCTCGCCTAGGATGAACACGCGTTCGTCGCGCCGCATCTCCTCGGCGAGGGCTTCGTTGACGGCCTGGGACCAGCTGATGGTGCGTTCTTCGTGCGCTTGCGGGCCGTGGTTGTCGGTGGTGCTGGGTGCGCGCGCTGCGCGGGCGGCCGAGCTGGGCTCAGGCGTAGACATGTTGGGTCACCTCGCTCTCGTCGGGGTAGGGCGCCTCGAGGCCGTAGGTGACGGCGGCGTCGGCTTCGGCGCGCACGTCCTGCTCGATCGCCTCCAGGGCGTCGGCCGTCGCCAGCTGTTGCTGCTGCAGCCAGTCGGCGTGGAGGGTGAGCGGATCGCGCTCCTGCTTCCAGGTGGTTTCTTCTTCTTTGGTGCGGTAGTAGCTGCGTTGGATGTCGCCGACGTGGTGGCCGTGGTAGCGGTAGGTGTGGGCGAGGAGGAAGGCGGGTCCGTCGCCGTGGCGGGCGCGGGTGACGAGTTCGGTGGTGGCGTGGTGGACGGCGCGTACGTCTTGGCCGTCGACTTCGGTGGCGTGGATGCCGAAGGCGCGGGGGCGGTCGAGGATGTTGCCGGCGGTGGTTTCGCTGTAGTGGGTGTATTCGTTGTAGAGGTTGTTCTCGCAGATGTAGAGGACGGGGAGCTTCCAGAGTTGCGCCATGTTCATGACTTCGTAGAGCAGCCCCTGCCCCAGGGCCCCCTCGCCGAAGAAGCACACGCTGACGGCGCCCGACCCCTGCATCTGTGCGGTGAGCGCGGCGCCGGTGGCGATGCCGGCGCTGCCGCCGACGATGGCGTTGGCGCCTAGGTTGCCGTTCTCCTGGTCGGCGATGTGCATGCTGCCGCCCTTGCCTCGGTTGTAGCCGGGTTGTTTGCCGAGGAGTTCGGCGAACATGAGGTCGAGGCGGGCGCCTTTGGCGATGCAGTGGCCGTGGCCGCGGTGGGTGCTGGTGATGGTGTCGTGCCGCTCGAGCGTCTCGCATACGCCCACCGCGACGGCTTCTTCGCCGGAGTACATGTGGGTGAGGCCGGGCATCTTGCCTGTGAGGTAGAGGTTGTTGGCGTGTTCTTCGAACACCCGGATGCGCATCATCTGGCGGTAGGCCCGAAGCCAATCCGGCGCCCCCGGCCGTGCTCCACCCGCATCCTCGGATGTGGTGTGGGTCTGGCTCCGTCCTGTCACACGTGGCTCCTTCCGCGGTGGTTGCTCTCGAGCGTCCACACGGTGCGGCTCATACCGCGCTTCTGCCGTTGTCCTCGGCGGCCCTGGCTATCACCGCGACGGCGTCGCGGCTGTCGTCTCGCACCTGCTTGAGATGCGCCAGCATGGCCTGGCGCGCGGCCTCCGCATCGCCCGCCTGCACCGCCGCGAGGATGTGGCGGTGGTGGTGTTGGCCGCGCCGGGATCCGCCGGCCACCTGGAAGATCTGTCCGCGCAGTTCCTGTAGTAGGTCGACCACGGAGTCTAGGAGGCGTGGGATGAAGTGGTTGTGGGTGGCGTTGGCGAGTGCGAGGTGGAAGCGGTTGTCGGCTTCGATGAAGGTGGTGACGTTGTCGATGGCGGCGTCCATGTCGTGGATGGCGGCCCGTAGTGCGTCGAGGTCGGCGTGGTCGCGGCGGATCGCGGCGCGCGCGGCGATCTCGGGCTCGAGCAGCTCGCGGACTTCGACCATCTCCTGGTTGCGGTCCTCGGAGGCGAAGCCCATCATGTGGCGCAACGATTGTTTCAGGGCGTTGGCGGTGCCGTCGACCACGAAGGTGCCCTGGCCGCGGCGGACCTCGACCAGGCCGTTCTCGATCAGCGTCTTCATGGCCTCGCGGATGACCGTGCGGCTGACGCCGAAGCGCTCCCCGAGGCTGCGCTCGTTGGGCAACTGATCCCCGCTGTGCAGCACGCCGGAGAGGATCTGCTGCTTGATGCGTGCGACCACCTGCTCGTAGAGCTTGGTGTGTTGGAGGGCGTCGCTCATAAGATAGTGAATATCCATGCAATCGATGTAAGGTCTTGCACGGCGTATGGTGGTCATACCTCTAGGCGGATGCGGTGAAGGTAGCACGGGCCGATCCGCCCTGTCAAGCGAGTGGGGGGCGTGGGGGTTTGACACCTGGAGAGCGTTGTGCTAACGTTGGCCGCGTTCACAACCGGACTTCGACGTGGTTTCGAATCAACGCTGGCGCCGCCGGTGCTGTCCCCAGGATGGGTCCGTGGCGTGTTGTACGAGGCAGCGTGTGGTGGTGGATGCAGCCGAACGCGGCAAATGGTATGACCACCACACCACGAATAGTTATCGATTTCCCGTCGGATGCGCACCGACGGAGGGGAGCATCACATGGCGAAGGTAGGGTATGTCGGACTCGGCGTGATGGGGGGCCGGGTGGCCAAGCGTCTGCTCGACGCCGGGCACACGGTCACCGGCACCAACCGCACGCGCTCGAAGGGGCAGTGGCTCGTGGACCAGGGGATGGCCTGGGGTGACACCCCGCGCGCGGTGGCCGAGGCGTCCGACGTGGTGTTCAGCATGGTCACCAACACGGCCGCCCTTCGGGCGGTGACCGAGGGTCCCGACGGCATCCTCGCGGGCCTGGAGAGCGGCAAGATCTACGTCGACATGAGCACCGTCAGCCCCGCGTTCAGCCAGGAGCTGGCCGAGAAGGCGCGGGAGCGCGGCGCGCGCATGCTGGACGCCCCCGTGTCGGGCAGCGTGGAGACCCTCGAGCAGGGCAAGCTCACCTTCATGGTCGGCGGTGACCGGGCGACCTTCGACGAGGTCGAGCCCATCCTGCTCGGCGTCGGCCCCAAGGCCACCTACGTCGGGCGCAACGGCCTGGCCGTGACCATGAAGATCGCCACCAACCTGAGCCTGGCGGTCCAGATGCTCGCCTTCAGCGAGGGGATGCTGCTGGCCGAGCGCAGCGGCATCGCACGCGAGACCGCCGCCGAGGTGCTCCTCCACAGCGTCATCGCCTCCCCGATGGTGAAGTACCGCGGGCCGTTCGTGTTGGACATGCCCGAGGAGGCGTGGTTCGACGTGGACATGATGCAGAAGGACATGAATCTGGCGCTCGAGCTCGGCCGCCAGGTGAACGTGCCGCTCCCCACCACCGCCACCACCAACGAGTTCCTCACGGCCGCCCGCGGGATGGGCCTGGCCGCGAAGGATTTCGCCGTGGTGTTCGAGGTGCTCGAGCGGCTGTCGGCGGGAGCCGGCTGAATGGCGCGAGGAACAACGCCGCGACGCGGCACGGGAGGTGAGGTTCGATGAGCCACGAGCGTGTACGTGGAGCCTCGGCGGAGCGCAAGGGCGGGGGGGGCGACGCCGCCCCGCTGCTCGGGGAGTACGGCTGCTACGTGGCCGGTGACTGGTGCGAGACGGGCACGACCACCGAAGTGCGCAGCCCCTTCGACGACGGCCTGGTGGCGGTGGTGCACCGCGCGGGGCCGGAGGAGGTGGAGCGCGCCATCGCCGAGGCCGCCGCGGCCTTCGAGACCACCCGCCACCTGCCCGTGTGGAAGCGAGCCGAGGTGCTGGAGACGATCAGCGCCGGCATCCGGGCGGCGCGGGAGGAGCTCGCCGGCGCCATCGCGTTGGAGGCCGGCAAGCCGATCTCCGCGGCGCGTGGCGAGGTCGACCGGGCGGTGTTCACCTTCAAGGTCGCGGCCGAGGAGGCCAAGCGCATCTACGGTGAGATCGTGCCGCTGGACTGGATCCCTGGCAACGATGGGCGACAGGGGCAGGTGTTCCACGTTCCGCTCGGTCCGGTGGCCGCCATCAGCCCCTTCAACTACCCCCTCAACCTGGTGGCGCACAAGGTCGCGCCGGCGCTGGCGGCCGGTGACCCCATCGTGCTGCGGCCGGCCAGCCAGACGCCGGTCAGCGCACTGAAGTTGGCGCAGATCGTGCACGAATCCGGCTGGCCGCGGGCCGCCTTCAGCGTCGTTCCCTGCAGCACCGTCGACGCCGCGCCGCTGGTCGAGGACGAGCGCCTGAAGCTGCTCACCTTCACCGGCAGTCCGGCCGTGGGCTGGTCGCTGAGGGCGCGCGCGGGGCGCAAGCCCGTCACCCTCGAGCTCGGTGGCAATGCCGGCGTCATCGTGCACCGCGACGCCGCCGTTTCCTACGCCGCCGAGCGCGTGGTGTGGGGTGGCTTCTCCTACTCCGGCCAGTCCTGCGTCTCCGTCCAGCGCGTCTACGTGCACGCCGACGTCTACGACGCCTTCAAGGAGGAGTTGCTGACGCGCGTTGGGGCGCTGGTGACGGGCGACCCCCTCGACGAGGCCACCGACGTCGGGCCGATGATCGACCCGCAGGCGGCCGAGCGCGTCGAGGCCTGGATCGCCGAGGCGGTGCAGGGCGGCGCCACGGTCCTCGCCGGCGGATCTCGCCAGGGGAGCCTATGGCCGCCGACGGTGATGGAGGGCGTCACGCCCGAGATGCGCGTGTGCCGCCAGGAGGTCTTCGCCCCGCTGGTCGGCCTCTACCGCTACGAGGACGTGGCCGACGCCATCCGCGCCGTGGACGACAGCGACTTCGGGCTCCAGGCCGGGCTCTTCACCTTCGACATGCGCGTCATCCGCGCCGCCTTCGACGGTATCGAGGTCGGCGGTCTCAACGTCAACGACGTGTCCACCTTCCGGGTGGATCACATGCCTTACGGAGGCGTCAAGCAGTCGGGCGCGGGCCGCGAGGGCCTGCGTTACGCCATTCGCGAGATGAGCGAACGGAAGCTGCTGACGTTCAACCAGCCCCCGCACGCCGACGAATCGAGGGAGAGGAGGTGAGCGCGCTCCCCTAACGCACGCTGAGCGGGGGCCGACCGACGGCACCCTGTCGACGCAGGTAGGAATCCAGGACCCTGGAGGTCGAACCCACATGTTCAAGAGGATCGTGCTCGTACTCGCCGCCCTGGCGCTCGCCATCCCCTCGATGGCCCTCGCCCAGGATCCCATCAAGATCGGGATCTCGCTCCCCCTCACCGGCGACTTCTCGCAGCCGGGCGGGGCCGCCCAGCGGGGTTACCAGGTTTGGGCCAAGCTGGTCAACGACGGCGGGGGCCTGCTCGGCCGGCCGGTCGAGCTCGTCATCCGTGACGACGCCAGCGACCAGAACACCATCGTGGCGGACTACAACCGCCTGATCAGCCAGGACAAGGTCGACCTGCTCCTCGGCACCTTCTCCTCGCTGCTCAACCTGCCGGCCTCGGCCGTGGCCGAGAAGTTCGGTATGGTCTACGTCGAGCCCGCCGGCGGCGCGCCGAACATGTTCAACCGCGGCTTCGAGTACCTCTTCTTCGCGCAGCAGGCCACGGCGCCCCACCAGGCCGACCTCTTCGCCCAGTGGGTGGCCTCCCTGCCGGCCGACCAGCGTCCCAAGACCGCCGCCTACCCGACGCAGGATGACCCCTTCACGAAGCCCGTCATCGAGGGGATCCGCACGCAGCTCGAGGCCGCCGGCGTCGAGACGGTGTACACCACCACCTACCCGCCCGACACCTCCAACTTCGACACCATCGCCAGCGCCATCAAGGCCAGCGGCGCCGAGCTGGTGGCCGAGGGCGCCGTCTTCGAGGACGGCGTCGGGCTCATCCGCTCGTTCCAGAAGCTCGGCTACAGCCCCAGCATCCTGTTCGAGACGTCCGCGCCGTCCAACCAGGAGCAGTTCTCCAGCGCCATCGGGTTGCCCAACACCGAGGGCATCTTCTACACGGTCAGCTACAGCCCGGCCGCCAACACGCACATGAACTCCCAGTTCCTCAACGGCTTCCACGACCTTGTCGGGCCGGACCAGCTGCCCGCCGAGGACGCCGCCGACGCGTTCGCCGCCGCCCAGGTGCTGCAGGCCGCCGTCGAGGCCGTCGGCTCGCTCGACCAGGCCGCCATCAAGGACTGGCTCCACGCCAACAGCGTCGATACCATCCTGGGCACACTCTCCTGGGACGAGACCGGCGCGCCGCAGCAGTCGTTCCTGCTGGCGCAGTGGCAGGGCGGCGAGTCCCACATCGTGCTCCCCAAGGAGCTCGCGACCGCACCCACCATCGTCAACCCGAAGCCGGCGTGGCAATAGGAGTCACGCGCTCGACCGGATGGGGCCCCCGACCGGGGGCCCCATCCGTACCCCACCCTCGCGTCGCGGCGCCGCCGGAGGCGCCGGGCGCTGACGGAGGACCTGCATGACGTTGTTGCTCCAGACCATCCTCCTGGGCCTGCTGATCGGGGGGGTGTACGCGCTGTTCGCCTCCGGCCTCACGCTGGTCTTCGGCGTGATGGGCGTGGTCAACGTGGCGCACCCGGGCTTCCTGGTGCTCTCCGCGCTGATCACCTTTGAGATCTGGACACGGACGGGGCTGGACCCGCTCCTGATCGTGTTCATCACGACGCCCCTGATGTTCGCGCTGGGGTGGTTGGTGTACCGCTTCCTGGTCTCCCGCGTACGAAGCGGGCCCGTCTCCATGGGCGTGGTGCTGACCTTCGGGTTGGCCATCACCATGGAGGGGGCCATGGGCATGACCTGGAAGAACGTGTTCCGCTCGACCACGCCCGGGTATTTCAACGAATCGTTCCACCTCGCCGGCCTCATCATCCCCAAGGCGCAGGCCTACGGCTGCATCGCCTCGGCGGTGGTGCTGCTGCTGCTCTATCTGCTCCTCAGCCGCACCTGGGCCGGGCGCGCCATCCGCAGTGCCGCGGAGAACCCCGAGGGCGCCCACCTGGTGGGCATCGACATCGCCACCGTCGCCGCCCTGACCTTCGCCATCGGCACGGCCACCGCCGGGGTGGGGGGATCGATCATGGCCATCATGTACTCGGTCTTCCCGGCCTCGCTCTACGTGTGGATCTCCCGGCTGCTGGGCATCATCGTGCTCGGCGGCATGGGCAACCTGCCCGGCGCCGTCATCGCCGCGCTGCTGCTGGGGGTGACCGAGACCCTCACCTCCACCTACATCTCGACGCAGTGGGCCGTGGTGGTGTTCTACGTCGTCATCCTGGTGGTGCTGCTCGTCCGTCCCCAGGGGCTGATGGGCTTCCGCGTACGGCAGGACGTGGTGCCGTGACCAGCCCGACCTCCGCCGCGCCCGCGCCCGCCCTCGGCACCACGGTGCTGCGCTGGGCCCTTCCGAGCCTGGCCGCGCTCTTCCTGGTTGCCTTCCCGCTGCTGTGGCCGGGCGCGTACTACGAACAGACCATCTTCATCCTGATCTTCCTGCTGGCCATCATGGCCACCGGCTGGAACGTCATCGCCGGGTTCACGGGGTACATCTCGCTGGGGCAGAGCGCCTTCCTCGGGCTGGGTGCCTACACCGTGGGCCTGCTGGCGCCCCACATCGGTCTCAACCCCCTGTGGCTCGCGCCCCTGGGCGGCGTGGTGGCGGCCCTGGTGGCGGTGCTGCTGGGGTCCACCATCACCCGGGCGCGGGAGCACGCCTACGTCATCATCACCATCGCCTTCCTGTTCCTGATGCAGGCCATCGGCCTCAACGCGCCCGGCCTCACGGGCGGCTCCAACGGCATCACGCTGCCGCTCCCCTCGTGGGGGCGTGACATCGGCAACATGCCGTTCTACTACGTGCTCTTCGGCCTGATGGTGCTGTCCACCGCCATGACCTGGTGGGTGCGGCGCACCAAGTTCGGCATGGGGCTCATCGCCATCCGCGAGGACGAGGACAAGGCTGCCGCCATCGGCGTGCGCACCTCGGCCTACAAGATCCTCGCCACGGTGGCCAGCGGCGTGCTCATCGGCGTGGCCGGAGGCGTCTACGCCTACTACCTGACCTTCATCGACCCGCGCGGCATGTTCGACATCCTGGTGAGCGTGCAGATCGTGCTCGCCACGCTGCTGGGCGGGCTCGGCACCATCTGGGGCCCCGTCATCGGCGCGTTCCTGGTGGTCCCCATGAACGAGTTCACCAACGGCGTTGTGGCCGCCCAGGGGGTGCACCTGTTCGTGTTCGGCCTGGTGCTGATGGGCGTGGTGCTGTTCCTTCCGCGCGGAGTGCTGCCCACGGTGCAGGGGTGGCTGCGCCGCGGCCGCGGCGACGCGGTGCCGTTCGAGAAGCGCCAGGCCGCGCCGCAGGAGGTGCGCTTCACGCAGCGCCCGAGCACCGCGGCGAAGGGGGAAGCGCTGCTGAAGGTCGACGGGCTGGTCAAGCGCTTCGGCGGTGTCGCGGCCGTGGACGGCTGCAGCTTCGACGTCAAGGCCGGCAGCATCACGGGGCTCATCGGCCCCAACGGCTCGGGCAAGACCACGGTCTTCAATCTGGTCACCGGCATGCTGCGGGCCAACGAGGGGCGGGTCACGCTCGACGGGCACCGCATCGAGACGATGATGCCCTGGAGCCGCGCCTACCTCGGGCTGGGGCGCACCTACCAGACCACCCGCCTGTTCCCGCGCATGACCGTGCTGGAGAACGTGGTGGCGCCGCTCAAGCGCTTCGACTGGTCGCAGCTCCCGGCGGACGCCGTGTCGGGGCCCGAGGCGCGCCGCGCGCGCGAGCTACTCGACTTCGTGGGGATGGAGCACTTCGCCGCGCGCCCGGCGGCGGCACTGTCCTTCGGCCAGCAGAAGCTGGTGGAGCTGGCACAGGTGCTGATGCTCGAGCCGCGCCTGATCCTGCTCGACGAGCCCGCCGGCGGCATCAACCCCGGCCTCATCGAGCGCCTTTCGCTGCTCATCCGGCGGCTCAACGACCAGGGCTTCACCTTCCTGATCGTGGAGCACAACATGCCCATGGTGCTCGAGCTCAGCCACCACGTCCTGGTGATGGCCGCGGGCAAGGTGATCGCCGAGGGCGAGCCCGGCGACATCCAATCGAACCCGCTGGTGCTCGATGCCTACCTGGGCCAGGATTGGAACGAGACCCAAGAGGCGGGGGAGGCGTAGGTGGCGAGCATGCTCGAACTCAAGGGTGTGGTGGCCGGCTACCACGGGGCGCGCGTCCTCCAGGGCGTCAACCTCTCGGTCGAGAAGGGCGCCATCACCTGCATCGTCGGGCCCAACGGGGCCGGCAAGTCCACCCTCCTCAAGACCGTCAGCGGCGTGTGCAGGGCCTCCGAGGGGAGCATCACCCTCGACGGCCGGCAGGCCATCGAGCGGCTCGCGCCCAGCCGCATCCTGGCCGACGGCGTGGCCCAGGTACCGCAGCAGCACGCGCTCTTCCCCAGCCTCACGGTCAAGGAGAACGTGCTGATGGGCGCCTATATCCTCCGGCGCCAGGGGGCTCTGGTCCGGCGCCGCTACCGCGAGGTGGAGCAGCTCATCCCCATCGTGCGCGAGCGCGCGTCGGACCGGGCCGGCAACCTCTCCGGGGGGCAGCGGCGGGCGGTGGAGTTCGCCCGCAGCCTCATGCTCGACCCCAAGCTGGTGCTGCTCGACGAGCCCTCGTTGGGGCTCGACCGCAAGAGCCTGGCGATGGTATGGCGCCTGATCTTCGAGATGCGCGATCGCGGCCGCACCATCCTGCTGGTGGAGCAGAACGTGCGCCTGGGTCTGGGTTCGGCCGACTACGGGGTGGTCATGGAGGGCGGCCGCGTGCGGCTCACGGGCAGCGCGGACGAGGTGCTGGCCAACCCCGAGATCGCCGATCTCTACCTCGGCGGCACGGTGAAGCATGCCTGAGGGCGGCTGCGGTGTGGGCCGCGGTCCATGAGCGGCGTGGTGTGGGCGGCCATCGCCGGGGTGGCGTTCGGGGTGTTCCAGGCGGTGAACCGCGGCACGCTGGTGGACATGGACGTCTACGAGTCCACCTTCCTGCAGTTGCTGGTGAGCGCGGTGGTGCTGGCCGTCATGCTGCTCGGCACCCGGCAGCTCGGGCGCCTCGCGACGTTGCCGGCCGGCGCCTGGGGGTACTTCGCGCTGGCCGGGCTGGTGCACTTCTTCGCCGGCTGGACGCTGCTCAACCAGAGCCAGAAGCGCATCGGGGCGGCACGCACCAGCCCGCTGCTCTCCACCACGCCGCTCTTCGGCTCGCTGCTGGCCCTGTTGCTGCTGGGCGAGGTGCCCGGCTGGGGGGCGGTGCTGGGGATGGCCACCATCGTCGTGGGCGTGTACGTCGTCGAGCTCGATCGGATGCGGCGCTCGGCTCGCGCCGAGCGCGCGGTGCGCGAGCTGCGGCGGGCCGAGGCGCGCGGCGTGGCGGCCGACGCCGCCCCGGGCGCGCCCGGCGGCCCCCGCGCCGGGCGCGCCGCGGGCTTCCTGGCGGCCTCGGGCTTCGGCCTGGGCGCCGCGCTGGCGTGGTCGCTCAGCCCCATCTTCATCCGCCGCGGGCTCGCCCTCGCCGACCTGCCGATCGTGGGGGTGGCGGTGGGCATCCTGGCCTCCACCCTGGCGTATGGGGCGGCGCTGCTGGTGCGCCGCCGGCCCATCGCGTGGCGCTCCTACCCCGTCGCGGCGGTGGGCTGGAAGGTGGTGGCGGGCGTCCTGGTGGGCCTCGCGACCTGGACGCGCTGGTACGCGCTGTCGCTGGCCGAGGTGGCGGTGGTGTTGAGCCTCGGGCTGTTGTCGGTCCCCACCGTGATCGCGCTGGCCCCGGTGCTGGCGGGCCGGCAGCTCGAGCGCGTCACCACCTCCGTGGTGGTCGGCTCGCTGCTGGTGATGGCGGGGGCCCTGGTGCTCATCGGACCCATCGGTTGAGGGCGCTGCCGCCCGCTTACCCGCACCCCTGGAGGAGGACCCCGTGATCATCGATTCGCACGTCCACGTCATCGTTCCCGAGATCACCCGCGACGCCGGCGGGGACGAGTCGTGGCGCCCGGCCGTGACGTGGGAGGACGGCGCGCAGGTGGTGGCGTTCCGGGGCAAGCGCATCCGCTCCGCGGTGCGCGAGTTCGTGCGCGTCGATCGCATGCTGGCCCAGGCGCAGGACGCCGGCGTGGATCATCTGGTGCTCTCCCCCTGGGTGAACCTGCTGCCCTTCGCGCTGCCGGTGGACGAGGCGCTGGCCGTCTGCCGGCTTCAGAACGACGCCCTGGCCGCCGCGGCGCGCGCGCATCCCGGGCGCGTCAGCGCGCTCGGGGCCGTGCCGCTGCAGGAGCCCGCGGTGGCCGCCGACGAGCTGCGCAGCCTGATGGGCGAGCCCGGCATGAAGGGGGTGGAGCTGGCGGCCAGCGTCGGCGGGGCCTACCTCGGGGACGACCGCTTCCTGCCGTTCTGGGAGGCGGCCGAGCAGACCGGCGCTCTGGTGTTCGTCCACCCCACCACCAAGGGCTTCGAGCTCCCGGTGTTCGAGCAGTACTACCTCTGGAACACCGTTGCGAACCCCATGGAGACGGCCGTGACGGCGGCGCACATGGCGCTCTCCGGGCTGCTGGAGCGGCACCCGCGCCTGCGCATCCTGCTGGCCCACGGCGGCGGCGCGTTGCTTGCGCTGCGCGGCCGGCTGCGGCACGCGGTGAGCTTCCAGCCGCAGGCCCGGGCGCGGCTGCAGGGCTCGCTCGACGACTCCCTGCGGCGCTTCTACTACGACACCGTCACCTTCGACGCCGACCTGCTACGGTCCCTGATCGATTACGTGGGCGCCGAGCGTGTCCTGCTGGGGTCGGATCACCCCTTCGACATGGGCACCGATCGGCCGGTGGAGGAGGTGCGGGCCCTGGGCCTGCCGGCCGACCTGGAGTCCGCCGTGCTGGGTGGCAACGCCGCCCGCCTGCTGGGCCTGGAGGGCGCGACATGAACGCCGACTTCGACGTCGTGGTGGCCGGGGCCGGCCACAACAGCCTGGTGACGGCGGCCTACCTCGCCAAGGCCGGCTTCTCCTGCCTGGTGCTCGAGGCGCGCGACGCGGTGGGGGGCGACACCAACACCGAGGAGCTGACGCTGCCGGGCTTCCGGCACGACGCCTGCTCCACGGCGCACAACCTCATCCAGAGCAGCCCGCTGCTGCGCGACGACGAGCTCGGCCTGCGCGACTACGGTCTCGAGTATCTGCGGCCGGACCCGGTGGTGCACCTGCCCTTCGACGACGGCGCGAGCATCACGCAATGGCGCGACCCGGAGCGCACCGCGGCGGAGCTCGCCCGCTTCTCGCGGCGCGACGCCGACGCCTACCTTCGGTTGCTGGCCGAGTACGCCGAGGTGGCGCCGCTGTTCGGGCGCTACCGCTACACGCCGATCGGCATGGGCCCCTCGCTGCCCGAGCTGCTGCGCGAGCACGCAGGGGGAAACGTGTGGCTGCGGCGCCAGGCGATGAGCGCCTGGGACGTCATCCAGGACAACTTCGAAGACGAGCACGTGCGCGCCTTCATGCTGTGGATGGCGTTCATGACCATGCAGCCGCCGGAGCGCCCCGGCACCGGCCCGCTGGCCTACTCGCTGGTGTACGGGCGGCAGACGCACAGCTGGACGCTCCCGCGCGGCGGCTCGGGGGCCCTGCCGGCGGCGCTCGCGCGCCTCATCGAGGACCGTGGCGGCGTGATACGGACCCGCAGCCGCGTGCGCGGGCTCCTCCTCGAGGGGGGCCGCTGCGTCGGGGTGGAGACCGAGGGCGGCGAGACCTTCCGTGCGCGCCGGGCGGTGCTCTCCACCATCCACATCAAGCATCTCGTCGAGATGGCGCCGGCCGAGGCGTGGGGGGAGGACTTCACCTACGGGGTGCGCACCTGGAAGGCCGGGGTCTCGATGTTCGTCACCCACTACGCCACCCGCGAGCCGCCGCGCTTCACGGTGGACGGCGGGGAGCTGCTCTCCTCCGCGGCCGGGGTGCCGGGTTCGGTGGAGCGCATGCTGCGCGTCGCGCCGGAGTTCGCCCGCGGGCGCGTGGCCATCGACGACCCGGTGTTGCTGGTGCTGTGCCAGACCGTGGCCGATCCCACGCGCGCGCCCGAGGGGATGCACACGCTGAAGGTCGTGGGCTTCCAGCCCTACGAGCTCCCCGACGGCCCGGAGCGCTGGGACGAACGCGAGGCCGAGGTGTCGCGCGCCAACCTCGAGCGGCTGCGGCGCTTCGCGCCCAACCTCACCGACGACGTCATCCTCTCGACGGTGATCGAGAGCCCGCTGGGGCTCGAGCGCTTCAACGAGCACAACTGGCACGGCTCGTGCCACGGCGGCGACGCCTCCCCGGCGCAGTCCGGCGCGCTGCGCCCCGCGCCCGGCTGGGCGGGCCACCGCACCCCCATCGAGGGGCTGTACCAGACCGGAGCGACCACGCACCCGGGCGGCTCGGTGTCCGCCGCCCCGGGGCGCAACGCGGCGATCGTGATGCTGCGCGACCTGGGCACCAGCCTCTCGGAGGTGGTCGGTCGTGCCTGACGCAAGAACCCGGGTTCCCCTCGCGGCCGCCGGGCGGCCGGCCGCCGCGATGCGACACGAGACGTTACAGGAGGTGCATCGTGCCTGACGCCAGAACGCAGGCCGCCATCGACAACTGGGCGCCGCGCTTCACCTCGCAGGGGGTCGACTACCCCGACTTCGCGCGCGTGACCGCCGAGGTGGAGCACTGGGACCAGTGGCTCGACGCCTGGTGCGCCAACGGCGACCGCCACGCGGACCTCGCCCGCGACGCCGAGGCGCGGGGCAAGGACCTCACCGCGGGCGAGGCGTGGGTGCGGGCCGCGCTCAGCTACCACTTCGCCAAGTTCGTGTGGATGGTCGACGCCGTCAAGCACCGCTCCGCGGCCGACCGCGCCGTGGCGGCGTTGCGGCGCGCCCACGCGCTGCTCGACCCGACCGCGGAACGCATCGTCGTCCCCTTCGAGGGCGAGGCCATGGTGGCGAACCTGCGTCGGCCGCGGGGCCCGGCCGCGCCCGAACGCCCGCCGCTGGTGTTGCTGCTGCCGGGGCTGGACTCCACCAAGGAGGAGTTCTTCCAGTGGGAGAACGTGTTCCTCGCGCGCGGCATGGCCACGCTCTCGCTGGACGGTCCCGGCCAGGGGGAGACCGGCTACCACAGCGTGATCCACCCCGACTACGAGGTCGGCCCCGCCGCCATGCTCGACCACCTGGCGGGCCGCGAGGACCTCGACCTCGGGCGGGTGGGCGCCGCGGGCGTGTCGCTCGGGGGCTACTACGCGCCGCGCACGGCCGCCTTCGAGCCGCGCGTGCGGGCGGTGTGCGCCATCGGCGGCCCCTACGACTTCGGGGAGCGGTTCGACGACCTCCCCGGCATCACCCAGGAGACCTTCGTCCACCACTCCGGGGCGGCGGACGTCGCGGAGGCGCGGGCCATCGCCGAACGCATGACGCTGGCGGACGCGCTGCCGCGCCTGCGGCAGCCGCTGCTGGTGATCTTCGGCAAGCGCGACCGCCTGATCCCGTACCAGCAGGCCGAGCGCGTGGCGGCCGAGGCGCCCGACGGCGAGCTGGTGATGTACCCGGAGGGGAACCACGTCTGCAACAACATCCCCTACAAGTACCGTCCGCTCGCGGCGGACTGGATGGCGGAGCGGCTGGCGCATGTTTGAGCGTCTGGGACCGCCGGCGGGCATGCGCCCCGCGGACACGAGCGGGCGGGCGCCGCCCCGCCGGCCGGTGGCGGGCGTGCCGGCCAGGGGGCGCCATGGTTGACCGCTTCTCGCCCGCCGAGATGGACCGGCGCTGGTCGCTGGCGCGCGACCTGATGGACGCGCACGGGCTCGATGCGCTGCTGCTGTTCGGCAACTCGGGGGTCAACCGCCACAACGAGGCCAACGTCTTCTGGCTCAGCAACCACCTGGACCTGCACCACTGCTACCTGGTGGCGCCGCGCGATCCGGCGCTCGAGCCCGCGCTCTTCACCGGGCTCACCAACCACGTGCCCAACGCGCGCCAGGTCTCGGACGTGCCGGTCATCGCGTGGGGCGGCTACGATCCCGCCGCCACCGCGGTGGCGCGGCTGCGGGAGGTCGGCCTCACGCGCGGCCGGCTGGGGCTGGTGGGCGTCAACGCCACCTTCGGCATGGGGATGCCGTACGCGCACCTGGTGACGCTGCACACCGGCCTACCCGAGCTCGCGCTGGTCGACGTCACCCGAGAGTTCGCGCGCTTGCGGAGCGTGAAGTCCGCCGAGGAGATCGCCTGGCTGCGGCGCGCGGCGGCGCTGACCGACCGCAGCATCGAGGCCTTGCGTGCCGAGGCGCGCCCCGGCATGCCGGAGTACGCCCTGCTCGACGTCATCGAGCACGCCTACCGCGGGGCGGGCGGGCAGCCGCACATCGCCTTCCTGCGCTCCATGCCGATGGACGCGCCCAACGGCTGCCTTCCGGCCCAGAACCCCTCCGACCGGCGCCTGGCGGAAGGCGACGTGATCATCACCGAGATCAGCGCCTCCTGGTGGGGCTACTCGGGCCAGATCCATCGGCCGGTGTTCATCGGGCGTGAACCGACCGCGGCGTGGCAGGCGATGTTCGACGCCGCGCGGGAGGCCTACGACCGCATCGCCGAGGCCATCCGGCCGGGCGCCTGCGAGGGGGACGTCATCCGCGCCGCCTCGGTCCTGGGCGAGCGGGGCTACGACATCTACGACGACCTCATCCACGGCTACGGCGTGGACATCCACCCCCCGCTGGTCGACCGCTCCTGCAGCGCCTACTGGCCGTGGAGCGAGGCCAACCCGGCCCCGGAAGGCCGCCGCTTCGAGCGCGACATGGCGATCGTGATCCAGCCCAACCCGATCACGCCCGACGAGCGCATGGGGCTGCAGCTCGGCGCCCTCACGGTGGTGACCGATGAGGGCGCCGCGTGCCTGCACGGCGTGCCCTTCGAGCCGGTGCTGGCGGCGATGGCGTGAGCGGCCCCCGCCTCGCGCCGGCCCCCGGGAGCGCCGCCCAGGACGCCGCCCAGGACGCCGCCCAGGACGCCGCGCCCCCGGTGCGGCTGGGGATCGTCGGCGTGGGGATGTGGGGGCGCCGCCTGGGCGAGGCCGCGGCGCGTGCGCCGGGAGTGCGGCCGGTTGCGTGCTTCGCGCGCCACGAGGAGGCGCGGGCCGACGCCGCGGCGTCCCTCGGCTGCCGCGCGTCGCCCAGCCTGGACGCGCTGCTCGACGATCCCGAGGTCGAGGCCGTCCTGCTCGCCACCCCCAACGCCACCCACGCGGAGCTCACGCAGGCCGCCGCCGCGCACGGCAAGCACGTGCTGGTGGAGAAACCCATCGCCGACGATGTGGCCAGCGCGCACGCCATGGCGCACGCCTGCAGCGAGGCCGGGGTGGTGCTCCAGGTGGGGCACGAGTTCCGGCGGACCGGGGCCGCCCGCGCGGTCGCGCGCCTGATCCTTGAGGGCGCCCTGGGGAGGGTGGTGCTGGCCGAGGCCAACTTCTCGCTGCCGGGCACCTTCCCGCCCGGGGCGTGGCGCTCGCAGCGCGCGACCCTGCCGGGTGGACCGATGACGCAACTCGGCGTGCACCACGCCGACACCCTGCAGGCGTGGCTCGGCCCGGCGGAACGGGTACACGCCAGCCTCGCGCACCTCGCCGCCGACGCCGACATCGACGACGTCGCGGTGGTGACGCTCGAGCACCAGGGGGGCGCGCGCTCGGTGATCGCCTCGAGCTACGTGTCGCCCAAGACCTACCGTATCCGCCTGTACGGGACCGAGGCGAACCTCGAGTACCGTACGGACATGAGCCTGTGGCCGCACGCCGAGCGCATGGACCACGGCACCGCGCTCACGCTGGAGCGCCGCGACGGACGGGTGGACGCCGTGCCGTTCGAGCCGGTGGACATGCTGGTCGACGAGCTCGACGCCTTCGCCCGCTGCATCCGCACCGGCACGGCGCCGGAGACCGGGGCGCAGGCGGGGATCGCCGCGCTGCAGGTGGTGCTGGCCGCGATCGCCTCGGCGCGCGACGGCCGCGCCCACCCCACCGCGCCCTCGCATCGCTGACGGCCACCCGCGGCCGCGGGCGGCCCAGGAGGAGGAGAGCACCATGGCCGAGCAACGCATCAGCTACGTCGATCCCGCCACCATCACGGACCCCGAGATGCTGCGGGAGCTCGAGCGCTGCGCCCGCGAGGGCACGCCGCGCCCGGAGAGCTCGTCGGTGCGCGCGCACGTGCCCGCCGTGTTCTGGTCGTTCGCCAACAGCTGGCGCGACGTGTTCAAGCACGGCGTGTGCGACCACGCCATCAAGGAGCTGTGTCGCGTCTACGTCTCCAAGAGCGTGAAGTGCGAGTACTGCGGGAACCAGCGTTCGATGACCGCCGCCAAGGACGGCCTCGCGGAGGAGGACTACCGGGCTCTGATGGAGTTCGAGGAGTCCGACCGCTACGACGACCGCCAGAAGGCGGCGCTGTCGCTGGCGCAGGCCATCGCCTGGCATTCGGACCTCACCGACGGCGACTGGGCGCGCCTCCACCAACACTTCAGCGAGCCGGAGCTGGTGGAGCTGGGCTACTTCATCGGCCTGACGTTGGGGCAGCAGAGCTTCCTGCGGTTGCTCAACATCGGCCACCACCAGGTGATGGACCAGGGCGACGCCTCCATGGCGCCGGGCTTCGAGACCCGCGATGCGATGGAGGAGACGATGCGCTCGGAGGACTACTGGGCGCGCAAGTAGGTCCGCGCGAGGCCCTGAGCCACACCACGGGCACAGCGGGCGCCCACCCGCATCACGCCGGCCCGGACGCCTCGGGCGGCGCGTCCCGCGGCGCCTCCGCGGCCGGGCGCGTCTCCCACTGAACCCGCAGGTCCACGTCCGCGGCCCGCAGCAGGTTGGCCACCGGACAGCGGTGCTCGACGTTGCGGATGAGCTGGGCCACGCGCCGCTCGGGCTCGTCGGTGTAGAGGACGATGCGCAACCCCACGGACTCGAAGTAGGGGCGCACGCCCTTCACGCCGCGCGGACCGCGCAGGTCGATGATGCTGGCGCCCTCGGAGGCGATGCCGGCGAAGGCGAAGCGCATCGCGTGCGCCACGCTGTTGATGGTGGCCCCCTTGCATCCGATGAGGGCGCTCACGACCGTCTCCAGCGGGGTCTGGGCGGTGTTGGTGCCGTGCCGGACCTCGGGCTCGTCCATCGCGAAGCGGAAGTCGCGGACCGTCACCTCGGTCCGCGCGCCGCCGCGGTTCGTGCCGCTGACGCGATGGACGTGCTCCTTGCGGCTGTGGGGGTCGTCGATGCTGGGTGGCAGGAGATCGCTGGCCACGGCGCTCACTCCCCCAGGTCGATATGGATCGCCTTGACGCGGCTGAAGCTGCGCATGGCCTCCGTGAAGTCCTTCTTGCGGCCGATGCCGCTGCGCTTGTAGCCGCCGAAGGGCAGGCCCAGCTGGCCGCTGTTGGCGGTGTTGACGGCCACCAGCCCCGCCTCGATGCGGGCGGCCACGCGGTGGGCCGTGCGCAGGTCGTGCGTCCACACGCCGCTGGTGAGCCCGTAGTCCACCGCGTTGGCGATGGCGATGGCCTCGTCCTCGTCGGCGAACGGCAGGATGCCGGCGACGGGCCCGAACACCTCCTGCGTCATGATGTCGGCGTCGGGCGTGACGTCGGTCATGACCGTGGGGGCGATCCAGAAGCCGCCGCGGTAGCGTGCGTCGTCGGGCAGCCTGGCCGCGGACACGACCCTGGCCCCACCCTTGGCGGCGGCCTCCAACAGGCCACCCACGCGCTCCTGCTGGCGCCGGCTCACCATGGGCCCCACCACGGAGCGCGCGTCGAAGCCCTCCCCCACGGGGATGGCGGCCACGGCCTCGGTGAACTTGTCGAGGAAGGCGCGGTAGACGTCCCGGTGGACCAGGATGCGTTCGGTGCCCGAGCACGCCTGGCCGCTGTTGAAGAACGAGCTGCGCACCATCCCCTGCACGGCCTTGTCGAGGTCGGCGTCCGGGAAGATGAGCGAGGCGTTCTTGCCGCCGAGCTCCATCATGGTGGGGAGGATGCGCTTGGCGGCCGCGGCCAGGACCTTCTCGCCCGTCTTGTCGCTGCCCGTGAAGGTGATGAAGTCGATGCCGGGGTGGGCCACGAGCTGCACGCCGGGCTCCACACCGCCGGTGATCACGTTGAGCACGCCGGCCGGGAGGATGTCGGCGGCAAGCTCGGCGATGCGCAGCGACGACAGCGGCGTCTCCGGCGCCGGCTTGAGCACCACCGTGTTGCCGGTGGCGAGCGCCACGGAGACGAAATCCGCGGTGTGCATGGGGGGCCAGTTCCAGGGGATGACGGCGGCGACCACGCCGTAGGGCTCGAAGACGATCTTGCGCATCTCGTCGAGGCCGTCGAGGACCGCCTGCCCGAAGAACTTGTCGGCCGCGCCGGCGTAGAAGCGGAAGGTGCGCTCGGCGTTGGTGACGTCGCGCTTGGATTGCACGCGCGGCTTGCCGTTCTCCCACGTCTCGAGGTCCACCAGCTCGTCGTGGTGGTCGCGGATGCGGTCGGCGATGGCGTAGAGCATGGCGCCCCGGGCCTCGGGCTTGACCCAGCGCCAGCTCCTGTACGCCTCCTTGGCCGCGGCGACGGCCGCGTCCACGTCCTCGGCGCTGGCCGCCGGCGCCTCGCCGAGCAGCTCGCCGGTGGCGGGGTTGTGTACCTGCAGCGCCTCGGTGGCGCGTCCGGGCACGAACTCCCCGCCGATGAAGAGCTTCCAGGCGTCGCGGTCCTCGAACGGGTGGGTGGTCATGGGGCTCCTCCTCGGGCGGCGACGGGGCCGTCGATGGGACGTGGTTCCGGTCGAGCGAACGAGACATCATACCTCTCGGGTTCGCCGTCGCGAGTGCCGTGTGAGGCGCTGTTCCGGCCCGCGCTTGGCGCGAGGCGCGCAGCGGCCGTCCCGCCGCCTCGGTTCCGCCTCGAGGGCGGACCGTGCGGCTGCGGTGGCCGGCGGGGCGCCGCACCGCGCGCGGCATAGGATGAGCGCATGAGCCACGCCAACGCATCGGCACGCGCCGGAGGGCCCGTGAGCGCCTTCGTGCGCCGACACTTCCGGCACTTCAACGCGGCGGCCCTGGTGGACGCGGCGGACGCCTACACCCGCCACCTGGACGCGGGCGGCGCCATGATGGTCACCCTGGCCGGCGCCATGAGCACCGGCGAGCTGGGCCTGTCTCTGGCCGAGATGATCCGGCAGGGCAAGGTGCACGCCATCAGCTGCACCGGCGCCAACCTCGAGGAGGACGTCTTCAACCTCATCGCGCACGACTTCTACGAGCGCGTGCCCCACTACCGCGACCTCACCGCCGTCGAGGAGCAGGGCCTCCTCGAGCGCCACATGAACCGGGTCACCGACACCTGCATCCCGGAGGAGGAGGCGATGCGCCGCCTCGAGGGTGTGCTGGTGGATGCCTGGCGGCAGGCTCAGGACGACGGCGAGCGGCTGTTCCCGCACCAGTTCCTCTACCGCCTGCTGCTGAGCGGCGCCCTCGAGGAGCACTACCAGATCGATCCCGCGGACTCCTGGTTGATGGCCGCGGCGGAGAAGGACCTGCCTATGGTGGTGCCCGGGTGGGAGGACTCCACCAGCGGCAACATGTTCGCCGCCCACGTGATGACCGGCGAGATCGCCGACCCCACGTTGGTGCGCACGGGCATCGAGGCCATGACCTACCTGGCCGACTGGTACACGGAGACCGGTCGCGAGCGCAGCATCGGCTTCTTCCAGGTCGGCGGCGGCATCGCAGGGGACTTCCCCATCTGCGTGGTGCCCATGCTGCACCAGGACCTGCGCCGTGACGGGGTGCCGATGTGGGGCTACTTCTGCCAGATCAGCGACTCCACCACCAGCTACGGCTCGTACTCGGGAGCGGTGCCCAACGAGAAGATCACCTGGGGCAAGCTGGCGGTGGACACGCCGAAGTACATCGTGGAGTCCGACGCCACCATCGTGGCGCCGCTGATGTTCGCCCTGGTGCTCGGGCAGTGAGGGCCCGGCCGGCGCACCCGCGGGCGGCGGCGCCCGCGCGCGGGCGGCGGCCCCACGGAACGGTGGCCCGGTGAGCCCGGGCCGCGCGAGCCCCGCCGGCGTTCGCGTGACCCCGCTGGAGATCGCGCGGTTGCGGTTCGACCTCGACGACGCCTACCGCGACGGCGCGGGCCTGGGCGAGGCCGTCCTGCCGATGCTGGCGTACCACCTGGCGCTGCCCGGGCGCTCCGTGCTGGTGGACGCCCCGGCCTACGTGGCCGAGGAGATCCCGGCGGAGTTCAGACAGCCCGACTACCGGCCCCCGCCGCCCCTGCTGGCGCAACTCGCGGCGCACGGCGTCGCGCCCGAGGGCGTCACGGACGTGATCATCACGCACGCGCACTTCGACCACTTCAACGGGCTCACGCGCCGCGAGGCGGCCGCCTGGGTGCCGGCCTTCCCCAAGGCACGCCACGTGCTGGGCCGCGCCGACTGGCGCCCCGGCGGTTGGGGCGAGCTGAGCGCGCTCATCGAGCGCAGCCTGGCGGTGGTGGAGGCGCACGGCCTGCTGACGCTCGCCGACGGCGACCTCGACCTCGGCGACGGGCTGTCGGTCGTGGCCGCACCCGGCGAGTCCCCGGGCCACCAGCTGGCGCGGGCGCGGGTGGGCGACGACGTGGTGTACGTGGCCGGCGACCTCTTCCATCACGCCGCCGAGTTCGCGCGCGAGGGGCGCGACGTCCGCTGGGCGGACGCCGCCGCCATGGCCGCCAGCAAGCGTGCGCTCGCCGAGCGGGCGGCCGCCGAGCGGGCCCGGGTGTTCTTCAGTCACCTCGCCGGCGCCTACCGGGTGGCGCGCGATGGCGGCGGCCGGAGCTGGGAGGCCGTGCGGGGCTGAGCCCCGGCCGCCCCGGCCGCCCCGGTCGCCTCGGACACCGCCCGGCCGCCGCGCGGCCTTACTATGAGTCATGGTGGCTCAAAAAGTTCCGCTGGGCGGGGAGTGGGTGGTGCTCGCTCCGGGCGGTACGCGGCCGGCCGTCGCGAAAGGGCGACCCGACGGCGCGGGGCGCGTGCGCTGGGGGTATGCGCGACGGGTCCTCGCGGCCGCCCTGGTCGTCGCGCTGGGCGCGGCGCTGGGCCCGGCGCTCGGCCCCGCCCGCGCGCAGGGCCTGGCCGCGGCGAGCGGGCGCTTCGACGCCGGCGCCTTCGTCGAGGCGTACGACCTGGCCGCGGCGTTCGCCGCTGCCCAGGGCGACACCGCGGCGGCCGCGCGGGCGCACGCGCTGGCGGCGAGGGCGGCCCTGGCCCACGTGCTCTACGATCCCCCCAGCGACGACGTGGGCACCTGGATGCAGCGCGCGCGCGACGCGTCGCTGCGTGCCGAGGCGCTCGCGCCCGACGACTCGCACGTGCTGGTGACGGTGGCTCAGGTGCGCGGGGAGTTAGCGCTGCGGAGCGGGGCGCTGGCCAACCTCGACGCGGCCGGCGAGATCCACGACGCCCTGGAGCACGCGCTGGCCATCGCGCCCGACGACCCCGATGCGCTCGTGGGGATGGGCATGTGGCACCTCGAGCTCATCGATCGCGGGGTCGGTTGGCTCTACGGCGCGCGGCGCGACGGCGCCCTCGAGCAGGTGGCGCGCGGCGTGTCACTGGCGCCCGATCGCATCTCGCTGCGCATCCAGTACGCCAAGGCGCTGCGCATCACCGGGGACGTGGCGGGCGCCCGGGAGCAGCTTCGCACGGCGCTGGCGCTCCCCGCCGGCACCGCCGAGGACCGCTTCGAACAGCGCCGGGCGGAGGCGTTGCTGCGCGACATGTGAGGGCCCCGATGGGAGGGCTCCGCGCGCTCGGACGCCGCGTCCGCGGACCACGGTTGTGGCCCGCTTGGGTGCCGTTGCCGTGGGTCGGGCCGCCGCGCGGGGGTCGTTCCGGGGAGGACTCAGCCCTGTGCCCGCAACGCCGGCACCGGGGGCGGGGTAGGCTTCCGTAGGAGTTCCACGAGCGGGCGCGTAGCCGGCCGGGGCGCTGCGCCGTCGGCCCGGTCACGCCCGGCATGCCCACGGAGGTTGCGATGAGCCAGGCGAAGCGGACCCACCAACCCCCAGAGCGGCGCGACGTCGTCATCGTGAGCGCGGTGCGCACCCCCATCGGCCGCATCCGCGGCGCGCTGTCCGGGGCCCGCCCGGACGATCTCGCCGCGCTGGTGGTGCGTGAGGCCGTGGCCCGTGCGGGCGTGGACCCCGCCAGCATCGAGGAGGTCTTCCTCGGCTGCGCCAACCAGGCCGGTGAGGACAACCGCAACGTTGCGCGCATGGCGCTGCTCCTCGCGGGACTGCCCGAGACCGTGGCCGGCGTGACGGTCAATCGCCTGTGCGCCAGTGGGCTCAACGCCGTCAACCAGGCCGCCCGCGCCATCGCGCTGGGTGAGGGGGACGTGTTCGTGGCGGGCGGCGTGGAGAGCATGACGCGGGCTCCCTACGCCGTCGCCAAGAACCCCGTCGGGTTCGGACCCTCGGGGAACGCCACCGCCTGGGACACGACGTTGGGGTGGCGCTTCCCCAACCCCGCCATGGAGGCGCTCTACCCGCTCGAGGCCATGGGGGAGACGGCGGAGAACATCCAGCAGGCGAGCCGCGACGGGCGCGTCCGCGGCCCCGAGATCACTAGGGCGGACCAGGACCGCTTCGCGCTGCAGAGCCACGCGCGCGCGGTGGCCGCCATCGACGCCGGACGCTTCGCCGACGAGATCGTGCCGGTGACCGTCCCGCGGCGCAGGGGGCCGCCGCTGGTGGTGAACACCGACGAGCATCCGCGCTACCGCCGCGAGGGCGAGCGCTACGTGTTGGACACGGACCTGGAGGCGTTGGGAGCGCTGAGGCCCGCCTTCCGCGAGGGGGGCAGCGTCACGGCCGGCAACAGCAGCGGCCTCAACGACGGCGCCGCGGCGCTGGTGTTGATGGCCGAGGAGCGCGCCGTGGAGCTGGGCGTGCGCCCGCTGGCGCGCTGGCGCGCCTCCGCGGCGGTCGGGGTCAGCCCGCGGGTGATGGGGCTGGGCCCGGTCGAGGCCACCCGAAGGGCGCTCGAGCGCGCCGGCGTGACGCGGCAGGAGCTCGACCTGGTCGAGCTCAACGAGGCCTTCGCGGTCCAGTCGCTGGCGGTGCTGCGGGAGCTGGAGCTGAGCGAGGCCATCACCAACGTCAACGGCGGCGCCATCGCGCTGGGGCACCCGCTGGGATGCTCCGGCGCCCGCATCCTCACCACGCTGCTGCACGAGATGCGGCGTCGCGCGGCCGCCGGGGCGACCGCGCGCTACGGCCTGGCCACGCTGTGCGTCGGGGTCGGACAGGGCGAGGCGACCGTCGTGGAGCGGGTTCCCTAGAGTCGCTAGCGCCCGGCTCGAGAAGGCCGCGGCCGCTCCCCCCGGGGGGAGCGGCCGCGGCCGGTAGCGCTGTGGATGGGGCGCCGCGGCTACTGCGTGGCGGCGTCGTACGCGCTGGTGTCCACCGCGTCGGCGAAGCTGACCTTGTTCTTGAGCAGGCCGACCTGCACCAGCAGGTCCACCGAGCGGTCGAAGGCGGCCTGGTCGAGGTGCCCGATGGCGGTGTCGCTCATGGGCGCGACGAGCTTGGCGACCTCGGCCATCTGCCAGGTCTGGTGGATGGTGGGGCTCTGCCGGCTGCCGGAGCCCGCGCAGGTGTCACCGCAGTGGTTGAGGACGATGTCCACGGCCTCCTGCTGGTTCGCCACGGCGTACGCCCAGCCCTTGATGCTGGCGCGCAGGAAGCGGGTGGCGACCTCCATGCCCGACAGGCCCGAGCCCTTGAAGTCGCTGGCGGCGAGCACGTCGGGGGTGGTGAAGACGTTGTCCTCCAGCAGGTTCGCGCCCACGTCCGCGGGATTCAGCACGTTCAGCGAGTCCAGCGGGTAGCCGAGGCCGACGATCTGGTCGAGCTCGTTGTAGGTCATGGCGCTGGCCACGTCGACCTTGTCCGGGAACACCAGCGACGGGTCGAAGGCGTACACCACCGTCTCCACGTCGGCGTTCTGGACGGTGGGGTCGAGGTTGGAGGTGAGGCCCGCGGCCGCGAACACGGCCTGCGCGGCGAACTCGTTGCCGAAGCCCCACACCCCCACGGTGCGGCCCGCCAGGTCGGCGATCGAGGCGATGCCGGAGTCCTTGAGCGCCACCATGCGGTAGCCGGAGTCCTGGTAGATCTGCGCGATGGTCACCACGTCCAGCCCCTGCTCGCGCTGCGCGAGCATGTTGGCGACCCAGTCGGTGCCGAAGTCGGCGTTGCCCGACGCCACCTGCACGGTGGGGTTGACGTTGCCGCCGTCGAGGATGGTCACGTCCAGCCCCTCGTCGGCGTAGAAGCCCTTGTCCTGGGCCACGAAGTAGCCGGCGAACTGGGCCTGCGGGAACCACTTGGATTGGAAGTTGATCGGGATGAGGTCCTGGGCCAGGGCCGGTGCGGCGAGCAGGGCCAGGGTCAGCAGGGCGAACGCGAGGCGGCGTGCGGTCTTGTTCATGTCTCCTCCTCCAGGCTTGAGACGCGGCGTGCGGGGGCGCGGGACGCGCGAACGCGGGTAAATCCCGGCCGGGGGCGACGCTCGGGAACGAGGACCCGGGCGGCGGGTGGACGCGAAGCGATCGAGGGGGCGCAGGGGGTGGCGACTCCGCGGGCGCGGCGGTGGGCTCACGGTCCCATCGTCACGACCCCCTGGAGGACGGGTGCCACGACGTCGCCAGGCGCTCGAGCACCGTGATGGCGCCGTAGAGCATCATCGAGATGAGGCTGGAGACGAGGATGGCGGCGAACACGACGTCGAAGGCGCCGCGGTGGGCGGAGAGGCTGATGCGCTGCCCCAGGCCGTTGGGCGGGCCCGGGATGAGGAACTCGGCCACGATCACGCTGACGATGGACACCACCACCGAGATCTTCAGCGCGTTGAACACGAACGGCAGCGAGTTGGGGAAGCGCAGCGCGGCGAACACCTGGCGCGGCGTGGCGGCGTAGGCGCGCAGCAGCTCGAGCCGCAGCGGGTCCACGCGCGTCAGCCCCTGGACGGTGTTGAGCACCACGGGGAAGAACGTCACGATCACCACCACCGCCGCCTTGGACTGCCAGTCCACGCCGAACGCGCGCCCCAGCACGGGCGCCAGCCCAACGATCGGCACCGCCCCGAAGGCCGTCGCCAACGGCAGGAAGCCGCGCTGCAGGAAGCGGCTGCCGGCGATGGCGACGCCCGACAGGTAGCCCGCCGCCAGTCCGATGCCGAAGCCCAGCAGCACCTCCTTGACGAAGGTCACGTAGCTGTCCTCGAGCAGCACCGGCCACGAGGCCATCAGGGCCGACCAGATGTCCGACACGCGCGGGAAGATCCCCTTGGGCACGCGGTAGCCCACCACCAGCCCCTCCCACAGCAGCAGCACCACCAACGGCACCACGGCCGCCGGCAGCACGCGCTGCAGCCGCCGGTCCCACGCCGGCGCGTCGTCCGCGACCGGGGTGAGGCTCACGCGCCCCACCGCGATGAGCGCCGCGACCAGGAACCCCCAGAACGACAGCCAGTACCCCCAGGCGCCGGGCCCCCCCAGCGAGCGCTGGGCCAGCGTGCTGAAGAACACACCCGCCAGCGCGACCGGCGCCAGCGCCGCGACGCTGCGCAGGCGGCCGTGCAGCGCCAGGGCCGCGCCCGCCGCGGCGGCCACCGCCGCCCACGGGCCCAGGGCCGCGAGGGCGTCCGGGCCGCCCGCGACGTAGGGGCCGAACAGCCCCACCGCCGCCAGCGCCAGCGCGCCGACGGCGGGCCACAGCGGCCGCAGGGCCGGCGCGGCCGTGGTCGCCGCCCGGCTCACGCGCGCTCCCACGGGGCGGTGAGGCGCTGCACGGCGCCGACGAGCGCCACCAGCCCGATCCCCAGCACGGCGGAGACCAGCAGCAGGATCCACACGTCGGCGACGTTGCCCGCCTGCACCTGGCCGATGATGGCGTAGCCGAGGCCGCGGCGGTTGTTGGACTCGGTCTCCGCCACCAGCGCGCCCACCAGCGCCGCGGCGGTGCCCAGCTTGAGGCTGGTGAACAGGAAGGGCACGGCGGCGGGGAAGCGCACCTTGAGGAACACCTGCAGCGGGCTGGCGGCGTAGCTGCGCATGAGGTCGAGCGCCAGCGGGTCGACCGAGCGCAGGCCGGTGACGGTCCCCACCGTGACGGGGAAGAAGGCGATGTAGGCGCCGATCAGCGCCGTGGGGATGAGGCTGGTCTGCACCGTGATGCCGACGTTGCCGAGCAGCAGCAGCAACACCGGCACCAGCGCGATGATCGGCACCGTCTGCGAGCCGATGACCCACGGCAGCAGCGCCTGCTCCAGGGGGCGCAGGAACACGAACAGCACCGCCAGCAGCACCCCGAAGGCGCCGCCGAGCAGCAGCGCGGAGAGCGTGCCCGCGGAGGTGTAGAGCACCGCCCGCACGATGTTGCGCGCGTCGGTGATGGGGTACTGACCGAAGAAGGGCGCGATGCGCGCGGCGATCCAGTTGGGGAACGGAACCGGGTGCTGCGGCATGGCGTAGAAGCACTGCAGCACCGTGGTGCCGCAGGCGGGGTGGTCGTAGTAGGTGTAGCTTCCGGCCCACACCACGCTGCCGGGCGCGGGCGCCTCGGCCAGCGTGAGCACGCCCTCGCGCATGTCGCTGACGTAGTAGTCCTGGTACTGCCGCAGCGAGGCGTTGCGGCGGGGAGGGCGGGTGAAGCGCACCACGTTGCCGTCGGCGCTGGTGTCCCGGGTGTAGTCGCGCCCCGGCTCCTGCGGCACGCCGTCGACCGTGACCACGCCGCTCGCGCCATGGAAGGTGAACGCGCCGCGCTCGCCGTCGACGCGCTCGCCGGGCCGTTCCGGGGTGGCCGACAGCGCCCGGTCGCCCACGTAGATGCGCCGGCCCGCGTCGGTCTCGACGAGCGGGGCGTGCGCCAGCCGGTAGTGCCGGTTGGCCCCGTCCACCGTGCCCTGCAGGCGCTCGGCCAGGCGCACGGCGTCCTGCCCCACGCGGGGCGCCGCCGCGGGCGGCCGCGCCAGCGCCACCAGCCCCTTGGCCGCGTCGACCACCGCGTAGTCCCCCGTGATGCGGCGCACCTCGGCGTTGAACGCCGGCGGCTCGGCGAAGGTCACGCTCGAGCCCTCCGCGGTGTAGTCGCGCCCCTGTACCCGCACCGCGTCCCCCACCAGCACCGGCCCCGCGTCCGCGGCGAAGGTGAAGGTGGCGACGCGCCCGTCCGGGCGCTCCGCGGCCCCGACCGAGCCGGAGGCGAGCAACTCACCCTCCAGGTAGAGCGGCGCGTCGACCTCGGCCGGATTGGGCAGCCGGTAGACCAGCCCGGCGGCGTCCACCGGCCCCTCCAGCGCGGCCCCCAGCCGCACCGCGGGCCCGTCCAGCGGGCGATCGAGCGCGACCGCGCCGTCCCCGGCGCGGAACCCGACATCCAGCGGCGCGCCGCCACGCACCAGCACGGCCTCCGCCGGTGGGTCGCGGAAGGCCAGCGTGGTGACGGGCCCGGCGTCCGGCACCTCGGCGACCGCGCCGGCCTCCACGGTGGCCTTCTCCCAGTTGCCGAGCTGTTCCATGCGCTGGCGCGCCAGCGGCAGGCCGAACAGCAGCGCGATCGGATAGCCCAGGGCCACGGTGGCGAGCACGACGGCCACCACCGGCCAGGCGCGGGCCAGCCACCTCACGACGGCTGCGCCTCCGCGGCGCCGTCCGGGCCGGCGGCGTGCCCGGCGGCGGCCTCCTGGCCGACCCGAAGCGCCTCACGCACCTCGGTGGTGAGCTCGAAGAAGCGCTCGGACTCGCGCGTCTCGGTGCCCCGCGGGTAGGGCAGGTCGACGTCGATGAGCTGCTGGATGCGCCCCGGCCGGGCCGTCATCACCACGATGCGCGACGACAGGAACACGGCCTCGGCGATGGAGTGGGTGACGAACACGACGGTCTTGCCCGTCTGGCGCCAGATGCGCAGCAGCTCGAGGTTCATCGCCTCGCGCGTGATCTCGTCGAGCGCGCCGAAGGGCTCGTCCATCAGCAGCAGCCTGGGGTCGAAGGCCAGCGCCCGCGCGATGGACACGCGCTGCTGCATGCCGCCCGAGAGCTGCCACGGGTACTGCCGCTCGAACGCCTCGAGCCCCACCATGGCCAGCAGCTCCCGCGCCCGGGGTCGCCGCTCGGCGCGCGGGAAGCCCATGATCTCCAGCGGCAGCGTCACGTTGGCGAGCACGCTGCGCCAGTCGTAGAGCACCGGCGCCTGGAAGACGTAGCCGTACTCGCGCGAGGCCCGCGCCTCCTCGGGCGTCTTGCCGGCCACGGTGAGCCGGCCCGAGGTGGGCTGGATGAGGTCGGCGATGAGCCGCAGCAGGGTGGTCTTGCCGCACCCGGAGGGGCCGATGAGGCTCACGAACTCGCCGGCGCGCACCGCCAGCTCGGCGCCGGCGAGCGCCACCGCCTCCAGGTTGCGCACGCGGTAGATCTTGCCGAGCTGCTCGGCGCGGATGACGATGTCGGCGCCCGCACCCGGCCGCGGCGACGCGGCCGGGTGCTCCGCGCCGGCGCTCCCCGGCGCCTCGGCGCCGCGGCCGGCGCCGGGCCCCGCCCGCCCGCCGCGCTCGCGGGCGTCGGGGGCGGCGTTGCGCTCGGGCGTGCCTTTCCGCGCTGGGCTCAAGGCGGGCTCCTCGTCGCGGGTGGTGGCGGGCTCCGCGCTCACCCGTGGAGCGTGGGGCGGCGCAGCAGCCGGCCGCGGCCGGCGTCACCGACGAACGCCCCGTCGCGCACGGCGACGCGCCCGCGCACCGTCACGACGCTCGGGCGGCCGTCGATCTCCATGCCCTCGAAGCCGTTGTAGTCGACGTTCATGGTCTGGCGCGCGACGCTCAGGGTGCCGCGGTAGGCGGGGTCGTACACCACCAGGTCGGCGTCGCTGCCCACGGCGATGGTGCCCTTGCGCGGGAACAGCCCGAAGAGCTTGGCGGCGCGGGTGGAGGCCGCGTCGACGAAGCGGTGGAGGTCGAGGCGCCCGCGGCTCACGCCGTAGGTGTAGAGCAGGTTGACGCGGTCCTCGATGGCCGGGATGCCGTTGGGGATCTTGGTGAAGTCCCCCCGCCCCATGTCCTTCTGGCCGGAGAAGTCGAAGGGGGCGTGGTCGGTGCCGACGGTGTCGATGAGGCCCTTCTCGAGGGCGCGCCACAGGGTGGCCTGGTCCGCCTTGGTGCGAAGCGGCGGGGACATGACGTACTTCGCCCCCTCGAAGTCGGGGCGCTGGGCGTAGCTCTCGTCGAGGATCAGGTGCGGGATGACGGCCTCGATGTCGAGCGCCACGCCGCGCCGCTTGGCGGCCAGGGCGGCCTCCAGCGAGGCGGCGTTGCTGAGGTGCACCACGTAGCCGTGGGCGCCGGTCATCTCCAGGAAGGTGGCGAAATGATGGGTGCCCTCGGCCTCCACGCGCACCGGACGGCTGGGCTCGTGGAACTCGGGCCCCGTGTCGCCGCGCCCCAGCAGCATCTGCTGGCGGCTGGCCACCAGCTCGGCGTTCTCGCAGTGGGCGGCGACCACCACGCCGAGCTCGCGGGCGAGCTCGAGGGTGCGGTAGAGCTCCTCGTCGTCGACGTCGAGCGCCCCCTTGTAGGCGAGGAACACCTTGAAGGAGGTGGTGCCCTGCTCCACCACGCGCCGGAGCTGGGCGGCGGTGTCGTCCTTGAAGTGCGTCACGGCGAGGTGGAAGGCGTAGTCGCAGGCGCTGTGCCCCTCGGCCATGCCGGTCCACTCCTCGTAGGCCTCCAGCGCCGGTTGGGTCGGGCCGCCGGCGATCATCTCGATGAAGGTGGTGGTGCCGCCCACCAGCGCCGCCTGGCTGCCGGTGGTGTGCGTGTCCTTGGCCTCGGTACCCATGAACGGGAGGTGGATGTGCACGTGCGGGTCGATGAAGCCGGGGAAGACGTACTTTCCGCTGGCATCGATGACCTCGGCGCCCTGCGGCGCCTCCAGGTCGCGCCCGATGCGGGTGATGGTGTCGTCCTCGCAGTAGATGTCGGCGGTCGTGCGGCCTCCGGCCGTGACGATGTCGCCGTTCTTGATCAGCAAGCTCACGTGGTGATCCTCCCGCTCCTTCGTGTGCGCTCGCGAACGCCGGCCGGGCGTCGCGGGCTCAATGGATGTCGATGCCGGTCTCGCGCCGGTAGGCAAGCATGGCGTCCCAGTCGGTGGTGACCTCGGGGCGCTCGCGCACGAGCTGATTCCAGGTGACGCTGGGCCGGCCGGAGTCGACCGGCACCATGGTGATGCAGCCCTCGACCGGGCACACCAGCGAGCATAGGTCGCACCCCACACAGTCGCTCTCCCGCACGCGCGGCTGGGCCGTGATCGCGCCGGCCAGCTGCGCGGGGTCGATGCGCGCGCCGTCCACCGTGAGGTCGATGCACTGGTGCGCGCCCTCGTCGCAGGCAACGAAGCACAGGTTGCAGTGGATGCAGGTGCTCTCGTCGATGCGGGCCACGCTCTTGAACGACAGGTCGAGCTCGCCGAAGGCCGAGATGCGAGGCAGCGAGGCGCCGACGATCTCGGAGACCGACGCCGCGCCCTTGTCGTCGAGCCAGGTCGACAGGCCGTCGACGAGGTCCTCGATGATGCGGAAGCCGTAGTGCATCACGGCGGTGCACACCTGCAGGCTGGTGGAGCCCAGCAGCAGGAACTCGGCGGCGTCGCGCCAGGTCTGGATGCCGCCGATGCCCGACACGGGCAGCCCGCCCGCCCGGAACTCGGGGTCGGAGGCGACGGCCGAGAGCATGTGCAGCGCGATGGGGCGCACGGCGGGGCCGGCGAAACCGCCGTGCCCGCCGCGCCCCCCCACGTTGGGCTTGAGCTCGAAGCTGTCGAGGTCGACGCCCACGATGGAGTTGATGGTGTTGATGAGCGAGACGGCGTCGGCGCCACCCGCCAGCGCCGCGCGCGCCGGCGGCACGATGTCGGTGACGTTGGGCGTGAGCTTGACGATCACCGGGATGGAGGCGGCCTCGGCCACCCACGAGGTGATCATGCTGCAGTACTCCGGCACCTGGCCGACGGCGGAGCCCATGCCGCGCTCGGACATGCCGTGGGGGCAGCCGTAGTTGAGCTCGATGCCGTCGGCGCCGGTGTCCTCGATGCGCCGCACGATGTCGTGCCAGGCCTGCTCGGTGGAGGACACCATGGCGGACACGATGACGGCGCGGTCGGGCCACAGGCGCTTGACCTCGCGGATCTCGGCGAGGTTGACCTCCAGCGGGCGGTCGGAGATGAGCTCGACGTTGTTGATCGCGACCAGCTTGCTGCCCCCGTGCTCGAACGTGCCGTAGCGGTTGCAGACGTTGAGGACCGGCTCGCCGATGGTCTTCCACACCGCCCCGCCCCAGCCGTACTCGAAGGCCTTGTTGACCTGGTAGGCGCTGTTGGTGGGCGGCGCGGAGGCGAGCCAGAAGGGGTTGGGGCTGGTGATGCCGGCGAAGGTGGTGGTGAGGTCAGCCACGGTGCGCTCCCGCCGCGGGTGGGGGGAAGGGGTCGGCGTGGGGGCGCGCGGCGCGCCCCGCCCCGGCCCGGCTCACGCCGGTCGGGAGCTCCACGTCGCCCTCCCCGACGCCGAGCGTGCGGGCGATGGCGCGGGCGGCGATCTTGCCGTCCTGCGCGGCGGTCACGGTGAGGGCGTGGCCCGTGAGGCGCACGCAGTCGCCGCCGGCGAAGACGCGCGCGTTGGAGGTGCGCAGCTCGTCGTCGACCTTGACGTAGCCGCGCTCGGTGTCGACCCCGAGGGCGGCGAAGAACCCCTCGAGCTTGCTCTGCCCGATGGCCTTGATGAGCTGGTCGCAGGGGAGCACGAACTCGCTGCCGGGTACGGGCGCCACCCGGCGACGGCCGTCCGGGCCGGGCTCGCCGGGCTCCATGCGCTGGCAGCGCAGCCCGGTGACGCGGCCGCCCTCGCCGAGCACCTCGACGGGCTGGGCCAGGAAGCGGAACTCCACGCCCTCGTTGCGCACGAAGGCGACCTCGAAGTCGTACGCGGGCATGTCGCCGTCGCCGCGGCGGTAGGCGATGGTGACGCGCCGCGCGCCGAGCCTCTTGGCCACGGTGGCGGCGTCGATGGCGGTGTTGCCGGCGCCGATGACGATCACCTCGTGGCCGACCGGCAGGTCGCGGAGGCGCTCGAGCCCGTCGCGCTCGGCCAGCTTGGTCTGCTTGAGGAACGACAGCGCCTCGGTGACGCCCTCGAGATCCTCGCCCGGGATGCCGAGCCGCGGCACGCCCCCCGTGCCGGCCGCCACGAAGACCGCGTCGTAGTCCTCCAGCAGGCGCAACGGGTCGCGGTCGGTGCCGATCTCCACGCCGGTGCGGATCTCGACGCCGAGGCGCTCGACGAAGGCGACCTCGTCGAGCGCGGCGCGGATCGGCTCGCGCAGCACCACGATGCCGTAGGTGGAGAGCCCGCCGGGCAGCTCCGCCTTCTCGAACACGGTCGCCCGGATGCCGCGCCGCGCCAGCTCGCCCGCGCAACTCAGGCCCGCGGGCCCCGCGCCGACGACGGCCACGCGCCGGCCGCTGGGCGGCCCGGCTGTGATCGGCATGCGGCCGCTGTCGTGCATGTGGTCGGTGGCGTAGCGCTGCAGCCGGCCGATGGCGATGGGCTGGTGGTCGGCGCCCAGCACGCACGCGCCGACGCAGAGCTCGTCGACCGGGCACACCCGGCCGCAGCTGTGCCCCATGAGGTTGGACTCCAGGATGGTGGTGGCCGCGCCCATCACGTTGCCCGTGGCGATCTTGCGGATGAAGGTGGGGACGTCGATGTCGGTGGGGCAGGCGCGGATGCAGGGCGCGTCGAAGCAGTACAGGCAACGCTCGGCCTCGAGCGTCGCCTCCCGCCGCGTGTAGGGCGGGTTGGTCTCGCTGAAGCGGTCCCGGAGGTGCTCCAGGCTCAGCTCGGTGTCACGCATGCGGCTCCTCGCTCCGGTGTGGGCCGGCGCGCGGCGTGCGCGCCGTGCGGGCGCGAGCCCGGCGCGCTCAGGGCGCCACCAGCTCGTCGTAGATGTCGGGGCGCCGGTCGCGGTAGAACTGCCACAGGTCCCGCACCTCGCGGATCATCTCCATGTCCAGGTCCGCCACCACGAGCTCGTCCTGGTCGCGGCTTCCGACCGCGACGAACTGTCCGCGCGGGTCGACGAAGTACGACTGGCCGTAGAACTCCCCGATGTCCCAGGGAGCCTCGTGCCCGACGCGGTTGATCGCACCGACGAAGTAGCCGTTGGCGACGGCGTGGGCGGGCTGCTCGAGCTTCCACAGGTACTCCGAGAGGCCGGCGACGGTGGCCGAGGGGTTGAACACGATCTCGGCGCCGTTGAGCCCCAGGGCCCGTGCGCCCTCCGGGAAGTGCCGGTCGTAGCAGATGTACACGCCCACCTTGCCGACGGCGGTGTCGAACACGGGGTAGCCGAGGTTGCCGGGGCGGAAGAAGAACTTCTCGAAGAAGCCGGCCACCTGGGGGATGTGGGTCTTGCGGTACTTGCCGAGGTAGCTGCCGTCGGCGTCGATGACGGCCGCGGTGTTGTAGTACACCCCGGTCATCTCCTCCTCGTAGACGGGCACCACCATCACCATGCCGTGCTGCTTGGCGAGCTCCATCATCATCTGGGTGGTGGGGCCGTCCGGCACGCGCTCGGCCGTCTCGTACCACTTGGCGTTCTGCGAGGGGCAGAAGTAGGGGCCGTAGAAGATCTCCTGCAGGCATAGGGCCTGGACCCCCCGCTTGCCGGCCTCCTCGATCAGGGGGATGTGCTTGTCGATCATGGCCTTCTTGATGGCGTGGAGATCGTCGTCTCCGGGGATGGGGTTGGAGGCCTGGATCAGGCCCCCCTTCACGGTACGCGCCATGCGCTCTCCCTCCGGGGAGGGCCCCGCCGGGATGCGGGGCCCGTCAACGGGTGCCGGCCCGACCCCGCCGGCACGGAGCCGGGCAGTGGGGAACGGGCGGGCGAATGCACTACCTTACAGGACCTTGAGAGTTCATGCAGCCGCCGGGCGCCGCCCCGGGGCGGCGCGGCGGACGACCCCGCATCGGGGCCGAGCTCCGGGCGCCCCGGCTCGGGCGTCGCGGCGGCGCGCGCTGCGCCCCGCCGCGACCGGGGCGCGACGCGGCGCTCACGCCACGTCCGCCAGCGCCAGCGCCATCTTCTCGGCGGCCTCGTCCACCTCGGCGGCGCTGACCGTCAGCGGGGGCGCGATGCGGATGGCGTTGCCGTAGAGGCCGCCCTTGCCGAGCAGCAGGCCGTGGTCGCGCGCGGCGGACACGAACGCGCCGGCGCGTTTGGGGTCCGCCGCACGGCTGCCGTCGCCGGCCACCATCTCGAGCCCCAGCATGAGGCCCATGCCGCGCACCTCTCCGATGAACGGGTACTTCGCGGCCAGCGCCTCGAGGCGCTCGCGCAGCCGTTGCCCCTGCGTCTCGGCGTTGGCGGGCAGGTCGTGCTCGCGGATGTACGTGATGGTGGCCAGCGCCGCGGCCATCGCCACCGGGTTGCCGCCGAAGGTGGAGATGGTCAGCTTGTCCACCGCCGCGGCGATCTCCGGCCGCGTGACCGTCACGCCCACGGGGGCGCCGTTGGCGATCCCCTTGGCGAAGGTCATGATGTCGGGCTCGACGCCCCAGTGGTCGATGGCGCACATGTGCGTGCCGGTGCGGCCCCAACCGGTCTGCACCTCGTCGATGATGAGCAGGCCGCCGGCCTCCCGCACCAGGGGCAGGATGCGCTTGAAGTAGTCGCGCGGCATCACGATGAAGCCGCCCACGCCCTGGATGGGCTCGGCCATGAAGGCCGCGATCTTCCCCTCGGTGACGGTCGCCAGGGTCTCCTCGAGATCCTGCACGCAGAGGTCGAGCAGGTCGTCCTCGTTCATCCCGAGCGGCGCCCGGTAGGCGTAGGGGCTGCGCACGTGCTTGATGTAGCCGTCGTAGACGTGCCCCGAGCGCCAGGTGCCCTGGCCGGTGAGGCTCATGGCCGTCTGGGTGTGGCCGCTGTAGGCGTGCCGCAGCGTCACGATGTCGGTCGCCCCGGTGTACATGCGGGCGGTCTGGATGGCCGTCTCGTTGGCCTCGCTGCCCGACGGGGTGAAGAAGCTGGTGGTGAGGCCCGCCGGCGTCAGCTCCGCGATGGCCTCGGCCACGCGCACCATGATCTCGTTGATGTAGAGCGTAGAGGTGTGCTGCACCCTCCCGAGCTGCGCGATGGTGGCCTCCATCACCGCCTCGTTGCCGTGCCCCACGGACACCGTGAGGATGCCGCCGAAGAAGTCGAGGTACTCGTTGCCCTCGATGTCCCACAACCGCAGTCCCTTGGCCCGGTCCACCGCCAGCGGGTGCTCGCCGTACAGCAACATCTTGCTGACGATGGGGTAGAGGACCTCGCGCTGGCGCGCGAGCACGGCCTCCGTCGCGCTCGCCGCGGCCTTTCCGGTTTCGCTGATCACGCCTGCTCCCTTCCTGCCGGCCGTAGACCGGCGGCCCCGCCCCGCGCCCCGCCGCGTCGATGGCGGCGGGGGCCAACGTCGCTCAGAACGCGCGGCTCCAGTGATCGGGCCAGCGCTCGATCACGATCTTGGTCTGGGTGTAGAACTCGATGCCGTGCCGGGCCTGCGCGTGCAGGTCGCCGAAGAAGCTCTCGCCCCAACCGCTGAAGGGGAAGAACGCCATGGGCGCGGCCACGCCGAGGTTGATGCCCACGTTGCCGGCGTTGACCTCGTTGCGGAACTTGCGGGCCGCCGCGCCCGAGGAGGTGAACAGCGAGGCCTGGTTGCCGTAGCTGCGGTCGTTGACCAGCGCGATGGCCTCCTCGATGTTGTTCACCTGCATCATCGACAGCACCGGGCCGAAGATCTCGGTGCGGGCGATGTCCCCCTTGGGGTTCACCTCGTCGAGGATGGTGGGGTGCACGAAGTAGCCGTCGGCGAAGCCGTCCACCTCGCGGCCGCGGCCGTCCACCAGGAGTCTGGCCCCCTCCTTGACGCCCTGGTCGACCAGCCCCTCGATGCGGCGCCTGGACTCGGCCGTGATGACCGGGCCCATCTCCACGCCCTCGTCGAGGCCGTAGCCCACCTTGCGGTCGGTGGCCTTGGCCACCATGCGCTCGGTGAACTCCTGGCGCGCGTCTCCCACCGTCACCGTGACCGAGGTGGCCAGGCAGCGCTGGCCGGCGCAGCCGAACACCGAGTCGGTGAGGATGCGGCTGGTCATGTCCATGTCGGCGTCCGGCAGGACGACGGCGGGATTCTTGGCGCCGCCCTGGCACTGCGCGCGCTTGCCGTTGGCCGTCGCGCGGCTGTAGATGTAGCGGGCGACCGGGGTCGAGCCCACGAACGACACGGCCCGCACGCCGGGGTGGTCGAGGATGGCGTCCACCGTGTCCTTGCCGCCGTTGACCAGCCCCACCACGCCCTTGGGGAAGCCGGCGCGTTCCAGCAGCCGGAACAGGACCTGGGTCGCCATCGGCACCTTCTCGCTGGGTTTGAGCAGGAAGCAGTTGCCGGTGGCCACGGCGTAGGGCAGGAACCACAGCGGGATCATGCCGGGGAAGTTGAAGGGGGTGATCGCCGCCACCACGCCGAGGGGTTGGCGGATCATGTGCTCGTCGATGCCGCGGGCGATGTCCTCGTTGTTGTGCCCCTGCATCAGGATGGGCGTGCCGCAGGCAACCTCCACGTCCTCGATGCCGCGCCGGACCTCCCCGATCGCCTCCCCCTTGGTCTTACCGCATTCATTGGTGATGGTCTGCGCCAGCTCGTCGATGTGCTCCTCGAGCAGCACCTTGAGCCGGAACAGCGGCTGGATGCGGTCCTCCACGGGGGTGTGGCGCCACTCGGCGAAGGCCTCCATACCGGTCCGCACCGCCCGGTCCACCTCCTCGCGCGGCGTCATCGGCACGTGCGCGATCACCTGCGCGGTGGCCGGGTTGCGCACGTCGAGGTGCTCGTGGCCGGCGGGCCGCCGCCACTCGCCTCCGATGTAGTTGAGAAGCTCCTGGGTGGATGTCACCGTCATGCCTCACCATCCTCCGTGCGTGGGCGCCGCTGCATGCGTGGGCGCCGTGGTGTCGCGACGCGGTGTGGCCCGGCCCCGGTGGGGGCGGGGAACCCGGTGCGTTGCGACAGCCAGCTTGTGTGTTGCCGCCATTCTAGACGGCCCGCGGCGCGGATGCCAGGATTGCGGTCACGAATCCGCGGCGGGTCAGGCACCCGGGAGCAGCAGCACCTTTCCCGGCACGCCGGAGCGGACGGCGGCGAAGGCCCGCTCGTGCTCCTCCAGCGGGTAGCTGCTCCCCACCATGGCGCGCAGGTCGACCCGCCCCTCGCCGGCGAGGCGCAGCGCCCAGCGCCACGAGCTCGGGACCGTGGCGAAGCTGCCGGTCACGACCAGCTCCTTGTAGCACACGCGGTCGAGGTCGAGCTCGATGGGGTGGCCGAAGAGCCCGACCTGGAGGTACCTGCCCCCGCGCCGGACCGCGTCGAGGAGCAGGCGGGCGGCGGGCGCGGCGCCGCTGCAGTCGATGGCCACGTCGGGCTCCCCGCCGAGGGCGTCCCTCACGCGCTGGGCGTCGTCGTCGCCCGCGGTGGTGAGGTTGGCGTCCGCGCCCAGGGTGGCCGCCAGTTCCAGGCGCTCGCGGTCGGCCGGCGTGCCCACGACGCACACCGCGGCGCCGGCGGCGCGCGCCACCTGCAGCGCAAGCAGGCCGATGGCGCCCGGTCCGGTGATGACCGCGCGCTCGCCGGCGAGCACGCGACCGGTCTCGAGCAGCCCGCGCACCACGCACGCCAGCGGCTCGATGAGGGCCGCCTCGGGGAACCCGAGCGTCTCGGGCAGTGCGTGCAGGTTGAGGGCGGGCACCCGCAGCAGCTCGGCGAAGCCGCCGTCGACCATGGACCCGATGCTGAGGCGGTCGGCGCACAGGTTGGGCAGGCCGCCCCGGCAGTAGCGGCAGCGGCCGCAGCTCGCGAAGTAGGTCTCCGTGGTCACGCGGTCGCCCACGGCCCAGCCGCTGACGCCGGGCCCCAGGGCCGCGATGGTGCCCGCCACCTCGTGCCCGAGCGTAACGGGCGGCCGGGAGCGGTACTCGCCTGCGAGGATGTGCAGGTCGGTGCCGCAGATTCCGGTGGCGGCGGGCCGGATGAGCACCTGCTCCTCGCCCGGCGTGGGCGCCGGCACCTCTTGCAAGGTGAGGGTGTCGGCGTCCTCGGTCAGCTTGCGCAGCGCCTTCATGGGTCCTCCATGGGTCCTGCTCGGCGGGCGACCCGCCCCGATCCGGTTTGGGGCCCGCGGGTTCAGCCCTTGACGGCGCCCATCGTCAGGCCGGTGACGATGTAGCGCTGGATGGCCAGGGTCAGGATCATCACGGGGAGCGTGATGAGCACGGCCGCGGCCCCGAGGCCGCCGAAGTCGATCTGACCGTAGGAGATGAAGTTGAACACCGCCACCGGCACCGGTTTGGTGTTCGGCCCGGACAGCACCAGGCTGAAGAGGAACTGGTTCCAGCTGAAGATGAACGACAGGATGCTCGCCGCCACCACCCCGGGCGCCGAGAGCGGGAGGACGATGCGAAGGAAGGTGCCGAGGCGGCTGGCGCCGTCGACGTAGGCGGCCTCCTCGAGCTCGATCGGCACGTCCTCAAAGAAGCTGATCATGATCCAGATGATGAGCGGCATGCCCACGATCAGGTGCGTCGCGGTCAGTGCCGTGTAGGTGTCGATGAGCTTGAGGGCGCGGAAGGCGAGGTACCAGGGCACCAGGTAGGTGATGTAGGGCGTGAGGCGGGCCAGCAGGATGGCGAAGGCGAGGCCGTTCTGCTTGAAGCGCGCGATGGAGTACGCGGCGGGCAGGCCGAGCAGCAGGCCGAAGGCCGTGGACAACGCGGCGATGACGAAGGAGTGCCAGGTGTAGGCGAGGAAGTCGTTCTGCCTGATGACGTTGATGTAGTTCTTCAGGGTGGGGACGAAGAACCACACGGGCACCGCGCTGGTGTTGTCCACCTGGCTGCGGAAGCTGGTGAGGATCATCCAGTAGAAGGGGAACAGCATGACGGCGAGCACGACCGCCATCAGCAGGTAGATGCCCAGCCGTTGCAGGCGCCGCGCCCGCCGGTTGCCGGCGGGGGACGCATTCGAGCGGGCCGGCGTCGCGTGCGGCGCGGCGCTCATGGGTTCCTCCGCAGGCCGTTGAGCAGGATGGAGACGCCCAGCACCGCCACCAGTAGGAAGATCAGCAGCGACGCCGCGTAGCCCGCCCGGAAGAACTCGAAGCCCGTCTTGAAGGCGAAGACGTTGAGCGTTTCGGAGGCCCGGCCGGGGCCACCCTGGGTGATGACGTAGATGATGTCGAAGGTCTTGAGTGCGTCGATGCTGCGCAGGATCAGCGCGATGACGATGGCCGAGCGGATCGACGGCAGGGTGATGTGGCGGAACGCCTTCCAGGCGTTGGCGCCGTCGATGAGGGCGGCGTCGTACAGCTCCCGCGACACCCCCTGCAGCGCCGCCAGGAGGATGAGCGCAACCATCGGCGTCCACTCCCAGACGTCCACCAGGACGAGCGAGGGGATGGCGAGCTGGGCGCTGGCCACCCAGATCGAGCGGGGCAGCCCGAGGCTCTCGAGGAAGTAGTTGAGCACGCCCAGGCTGGGGTTGAACATGAGCGCCCAGATCAGGGCGATGGCGACCGGCGTGGCCACCATGGGGAGCAGGATGACGGTGCGCACCAGCCCCTTACCCCGGAAATCCCGGTTGAAGAGAACGGCGATGCCCAGCCCCAACAGGAGCTCGATGGGCACGGCCACGAGAGTGAAATAGAAGGTGTTCTTGAGCCCGCCCCAGAAGCGCGTGTCGCCGAGGGCGCGGGCGAAGTTCCCGAGGCCCACGAACTCCGGCGTGCCGCCGATGAACCAGGCGTGCAGCGAGATGTAGGCGTTGGCCAGCACTGGGCCCACCATCAGCACCAGGATGGCCAGCATGGCCGGCAGCGGGAAGAGCCAGCGGGCGTTGCGGTCGAAGTAACGGGAAGCGCGTTCGATCATGCTCGGGGCATGCCTCCGTCATCGCTGGCCGGCCGAGCGGCACGGCCGCCGGGCCCCTGGGGGGCGTCCGGCGGCCGTGCTATCGGTCGACCCGGAGCCTACTGCTGCGAGAGGACCTGGTCGATGGCCTGGTTCGCCTGATCGAGGGCGGGCCCGACGGGCTTGCCTTCGAGGGCGGCGATGATGGCCTGCCCGTACGCGTCCCGGACCTCGGGAACGGGGGTGACGGGCGGGTTCCAGTTGGGGTCACCGACGGCGAAGTGCGCCTGGGAGGCCGCGATCCAGTCCGCCGGGGCGGTCGTCTGGAACTCCTCGTTCTGCCAGGCGGAGGTGCGCGCGGCGGGCACGCCGGCCAGGATGGCCTTGTCCTGGTTCTCCTTGGACAGCGCCCACTGGACGAAGTACCAGGCTGCGCCTGGGTTCTGCGAGGCCTGGTTGACGCTCAGCCCCCACACCAGCACGACGGGCTTGAGGCCGGCCGGGCCCTCGGGGAGCGTGGAGTACCCCACGTTGTTGCGGACCACGTCGATGGCCTGCTCGGGGTCCTCCATGATCGAGCGGAACACGTTGGCGTCGAAGATCATCGCCGCCTGGCCCTGGGCGAAGAGGCTGGTGACCTCGGGCCAGGACATGTTGGTCTCTCCGGGAGGGCCGTAGTTGCGCAGCAGGTCGGCGTAGAACGCCAGCGCCTGCTTGCTCTGGTAGCTGTTGAGCGCGGAGGTGCCGTCGTCGTTGAGCCACGTGCCGCCGAACGACATGAGGAAGTTGACGATCTGCGACGTGGCGTTGGCGGCCTTGCCGCGCATGGCGAAGCCCGCCGTGCGGCCGTCGTTGAGCAGCGCGCGTCGGCCAGGAGGTCGGCATGGTCTTGGGCGGGTGCGGGATGCCCGCGGCCTCGAACAGGTCCTTGCGGTAGAACAGCAGGCTGGTCTCGTTCTGCAGCGGCAGACCGAAGACGTGGCCGCCATCCTTGAAGGTGTTGAGAGCCCCGCCGAAGAAGTCCTGGAGGTCGAGGTCGGGGTTGGTCATGGCGGGGTCGGCGATGAGGTCGTCGATGTTGCGGACCCAGCCCGCGCCGAGGTACTGCGCGCCCACCTGCCCCGGCATGATCATGTAGCCGTCGAGCGTGTCCGCACCGCTGCTGGCCTCCAGCAGGCGCCGCTGACGGAACTGGTCCTCGGGGAAGGTCTCGAGGGTGACATCGATGCCGGTGAGCTTCTCGAACTCCGGCACCAGCGGCGTGATGAAGTCGGTGAACGGGTGGTTGTTCATCAGGAAGCGGATCTTGGTTCCCTCGAACTGCTTCCAGTCGAACTGTTGCGCCTGCACCACGCCTCCAAGTGCGACGGCGGCGAGCACGGCTAGCACGATGAATCTTCGCTTCACTACGATCCCTCCTCAGGTGTGGGTGCCTCGGGGAGCCGGAGGGAGCTGCGGTCGCAGGCTCCACCCGGGCTCCGGGGTCCACGGTGCGGTATCACCGCTGAAAAAAACCTTCACTACGAAGTGTAAGGAAGTGATGCCGTGCGTGTCAACCAACGCGCGGTCGATGCCGTTCCCTGCGTCACACCCGCTTGCTGCGAAGCGCGGTGCGGGCCTTGCTCACGGTGGCGTCGCTGCCCGGTTGCAGCGAGAGGTAGACCGAGACCATCAGCGAGTCGAGGAGCACCAGCTGGGCGATGCGCGAGGCGATCGCCTCGCTGCGAAACGAGGTCTCCGGTGACAGCGTGTGCAGCACGACGTCGGCGACGCGGTCGAGGGGGGAGCGGCCGAAGCGCGTGATGGCGATGACGGAAGCGCCGGACTCCTTGGCGAGCTGCGCGGCCTCGAACACGCTGCGGGTCGAGCCGGAGTGCGACACCGCCACCACCACGTCACCGGGGCGGAGCACGGCGCACACCTGGGCCGCGTTGTGCTCGTCGCTGAGGGCGTTGACGGGGATGCCGAGGCGGATGAACTTGTGGAAGCCGTCCAACGCCACCGCGCCCGAGCCGCCGGCGCCCAGGAACTCGATGCGGTGGGCGTGCGCCAGCAGTTCGACCGCCGCATTCAGCGACGGGCGGTCCACCATCGCCAGGGTGTCGCGCAGCGTCACGATGGAGGTGTTGAACAGGGCCTCCAGCACCGTGCTGGGCGGGTCCTGCGGGCCGATGTCGATGCCGAAGGAGCGCCGCGGAAGGCCCAGGCTGCGCGAGAGCTGGATCTTGAAGTCCTGGTAGCCCTTGTAGCGCATCTCCTGGAAGAGCCTCACGACCGTCGCCTCGGAGGTCGCGGTGGCGCCCGCGAGCTCGGTCACCGACAGGCCCACGACCTCCTCCGGATGTGCCAGGACGTAGTCCAGCACCTTGCGGCGCGCAGGTCCGACCGAGTCGCGCACGCTCCGCAGCTGCCGCAACACCGCCGAGTCGACCGTGGGCTTCTGGGTGTCCTGAGCGGTAGCTTGGTCCGGCGGGCCGGACTCACGGGAATCCACGTCACGTCCACTATGGCAGGGATGAAGATTTCTTGCAAGCACGCTAGCCTAGCGGGCGGCGGCCTCCGCGAGCAGATCCTCCGCCGATTCCGCCGGGCAACGCCCGCTCCCGCCACCCGGGGGCCAGGCGATCCAGGGCGAATCCCTGGGCGGCCCCGAGCACGTAGAGGCGGTCACGCAGGCCGCCCGGGATGGAGGCCGGGTCGCGGAGCTGGCCGAGGAACTCCGTCCACACGGCGTCGGCCGATGGCATCGGCGCCAGCCCCTCGCCCGGAGGGAAGCCGTCGCGGGCGGCGCGCCGCATCAGCGTCACGTCGGCGTAGCGCGCCAACCCCTCGACCCACTCCACCTGGCGCTCGAGGGCCCGGGTCCCGGCCGGCGCCTCGTCGCGCCACGCCTCGCGCAGAGCCAGGAACGCGCGGACGGCCGCGACCGCCTCGGCGTCGCCTTCGGGGCTTGCGGGGGCGGTGAGGGCCCCCGCCAGCGTCGCGCCCCTGCTGGCGCTGCCGCTCGTCGAGCGTGGGTACCCGCTCGAGGGCGGCGAGCACCGCGCGCTCGTCCACCGACTCGTCCGCCCGCGGCAGGCGATCGGGCCCGCCGTAGGTGTTCATCTGGAAGGCGTGGAAGGTCTCGTGCGCCACCGCGCGCACGTAACTACTGTCGTCGAGGGTGACCACGCCCGGCCCCAGCGCCGCGTCGATGGCGGACTGGAACTCGTCGAGCACGGGGATGGCCACCGCCCAGGCGTCGCCCACCGGCCAGCTGGTGGCGATGGGCGCGGGGGTGAGGTGACCGTGCAGGACGTACACCGGATGGTCGCCGGCCTCCACCCCGTCCAGCCGGGTGAAGCCCTCGGGCGGCGAGGGGTGGGCCACGAGGTACTCCACAGGGCCGTCGCGCACCAACAGTGCCTGCGCGCCCCACCCCGGCCACACGGCCGGCGCGTACGCCTCCAGCAGACGCTCCACCTCCGCCATGCGGGCGAGGTCCGCCGGCCGAGGCTGGGCCCATGCGACGCCGGCGAGGAGCAGGCGGCGACAGCCGCCGCGGCGCGGAACAGGGGCGGTGGGTCCGTCGGTCGGGTCAGATTGCCTCCTTCGGGCTGGCGGGCCGCCTCCTGGCGGGCACCTCGACCGTAGCGGGGCGGGCCCCGCGGGGCCAGGGACCGGCGTCCCGGGGTCGGGTCGGCGCCGTTCGCGGCCCTGCCGCCGCCGGCAAGGCGCCTCGGCGGCACGGAACGCGGTGTGGCCCGCTGCCGTCGTGGCGCGCTCAGTAACTCGGGCCGAGCAGCGTCCCGCGCATCTCCATGGGTTGCGACAGCACCAGCAACTGCACGACGACGAACGCCAGCACGAACAGCACCATCGGCCACATGGCCAGCACGCCCCGGCGGCCGAAGTCGCGCAGGCCGATGCGCAGCGCAATCACCAGCGCCAGCAGCGCGTACACGGCGGTGATGACCGCCTGGATGGGGAACAACCAGCGGGTCGGCACCATCTGTGCCAGGCGCCAGTCGGGATCGATGGGGAACCCGCGGTAGCTGAAGAAGTGCTCGAAGACGGGGAGGGCCGCCGCCGCGCCCGTGAGGAAGTGGAACAGGTAGTGCGCCCCCCAGAAGCCGAAGCCCAGCGCCACCACCACGTAGCCCCAGCGCTGCAGCGCCCGCCACGGGCCGCGCGGCCGCGCCCCCCAGCATGTCGGCGAGGGTGGCGGCACCGAGCGCGAGCAGCAACCCCGCCGCCGGTCACGACGGCCGTACATCGCGCCGATAAGCACGCCCTCGTTGGTGGTGTGGAGGGCGTCGGCCAGCGTGCGCGCGAAGGTGAAGAACGGTCCCACCATCGCCAGCGCGTTCATCACGCCCCAGAACGCCAGCAGCACGCCGAGCATCATCACGGCTAAACGGCCGCGCCGCCGCCAGGGCGCGTGGGCGAGCTCGCGGCCGGGCGCGCGCAGGCCGAGCGCCACGTTGTCGTAGGGGCAGGCGCGCACGCAGTTGAGGCAGTACGTGCAGTCCATGTTGGACTCGATGGCCGGCACGAAGAGGTTGGTCTCGCAGCCCGGGAAGACACCCTCGCCGTTGGGGTTGGTGATGTCGCTCAGGGGGATGAAGGCGGGGCGGCCGTCGCTGACGCCGCCGCCGGGCGAGAGGCGCGCCCTCGTCTCGCGGCCGTGCAGGCACGGTTTGTGCTCGCAGGTGCGGCACACGTCGGCGTCCACGGCGCGGATCTGCGTGGGGGAGACGGCGGAGAGCGCGAAGTTGAAGTTGCCCAGCGGGCAGACGTAGCGACAGAAGGTGCCGGCGGGGAAGAGCACGTCCACCAGCAGCGCGGCGGCGAAGTAGCCGATCGCCAGCCAGGCGGTGAGCCAGGGGCTGGCCCACAGGTCGAACACCTCGTAGCTCCACAGGAAGGCCAGGGTGAGCGAGATGACGAACCACTTGTTCCGCAGCGCCTGCGGCCAGGCCAGCTTGCGCGGCAGCCAGGCCCCGAGCCACTTGCTCGGGCCGCGCGTGAGCATCAGCGGGCAGGCGGCGCAGAAGGCGTTTCCGAACAGCGCGAGCGCGATGACCACCAGCCCGCGGTAGTGCAGCCACACGCTGGCGGTGGCGAGGTTGCGGGGCGCGAGCTGACGGCCGGTCAGGCCGTCGACGATGGCCATGATCGCCAGCAGCAGCAGCGGGAGCTGGAAGGCGAAGCGCGCGTACTTCCAGCGCACCAGGCGCCGCAGCCCCGGCAGCCGCAGCAGGTCGAACCCCCGGGGCTGGTCCACGATGCCGTGGCCGGCCCGGGGGAGGGAGATCCGTTGGGGGTCCTCGTGGTGGGCTCCCGCCCTCACGGCCCGAGCACCTCCGCGTCGAAGTGGAGCACCTGCGGCGGCGAGGTCTGCAGCGTCACGTCCACCGACCAGGTCCCGAGCATGGGGAACGATACCGCGGCCACGTTGGGCATCGCGTCGCCGCCCGCGACGCCCGGCATGCCGGCGTGGACGTGCTGCAGCTCCACCACCTCGGCGTCCGTGCTGTGCTGCATGCCGGCCATGTGGCGTTGCAGCGTCGGGTCGGCGTGCACGTTGTCGCCGTCGCGGTAGACGTACACGAAGGCGGTGGTGCCGCCCTTGGTGGCCATGCTCGGCGCCGGCGCCATCACCAGAACGCCCTCCACGCCGTCCTGCCCCTGGCTGTGCAAGACCTCGACGGGCACGCGGGTGCTGTCGCCGCCGCCTTCGAGGTCGAGCTGCCAGGTCCCGGCCGCGAGGCCGTTGCGCTCGTCCCAAGTCGAAGAACACGCTGTTGGGATCGTCACCGGCGGCGAGCGTCACGCTGGCGGCGGCGCCGTGAGGGGGCGTGAGCGTGGCCGCGAGGTCGGCTGGCGGGGGCGCGTCGAAGGCGAGCCGAACGACTGCCCGGAGGCCGTCGGTGCTCACCTCGATGAGCGGCTCGAGCCGCACGGTGGCGCCCGCGAGCATCACGCCGTCGCCCGCCGGCGCGCCGGCCAGCATGCCCGTCATGCCCTGCCCGCCTCATGTCGTGCTCGCCCATGTCGTTCCCGTCCATGCTCCCGCCGTCCATGGTGCTATCGCCCGCGTCGTGGCCGGGATCGCCGGCGCTGTCGCCCTGGGCGAGGGCGAACGTCGCGAGGCCGCCAGCGAGCGCGAGAGAGCGCGAGCAGCAGCGCGAGCGCGAGGCGGCGGCGCGGGGCGCGCGAGCGTGACGTGCGCGGGTCTGCGGTGCGCGGGTCTGTCGTGCGTGGTCGTGCGGTGCGTGGTCCTGCGTTGCGCGGTTCTAGGGTGCGGGCGGGCCGGGTGCGGCCGTGGTGCGGCTGCTTCGTCGAGGGCTGGGGCATGGGGGTCCTCCGGTTGACGCAGAGACGCGAGCATCGTCGCGTCGGGCGCGTCGTGGTCGATCCTTGCTGGGGGTGGGTGCACCCCGGGCCGCCCACGCGGGGGCGGCCGGTCACGCCGGGTGGGCGGATCCGTGGGGGTGCGGCGCGGGCCGGGTCAGGCGCGCGTCGGGTCAGGCAAGGGCCGGCGGGCCCCGCACCCGGATCGCGCACGGCCGCGCATCCCTCGCATGCAGCCCCGGCGGCAGCGCTACGAAGGCCGCCAACGACTCCGCGGCGTCCTTCGGCTCCGGCACCGGCCGCGCCTGAAGCGCCAGGAACACCGTGGCGATGGCGTGCGTGTGCGGCGGCGTCCCCTTGGGGTGGACGTGGCCGAAGTCCTCGTGGGTGGCGACGATGGGCGAGAAGGCGAGCGCGACCAGGAGCGTCGTCGCCGCCCAGGCGACCGCGCCGGCGCGCAGCGCGCGCCGATGCAGGCCACGCAGGTCGACCGACCTCACGGGTCGTGCCGGCTCCTGCGTCATCGGCCGGGGACCGTCACCCGCGTCTCCGCCGTGACGTTGGTGCCGTCGGGAAGCGTGACCTTGGCCGTGAGGATCCAGTCGCCGGCCATGGTGAACTCGAAGTCGTCCGCCCGGTAGGTGCCCGCGGCCGCCTCGGGGGCACTCCGCACCACGGGGATCATGCCCGCGTGGGTCATGTCGCCGGTGAGCTCGACCGTCGCGCCGGTGACGCGCTCGCCACCGCGTTCCACCGTGACGATGCCGGGCACGGTCCCGAGCCGGGGCTCGCCATCGAAGGCGATCGTCACGCTGGTCCCGGAACTCGACTGAGACGCGGCCGCGCGATCCTCGGGAGGGCGGCAGCCTGAGAGCACGGCGGGGAGCACGGCCACGGCCAGGAGTAGCCCCAGGGACGCGATGCGTGCGCTTCTGTTCATGTTCCAGCGGGCCGGCACGCGGATACGGTAGCACGACGGCTGCGCCGCGTGGTTTCGCCCCGAGGGTGCCGTGGCGGGGCCGGTGCCAGGGACCCCAACGGTACGTGCCAAGCGGACGAAGCGGTACCGTGGGGCGGTCGGCGGCGCCGCGCGTCGATGGTCGGCCCCCCGGGAGGATAGCCCTGTGGTGTTCTTCGAGACGCAAGAGATCGAGCGCTGGATCGGCGAGGACGTCCCGTCGATCGATCTGACCAGCGATCTGCTGGGCCTGGCCCAGCAGCCCGCCGTGCTGCGCGTGCGCAGCCGTCATCCGCAGCGCGTGGCCCTGACCGAGGCCGCCGGGCGCATCTTCGAGATCCTCGGCGCGCGCGTGGAGCGTTGCGTGCCCAGTGGGCTGGACGTCGGGCCCGACGCGGTGCTGCTCGAGGCGGTCGGCGAGGCCGGGGCGCTCCATCGTGGCTGGAAGGTGGCGATGAACCTCCTCGAGCACGGTTGCGGCGTGGCGACGCGGACGGCGGAGGTCGTGGCGCGTGCCCGGTCGGTGGCGGACGTCCCGATCCTGGTGACGCGCAAGCACTGGCCGGGCCTGAAGAAGCCCATGATCGCGGCGATCCTGGCCGGGGGAGCCCACCCCCACCGCCTCGGGCTGTCGGAGACGGTCCTGCTGTTCGAGAACCACATCCGCCTGATCGGCGGTCGCTCGGCGCTTGCTGAGGTGCTCGGGCGGATGCGCGCGAGCGCGTGCGAGAAGAAGATCGCCGTGGAGTGCCACGACCTCGGCGGTGCCGAGCAGGCGATCGCCGCGGGGGCGGACCTGATCCAATTCGACAAGGTACCCGCAGCCGAGCTGGCCGGCTACTGCGCGGAGCTCAAGGCTGCCCATCCCGGCGTGACGTTGACCGCGGCGGGCGGCATCGAGCTGGACAACGTCCGGGAGTACGCCGCCACCGGCGTCGACGGACTGGTATTGAGCTCCGTGTACCACGCACCGCCGGCGGATCTCGGCGTGAGCATCGAACCCGCCTGAGGCGCCTGGCCCCGGTCGACCAGGCGGCAAGGCGAGGGCCGGCCTCCTGGCCGGCCCTCACCGTTCCCTTGGGATTCGTCAACGGCGGCGGGGTCCCCTCAGGGGCGGAACACCAGGTAACGGCGGTTGCTCTCGTCCGCGACGACGAGTGCGTCGTCCGTGGCGAGCACCCCGGCCGGGTCGAAGAGGGTGCGGGCGCTGGGGGTGGCGTCCACCGTGCCGTTCTGGTCGTCGTCGTTCTCGGTGCCGTGGGTGAAGTCGCTCTGCCCCAGCACGGCGTCGGCGGCGGCCCCGTTGCTCGTCGGGATGCCCTCGAAGATCAGCACCCGGTTGTTATCCGAGTCGGTCACGAAGAGCTGGTTGCCGTTGCTGGTGAGGAAGTAGGGGTAGGCCATGCCGCTCGCACCCGTCCCGGAGGCGGCGGTGGTCATGCTCGCCTGCCCCAGCACGAGGTCCGCGGGCTGGAAGTTGCTGGTGGGGAAGCTCGTCCAGACGAGCACGCGGTTGTTGGCCGAGTCCGCGACCACGAGGACGGTGCCGTCGGTCCACACGTCGGACGGGTGGGAGAGCGTGCGGGCGGTCGGCCCGGCGTCCTGCACCGCGTCCTGGTTGTCGTCGTTGCTGGTGCAGTGGGTGAAGTCGGCCTGGCCCAACACCAGGTCCGCGGCCGCGCCGCTGGCGCCCGGGAGGGTGTCGTAGATCAACACGCGGTTACCGTTGGTGTCGGGCACCAAGAGCCTGCTGCCGAGGGCGAAGACGCTCTCCGGGCTGTTCATGCCAGTGGCCGTGCAGGCCGGGCCGTCGACGCCGAAGCCCGACTGGCCCACCACGAAGTCGGCCGCCTCGTTGGTGGTGGTGGGGATGCTGTTGTAGCCGAGCACCCGGTCGCCGTCGTACTGGGCGATGAACATCTTGCCGCCCGCCACGGTGATCGACTGCGGCCCCTGCATGAGGGTGGGCGTGGTGCCGAAATCGTCCGAGGTGAGGTCGGTCTGGCCGAGGACGAATGAGGCACTGGCGCCATTGGTGGTGGGGACGCCGCCGGGGTAGCCGAGGACGCGGTCGTTCCAGTAGTCGGAGATGTAGAGCCGCCCGCCGACCAGCAGTGGATTGCCGTAGACGTAGCCGACGTGGTTGGCGGTGACCGTGGTCGCCTGGGCGGTGAAGTTCGGCTGCCCGATCACCACGTTGGCCGGCGCGAAGTTTGCGAAGGCGAGGTGCGGGTAGACGATGCTGATGCTGAGTGTGCCCCCGCCGGCGGTGATGACGATGGCGTTGGCTCCGTCGTCGAGGGTGAGCGGCACGCTGAAGGTGGTGTCGGTGTGGCTGCCGCCGGCGACGGCGGTGCCGTTCCGGGTGACCTGGAAGGAGCCGACGGTGCCGCCGGCGAGCGTGCCTGCGAGCGTGATGGCGCGGCTTCCGATGATGTGCTGCCCGTCTGAGTGGGACGTCACCACGATGGTGATGTTGCTCGGTGAGGCGCATCCCGCCAGGACCACGGCGAGGAGCGCCACTACGAGGACCGACCGTACACGGTTGCTCATACCCTTCCCCTTTCTCCGTTGTGGTGCGCTGGCAGTATAGCGGAGGGTGGGATTCGGGGGCGGGGCGGCGCTTCCCTAGGGAACGGGGCGGCCCCCGCCGTGGGGGCCGCCCCGTTCGCGTGGGTGGCGAGGCGTCAGGCGCCGGCGGGCGGCAGGAACGCCGTCACCTGCGGCAGATCGCCGGTGGCCTTGGCGATGCGCACCAGGACGGTGTTGGCGATGTTGCCCTGGGCGAGTTGCGAGGTGCCCTTGTCGAGCGTGGCGACGTTGATGTTGCCGTGCTTGTCCAGGGCCCCGGTTTCACTCGTCTCGGGGTCCGGCCAGGCGCCCTCGTGGCACAGCACCACGTGGCGGCTGATGCGCTCGGTCAACACCGCGCCCGCGAGGAACGCGCCGCGCTTGCTCTCCACCCTCACCACGTCGCCGTTCTCGATTCCGAGCGGCGCGGCGTCGTCCGGGTGGATCCAGATGGGCTCGCGACCGGACACTTCCTCCCACTCGCGGATCCAGGTGTTGTCGAGCTGCGAGTGCAGGCGGTTCTTGGGGTGCGCCGAGAGAAGGTGGAAGGGGTAGTCCTTGGCGTCCGCGCCTCCCAGCCATTCGGCGGGCTCGAGCCAGCTCGCGTGCGGAGGGCAGTCGTCGTACTTGAACCCCTCGATGGTCTTGGAGTAGATCTCGAAACGCCCCGACGGCGTGCCGAGCTGGTTGGTGACCGGGTCGGCGCGGAAGTCGGCGTAGCGCACGAACTGCTCCGCCTCCTTGGGCACGTCGAAGGTGACGTAGCCGTCATTCCAGAAGGTGTCGAAGTCGGGCATGGGGATGTTCTGGGCCTGGGCGGTCTTGAGCGCGTTTGCGTAGAGCTGGCGCAGCCAACCCATCTCGTCGAGGCCGCCCGTGTAGGCGTCCTTGAAGCCGAGGCGGTCGGCCAGGTCGCTGAAGATGGCGTAGTCGCTGCGGGCCTCGAACAGTGGCTCGATGACCTGCTGCATCGCGACGATGCCGCGCTGGCTGTACTCTCCGAGCACGTCGATGTCGTTGCGCTCGAAGGTGGTCGTGACGGGCAGCACGATGTCGGCGTACTTGGCGGTCAGCGTCCAGAACGGTTCGTGGATCACGATCGTCTCGGGCCGGCGCCACGCCTCGATGAGGCGGTTGCGGTCTGGCTGGTGGCTGAGCGGGTTGCCGCCGGACCAGTACACCATGCGGATGTCCGGCAGGGTGACCGTCTCGCCGTTGAAGGGCACCTGCTTGCCGGGCTCGAGCAGCATCTCGCTGAGCACCCGCTCGTACCCCACCGTAAGCACGTCGCCCGCCTTGCCGGCGTCGATCCCGCCGAGGCTGGGGGCGTGGGCGGCCGGCGACCCGCCGCTGGCGTAGTGGTAGCTGAATCCGAAGCCGCCGCCGGGGAGGCCGATCTGGCCGAGCATGGCGGCCAGGGTGACGATCATCCACGGGGCCTGCTCGCCGTGATCCTGGCGCTGGGTGGCCCAGCCCGACATGATCATGGTGCGGCTCTTGGCCATGTCGCGGGCGAGCTGCTGGATGGTGCCCTCGGGCACGCCCGTGATACCCGACGCCCACGCCGCGGTCTTCTCCTGACCATCGCTCTTGCCGGTGAGGTAGGCGGAGACCTGGTCGAAGCCGTAGGCGTACTTCTTCAGGAAGTCCTGGTCGTGGAGGTTCTCCGTCAGGAGCGTGTGGGCGATGCCGAGCATGAGCGCCACGTCGGTGTTGGGCCGGGGCGCGATCCAGTCCGCGCCGAGGTACTCGGCGGTGTCGGTCTTGACCGGGTCGATGGAGACGACGCGGGTGCCGCGCTGCTTGAGTTGCGGGATGGCGGCGTAGGCGTAGTGGTCGGCAGGCGTCCAGCCGATCTGGTTGTTCTTGAGCAGGTCCGCGCCCCACAGCACCACCAGGGTGGAGTTGTCCAGGACGCTGGGCCACGCGGTCTGCTGGTCGTACACCTCGATCGCGCCGGTCACGTGCGGCAGGACCGTCATGGCGGCCTGGACGCTGAAGTCGCCGCTGGAATCGACGAAGCCGCCGTGCATGTTGAGCAGGCGCCGCAGCAGCACCGGGGCGTTGTGCAGCTTGCCTGCGCCGTGCCAGTCGACCGTCCCGGCGAACACGGCGTGGTTGCCGTTGGCCGCCTGGATGCGCTTGAGTTCCTTGGCGACGAGGTCGAGCGCGTCGTTCCACGACACGCGCACGAACGGGTCCTTGCCGCGGTTCGCCGCGCTCTTGATGCCGTCGGAGAGGTACGACGCACGCACCATCGGGTAGCGCACCCTGGCGGCGCTGTAGACGCGACTAGGGAACGCCTGTAGGGCGGGGGACGGGAACGGATCGTGCGCGAACGGGGTGGTCTCGACGAAGCGGCCACCCTCGATGGCACTCACGCCACCGCCCCAGTGTGTGGCGGTGAACGCCTTGGACGTGTCGAGGATGGGTCCGCTGACGCTCTGCGCCCTGGCCAGGTGTGCTGCGGCCGGGGCGGCAACGGCGGCGATGCCGACGCCCTTGAGAAAGATGCGTCGCGTGATCTTGGCCATGTCGACCTCCCACTGGAGAGGTCCGCGAGGGGACTCAGCCGTCACGCCCCTTTGCGTGGGAGTGCACGTCAGTCGGTTTCCCGGCCGGCGCCGGAGGGGGACTTCCCCCTCGGCCGCGTTCCCTCGCGTGTTGAGAGCGCGGCTCGGGATCACGTAACACCTCAATATACAGCTTATTCGCCTTGATATGCGCGGATGGGGGCTGCCCGCCGCGCCTCCCGCAACGATCTGGCCCGTGCGTCGTACGCCCTGTAGGACTTTCTCCCGTTGACACCCTTGGCGGGCGCTCCCAGACTGAGGGTGGATTCGCATGCTGGGGTCATGGGAGGTGCTCGCGCTCGAGAGGACCCGCGGCTCGCCAGCCGCCCGTCACGAAGGGAGGGAAGCGGAGGTCGTTTGGATCGGGCCCGGCGACCGTCCGCCGGACGGCGCCGCCCGTGCCCGACCACCGGAGAGAGCTCACGCTGATGGAGGCGCAGGCGCACGCACCGTGCGCGAGGCGCGGAACGTCGCGGCGCGCCTCTCACCTCGACGGCGCCGGCAGGCGCCATGGGTTGCCTTGGGAGAACCGCATGAGAAGGATCGCCACCGTTGTAATGCTCGCCGCCGCCGCCCTGATGGGCCTGGCATTCGCGCAGGACGTGACGCTGCGGGCGCTGTTCATGCAGCAGGCCGCCTACAGCGACGACGACGTGCGCAACATGACCGCCGACTTCGAGGCCCAGAACCCCGGCGTCACGGTCGACATCGAGTTCGTGTCCTACGAGGCGCTGCACAACAAGATCATCACCGCCGCGGCGGCGGGCGGGGGCGGCTACGACGTCGTGCTGTTCGACGTCATCTGGCCCGCCGAGTTCGCCCAGAACAATGTGCTGGTCGACATCACCGACCGGCTCTCGCAGAGCATGATCGACCAGGTCGTGCCGGGGGCGTGGACCACCGTCACGTTCGAGGACCACTACTACGGCATCCCCTGGATCCTCGATACCAAGTACCTCTTCTACAACAAGCAGATGCTCGACCAGGCCGGCTTCATGGCGCCGCCCGCCACCTGGCAGGAGCTGCTCGACCAGGCCAAGGCCATCAAGGACGCGGGCATCGTCGAGTACCCCATCGTGTGGAGCTGGGGTCAGGCCGAGGCCATCATCTGCGACTACACCACCCTGCTGTCCGCCTTCGGGGGCAGCTTCTTCGACATGGGGCAGCCGGCGTTCAACACCGACGGCGGCCTGCAGGCGCTGCAGTTCATGAAGCAGTCGATGGACGCGGGACTCACCAACCCCGCCTCCACAGAATCGCTGGAGGAGGACGTGCGCCGCATCTTCTCCTCGGGGCAGGCGGCCTTCGCCCTCAACTGGACCTACATGTACAACCTCGCCAATGACCCCGCCGAGTCGCAGGTGGCCGGCCAGGTCGAGGTGGCTCCCGCGCCGGGTGACGGCGTGCACAGCCAGCGCTCGGCCATGAACGGCTCCATGGGGTTGGGCATCACCACCAACTCGATGCACCCCAACGAGTCCTACAAGTACATCGAGTACCTCACCAGCCAACCGGTGCAGGAGAAGTACGCCAAGCTGTCGCTGCCCATCTGGAAGGCGTCGTACGACGATCCCGCCGTCGCGCAGGGGCAGGAGAGCCTGATCAATGCTGCCAAGGAGTCGCTGGCCGTGATGTACCCGCGCCCGCTGCTCATCCAGTACCCGCAGTTCAGCACCTGGCTGCAGACCGACATCCACCGCGCGCTGCTGGGGCAGGAGACCCCGCAGGCCGCACTGGACAACACCGCCAAGCAGGTCACGCAGAACAACCTGCATTGAGCTCGAGGGCGGATCCGGGGCGCGTTCGCCACCGGCGGCGCGCCCCGCCACCGCCCCGCCTGGCCGCGGGCTCGAGGACTCCTCGAGCCGGCAGCCCCTCCTCGACCTGGAGACCCTCGACCCGGCTAGGGAAGGCACGCGCGTGAACCAGCCGTCCACTCCTCGGGCGCCCCAACGGACGCCGGCATGACCCGCCGCCGGAGCCTGCCCTGGCTGATGCTGCTGCCGGCGCTGCTGGTGGTGGGCGGGGTGGTGGGCTACCCCTTCCTGCGCACGCTCTACCTGAGCGCGTTCGACGCTCCGCTCCTCGGCCGCACCCGCACCTTCGTGGGGCTGGCCAACTATCTTCATGCCTTCCGCACGCCGGAGTTCCGGGCCGCCGTGGTGCACACGCTGCACTTCACGGCGGGGTCGATCGGGCTCGAGCTCGTCCTGGGCGTGGCGGTGGCCCTCTTCCTCAACCTCGAGTTCTTCGGCCAGAAGGTGCTGCGCGCGCTGCTCATCCTGCCGCTGGCGCTGCCCACGGTGGTCAACGCGGTGATGTGGCGCTGGATCTACAACCCCGAGTACGGTGCGCTCAACGCGCTGCTGACGCAGCTCCACATCCTGCCCGGCTACCGGAGCTGGCTCGGCACGCCCGGCCTGGCCATGAACATGATCATCCTGGCCGACGTGTGGAAGAACTTCACGCTGGTGGCGCTGCTGGTGCTCGCCGCGCTGCAGACGATCCCCGTGGAGCTGCACGACGCCGCGCGCGTCGACGGTGCGGGCGCGGCCCAGCGGCTGCGCTTCATCACCCTGCCGGGCATCCGCCCGGCGCTGCTGGTGGCGCTGGTGCTGCGCACGGTGGAAGCGCTCAAGGTCTTCGACATCATCTACGTGATGACCGGCGGCGGCCCGGCGAGCTCCACCAAGACGCTGTCGTTCATGGTCTACCAGGAGGCGTTCAGCTTCCTCAAGCTCGGCACCGCCGCCGCGGACGCCTTCTTGACGGTGGCGCTCATCATGGTCTTCGTGGGCATCTACATCCGCCTGTTGCAGTCGCGCGGGGTGGCGGGATGAGCCGCGCGGCGGCGGGTGCTGCGGGGCGCGCGCGCCGGGTGCGCCAACGCCGGGCCGTGTGGGCGCAGGTGCTCACCTACGCCGGCGCGCTGCTCCTGGCGGCGTTCATCCTGGCGCCCTTCGCTGTGGCTGCTGATCTCCAGCCTGGCGCCGCTCGTCGATCTCATCCAGAGGCCGCTGTCGTGGATCCCGCCCCACGCCAGCCTGGAGCGCTACCGCACCATCTTCTTCAGCCCCGACGGGCGCGAGTTCCGCTTCGCGTTGCGCAACAGCGCGATGGTGGCGGGCATCGCGACGTCGATCAGCCTGGTGGCGGGGATGCTGGGCGCCTACACCCTGTCGCGCTTCCCCAGCCGCGGCCGCACGGGGCTGCTGTACCTGATGCTGGCCACCTATATGACGCCGCCCGTGGCGATCCTTCTGCCCATCTACCTGATCCTGAGCCGCCTGGGCATGCTCAACACCGTCATCGGCCTGGCGCTGGTGTACACCAGCTTCCTCACGCCGTTCCTGACGTGGATCCTCAAGGGATTCTTCGATTCCATCCCCATGGAGCTCGAGGAGTCGGCCATGATCGACGGCGCCACCCGGGTGGGCGCGCTGTGGCGGGTGACGCTGCCGCTGTCGCTGCCGGGGGTGATCACGGCCGTGCTGTTCGGCGTGATCCTGGCGTGGGACGAGTTCCTCTACGCGCTGATCTTCACCAGCTCGGCGGCCGCCAAGACGCTGCCGGTGGCGATCTCGGAGTTCACGGCGCGCTTCGCGGTGGACTACGGGCTGATGGCGGCCGGCGGCATCATCGCGGCGTTGCCGCCGCTGATCCTGGCGTTCGCGCTGCAGCGCTACCTCATCGCCGGCCTGACGGCCGGGGGCGTGAAGGGGTGAGCATGAGCTCTGACCACGACGATCGCACGGGCCCGACGTTGGAGGGTGCGACGGACGGGGCCGCCCCCGACGCCACCGAGGAGCTGCGGCGCGAGATCGCGGGGCAGGAGGCGGCGGTGCGGGCCACCGTCGAGGACGCCGACGCTCGGCGTGTTCCTCGACCACCTGGCGGACCGGGTGCGCACCAGCGGCGAGCTGCTGATCACGGGGATGGGCGCGTCACTGCACGCGGGTGCGATCCTGGCCGCGCTGCTGCGGGCCGACGGCTGGCGCGCCTGGGCGGTGCCGACCAGCGAGCTGCTGCACTACGCCCGCCGCCTGCCGGTGCGGCCCGTGCTGGTGGTGAGCCAGTCGGGTGCGTCGGTGGAGATCGAGCGCCTGCTGGCGCGGGGGGACGCGGGCGTGTTCGGCCTGACGCTGGCGCCCGACAGCCCGTTGGGACGGTACGCGGGGGGTGCCTCCGCCGCGCCCGCCGCCGCGCCGGGCACGGGCGACCCGGGGCCTGCCGTCGCGCCTGAAATGCGCGGGGGCGATGTCGCGACGGGGCCGACGGGCGTGCGGGGTGCCGTGATCCCGGGCGGCGTCGAGCGCGCCTACGCCGCCACGCGCTCGTTCGCCACCACCATGGCCGCGCTGTTCGGCCTCGCCGCCCGGGTGGGGGTGCCCGTCGATCCGGGCGTGCTGGCGGCGTCGCTCCGGCCCGCGCTTGCCCCGTCGGCCGCGGCCGACGCCGCGTTGGAGCGCGCGGTCACGGCCCTGGCGGGCGCCGAGGCGGTGTTCGTCACCGGCCGCGGGCCGCTGCACGGGCTGGCGGAGTACGTGGCGCTGCTGCTGACGGAGCTGGCGCGCGTGCCGTGCGCGGCGCTGGAGGCCGCCCAGTTCCGCCACGGCCCGCGCGAGGCGGCGGGCGCGGGGCTGGGGGTGCTGGCCCTGACGGCGCGCGGGCCGACCACCGCGCTGGTGCGGCGCTTCGCGGCCGAGGTGGCGGGGCTGGGAAGCCCGACGGTGCTGCTCGACGCGGGGGAACCGGCGCAGACCGCCGGCGTGCTGACGCTGACGCTGCCGCCGGCCGACGAGCTCGCGGCGGTGCTGCCGATGGCGGTTCTCGCCCAGCAGCTGGCGGTGGGGCTGGCGGAGGCGCGCGGCGTGCGGCCCGGCGTGCCGCTGCACTCGAGCAAGGTGACGCGCGAGGAGTGAAGCACACGGAGTGAAACACACGGCGACGGCCGCGCCGGGGGAGGTCCCGGCGCGGCCGTCGAAGCTCGTGTGTAGGGCGGCGGGTTGCTCCCGCTGCCAACCATGGTTGCCGTGATCACTTGCGGGCCGCACTACGCAGCGGGGTGAGCTCCTCGGTCGGGGAGCCTGTCGCGGGCGACGGCTGAGGCCCCGCTCAGGGCTCGAACACCAGCATCCGGCTGTTGTCGTTGTCCGCCACGACGAGCGCGTTGTCGGTGACGAAGACCCCAGTGGGGTAGTAGAGCGTGCGGGCGCTGGGGGCGCCGTCCGCGGCGTCGTCCTGGTTGTCGTCGTTCTCCGTGACGTGCGTGAAGTTGCTCTGCCCGAGCACGTGGTCGGCGCTGGCGCCGTTGGTGGTGGGGACGGAGTTGAAGATCAACACGCGGTTGTTGTCGGCGTCGGCGACGAAGAGCTGGTTGCCGTTGCTCCGCAGGAAGTAGGGGTAGTACATGCCGCCAGCGCCCGCGGCGGAGGCGTCGGTGGTCATGCTGGCCTGGCCCAGGACCACGTCGGCGGGCTGGAAGTTGCTGGTGGGGAAGGTGTTCCAGATGAGGACGCGATTGTTGTCGCTGTCGGCGACGATGAGGCGCGTGCCGTCGGTCCACACGTCGGAGGGGTAGTAGAGCGTGCGGGCGGTGGGGGCGCCGTCCGCGGCGTCGTCCTGGTTGTCGTCGTTCTCGGTGCAGTGCGTGAAGTCCGCCTGGCCCAGCACGAGGTCCGCGGCCGGACCGTTGCTCGTGGGCAGGGCGTTGTGGATGACCACGCGGTTGTTGCCGCTGTCCGCGATGATGAGCTTGCTGCCGAAGGTGAAGAGGCTCTCGGGGCCGCTGAGGCCCGCGGCGGTGCACGCGTCCACGCCCGACCCGAATCCGGGCTGCCCGACGACCAGGTCGGCCGGCACCTGCGTGGTGGTGGGGGGCGTGTTCCACACCAGCACGCGGCTGTTGCTGTAATCGGTGAGGTAGAGCTTGCCGCCGATGCTCATGACCGTCTGCGGGCCGTCCATGCCGTCGGCGGTGCTGGCGGGGTTGCTCGTGACGAAGTCGGGTTGGCCCAGCACGAAGTCGGCAGCCGCCCCGTTGGTGGTGGGGATGCCGCCGAGGAAGCCGAGCACGCGGTCCTGGCCGTAGTCGGGGGCGTAGAACACGCCGTTCACCACGGCCGGCTCACCGTACGAGCCGCCGTTGCCCGCGGCCGTGAGCGCGTCCGCGTTGGAGGTGAAGTTCGGCTGCCCGATCACCACGGTGGCGGGCGCGAAGTCGGTGAAGCTCAGGAACGGGTAGGTGAGCGTGAGGCTCTCCGTGGTGGTGCCGGCGCCCGAGGTCGCCGAGACCACGATGGCGTTGGCGCCATCGTCGAGCGTGAGCGGCGCGCTGAAGGTGGTGGCGGTGTTGCTGGCGGCGCCCACGGCGGTGCCGTTGAGGGTGACGCTGAAGGCCGTGACGCTGCCGCCGGCGAGGGTGCCGGTGATGGTGATGGCGCGGCTGCCGACGATGCGCTCGCCGTCGGCGTGCGAGGTCACGGTGATGGTCACGGGTGTCGGCGTGGTGCCGCACGCCGACAGCGCCACGGTGAGGGCCAGGGTCCCAAGGAGCAGGGCGAGTAGAGATCGTTTGGCGGACGTAGGCATGGGCTCATCTCCTTTGTCGATGTTCACGACGACTATACCGAGCCCGGAGGGGGTGCCGAGGTGCGGTGGTTCGCGCCGGCCGCGGGGTGCACGCACCTCGATGCGCGGGCCGGCTGGCCGCGGAGCGCCCTCCCCGCAGGCGGCGCTAGACTGGGTCCAACACGGAGGTGGTCATGGTGCGACGCGGCGTGCGTTGGCTGCTGGCTTCGATTTCTGCTCGGAATGCTGGTGCTGGTGGGTGCTTCCTGTTCGGGCCCGGCCGGTGCCGCGCTTGGGAGCCTCGAGGTGACGATGACCGTCCCCGGCGGGGTCGCGGCCAGCGTGGAGGTGACGGGCCCCGGCGGCTACGCCCAGACGCTCAGCGCGACGCAGACGCTCACCGGCCTGACGCCGGGGAGCTACCAGCTCGCGGCCCCGGCCGCCCGCCTGGCGGGGACCCTGGTCGACGAGCTCTACGACGGCACCGTCGCGGGCGGCGGCGCGGTGATGGTGGCCGCAGACGCCACCGCCACGGCCGATGTGAGCTACCAGCGGCGCCCCGGCACCGGCGCGCTGTGGGTGGCGGTGTACGGCAGCACCAAGTTGGCGGCGTTCGGCGCTTCGCAGCTGCCGAGTGGTGGGGATGGCGTCACGCCGGCGACGGCGATCGGGCTCGGGTCCGGCGTGATGCCCTACGCGCTCGCCTTCGACGCGCGGGGCAACGCCTGGGCCGGCACGCAGGCGGGGTTGCTCGTCGAGGTCGCGGTGGCCGACCTGGCCGCCTCCGGCACGCCCACGCCTTCCGTGGTGCTGGACACCGGCAGCAGCGACGTGAACGGTATCGCCTTCGGCTCCGACGGGACGCTGTGGGCCACCATCGCCGACGGCATCGTCGGCTACGCGCCGAGCCAGCTCACCGGCTCCGGCTCCCCCGCGCCGGCCGTCACCGTCTCGGGCACGGCGTCGTACCCGCTGACCTACCCCCACGCTCTGGCCTTCGACGCCAGCGGCGGGCTGTGGGTGGCAGCCAACACCTTCGTCGCGCGCTACTCCCCGGCCCAGCTCGCCACCGGCGGGGCGGTGGCTCCGGACGTGGTGCTGGAGACCAACGGCACCTCGCTCCAGTCGGTGCGCGGTCTGGCGTTCGACGCCGCGGGTTCGCTGTGGGTGGCCGCCTGGACGGGCGGCGCGCTGGAGAAGTTCCGGCCGCAGGATATCGCCTCGAGCGGTACCCCCGACCCCTTCGTGCGACTGACGGGCGTGGGCGTCAACCCGCTCCGCATCGCCTTCGACAACGCCGGGAACCTGTGGCTGAGCAGCAACTACGATCCCACCTACAGCTTCGCGGGCCATATCGGCATGATCGCGGCCGCCGATCTGGTGGCCAGCGGCTCGCCGCCGCTGGCGGCGAGCTTCACCAGTGTGGGCGGGTTCGACTCGGGCGGGACGCTGGCGTTCGCGCCGCGGGCGGCGGGGCTGGTGGGGGCGCCCTGAGGCGAGACGGGCACCGCCCCTGGGGGCATGGTGGCCGGTCACGGCCACCCTGACCGACGTGGTGTGCATCGTGCCGTTGAGGGGGCTGCTCCACCGGGAGGGGAAGCGCTACCGCGACCTGTGGCGCGTCGATCGCCGCACGCTGGGGTCGGACCTGCCGGCGGCGTTCTGGTGGCCTCGGCCGGTCCCGGGGTAGGGCGGGGAGGCGGTTGCGGAACCCGCTCAGGCCGGCTGCGTCACCACCCGATCCTTGCCGAGGTGCTTGCCCGCGTAGAGCGCGCGGTCGGCCTGGCGGATCGACTCGAGGATCGTGTCGCCCCCGCGGTGGACCGTCACGCCGAAGGTGGCGGTGAGGCGGAACTCCACGCCTTCGAGCTGCAGCGCCGGCTCGGACACGGCGGCGCGCAGCCGCTCGGCTACCCGCAAGCCGGTCTCCTCGTCAGTCTCGGGCAGCAGCAGCAGGAACTCCTCGCCGCCCCAGCGCGCCACGTGGTCCTGCGCCCGTACCGCGCCCAGCAGGCGCGAGGCAACACAGCGGAGGGTGTGATCACCGGCCGGGTGGCCGTAGGCGTCGTTGATGCCCTTGAAGTCGTCGAGGTCGGCCACCAGCACCGCGAACGGCCGACCGTGGCGTTCGACCCGCGCCGCCTCGGCGGCGAGCAACTCGCTCATGGCGCGGCGATTGAGAAGCCCGGTGAGAGCGTCGGTGCGTGCCAGCTCGTCACCGCGCGCCAGCGCGGCGCGCAGGTCGCGCTCGGCGCTGCGGGCGGCCTCGCTCACGACGTGCGCCAGGAACGACAGGCCGCCGACGAAGAGCGCCGCGTTGAGGACCAACAGCAGGCGCAGCGCTCCGACGTCGAGCGCGAGCGCCGGCCGGAAGGTGTCGGCCGCCGCCACCACCGCCATGAACAGCAGCGCGTGGGTGACCCCCCAGAGGATCTTGGTCCGCAGGCTCGACTTCGGGTTGAAGAAGGTGAGGACGGTCTGGAGGGGTAGGTAGAGGAAGAACCCGGATTGCAGGCCCAGCGCCAGCGTGACGACGGTCGCGTGCACCGCCAACTCGGTCGCGCCGATGCCGAAGGGCGCGTCGATGTGGCCACGTCGCAACAGGCGCAGCGCCAGCGCGTAGCTCAGCACGCCGGCGATGTTCAGTGCGGCCAGGCTCCACACCTCGAGCCCGAAGAACACCGCCATGACCACCGTGTGGCCGACCAGCCCGAACCACAGCGCTCTGCGCAGGACCCAGCGGAAGCGCTCGAGGCCCTGCTCGTCGGCCGCCACCGCTCGGATGGGGGTATGGCCGCCGCTGGGACGCTCGGAGACACCGCGCGGCCGGGCGGACGGGCCGTCGTTCAGCCGTCCGAACGTTGCAGGACCAGATCCCGAATCGATGTAGTCCATGCTCCTGGCCTCTGCCTCACCGAGATGCCGCGGACGTTCCGCGGCGGCTCGCGGTGTCCGTGCGGGGCCGGGCAAGCTCCCCCGATCTTCGGGCCATTCAGGATGCGGACCCCCTCCGCACGTGCCTGCGGCATTTCGCAGGCGTACCCCTACCACGCCCCCATCGTGGCAGGGCGTGGCTCTCGGCTCTCTTAGCCCCGGCCCAACCCGTCCCTGAGGCGGACGTCGTCGATCCCGCTTCTCAGCTGTGCGCGTCCACCGCGCTCAGCAGAGCCCGCTCGGTCGCCTCCGAGAGCCCCTGGCTCGGCGTCCCCTCGGCGTCGTCCCACGCCAGCGTGTCGTGGAGGGTGTCCTCGACCAACGTGTGCCGGAGGCCCAGCGCATGGGCGCGCTCGAGCGAGACGGGCGGCTCCCCGCGGAACGGGAACGGCACCACCATGGGCAGTCCCGAGCGGCCGACGCTCTGAGCGTCCAGCACCTCCCACGGGACCCAGGCGAAGGCTGCGTCCGAGCCGGTGATCGCCCGGGCGGTCTCCAGCACCTCGCCCCACGTCGTGGGCGCCGCCGGCCCCGCCACGTTCACGGCGCCGGTGGCGTCGCCCCCCGCCAGGTCGACGGTGAAGCGCCCGAGGTCGCGCACGTCCACGAACGCGAGCGGCAGCTCGGGGTCGGCGGGCGCCACCATCGCGGCCGCCGCGGCGCACGCGCCGCAGCCAGGAGGTGAAGCGGTCGGTGTAGTCGCGCGGGCCCACCACGAAGGTGGGGCGCACGTCCAGCACGTCGCCGTCGAAGGTCGTCGGCGGCCACGCGCTCGCATGCGGCCTTGAGGCCGCCGTACGTCTCGCCCGTGATGTCCTCGGTGGTGGGGTCGTCGAGCTCGGCCAGGGGCGCGTCCTCCCGGATGTTGGGGGAGAAGAGGTCGGCGTAGGCCGACACGCTGGAGACGAACAGGTAGCGGCGCGCGTGCCCGCTGACGCGCTCGGCGCTGGTGCGCACCTGCCGCGGCAGGTAGCCGCTCACGTCGATCACGGTGTCCCAGTCCCCTTTGAGCGCCGCGAGGTCGCCGTTGCGATCGGCGACGATGCCACGCGCGCCCTCCGGCACGGGTGTGCGGCCGCGCGAGACCACGTCGACGCGGTGTCCGCGCGCGAGCGCCTCCTCCACGATGGCCCTGCCGACGAAGCGGGTCCCGCCCAGTATCAGGATGTCCATGGGGTCTCCTCCCGCGCGCCGGGGTCGTGCGTGGGGGCGCGCTCCGTGGGGTCACCGTATCGCGAGGGCGCGGGCCTCCGGGCGGCGTGGCCGCGTGGGAGCCGGGTCCGGGTCTCTCCTTCGGCCGAGCACTTGACGCGAGCGGGTGTGCGGGCGCATCATGGCCGCACCCAAAATCGTGCCATCTGCTGCGTTGCTCCTACCGTTGTGGCCGCGTCCTCGTGCCGTCATCCCTGAGGGTGGCGTGTGGCGTCTGTTGCGCCCGCCACGATGTTGCGGGTTGGGGGGAGGTGGGACCCGAGGTGTGAAGCTCGTCCCCACGCCGGGAGGATCGCGGCGATTCGAGCACGCGATGGCCCCGAGCCACGCCGTGGCCGTGCGTCGCCCCGGCACGCGTCCTAAGACCACGTTGGGAGACCTCGAACATGTCCACTGTTCTCCGGCGCGCCCGCGCGTCGAATCTGCTGCCCATCACGCTCGCCCTCGTTCTCGCGTCGCTCGCCTGCGTCGTCATGGCGCAAGGCGGCGGGCTGTCCGCCAACGCCACGGTTTACGCCACCGGCCTCGACAACCCGCGCGGCCTCGCCTTCGGCCCCGACGGCATGCTGTACGTCGCCGAGGGCGGGACGGGCGGCGACACCGCCACGACCGACGCCCAGTGCGAGCAGGTGCTCCCGCCCGTCGGTCCCTACCTCGGCGGCGGCAGCTCGCGCATCTCCAAGATCGACGCCGACGGCAACCGGACCACGGTCGTCGACGGCCTGCCCTCGTCGCAGACGGCCGCGGACAGCGGCAGCTTCGTCTCGGGCGTGGGCGCCGTGGCCTTCCTCGGTGACACGCTCTACGCGGTGCTCGCCGGTGCCGGCTGCTCGCACGGCGTGACGGACGTGCCCAACGAGGTCATCGAGGTCCACGCCGACGGCAGCTGGGCGCCCGTGGCCGACATGAGCACGTTCTACCAGGCCAACCCGGTCCAGACGCCCAACCCGGGGGATTTCGAGCCCGACGGCACGCCGTACGCCATGGTCGGCGTCGACGGCAAGCTGGTCGTGGTGGAGCCCAACCACGGGTCGCTCGAGGAGGTGGCTCCCGACGGCACGATCCGGCGCATCGTCGACGTCTCCGCGTCGCGCGGCCACGCGGTGCCCAGCTCGATCACCTACCACGACGGCACGTTCTACGTCGGCACGCTCGGCGTGATCCCCTTCATCGACGGCTCCGCGGCGGTGTACGCCATCACGCCCGACGGCGTGCTCAGCGACTACGCCCCGGGCGTCACGACGGCCCTCGGCGTCGCGTTCGACGACGCGGGCTCGCTCTACGTGCTGGAGAGCACGACGGGCGGCACCGGCGATCCGCCCTTCTTCATCCCGGGCTCGGGCAAGGTGGTGAAGGTCGGTATGGACGGCGCGCTCGAGGAGATCGCCTCGGGCCTCACCTTCCCGACCGCCATGGTCATGGGGAGCGACGGGGATCTGTACGTCTCGAACTGCGGCTACGGCTGCAAGGTCGGCGAGGGGCAGATCGTGCGGGTGACGTTGCCGTGAACATGCGCGCCTGACGCTGCGCAGAGCAGAGCGCCGCGATCCGGAGGGGTCGCGGCGCCGCTCGTGGGTCCTCGTGTGCCTCGGCCGGGAGTGCTCCTGGGTTCCCTTGGGGCTGTGTAGCGTATCGTGCCGGAATCGCCGGCCCGTCAGACATCTGTTCGATAAAATAGAACAAATGTCTGACGATGTTGACCACGAAGCACTCTATCGAATTGCTGAGGGGCAAGGAGGCTACTTCACCACCCAGCAAGCCGAGGGAGCGGGAATGGGTCGCCCGACGCTCAGCCACCACGCACGTCAGGGTGGTCTATACGAGCGCATCCGGCCGGGGCTCTATCGGCTTCGCCGCTTCCCGAGTAGCCCGCACGAGCACGTGATCGCAGCCTGGTTGCCGCTCCGCGAGGATGGCGCCGTGGTCTCCCACGAGAGCGCGCTACAGCTGTTCGGACTCTCCGATATCATCCCGCGAGCGGTTCATCTCACGCTCCCGCGTTCGAAGCGCGGCCTACGGCGCCGGCCTGGGGTCCAGTTGCATGCCATCGAAGACCCGCCTGGCGCGAAGGAGATCCGGCAACTCGGCGCCGTCCTCGTGACGACGCCGGAACGCAGCATCGTCGATGCGCTCGCCTCGGGTTCCCAGCCTGAGCAGATCGAGCTCGCCATCCAGCAGGCGGTCGAGCGCGGGCTCATGACGCCTGAGCGGGTGCGCCGGGCCGCAACCGGGCGGTCGGGCCGCGTGAGGAAGCAGGTGGATCACATCCTGGAGAGGCTGCTCGCATGAGGTATGCCTCGGCGGCGGCCTTTCGCACCGCTGTGGAGCAGCGCCTGAAGCTGGAGGCGGGCGGTGACGGAGCCAGGCCGATGCGGTTGAGGAAGCCGTCCCGTCCGAGAAGGGGCCTCGCGAGGAGCTGGCTGCCCCGCCGACGCGCGCCGCGCGACGGCGAGGGTGCGGTGCGCCGTCTAGCGGTTCAGACGGTGGCCGGCCGCCCCAGCCCCCGCAGCGACGGGGTGCCGATCACGACGCCGGTCACCAGGAGCACCAGCGCGCCGGCGCCGAGGAAGAGCGGGCCGAAGCCGATCGCGACCAGGGCGCCCGCGGCCACCAGCGAGAGCGGCGCGAGGCCCACCGAGGCGAACATCACCAGGCTCATCAGGCGCCCGCGGAAGGCCTCGTCGGCCTGGGCCTGCAGCCAGGCGACGCCGCGCACGTTGAGCACGCCGATGGTCGACCCCATCACGGCGCCGGCGACGAGGGCGGGGAGCAGGGCGTGGACGAAGGCAAGGCTGCCGAGGGCGAGGGCGAACGCCGGCAGCGTCAGGACCATCACGCGCCCGAGGGGTGCGGCGCGCACCAGCGTGCCCGCGAGGGCCGCGCCCACCAGCGCGGCGCCGCCGAAGCACGACATCAGCCAGCCGAAGCTGGTGGGTCCGGACAGGACGCGTTCGGCCAGCAGCGGCAGGCCCACCGCGGCCGGGCCCGTGACGGCCACGTTGAGGACCGCGATGGTGAGGAGCATGGTGCGGACCGCGGGGCGGCCGAGGGTGTAGCGCAGCCCGTCCAGCATCTGGCGCGCGACGTTGCCGTGGGGGTCGGCGCGCTCGGTGCGCGGCGCGCGCAGCGCCAGTAGCGTGCCGATGGTGGCGACGAAGGTGAGGGCGTCGATGGCGAATGCGGGCGCCAGCCCTACGGTCGCCACCAGCACGCCCGCTGCGGCCGGGCCGAGCAGCAGCGCGGCCTGCTCGCTGCCCTGCACCAGGGCGTTGGCGGGCTCGAGCTGCTCGCGCCTGACCAGCGACGGCACGATGGAGAGCAGCGCCGGGTGGTAGAAGGCGTCCACGGTGCCGAACAGCGCGGAGAGCACGTAGACGTGCGCCAGCGTGGCCGTGCCGCCGGCCACGAGATAGGCGAGCAGCCCCACCGCGACGAGGCGCAGCGCGTTGGAGAGGAGCATCACGGTGCGCGGCGCGACGCGGTCGCTCACGGCGCCGCCGAGCAGCATCAGCACCGCGCGGGGGATGGCGGCGGTCATCAGCACGGTGCCGAGCGCCACGCCGCCGCCGCCCAGCGACAGCGTGAGCCACGGCAGGGCGACGAGGTAGAACTGGTCGCCCAGCACGGAGACGGTCTCGCCCAGCCACAGCAGCCGGAACGGCCCGACCCGCAGCGGGTTGGTTGGAGATTGCGCGGGGGTGGGGGAGGTTTCCATGACCGTTACGGTAGAGGCTACCCTTGTCGACATGGAAGACGCCACTTCGAGTAGCCCCGCACGCGTGATCCGCGAGACCCCCGCCGCCACCGCGGTGCTCGACCCGGCGCGCCGGCGCTTCCTCGAGCCGTTCATGCGCGGCGAGCGCAGCACCTCGCAGGCGGCGCGGGAGGTGGGCGTGTCGGTGAAGGACATGGCGTACCGGGTGAAGCGGTTCGTGGCGCTGGGGCTGCTCGAGCTGGTGCGCGAGCAGCCGCGCGGCGGCCGCCCCATCCGCTATCTACCGCGCGCCCGAGGCGTTCTTCGTGCCGTTCGCGTCGCTGCCCGAGGCGGACCTGGTGGAGATGGTGGAGGCGCTGGTGCGGCCGTGGCAGGCGCTGGCGGTGCGGGGGACGGTGCGCGCGATGCTGTCGGCCGAGGAGGGGATGCTCGACTGGGGGTGGCTGCTGCGCCTGCGCGAGCGGGGCGTGAGCGTCGGCCCGGCTCCGGATCCCGCTGCAGGCACCGAGGCGATGGAACGGTTGATGCTCGAGGGCGCCGTGCCGATGTTCTACGGCTGGATCCCGCTGCGGCTCACCCGCGAGCGCGCGCGGGAGCTGCAGCGGGCGCTGGTGGACGTGGTGCTGCGGTTCAGCGAGGACGAGGGGCCGGAGGCGCACCTGTTGGGGTTGGCGTTGGCGCCGGTGGGGGAGGAGGGGTGGGGGGAGGCGGGGAAGGGGTGAGGAGCCTCGCCGGCCGGCCACCGTGGGTCACGGCCGGTGCACCAGTACCCGGCTGTTGCCGTTCTCGGTGACGAGTAGGCCGTCGGTGACGAGCACGCCGCTGGGGTGGTACAGGGTCCGAACCGATCGTCTGCGCATGGGCTCCTGGATGCGCGACGGCGACCCTTCGGCTAGGAGCATCGCGTACCCGACTTGGACGGGCCGGTGAAGGTCGGAGCGGAGCAGAGAGCCGCGCTAGATCGGGCGCGGAGCGTCAGGCGGCCTCCGCCTTCAGGTGCCTTCACCACGCCGGAGAACATCCTCCAGCACGCCCCCGGGTTCTCGTGGGTCTCCTCCCAGCGGCACGGCCAGCAGGCCGATCTCCACGTTTCGTGGTGCCGTTCTGGCTCGCGCGAGCGCTAACACGGTGCCTGCAGAGCGCAACGCGCGCCACTCGTCGATGCCGCACGGGTACACCAGGAGCGTCACGATCCGTGGCGCGTCGAAGAGCGTCGAGTAGGCCAGCGCCTGCAGGAGGTCGGCCCGATGCTGCTCGCGAACGGCGTCGGCCGTGCCGAACCATCCGAGCCTGCGGATGTCTTCGGCGTGCTGCTTGTACTTCGCGTCCAGGACCAGGACGACGTCGTTGCGTTCGATCACGACGTCCGGCAGCAAGGAACCCTGGGATCCTGCGTAGCGCGAGGACCAGTCGAGCGCCACGCGGGTCTGTTCCAGGCGGCCGCTCCGCAACGCGGCGCCGACGCGCGTGGCGGTCCAGGCCGCGATGCTCTCGACCCACGCCTCGAAGAAGACCGCCATGTCGAGCCGCCACGACAGGCCGGCAAGATCGGAGAGCCCTGCCAGGCCCCGCTCGTCGACGGTCCAGTCGATCGCCGCCACCCCCTCGGAGAACACCCGCGGGGAGGAGCGTTGACGACGCCACGCCGTCCGAAGCCGAAGATCGGGTGGTGTCGGAGGCGAGCCTGCCAGTCGCGCGATGAGGTAGTTGCACCGGTCGACGAGCTCGCGCACGATGCGCCCCCCGGCGGGCGCCGAGATCAGGAGTTCACGTTGCCGACGTACCGTCCAGTGGATCGCAGACCTCAAGAGCTCGTCGTCGCGAAGGTCCGGAAACGCGCAGGGGACGCTGAGGAGCTTCGCGTGGCTGAAGCGTTGGGTGGCGTAGGTCTCCCACGCCACGGCGCCCCGCGGCGCGGAGCGGTCCTCGTGGACCATTTCGAAGCGGCGTGAGGTGGCGTCGATCAGGCGTTCGAGTCGGTGCAGGACCACGGAGGCGAGCACCCATGGTGGGATGTGGCGCTCCGATTGCGGCAACTCCTCGAGCGGCAACAGCTCCGGCAGGATGCGAAAGCCGGTGGTGGCGAGGAGGTCGCCGACGCCAGTCCATGGGAAGCGAGGGGTGACGACCAGTCCGAAGTCGACGCGTCCGCTCACCGGGGACCTGAGCGGAATGGCGCCCACCCGCGTGCCGGATCGGATGCGCAGACCGGGCTCGCCGTGGCGCCGGCCGACGGATACGTCCAGGCCCATATCGGACAACAGCCCGCGATTGCCGCGCACCAGATCCTCCGCGCGTCGTTCGGCGTTGGAGCGAGCGTCCGACCCCGCTCCTCCCAGCCAGTCGTACGCCGGAACGAAGGTGTGCGACGAGTCCTCCACCTGGCGCGTGCCCGTGTCGAGCCGGGCGGGTGGGACGCGCCCGTAGGTCCGGAATCGCGCGCGACTCAAACGGCTCTCTCGGCGTGCGCGTCGAGCCAGGCCTGGACCTCGTCGGCGAACGAGGCCACGTACCCCTGGGCCAGGTACTCGCGCAGGAGCGGCGCGACCTCCGTCTTGAGCCGACGATCCGCGTCGTCATCGTCCGCCAGGAAGTACGCATGGCCGGGCATGAGCGAGAACGCGTCGGTCGAGGCGTGCTCGATGAACACCTGGAGCAGGTCGTGGAATGCGTGCTGCATGCGCTTTCCCGCCGATGCTTCGACCACGGACAACTGCGGCCACATGGGTACGAAGGCGAAGCGCCTGCGTACCGCGAGATCGAGGATCGCGATGCTTCGGTCGGCGCTGTTCATGGTGCCCAGGACATGGAGGTTGGGCGGCAACTGCAGGGTGTTGCCGGTTCCCGGGAACTCGTGCGCCAGTTGCACAGTTCGATCGTGCCGCCCCGGCTCGAAGAGGTAGATGGCCTCGCCGAGTACCTTCGATAGGTCGCCTCGGTTGATCTCGTCGATCACGAGCAGGTACGGCTCTCGGACCGATGCGGCCTCGCGTGCGGCCTCCATCAAGTGGCCCGGTTTCGGCGTGAAGCGGAACCCGAGCTCACCCCCTTCGGCGGGAGCGAGGCCACCGATGAAGCTCTCGTACGTGGTGCCCGGGTGAAACTGCAGGATCGTGCCGCGCGATCGGTATCGCTCCCGGAGGAGCCGCGTCGCGAGCTCCGTCTTTCCGGTCCCGGGAGGGCCTTCCAGGACCACGTACTTCCTCTGGCCGAGGAGGTCGGCGATGGCGTCGTCGGTCACGTCTGGGAGCGTGACGGCCATCCAAGCCCGGCGGATGCGTTCCGCGTCCTGCTCGGCCGCCTTCAGCGGTCCGATGCGTCGCTCGTCGAAGAACAGGTCGATGAACGCCTTCAGCGTGTCCGCGACTGCTTCGCGTCCTTCTTCCGTCGGCTCGGGCGGGACCGCCAGCGCGTAGAGCACGTGGCCATACCGTTCGAGCGCAGGTGTCCAGGCTTCGAGTTCGCCGGCCAGGCTCGAAGGGAGCTTGAGGTCGATGCGCACCGGATCCTGCTTCGCCCAGGTGAAGGCCATGCCTCGGGAGCGCAGCCAGGTGGCGATCGCGCGCACCTTCCTCGCGTGGCCGGGCCGGCCGAGGATGTCTTCGTCGGGCGCCAGACCGTGGGTTCCGACGACCATCCCGAGAAGCGCCGGCCGGTCCTCCTCACGAGAAGGGAACGCCACGAAGCTCATGCCGCCGTACGCGCCGGAGGTCTCTTGATTGGGTCCGATCAGGGCCACGAACGGGATGTTCTTCTCGCCGGTCGCGGCGTTCACCCGAAGCTGAAAGCGTGCGTCGCCGGATCTTGGGTCCAGCAACGGCTCCTCCGTCACGCGCTTGTAGCGTGAAGCCAAGGCCTCGGCGAACGCGGGCCTGGCGGCGTCGCCCCAGTCGGAGAACGGTGCGTACGCGAGATCGACGAGTTGTTCCACAGGTGCCCCCACTAGGTCGCGGTCGTGACGTTACTGCGTACCGTAACCCGGGAGCACGTGAGACGGAGCCACGCCAGGCGGGACTATCAGGCCTGCGGTGTCGGATGCTGTAGCGGCCTGCCGGCACCCACCGGTCGCGGACCCCATCGCTCTTGCGCCCGCCTCACGCATTCTGGCTGCCGTCTTGTTCACCGATCACGGCTCGCTAAGCGCCTTGAGGAGCGCTTCCCGCGCGTCGGAGTAGAACAGGATGCTGATCTTCGTCGCCATGTCGTCGGAGAGGTCGTTGAGCTGCCGGCGTGCCGAGATCGGGCATGAGCAGCGACTCGGCGCCCTTCTCGACGGCCAGCTCGGCGACGATCACGGCGTTGTAGACCGGCTCGATGCCGCCGCCGAGGTTGAGGCCGCCGACGACGACGAGGCCGCCGCGGAGGCTCTTCGCCAGCAGCGCGCTGCAGCGCGAGGAGCACCGGCACGCCGAGCTGGCTTCCCGCTTCGTGCTGCGTCGAAGGCCCGCAGCTGCACCGTGAACTCGTGCTGGCCGCGGGTCGCGGTCGCCGACGAGCTGCTTCGCGCACGGCGTAGAGGTTCTGCTCGGCGTATCGCACGCTCTCCTGGAAGGGCGGCGGAGCGGGCTTGTTGAGGATGCGGACGCCGCGAGCCCGGGCCCTCGTTGACCTCGATGCGGATAGAGCCCGGCGTTCTCGTCCTCGCCCGCCGGGGCTGATGGCCCAGACCTGGCCGGGCGGCAGCGGGTCGGCGCCGATCGAGTCTTCGCTCTGCAGCTCGGGCGTCGCGACGAACTGCTCGACGCCGTCGTCGCCGAGCGTGTAGCTGAAGTGCGTGTTGCGGAACTCGGCGCTGCCGATGCGCTTCTGCTGCTCCTTGACGCGCCGGCGGACCTCCAGCGCCAGTGCGCACCGCCCACTCGAGGTCCTCGTCGGCGATCGGTCATCTCCGGGTCGGGGTAGAGCAGCTTGAGCAGGCCGTTGACGGTCTTGTTGACGGCGGTGATGTCGCGGCCGCTGAGCGCGCCGCCGAAGCAGCACGCGTCCCTGGATGACGCGGCAGCCGGGACTGCGCGCGCAGCCGGCTCCAGCACTCGGCGAGGAAGTCGCTGACGAGGCCGAAGTGGTCGGTGAAGAGCTCGCGGTTCGAGCTTGGGGACGTCCCAGCCGGGCAGGTAGGCGTGGATGCGGTCCATGAAGGCGGTGTCGTCGCGCATCTCCTTGGGCAGCGGGCCGAAGAGGTGGCCGATGCGCTGCTGGTGCTCGACGTCGACGTCGAAGTTGCCGACCATGACGATGCCGCCGTCGGCGCGGATGCTCTCCTTGCCGCGGCTGAACTCGCCGGACTCCATGTAGCCCTTCATGATGTTGACGCCGTCCTTCTGGTCGAAGGAGACGCCGGAGACCTCGTCGAAGCAGACGACGTCGTACTGGGCAGACCAGGCCGCGCTGGCCGTTGGCGTTGTTGACGAACATCTTGGCGACGGTCGCCTTGCCGCCGGAGACGAGGTGGGCGTAGGGCGAGACCTGCTGGAACAGGTGCGACTTGCCGGTGCCGCGGGGGCCGAGCTCGACCACGTTGTAGTTGCGCTCGACGAACGGCACCATGCGCAGCGAGCAGCGACGTCCTGCGCGCGGTCGGTCAGCTGCTCGGGCTCGAAGCCGACGCTGCGCAGGAGGAAGTCGCGTCCACTCCTGCGGTGGTGAAGGCGTGCCGGCCGCGCGCCATGTCCTCGAGAGCGTCGCGCGTCGACATCTGGATCGGCCGCAGCGCCTCGATCGCCGAACGGGCGGCCGTTCTTCTCCTCGGCGATGGCAGCGTCGTACTCGAGGTCGACCTCGGCGTAGAAGCCGCCGGTGAGCATGCGCTCGTGCTCGCGCGACGAGGTCGTCGCGCGATGCGGACGTCGTTGAGCTGCAGGCTGGGCAGGTCGGCGAGGTAGGAGTCGGTCTTCTGCGTCGAGCCGGGCCGTGACGAGGTCGATGAGCTTGACCGAGCCCTGCTCGCGCGCGCGCGACTTGAAGAGCTCCTCCTCGCCGGCGCGCACCGTGCGGTCCTGGAGCTGGCGCTGGACGATCTCCAGGCCCTCGGCGATCTCTTGCTCGTCGGTGCGTGGCGCAGTAGCGGCCGAGGAGGAACTCGCCCACGTAGGTCGGCACGGGGTACTGGCCCTTGAACTGCGGGCGAGGTCCTTGCGGACCACGTAGCCGGCGAAGGCTTCGGCCGCCAGGGTGTCGATGCGGTCCATGGTGATCGAGTCAGCCACGAGCGTCCTCCATGGTTCGCTTCATCTTCAACCCTCTCCGACCACGGTGGTGCGCTGCAGCAGGATGCGGTCATCGCTCGTCGAGCAGCACGATGAAGGCAGCGGTACCCTCGTGATCGTCGTCAGGGACGACGAGTGACGCCTGCCCGCCGCCGTCCAGCGCCTTGGGTTCGGCGGCGATGCTCGTACTAGCATCCGCGGCCTTCGTGCGCAGGTCGACGCGGGCGCCGGCGGGGGCCCCTTCGACCTGTACGCGCAATCGAAGGCCGGCCCACGTCGCCGATGTCCATTCGCAGGTCGCGGCCGCACCTTCGGAATCGCCAGCGCGCACACGCACGACCGGCAGGACGCTCTCCTGAACGCTTAGGCCGCCGTGCTCGTACTCGTTGCCGTTCACGAACACGGCGATCCCGGGGGCGACGGCGATCGCGACTTGGTCGTCAAACGTCCACGGGAGTGTTGGGTAGTCGGTGGCAGCGCCGTCCTTGAGGCGAGCGCAGCGTCCCTTGCGGGCAACGGTCAGGTGCTGTGGCAGGTTCACCGTGGGGAGTCCGCCTGGGAGCAGCAGCCAGCCGTGGTCGGTGATGACGAGCACCTCGCGCCAACCGGCGTCGAGGAGGGTTTGGATGCGCTCGGCAAGGGAACGTACCTCGCCGGAGACGCGGTGGGCGAGCTTCGCGCCATCGGCGTGGCCGATGCCGTCGAAGTTGCCGTACTCGGTCCAGGCCGAACCCGTGGGGTCGCCGACGTCGTCACCTTCGAGGACCGTGAAGCCGTGCTTGGCGATGGCGCGGCGCAGCACGGCGGCATCTACGGTGGTTCCTTCAAGTGTGACGTTGAACTCGTTGCCGGGCGCCACGTCACCGCGCGCGGGGCTGACGGCAGGTTTGGCGCTGGCGGTTACGCCGGGAACGGAACCGAACGTATGGCCGAGCTCAGCGGTGTAGCTGCGGTCGCGAAGGGCCGCCGCGAGGTCGTTCGCGACGTCGTACCGGAGGCCGTCCGTGAACAGCAGGCAGGTTCCGGGGGTGGGCTCCGGTGCGGGCGATAGCTGGGCAGACCGTGGTCGCGGATGGCTGCCTGGAACGACTCGGCGCCCGCCTCGAGCCAGGGGCGGTAGACGGCGCGGACCGCCGTGGCGAGCGCTTGGGTGTCCGCGTGCGTGGTAGCAGCCCCCAGGGCCTGCAGGACCGCATGGTCGGCGCGCCACCCGGCGTCAACGTAGCGCTGCGCGATGTCCGTAGGGCTTCCGGACCCGACCGGAGTAGCCGTGTGCTCCAGGAGCTTCGAGAGGGCAGCAAGTGCCTGTGCGAGCGGGGCTTTGCCGAGCTCGCTCCAGACCCATGTTCGACGGTGGCCGTGTTCCGTCTCGAGCTGCGCGAGCTTCGCGCGGGCGTCGGCGGTGTTGAGTCCGTCGAGGGCCTGCAGTGCGGCGCGCAGCTGTTGCTCTTCGCGCTCGTTGTCGTTCGGCGCGCGCTCGTTGGCGCTGAACATGCCGGCTTGGCTGCCGGCTGCGCGGCGGAGGAGGTCGGGAAGGTTCGGATAGCGTGTCGGCGCCTCGCGGAAGCGTTCCCAAACGTCGTTCCATGGGTCCTGCGGCTTCGTGGCGGCGGCGATCAGGCGTTCGGCGGCTGAGAGCGTGCCATCGCGCTCAGGGTCGAGGTTGTAGGTGGTCTTGGTCGTATCTCGGAACGAGCGGCCACCGTTGCGGATCGCTCTTGAGCGCATCCAGCTGGTCGCCTTCGGCGTTCATCCAGGTCAGCAGCTCGCGGATGGGGTCAGGCGTGACGACGGCGTGGAAGAAGCTGGCATCCAGGACGGCCTTCTGGCCCAGAGCGGTGGCCGGTTCGTCGAGGAGGCGCGGCAACGCAACTCGTAGAGCGTGGGTCGTCTCTCGGTCCTCACGTACGTTCGCGCCTAGCCGGGCCAGCAAGAATGCCCGGGGTGTCCAATCGCGACCATTCGGATGGCGGAACAGCACGCCGCGGTTCCGCAACTCGACGAGGGGCTCGAGGTCCTTGGGGACGTTCGCGGCCGAGCGGAACGTGCCGCTGTCGATTCCGGGCAAGTAGATGATCGGCGTGCCCTCGGGCAAGTCGAGTTCGGGCAGGGTGCGTTCGATAGCGCAGCGAAGCCAGATGGCGGGACCAACGCGCTTCGACGGGTCGTAGGTTCCGAACGTCAGGACCGGGAGGACTTCGCGCAAGCGCGGGATGGTGTCGAGCCACTCGCAATCGGCGTCGCACCAAAGAATCGCGGCCGGCGCCGACTGGTCGTTGGCGTTGAAGCGCGCGGTCTCGCGCAGCGCTTCGACGAGCGCGTCGAAGACTGTGCCGGCGCCTGGCGGGTGGCTCGGGATTGTCATGAGGACTCTGCCGCCCGCCTGGCGGCCCGTTTCTCGGCGAGCGTGAGGTGTCGGTCGTTGTGGCGTTCGGTGGTGCCGGTGGCGTTGGGGGTTGGGTCCTTGCCCCGGTCCTTCTTCCAGTTGATGGTGAACTTGGTGCGCAGCACGCCGGCTTCGACGAAGGGGCGGATGTTGAGTCGCACGCCGTCGTTGAGGTCGGGCTCCCAGCCGATGGGTTGTTCGTGGAGGGGTTTCCAGCGGACGAAGATGTCGTACGGGGGCTCGCCCTCGAGGATCAGCTCGAGCTTCTTCTTGAGCTCCTGCGCCGCCGCCAAGCGGGTGTCGGCCCCGTGCCTCGTTGGCCCTGGCCTCGTCCTGCACCTGCTGGATGTACGAGCCGAGGTAGGTGTAGATGAGGCGTCTCGAGCCTCGCCCGGTCGAGCTTGTGGTAGTTGACGAGGGCCGAGAAGCCGTCCTTGCGGCCGTCCGTGACGTGCCAGATGAACGGGCGGTTGTGGAACAGCTTGGCGTGCTGCTTGAAGAAGTCGCCCCATAGCCAGTCGTCGAGCGTCTTGCCGTCGTAGCCGACCGAGGCCAGGAGCTTGGCCTGGAGCTGCGGGGACCACTCCGGCCCGTACGCCCGAGCCAGCAGCGCGCGCAGGCGCTCGGCAGCCTTCGGCTCGCCGTCGACCGCCGGGAGGCAGACGATGCCGTCCTCGTCGATGAGGTCGTCGAGGTCTTTCTCGGTTTCGGGGAACGGGTGCTCGTCGGTGCTCTTGCCCTGGTCGGGCCAGGCGTAGCCGAGGAGGCGGGCGACGGCTACCTGGAGGGGTTCGGTGCTCTGGGTGATGCTGCCGTTGAAGAGCCATTGGGTGGGATCGGGGGAGTAGGGCTCGGGGAGACCGTCTGGATAGCGTCTCGGGCGCGACTCTCTGCCAGTGCTGCAAAATCAAACGGAACCTTGAGCAAGGTAGCGTTCGTCGACATTGAGTTTCTGATCGAGCTTCGACCTGACGTCTCGAAGTACTCGGTGACTGAACAATAGGCCCAAATACGGCTAGGCACGATCGCTCTGGTCGTACGGAACAATCGCTGCGACGTTCGTATCGTACAATTTCCCAAGTAGAGCGAGCCGGAAGACTCCGCATTTGGCTAATGGCAACACCCTGTCTTCCCCACAGCTGACTTGCACGCCCGTCCAGCGACTGTACCTGTGACCCGCAACTTCGCGCATCTTGCCCAGTGCCGTCTCTCGTGACGCAGTACTTCCGCCGACCGCGAACTACGGCGTGCCTCGAGCTGGGCGACTGTGCATCGCTCCCAGCCAGATCCAAGCGTCGAGGCAGTTCCCAGAAGCTCGAACGCGGAATCAGTCTCGTTGTCGCCTGTCGACGATCCCCTGTCGCGACTGCCGCGTATCGTTAAGCAGTCCGCCGAGCCTGAGCTCCTCAATCAGTCACTCGATGCTGTCCGGGTTCTTCAGTTGACTCGCTCTGCTCGAGCACGCTCAAGTCCGCCCTCCACCAAGCGCTCCGCTTCCTTCTCTTCCGGCGTCTTCTCGTCGCTCACGTCCACCCCGGCCATGACGTGGTCGGCAGCAGGTCGTGAGTTCGTGATGGTAGACAGCGCCACGTTGACCACCTCGCCCGAGATGGTCTCGAACGCACCCGTCCCTAGCCTCGCCACAGCATTCCAGCTCTGCGACTCCAGCAACCGCTCCCGCAGCTTCTTGTAGCTCCCTAGGAAGAGCCAGTTCTGCGGCGTCACGAGTGCGTAGCTACCGCGTGTGGAGGTGAAGTCCCGGCACCGCTCCACGAATGCGGTGGCCAGGTCCGCCTTGCCCAGCGGATAGACGCGCTCGATGTAGTCCTTGAGCGTGTCGTCCTGCTTGCCGCGTGCCAGGTACGGAACGTTCGTCACCACGAGCGTGTACTTGTCACGCAGCAACTCGGCCGCCCGTGTGATTCCCTTCGCTGCGTCCCCGAACACTGCCGTGACCGGATCATCCTGCGCCTTCTCGCGCTCCAGCGCCTCGTCGAGCAGCTCCTCGACCTCCTCGAACGACGCCGTGTAGAGCGGGTCGTGCTCAGCCAGGCGTGTCGGGTCGATGAGGCTGCCCAGGTCGGGAGCGTCCTTGAACATCTGGTAGAGCTGCTTCAGCGCCCGCTCCGCCTTCGGCTCGCCGTCGGCGAGCGCGGTCCACTCCGACTCCTCGCCGCCCACGCTGATGCCGCTGCAGGCGATGTTCATGGGGGGCAGCTGTCGGTAGCCGCCCGATCTTCCAGGCTTCGAGCGCCAGGTTGAAGGCGGCGATCTGGGTGCAGCGGGGGTCGAGCTCGAGCCCGTGGAGGTTGTCGCGGATGACCGCGTCGCCGGCCTCGGCCTCCGACAGGCCCTCCTCGATCATCCGGAAGCGCTTCATCAGGGCGAAGGCCGCGACCAGGAAGTGACCCGAGCCGCAGCAGGGGTCCATGACGGTGATGTCGCGCGCCTGGTCGGGCCAGCCCTCGAACGTTCCGGCGGCCGGCGTGCCGTCGTCCAGCGTCCGCAGGTAGCTCTTGTCGGTGGGGAGCGGCTTGTCGGGGTGCCGCGCGGCCCACCAGGCGCCGAGGGTGTTGTGCAGTAGGAACTGCACCATGTAGTGCTCGGTGAAGAGCTGGGTGACGGGGCGAGATGTCGGCGCCGCCGATCTTCGCGCCTGATGCGTTGACTTGCTTCTTGCGCTTGGTCTGCCAGAACTGGTAGACCCAGCCGAGTCCGTCGTCGCTGGCGTAGGTGGGATGCGGGATGTCGTCGAGGACGCGTTCGAGAGCTTGGTGGTCCTCGGGTGCGAAGCGGACCTGGAGAAGGGGGTCCTGGGGTTTGAAGATGCCGGGGAGCATGTGGCTGGCGTAGCGGGCGGCGGTGTGCCAGGCGTCGGGGTCGCCTTCGTGCGCGGCGAGTTCTTCGCAGTCGTCGAGGGTGACGGCGACCTTCTCGGTGGGGTGGATGAGGAGGTCGTTGTGGGCGAGGAAGGCGGCGAAGAGCATCTGGTGCCAGTGTTCGTAGGCGCAGTTCGCGCTCAAGCGCCGGCATCGGGTCGTCGGGGTTGCGTTCGAGGGGGTCGCCGAGTTGCCGGGCCTTGGCGCGGAGCGTGCGGCGGAGGGCGCGGTCGGCGTCGTTCATGTGGCCGCGGGCTTCGCGTTCGTGGACGGCGAGGGCGCGGAGGGCGGTCTGGGCCGCCGCTTCGCTGATGTCGCGGGCTTTGATGATCAGCGTTCTCGAGCGTGGTGCGGACACTGGTGTCGAGGGCGGGCATCAGATCACCACGGGGCGGCCATCGGCGAGATAGTCGAGGATGGTGGTCCTGAGCTGGTCGAGGTAGGCTTCGGCTTCCTCGGGTGTCTTGAGCGTGGTCTTGGGCAGCTGGAGCGGCACGGCCTTGGGCTCGAGGAAGGTGGCCGCGTCCTGGAGTGCCTTGGATACCAGGCTGGGGATGGCATCGGCGCGATTCTCGAGGTCTTCCAGCGACGAGCGTTCTAGTGCATCGAGGACGTCGTCCTCGGTGCCGAGTTCAGGCGTCTTGGGTTCAACGAGCTTGTTGCGGGCGAGGATGTCGGCGGCCTCGCTCGTCGGGGAGTTCTTTCCAGGCTGGGGCTGTCTGCGAGATCCTTGGTTTGATGCGCGAACGTGTGGATCAGGTGCTTGTAGCGGGCGGCGAGTTCTTCGCGCAGGGTCGACACGAGCGCGTGGATGATGGGCGGTAGCGGGTCGGGGTCGCGCAGCAGGGCCCGCTGCTCGCGGATGGCGTCGAGCTGGGGAGCGATCTCGTCGGCGATGGCGAGGGACCTGGCATGGTCGAGCAAGCGTTGGGCGATGCGCCAGCGCGGAAGCCGGGCCTCGAGTTTGCCTTGGTCGGCTCTCCAAGTTCGGATGTCGTCGGTGAGCTTGTCGCGCTTGACTGTAGATCTCGAAGAGCTGCTCGTTTCCGCTGCGGTCGCGGATGTCGTCAAGGTGCGTCGTCGCTGGCGGCGCTGGTGCTGGTGCGTCGCCGCCGGCAGCGCGCGCGAGCTCCTTGAGGGTGGCAAGGAAGCCTGGCGACGGCTGGGCTCTCCTCGCCGGACTTGGCATGGACGCCGGCTTCGTTCATGACGGCGCGGATATCGAATGCGTTGCGGCGCGGTGAGCACCACGCTCTGGCTCTTGAACGTGGCCAGGCCGATCTTGCTGGCGTCGAGCACCTTGCTGGGGGTGGTGGCCCCGTTGAGGGTGGCGCCGACGAGGTCGGCGTTCATGAGGCTCAACAGGATGCCGTCGATGGCTTCGCGGGGCCAGCCATAGGGTGGCGCCTCGAAGGCCTTCCGGACGTCGCTGCCCTTCTTGCCGCCGCCCCCACGAAGGCGAGGATCTTCGCGCAAGCGGCGTGGTCCTTCGTCTCGCTGGTGTGTCCAACGGCGGCGAGGGGGTCGGTGCTGCCCTCGCGTGCGCGGTCGACGACACGTTTCCAGGCGTGGTGGTCGGCGAGGTCGAATTCGGGGTACTTGCGGGTGACGGCGCGTTCGGCCGCGGCCTGCACAGCGGCGCGCAGGCGCCCCTCGACCACCTCGTTGCCGCCGCCCTGGAAGACGCGCGCGTTCTTGACCACCTCGTTCAGTGTGGCGTCGATGTCGGCCCGGTGGTCGGTCGCGGCGGGCTTCCATGCTGCGCTTGGCCTCGATACCTTCCGCGGTGGCGAGTTGCCTCGTGCCGCGGGTCTGCAGTACCTCTTCGGCGGCAAGGTACCCGGAGATGGCCGTCTTGAGGGCGTCGGCAGACCGCTTGGGCAGGAAGACGTAGACGGTGGGGTCCTGCGCCCCGGCGGCTTGGGCTTCCTCGATGACGGTCTTCTCGCGGACGTTCCACTCGTCGCGGATCCACACGGGAATGGTCGGTATCGGTGGTGGGTCTGTCCGAGCCGAACGAAAGCTCAATGCGACGAGGTGTCTTGCTGGCGCCGTGCAGCAGTGGGAGATCTTGAGTTCGTCATTGACTGCTTCGCGTAGTTCCCGGTTGCGTTCGCTGCCGATGCGGGCGGCGTCGTTTGCGGCGGCGGCCAGGGCGGTGCGGTAGGCGGCTTCCCATTCGCTCGACTCGCGCGTCTGCAGCCGGAACTCGTCGCCGATTGGGCCGGCGAGCTTGAGGAGCACGCCGCGCTCGACCAGGTGGTCGAGGTGTTGGTGGCACGGCCTGGCGCAGCGTCGACGCTGTCCGTCGTTGAGGTCGCGAACAAGTGAGGTCGGTGAGGTTCTCGGCGGTAGGCCGGAGTCCGGTGTCGGCGCCGCGTCGGTCGGGAGTTGCGAGATGAGGAAGACGAGTGAGCAGAGGCGCGAGCGGAGTCGGCCCTCCTCGGTGCCGTCGTCGAGCTCGCGGATAGTCTCGAAGACCTCGCGGAGCAGCACGCCCGACTGCAGCATGCTCTGGAGTTGTTGGCCGTAGATGGTGTCAGCCGGCACGACCGTGCCGAGCGGTTCGTCGGCGACCTGCTTCGTGCTGTCGTGGACCGTGCGCAGCTGGGTGCGCAGCTGGCCGGCGGAGCCGGCGCGGTCGATGGCGCGAAGGACGCGTTCCCAGAATCGGCGGCGCACCGGAAGCAGGGGGTAGTCGGCGACGAGGCTGGTCGGTGTCGGCGGGCGAGCGCCGATCTTGGTGCCTTCGAGTTGCCGGTCGATCTCGCCGCTGGCCGCCGTCAGGACGTCGTGGACCTCGGGCTCGCGTGATGGCGCCTTGCGCAGGACGACCTGTCGCAGGACTCGCTCCACGTCGGTGTCGGTAGAGCTGGATCTGGACGGTGAATCGTCGCGCAGCTTCTGAAGCTGCGGGTGCGCTTGCAGGGCGGACTGGCCCGTGGCGACGACCAGCAGCTGGCTGCCGAAGCGTCGGTGAAGCGCCTGGACTGCGAACTGGAGCTTGTGAAGCGTTCGGTCGGGGTCGTCGCCTACGTATTGCTGGAGTTCGTCGAGACCAAGAGCGTGTATGGGAGCCGGTCGCTGATCGCTCGAGACGAGCTGCAGCACCGACTGTCATGGCTTCGAGAGTCCTCGTTCTCGATGTCGGGGACGTGCTGGAACTGCGCCTTGAAGAGCCGCCGCGCCTCGCTGTCTGACGACGCGAAGTCGGGTATGGCGGCCGCACGGCTCGGCGAGACCGGCGAAACGTAGAGGTTGTTCAGTTCCGTTCGAACGCTTCCCCTTCTCCTCGACGTGCTTCGTACGGTCTCGTAAAGGTCCTGCTGCTGAGCCAAAGCACGAACCGGCCCTGGGCGTAGTTCTCCGGAAGGCCTGCCGCTCTTGAAGACGATGCCTAGGATGGCGAGCCGAACGCTGTCGCCGGCGCCGGCGCCGAGGGTGCCGGCGGCGGCCCAGAGCCCGCCGGCCGCTTGCCCTTGTTGCCGAGTTCGATCGAGCAGCTCTCGGACGGTGTCCGGAAGGAGTTACAAGGCTGCGTGCGGTGACGCCGTCGGGGAAGGTGACATCGCGCCAGAGGTACTCGAGCACGCGCACCAGGTGGCGACTTCCCGCTGCCGTAGAAGCCACTCACCCAGACTGCGGGTTGGACCGATTGGTCGAGGTTGGCGAGGTAGGTGTTGAGGATGCGTTCGAGCCCGCGCTCATACTCGCCTTCGCACACGAAGGTGCTCAGTTCGTACCGGAGGACGTCCCATTCCTTGTCGGTGGTGGGCAGGCCGACTTCGGTGACGCCGTCGTTCGGGATGGTGCTGCTGCGGGGGTCTTTGGCGAAGACCTCCCAGTTCTTGGTAGGCATCAGTTCAGTCCCTTCCAGGCGAGCGCGCAAGGTCGGCGAACGCTGCGTGATGAGCTCAGGGTCATGGGCGGCATCATTCGGTGATCGGGACAGCGTGGTAGTTCCAGCCGTCTCGTGCGTCCATGAGCCGGTAGACGCCATCGTCGTGCTGCCCAGGGAAGAACAGCAGGAGGCGCCCAGGGATCGCGTCCTCGACGAGTTCGACGAGTCGCGACACCTTCATGAACCCGAAGAGTGATGCGGCACCGTGCACTGCCACGACCGACCGCTCGTCTCCGTCGGCCTTCTTGAGAGTATCTAAGACGAGTCCCGAGGCATATTGCTCGAAGTCGGACAAGGCAACCTCAAGATCGTTCGGGCTCCTCGAAGTAGGCCTCGCGGTACTTTGTGGTTCGACATCCAGTTCGCAAACGCTTTGGTTAGGTCGCAGGAGATCCACGCTCTGCCGGCGGCCCTGGTGGCGTTCTCGAACTCGCCGAGGCGCGCACGCAGGCGTCGTTCGTCCTTCGGGTCGTAGACGGCGAACAGCACCTTCTGGGGCCCCGCAAGATTCGGCGTCCATTCGAGACCGATGAAGCGTTGATACGCCTTGATAAGATTCACGATGCTAGCCAAGATGTCCCCCCAGGTCCCGGATGAAGGTGGTGAAGTCGATCTCCGCGACGTCCCCTAAACGCTTGTAGCGTAACCACGTCGCGGTTGCTTGCTAGCAAACGCTAAGTCGTCGAGTTCGTTCGTGTTCGGCGTGACGAGATTCGCCCATAGCGACTCGTAGAGCGCCAATCCCCGTTGGCCGTCGAGCCAGCCAAGAAGCAAGGCAAACGTGGCCGGTCCCACCGTCGCCGTGACCTGCGACCTCACCTTCGCCACGCGTCCCTTCAAGTGGCCGGATTGTGTCCAGGTCGAAGCAACGTTTCGCCCGATCTTCGCAAGCGACTTCGCGCCAAATCGATCGGGGTACGCCGTGCCAATGGCCGCTGCGAGTTCTTCTTTCGTCACAGGGGTGCCGGGCCGGGTCGCGACGATGAGCTCGGCGCTCGGGCGCACGACCTCGTCGCGATACACGGCGTTCAGGAGGGCGATGAGCGGGCGCCCGGCCGGATCTGCGTCCCAAAGCGTGCGCAGAGCCACGAACAGCGTGTCCCCTTGTTCAAGCCCGTAGAGCTCGCGGAGGAATCGGAAGGTCTTCTCCCGGTTTGAGACCGTGCGCTTCAGCAACACGTTGTCATCGACGACGGCAAGCCGATACGCTTCGAGGTCAGCCTGCAGCAGGGACGTGCTCAAACAGCGTCGTCGCCTCACGCAGCATCATCGTGCGGCTGATGTGGACGGTGCGGTTGCGGTCGATGGTCTGCAAGCGTCTCCCTGAAGCCCTCGATGCCGCGCCTGGCTCGCGCTTGCGCGACGAAGGTTGGATCTGTGACCTCTGTCCGACTTTCACACTGATGTTCATCGTACCGCTCTATATGCAGGGGCCCGCGCGGGCAATCTCGCACCGTTCACAGGAGCTGGCAGCGGGAAGCGGCATCTCTCGGTTCCGGTCGGCTTCACAGCAGGATACGGGGCGCCGAAGTCGGCGACGGGCACCCGGGCGATAAGTGCTGTTGTCCACCGGTCGCGTCGTTGACCTCATACTGTTATTCGGCCGCTGAGCGCCGGGTCAGAGCTCACGAACGGGCGTTCAAGGCTTTCACAAGCTGCACGGAGGTCGATTGGATTTGAACCGAATCATCTAGGATTGGCCCCATGGAAGTCTCAGTGACGTTGAGCAGTTCCGAGGGTTACCTCTCGGCCAAGACGCTTGGCGGCGATGAATCATGATCTTCGTCGCGCAGTAACCGAGTCCGTAGTCGACGGACTCGCAGAGTTCCGACCGGCCATATCAGGAACGCGTATTCGCCGTGTGGCTCGCCGCACACTGGACTTCGAAATCCGAAGCTTCGAGGGCGGTTCGTGGACCGTCGTACTGGACGCTGCCCTTGTTCTCGTCTTCGCGCCCCTCGCCCAAGCGTTGTTCGCCGAGGCCGCCAAGAAGAGCCAGGGGGTTGACGAATTGGCAACTGAGATCGCGACGCACTGGCTCGATCCAGTAGCGTACGCACTAAAGCGCCGCCTGGAAGGCCTCAGGGCGCTGGGCCCATTGCGCGTTGTTCGCGCTATTTCCGTCGTCGATTACAGGCCCAACGGGACCTGTCCGTACAAGTTACCTTGAATCTGGAGCGGGGCCGGGGGTCAAGCACCGGGAATGAAACGTTGACAATTGACCGGGAAGAGCTTTGGGAATCCGTTGTTGAACGCCTTCGCGAACAGGCCCTGAACCGCTACCGAAGGTGACAACCTTGGCTGGCGCGAGACGGACCGGCTAGCCAGAAAGGAGTAGTCTCTGATGCGCACGCACCACGCGATCTGGAATGCTCACTGGCGTCTCAACCGGCGGCGGTACCAGGCTAGGAGAGAGGAACATAACCTCCCCCCCGTCTCGTAGCGTTGAGCCGCACTGTAGTGAATGCCGTACTCGTGCCTCGCAAACCCTGAATAGAGCGCCTCAACGTCGGAAACAGCGTCGTACGAAACGACCCAGTGGAGTGGTAGCTCGCGGACTGCTTCGGCCAACTTTGCGTGGTCGCGTTCCACGAAGTAGTTCTGGTACAGGTCACTGCCCTTGCCGAAATAGGGTGGGTCAAAATAGACGAGGCTTCTGGAGTCTTCCTGCTTCAGGTCTTGCTCAGCAAGGGTGATCCCGTCTTGATTGAGTAGCGTAATCCTGGACCGAGAGCGCGCAATCAGCCTAATCCTGCGGACGAGGTCGTCTGCATTGAACCGTGCGTCCAAGGTCCAACGACCACGTTGCTTCTTCCCGCCTATCACGCCACCACGGATGATTCCAGAGCGATTGGTGCGATTCAGGAAGAAGGTCGAGAAGGCAAGCTCTAGCTTGCTAGCATTCGGATCGTCCTGGACGGTCTTCTGCCTGTGCCATTCCTCCATCGTAAGCGGTGCCGTGCGGACCATCTCACAAAGTTCGTCGGTGGCCGTGAGGACAGAATCCCAGAATGCAAAGATGCTTGGGTCAGAGATCGTTGATGACTATCTCAGACGCATATTCCTCCAGCAGCAATGCCAATCCAACGCTTGCCCCGCCCGCGAAGGCTTCAATGTATCGTGTCCCGAGAAGGTTGTTCCGCAGCATCAGAAGCTTGAAGTAGTTGGCAAGCTTGCGCTTACCACCCGGGTATCTGAGAGGTGAGAGGTAGGCGTAGCTCACTTGGTCGTCAAGCCAAGTCCCGGGACCGCATTCGGCGATTGCGTCACGCAGTGCCCCCCGTGGGCCAGATGGCCTCAATTAATGGCTGAAGTTCGTTCCACCCCTCAATGATTTCTGACCCCTTCGGCAATGCGTGCGGGTTATGCACGTACAGGTTGAATGTTGGCACAGACGCCGCGAGCAGGTGCCGCTGTCAGCAACATGAGTGAGTGCATCCAGAAGAGGTTTGGAGATCGAACCGGCCTTGTGAAGATGGCCTGCCAGCCTCCTTCATGCGCTTGGCCAATGGCGTATTCCTGCGTTCATCGTCCGGCATCAATTTCTTGGCCGCCAGGTAGTGATCTACCGACAACTCGACAAACACGCGCACCATCACCGCACACGCATTTGGAGTCTTTGCGACCGAGAGGTCATTCTTAGCTCGTAGTAGATGGCGTTCACGCGTTGAGTGTCGATGTCAAGATCGCAGTCTCGAGGGATCACCGTGGTCCGCTCGCGTGGCCTTCCAAGAGGTTTCCGCCGCCTCGGTCGCGAAGCCGGCGCAGCGCGACCTATGCTTTGTGTTCCGGACTCGGAAGTGAGTTCTGTCAAAGGTATGGGGGCTCCGAACCTGGTGCGAGGATTCGGTCGGGCCTCGTGTGGGATGGCGTTCGCGAACGCCTTCCTATCGGGCGCGTGGTAGACGTTCTTCACGTTCGCCTTTCCCGTCAGGAACGCTTCCACCACGTATGTAAGGCTCTTCCTGACCTCATTCATTGGGTAACGTGCCACTACCGCGCCGTCCTGCAGATCTATGCCCAAAGCCTCCCGCGCCTCGGGGGTGGACAGTAGGCGGGCGACATTCGTAAGGACTCCCTTGCGCGAAGAACGTGCCTCTTCGGAGAGTGTTCCTTGCTCACGGACGAAGTCGATTACCTGGCCCGCAGGTGACCGATCCCTATCACCATGTCGAGCCGTAAACCGGTCCTTCTCGTTAGAACCCCACTCCATAAGCCCAACGCCGCCGTTTCGGCCGGTGTGACGAAGCGAGACCCACATCGTCGCCTCTTCTGTCGAAGGAAGGACCGAGCATCGGACGGTGTCAATGGGGTCTTTCTCGAATCGCCGTGACAAAGCCAGCAGCCGACGCATTTGTGACTGCGAGAGGGCAGCTTCGACGCGCGACGGCATCTCCAAGGCCTTCAGCGCCAACACACGGCGGTTTCCCTCCAAGACAACGTAGCGCTTCTTATCATCTCCAGTTGGCACAACAATGGGTAACGTGGACGGGTCCAGTCCGTGCACGACAATGTGCTCAGCTTGCTTAAGGAGGTATAGCGGGCTCGCCTGCCGAACAAGTGCAAGCATCGCAGCCTGTTGCGAGTCGACCGGATCGGTCAGTCGCGCATTGTTCTGGTCCAGCAGCAAGTCGGAAAGCGGAATATCCTCGAACTCGGCCATCATCAGCCTCCCCATGTTCCTCTCACCGAAGGATTATGACATCCTCGATAGAGTCGACGCTTTGGCGCATTCAACAACCGCCACGCCAATTGGCAACTCCTTGCGGACTCGCGATGGCCCCGTTTCGAGCACGCGACATAGGTGGAAGTCTGCTAGTTCGGCACTCTGCCATCTTGAGAGCTAGGTGGTCACGCGCTCAGTTCAGAGGTTCTGAGCACTGCCGAGACCAGGAAGTGACGTCCTAGAGGGCATTTGAAGAGTCGGACCTTCACGGCGGCGACCCATAATCGTGCGGCCACGGTTGCCTGGGGTCGTCGGACAATGTGTGTTGTCGACTGGCCGGCTCTAGAGTATGAGCCCGTTTGAGTGCCCTGTCGAGCTGCGCGGACCTGCGGCCAGCGTGCGGTCGGTGTTTGGCTGTGCGGTCGCTGCGCACACGGCCATGGCGTCGGCTCATAGCAATACGTAGGTGCTGAGTCAGGTACACGCAACATAAACATAC
>CAVUBJ010000008.1:0-211791 GCA_963739805.1 uncultured Trueperaceae bacterium
TGCGGGCTCCGAGTCCTCCTGGAGCTTGGCGGCCACCACCTTCCGCAGGTGTGCTTGGCTTCCCAGCTTCGATGTCTTGGGGCGCTGCGCCCGGCGCCACGCAGCTTCGTCCGCTCGCCAGGCGCGGTACCGATCTCTGCCGCCGTTGCGGCGCACCTCCCGCAAGATGGTCGACGCTGGCCGTCTGATGCGATGACCGATCGCCCGGAATGACTCGCCGTCGGCCAGACCCCGCGAGATCTCCTCGCGCTCCGCCAAAGACAGGGCGCGAGGCGAACGCTTGCGACTGGCCGGCGCGATCCCACCGGGGCGGCGCACCACCGTGAAGATCGTGGCTGGCGTTCGATTCAGCGCCCGGCCAATCTCGCTCAGCGACTCGCCGCTGCGGAAGCGATCCCACAGCTCAATCCGGCGAAGGTCCTCCGTGCCGTACCGACGCTCCTCGACCACGATGCAACCCTCCCAAGACAAGAACCTCGGTTAGTGTCGATCGACCCATTGAACCCAGAGCGGCTTTTTTCAGGATTTCGCGCTCCTCACGCAAGACCCTGTTTCTCGCCGCAGCCTGGTCAGTTCGGTGCGTTCCTCCTGGTTGAGGCCAGGTCGAGCGCCCCGCTCGATGTCGTAGCGCTTCGCCCACTCACGTAGCGAGTTGGTGCTGACGCCGAGGTCCTCGGCTACTGCTCGCAGCGTCTTCCCGCTCTCGCGGTACAGACGCACGGCCTCGGCCTTGAACTCATCCGGATAGGGTGCGTTGGTCGCTCTCGTCATGAACACGGTTCCTTCCTGAGCACGCTAGCTCAAGCAAAGTCGTGTCCACCCAACCGGGGGAGCTTCAACTTGCCCCGCCGGGCTGCCGTCGCTCACCCTCAGGTGGATGAGGCTCGACTGCCGGTTCGCGTCGGTCTTGACCGAGACCTGCTTGCGGAAGGCAGTCGATCGTGGCCTGGGTCGGCTTGGCCTGCCCGAGGTGCGTCAGCGCGTCGCGCAGGACCCGTCCGCTCGTCGCTGCGGCCTGAGTAGGCGGCCACGTCGAGGGTCGGCGCCGTGACCAGGTTGACGTTGAAGGTCTGCAGGCTGGCGTCGGGCTTCCCGTCGAGCCCACTCGACCCACCGCAGTCGACGGTTCCGGCACGGAGCGAAGGTATCCTGGCGCCGTGGATCACCGGCGACGGCCCGATGCGCAGGTCAGCGACCGCTCCGACCGCGCTCCAATCTGCGCCCCGCCCTGCGTCGTGTGGCCGCCGGCGCGTTCGCGTTCGGCCTGGTCACCGTTCCCCTCGCCGGGCTGCTCGCGGGCCTCCTCTACACGCTTCTGGCGCCTGTCCGGCGCAGCTACCGCGACCGGAACGCGCTCGCCTGGGTCGGCCTGTTCGGCGGGCTGTCGCTGCTGCTGGCGCCCCATCGCCTCGCTTCCCTCCTGCCTTGGCTGGGTTGGCTGGCGCTCGGCACGGCCTTCGTTCTGCTCGCGCAGCGCTGGTCCTACGCGGATGCCGGCGCGGCCGGGGTGGGATTCGCCCTGGCCGCCGTCGTCACCCTTGCGTGGGAGATCCGGCAGCGCGTGTTTCTCGGGCAGGCGCGCCCCGAGGGGTTCACGGTGCATCCCAACCTCGAGGCCGGTTTGCTGCTGGCGGTGCTGGGAGCCGTCGCCATGGCCTGGGCCCGTGGTCGAGGTCTCGTGTGGCGTCTTGCGCTCGCGGCCGCCTTCCTGGCGGCGCTCGCGGCGCTGGCGCTGACCGGCAGCCGCGGCGCCGTTCTGGGCCTGGCGGTGGCCGCCGTCCTCTGGCTGGTCCTTTACGTGTGGCGCTTCTCCTGGCGGAGGCTGCTGCCGTGGCTGCTGGGGCTGGTCGTACTGATCGCGGTGGGCATCGCGGCCCAGCTCGTGCTACAGGCGCGGCCCGGCACCAACCGGCTCGTGGATTCCGGTCTTGCCTGGTCCGATCTCGCCTGGGAGCTCGGCGCGGGAAGCGCCGTCGTGGCCGCTCCCGGGACCGGCGCACCCCCGGCCGGCCGCGCCGCACGCCTCGCCCACACCCATGGGGGGTGGCAGGTTCTCCTCGGGTACCGCTCCCGGGTCTCCGTGCGCCCGGGCGAACGGCTCACGCTCAGCCTGTGGGCCCGGCCGGGTGAGAACGCCCTCCCTTCGGCGTTCGTGCGCGTCGAAGCGCTGGCCGCGGACGGCTCGTTCCTCGCCCGGGCGGGCCGCTCGGGCTGGACCACCGGCGACGAGGGCAAGGCCGGCGGGCGGCTCGTCCTCCCCGGTACGCCCGCCGGGGCCTGGCGCCGCGTCGTCTTCACGCTGCCGCCCCTGCCGGCGCGCTCGGCCTCGTTGAGGCTGGTGATCGCCGACGACGCCGGCGACACGGGCACGTACGGCGACGTGACGGCCTTCCAGCTCGAGAAGGGGACTTCCGCGACCCCCTACGTGCCGGGGCCCCGCCCCGGTCTGGGCGCCCTGGCCGGGCCCGTCCTGACCCGCTGGCTGGTGCTCAGGGATCCCACGGAGGCGTCCGGCGGGCGGCTGAGCATGTGGTGGTTCGGCCTGCAGATCGCCTCATACCGGCCGGTACTGGGCTACGGCCCCGGCTCCGAGCTGCGCCTCGTGGAGCAGTACGCCCTCGACTACGTCCCGAGGCCCCTCGCCCACCTCCACAGCTTCTACCTCAAGATGCTGGTGGAGGGCGGCAGCGTCACGCTGGCGGCGCTGCTGGCGTGGCTGGGGCTCACCGCGTGGCGTCTGTTCGTGCGTGCGCGGGCTCGTTCCGGGGCGGCCGCGGTGGCGCTGGCAACGATGGCGGCCGTGCTGGTCCACAGCGTCTTCGATCCGGTGCTCTCCCAGCCGTACATCGCGGGCGCGATGTGGCTGGTGGTGTGCTCGGGGTTGTACGGTGAGGGTCGGGCTGCCGAAGACGAGCCGTCCCGATGAGCGGACGGGGTACGGGGAACCAAGCTCCGAGAATGGCCCGTATCAGTGCATCAGGAGTTAAGGTGATGTTCGCGGTCCGCAGCCCGTGGGCGCAGCTTGCGGGTCCGAGGCTGCGCGGCGACCGAAGCGTCACAGAGGTCCGTTGCTTGCCGGGGTGCACATCGTTCCATCCGTAGGTTTGGGGGTTCCACAGGTGAGTGTGTCGTCGAACACGACGGCGGGAGTAGTCGCCAGACCGAGGAGTCTGGCCTCCTCGGTCGTGAGGCCGCGGCCTTCGCCGTTCGCCACGCGGGCGCTGCTCGTCTTATCGGACCTCCTCGCGGTCGCGATCGCGGGAGCCATGGCCGCGGGCATCTGGCCCGTGATCCAACCACTGGCGGAGCCGAGCGCGTTCCTGCGCCTCTGGCCGTTGCTGGCCGTCTTGCCTGTGGGCTTCTGGCTGTTGGGGCTGTATCCGGCGGCGGGTCTGAGTCCCGTCGAGGAGAACCGCCGCATCACACTGTTCCTCTCGGGCATGTTCGGTTCGACCATTGCGGCCCTGTTCCTGGTGGGTGAGGTCCACCGGGCATCGCGCGGGATCTTCCTGTTGGCGTGGATCCTCGCCGCCCTCGCTGTTCCGATCGCCCGCGCCACGGTGCGTGCCCTGTTCGCGCGGCGCGGCTGGTGGGGTCTGTCGGCCGTCGTGCTGGGTGCCGGGAAGACGGCCGAGCTGCTGATCGCCCAATTGCGGGACCGTCCGAGCCTGGACCTCAAGGTGCTCGGCTGCCTGGACGATGATGCTCGCAAGCACGGTGCGCGTTGTTGGCGACGTGCCCGTCCTGGGGCCCCTGTCGCACACACCCGAAGTCCAGCGAGCCGTGCGGGCGAGTTACGGGATCGTGGCCATGCCCGGCCTCGAGCCAGGGCGGCTGGCGGAGGTGGTGCGGCAGTATGCCGACGACTTCCCGCACCTGGTCGTGGTACCCAACGTGTTCGGCCTCACCACCGTGGGCGTCGGCACGCGTGACATGGGTGGGTTCGTGGGGCTGTACAACAAGCAGAACCTCTTGCTGCTGCACAACCGCGTCCTCAAGCGCGTCCTCGATCTCGTACTGCTGATTCCGCTGGGGCTCGTCGCGCTGCCGTTCGCGTTGTTGGGTGCCCTTGCGGTGTTCCTCGCCGACCCCGGCAACCCGTTCTACGCGCAGCGCCGCGAGGGGAAGAACGGTCGTCCCCTGTGGGTGTGGAAGCTGCGCACCATGTACCGGGACGCGGATGCCCAGCTCGAGCGGTACCTTGTCCCGCAATCCCGATGCGAAGACCGAGTGGGAACGACACTTCAAGCTCACGCACGACCCGCGCGTACTGCCGCTCGTCGGGCCCTTCCTTCGCCGCTCCAGCATGGACGAACTCCCGCAGCTCCTGAACATCCTGTTCGGCGAGATGAGCTTCGTGGGCCCGAGGCCTTTCCCGTACTATCACGTCGAGCGCTTCGACGATGACTTCCGGCGCCTGCGGACCAAGGTGACGCCCGGCCTCACCGGGTACTGGCAGGTGACCTCGCGCAGCTCGGCGGACCTGGACGCGCAGAAGCAGCTCGACAGCTACTACATCCGCAACTGGTCGCTGTGGATGGACGTGTACTTGCTGTTCCGGACCCCACTCGCGGTGTTGTTCGGCAAGGGTGCCTACTGAGCCCCTGAACAGGTTAGTGCTCGTGACCTCTCGGCACGCGTACCTGCATGGGCCTTTACGCGTGTGCGGGTGGCGAGTGCGGCGGTCCCTCCTAGCGGTCGCCGCCGTCCCCCCGGACTGTGCGGAGCAAGCGTTGGGCGGCCGTCGGATTGGCTCTAGTCGCCGCAGCCGTTGATGGGAGCGCGGAGTTCTGGGCAACTGCGTTGGCGCTGTCCGCCGTGTCGATCCCCGTGGAGCCGCTCGAAGGACCGTACCCGTATCCGTAGCCGTACCCGTATCCATACTCTCCGCGCCCGTTGCGCGCCGTCTCGAGGTTGGTGGCGACCGAACCCAAGACGCGGACCCCGATGCGCTCGAGCAGCGCGAGGGCGGCCTTGACGCTGCGGCGATCGGCGTCGGGCAGGCTCACCGGCAGCAGCACGCCCGAGGTGTGCGGGGCGATGGTGAGGGCGTCGGCCACCGGGAGCATGGGGGGCGAGTCGATGACGATGACGTCGTACGCCGGCCGTAGCCGTGCGAGCAGCCTGGCGAAGCCCCGGGTCAGGAGCTCGGTGGGGGAGGGCGCCGCGGTGAAGCTGGGGATGACGTCCAACGAGCCCCCCTCGATCTCCACCTCGATGGGCTGGTGCTGCGCCTCGGGATCCTCCAGGAACCGCCGCAGGGGCGTGTCGGTCATGCCGTTGAGGTTGTACTCCTTGCCGATCATGGGCTTGCGCAGGTCCGCGTCGATGAGCAGCGTGCGGTAGTCGTTGCGCGCGAAGCTCTCCGCCAGGCTCATGGCGACGCTCGTCTTGCCGTGCGCCGCGCCGGCGCTCGTGACGAGCAGCACCTTGGGGTGGTCCTGGCTGGTCGCGAAGAGCAGGTTGGTGCGCAGGTAGTTCGACGCCTCCCGCGGCAGGTGCCGCACGCCACCGGAGAGGTGGGGGAACTCGGCCAACACGGGGAGCCCCGTGGCGCGGGCGAGGTCCTCGGTGCCGCGGAAGCGCGTGTCGAGCGCGTCGCGCAGGAGCAGCAGCCCGTACACCAGGAACACGCCGAGAACGAAGGCCAGGGCTGCGTTGCGCGCGGGCCTGGGGGCCACCGGACCGCGCGGCACGATGGCCGGCTCCAGGATCTCGAGGTGCCCCACCGCGGAGTTCCTGAGCGCCTTGGCGGAGTTGAGCTGCAGCGTCTGCTCGGCCTTGAGGTTGCGCACGCCGTCGATCTGCCCCGGGTCCGCGTTGGGGTCGGCCTGGAGCTGCTGGAGCTGCGCGTCGAGCGCGGCGATCTGCCCCTCCAGGCTCTGCACGATGCTCTCGAGGTTCTTCGTGGCGCGCTGCTTGTCCCACTCCAGCACGGAGTCCGCGAGGGCGTTCGCCGTGTTGGCGGCCACCACGGGGTCGCTGTTCTTCACGTCGACGTGGATGAGGCTCGACTGCCGGTCGCTCTCCACGCGCACGCCGATGTTGCCGCGCAGCGTGTCGATGTTCGCCTGCGTGACCGTGTTCTCCCCGAGCCGGATGAGCGCGTTCTGCAGCACCGGCTGGCTGGTGGCCGCCGCCTTGTAGGCGCTCACGTCCACGGCCGGGGCCGTCACGAGCGACACGCCGAACGACTGCAGCGCCGAGTCGGGCTGGCTCGCCAGCAGCGTGGCGGACGCCTGGTAGGTGGGCTCCACGCGCTTGCTCAGCACGAAGGTGAGCACCGCGGCGCCCACGGCCACGCTCAACGCGAAGATCAGCCCGCGCCGGATGAGCGACACGAGGTCGCGGAAGGTCGGTTCCTGTTGCAGGTCGCTGCCGCCGCCCCAGCCGTCCCCTGCGGGCCCGCGGGGCGCGTCGTTCCAGCTCTGGTCGTCGGGTCGATCCACGGTACCCAATCACCTGTGGGGACGGTGCGTCGGTGCGCCCTCAGCGCGCGCGCATGCGCGCCGCGTGGCGGCTTCGATGAGATGGGTGTCCCCCACCGGTCAGGTCGAACGTCCCCATCCCCTCGACGCGAGAAGCTTACCAGACCGCGCCCTGGGGCGGAAGCCGCCGGCGGGCGTGCGGGCCGCGGGACGCGCCCGGGTCGTACCTGCCCGACCGTACCCGCCCAACCGTACGCGCGCCTACGGTGCCCCGCCGCCCAGGCCGTACCATCGATGCAGGGGCAGGGGTCGTCGTGGCCGGCGCGTTGGTGAGCGCCGCGCCCCGCGCGCGACGCGCTCGCCCCGACCCCCCATGACCCTCGCCCTCGCAGCCACCCTCGCCGTCAAGGAGATCGTCCGCAACCTCGGGCGCTTCGCGTCCATCGCGGCGGTCATCGCCCTCATCACCACCCTCATCCTGTTCCTCTCGGGGCTGGGGGAGGGGCTGGGGCAGGGCAACCGGCAGTTCGTGAGCAACCTCGACGCGGACCTGCTCGTCTACCAATCCACCGCCGACCTGCAGTTCGCCGCCAGCCAGTTCGACCGCTCGGTGGTCGCCTCCGTGCGGCGCGTCGCGGGCGTGGTGGACGAGGGCGCGCTGGCGTTCGCCTCCACCGTGGTGGAGCCGCGCGCCGCGCGGGCGATCGGCGGCGCGACCCCGGCGAACGCGGCGCAGGCAGCCGACGCCGCCGCGGGGCAGGACCAGGGCCTGCGCGTCTCCCTCATCGGCGTCGAGCCCGGCCGCCCCGGCGACCCCGGCGTGCTGCAGGGCCCGGGCTTCAGCTCCTCGCGCGGCAACGAGGTGGTGCTGGGCCGGCAGGCGGCGCTGCGCACCGGCTTCAAGGTGGGCGACATCCTCACGGTGCGCTCCACCCAGGGCGCGGTGGACGAGCGCTACGACCTGCGCGTGGTGGGCATCACCAGCGGGCAGCAGTACCAGATCGCCCCGGCCCTGCTGGTGCCGCTCACCACCTTCGACCGCGTCAAGCCCAAGGGCAACCTGCAGGACAACCCGCGCACGCTGGTGTTCAACGTGGTGGCGGTGAAGGGGGAGGCGGGCGTGCCTCCCGACGTTCTGGCGCGGCGCATCGAGGGGCAGGTCCGCTCGGTGCGGGCCGTGGACATCAAGACGGCCTACGAGAACATCCCCGGCTACACCGCCCAGCAGAGCACCCTCAACACCCAGAGCGGCTTCACGCTGGTGATCGGCATCCTGGTCGTCGGCGGCTTCTTCCAGATCCAGACGCTGCAGAAGCTGGGGCAGATCGGCATGCTCAAGGCCATCGGCGCCTCCAACACCCTGGTGGCCACCGCGGCGGTGCTGCAGATCGTCTTCACCAACCTGATCGGCGTGGCGGTGGGCGGCCTCGGCACGCTGGCGCTGGCCGCCACCTTCCCCGCCACCGTGCCCATCGTGTTCCAGACGGGCAACGTCACCACCGCGCTGGTCGGCCTGCTGGTGATCGGCCCGCTGGGCGGGCTGGTGGCCATCCGCGCGGCGCTGCGCGTCGAGCCGCTGCGCGCGCTGGGGCTGGGCAAGTGAGCCGCGCGGTTGTCGCGACCGGGGCCGCGCCCGTGGCTGTTCCCGGCGACATCCCGCTCGGGGAGGGGCCGGCGCTGTGGGCCGAGGGCCTGCGCAAGACCTACAACCTCGGATCCCAGGTCATCACCGCCGTGGACAACGTCTCCCTCGAGGTGGCGCCCGGCGAGTTCGTGGCGTTGGTGGGCCCCTCGGGCTCGGGCAAGACCAGCATGCTGGCGATGCTGGCGGGGCTGCTGCGCCCCACCGAGGGCCGCGTGCGCATCGCCGACCAGGACATCCACCAGCTCGTTGATAAGCAGCTCACCCGCTTCCGCCGCCGCAACATCGGCTTCACCTTCCAGGCCAACAACTTAGTGCCCTACCTCACCGCGTTGGAGAACGTCACGCTCATGCTGGCGCTCAACGGCCGGCAGGACGCCGCCGGCGTGCGCTGGGCCAAGGACCTGCTGGACCAGCTCGGCCTGGGCGATAGGTTCAACAGCCTGCCCTCGCAGCTCTCGGGCGGGCAGCAGCAGCGCGTGGCCATCGCCCGCGCCCTCATCCACCGGCCGGCCGTGGTGCTGGCCGACGAGCCCACCGCCAGCCTGGACACCGAGCGCGCCTACCAGGTGGTGGACACCTTCGCGTCGCTGATCCACGACAACATGCGCGCCGGCATCATGGTCACGCACGACCTGCGCATGTGCCGCTACGTGGACCGCGTGGTGCAGATGCACGACGGCGCGGTGGAGCAGATCATCGACGACCCCGAGGCCATCCGCGCCTTCGCGGCGGGGGCGGTGTGAGGCGCGCGCCTCGGTACACCCCCCGCCGCACCCCGGAGGAACCATGCGAGTGATCCGTCCCATCCTGTGGCTGGTGCTCGGCGCCGCGCTCGGCGTCGGGGGCCTGCTGTTCCTGCGCGGCCGAGACTCCGGCAGCGCCCCGTCCACCCAGACGGCCGGCACGGCCGCCCCGGCGGCAGCCGGCACCGCCGACTCTGGCGTGCCCGCGCGCGTGGTGCCCACCGTGGGTGGGGAGGCGGACGCGTCCTCGAGCGCCACCGCGCCCGGCGCGGCCTCCGGCTCCGGTGCGGGGTCCGCCACGACGGCCGCCACGACGGCCGCCACGCCCGCGGCCGCCTTCGACGGCGCCCCCGCCGTCCCCGTGGCCACCTCCGCCGAGGCCGAGGTGGCGCCGCTGCGCGCCGCCGACCTGGCCTTCCCGGTCTCCGGCATCGTCGCGGAGCGGCTGGTGGAGGTCGGCGACGACGTGCAGGCCGGCGACCCGCTGCTGCGGCTCGACGGCGCCGACGCCCGGGCGCGGTTGAGCCGAGGCCCAGGCGGCCGTGACGTCCGCCGACGCGCAGATCGCCGTGGCGCAGGCCGCCGAGGCCGCCGCCGAGCGCCAGGTGGAGGTGGCCCAGGCCGCCGTCGCCCCGGCGCAGGCGCAGCGCGACGCCGCCACCGCGGCCCTGCGCCTCACCACCGGGCAGCCGGACGCCGTCGTGGCGCAGGCGACGGCCCAACAGGCCCAGGCCGAGGCCGGCATCACCCAGGCGCAGGCCGGGGTGGACCAGGCACGCGCCGCCGTGGCGCAGACCCAGGCCCAGGTGACGCAGGTCCGCGCCCAACGCGCCCAGGCCGTGGCCGCGCGCGACAGCGCCTCCCTGGCCGTCGAGCGCCTCACGCTCACCGCCCCCTTCGCCGGCCGCGTCATCGGCCTGAACGCGGAGGTGGGGGAGGCCGTCGGTGCCGGCGCCGTGGGTGCGGGGACCGGTGCGGGGACCGGGCGGGCAGCGGCTCCGCCGGCGGGTCGGGCGCGGTGCTCACGCTGGCCGACGTGAGCGGCTGGCGGGTGAACACCACCAACCTCACCGAGCTCCAGGTGGTGGGCGTGCGCGTGGGCAACAGCGTGCAGGTGGAGGTCGACGCCCTCCCCGGCCGGGTCTTCCCGGGTGAGGTGGAGCGCGTGGCCGACGCCTCGCAGGTCGTGCGCGGCGACGTCACCTACGTCGCCACGGTGCGCCTCCTGCCGGACGGCGTGCCGCGCCGCGGACCTGGCCGCCCTGCGCCCCGGCATGACGGCGGTGGTGCGCGACCTGGTGCGCTGAGGCGCGGAGGGGGCGGCAGCGCGTCGGCCGTGCGGCCCGCCCGGACTACGGCGGGCAGCGACGGCGGCGGCGCACAACCCGGTGCTTGCCCACCGATAGCCACAGCAGGCCAGCAATTCATCGGGCCTTTGGCGACAGCCATGCAGTGGTCCACGTTTTGATGTGTGCCTTGGCCATTGCTTGCGGTAGGTTGGTGGGCGTGGAGGCGTGCGTCGTGACGTTGCATGGGGGTGCTGCGCTGACGATCGAGCAGCGGGAATGGCTGGCGAGGATGTCGGCGGAGGATGGCTCGACCATCGCGGCGACGGAGGCTTCAAGGGGATGGAACTCCACTCCACGCTCCACGGTAGTCATCCTTCCGACCACGGGGCGGTGGATGCGATCTCGTGATGGGGGAAGGGGGCATCGCTAGAATTCCTGAGGCTGGCGTGAGTCGGGCACGGGTGACGGACCGCGTGACCAAGTCGTGATGGCATCCTTCCTCGTGGCGGCGGCTCGGATCGAGCCCCCCGGTCTGCGGTCAGGTAGGGCCGCGACGCTGCCGCGAGTGATCGTGATGGGTTGGAGACCAACGTGAGCGAGTTCGAGCTAGGTAACCAGCATGTAGTCGTGACGGGCGCCGCCCAGGGCATCGGATGGGAGATCGCGAAGACGTTGGCGCGCGCAGGTGCCACCGTCGCATTGCTCGATGTCCATCGTGACAAGGTGGAAGCGGCAGCCCAAGAGCTGCGCGGCCAGGATCAACGGGACCATGTAGCCTTCGAAGTGGACGTTCGGGACTCGGCCGCCATCGCGAGTGTTGCGGAGAGGATCGTCGACCGCTTCGAGACGGTCGACGTTCTTGTCAACAACGCGGGCATCGTGCGGAACACGCCTGCGTTGGATATCGGCGATGAGGAGTGGACGCGCATCCTCGATGTGAACGTCAATGGCGTGTTCTACTGCTGTCGCGAGTTCGGTAGGGGGATGGTTGCGGCAGGCAGGGGTTCGATCGTAAACATCGCCTCCATGTCGGGCCTCGTGGCGAACAAGCCGCAACCACAAGCGCACTACAACACGTCGAAGGCGGCCGTCATCATGCTCACGAAGTCACTTGCGGCCGAGTGGGCTGAGTTCAATGTCCGCGTGAACTCCGTATCCCCGGGCTACATCGGGACGGAGTTGACGCAGCTCGGTCTGAGCAACGAGGAGTGGCGGCGAACGTGGCTCGAGATGACCCCATTCGGCCGCGTAGGCGATCCGCACGACGTGGCGACAGCCGTGCAGTACCTCGCTTCGGAGGCTGCGCGATACGTGACGGGCTCCAACGTCGTGGTCGATGGCGGATACACCGCCTGGTGATGATCGCGGTGGACCCCATGTGCCGTGCGGCGCGGCCGGGTTCCTCAGGGACGCCGCGCGCGCGTGCACGCGAGCGCGTGGCGTCCTCGGTCGCCGTCTCGAAGGGTGAGCGGCGGAGCCAGGCCTCGAGGGCCGGCGAGGTCGTCGAACACGAGGTTGGGGAGCGGTTCGATCCGGTCCCCCTTGCGGGTGTTCCCCGTGAGTACGAGGGCAGACCAGCAGCCGGCTCGCCGCGCCGCTGCGATGTCGGTGGCGGGCGTATCGCCGATCACCAGGGTTGCCTCGGGCGCGACCCCGAGCCGGGTCAGGGCGAGATCGAGGAGTGGCCGTTCCGGTTTCCCGACGATCGTGGGCCGTTGGCCGGTGAGGCGCTCCAGGTAGGCCAGTAACGGCCCGGTCTCGGGTGTCCTGTCGTTGCCCAGCGGCAACCAGGCATCCGGGTTCGTGCCGATGAACGTAGCCCCCGCGTCGATGGCCTCGGCGGCGCGGCGCAGAGCGTCCCAGTCCGGTTCGGGTTGGTAGCCGACCACGACCACGGCGGGGTCGCCGTCGCCGTCTCCGAAGCCCGCGCTTCGAAGCGCCTGGCGCAGTGCCTCGGAGCCGACCACGAGCACGCTCGCCCTGGCATGGTGATCCGTGAGATGGTGGACCGTCGCGTCGATCGACGTCACGATTTCGCCGGCATCGAGCTCGAGGCCAAGCGCCCGCAGTCTGTCACGGACCCCCGCCGCCGAGTTCCCCGAGTGATTCGTTGCGGCGACCAACGCTCGGCCGGTGGCTCGCACCGTCGCGAGCAGCGACTCCGCTCCGCGCACCGCGCGGGCCCCGTGGTAGAGGACGCCGTCGAGATCGAGGATGACACCGCCGATGTCCCCTGGGTTCGGCGTCATGGGTGGTGGAGGACCCCCGTAGGGAGGGAGCCCTGGTCTCCGCAGCCAGTGGTGGCCTGGCCGCCTGAGCGGAACGTCGACATGCCAAGGGTCCATGCCATGGACGTCGAGGCGTAGGCTGTCCGGCGTGAACGCCAGGTCGCCCCAAGCAGCTGCGGGTTCCGGAAGGGTGCTCGACAACTCACTCAGGGACTGGATGGTCGCGAAGACCACCCCGTCGACGCGTCGCAGGCCGTTCCAATGAACGTGTCCGGCGATGTTGGCGACGAGGTGTTCGGCGGGCAGCACGATGTCGTGGATATCGGCCAAGTTGCTGTACGTGGCGCCAGCCGCCGTACTACCCTCGAAGTAGTAGTTGCCGAGCATCGAGGGGCCTCCCAGCGGAACGTGCGAGAAGATGACCGTCGGCCCATCGAGTTGCCCCATGGCGGATGCCAACCAGGCCAGGTCCGCGTCCGTGGCGCGGAAACCTGAGTCCGAATAGTGAGGGTTGGCGCTCCAGAACAGCAGGTGCCAGCCGTTCACCGTGATGTGCTGGTGTCCGGTGCTGCGCTTCAGGAGCTCCTCGTTCTCGCGTCGCGTCAAGTTCTTCACGTCGTGGTTGCCGAGCAGGTGGTGCGTGGGCACCCGGCAGCCCGCGAAGGCGTTCGCCACCGCCTTGAGGTGGTCGTGGTCGCGCTCGCGTCCCGCATTGTTGATGCGGTCACCGAGGTCCACGAGCAGGTTCGGGCTACGCCGCTCGATGTCGGCGAGGGCGTCGCGCAAGAGCGCGAGCGCGTGCGGCCCGGCCTTGGCCTCGAAGGCGGGGCCTAGATGCACGTCCGTCACGATGGCAATGCGGAGGTCAGCCCCCATGGCGTGGCGCGACGCGCTTGCTCTCGATGATCTGGCCGGTTCGGAGAAGGGCGCCGCTGGCCCGAATCGTCCGGTGGTGCGCTACCGCCACGTAGAGCGCGTCGACGAGCGAGAGATGCGCTATGCGCGACGCCATCGCTTCGACGCGGAACGCGGTCTCGGCCCCGGCAGCCACGAGCGTGACGTCTGCCAGTTCGGTGATGGGCGACTCGAGGAACGACGTGATGGCGATGATCTGCGCTCCGTACCTGCGCGCGATCTCGGCGGTCTCCAGCGTCTCCCGCGTGCGCCCCGTGTGGCTGATCACCAGGGCCACGTCGCCGTGCCCAAGCGGGACGCGCTCACGGCCTGCATGTGGTAATCCGTCACCACCGCGACAGGGAGACCTATGCGAAGCAGTCGGTAGTACGCATCGACGGCAACCGGAGCGCTGGAGCCCACACCGTACACCTCGATGCTACGAGCGCGATCGAGCGCCTCCACCGCGCGGTTCAACGCATCCTCGTCGATGAGGTCCAGGGTGGCCGCGATGGCCTCGATGTCCGCACGGAAGACCTTCTCGGCGATATCTCTAGGGGTGTCCGTCTCTTCGATCTCCGGCGCGATCACCTCGGGATCGCGGGTCGCGTCGGCGACGAGCGCGTGGCGAAACGCCCGAAAGCCTTCGAATCCGAGGGTCTTGCTCAGCCGCGTGACCGATGCGGTCGACACGCCGGCCCGTTCGGCAAGTTCGGTGATCGTGAGGCGCGAGGCCGCGGCCGGGTCAGACAGGACACACCGCGCTACGCTGGCGGTAGCATCGGTGAGGCTCGGTCGCGCACTGCGAAGCCGCGCGAGCAGCGCGCTTGGCGGCGCCACCGTCCCTAGGGCTCGAATGGCACCTCGTGGGCGGCGCACGGGCATCAGCCCTTCACTGCCGCATGCGCGAGGGACGCAACGAACTGGCGGCGAGCAAGCAGGAACACGGTCACTAGAGGAAGGATGATCACCACGCCGGCGGCCATGATGACCCCCCAGTTCTCCCCGCCCTCGGCCCCGGCGAAGAAGGCTATGCCGGCCGGCGGGGTGTAGAGCCGTGACGTCCGGATCACGACGAGAGGCCAGAAGAAGTCGTTCCAGTGGGTCACGACGCTGAACACGGCAAAGGCTGCGATGGCCGGTCGCGTGAGCGGTAACAACACGTACGCCAACAGCTGGAGCGTGTTGCAACCATCCAGCCGAGCGGCATCCAGCACGTCTCCCGGGAGCTGCAGGAAGAACTGGCGCATCAAGAAGACGCCGAAAGCCGAACCGACGAACGGAAGTACGAGCGCGGGATAGGTATTGATCAAATTGAGCCGCGCCAGAAGCAAGAAATTCGGGATCGCGCGCACGTAGCCCGGAACCGCGAGTCCCGCGAGAACGAGGAAGAACAGGAGGGTGCGGCCCCGGAAGCGTAGCCGGGCGAACGCGTACCCCGCCGGCAGGATCACCAGCAGTTGACCCACCAGAACTGCGCTCGTGACGATGAGCCCGTTGAGGAGATAGCGCGCCAGTGCCGAGTCGTTGAAGGCCGCGGCATAGTTCGAGAGGGTGGGCGATCGCGGGATCAGGTGAAGGCCGGGGATGAAGATCTCGGTCTTGGGCATGAAGGAGGCCGCCACCATCCACACGAACGGGAACGCCGTCACCAACCCCGTGATGGCAAGGAACGCGTACACGGCTGCCGTGGACCACGCGATGCGGGTCCTGGATGACGGGGGCGGTCGCGTCACGAGTAATGCACCCGCCTCTCGGCGCGCATCTGAAGCACGGCGACGCCCATGAGGAGGACGAAGAACACCGTGGCGAGAGCAGAGGCATAACCCGTGTCGAAGTACCGGAAACCCTCCACGTAGAGCAGGTGCGATAGGACCTGCGTTGCGCGGAAGGGTCCGCCATCGGTGAGGACCTTGACGGCATCGAAACTCTCCATCGCCCGCAGGGTGAGGATGACCACGACGAAGAGCGTGGTCGGCGAGAGAAGCGGAAGCGTCACGTATCGGAGCTTCTGCGCGCCATTGGCGCCATCGATCGATGCCGCATCGTACAAATCCGCCGGGATCGTCGTGAGGCCAGCGAGGAAGAGTACCATTGCGTACCCTGCGCTGCTCCACACGCCCACGAAGATGACGGCGAGGAGCGCCGTGGTGCCACCGTTGAGCCAGTCGATCCGCGGTCCGCCGACGGCCGTGATGCCGGCGTTCACCACCCCGAAGCGAGGGTCGAACATGAACCGGAACACGACCGCCATGGCCGACATGGTGGCTGCCACCGGTAGGAAGAAGAGGGCTTGCCACATCGCCTTGAGGCGCGTGACGTGGTTGATGGCAAGCGCCAGCGCGAAGCCGAACGCGATGCTCGAGGCCGTCGTCACCAGGGTGTACACGGCCGTGACGCGCAACGCGTTGCCGAACTCGAACGATGTGAACAGCCGAACGTAATTGCCGAGACCGACGAACGTCCGGGTGGCCGATCCGAGCTGCCAATCCCACGTCCCCAGCACGATGGAGTACACCACCGGCCAGAACACGAAGGTCGCCGCGAAGGCGAAGAAGGGCGCGAGTAGCAGGTACGGAGCAGCTGCTCGAGACCATCCCACGCGCTTCCTCACGCGTGGGATGGTTCGTGCAAGGGGATCTGTTCGATCGGATGTCATTCCCCGAGGAGTGAGCGCACCTCGGCCGCAGCTTGGTCGAGCCCCTGTTGCGGCCCGACGCGTTGAAGCATCTCGGCCTGCAGCATGTCCTTGATCGTCTGGACGATCCGCGGGCCATTCTTGCCTGGCCATGCGTGCCAAGGTACAACGTGACCAACCTGATCGAGGACGACCTGGTAGTTGGGATCGTTGGCGTTCTCCTTGCGCAGTGCGGCGATCGTCGAGGCATTGGCTGGCGTGTAGCCGGTGTTCTCCGCGACGATCCGGCTCGCGGTCGGCCCCATCAGGAACCGGAGGAACTTCCAGGCCGCGGCCTGCCGCGCCGGATCGCGCGCGAACATCATCACGCCGTTGCCGCCCGCGACGACCAGCGGGGGCGAGCCGTCCGGAGTCGGAATCGGCGCGAGCCGGACCTCCGCGTCGGTGATCGACGGCGTATTCACGCGCTGGAAGCTGGAGTCCACGAGCATCCCCAAGCGGCCCGAGGCGAACGTCTGAACCAGGTCCTCCGTCACCGGCATCAAGCCATCGGATGTCAAGCCGCGGAGGTAACTCACGACGTCGAGACCGGGCTTCTGATCGAAGGTGACCTCGTACCCACTCGGCCCCTGCTTTGCGAGAGCGCCGCCGGCGTTCTCCAACATCGTCTGGAAGATCCAGTTCCCGGTGATGCTCCAACCCCAGAGAATGCCCTGGTATCCCGCGTCGTGGAGCTTCGTGGCGGCTGCGCGAGCGTCCGCCCAGCTCGTCGGCGGCTTGTCGGGATCCAGCCCAACCTCGCGGAACAGATCGGCGTTGTAGTACATCACGGGCGTGCTGACGCCGATCGGCACGATATAGGAGGTGCCGTCGAGGCGCCCGAGGTCCAACATGGCCGGCACCACGGCTGAGGCATCGAACGTGGGATCATTGGCCATGAAGTCGTCCAACGGGATGGGACCACCCGCGGAGACGAGCGTGCGGAGGAACGTGAAGCCCACCTGCACGATGTCGGGCGGGTTCCCGGCGGCGAGACCGAGCAGGGCGGTCTGGGCCAACCCCTCATAGCCGTCTCCCGACGACTCCATCGCCTCGATGTGAATGTCGGGGTTCTCGGCCTGGAAGGCCGCGACGATGGGGTCGAGGTAGGCGTTGTGGGCTTGGCTGTTGAGACGGACGAAGCGTAGCGTGATCGGTTCCTGGGCCCACGCCACCGTGAATACGAGGAGAGCCACTGCCAGAACCCAGCGGACCATCGGTCGAGTGCGGGGTGCCGAGTCGCGGATACGTGCCACTACTGACCACCTCCTTGATGTGATGTGAATTATTATCAACACATCGTACGAGAATGTCAAATGTTGTCCACGGGCGCGACGTGGCAGGGCGCACGAGGTCGCTACGCAAGGTCGGCGGCGGCGCCGGTCCATGTGCCGCGGCGCGCCGCGGCCCCGGCAGCCCGCTGCCGCCTGACCTGGCGCCGCGCCACCCACTCCCACACAGCGCGGCGTACGCCGACGAATGCGCCCCCGCCGATCTGGCCGCCCTGCGCCCCGGCATGACGGCGGTGGTGCGGGACCTGGTGCGCTGAGGCGCCCCACTGCGCTGCTCCGGCCCACTGCTCCGCCCCGCCCGCGCCGCCCCACTGCTCCGCGCAGCCGGATCTCGGCAGGTCCGAATATCGGAGGAGACGCGGGCCCCGCTGTTACCGTGCCGTGGGACCCGACCTGACCGTCGAGCACGCACGCGAGCCACGCGTGCGCTCGTCGTGGTGATGCGGTCGGGGCACGGGAGGGCATCATGCATCACGTCCGACGCAGTCCACGGCCGCGTCGCCGGCTCCTCGCTGGCGCCGCCCCCATCCTCTTGCTCCTCGCCTCCTGCGGTGGAGGTGCTCCGGGCACCACCCCACCGCCACCCTCCTCCACCGTGCAGCTGGCGCCCGGGGATGACGTGGCGGCGGCCGTGGCGTCAGCGAGTGCGGGCACCACGCTTCACCTCGCCGCGGGCACGTATGCGCTGCCGCAGGGGCTCGTGGTCGACAAGGACCTCACCTTCGAGGGGGATACCGGCGGCGGCGTGAGCCTGGTCTCGGATGCCGCCAAGACAACCGCGGTCCAGAGCGTGCCCACCCGCGGAGCTCCGGTCGTGACCGTCACCGGCGGCACGTTCACGGCGTCGGACGTGAGCTTCACATACACCGGCAGCCTGCCGGCCGACGTCCTGGTCGTTAGCGCCGGCGCGCTCGACCTGCAGCGCGTCGGGGTCGAGGGTGGCGTCGGCGGCGCGTTCGGGGTGGGCAACGGCGTGGCGCTGGCCCCCGGAACCACGGCGACGATCCGGGACAGCACGCTCAGCGGCAACGACGCATGCGGTATCTCTCAAGGCAGCGGCGTGACCCCGACCCTGCAGGGCAACACCTTCACGGGCAACGGAGGGGGCGACGTCTGTGATGCGGCGCCGGTACCGGGCGTGGACACGCGCGCGTGCACCGTCGGCGACGATGCGAAGAACCCGGATCCCGCGCGCTACCTGGCGGTGGTGGTGACCCTCGCCGACGGCACCCCGGTAGCCAACGCGGGCGTAGGTCTGTCGCTGCTCAGCAACGGTGCGCAGACGACCGCCGCCGATGGCACGACCGACGCGAACGGCGTGGCGTTGATGCTCGACACGCAGACGGACACCTGGCCGAATCCCGGCGGCAGCTATCTCGGCGTGGCCACGGCGTACGGCGCGGGCGCGACCCCCGCTGGCGTGCCCTTCGTGGTGAGCGCCTGCCCGGACGTGGGGTACCCGTCCACCGTGCACCTCGTGGTGGACGCCCCGAACCTCGTCGATCAGACGTTCTCCGCGCGCGTGGCCGGGACCGAGGTCGGTGAGGTGTCGGTGTTCCCCGGCATCACCCTCGACGGCGCGGCGCTGTTCCCCGCCGCATGGCTGGGCGCGCCGCCGTTCGACGTACGCATGCCTGCCGGACCCCACCCCGTCCTGTACGCCACGGGCGTCGGGTTGTACACCACCGCCACGCCGCCGGCCTACATGATCCAACGGCTGGAGTCGATCGACGGTACCGCCGTGATCCGACCGGACATCGATCAGGAGCCCCGCTACACGCTCGACGTCGGCATCGATGCCAACGCCCCGGCCGGCATGACCCTCGCTTCGCTGGTGTCGTTCCTCAACGGTGCGGACGCCCGCAGCTTCGTGGGGTACGACCTGACCGTCGACCAGCTGGCGGTGACCCCGGGCAGCTACGACGTGACCGTGTGGACGCAGATGAAGGACACACAAGGGGCGTCGTGGAGCTACTCTTGGGCGCCCCCCATTCACGATCTGACGCCCGCCGGTGGCTCGGGTTCGGTGACGGTGGGCGGCGCCCTGTCGATGACCCTCGAGACCCCGGGAACGTTGTACGCGCCCGGCGACATCGTGAACACCGCCGCCACCGTGGTCGACCCGCACGGCAACACCCTCGACTGGCTGGTGGATCGCGGCACCCTCCCGGCCCAAGGCGTGGCGGGGCCGGCCCCGCGCCTCCATTCCACGGCCGTCGGCCCGCAGCGCCTGGCCCCGAGCGCCGCCGGCGTCCACGGGGACATGCACCTGGTCATCCGCGACCCGCAGGGCACGATCGTCTTCGACGACACCTCCGACACGCTGTACGGCAGCTACGCGCTGCCCAACGCCGCCGCCACGGGTACATACAGCGCGGAGTTCACCTGGGCCATCGGCCCGTACCGGAGCACCCCGCTGAGCGCGAGCACCACCTTCGACGTGCAGTGAACGCGGAGCGCGGCGGCCGGGCCGCCGGGGCGGCGCGATGGCCGGGCCGCCGCGCCGCCGCGATGGACCCCGCCGGCGTCTCGCCGACGCGGCTCACCCCAACGCCAGATGGAGCCTCAGGGCCGCGTCGAGCTCCCGCAGGTAGGCAACGGTCAGGGACCCGGCGGCCGCGGGGGCGAAGCGCTCGAAGGCGAGCGCCCGCACCTGCTCCGCCTGAGCCTTGCTGTCGTGCGGAAGGCCCGTCACCTCGGACGGCAGCAACACCTGGAAGGACAGGATGCGTTCGCACGTTGCGACTGAGCGGGACCACCGTCACCACACCGCGCCGGCGGGCCTCCACCACCTTGTTCAGCGCGTCGTGGCTGACGATGATGACGGGTCGCGATCTGTTGGCCTCGGAGCCACGGATCGGGTCGAGGTCGGCGTAGTAGATCTCACCCCGCCGCATCGGGTTCGAGACCGTCCCCCGCCGTGGAGTCCCAGGCGTCCGCCTCGCCCGCGGCCTCCCACTCGGCCATCGCCACGCTGTACTCGGCCTCCAGGGCCTTGTCCCGGAGGGCGCGTATGGCGTCCTCGAGCGCGCTACTGCGCGACGCTCACGTGATGCTGCCGCTGGTAGTCGTCGAGGAAGCGGGCGAGGTCCTCCTCGACGCGCGCCGTGAGATGCACCTTCATGCCACATAGTGTAGCACGGCATGTGTTACGAGACGTGGTTGCATGGGTGGCCACCTGGCCGAAGCGCGTCAAGGGACCGTCCTCAGCCGCGAGGGCGGGACCCTCGCGGCGTCCGCGCTCCCGCCCGGGCCGAGCGCCGCGGCGAGCGCCCGCGCGCCAGCAGCCTCCACACCAGCGCCCGCAGCAGCAGGAACGCCAGCGCCGCCGCCGCCAGCCCGAGGCCCCACCCCAGCCCGCCGGGCAGCGGCTGCCACCACGGCACCCAGGGCCCGCCGAGCACGATGAGCAGGGCGCCGAACAGCAGCAACAGCTGCGCCCAGTAGGAGGTGAGCAGGTGCACGAAGGTCTTGGGCACGGCCGCGTCGATGAGGTTGGAGCCCGCGAAGGCGGCCAGGCGCAGCACCCACTTGACGGTGCGGGGCAGGTCGGCGTCGCTCGTGACGGCGTCCGACAGGCGGCCGCTCACGCGCACCAGCCGCGACAGGTCGCGGGCGGCGGCCCGCGGATCGAGCTCGAGGCGCTCGCGCTTCTCGTCCATGAAGGCGCGCACGCGCCGCCGGGTGGCGTCGGCGTCCACGCCGTCGTCGGGGTCTAGGCGGTCCGGGCCGCCGTCGTCCGCCCGGGCGGCGCCCGGCGCCCGCGCGAGCGCGCCCGCGAGCGCGCGCGGCAGCGCCCGCGGCAGCGCCCGCACCGCGGCCGCCTCCTCGGGGAACGCCTCGAGGAGGATGGCCTGCTGCGCCTCGACGACGAGCGCGTCGCGGGCGCCCTCGTGCGCCTCGCCCGCGAGCACGCTCAGCAGCCGCTCGGCGCCGTCGAGCCGCCCCCACACGATGTCGTGCGCGCGCCAGCGCGCGTCGAGGAAGGCGCCGAAGGTCGCGAAGCGGGTGCCGAACAGCTTCTCGCTCGGATCGCCCTCGTCCGGCGGCGCGTCGCCCGCGCCGATGCGGTGTACGGCCACGGGGGAGAGCTCCTCCCCCACCCCGGTGACCGCCAGCACCGGGAACTGCACCGCGTCGAAGCCGCCGAAGGCGTCGCGGTAGCTCACCAGCAGGTCGCGCACGTGCGCGATGAGCTGCTCCACCCGCGGGCAGCGCCTCGCCCGCACGGCGCGGGAGCCCACCCGCAGCCGCGTCACCCGCTCGAGGTCCACCAGCGCCTGCTCGGACGCCGCGATGAGCGCGCCGCTGCGTTCGCTCAGCGCCCGCGCCAGCTCCGCCACCAGATCGCTGCGCCGCCGCAGGAAGGCGCGCGCGGCCGCCTCCCGCGCCTCGGGCGTGGCGGGCCGGAGCAGCTCCAGCAGCTCGTCGCGCAGCCGCGGCGCCTCGCCGGCGTGCCCGCTGCCCCGCGTGCCCCGCGAGCGCCTCCCGCGCGGCGTCCTCCAGGCCGTCGCCGCTCGGGCCGCCCTCCAGCGCGTAGGCCGCGCGCTGCGCCACGGCCTTGGCGGGCCGCAGCACCAGCCGCGCCGCGGCCCAGGCGCGGCGCGCCCGCCGCTCGTCGCCTCCCCGGTACGCCGCCACCACCGACGCCAGCGCGTCGCTCCAGGGCGCGAGGTGCTGCAGGTCCCCCACCCCCTGCGCGTCCAGGCTCAGCAGCTGGTTGATCTTGCCCAGCAGGAACACCGCGCGGCGGCGCTGGAACGCCACGTCGAAGCGCTCCAGGAACGCCGCCTCGGGCGCGCGGCCCGGCTCCCGGTCGCGGGCGTAGCGTTGCTCGCGCCAGCAGCGCACCACCAGCCGCAGCGCGTCGCGCAGGTCGCTGCTGGCGGGGATGCCCGCGGCGTCCGCCACCACGGCGGCGAGCGCGTCGGTGACGGTGGCCACCCGCAGCCGGTGGTAGGCGCCGTAGGCGCCGCCGTAGCGCCGGGTGAGCGTGCTCAGGTCGGGCGCCTCGGCCTCCCGCGCCGCGCGCGCCGCGCGCCGGTCCCCCTTGTGCACGCGCGTCATGGGCCAGCCGCGCGCGCCGCTCAGGCGCCACAGCCCGCGGCGCCGGGCGCCCTTGCGGGGGCGCGGCACGCGGGCGGCGAGGTCCTCCAGCGCGCCGGCCTGCAGCGTGCGCAGCCGCCCGAATCACCTCGTTGCGCGCCTCGATGCGCTCCAGGTCGGCGCGGATGGTCTCGTAGCGCGCCAGCGAGAAGACGTCCAGGGTGTTGCCGAGCGCGTCGGGCGTGGGCGCGGGCGGCGCGCCCGGGTCCAGCGCCTGCGGTACGGGCTCGAGGTAGAGCAGCTTGCGCGTCACCAGGCGTCCGCCGCTCACCCGCGCCAGCCGGTCGACGGCGTGCCCGAACGGCTTGTTGTCCAGGTAGCCGCCGTCGGCGAAGGCGTGCGCGGCCACCGCCTCGCGCTCGCGCGGCGGCACGCGCCTGAACAGCAGCGGCCAGTCCGCGGCGGCGCGCCGGTCGCGCCCCACCAGCGGCTCCGCCTCGGCCACCCGCGTCGGCTCGAACACGGCCGGCAGGCTGCTGGTGGTGCGGGCGGCGAACGCCAGCAGCGGATCGAACGCGGCGGTGAACTCGTCGGTGTCGGCCCGGGGGTCGGCGCCGCCCGGCTGCTGGCGCAGCCTGAACTCGAACACGTGGCGGTGCTCGCGCTCCCGCGCCATGCCGTCGGCCAGCCGCAGGTCGACGATGCGCCCCTGCAGGTCGGTGCCGGTGACCACCAGGTCGAGGTCGTCGACCAGCGGTCCACGGTCCGTGTGCGGGCGCGGCGCGCCCGCGGCGCTCTCGGCGCGGCCGCCGGCGCCCGCGGCGGGGCCGTCTCCGGGGTTGAGCCCGCCCAGCGCCCGCAGCAGCTGGAGGTACATCTTGTCGCTGTTGAACAGCGCCTTGACCGGCTCGCGGTAGGGGGCGCGCCGGGTGGCGCCGGCGCGGTCGTTGAGCAGCGCGTGCACCGCCCCCTCGTCGATCCACAGCCGCTCGACCGGCGCCAGGTCGGCGTTGCGCGCCAGCGCCTTGGCGAGCATCACGGCGTTGATGCCGCCGGCGCTGGTGCCGGAGAGGATGTCGATGAGGAAGCGCACCCGCGGAGGCTCGGCCAGCACCTCCTCGGTGAGGGCGTCGAGCGGGGTGCCCGCCAGCACGTGGGCGAGCTTGCGGTAGGCGCGGGCGGTGCCGGTGAGCGCCTGCTGCCCGCGGGCGTTGGGGCTGGTGGCGCGCACCAGCTGCAGCAGCTCCTGCGCGATGCCGTTCATGTAGATCGCCAGGCTGCCGCCGCCGTACATCACCACGGCGATGCGGATCTCGCGATCGACCTGCGTGTCGGCCATGGGTCCCCTCCCCCGTCTCCTCACGCGTTCGTGTGTGGGGGTAGGGTAGCAGCCGCCCGCGCGCGCCCGGGCTCAGGCGGGCTCGCGCGCTGGCCGGCAGGACGGCGCTAGGCCATGCCCTGCGCCCCCACCGCCCCGAGCACCTGCCCCGCCGACACCCAGCTCGGCAGGCCCAGAAAGCCCTCCATCGCCAGCGCCACGCCGCCGAGCGGCACCTGCAGGCTGCCCAGCGGGGAGACCACCAGCAGGTCCTCGACGCGGTTCTGCTCCAGGATCTCGCCGTCGATCACGGCCCGCATGCCGGGCAGCAGGTGCGCGCCCAGCTTGGTGAGCTCGCCGCCGAGCACCACGCTCTCGGGGCTGGCGGTGGTGACCACCATCGCCAGCGCGTGGCCCAGGTGGGCGGCGGCGGCGTGCAGCACCTCCAGCGCGGTGGCGTCGCCCTCGTCCGCCAGGCGCGCGACCTCCTCGGTGGTGTCGGTGGGCACGCCGCGCTCGCGCAGGATGCGGCGGATCGACGTGACCGAGGCGTAGGCGGTGAGGCAGCCGTCGCCGCCGCAGCCGCAGTGCCGGCCGCCCGGCACCACCTTGATGTGCCCGATCTCCCCGGCCAGGCCGCCGCGCCCCCGGTAGACGCTCCCCTCGAGGTAGAGCCCGCCGCCGATGCCGGCGTAGCACGCCAGCACCACGAAGCTGTCGTGCCCGCGCCCGGCGCCGAACAGGCGCTCGCCGTGCGCGGCGGTCTTGGCGTCGTTGTCGACGTAGACGGGGCAGCCGAGGCGCTCGCGGAAGAGGTCGGCGAGCTCCACGTCGCGCCACACCCAGCGCTGGTAGGGGGCCACCAGCAGGTGGCCGTGGTCCACCAGGCCGGCGACGCCCACGCCCACGCCGCGCAGGTCGGCGAGCGGGCGCCCCGCCTCGGCGACGAGCCGCTCGATGCCGCGCACGGCGGTCTGCACGGCCGCGTCGAGGTCGGTGGCGGAGTCGAGCTGCTCGCTGGCGACCGGCGTGCCGTCGAGGGTGGTGAGGACCAGCGTCAGGTACTGCATGTCGAGCTGGACGCCGGCGAACAGCCCGGCGCTCTCGGCGATGCGCAGCGACACGCCGGGCCGCCCCTGCTCGCCGGCGGGGCGCGGCCGGCGCTTGCCGGTGAGCAACCCCTCGCGCCGCATCTCGCGCACCACGTTGGAGACGGTGCCGGGCGTGAGGCCGGTGAGGGCGGCGAGCTCCTTCTGGTTGCTGCCGGGGTGCGTGCGCAGGGTGTGGAAGATGCGGCTGCGGTTGAGCTGGCGCAGCAGGCTGGTGTCGACGATGCCGCGGACCCGCCTCGTCTCCGTTCGTCCCGCCGATGTGTTGAGCCATGGTCCCCCAACCGCCTCTCGCACCTGACTGCCGCCCCCCGGGCGCCCTGGGTGCCTGGGGGCCGCGTCGTCTGTCCGGATCAGGCCCCAGGGTACCGGATGCGCCCCCGGTAGCGCTCCCGCAGGGCCGCGTTGCGCGCGTCCGCCGGGCGGTCCGGGAGGTTCTCGCTGAGCAGCACCGGCGCCTCCACGCCGGCCTCCTGCAGTCGCTCGATGGTGCGCAGCACCAGCGCGTGCAGCACGAACGCCCCCACCACCGTGGAGGTGGGGCCGACCGGCGTGCCGTCGTCCATCGCCACGGCGCCGTCGCCCGGGACGCCGTGGGTGTCGAGCACCACGTCGACGACGTCGGGGAGCCTGGCCCCGTCCGGGCAGCGCGAGGGCGCCGCGCGGGCGTGGGCGGCGTTCACGATGCCCACCGTCGCCAGGCCGCGCGCCCGCGCGCGCTGCGCCAGCTCGACCGGCAGCGGGTTGAGCCCGGAGTTGGAGACGACGACCAGCGCCTCGCCGGGGCGCACGCCGTACTGGCGCTCGTAGGCGCTCAGCAGGGCCTCGGCGTAGCCGGGCACGCGCTCGGCGGCGTCCCCGGTGGGGTCGACCACCAGGTTGCAGGCCACCAGCGCGCCGGCGCGGCCGACCGCCTCGCGGGCCACCGAGGCGGAGTGGCCGCTGCCGAAGAGGTGCACCATGCCGCCGTCGGCGATGGCGCGGGCGAGGATGGCCGCGGCCTCGTCGATGGCGCCGCGCTCGTCGTCCACGACCCGCCGCAGCATGCCCTCGACGGCGCGCGCGTAGGCCTCAACCAGCATCCGGAACCTCGGTGCGGGCGCTCCCCAGCTCGGAACCCAGGTAGTCCGCGGCGCCCTCGGGCTCGGCGTCGAGGCGCCGCGGCGCGCCCTCGCCCCCGCGCTGGGCGTAGACGGGCATGAAGTAGCCGTTGTGGCGGCAGGCCTCGCGCCCGAGATGGTCGAGGTAGATGATCCCGGTGGGGTTGCGCAGCGCCGTGAAGCGGGCGATGAGCTCCTCGCCGGCGGCCTCGGGCGTCGCGCCGCGGCCGACGGCCTGGATCATCGCGCGGGTGGCGCCCAGGCGGATGATCCCCTCGCCCATGCCGGTGGCCGACGCGCCGCAGGCCACCGCGCCGGTGCGCTCGGCGAAGGTGCCGGCGCCCAGGATGGCGCTGTCGCCGACGCGCCCCGGGAGCTTCTGCGGGATGCCCCCGGTGGAGGTGCCGGCGACCACCAGCCCGTCGTCGTCCAGCGCCACCGCCCCCACCGTGGAGGTGTTCTTGAGGCGATCGCGTAGCGCGCGGTAGCGCGGCAGCAGCTCCGCCAGGCTGGGCGCCAGGTGCCCCCGCTCCCCCTCGAGCATGGCGCGCGCCTCATCCGAGCCCGGGTCGTACGCCGGCACGCCGAGCGCCCGCGCGAAGCTCGTGGCGCCCTCCCCGACCAGCAGGATGTGCGGCGTCCGCTCCATCACGGCGCGGGCGACCGAGCTCGGGTAGCGCACGTCGCGGATGGCCGCCACGCCGCCGGCGCGGCCGTCGCTGGCGGCGAGCAGCGCGTCCATCTCGATGACGCCGTCGAGGTTGTAGAACGAGCCGGTGCCGGCGTCGAAGACGGGGTCGTCCTCCAGCACGTGCAGCGCGGCCTCGACCGCGTCGAGGGCGCTGCCGCCGCCGGCCAGCACCTCGCTGCCCGCGGCGCAGGCGCGCTCGCGCGCCACGCCGCCGGCGCTCCTTGGTGGGGGTGGGGACGGGGCGCTCGTCGCAGCCGCCGTGCACGATGATGGCGTTCATGCTTCGCTCCTGGCGTGCGTGGGGTGGGGATGGAGGGGCCGACGCCGGGGCGCCGGGGGAGCGCGTCGCGGGCGGGTTCTCGTGGCGGGTCGGGCGCTCATCGGCGCTTGACCTTGGCCAGGAACTCCTGGATGCGGGGGTTCTGCTGCCCCTCGAAGAACGCCTCGCTGGGCTGGTCGGCGATCACCTCGCCGCGCTCCATGAACACGATGCGGTCGGCGATGGCGCGGGCGAAGCCGATCTCGTGCGTGACGCACACCATCGTCATCCCCTCGGAGGCGAGGTCCTCCAGCACGGCCTGCACCTCGCTGGTCATCTCCGGGTCCAGCGCCGAGGTGATCTCGTCGAGCAGCAGGGCCTTGGGCTCCATCGCCAGGGCCCGCGCGATGGCGACGCGCTGCTGCTGGCCGCCGGAGAGCTCGGCCGGCACGCTGTCGAGCTTATCGCCCAGCCCGACGCGCTCGAGCAGGGCGCGGGCGCGCTCTCGGGCCTCCTCGCGCGGCACCCCGAGGCTGTGGATGGGGAACAGCATCACGTTGCGCTCGGCGGTGAGATGCGGGAAGAGGTTGAACTGCTGGAACACCATGGCGCAGGTGTGGCGGATGCGCGTGAGGGTGCCGCGCGCGCGCACCGACATGCCGTCGACCACGATGTCGCCGTCGCTGACGCGCTCGAGGCCGTTGATGCAGCGGATGAGGGTGCTCTTGCCCGATCCGCTGGGGCCGAGCACGACGCTCACGCTCTTCTCCGGGAAGGTGAGCGACACGCGCTTGAGGGCCTCGAAGCGGCCGAAGCGCTTGCTGGCGTTGCGGACGTCGATCATCTCAGGCCATCTTGTCCGCGCGCTTGAAGCGGCCCTCGAGGCGCCGGGCGTAGCGCGCCAGCGGGAACGACGCCGCGAAGTACATGGCGCCCACGATGGTCCAGATGAGGAAGGGCTTGAAGGTGCGCTCGGTGAGGATCTGCCCGGTGCGGGTCAGGTCGATGAAGCCGATCAGGGCGATGAGCGAGCTCACCTGGAACTGCTGCACGAAGAGGTTGACCGACGGCGGGATCATGGTGCGCACCGCCTGCGGCAGGATCACCAGCCGCATGGTCTTCCAGTAGCCCAGGCCGCCGGCGCGCGCGGCCTCCCACTGCCCGACGGGCACGGCCTCGATGCCGGCCTGCACGATCACGGCCATGAACGCGCCGGTGTTGACGCCGAGCGTCCACACGGCGGCCTGGAAGGCGGAGACGTCGATGCCGAGGAAGAACGGCAGCCCGTAGAACACGAAGAACAGCTGCGCCACCAGCGGGGAGTTGCGGAACAGCTCGACGTACGCCAGGCCGAGCTGGCTCAGCACCGGCACGCGCGCGGCCCGCACGAAGCCGATGAGGAAGCCGAGCACCACGCCGATGAGGATGGCGAGGACGGTGACGATGAGCGTCCACATGCCGCCGCGCAGCAAGAAGTACACGTCGTGGTAGGTGAAGGCCGTGTAGAGGTACATGGCTCAGGCCCCCGCCGGCGGCGCCGGCGCGATGGGGGGCGGCGGGCGCCGCCCGCCGAAGCGCAGCGTCTTGGAGATGAACAGGGCGTCGATGAGGTGCAGCACCCCGGAGAGCGTGAAGGTGAGCGCCGCGTACAGCAGCAGGATCGCGAGGTACACCTCGAACGGCCTAAAGGTGGTGGCCGCCACCGTCATGGCGTTGTTCATCAGCTCGTTGACGGTGATGGAGAGCAGCACCGAGGTGGTGAGCACCAGGTTGATGAAGTTGCTGCTCAGGGGCCTGAAGGCGACGCGCAGCGCGATGGGGATGATGACGAAGCGGTAGGTCTGGATGCGGCCCAGGCCCAGCGAGCGGGCGGCCTCGACCATCCCCTTGTCGACGGCCTCGAGGCCGGAGCGGATGACCTCGGCGTTCACCGCGCCGCCGCTCAGTCCGAGGGCCAGGATGCCGGTGGTGACGGGATCGATATAGATCTTGAGCTGGGGGAGCCCGTAGTAAAAGAAGAACAGCTGCACCAGGAACGGGGTGTTGCGGAACACCTCGATGTAGGTGACGGTGATCAGCGACAGCACGCGCCGCTTCGACAGGCGCGCGAGGGCCGCCAGCAGCCCCAGCGCGAAGCCGAGCAGCAGCGACCACACGGTCACGAACGCGCTCATGGCCAGGCCCTGCAGGAAGACCTCGCGGTTGGCGAGAAGGACCTCGAAGTGGAGCGTCATCGCGCGCCTCCGGCCCGGCGGGGGCGCCCGCTAGGGGCGCCCCCGCGAGGCTCGGTCAGGACCTCACCAGAGGTAGTTGAGTTGGCTGGTCGGCGGCACGCCCCACCACTTCTCGTAGAGCTTGGCCTGGTCGCCGCTGGAGATGAACTGCGACACGAACATGTCGAGCCAGCGCAGCATGTCGGGCTCGCCCTTGGGCACGCCGATGCCGATGGGGTCCGAGGTGTAGAGCTTCGGCAGCGCCGTCAGGGCGTCGTTCTGGCCGGCCACGAAGTCCACCAGGGTGCCGTCCTCGATGGTGGCGTCCACGCGCCCCTGCTGCAGCAGCAGCACGGCGTTGGTGAAGGCGTCGACGTAGGTCATCTCGGCGTTGGGCGCCAGCTCCTTGACCAGCGCCTCACCGGTGGTGCCGCGCCCCACGGCCACCTTGCGGCCGTTGAAGTCCTCGATGGACTGGATGTCGGAGCCGGTCTTGACCAGCAGCTTGATGCCGGTGCGCAGGTAGGGGATGGTGAAGTCCACGGCCTTGGCGCGCTCGAGCGTGGCGGTCATGTTGGCCACCACGATGTCCACCTTGCCGCTCTGCAGCATGGGGATGCGGTTGGCGCCGGTGACCTCGACGATCTTGAGGTTCACGCCGAGGGCCTCGGCGATCTTGGTCGCCACGTCCACGTCGTAGCCGATGGGCTTGTTCTGGGCGTCGTAGGAGCCGATGGGCGGGCCGCTGAGCGCGATGCCGGCGACGATCTCACCCTTGGAGAGGATGTCGTCGATCCTGGACTGCGCGAACGTGGCGGAGACGCTCAGCAGCAGCGCGACGGCGAGGAGGGCGCGTAGGGCCCGGGGTAGCTTGGTCATGGATGTCCTTTCGACAGCGGTGGTGTCGGCGGCCGTGGTTTCGAGAGCAGAGTGGCGCCTGGGGCGTTCGTTCGAGCGGAGCTTGCGCGGATCGACCACCTCCCTCGAAGGGGTGCGAGGCTCCAGGGAGCGGGGCGCACGAGGTTGGTACGAGGGTTAAATTTAAGTCGTAAACTTGGGGTCAGTGTAGGGCCGGGCCCGGCGGGCTGTCAAGGCGCCGGGGGGCGCCGGGCGCCGCGGTGCGGTCGGGTGCGGTCGGGTGCGGTCAGGTGGCCCAGCCTGGCCCAGCCTGGCTCAGCCGGCCGCGACGCCCTCGGCCAGGGTGGCCGCGCCGATGAGGCCGGCGTCGTCCCCGAAGCGCGCCGGCAGCACCTCGGGCACGCGGAAGTTCCGGTTGAGGGAAGGGAGGTAGGCGTGGACGCGATCCAGCAGCGTGGCCCCGGAGGCCATCACCCCACCGCCCAACACGATCACGGCCGGGTCGAGCGCGCGCGTGACGTTGGTGAGCCCGATGGCCAGGCCCCTGGCCGCCCGCTCCACCACGCCTCGCGCCGTCTCGTCGCCGCGCTGCGCCAGGGCGAAGGCCTCCGCCGTGCTCACCGGCCGCCCGAGCGCGAAGGAGGCGGCGCCCGCGATGGCGCGCCCCGACGCCACCGCCTCGAGGCAGCCGCGCGTGCCGCAGGTGCACACCGGGCCGTTGGCCTCCACCACCATGTGCCCGAACTCGCTCGCCCACCCCTGATGCCCGCGGCGCAGGCGGCCGCCCTCGCAGGTGCCTCCGCCGATGCCGGTGGAGATCGTCAGGTAGGCCAGCGAGGGGTAACCGGCGCCGGCCCCCAGGCGGTGCTCGGCCAGCGCGGCGGCGTGGGCGTCGTTGATGAGCTGCGCCCGCATGCCCAGCCGCTCGCCGGCGGCGGCCGCCACGTCGACGCCGTCGAGCCCGCGGACGTTGCTGGCGAACGACACGCGGGAGCCGGCCGCGTCCACCAGCCCCACCACGGCCAGCCCGATGCCCTCGGGGCGGGGCGCGGCAGAGCCCTCCGTCACCTCCGCGACCAGCCCTGCCAGCGCGTCCAGAACGGCGTCGAGGCCGTCCTGCGGGGTGCCGCACGCCGCCCGGCGCAGCACCTCGGCGCCGCGCACCAGCCCCACCCGCATGCGGGTGCCGCCGATGTCGGCGGCGAGGGTGGGGGCGGCGGAGCGGTCGGCGGGTCCGGGGTGAGGGGGGGCGTCGCGATGCACGATGGAGCGAGTCTAGGTCACGGCCGCGGCGGCGACAAGCCGCGGCGCGGGCGCGCCCAGCGCGCCGAGGAGGAACCATGCCCGAAGTCGTCTTCGAACCCGTCACCCTCCCCGTCTGGACGGTCCCCGACGCCTACCCCGAGGTGCCCGTCGAGGTCTACCGGCGGCGCTTCGCCGCCCTCGAGGCCGCGCGTCAGGCCGCCGGGCTGGACGCCCTGCTCATCTACGGCGACCGCGAGCACGCCGCCAACATCGCCTGGGTGAGCGGCTTCGACCCGCGCTTCGAGGAGGCGCTGTGGGTCCAGGGCGTCGGGGCGCGGCCCTCGCTGCTGGTGGGCAACGAGTGCGTCCCCTTCGCGGAGACGCAGACGAAGGTTCCCGCCGACGTGCGCCTCTACCAGGAGTTCAGCCTGCCCGCGCAGCCGCGCGACACCAACGTGGACCTGCCCGCCACGCTGCGCGCCGCCGGCCTGGCGCCCGGCATGCGCTGCGGGCTCGTCGGCTGGAAGCCGATGGCCCGCATCGACGTGCCGCACTGGATCGTGGAGGCGGTGCAGGAGGTGACGGGCGAGGCGCCCGTGAACGCCGGCGGGCTGCTGATGGACCCGGCCACCGGCCTGCGCCTGCACGTGGAGGCCGAGATGGTCCCGCGTGCTGGAGTTCGCGGCCTCGCGCACCAGCGAGGCGCTCAAGGCGTGGATGCTGAGCCTGCGCGAGGGGATGACCGAGCTGGAGTCCGCCGCCGCCCTGCGGCACGCCGGCCTGGAGCTCTCCTGCCACCCCATGACCAACTTCGGGCCCACCATCCCGACCGGCCTCAAGAGCCCCCGCAACGGCCGCGTGGTGCGCGGCCACTACGCGCAGGCCGCGCTGGGCCTGGTGGGCGCCCTCACCTCGCGCGCCGGGCGCCTGGTAAGCCGAGGCGACGCGGACGCCGACGGCTACCTCGAGCTGGTGCGCAACTACCTGCTGACGGTGCGCGCCTGGTACGGCGCGGTGCGCGTGGGCGCCGCCGCCGGCTCCGTGGTGGCCGCCGCCGATGCCGCGCGCTCGGACGGCTGGGACTTCGCCCTCAACCCCGGCCACCTGCTCCACACCGACGAGTGGGCCGGCAGCCCCTTCGTGGCCGGCTCCGAGGTGCCGCTGGCGAGCGGCTGGGCCATCCAGCAGGACATCATCCCGGTGCCACGCGGCGGCCACGCGGTCATCAACATGGAGGACGGCTTCGTGCTGGCCGACGCCGACCTGCGCGACCGGCTCGAGGCGGAGCAGCCGGCCATGATGCGGCGCATGCGCGAGCGGCGGGCGTTCATGGAGCGGCTCGGCTACGAGGTGAGCGAGGACGTCCTGCCGACCTCCAACATCCCCGGGGTGTTCGCGCCGTTCCTGCTCGAGCCGACGCTGGTGGCACGGTTCGCGTGAGCGTGCACTCCGCGGAGGGGACCACCCCGGCCGCCGGCCCGGCTCCCGCCCCGGTCGGCGCCCGATGAGCGCATCCTCGGCGGACGCCCCCCTGCGCGTGGGCGTGATGGGCACCGGCGACATCGTCGGCGGCTACCTCGACACCCTGCGGCGCCTTTCAGCGCTGCGCGTGACGGCCATCGCGGGCCGTGATCCCGGGCGCACGCGCGCCGCCGCGGAGCGCTGGGGCGTCGCCCGGGCGCTCACCCCGGAGGAGCTGGCGGCGTCGGCGGAGGTGGACCTGGCGCTGGTGCTCAGCGAGCCGGCGGCGCACGCCGAGCAGGCGCGCCTCGCGCTCGAGGGAGGCAAGCACGTCTACTGCGAGAAGCCGCTGGCGGCGAGCACGGCCGAGGCCGCGCCGCTGCTGGCGCTCGCCCGCGCGCGCGGGCTCACCCTCGCGGGCGCGCCGGACACCTTCCTGGGCTCCGCCCAGCAGGCCGCCCGGGCAGCGCTCGACGCCGGCGCCATCGGCCGCCCGGTGGGCGCCCTGGCCTTCGGCGGCACCCCCGGCATGGAGGACTGGCACCCGCGCCCGGCCGGCTTCTACCGGCGCGGCAGCGGCCCGCTGCTCGACATCGGCCCCTACCCCATCACGCACCTGATCGCGCTGCTCGGGCCGGTGACGCGGGTGACGGGCATGGCGGCGCGCGGCGAGGCCGAGCGCGTCGCCCCCGCCGGCCCGGCCGCCGGCACGCGCTTCCCCGTGGAGGTCGACACCCACGTCACCGCGCTGCTGGCGTTCGCCTCGGGCGCGGTGGCGACGCTGGTCACCAGCGTCGAGGTGCGCGGCTCCGACGCGCCGCCGCTGGAGATCTACGGCACGACCGGGGCGCTGTCGCTCACCTCGATGGGGTACGGCGGCGAGGCACGCGTGCGCGGGGCGGGGGAGCAGGGGTGGCGCGCGGTGGGCGGCCCGGCGGGCGCCGGTGGGGCGGCCGCAGGCCGATGCGGGCCGCGGCCGATGCGAACCCGGCCCCCGCGGCCGCGGACGACGTCCCCGAGCGCTACGGCATGGGGCTGGCCGATCAGGCGCTGGCCATCGCCGCGGGGCGAGCCCCGCGCGCCGACGCGGCGATGGCGCTGCACGCGCTCGAGGTGATGGAGGGGATCCTGCGCTCGGCCGCCACCGGGGCCGCGGTGCCGATGCGCACGACCTGCGTGCGGCCCGCGCCGGTCCCGCCGGGGTGGTGGCCGCCGGCCGCGCCGGTCGGCTGAGCCGAACCCGACGGTTCTCGCCCGGGCCCCGGCCCCGCCGGCGTCCGGGCGGCTGGTGACGAACTCTGTCGGGGAAGAGCCCCCGGCCGCCCCGTGTACCGATCGTCGCCGGCCCCCGACAACCCCGCGGAACGCCGTCCCACCGGCGTTGTCCCGGCCGGACCGCGGAGGCGGATTGACAGATCCCCCGCGACCCCCCATACTGCAAGTGTCTTAGCAGACCGATACACCAATACACCGGTACAGTGACCGATCCCGGGTGCGCTGCCCATGCGCGCCAACGTCTCTCGACGCGCTGCGATTCGCCACGAGGGGGCGCATGGACCTTCCGATCATCATCTCCAGCGACGACGACGTCCCGATCTACCTGCAACTGCGCTACCAGTTGACCTACCTCATCACCACCCGGCAGTTGCCGGAGGGTGGGCGGTTGCCGTCCGTGCGTGCGCTCGCCACCGACCTGGGGATCAACACCGGGACCGTCTCCCTGGCCTACCGCGAGCTGCAGGCCGACGGCCTCATCGCCAGCCAGAAGGGGCACGGGACCTTCGTGCAGGAGCTCGACACCGTCGACCCCGAATCCCAGGCGGCGCGCCAGAACCGGCTCACGGAGCTTCTCGAGGAGGCCGCGGCCCACGCCAGCAACCTAGGCTTCAGCCCGGCGACCATCCAGCATCGCTTCGGCGTCGTGCTCAACCTGCCGGATCGCGTCATGCGCATCGCCTTCGTGGGCACCACCGACGCCATCACCAGGCGCTACGCGGCGGCCATCGAGCGGCATCTCGTGGCGCGCAACGCCGAGGTGGTGCCCGTCACCTTCGAGGCGCTGCGCGCCAACACCCCGGAGGTGCGCAGGGCGTTGCGGGGCGTGTACTTCATCGTCACCTTCGCCCTCATCGAGACCGAGGTGCAGCGTGCCCTGCGGCGTCGCCGCGCCCCGGTGGAGGTGCTGGGGATCACCACCGAGGCCACCCCCGACACGATGCGCCGCATCCAGCGGCTCGACCCCGACGCCCGCGTATTGTTCGTGTCACCGCCGCAGTTCTTCCACGGCTTCCTCAACTTCCTGCGCACCCGGAGCCGGGTGCCCGAGGCCTCCATCCACGCGCTGCTCGACGTCCAGGAGAGCGAGATTCGAGCGGCCGTGCCCGGCGCGGACGTGATCGTGTACACCTCCGGCGTCGTGGACCTTCTAGACCGCCTCGGGGTGCCTGGGGAGAAGCGCCTCGAGCTGGTCTACCAGGCGACGGGGAACGCCCTCGAGAAGCTCGGCAAGGCCATGGCGCACGACCCGCTCGGTGGGCGGCCCGCGCCGCGGAGGGCGGTGGTCGCCAGCGCGAGTTGAGGCCGTGTGAGGGTGCCAGATCGCTCGGAGTCGCGCGGGCGGGCCGCGCGCGCCCGCCAGGTAGCGGGCAGCGACGAGTACGACCCGGAGCGGGGCACGTCGACTGGGGGAGGTAGCGAGACCGCGGATCGCGGGAGAGACGAGGACGACGCAGCACGAGGCATCTGAGTTGGGGGTGGTAGCACGACCGCGCATCGCGGGTGAGAAGAGGACGAAACGATGAGCTCGAATGGCCACAACATCACTCTGGGTGGGGAGACCCTTGCGACCGGACGGCACCGCGTGGTGCTGCCCGTCACGACCGACCTCGACGGCAACGACATCGGACTGCACGTACACGCGGTCGTCGGCGCCCGGCCGGGCAAGACGCTGACGGTGGTGGCGGCCCAGCACGGCCTGGAGTGGATGCCCATCGAGGCCATCCGCCGCATGCTCGACGGCCTCGACGCCAGCGAGATGAGCGGCGCGGTGCTGGCCTTGCCCGTGGCCAGCCCGCCCACGCTCGGCGCCATGCGGCGCAACACGCCGGACGATTCGGACAACGCCGACCTCAACCGCGTCTACCCGGGGCACGAGACGTGGATCGCGGAGCAGCTCGCGTCCACCATCGTGCGCGAGCTCCTTCCCCTGACCTCGGCGCTGATCGACTTCCACTGGGGCATCTGGGGCAGCTGCATGGGCGACTACGTCTACGGAGAGGACTTCGACAGCGCCGAGGCGGTCGCCACCGGGCGGGCCATGGCGCGGGCCTTCCGCCACCCGGTGGTGCGCGGCGGCAAGCTGGCGCGCTTCCCGGGCTTCAAGTCGCTGGTGGGCTACGCGGGCTCGCAGCTCGGCATCCCCGGCGTCATCGGCGGGGTCGGCGGCGTCGGCTTCGGCCCGGAGCTGGAGGAGAGCTGGCTGAGCCTCAACGTCGACGGCATGCGCAACGTCATGCGCGTGCTGGGCATCCTCCCCGGCGAGCCCGCCTACCTCGAGCGCTACCTCAGCTTCGACGCCATCGAGCGGGTCAACCCGCGGGTCGGCGGCCTGCTCTACCCGGAGCACGACCAGGAGGAGTTCGGCCGCCCGGTGAAGAAGGGCGAGGTGCTCGGCCGCGTGGTGAGCCCCTACACGCTGGAGACCATGGAGACCCTCACCGCGCCGTGCGACGGCTACCTGCTCTACTTCGCGCGCTGGTACCCCGTGCGCCCCGGGGACTGGGCCTTCGCCGTCATCCCCTCGGACGACCCCGCAACCCAGTGGGTCGGTGCCTGACGTGGCCGGCCACACGGTCGTGCTGGGCGGCACCTCCTACGGACCCGGGCGCCACCACCTGAGCCTGCCCGTCACCACCGACCTTGACGGCAACGACATCCGCCTGCACCTGCACCTTGTGGTCGGGGAGCGGCCCGGCAAGACGCTCACCGTGGTGGCCGGGCAGCACGGGCTCGAGTGGATGCCCATCGAGACGCTCCGCCGGGTGCTCGACGGCCTGGACCCGAGCACCATGAGCGGCGCCTTCCTGGCCCTGCCCGTGGCCAACCCGCCCACGCTCGGCATCCTGCGACGCAACACGCCGGACGATTCGGACAACGCCGACCTCAACCGGGTCTACCCGGGGCACGAGACGTGGATCGCCGAGCAGATCGCCTCGACCATCGTGCGCGAGATCCTGCCGGCGACCTCGGCGCTGATCGACTTCCACTGGGGCATCTGGGGCAGCTGCATGGGGGAGATGACGTACGGCGCGGACTTCCCGGACGCCGAGGTGGTGGCGACCTCCCGCGCCATGGCGCTGGCCTTCGGCCACCCCACCGTGCGCGCGGCCAAGGTGTGCTCCGTGTCGCCCGGACCGAAGTCGCTGGTGGGCTACGCCGGCGCGGTGCTGGGGATCCCCAGCATGATCGGCAACGTCGGCGGCGCCGGCTTCGCACCCGACCGCGAGGAGGCGTGGCTGGAGCTCGAGGCCGACGGCCTGCTGAGCGTCATGCGCCTGCTCGACATCCTCCCCGGCGAGCCCAAGCGCCTCGGCCGCTACCTGGTGTCGAGCTCCGTCGTGCGCGTCAACCCGAGCGTCGGCGGGCTGTTCTACCCGCAGCGCGACCCCGAGGCGTTCGCGCGCCGGGTGGAGAAGGGGGAGGTGCTCGGCCGCGTGATGAGCCCCTACACGCTGGAGACGCTCGAGACGCTCACCGCGCCCTGCGCCGGCTTCCTGCTCTACTTCGCGCGCTGGTACCCGGTCCGCCCCGGGGACTGGACCTTCGCCGTCATCCCCGAGGACCACCCGGACACCGCCTGGATCGAGAGCTGAGCGTGGCGCGCGGCGGCGCGTAGCGCGGAGCGTGCCGGTCGGCGGGGCGCCGCCGGCTGGGGTGGGTAGCACAGGCGCGGCGGACGGTGCATGCCGGGGCCACGAGACGGAGCGGATGGGGGCCGCCGGAGGACGGTGAGTGCGTGACCTACATCCTGAAACGGCTCTACCAGCTGCTGCTGGTGCTGCTCGGCGTGTCGCTCGCTGCCTTCCTGCTGCTCTACCTCACCGGCGACCCCGCCGTCGCCATCCTGGGCACGGACGCCACCCCCGAGACCATCGCCTCGCTGCGGCAGGAGCTGGGCCTCGACCGGCCGCTGCTGGTGCAGTACGGCGTGTTCCTGCTGGGCATCGTCCGCGGAGACTTCGGCACCTCCACGCGCTACAACCAGCCCGCCCTGGAGCTCTTCCTCGAGCGCCTGCCCGCCACGCTGGAGCTCGCGGCCGCCGCCATGGTGCTCTCCGTCACCCTCGGCGTCGCCTTCGGCGTGCTGGCGGCGGTGTTCCGCGGTTCGCGCTTCGATGCCCTGGTGCGCTTCGCCAGCCTGTTCGGCCAGGCGGTACCGGGGTTCTACCTCGGCCTGATCGCCATCATCGTCTTCGGTGCCCAGCTCCGCTGGCTCCCGACGGGCGGTCGCGAGGGGATCGCCAACCTCATCCTGCCCGCCTCCACGCTGGCCGCCTACTACATCGCCACCACCGCCCGCTTCGTCCGCGGCGCCATGCTCGACGTGCTGGAGTCGGACTACGTCCGCACCGCCAAGTCCAAGGGGTTGCGCCCGTTCACCGTGGTGCTGCGGCATGCGCTGCGCAACGCGCTGGTGAGCGTGGTCACGCTGGTGGGGCTGCAGACCGGGGCGCTGCTCGGCGGCGCCGTGGTCACCGAGACCGTCTTCAGCTGGCCGGGCATCGGCCGCCTCGCGGTGCAGGCCATCTACAGCCGCGACTTCCCGTTGGTGCGCGTCACCATCATCATGGCCGCGCTCATCTTCGTGGTCATCAACCTCATCACCGACGTGATCTACACCTACCTCGATCCGCGTATCCGGGTGGAGGCATGACCCGCAAGCGCCCGACGGCCGAGGCCGGCGCCTCCCCGACGGAGGCCGGCGCTGATCGCAGCGCCTCCCTGACGGGGGCGCCCCGCCGCTCGCTGCTCCGCAGGATCCTCCGCGACCGCATGGGGCTCGCCGGTTTCGTCATCCTGGTGCTGCTCGTCCTGGTGGCCGCGTGGCCCTCGCCCTGGCTTCCCCACGACCCCTACAAGACCAGCCTCGCGCAGCGGTTGACGGCGCCCGTGGGGATGGCGGGCGGCTCCTGGGACAACGTGCTGGGCACGGACAACCTCGGCCGCGACCTGCTCAGCCGCATGATGCTGGGCACGCGCACGTCGCTGCTGCTGGCGCTGTTTGCGGTGCTCATCTCGGCGGCGCTCGGCATCAGCTTCGGCGCGCTCGCCGGCTACTTCGGCGGCGCCCTCGACGCGCTCCTGATGCGCCTGGTGGACATCCAGTTGGCGTTCCCCATCGTGCTGCTCGTCATCGCCGTGATCGCCGTGGTCGGCCCCAGCCTGCCCGTGCTGGTGCTGCTGCTCGGCATCTCGGGGTGGGCGCCGTATGCGCGCCTGGTGCGCGCCGACGTGCTGAGGGTGAAGCAGCTCGAGTTCGTGGAGGCCTCGCGGGCCACGGGCTCGGGCACCGCCCGCGTGCTGCTCAGGCACGTTTTGCCCAACGTCACCACCACCATCGTGGTGTTCGGCACCTTCGAGGTCGCCCGCATCCTGCTGCTCGAGTCCGCGGTGAGCTTCCTCGGGCTCGGCGTGCAGCCGCCCACGCCCAGCCTCGGCACCATGATCGCCGACGGGCGCGACTACATCTACAACGGCTGGTGGGTCTCGGCCCTCCCCGGTCTCGCCATCGTCCTCGCCGTCCTCGGATTCAACTTCCTTGGGGACGGCCTTCGCGACGCCCTCGATCCCACCACGCGGTGACGTGACGCCACGCCCGCGTCGGCCCCCGAAGGGAGGCCCGCAACCGATTGTCGACCACACACGCATCTGGAGGGGCAGTAGCAGTATCGGAAGGGACGGAAGAGGATGAACGGAATGCAACACAGGAGCGCAACGCGCAGGATCTGGCTGGGGCTCGCGGCCCTCACGGTCGCACTCGTGCTCGGCTCGCTGGCCTGGGCGCAGACACGGGCCGAGACGCTCATCGTGGCGCAGGGGCTCGACCCCCGCAGCCTTTCCCCGCTCAGCAGCACCACCCAGCAGGAGAAGAACGTCTCCAACCAGATCGTCGAGCGCATGATCATCTTCACCGGCGACGGCACGGGCTTCGTGCCCATCCTGGCCGAGAGCTGGGAGATGGTGGCGCCGGACACCCTGCAGCTGCACCTGCGGCAGGGCGTCAGCTTCACCAACGGCGAGCCCTTCGACGCGACCGCCGCCAAGTACAGCCTCGACGCACTCATCGCCTCGCGTGCCTACGCCTCCTTCGTGTCCGTGCTGGACAGCGTGGCGATGGTTGACGACCACACCGTCAACGTCATGGCCAAGCAGCCCACGCCCGAGCGACTGATCGTGAACTCGCTGGCGCTCGGCAGCTTCATGTACCCGCCCGTCTACACCGAGCAGGTGGGCATGCTCGAGGGCTTCGCCGAGGCGCCCATCGGCACCGGGCCGTTCATGTTCGATAGCTGGGCCAAGGACAACCGCCTGACGCTCAAGGCCAACCCCGACTACTGGGGCGGCGAGCCGGCCATCAAGCAGCTCGTGTTCCGCCCCATCGCCGAGGGCGCCGCCCGCGTGGCCGCGCTCGAGGCCGGCGACATCGACTTCAGCATCGAGATCCCGCTCGACGCCTTCGACCGCGTCAACAACAACGGCAACCTGGTGGCGGTCTCCGCGCCCGGCAACCGCACCATGAAGGTCACCTACGCCTCCAAGCCCGAGTGGGAGGGCCCCTTCACCAACGTCGAGGTGCGCCGCGCGCTGCGCCACGCCGTGAACGTGCAGAGCATCGTCGACAACCTCTTCCTGGGGCAGGGGCGCATCCTGCAGGGGCAGATCCTCACCACCAACACCTTCGGCTTCAATCCCGAGCTGACGGCCGTCCCCTATGATCCCGACCTGGCGCGCCAGATGCTCGCCGACGCGGGCTACCCCGACGGCTTCCAGGTGACCTTCAAGTACCCCGCCGGCCGCTACGCCCAGGACAAGGAGATCAGCGAGGCCATCTCCGCGATGTTCGAGGAGGTGGGCGTGAGCGTCAACCAGGTGGTGCTCGAGCCCGGCGAGTGGCTCAACCAGCTGCTCACGCTCGACCTCAAGGACATGTACTACGGCGGCGGCCTGTCCCCCACCGACGCGCACTTCAAGATGGTCGAGTTCGGCTGCGACTTCCTCTACTCCTACGGCTGCAACCCCGAGGTGGACCGCCTCACCCAGATGGCGCAGTTCGAGACCGACGAGGCCAAGCGCCTCGACCTCTACCACCAGATCACCGTGCTGCTCTACGACGACGCGGTGGAGATCCCGCTGTTCGCACCCAACGACCTCTACGCCTACCGCACCGGCGTCAACGGCTGGGAGCCGTCGCTGGACCAGTTCCTCAACTTCACCAACGTCACGCTCGAGTAGCCGCACTCCGCCCTCACGTCCCCGTGGGCCTCTGTGCCCACGGGGACGGACACGGCCCGGGACCGCCAGCGCGCGCTCCCGGTGACGAAGGAGGACCACGTGGTCCGAGGCAAATACGCCGGCTTCCCGGTCTCTGAGTTCCGCGACCGGGTCACCCGAACCCAGGCGGCGATGCGCGCCGAGGGTATCGACGCGCTCTTCCTGAGCCAGCTCGAGACGGTGTGGTACTTCACCGGCTTCAAGACCTGGCTCAAGATCAGCAAGCACCGCCCCTTCACCGCCCTGATCCCGCACGAGGGCGACCCCATCCTCATCCTCCCCCCCATCGAGGCGGGAGACGGCGACGCCTTCGCCTGGGTCCCGGACATCCGACTGTGGCCCCACCCGGCCTCCGGCTACGTCGAGCTGTGGGCGGACCTGATGCGGGAGAAGGGCTACACCAACGCCACCATCGGCGGCGAGGTGGGCGCCGACACCCAGATGGGGATGTCCCTGGAGGACTGGCAGGGGCTGGCGAAGCTCACCCCCGGCAACCGCTACGTCGACTGCGCCCCGCTGCTGTGGTCCGTGCGGTGCATCAAGTCCCCGCTCGAAGTCGAGCGGCTCGAGCTCGCCTGCCGCGCCAACGACGCGGCCGTGGCGGCCGCCTGGGCGGCCCTCCGGCCGGGCATGACGGAGCGCGACCTGGCGCGCGTCATCGGCATCGCCATGATGGAGAACGGCGCCGACGTGCCGGCGTTCCTCATCGTCCGCTCCGGCGAGGACGGCGCGCGCACCTGGAACCAGTACGCCACCGACCGGGTCATCGAGCCCAACGACCTGGTGGGGCTGGACGTGGGGTGCCAGGTGGGCGAGTACTTCTCGGACATGATCCGGATCGGCTGCGCCGGCACCCCCACCGACGCGGCCGTGCGCGCACAGAACGCGGCCGACAGCATCGCCCAGCAGGTGCGCGACGCCATCCGCCCCGGCATGGTGATCGAGGACCTGGACAAGGTGCGGCGCAACGCCATCCGGGAGTCCGGCTACACGGCGGCGTTCCACGGCATGGGGCACATGATCGGCACCACCGTGCACGAGCTGCCGCGCATCGGCCCGGACGTGCAGGAGACGCTCAAGCCGGGCATGGTGTTCACCATCGAGCCGGGCATCACCTCCGAGACCGGCTGGCTGTTCGGGGTCGAGGACCTGGTGCTCGTCACCGAGACCGGCGCGCGCACGCTCACGCATGCGCCGCGTCACCTGGCGATCGGCGCGGGCTGAACCGCGCCCGGACGGGAGGCACCCATGCGCAAGATCCTCGACGCGCCGGAGAGCTACGTCGATGACGCCATCGCCGGCGTGTTGGCGGCGCACCCCGACTACCTCGAAGCGGCGGAGGGGGACCGCCGGGCGCTGCTGCGTCGCGGCGGCCCCCGGGCGGCCGGGGTCGGGCTCGTGAGCGGCGGTGGCTTCGGCCACCTGCCGTTGTTCCTGGGGTACGTGGGCGACGGCCTGCTCACGGGCGTCGCCGTGGGCAACGTCTTCGCCTCGCCGGGCGCCGAGACCATGGCCCGCGTGTTGCGCGCGGCGGACTCCGGATCGGGCGTGGTCGTGATCATCGGCAACTACACCGGCGACGTGATGAACTTCGAGCTGGCCGCCGAGATGGTGGGCGCGGACGGCGTCGAGGTCGACACCGTGGTGGTGGCCGACGACGTGGCGTCGGCGCCGCGCGAGCGCGCCTCCGACCGCCGCGGCATCGCGGGGCTGGCGTTCGCGTACAAGGTGGCGGGCGCCCTGGCGCAACGGGGCGCCGAACGCGCCGAGGTCGTGGCAGGGCTGCGCGCGGCCCTCGACGGCGTGCGCTCGATGGGCGTCGCGCTGGGTCCGTGCGTGATCCCCGCCGTGGGCACCGCCTCCTTCGACCTCGACGAGGGTTCGATGGAGATCGGCATGGGCATCCACGGCGAGCCCGGCGTGCGCCGCGGCGCCCTGGGCAGCGCGGCCGAGATCGCCGAGGCGCTGGTGGGCCCCATCGTGGCGGACTTCGGCGACGCCGTCCCCGAGCGGGCCGCCCTGCTCGTCAACGGGCTGGGGGCGACCTCGAAGGAGGAGCTCTACATCCTGCTGAACCACGCCCGGGCCGCGCTGGAGCGCGCCGGCGTGGAGGTGCGGCGCTGCTACGTGGGCGAGTTCGCCACCTCGATGGAGATGGCCGGAGCCTCGCTGACGCTGATGCGCCTCGACGACGGGCTCGAGCGCCTGCTCGATGCCCCCAGCCGCTCCCCCATGCTGGCCTTCTGGTGAGGCGGGGGTGGATGGCGTGAGCCAGGGTTGCAGCAAGGGCACGGTCGAGGCGCTGCTGACGGCTGCCGCGGACCGCTACGACCGCGGCGTCAAGGAGCTTTGTGCCCTGGACGCCGTCGCCGGGGACGGGGACCTCGGGCTCACCCTGCGCGACGGCTTCCGGGCCGCGGCGCAGTCGTTCGCCGAGGGGCCCGAGGACGACATCGGGGCGGGGCTCCGGGCCGCGGCGCTGGCCTTCAACCGCGTGGCCCCCTCCACGCTCGGGACGCTGATCACGGGTGCGCTGCTGGAGGCGGGGCGCGTGTCGGCCGGCGCCGCCACGCTGGAGCCGGCGGCGGTGGCGGACATGCTGCGCGCCGCCGTGGACGCCATCGCCCGCCGCGGCAAGGCCGAGCGCGGGGACAAGACCATCCTCGATGCCCTCGGGCCCGCGGGCGACGCGTTCGCCTCGGCCGTGGAGGGGGGAGCCACCCTGGCCGAGGGCGCGAAGGCCGCGTGGTCGGCCGCCAGCGCGGGCGCCGAGGCCACCGGCGGGCTCGAGCCGCGCGCGGGCCGGGCCCGCTGGATGGCCGAGCGCAGCGCCGGCCATCCGGACGGCGGCGCGGTGGCGGCCGCGTGGTTCTTCGAGGTGTGGGCGGCGGCGGCCGCCGGCTGAGGCGCCTCGGTGGCCGATGGACGCGCGTGGCCGGGCCAGCGTGGGCACGTGCCGCACTGCGAAAGGCCAGGGCCGTTGCGCCGATGCCGAGGTTCGCAGCATGATGCAAGCATGTCGACCTCGATCACGATCCGCGACGTGCCGGACGACACCCGTGACGAGCTCGCCGCGCGTGCGGCACGGAGCGGGCGGTCCCTGCAGGCGTACCTTCGGGGGAAACTCATCGCGTTGGCTCGATGCCCGAGCCCACAGGACCTGATGGCGCGCGTCGAGGAGCGCAAGCGGCGCACGGGCTCGCGCCTGACGACCGAGGCGATCCTCCGCCATTCCGACGCCGGTCGCCGATAAGCCTGGTGGCGGACGCATCGGGCGTCGTGGCTGCGCTCGTCGACGGGGGCCCGTCGGCACCTGGGCGGTGTCGCTCATCGCGTCCGACGACCTGGCGGCACCGCAGCTCATGCCGGTCGAGGCGGCCAACATTCTCCGCCGGACCGCGCTGGCCGGCGACACGACGGACGAGGTCGCGTCGTTGGCCCATGCCGACCTCCTCGACCTCCGGGTCGCCCTCTTCCCCCCCGGCGCCCTGGCCTAGCGGACGTGGAGTTGCACTGCAGCGTGATGACCTACGACGCCTGCTACGCGGCGCTCGCGGAGGCGCTGCAGGCGCCGCTCGCGACCCTGGACGCGCGCCTGACCCGAGCACAGGCCTCGGCTGCGCGTTCCTCCTCCCCACGTCCTGAGCGAGGTCCGGCAGGACGGCCGCGACCCGGGCGGCCACTCCGGAGTGCCCGCCTCCACCCATTGCGATCTGGCGACTGAAGATGTTACATTCTTGCTACTCGTTTTGTTGCAATGTGACTAGCATGGCGTGGGTGATGGTGCCATCCCGAATCGCACAGCCCGCCAGGCGGCCGCTCCGCGCCGCCGTGGGTGTTCGGCCCGTCGGTCGGCCATGACCGCCTCGTACCGCGCCCGCCTCGCCGATGCGGAGCTGCGCGCGCGCCTGGCCGCCGTGGGAGCCGTGGTCATCGAGGGACCCAAGGCCTGCGGCAAGACCGCCACCGCCCGGCAGATGGCCGCCAGCGAGGTGCTGCTCGACGTCGACCACAATGCCCGTGCCGCCGCCGAGGTGGATCCCGAGTTGGTACTCCGGGGGGACACGCCGCGCCTGTTGGACGAATGGCAGATGGTGCCGGCGCTGTGGAACCACGTTCGGCGCGCGGTCGACGAGCGGGGTCGGCCGGGCCAGTTCCTCCTGACGGGCTCGGCCAGGCCCGCCGACGACATCACCCGGCACACGGGGGCCGGCCGGTTGGCGCGCCTACGGATGCGCCCCATGAGCCTCTTCGAGACCGGTCATGCCTCCGGCGAGGTGTCGCTCGGCGCCGTGCTCGCCGGTGCGGAGCCTCACGGCCGCGACCGCGGCCTGGGAGTCCAGCAGCTCACGGAGCGCATCGTGGTCGGGGGCTGGCCCGCACTTCTCGACGCTGACGTGGCGGCGGGGCGGCGGTGGGTGCGCGACTACCTCGAGGAGGTCCGTCGCACCGACATCTCCACCGTGGACGGTGCCGAGCGCGATCCCGCGCGCGTGGGCCGGCTGTTGCGGGCGCTGGCGCGCAACGTCTCGACGCCCGCTGCGGCGACGACGCTCGCAACCGACGCCGGTGGTGCCGACGGGCCCCTCGCCAACGACACGGTGCGTTCGTACCTCGGCGCTCTGGAGCGGCTGATGATCGTCGAGGATCAGCCCGCTTGGGCGCCGCATCTGCGTTCGCGGTCGATATTGCGGCGCGCTTCGAAGCGCCATTTCGTCGATCCGTCCTTGGCGGCGGCGGCGCTGCGCGCGACCCCGGACTCCCTGTACCGCGACCCCAACCTCCTCGGGTTGCTCTTCGAGTCGCTCGTCGTGCGCGACCTTCGGGTCTACGCGCAAGCCGCCGACGCCACGGTGATGCACTACCGGGACAACACGGGCCTGGAGGTGGACGCCATCGTAGAGGCGGCCGACGGTCGCTGGGCGGCGTTCGAGGTCAAGCTCGCGGCCGCGCGCATCGAGGACGCCGCGGCCACGCTCAAGCGCTTTGCCCAGAGGGTGGACACGCGTACTTGTGGAGATCCCGCCTCACTCGCGGTCATCGTCGGCTCCGGCTATGGGTTCCGGCGCGAGGACGGCGTGGACGTCATTCCCATCGGTGCCCTGGGCCCTTGACCCCCGCTGTGCCGCGCACCCGCGGCACCCTTGGCCCCTGCGGGCGCCGTGTACGCTCTGGACACCTCGGGCGTCGGCCCCCCAAGATGCTCCCGCGCCCGGGGCCCGGCCACCGGGTCCTGGGCGCGCGCTCGTCCTCCCCACACCCTGAAGGGGCGAACGGCCATCGAGCAACAGGGCTATGCCCATTTCCTGCCGGTAGGCCAATCCGTGATCCACCTCCACGGACCGACGAGGCCCCCGACGTGGCTCCCGGACCTGCGGCTCGACGCGACCTTCCGGAACCACAACAGCGTCCCACTGTTCGGTGACGACCTCGTCGGGGTGGAACTCCCAAGCCTCCACGAGGCTGGACCGCCTTCCCAGATCTGACCTACCTCCCATCGAGGCACGCGAGGAGGCCCTTGCGGCGGTCGATGCCGCCCTACGACGAATCGCGGACCGAATCCGGCGGGGGGTGGCGGGAACGCAGGTGCAGATCGGTGCCGAGTCCGACGGTCCGGTGACGAAGCTCGTGGCGCGCGGAGCGTTAGAACGGAGGGCGGCGTGGCCCCGGCACGCCGCGTTTCTCAGGACACGCGCGGCGTCGGCCTGCGCAGGTACTCCCCGCGCGCCGGCCCCTTGATCTCCCCGTTGGAGTAGACGAGCTGCCCGCGCAGGAAGGTGTGCTTCACGCGCCCGGTCAGCTCCTGCCCCTCGAACGGGGTGTAGCCCTGCCCCGAGGTGCTGTCGGCGGCGCGCACGGTGAAGGTCTCGTTCGGGTCGAACAGCACCAGGTCGGCGTCGAACCCCTCGGCCACGTCCCCCTTGCTCCCCAGGCCGTAGCGGCGGGCGGGGTTGGCGGAGGTGAGCTCGGCCATGCGGTTGAGGCTCAGGCCGCGCTTGCTGCCCTCGCTGTGCAGCCCCGACAGCAGGTACTCGGTGCCGCCGAAGCCGGACTTGGCGAGCCAGATGTCCCTGGGGTTCTCGGCGCCCACCTTCACCTCGGCCTTGCAGCAGGCGTGGTCGCTCACCACCCAGTCGACGTCGCCGGCGATGAGGCGCTCCCACAGGTACTCGACGTCCTCCCGGGGGCGGATGGGCGGATTGACCTTGGCGAACGGCCCGGCGGGGCTGTCGACGTCGAGCAGCAGGTGCCCGACCGTGACCTCGCGGCGGAAGTCGATGTGCGGGAACACCTCCGACATCAACAGCGCCGCCTCCAGCGCCTTGCGGGAGCTGAGGTGCAGCAGGTTGATGTTGGTGGCGTCGGTCTCGTAGGCGAGGTAGGAGGCGATGAACACCGCCAGCCCCTCGGAGTGCGGCGGCCGCGCGGCGTTGTAGGCGTGCAGCCCCGTGAGCTTGCCCTCGCGCTCGACGATCGCCGTGTAGGCGTTGAGGATGTCCGCCACCTCGCAGTGCAGGCTCAACGAGATGTTCTCGGCCTGCGCCGGGTTCTCGCGGATCATCTCGCTCAGCTTGCGCATGATGAACTCGAAGTGCGCGAAGTCGTAGCTCTCGCCCTCCTCCAGGCGGAGGAAGTTGCGCTGCGTGCTGGAGCGGCCGTGCAGCCCGTGGCCGCCGTAGAACATGAAGATCTTGAAGCTCGGCACGCCGTGCTCGCGCATCAGCATCGGCATCTCGTCGATGTGCGCGCGGTTGATGGGCGCCAGGTGGTAGCCGTAGTCGACCCAGTAGCGCCCCTTGGAGATGTCGAGCACCTCGGGGTAGAACTCCGCGTACGGGCCGCCCTTGTTGAGGTAGTAGTCGCCGGTGCGGAAGTACGTGATGGCGCTGGTCACGCCGCCCATGGCGGCGGCCTGGCTCTCGGTGACGGCGTCGTCGGCCAGGGGGGAGTAGATGCCCACGTGCATGTGCCCGTCCACGACTCCGGGGAAGGCCAGCAGCCCGTGGCCGTCGAAGACCTCGCGCGCCTCGCCGGCGGCGATGTCGGGCGCCACCCGGGCCACCTTGCCGTCCTTGACGGCCACGTCCACGGCGGGGGCGCCGTCCTGGTGCGGGCGCACCAGGCGCACGTCCTTGATGAGCAGGTCGAAGGTCGGGGTGCCGGACGGGGTGTCGCTCATGGTCGCCTCCATCGCGTTGGGTGACGGGTGATAGGTGCGGCGCCGCGCTGCGTGCGCCTCGTGAGTGGGCAGCGTTCCGCCCGCGGGCGGAATGTACGGCGGGCGGTGCGCCGGTGAGGCGGTGCGCCGGCGGGCGGCGCGCGGCCACACCGCGGCCGCGGCGCTCACGACGGCGCCTCCACCGTGGCCACGCCGTCGGCCACCAGCGCGTCGATCTCGTGCTGCTGGTAGCCGGCGGCGCGCAGCAGCTCCGCGGTGTGCTGCCCCAGACGCGGCGGGTCACTGCGCTTGCCCCAGCGTGCGCCCTCGAACATCAGCGGCAGCGCCGGCAGCAGCCCGTGCGTGCCGTCGGGGAAGGTGGTATCGAGCAGGCTGCCGCCGGCGGTGAGCTGCGGGTCGGTGAACAGGTCCTCGGGGCGCGCCAGCGGCGAGAACGGCAGCTGCGCCGCCTCGCAGCGCCGCACGACCTCCTCCAGCGTCAGCCCCCGCACCATGGCGGTGAGGTCGGGCAACAGCCAGTCGCGCTCGGCGATGCGGTCGTTGTTGCTCGCCAGGCGCGCATCGGACGCCAGGTCGGGGCGCTCGAAGGCCTCGCAGAAGCGCGCCCACTGCTTGTCCGACGTCACGCCGATGAACACGATGTGGTCGTCGGAGGTGTGGAACTGGTTGTACACCGCCCAGGCGCTCACGCGCTCCGGCATGGGCGGCACCGGCGCGCCGGAGGCGAGGGCGTAGGCCATGTGGTGGCCCATGATGAAGGCGGCCGTCTCGAACAGGGCGCTCTTCACCAGCCGCCCCTGGCCATCGGCGTCGCGCTCGCGCAGCGCCAGCAGCACGCCCATGGCGCCGTAGACGCCGGTCATGATGTCGATGACCGAGGCGCCGGCGCGCAGCGGGCGCCCCTCCGGGCCGGTCATGTAGGCCAGGCCGGACATGATCTGCACCACCTCGTCGAGCGCCATGCGCTGCTCGTACGGGCCCGGCAGGAAGCCCTTGAGCGAGCAGTACACCAATCCGGGGAAGCGCGCGTGCAGGTCCTCGAAGCCCAGCCCCAGCCGGTCCATGGTGCCGGGGGCGAAGTTCTCGATGAGCGCGTCGGCGCCCTCCAGCAGGCGCTCCACCGCGGCCTTGCCGCGCGGGTCCTTGACGTCGAGCACCGCGCTCTTCTTGTTGCGGTTGAAGTAGGGGTAGTAGCCCATCCCGAAGCCGCGCAGGGTGCGGGTGGGGTCGCCCCGCGGGGCGGGCTCGATGCGGATGACCTCGGCGCCCAGGTCCGCCAGCACCAGCCCGGCCGTCGGGCCCAGCACCGCCTGGCTGAACTCCAGCACCCGCACGCCCGCCAGCGGGAGGCGCGCGCCCGGGGCGGCGTCCGGATCGTCGCTCATGCGCCCCCCTCACCGTCTGCGTAGTCGCCGTGCTCGCGCAGGAACGGCACCAGCCCGCCGGCCTCGAGGATGCGCGTCATCACCTCGGGCATGCGGGTCGCGCGGTAGCTGCGGCCCGCGCTCTCGTCGGTCACCTCGCCGGCGGTGAGGTCGACGCGCACGCGCGCGCCGTCGGCGATGGCGTGCCCCGGTACCTCCACCACCGTGAGGCCGATGTTGATGGCGTTGCGGAAGAAGATGCGCGCGAAGGAGCGCGCCAGCACGCACGACACGCCGGCGGCCTGGATGGCCAGCGGCGCCTGCTCGCGCGAGGAGCCGCAGCCGAAGTTCTCGCCGGCCACCAGCACGTCGCCGGGCCGGATGCGGCCGGCCAGCTCCGCGTCGTAGTCCTCCAGCAGGTGCTCGGCCAGCGACGAGGTGTCGAGCGTCTTGGTGTACTTGCCGGGGATGATGCGGTCGGTGTCGATGTGGTCGCCCAGCAGGTGGGCGGTGCCGCCGAGGACGCTCATGCCGCGCCTCCCGTGGCGGGGCCGCGCGCGCGCCCGCCGGCGTTGGGCGTGGCGCCTCCAGCACCGGTAGCGCTGCCCCCGTCCCCATGCCCGTCCGCGTTGCCCGCTCGCGGGGCGCCCGCCGCGGGCGGTCCGCCCGCCAGCAGCGCGGACGGGTCGACGATCTCGCCGGCCACCGCGGCGGCGGCGACCACCGCGGGGGACGCCAGGTAGACGTTGCTGTTGGGGTTGCCCATGCGCCCGCGGAAGTTGCGGTTGGTGCTGGAGATGACCGTCTCGCCGTCGCCCGGCACGCCCTGGTGGGTGCCGACGCACGGCCCGCAGCCCGAGGTGATGAAGGTGGCGCCGGCCTCGGAGAGCACCTCGACGGTGCCGTCGTGCAGCGCGTCGTTGAACACCTTGCGCGACGCCGCCGTGACGATGAGGCGCACGCCCGGCGCCAGGCGCCGCCCGCGCAGCACCGCCGCGGCCGCGTGCAGGTCCTCCAGCCGGCTGTTGGTGCACGAGCCGATGAAGGCCATCTGCACCGGCGTGCCGGCCACCTCGCTCACGTCCCGGACCCGGTCCGGCGAGTGCGGCACGGCCACCTGCGGGCCGAGCCCGGAGACGTCGACGCGCTCCACGGCGCGGTAGGCCGCGCCCGGCTCCGCCGCGACGGGCGCGAAGGGCGCGTGCTCGAGCAGCGGGCCGTACAGCCCCGCCTCGGCCCGGACGCCCTCCTCCAGCCCCGCGGTGTCGACCAGCGCCGTCTTGGCGCCCATCTCCGCGACCATGTTGGCGAGCACCATGCGCCCCGCCAGGCTCAGCTCGGCGACGGCCTCGCCGCCGTACTCCACCGCCTCGTAGGTGGCGCCGGCGATGCCCAGGCGCCCCACCAGGTGCAGCACCACGTCCTTGGCCGTGGTGCCCGGGCGCAGGCGGCCGGTCAGCTCGATGCGCAGCGTGGCGGGCACCTTGAGCCAGATGCGGCCGGTGCGCAGCACGCCCGCCAGATCGGTGGAGCCCACCCCGACGGCGAAGGCGCCGAGCGCGCCGTAGGTGGGGGTGTGCGAGTCGGCGCCGACGAACAGGTCGCCGGGAAGCACGTGCCCGTTCTCCACCATGAGCTGGTGGCAGATGCCCTCGCCCACATCGAACAGCCGCACGCCCTGGTCGCGCGCGAAGGCGCGCATCTGCGCGTGCAGGGTGCTGATGCGCTCGTTGGGCGCGGGGGTGGCGTGGTCGATGACGAGGCTCAGGCGCTCGGGGTCCCACACCCGCCCGCCGCCCATCGCCTCGAAGGCCCGCAGCGCGAAGGGGGTGGTGGCGTCGGTGGCCATGGCGGCGTCGACCGGCACCACCACGATGTCCCCGGCCCGCGCCTCCTCGCCGGCCTTGCGCGAGAGCAGCAGCTCAGCCGCGGTCTGGGGCATGGGGTTCCTCTCGGGGCGCGGCGTGCGCCCGCTTCCACAGGCCGTAGAGCTTGCTGGGGAAGCGGATCTCGGCGCTCTGCGCCCGCGCGTCCGGCGCGCCGTCCGCGCCGCCATCCCCATCTGCACCCGCACCTTCGCTCGTATCTTCCGTACCTTCGCTCGCATCTGCGCCCGCATCGTCGCCGCGCAGCCAGCGCTCGGCCGCGGCGCTCACGGCCGCCACGCCCTCCAGGTCCACGCCGCTGGCGACGCCCAGCGCGTCGAGCAGGTGCACGGTGTCCTCGGTGGCGACGTTGCCGGTGGCGCCGCGGATGAAGGGGCAGCCGCCCAGCCCGCCGAAGGCCGTGTCGAAGCGCGTCACGCCGTGCTGCAGCGCGGTGAGCACGTTGGCCAGGCCCAGCCCGCGGGTGTCGTGCAGGTGCAGCACCAGCGGCAGGTGGCCGGCGGGCTCGAGCACCTCCCGCGTCACGGCCTCGAGCACCCGCTCCATCTGCAGCGGGTCGGCCATGCCGGTGGAGTCGGCCAGCGCCAGCTCCTCGACGCCCTGCCCGGCGATCGCGCGGGCGAGCTCCACGACGCGCTCCAGCGGCACGGGGCCGTCGTCGCAGCCGAAGGCGCACTGCACCCCGCCGCGCACCCGCAGGCCGAGCCGCTGCGCCTCGGCGATGGTGTCCATCAGCTTCTCTCGGGCCTCGACCAGCCCCATGCCGCAGTTGCGGCGGCTGTGGGGGTCGCTGGCGGAGAGTGAGGCGTCGACGTGGGTCAGCCCCGCCGCCGCGGCGCGCTCGACGCCGCGCCGGTTGAGCGCCAGGCCGCTGTAGATCACCCCGGGGGCGGGCGGCAGGCCGGCGCACACCGCCTCGGCGTCGGCCATCTGCGGCACCCGGGCGGGGTGCACGAAGCTCGCCACCTGGATGCGGCGCACGCCCGCGTCGATCAGCCCCCTGAGCAGCGCCAGCTTGCGCTCCGTGGGGAGCACGCGCGGCTGGTTCTGGAGGCCGTCGCGCAACCCCACCTCCACCAGCTCGACGCGTTCGGGCAGCAGCATGCGGGCCTCCTCAGGCGTGGTCGAACTCCAGCGAGTACTCGAAGTGGTCGCCGCGGTAGACGGCGTCGAAGAACTCCACCGGGCGGTCGTGCAGGTCGCGCACCGTGCGCCGCACCCGCAGCGCCGGCTGGCCGGGCTCGGCGCGCAGCGCCGCGGCCTCCTCCGGCGCCAGCGCGACCGCCTCGATGGTGCGGGCGCTCTTGCCGATGCTCAGGCCCAGCTTGTCGCGCAGGTAGGCGATGGAGGAGTCGCCGTACACCAGGTCCTCGTCGGCCAGGCTCCCGGCCAGCGACCACGGCAGCGTGACGGTCTGCAGCCCGATGGGGGTGTCGTCGGCCAGGCGCAGGCGCTCGAAGCGCAGCACGCGCGCGTCGTGCGCCAGCATCAGCGCGATGGCCGCCTGGGCGTCCGGGGTGGTGACCGTACGCGCCAGCAGGCGCGTGCTCGAGCGCATGCCGTGCCCCTTGAGGTAGCCCGACAGGCCGAGCGCGCGCACGCCGTCGGGCTGCGGGTTGTGTCGCAGCTTCTCGGGCAGCGCGAAGGTGCCGCGCCCCTGCTCGCGCACCACGAAGCCCTCGGCGACGAGCTCCTGCAGGGCCTGCCGTACCACGGAGCGACTGACGCCGTAGGTGTCCTGCAGCTCCCGCTCGGTGGGGAGCGCCAGGGAGCCCGAGGCGGCGCCGTCGAAGGCGCGGATCTGCTCGAGCAGGATGGTCTTGAGCTGGTGGTAGTACGGCACCGGGCTGCGCTTGTCGAGCGTGGCGGTGCGCGGCACGGCAACGGTGCGCGTCACGTCCTCGCGCTCCGGTCGCGCTGGCGTGCCGCCTCGACGGGGGCGCCGCCGGCGCGCCGGGCGTCGGGGCCGCGGCCACCGCGCAGGCGGGGAACGGGGCGGCGCCGCGCGCGCCGCGCGCGGACGCAACCCGGTGCGGCTGCGAAATTCATACGGACATTATGTTGTTGTGTTGACAGGTTGTCAAACGTCGGCTACAGTGGCCGCAACCGACAGTTGGCAGGGCCCGTGAGTGGTGGCCGGGCGCGGGAGCGCGCGGCCCCGGAGGAGGTAGCCAAGGTGATTTCCGGCATGCATGGACAGGCGTTCATCGGGCGGCTCAGGCGCGTAGCGCTGATGCTGGCTCTCGTGGCGGGCGCGGCCCTCGCGCTGGCGCAATCGACGGAGGTCGTGGTGGGCTTCTCGCTGCCACTCACCGGCGGCGCCGCCAACGAGGGCAACGAGACCAAGGCCGGCGCGGAGCTGGCCGCCAAGGTCATCAACGACGCCGGCGGCTTCACGGTCGGCGACAGCACCGTCACCCTCAAGCTGCTGTTCGAGGACGACAAGTGCAACCCACAGGCCGCCACCGAGGCCGCCAACCGGCTCGTGGTCGGCAAGGCGCAGTACGTCGGCGGCAGCTTCTGCAGCTCCGCCGCGCTGGCCGAGATGCCGGTGCTGGCCGCCCTCAAGGTGCCGCAGATCGTCTACGCCTACGCCGACGACCTGACGGGCGCCGCGCGCTCGCAGGCGGGCGCCGACCTCTCCGTGCGCCTCGGCCCGCAGGCCCGCATCGAGATGGCGCCGCTGGCCAAGTACGCCGTCGAGCACGAGGGGCACAAGACCTTCTTCGCGATGGCCCAGAACACCGACTTCGGGCGCAGCATGCTCGCGCAGTTCAAGGCCACCGTGGAGCAGCTCGGCGGCTCCTTCGTGGCCGAGCCCGAGTACTTCCCCTACGCCAACACCGACTTCCGCACCATCCTCACCAAGGCCAAGAACTCCGGCGCCGACGCCATCGTGGCCATGGGCCTGGGGCAGGAGATGATCGGCATCACGCTGCAGCACGACGAGCTGGGGCTCACCCAGCCCGTCTTCGGAAGCGACCTGCTGGAGGACCGCTCGGTGCTCTCCGCGGTCGGTGACAAGAGCGTGGGCTTCTTCTCGCCGTGGTTCTTCGAGATCGGCGACACCGCCACCGACATGGGGCTGAGCGTCGAGGTGGCGCCCGGCGCCAAGGCGCTCGACGACGCCAGCATGGCGCAGACCGGCCAGCACGCCACGCGCAACAACGCCCTCGGCTGGGGCACCATCGTGCTGCTCAAGCAGGCCATGGAGCGCAGCGGCAGCACCGACCCCGAGACGGTCATGGGCGAGGTCTTGTCCGGCGATACCTTCGAGCTCCCCTTCGGCACCTACGGCTTCCAGCAGTGCGGTCAGGCCGATATGCGCGCCGGCGTGGCGGGCTACGACCAGGCCGGCAAGATCCTGGTGGCCGGACGCGACTACGCCGGCACCGACCCGGTGGTGCTCACCAGCGATCAGCTCTGCCAGTGACGCGATTTCCGCTCGCCCCGCCACGTGGCGGGGCGAGCGGGCGAAGATAGGATGAGCGCAACGCGCGGCGGGGGTGGAGCATCGGCCCCCGCCGCGCGAGCCGGACGGGAGGGCGCGATGGCATCATCCGAGCGAACGGCGGCCCCCGACTCCGATGCGGCGTCGGTCGAGCGGCTCCTGCGCGACTTCCTGGCCGCGCTCGAGCGGCGCGAGCTGACCGCCGCCTCGGCGCTGCTGGCGCCGGGCACCGTGATGGTGTTCCCCGGCGACCAGCGCTACACCACCCTCGAGGCGATGGTGGAGGCGTCCAAGGGGCGCTACCGGCGCGTCGGCAAGCACCTCGATGCGGTGGAGGTGTGGGAGCGCGGCGGCGGCGGGGCCGTCGCCTACGTCTTCGGCACGCTGCACGGCGTGAATCTCCACGGCGTGCCCTTCGAGGGGGTGCGCTTCGTCGACCGCTTCGAGGTGGAGGGCGGGAGCATCACCGCGCAGCAGGTGTTCAACGATCTGGCGGAGAGCGGGGTGCTGACGCGGCGCGCCTAGCCGCCTTTGACCGGTGGAGATCTCCGTCCAGCTCCTCGTCAACGCGCTCCACTCGAGCAGCCTCTACGCGCTGGTGGCGCTCGGCCTCACCATCATCCTGGGCGTGCTCGACGTCGCCGACTTCGCGCAGGGCGCCATCTTCATGCTCGGCGCCTTCGTCGCCTACTACGTCACCAAGCTCTTCGGGCTGAGCTTCTTCCTCGCCCTGCCGCTGGCGATGCTGGTGGGCGCCGGCGTGGGCATGGCGAACTACGCCGCCGTCTACCGTCCGCTGCGGCGCCTCTCCAGCGCCACCACCTTCATCGCCGCGCTGGGGCTGCTGTTGATCCTGCAGAACGTCGCGCTGCTGCTGTTCGGCGCCGGCATCAAGCTGGTGGATTCCCCCTTCGGCGGCCGGCGCCTGCACCTGTGGGGGGCGACGCTCAGCGCCTACCAGGCCTTCCTCATCGGGACGGTGGCGGTGCTGGTGCTGGTGACGTGGCTGTTCCTGCAGCGCACCCGCATCGGCAAGTCGCTGCGCGCCGTGGCCCAGAACCGCAAGGGCGCGCTGGTGGTGGGGGTCGACGCCTTCCGCGTCGAGCTCACGGCCTTCGCCCTGGCCGGCGGCCTGGCGGGCGTGGCGGGGACGCTCTCCTCGGCGGTCAACGCCTTCGACCCGAGCGTGGCCGCGCTGGTGGTCATCAAGGCCTTCGCCATCGTCATCTTCGGCGGCATGGGGAGCGTGCCCGGAGCCCTGGTGGGCGCGCTCGTCGTGGGCGTGGTGGAGACCCTCACCGGCGGCCTGTTCGCCACCCAGTACGCGGAGCTCACCGCCTACGTGCTGATGGTGGTGGTGCTGCTGTTCCGGCCGCGCGGGCTGATGGGCCCGCCCGAGGCCAAGCTGTGAGCGGCGCGGGCCCCGCCCGCCCGGCCGGCGCGGCGCGCGGCGCGGGCGTTGCCGTCACCGCCGTGTTGATCCTGGCGGGCGCGGCCCTGGCCGTGGCGCTGCCCTACCTGCTGCCCAGCCTGGTGATGCGTCACCTGCTGGTGCTCGCGGGCATCAACGTCATCCTGGTGGCCAGCCTGGACCTGCTCATCGGCACCTCGGGGCTGCTCTCGCTCGGGCACGCCGCCTTCTGGGGCGTGGGGGCCTACGCCTCGGCGCTCACCGCGATGCGGCTCGGGGCCCCGTTCCCGCTGGCGCTGCTGGCCGCCGCCGTCGCGGGCGCGCTGGCCGGCCTCCTGGTGGGCGCGCCGGCCCTGCGGCTCAAGGGGCACCACTTCTCGGTGGTGACGTTCATCGTGGGCATCATCGCCACCATCCTGATGACCAACCTGGTGGACCTCACGCGCGGGCCGATGGGGCTGCCCGGCGTGCCCTTCGTCACCCTGCGGCTGTTCGGGTGGAGCCACACCTTCGTCACGCTCATCAACAAGGTCGGCTACTACCACCTGGTGCTGGTGTTCGTGGCCCTGGCCCTGTGGTTGCGCTGGCGCGTCAACCGCTCGCGCCTGGGCCGCGACCTGCGGGCCATCCGCGGCGACGAGAACCTGGCCATGGCCATCGGCGTGCCGGCCTACCGCACCAAGCTCACGGTGTTCTGCCTGAGCGCCGCCATGGCCGGCGTGGCCGGCTCGCTCTACGCGCACTACGCGGCGTTCATCAGCCCGGACTCCTTCACCTTCATCGAGTCGTTCGACCTGTTCGTGATGAACCTCGTCGGCGGCGCCGGCACCGCGCTCGGCCCCATCGTGGGCCCGGCCTTCCTCACGGTGGCCGGCGAGCTGCTCACCAACGTCTCGCCCGTGCTGGCCGAGATCATCTACGGGGTGTTGCTCATCGTCGTCATCACCGTGCTGCCCGGCGGGTTGGTGGGCAGCGCCACGCGGCTGTGGCGCCGCTGGAGCCGCGCCCGGGGTGCGGCGTGAGCGGCGGCGGCCGGCGGGCCCCGGCGACGGGCCCGGGCGGCGCTGCGGGGGCGGGCGTGGGCGGCGACGCGGCGGCGCGTGCGGGCGGCGCCTCGGGGCCGGGCGCGGGCCCGGCGCCGCGCGAGCTGCTGCGCGTCACCGGCCTGACGCGCACCTTCGGCGGCTTCGCGGCGGTGGAGGAGCTCTCCTTCCACGTCGAGGAGGGGGAGGTGCTGGGGCTGGTGGGGCCCAACGGGGCCGGCAAGACCACGACCTTCAACCTCCTCAGCGGCTTCCTCCCGCCCAGCGCCGGGCGCGTGGCCTTCCGCGGGGTGGACGTCACCGGCGAGGCGCCGCACCGGCTGGCGACGCGCGGCCTGGTGCGCACCTTCCAGCACACCCGCGTCTTCGGCGAGCTGAGCGTGGCGGAGAACATCCGCCTGGCGTGCCACAAGCGCACGCGCGGCGGCGCGCGGCGGCTGCTCTTCGGCGTCCCGGCACCGGAGCGCAGGGCGCTCGAGGCGCGGGTGGAGGAGGTGCTCTCCTTCGTCGGCCTGGCCGCGCGCGCGACCGCCGCCGCCGGGGACCTCGCCTACGGCGAGCAGCGCGTGCTGGAGATCGCCATCGGCCTGGCCGCCGACCCCGTGCTGCTGATGCTCGACGAGCCCTTCGCCGGCATGAACGAGGCCGAGTCCGCCGCCGCCATGCGCCTCATCCACCGCATCCGCGACGCCGGCGTGACGGTGCTCGTCATCGACCACCACATGGACACCATGGCGCGCGGCTGCGACCGGCTGCTGGTGATGAACCACGGCGTCAAGCTCGCAGAGGGCGCGCCCGCGGACGTGACGCGCCTCCCCGACGTGATCGAGGCCTATCTCGGCGGCGGGGAGGAGGTGGCCGAGGCCGGCGCGGCGCCGGACGCGGGCGCCGAGGAGGTGCTGGCCTTCGAGGGCGTGCGCGTGGCGTACGGGCCCGTCACCGCGCTGCACGGCGTGGACCTCGAGGTGCGCCGGGGCGAGCTGGTGGCCCTGGTGGGCGGCAACGGTGCCGGCAAGACCACCGCCCTGCGGGCCGTCTCCGGCCTGCAGCCGCTGGCCGGCGGACACATCCGCTTCCTCGGGCGCGAGCTGCGCGAGCGCTCCCCCAGCCGGCGCGTGCGCGACGGGTTGGCGCACTGCCCCGAGGGGCGCGAGATCTTCCCGCGCATGACGGTGCGCGACAACCTCGAGCTCGGCAGCCTCGACGCGGAGCACACGCCGGAGCGGCTCGAGCGCGCATACGACCTGTTCCCCGCCCTGCGCGAGCGGCGCGGCCAGCTCGCGGGCAGCCTCTCGGGCGGGGAGCAGCAGATGCTCGCCATCGGGCGGGCGCTCATGTCCGATCCCCAGGTGCTGATGCTCGACGAGCCGTCGCTGGGGCTCGCGCCGCTGCTGGTGCGCGAGCTCGCCGGCGTGCTGCGCCGCCTCAACGAGGAGGGCACCAGCATCCTGCTGGTCGAGCAGAACGCCGCCATGGCGCTGGCCCTGGCCCACCGCGCCTACGTCCTGGAGAACGGTCGGGTGGTGCTGCAGGGCGCGGCGTCGGAGTTGCGCGAGAACGAGATGGTGCGGCGGGTGTACCTGGGGGCGTGAGGCGCGGCGCATGTTTCGCCGCCCCCCGACTCCGAATATTGTCCTCCGCGGTCGGCGCTCCGTTAGCCTGCATCATCGTTCTCGGCACGAAGCGCGATTCACGGGAGGGTGGTGGAGCCATGGCGAAATTGGCGGGTGTCCGGTGGTCCACGGCGGCGCGGGCTGCACTGGTCGTGCTGTTGCTCCTGGCGGTGGGGTCGGTGGCCTTCGCTAGACCGGGACCCGCTGACGACGGCGACGCCTGGCGCACGGGTTCCTGGCGCGAGGGTTTGTTCGCCGGCGACTGGCTGTACGGCGTGCATGCCCGCCGGCGCGGCCCGCCCTCCGGACCGCGCGGCGGCCACGGAGACGACCACGGAGAGGATCCCGGCGGCCCCGGGGGCGGGCCCGGAGGCGGCTGGTCGGGCGGCGGCCCGCACGCCGGCCCCGGCGGCCCTCCCGAGGGCGAAGAGGACGGCGGGCGGGTGCCGCCGAGCCGCCGCTGCGTGGCGCAGCCGGACCAGCGGAACCTGCGCGTGGCCTTCAAGCAGACCTTCCAGCGCTGGCTGGCGCGGCAGCGCCGCCACTACAAGGAGCAGTACTACCGCCTGCATTACTCGCTCGACATCACCGACATGAGCATCAGCGGCGACCACGCCACGGTGCTGGTGAGTTACGAAGGCAGCGTGCTCGAGCGCGCTACCGGCATCTCGGTCAACGCATCGGGCGACGCCTCGGCCACGTTCGCGTGGATCCACTGCGGTTGGAATAACACCGACCTCACCTACCCCGGCAGCGACGACTGAGGTGGCGTGAGGGCCGACCCCCCACATCGCCCGGCCATGGCGCCCTGGTACCCTCCCCTTGGGTCCGCGCGGTCGGTGCGGACCGTTGGGGGAGGGTATGGCCCAGACAATGGATCTTCGAGGCTCTCACAGCTGCGCCCGCCTGGGCGGCGCTGCGGGGCGCGCTGCCGCCGCCCGCGTCCTGCTGTTGCTCGTGCTCCTGGTGGGACTCGGGGGCTCCCCCTGGGCGGCCGCGCAGGCGGGTGAGGGCGCCGATGAGGGCGGCGGCGGCGGCGCCACGGACGGCGCTCCGCCCAGCGACGCCGTGTTGCCCGCCGCGGAGACCGTCTCCGGCGAGGCGAGCGGCGCCCCGCCGGCCATCGGGTCGATCGGCCTCAGCGGCGGCTTCCCCAGCTACCAGACGGTGGCGCTGCAGGTCTCGGTGCAGGCGCAGTACGTGGGCCTGCAGCTCAAGGGGAGCTGGACGTCGGCGGGGCCGTATGTCGGGGTGGAGGCGCGCGGCTACCCGCCGGTGCCGTTCCCGGTGCCCCTCTACCTGGGCCTGGGCGCGGGCTTCTACGGCCGGGACACCACCCTCTTCGCGGTGGCCGGCGCGCACGTCCCGCTCGGCGAGCACCTCCGCCTCGACCTCGAGGGGGGCGTGGCGCGCGTCCCGCTGCTCGACCACACGCAGATCGTGCCCTACGTCTCGCTCGGCGTGAGCTACGCCTTCGTTCTGCCCGCCGCGCCCCCGCCCGGGGAGCGCACCGCGCTGGAGCTGTCGACCGGCGGCGGCGCGTCGGCCGGGGCGTCGTGCGGCGAGCCGGGGCCGCCGGACGAGGCCGCGCTGCGCGGCGCCCTCAAGCGCACCGTGGCCAACTTCCTAGACAGCGCCCGCGCCACCTACGGCAGCGTGTACGCCGACCTGGAGTACAGCTACGACATCACGGGCACGCGCGTGAGCGGCGACAACGGGAGCGTCACCATCCACTACAGCGGCAGCGTGCGCAACATCGCCTCGGGGCAGCGCGAGCACGCCAGCGGCACCGCCTCGGCCACGTTCCGCTGGTACGGCTGCGGCTGGAGCCGGACCGGGATCGACTACTGAGGCTCCGGCCGGCGTCGGCGGGGATCCGCCATGGGCGCGGACCCGTGGCGCACGTGGCCGGTGGATGACGGTCCGTCAGCTGGCGGGGCCGTCGTGGTCGGCGGCCAGACCCTCGGCCCCGGCCGTGGTGATCCGGTAGTGCAACAGCGGGCCGCCCTCGCGGGCGACCCAGGCGTGCTCCAGCCACCCGCGGCGCTCGAGCGCGGCGAGCAACGGCAACACCGTGTCCCCCAGGCCGGTGGTCTCGGCCAGTTCGTCGGTACTCAGGCAGGTGCCGGCGCTCTGGGTGCGCAATGCGTCGAGGAGGCGCGTCATGCGCTCCGCCCTTGCCGTCTTGCGTTGGTTGCGCGTCATGCCCATCCCAGAATCGTGCCCCGTGCGGGCGAGTCGCGGCGCGTTGCCGCCACGTCCCGTCCCGTTCCACCGCCCACTGTATCCGGCGAATATCAGGGGAACATGTGCGGATTCGGACGCCTCCGCGCCATCGGGCGGCGCCCAATGGGTGCCCGTCCGAGCGGCGCGGAGGCGGTGGACCGTGGTCAATGGCAGGCGGACGTGCCGCTGTCGGTGAAGGTCTTGCCGGGCTCGGGGAGGAACTGCCAGTCGTATCCGTCGGAGCGCAACACCAGCTTCAGCACGCCGAAGGTGTCGTCGTTGTGGACCTCACTGTTGGCGCTGAGCGCGCTGATGGCGTAGTGGTTCTTGCCGCCGGTGCCCACCACGAACTGCCGCATGCCGGCGGCGTCCGGGTTGCCCTGGGCGTCCTGCGGCGCGAAGCGCTCGTAGTCGTGGTCGTGCCCCGACAGCACCAACTCGGCGCCGGCGTCGTAGAGCGCCTGCCACAGGGCCGTGACGCTGCCATGGTCGCCGTGCTGGCCGGAGCTGTAGCGCGGGTGGTGCCAGTACGCCAGTGTGCAGGCGTTGGTGTGGGCCGCCAGGTCGGCCTGCAGCCACGTCTCCTGGGGCGAGCCCGCACCACACCCACCGACCTCACCGCAGTTGGAGTTGAGGGCGATGAGGTGCCATGCGCCCAGGTCGTAGCTGTAGTACCCCTTGGCCGGGTCGCCGGCCGCGGAGCCGAAGTAGCCGTAGTAGCCGCTGGCCTGGCTGGTGCCGTACTCGTGGTTGCCGGGGACGGGACGGGTGACGCCCTTGACCTGCCCCCAACTGGGCGCGTAGGAGGCCTGGTACTTCGCGAGCGCGCCGTTCTCGTACTGGTTGTCGCCCAGCGTGAGGACGGCGTCGGGGCCGATGCCCAGCAGCAGGTCGGCGGTGGCCTGCATGTGGCAAGACGAGCTGGTGCCGCTACCGCCGTTGAAGCTGCCCGAGGCGGGGTCGCAGGCGATGTCGCCGGCAGCCGCGATGGTGACGGCGCTGCCGGGGGGCGGAGGGGCGCTCACGTCGATGGTCGCGGTGGCCGACGCGCTGGGGTCGGCAACGCTGGTGGCGGTGAGGTGATAGCTGCCGGCGCTCGCCGGTGCGGTGTAGGTGACGGTGGTCCCGCTGCCGCTCACGCTGCCGCCGTCGGCGCCCCAGGTCACCGAGGTGTCCGAGGCGCCGGTGACCGTGGCGCTGAAGCTGGTGCTGCCGCCGGTCTGCAGCGACGCGCTGCTGGGGTCGAGGGTCACGCTCACCGCGGGCGGCGGTGCGGGAGCCTGGCCCAGGAACACGTTCACCCAGGTGCGGGTGCGGTTGAGGTAGGCCATGGGGGCGTTGGTGGGGGTGGTGTTGTAGGTGCCGGTGTAGTCGCTGTAGGTGTAGCCGGGGGTGGTTTTGGGGGTTGCGGGTTCGATCTGGGTGCCTTCGTGCCATTCGTTGAAGCTGGTGATGGTGATCCAGGGTGCGCCGCTGTCGATGGCGTTTTGCCAGAAGCGGTCGTAGCGGGCGCCGTGTTCGCGGTTGGCGTAGCGGGTGCTGCCGGTGATGGCGCGGGTTTCGTCGTAGCCGGGGCCGACGCTGGGTGCGAAGATGCCGCCGCTGGCGTCGATGGTGGGTGCGTAGGTGAGGAAGGAGGTGGGGTCGACTTGGAGGACGTCGTAGGTGTAGACGCCGTCGAAGTGGGCGTCGTCGATGGGGTTGGTGGAGACGCGTTGGGCGAGCACGAGGGCGTCGTGCGGGCCGCTATGCAGGCTGTCCATGGCGCTCTTCCACGCGCTGAGCGAGCCCGAAGCTAGCACGTCGAAGATGTAGTACACCCCTCGGGGTGCGGTGCTGGTGCCGTAGGTGGTGGCGCGGGACACGTGGAGGTATGCCGGGTGCGCTCCGTAGTTCGTCTCCAGGTAGGCGATGTCGTTGGTGGTGGTGGTGGGGGTGCGGCCTGGGTAGGGTTCGAGGTGGAAGGCGATCTTGATGTGGTGGGTTTGGGCGGCGTTGAGGATGGCGGGGAGGTGGTTGTCTTCCCATGATCCTTGGCCCCACCAGCTGATGATGGCGACGCCGATGCCGGCGTCGTGCATCCATTGCATGTGTTGGTCGAGGGTGGTGGGGTTGGTGTTGCTGTAGGGTCCGAGGGTTGGGTAGTAGTTGGTGCCGAGGTCGTCGGGTGGGGTGTGGTTGTTCTGTTGCCAGTGGCGCCAGCCGTCGGCGTTGGTGCCGGGGGTGCCTTGGTCGTTGGTGGGGTTGCCGTACCAGGGGTAGTAGAACGCCTGCACCGCGATGTTGGGGTTGCCGCCGGTGGCGGGATCGGTGACGGTCACGGCCACCTCGTCGCTCGCCTGCAGGGCGCCGTCGTCGGCGGTGAGCCGCAGCAGGTAGCTCCCCGCCACCGCGAAGGTGGCGCTGGTGCTGGCCGCGGAGGAGTCGACGAAGCTCACCGCGCCCGGCCCGGAGACCTTGGACCAGGCCGTGCCGAGGCTGGCTGACGGCAGGCCGTCGTCGGTCGCGCTGCCGTCGAGGGCCGCCGGCGTGCCGGTCACCGCCGCCAGGTCCGGACCGGCATCCACCACTGGTGCGGCGTTGGCGGTGGTGGTGGCGTTGTCCACCGTGAAGGTGGCGCTGGCCGCCACCTTGGTCTGTCTGCCGCCGCGGCCGATGGTGGCGACCGCGGTGAGGGTGTGCGACCCGTTGGGCATCCCCTGGGTGTGCAGCACCAGCTGGTAGGGCGGTGCGCTGAGCGTGAGGAGGGCGGGGTCGCCCCGTTGCGGATCGTCGAGGTAGAAGCTCACGGACTGGTAGTTCGGGCGGTCCTCCACCACGATGGTGACGGTGTCCTGCAGCACGGCGCCGTCCAGCGGAGCCGTGCCCCCGGCCTTGTCGAACGCCAGCGTGGGTGCATCGGCGCCTGCGGGAAGCTGGGAGCAGCCCGCGAGCACGGCCAGCGCGAGGGCCGCGCCCCAGGCAACGAATCGGCGACGATGCGGACGAACGGTCGATCGGGTTGGGTCCATCACACACGCTCCCAAGCCTCAGGGGGAGAGGTCCGGCTGAGGACGGGTGCACGTGGGGTAACGGGACGATGGTGGAGGAGTCGCGACGATGCCCGGCCGGTTGCGCCACTAGCTCGGCCCGCTCCAGGCGCCCAGGTGGAGAGCGGGCTTCATCGCAGCCAGGGGTGGGACCCCTGAGGTGTACGCACTGTAGGGTCGGGAACTGCGAGAACGGTGAGGAAGCGGTTGCCGGCCGGCGTGCCTCGAGGGCCTCAAATGGCGTTCAAGACGGCCCTCGTGCACTACGGCGCGGGATGAGCCGCGTGAATGTGAAGGACGTTACATCCGGTGGCGGGTCGCATCGACCGGCCGCGGGCCGCCCGGGCCGGCGCGTGTACCAAGCCTACCGCCCGCAACCGCGGGGCGCTCGCGCCGCTCGCGGGTCGCCTGGGGCCCGCCAGCGGCGGTCTCGGGGCGCGCGATCAGTGGCAGTCGGCGCTGCCGCTGTCCTGGACCGACTTGCCCGGCTCGGGCACGAACAGCCAGTCGTACCCGTCGGGGCGCAACGTCAACCGCAGCACCCCGTAGGCGTCGTCGTTGCGGACCTCGCTGTTGGGCCGGGGGTGGTTCATGGGGTAGTGGTTCTTGCCCCCGGTGCCCACCACGAACTGGCGGATGCCGTTCGCCGTGTCGAGGTTGCCGTGGGCGTCCTGCGGGGCGAAGCGCTCGTAGTCGTGGTCATGCCCGGAGAGCACGATCTCCGCACCGGCCTCCATCAGTGCCTGCCACAGCGGCTCGGTGGTGGCGAAGTTGCCGTGCTGGCCCGAGCTGTAGCGCGGGTGGTGCCAGTACGCCAGGGTGCAGCGGGCTGCGTGCGCCGCGAGGTCGGCGCGCAGCCACGTCTCCTGCGGGGAGCCCGCGGCACAGCCGCCGACCTTGCTGCAGTTGGAGTTGAGGGCCACCAGGTGCCAGCTCCCCACGTCGAAGCTGTAGTACCCCTCGTCGGGTGCGCCGGCGGCGTCGCCGAAGTAGTCGAAGTAGCCGGCAGCGTCGCGGTCGAGGTACTCGTGGTTGCCCACCGCCGGACGGGTGATGGCCTTGAAGGCCCCCCAGCTCAGCTCGTAGGAGGCGAGGAACTTCTCCAGCGAGCCTCGCTCGTACTGGTTGTCGCCCAACGCCAGCACCGTGTCCGGCTGCAGTTGTTGCACCAGGTCGGCGGTGGCCTGCATGTGGCAGTTGTCGCCCCTACCCGAGCCGTGCTGGAAGTTGCCCGAGTGGGGGTCGCAGGCGATGTCGCCGGCGGCCACCACCACCTTGGCGCCCGCCGGTCGCGGCAGTGCCTGGCCGCGGAAGGTGTTCACCCAGGTGCGGGTGCGGTTGAGGTAGGCCATGGGGGCGTTGGTGGGGGTGGTGTTGTAGGTGCCGGTGTAGTCGCTGTAGGTGTAGCCGGGGGTGGTTTTGGGGGTTGCGGGTTCGATCTGGGTGCCTTCGTGCCATTCGTTGAAGCTGGTGATGGTGATCCAGGGTGCGCCGCTGTCGATGGCGTTTTGCCAGAAGCGGTCGTAGCGGGCGCCGTGTTCGCGGTTGGCGTAGCGGGTGCTGCCGGTGATGGCGCGGGTTTCGTCGTAGCCGGGGCCGACGCTGGGTGCGAAGATGCCGCCGCTGGCGTCGATGGTGGGTGCGTAGGTGAGGAAGGAGGTGGGGTCGACTTGGAGGACGTCGTAGGTGTAGACGCCGTCGAAGTGGGCGTCGTCGATGGGGTTGGTGGAGACGCGTTGGGCGAGCACGAGGGCGTCGTGCGGGCCGCTATGCAGGCTGTCCATGGCGCTCTTCCACGCGCTGAGCGAGCCCGAAGCTAGCACGTCGAAGATGTAGTACACCCCTCGGGGTGCGGTGCTGGTGCCGTAGGTGGTGGCGCGGGACACGTGGAGGTATGCCGGGTGCGCTCCGTAGTTCGTCTCCAGGTAGGCGATGTCGTTGGTGGTGGTGGTGGGGGTGCGGCCTGGGTAGGGTTCGAGGTGGAAGGCGATCTTGATGTGGTGGGTTTGGGCGGCGTTGAGGATGGCGGGGAGGTGGTTGTCTTCCCATGATCCTTGGCCCCACCAGCTGATGATGGCGACGCCGATGCCGGCGTCGTGCATCCATTGCATGTGTTGGTCGAGGGTGGTGGTGTTGGTGTTGCTGTAGGGTCCGAGGGTTGGGTAGTAGTTGGTGCCGAGGTCGTCGGGTGGGGTGTGGTTGTTCTGTTGCCAGTGGCGCCAGCCGTCGGCGTTGGTGCCGGGGGTGCCTTGGTCGTTGGTGGGGTTGCCGTACCAGGGGTAGTAGAACGCCTGCACCGCGTACGCGAGCTGTTGGTTGGCGGTGTCGGCCTCGGGGGCGGGGTGCGAGCAGCCGCCAAGCAGCAGCAGCAACAGAGCGGTCGACGCGATGGCGCGTGTCCCGTAGGTGCGGCGTCGCGTGGCGCGGGGCACCCTCATCGCGGGGCGCGGTCCGGGAGGGGTGGCCGGCGTGGAGGCAGGGTCATGCCCGAGCCCGGCGCGCGCATCACTCCCACGCGGGCGCGGATTCGGGTGGCCCCGCCGCGGCCGCGGTCTCACCGGCGAACCGTGGGCCCACGGCCGCCGGGTCCCCGGATGGGTCTGGGGGCGCGTCCGCGCCGGGCGCCGGCGTTGCCGGGGCGTCGAGCAAGACGGGGTGCTCGAGCGCCCGCTTGAGCTGCTGCACCTGGTCCTTCGCCACCAGCAGCACGGCGTCGCCACGGCGCACCACCACCACGTCCCGCACGCCCACCGTCACGATCACGCCGTCGCCGTCGTTGTAGATGATGCTGCCCTCGGTGTCGACCCCCACGTGGCGCCCCACCACCGTGTTTCGGCCGGCCGGCGGCTCGACCGCCGTGTCGGCGGCGTTCGCGACCACGGCCCCGTCGCCCGGGCCTATCGGGGGTCTGCCCGACGCCCGTGGCAGGCGCTCCAGGGCCACCCAGTCGCCCAGGTCGTCCCATCCGAATGCGGCGGGCACGACGCACGCGCGGTCCGTGTGCTCCATCACGGCATAGTCGATGCTGCGCTTGGGCAGCATCGGGTAGATGGCCGCGGCGCGACCGTCCCGGTGCGCCGCGGCCAGCGGCAGCATCACCTCGGGGGCGTAGCGTTCCAACTCTTCGGCGAGCACCCGCGCCGGCGCCACGAAGATGCCGGCGTTCCAAAGGAAGCGGCCGGTGTCCAGGTAGCCCTGCGCGGTGTCCAGGTCCGGCTTCTCCACGAAACGCGCCACGCGGTGGCCGAGCGGGGGGGCGGGGGCGGGGGCGCCCACCGCCTCGCCCACCGCCTCGCCCACCTCTATGTAGCCGTATCCGGTGGCGGGCCGGTCGGGCCGCATGCCCAGCGTGACGATCGCGCCGTGCGTGTCGGCCAGCCTCGCGGCCCGGCGCACCGCGTCGGCGAACGCCTGTGGGTCGTCCACCCGGTGGTCCGCGGGGAAGATGCCCACGGTCACGTCGCCGTGCCGCGCGCGGACCTCCAGCGTCGCCAGGGCGATCGCGGGAGCGGTGTCGCGGCCCAGCGGCTCGAGCAGCACCTGCTGCACCGGCACCTCCGGAAGCTGCGCCTCCACGAGCTCCTGGTAGCGTTCGCCCGTCACCACGTACACGCCCGTGGGCCCGCCGCAGACGGGAACCAGCCGGTCGAAGGTGGCCTGCAGCAGGGTGCGACCCGTGGTCTCGAGGTCGAGGAACTGCTTGGGCCGCTCCGGGGTGGACAGGGGCCAGAAGCGCTGGCCGCTCCCCCCGGCGAGGATGATGGCGACGAACCGGCGCATGCATTCCCTCCGTTCACGACCACGAGCGACGCGCGCGGCGCCGCTGGATGTGAGGTAGCTGTTCCCCGGGCTTCCGGGGTCGGGTGCGATGCTCATGAGGGTACGCGCGCGCGGGCAGGCGGGCAATCCCCCAACCGGGGCCGGCATACCGGCCGTTCGGCCTATGCCCTTGGTCGGGCGAACGAATCCGGGGCTCAGCGGATGGTGCGGCGCGTGATCGGCCGGCCGCCATGCGCGACCGTGAGGCGTCCGTGAGCCCGGCGACCCGACCGACCCCGGCCTATGCCGGTGCCTGCCGTAGCGCCGAGCGGGCGTGTGTCTAACGGCCGGCATACGCACCAGACGAATGTCTGGCGCGGATGGCCCGAACGCCGTTTGGGCCGGGGGTTCTGGACACCGACGCGGGACCGACGCGAGGAGGGCCGCGACCCGGCATGCACGACCCGCAGCCGCGGCGCGCCGACCGCGCGACCGACCATCGTCGCGTCGCCACCCGTCGGTTCGGCTCTTGCGGCGGCGGCGCGGCTGCTCTAGGCTCCTTCTCATCTAAACGAGATCAGACGCACGGATGACACGCCGTCGATAGGTCGCCGACACGCCGCCGACACGTCGATGACGAGCCAAGGGGAGTGCAGCGTCGTCGGGAGCGGGAGAGGCCCCGAGGACGAAGAGGCGTTGTTGGGCATGTCATTCAGGGGACCAGGGAGGAAGGATTCCGTGGAGAACGGTTGGTCGAAGGAGTACCTGTCGCTCGGTCCGGTGCAGGCACGGCGTCCGGAACCCGGACGCGTTCCCCACGTCGAGCCGGTGACGGCCGAATCGCTCACGATCGTCGTGCCGACACGCAACGAGGCCGCCAACGTGGAGCCGTTGCTGCGACGCATCGACGCGGCGGGGATCGGCCTCACGCTCGAGGTCATCTTCGTTGACGACAGCACCGACGACACACCGGACGTCGTCCGATCGATGGCGTCGAGGTTCCCGTTCCCCGTGCGGCTCATCGCGCGCCCTCCCGAACGCCGCAACGGCCTCGGCAAGGCCGTAGTGGAGGGGATGGAGGCGGCCACCGGCACCTGGGTATGCGTGATGGACGGCGATCTGCAGCACCCTCCCGAGGTCATCCCGCAGCTGCTCGATCGTGCGGCGCAGCGCAAGCACGGCCTGGTGGCCGCCAGTCGTCTTGCGGACGGAGGCGGCACCGACGGGCTCACACCGTTCAGGCGGTGGGTGTCGGTGGTGTTGGCGCTCGCCTCGCGGGTGCTGTTCCCGCGATGCCTGCGCGCGGTGAGCGACCCGCTCACGGGGTTCTTCGTGGTGCGACGGAGTGTCATCGATCCCCGACGGCTCCGCCCCGACGGATTCAAGATCCTGCTCGAGGTGTTGGTCCGTACGCCCGAACTGAGCGTCGGTGAGGTGCCGTTCGAGTTCGACCATCGCCACGCCGGCAGCTCCAAGGCCAGCACCTTCGAGATCTGGCGCCTGGCGCGCCAGATGGTGCGTCTCACCCTCATCGCCCGCGCCAGGCTGCTGCGCTTCGCCGCTGTGGGTGGGAGCGGCCTGGTGGTCAACACCGCGGCCCTCGCCCTGCTGGTGGGTGGCGCGCGGATCCACTACCTGCTGGCCGCGGTGGTGGCGACGCAGGCGTCCACGCTCTGGAACTATATCTTCACCGACCGTTGGGTGTTCGCCGATCGACGCGGAGGCAGGGGCTCGCCGTGGCGCCGTGCGGCAGGTTTCTTCGCCATGAACAACGCCGCCCTGTTGGTGCGTGGACCGCTGCTGGCGCTGCTCGTCAGCGTGTTCGGGGTGCACGTACTGGTGGCCAATGTCGCGTCCATCCTGCTGGTGCTCGTGGTGCGCTACGTGCTCTCCGAACGGATCCTGTGGAGTGCCGACCTGGCGCCCCTGCCCACCTCGCTGGAGGCCTGATGCGATCGCCTGGCGTGTACGACTATGCCATCCACGACCTGCTGCGCATCCGTTCCGATCGCCGCTTGCCGGAGCTGGTGGACTTTCGGGTCAACATGCTCGAGGGTGCCCCCGACATCCGCGTTCGGGTCACGGCGGATCCCACCACGGGCTCCGATAACGACACGGTGAGCTATCGCGAGGCGTTGGGGCGCTTCGGATTCCAGATCGCCATCGACCGGCGCGAGTACGGCACCGAGGTGCGCGCCTCCCCGCTCATCGGTCTGTCCCCCCACGTGCTCTACACCAACGTGGTCGAGCCGCTCGTGCGCTGGTCGCTGGTGCGCAAGGGGCACGCCCTCATGCACGGTGCCTGCCTGTCGTTCGACGACAGGGCCCTGTTCATCACCGCGCGCACCGACACCGGCAAGACCACCACCATCCTCAACACCCTCAAGGCGCAGCGCGACGCGTGCAGGTTCTTGTCCGACGACATGACCATCTTCGCCCCTGACGGGACCGTGTACGCCTACGCCAAGCCGCTCACCATCAGCCGCCACACCGTTCAGGCCATCGGCGGCGCGCCGCTGGGTGGCCGCGAGCGCCTGGCGCTGGGTGTTCAGAGCCGGCTGCATTCCAAGAGCGGGCGGGCCACGGGCATGCGGCTGAGCCGCGCGGGCGCCCCCGCCGCCACCCTCAGCGCCATCGTGCAGCGCCTCATCCCGCCTCCGAAGTTCATGGTGGATCGGCTCGTGCCGGGCACGGCCTACGGCCAGAGCGCACAGCTCACGGGCATCGTGGTCATCGAGCGTGGCGAGCAGGGGGAGCGCGCGGTGCCGCCCGACGAGGTGGTGGACACCCTGCTGCGCAACGCCGAGGACGCCTATGGGTTCCCCCCCTACCCGGCGTTGGCCGAGCGGTTGGAGCGCTGGCTCGGTGAGGACCTCTCGGCGCTCGAGCGTGACATCGTGGCGAGAGCCGTGCAGGGCGTGCCGGCCGTCAACCTCTCCAGCGACCGCTTCGACTGGCACGAACGCCTGCCGGGGGTGGCAGCGTCGGCGTCGGTGCTGCCGGCCCCCACCGCGGCCGTGCCCTGGACAGCCCCGGCCGACGGAGCGAGACCCGCATGAGGGTGCGTTGGGGGGACCGCGGCACGTGAGCCTGCCGGCGACCGACGTGCGCGGCGTGAACGCCGTGGCCCCCGCGCGACACGGAACTCGTGCGGCGGCCTTGGTTTGGGGTCGCGTGCTGGTGGTGGTCACGGTGCTGATACTGGCCGCCGGCATCCGCATGGTGGACCTCACGGCCGTGGGCTACAACAGCGACGAGGCGGTGTACGCGGGGCAGGCGGCGGCGCTCGCGGAGGTGCCGGTGCTGCGCGCGCTGTTCCCGGTGTTCCGCGCGCACCCGCTGCTGTACCAGTTCGTGCTGTCGGTGGTGTACCGCTTCGGCTTCTCCGACGAGGCCGGTCGCCTCGTCTCGGTGGCCGTGGGGGTGCTCACGGTGCTTCTCACGTACGCGCTCGGGCGGCGCCTCTACGGCCATCGCGCCGGCGTCTACGGCGCTGCGCTGCTCGCCGTGATGCCCTACCACGTCGTGGTGACCCGTCAGGTGCTGCTCGATGGCCCCATGACGCTGTTCGCCACGCTGGCCCTCTGGGCGCTGGCCAGCTTCGCGGCCAGCGGCCGCGCACGCTGGCTCTACGCCACCGCGGCGGCCATCGGTTTGACGTTCCTGGCCAAGGAGATCGGTTTCATCATGGTGGGCGCGGTCTACGCCTTCCTGGCGCTGTCGCCGCGGTTGGCGGTGCGGCTGCGCGACCTGTTGCTGTCGCTGGTGACGCTGGTGCTGGTGATGTTGCCGTACCCGCTGTCGGTGATGCTGGCCAGCCCGCGCAGCGGCGGCACCACCAGGCAGTACCTGGTGTGGCAGCTGTTCCGGCGCCCCAACCACACCTGGGATTTCTATGCCACCGTGGTGCCGTCCGCCATCGGTTGGGTGGTGCTGGCTGCGGCCGCGCTGGGGCTGCTGGCGTTCCCGCGCGCCAACGGCTGGCGCCAACGGTTGCTGCTGGCGTGGGTGCTGGTGCCGGTGGTGTTCTTCACGGTGTGGCCCACCAAGGGCTTCCAATATCTCCTGCCCATCGCGCCGGCGCTGGCGGTGCTGGCGGCCGGCACGTTGGCGCAGTGGCCGCGCCGCACGGTGCGCCTGTTGCGCTGGCGCTTCCCGCAGCACGCCCTGGGAGCGGTGCTCGCGATGGTGATGGTGGCCACGCTGGCGCTGAGTACCTGGCACAGCCTCCACCCCGGCGCCGGCGGCACGCTGCTGGCGGGCTCGGGCGGCGTGCCGGGCGGGCGCGAGACCGGGCACTGGATCGCCGCCAACGTGCCCGAGGGCGCCACCTTCATGACCATCGGCCCGTCGATGGCCAACCTGGTGAAGTTCTACGGGCACCGCGAGGCGCTGGGGCTGTCGGTGAGCCCCAACCCGTTGCACCGCAACCCGTCGTATCAGCCCATCGTGAATCCCGACTACCAGATCCGCATCGGGGAGCTGCAGTACGTGGTGTGGGACGCGTACTCCGCCAGCCGCTCGACGTTCTTCTCCGATGGCGTGCTGCGCTACGCCCGCCGCTACAACGGCCGGGTGGTGCACGTGGAGACGCTGCCGGTGACGGGTCGCGACGGTGCCGTCAACGACCAGCCCGTGATCGTGGTGTACGAGGTGCACCCGTGAGCCGGGCGGCGCGGCCGTCGGCCCCCCGGGTCCCGCTCGCCGCGGCGCTGCTGGCGACGATGCTGCCCTTCGCCACCGGCGCCCTCGCGCAGGCGCCGACCCCCGCGGCCACCCCCATCGAGCACCTGGTGGTGCTGATGCAGGAGAACCACTCGTTCGACAACTACTTCGGCACCTACCCCGGCGCCGACGGGCTGCCCGCGGGGCTGTGCATGCCGCTCGACCCGGCGGGGCCGCCGGACGGCCCCTGCCAGGAGCCGTTCCACCTCGGCGACAACGACGTGGAGCTCGACGATCCCGATCACAGCCGCAATACCGCCCGGCAGCAGCTCAACGGGGGCCGCATGGACGGCTTCATCGCCGCGCTCGACCGGCGCAATCAGGACGGCCGCCTGGCGATGGGGTACTACGACGATCGCGACCTGCCCTTCTACTGGAACCTGGCGGACCACTACGTGCTCTTCGACCGCTTCTTCAGCTCCGCGGTGGGCGGCAGCTTCATCAACCACCTCTACTGGGTGGCGGGCATCCCCGATGACAGCGGCTCGCAGGAGTTGGCCGCCTACCTGGCGGACAAACCCACCATCTTCGATCGCCTGCAACAGCGCGGCATCGATTGGAAGTTCTACGTCCAGAACTACGACCCGGAGTTGACCTACCGCACCGTCGACAACTATCCGGGCAACCGCGCGTCGCAGGTCATCTGGGCACCGTTGCTCACGTTCGACCGTTTCCTGGACGATCCGGAGCTCAACGGCCGCATCGTCGACCTGAGCCAGTACTACGAGGACCTGGCGGCAGACACGCTGCCGGCCGTGTCGTTCCTGGTGCCCTCGGGGCCGAGTGAGCACCCGCCGTCGAGCGTGCTCTCGGGCCAACGCTTCGTGAAGACGCTGCTGCAGTCGCTGATGCAGTCCGAGGCCTGGGACCGGTCGGCCTTCCTGCTCACCTACGACGACTGGGGGGGCTGGTACGACCACGTGGCCCCGCCGCAGGTGGACGCCTACGGCTACGGGTTCCGCGTCCCCGCGCTGCTGGTGAGCCCCTACGCGAAGCAGGGCTTCGTGGACTCCACCACCCTCGATTACACCTCCGTGTTGGCGTTCATCGAGAACAACTGGGGTGTCGAGCCGTTGGCCTCGCGCGACGCGGCGGCCAACGACCTCTCCAACGCCTTCGACTTCTCCAGCCCGGCGCGTCCGGCCGCCTTCCTGCCGTTCGAGCGCGACGCGGGCGTGGCGCCACCGGAGCCGCGGCGCGGCGTCATCGCCGTGCTGTACGCCGCCGGCCTGGCCTTCGCGGCGCTGGTCGTGGCGTTGGCCGCCCGCCCGACCCGGCGGCGGGAGGGGCGGGCATGACGGCGCGCGCCCGGCCCGTCGGTGACGGGCGAGGCGGCTCGGTGGCGCGCACCACCGTGCGCGCGGCCCGTGCCCTGCTGGTGAGCTTCCTGTTGGTGTCGGTCGCCCCCGCAGCCTGGGCCGCCTCGCTTTCGCTGGCGGCGCCGGGCGACACCGTGGTGGGGCAGGCGGCGGTGCTCGACGTGGCCCTGGCCGACGGCGGCGTGCCCGTGGCCGGCGCGCCGTTGGAGGTGTGGCTCGACGGCGCCCGCGTACGACGGTTGCGCACCGATGCCTCGGGTGCCGCGCAGGCGCGGCTGAGTGACCTGCCCGTGGGCGAGCACGAGGTGTGGGTGCGCTTCGGCGGCACGCCGGGGCATGCGCCCGCTCGGGTGGCCGCCACGGTCGCGGTGCGCCCCGCACGCGTCGCCGTGCAGGTGGTGCCCGCCCTGGCCGGCGTGCCCTTCACGCTCGACGATCAAAGGTTCGTCTCCGGTGACGACGGGCGCGCCACCGTGGAGGTGTCCGAGCCGGGCGCCCACGCGTTGGCGGTGCTGCTGAGCGATCGCACGCAGCTCACGCCCGACACACGCGCGAGCTTCACGCGATGGGGCGACGCGGTGTTCTTCGCCGAGCGCGAGGTGGATGTGGGCGCCGACGTGGAGCTGCAGGTCGGGCTCGAGCTCTTCCAGCGCGTGGAGCAGCGCTTCCAGAACCTCGACGGCGACCCCGTCGAGGGTGCCAAGGTGGAGGCGCTCACGCTCAAGAGCAGCAACGGCGTGGTCCGCACGTTCCCGGACGGCTCCCAGCGCTGGCTGCAGGTCAACCGCATCCAGCGGCGCCGCAACGGGCTCGAGCCGACCCCGCTGCAGTACGCCGTCGAGGCCGTGACCATGCACGGCGAGAACGTGGTGAACCGCTACCAGCAGCGCTTCTACGTGTCGCCCGACGACGTCTGGACGGTGGAGCTGCTGCTGTACACCGCGCGCTTGCGCGCCGCCGACTACCTCTTCGGACGCTCGGTGGGGACGGCAGTGCGGGTGGTGTACCCCGACGGCACCGAGGCGGAGCTGCGATTCGGCGGCGACGGCTCGGCCACCTCCGCACCGCTGGCGCGCGGCGCCTACCGGGTGCAGGTGCTGGGCGTGGCCGGCGTGGCCCCGCTCACGCCGCTGGCCCTGTCGCGCGACCAGGACGTGGTGCTCAAGGTGCTCACCCGCACCGACATCCTGGTGCTCGGCGGCGTCGGCGTGGGGCTCGCGCTGGGGTTGCTGCTGATCGGCCGGGTGTGGCCGTGGTGGCGCAAGCGCTCGGCTCGGCGCCGGGCGGCGCGTGCCCTGACGGTGCGGGGCGGGACGGTGCGGGGCGGGACGGTGCGGGGCGAGACGGTGCGGGGCGACATGGCGCGGGCCCAAGCGCGGTGGGCGGCAACGATGTGGACCGAATCGCCGCCCGCCCAGATGCCGTGGGCCGACACGCCGCGAGCGGAGACGGCGCACACCGAAGAGGCGCAAGCCCTCACGCCGCGGGCGGAGACGCTGCGCGGGGAGCGCGTCAAGGCGCGGGTGCGGCCGCCGCGATTCGTGGCCCGGGCGGACCATGAACGCTGACCCGCGGCGCCGCCGCGGCGCCATGCTCACGGCCCTGGTGCTGCTGAGCGTCCTGTGGGCGTGGCAGTTGCAGGGCCCTAGGCGCGTGGCCGTGCTTCCGGAACCGCCGACGCTGGACGCGCGCGCCGAGCCCGCCGCCAGCACTCCGACGAAGGTGCTCCCGGGAGCCATGCTCGACGCCACCGCCGGCGCGCGGGCGGCCGCGGCGCCGCTGGTGGCCGCCTCCACCCCGCGCCGGCGGGTGGGCGGCGCCTCGCCGATCCCGGTGATGGCCTACTACTACATCTGGTTCGACGGCGAGCGCTCGTGGCAACGCGCCAAGCGCGACATGCCCCTGCTTGGGCCGTACAGCAGCGACGATCCGGCGGTGATGCAGCAGCACATCCGCTGGGCGCAGGATGCCGGGATCGACGGCTTCATCGTGAGCTGGAAGGGAACGGAGGTACTCGACCGGCGCCTGGAGCAGCTCGCCGGCCTGGCGGACGAGGCGGGATTCGCGCTGTGGGTCATCTACCAGGGCCTCGACTTCCAACGGCAACCGGTGCCGGTGACGCAGATCGAGTCGGACCTCGATCACTTCCTGGCCCGCTTCGCGTGGCATCCATCGTTCCACCTGCTCGGCAAGCCGGTGGTGATCCTCTCCGGAACCTGGGAGTTCTCCACCTCCGACGTGTTCGCGGCCACCAACGGCTACCGCGGCTCGCTGCGGTTGTTGGCCTCGGAGCGCAACGCCGACGGCTACCGGCGGCTGGCCAACCTGGTGGACGGCAACGCCTACTACTGGTCGTCGGTCAATCCCTCCACCTTCCCGGGGTACGCCGAGAAGCTGGCCGCCATGGGTGACGCCGTCCGGCGCCGCGGCGGCATGTGGGTGGCGCCCGCCGCCCCCGGCTTCGACGCCACCTTGCTGGGTGGCGACACCGTGGTGGAGCGTCACGACGGCGCCACCCTGCGCTCCGAGATGGGCGCGGCCCTGCGCTCCTCCCCGGACGCGGTGGGGCTCATCAGCTTCAACGAGTTCAGCGAGAACACCCACGTCGAACCGAGCCGCGCGTACGGCACGCAGGCGCTGGAAACCCTCACGGGCCGCGCCACCGCGCCGTTGCCGGTGTCTATCGATGTCGATTCCAGCGCCCCCGGCACCACCGACCGGACGGCGCTTCGCCCGTATCTGACCCTGCTGGTCGCCCTGTTGGCGCTGGTGGGGAGTGTCGCCACGGTGATCGCTCGAGCCCTGCGCGCTGCGACGCGCGCGGGCGTGCCCGGGCGGATAGGGAGGTAACTGCATGAGGGATCCGCGACGAGACGTAGGACCGCGCGCAGGGGGGCGCCGCGCAGCGCGACGCACCGTCGTGCTCGCCGCGGCCGTGTTCCTGGTGGCGTGGCTCGGCGCCTGCGCACGGCAGGAGGTGACGGGCGCCACGGACACGCTGCGCCCCAACGCGCTGTTGCCCCAGCAGAACACCAGTCAGGTGGCCGCCGGTGACGACGACGCCGAGGAGTACCCGGACGGGCGCGTGAATCGTTCCAGCACGCGCCTGGAGCTGGTGGACGGCACCTACAATCAGGTGGTAGGGCTGCGCTTCGCCGGTGTGCTGGTGCCGCAGGGCGTCACCGTCACCGGCGCGTACGTGCAGTTCACCTCCACCAAGTCGCAAGCCGGCGCCACCAGCCTGAGCATCGTCGGCCAGGCCTCCGACGATGCCGCTTCCTTCACCTCCCACAGCACCGACATCACCTCGCGGCCGCGCACCGCGGCCAGCGTGCCGTGGACGCCGGACGCCTGGGCGAGCGGCGACGCCGGCGCGGCCCAGCAGACCCCGGACCTGGCCCCCATCCTCGGGGAGATCGTCGACCGCCCCGGCTGGCAGGCCGGCAACGCGGTGGTGCTGATGGTGAGCGGCAACGGCGTGCGCACGGCCTGGTCGTACGACGGCAACCCGCCCGCCGCGGCGACGCTGGTGATCGACTACCTCCTGGAGGACAGCCCCCCCAGCGTCGACGCCTTCGACGCGACCCCCAACCCGGTGAACCTGGGGTCCTCCACCACCTTCCAGTGGGCCGTGTCGGATCCGCAGGGGCAGGCGCTCTCCTGCGACCTGGACGTCGACGGCGACGGCGTGGTCGACTTCCACTACGACGACTGCACGGCCACCACCTCGCAGAGCTACCGCTACCCGGCGGGAGGCAGCTACCACGCGCTGTTCACCGTGACCGACAGCGACAACGCCGTCGACCGGTCGGATATCTGGGTGACGGTCAACGAGTCGCTGGTGGTGGCGGCCGCCGGTGACATCGCCTGCCGCACCACCTCGTCGAAGTGGAACGGCGGCCTGGGCAACAAGAAGTACTGCCACGAGCTCTACACCTCCGACGAGGTGCTGGACATGCAGCCCGACGCGGTCTTCGTGTTGGGTGACAACCAGTACGAGGACGGCAGCTTCGAGCAGTACATGGCGTCCTACGATCCCTCCTGGGGCCGCGTCAAGGAGCTGACCTTCCCCAGTGTGGGCAACCACGAGTACCTCACCGCCGACGCCGCCGGGTACTTCCAGTACTTCGGCGACGTGGCCGGCGATCCCAGCAAGGGCTACTACAGCTTCGACCTGGGCAACTGGCACTTCGTGGTGCTCAACAGCAACTGCTCCCGCGCCGGGGGCTGTAGCGCCGGGCGTCCGCAGGAGAAGTGGTTGCGGGAGGACCTTGCCGCCCACCCCACCGCCTGCACGCTGGCGTACTGGCACCATCCGCTGTACTCGTCGGGCAAGATCGGCGGGCGCACCTGGACGCAGGACATCTGGCAGGCGCTCCAGGACTACGGCGCCGACGTCGTCCTCAACGGCCACGACCACAACTACGAGCGCTTCGCGCCGCAGGACGCCTACGGCAACTACGACCCCACGGGGCTGCGCGAGTTCGTGGTGGGCACCGGCGGCAAGAACTACACCACGCTGGGCACGCCGCAACCCAACAGCGAGGTGTTCGAGAGCGGCACCTACGGCGTGCTGCGGCTCGATCTGCAGCCCACCAGCTATAGCTGGGAGTTCGTACCGGAGGCGGGCCGCACATTCACCGATAGCGGGAGCCAAGCATGCAACTGATCCGCGAACGTACCCCACACCGCTTCGCCGGGTGGCGCGCCGCGGCGTGGCGCGCGGCCGCGCTGCTGGCGCTGTTGGCACTGCTGAGCGCACCGGTGCTGGCCCAGGACGAGGAGCACGATTCGGACGAGGCACCCCACCACCTGCAGGGGCAGGTGCTGTGCATCGACCCCAGCAGCATCATGGTCTTGCTGGACGAGGTGGACCCCGGCCGCGCCCGCGGCGCCGAGCGCTCGCTGCCCAACCGGCTGGCGGCGCAGATCGCCAGCGGGCTTCGAAAGGGGCACATCCCCTTCGCCCGCAACGGCGGATGCGGCGGCAGCGACGCCTACGTGAGCGTGGTGGTGCAGGTCGCAGGCCTCGATCCAGCGATCTACACGCACCACGGCCCCGACAGCTTCAGCATCGCCGTGTCGCTGCAGGTGGGCGGATTCGCGACCAGCAGTGAGCTCATCGACCGCAACGTACTGCCCGACATGACGTTCCTGGGCTTCCAGGAGTCCGTGGCGTCCGAGGCCCGCGGCGCGGCGCCGTTCGAGAGCCGCGTGGGCACCACCACTGGTGCCCTCGTGACGCAGTTGGTGGACGCCTGGCGCGCCGACAACCCCTGAGCTCCTGCGGGCGCTACGGCCCTCGGGGAATCCCCGGGGGTCGTAGCGCCCCGAGCGCCCGCGCGCGGGTCGCGGGCCGGCACCCGAGCATTCGGGTGCCGGCCTCGTCGTGATGCCGGAGTGTGGGGCGCTGCCGCGCCGGCGGTCGCGTGGCGTGGCGACCTAGGGTCAGTTGATGGGGCGCGGCAGCGTGCGCAGGTGATCGACGAAGCGGCGGTGCGCCGCGGGCTCGAGCCAGATCTCGCCGCGGGCCACCGCGGTGAGCGCCGAGCGCAGCACGCTGCCGCCGTCCTGCGTACCGATGCGGCCGCGGAAGCCGCTGCGGATGAGCGCGAACACGTACGCCTCCGGCGCGTCGGTCACCAGCAGGGTGGGGATGTCGGGCGCCGTCGGGAACGGTGGCTGGGCGTCGTGCAACTCGAGCACGCCGGCGGCGCAGCGCGCGGCGTCGGGATCGAACACGGCCTGGAAGCCGAGTACCCCGAGCAACGCGGCCAGGGCGGTGGCCCGGAGCGACGACGAGGATCCCACCCAGATGCGCATGCGTCCGCCTCTCCTCGCACGGCCAACATGGGCACGCCCCTGTGGCGACCCGGATCGGCTTCGATTGTGGACGCGCTAACTGTACTGTTTGATGCAGGCTACGGCAACGGACGGTAGTGCACGCTGCGCGCCTGCCGTTCGGCTGGGCCCGTGGGATCAGGGTTGACGCAGCACCTTGGCCAGGAGCTCCGAACGGCTGCTGACGCCCAGCTTGGAGTACACCCGGGAGACGTGCATCTTGACGGTGCCCTCGGCGATGCTGAGTTGCTTGGCGATGCCGCGGTTGGACATCCCCCGGGCCAGGCAACGGAGGATCTCGGACTCCCGGCTGGTCAGTTCGGGGTCCTGTACGGTGTGCAGCGCCATGGTCAGGATGCGGCGCTCGGCCCAGATCTCGCCGCGGCGCACCGCCTCGAGGGCAAGCCGCAGGGTGTCGTGGTCGTCGGTGGAGCGGATGTAACCGCGGTACTGCTGCCGTATGAGGGCCACCATGTCGCGTTCGTCACTGCGCACGATGGCCACGGTGGGGATCTCCCGGGGGGGTGGGAACGGGGGCCGGACGCCGTTGAGGTCGCGCAACGCGACGTCGGCCGGCGCGTCACTCTGAAACGCGGTGTCGATCCCCATGGTGTTCAGCAGGGCTCCGAGCGCCTCGGCGAAGACCAGGAACTCCGATTGTACCCACACCACCATGGCCCCATACTCCAACCCGGTCTCGTGCCCATCAGGGTGCCGACACGAACACAGCGAGAAAGTCAACCAAACACGTGCACAACACGTCGATTCAGAATGTGACTAAAGCTACCACGCGTCTCATCTTGATTGCGTGACAGGCGTACCCATTTCGGGTACTGAGCGTTGGATGAGGGGGGCGCCGGTCCTCATGAGTCGCTGCCGGCGTGCGGTCGTGACCGCCGCGGATGCGGTCCGCGACGCGCGAGTCGTCTCGCGGGCGCTCGCGGCGTCTCCGCGCGGCCGCCCCGGTTCAGTGGCAGTCGGCGCTGCCGCTGTCGCTGTAGCTCTGCCCGGCGATGGGCGCGAAGGCCCAATCGTAGCTGTCGGGGCGCAGCGTCATCGACAGCACCCCGAAGGTGTCGTCGCTCACCGCCTGGCTGTTCGGTCCGGGCGCGGGCAGGCCGTAGTGGCTGCGCCCACCGGTCCCCACCACGAACTGCCGCACCCCGGCAGCGTCGTCGCGATGGCCGTGTGCGTCCTGCGGCGCGAACCGCTCGTAATCGTGATCGTGCCCGGAGAGCACCACGTCGGCGCCCGCGTCTGCGAGGGCTTGCCAGATGTCGGTCATGGCGGCGTCGTCCCCGTGGTTGCCTGAGCTGTAGCGCGGGTGATGCCAGTACGCCAGGGTGCACCTCGCCGGGTGGGCGGCGAGGTCGGCACGCAGCCACTGTTCCTGCGGCGAGCCCGCGTCGCAGCCGCCCACCTTGGCGCAGTTGGAGTTGAGCGCCACGACGTGCCAGGCACCGAGGTCGAAGCTGTAGTACCCCTTGGTGGGGTCGCCCGCGCGGTTTCCGAAGTAGTCGTAGTACCCCGCCGCGCCGGAGGTGTAGTACTCGTGGTTCCCCGGCACGGGGTAGGTGTTGGCCATGAACGCGCCCCAGCTCGGTGCGTACGAGACGTCGTACTGGGCGCGCGTGCCCTGTTCGTATTGATTGTCTCCAAGCACCAGCACCGCGTCGGGGGCCAGCGCCGCCACGGCCTCGGCGGTGGCGCCTTGCTGACAGGCGGAGCCGGTGCCGGCGCCACCGTTGAAGTTGCCGTTGCTCGGGTCGCAGGCGATGTCACCGGCGGCCGCGACGGTGACGGTCGGGCCCGATGCGCCGGCGGCGCCCTGCGCCCCCGCGCACGCCACCAAGGCCCATAGCGACAGCACGAGACCGGCGCTCGCGAGGACGGGGCGGTTGCGGCCACGCGCTGCGGGCGGCCGCTCTCGGCCGGCGCGCCGGGCAGCCAGGCTCGCTCCGGGCTCGCTTGGGGGTGGGTTCGTCGGTGCCATCTATGCCTCCGGTGGCGCGCGCGGCTCGAGCTCCTTGGCGGGCTCGGGGTTCCGCCGGGGGCGGACCTGGCGCTCGCAGTAGCGGTCGCCGGCCGTGCCGGACCCGGCATTCTTATCGGGTCTGGACTCCATCCCCCACGGTTCGGGCCACGCGCCGTTGCGCTCTACGATAACGGCCCTCAGCCCGAGAAGCGTGAGGTGGGCGCCGGGGCCGGGTAGACTCGACGCCATGGCTCGATCGCCTGCAGGACGCGGCACCGGGCGCCGCACGCGCCGCCCGCTGGTGCTCGCGTCGCTGGTGTTGGCCATGTTCCTGGCGGCCATCGAGGGCACCATCGTCGCCACCGCCATGCCCAGCATCGCCGCGAGCCTGGGCGGCTTCGCGGCCTACGCCTGGGTGTTCTCCTCGTTCCTGCTGATGCAGGCCATCACCACGCCGGTGTTCGGCAAGCTCTCGGACCTCTACGGGCGCAAGCCCGTGTTCCTCGGCGGCGGCGCGGTGTTCCTGCTGGGCTCGGTGCTGTGCGGCCTGGCGCCGAGCATGGGCGCGCTGATCGGCTTCCGCTTCGTGCAGGGCCTCGGCGCCGGCGCCATGTACCCCACCATCACCACGCTCGCCGGCGACCTCTACGCGCTCGAGGAGCGCGCCCGCGTGCAGGGTTACCTCTCCTCGGTGTGGGGCGTCTCGGCCGTGGCCGGGCCGTTGGCGGGCGGGCTGATCGTGCAGTACGCGCACTGGTCGTGGATCTTCTGGCTCAACGTGCCCTTCGGCCTGCTCGCCATGCTCGGCGTGGGCCTGTTCCTGCACGAGGAGCTCGAGGCGCGCGAGCGCCGGGTGGACGTCCTCGGCGCCGCGCTCTTCCTGGTCGGGGTGTCGGCGCTGATGCTGCTGCTGACGCAGGCCGGCAGCTGGACCGCACCGCCGCTGCTCGCCCTGGGCGCCCTGGCGGGGCTGGGGCTGGCGTCCTTCGTGGCGTGGGAGCGGCGCGCGCCCGAGCCCATGCTCGACCTGGCGCAGTGGCGCGACGGCCTCATCGGCATCGCCAACGTCGCCAGCCTCACCTCGGGCGTGATGATGATCGGCCTCATCAGCTACCTGCCCACCTACGTGCAGGGCGTGATGGGCCGCTCGCCGCTGGTGGCGGGCTTCACGCTCACAAGCATGTCCATCGGCTGGCCCATCTGCTCCGTGCTGGCCGGCCGATTGCTGGTGCCGCTGGGCCCCAGGGCCACGGCCCGTATCGGCGGCGCGCTGGGGCTGCTCTCCGGGCTGCTGTTCGCCTTCCTATCGCCCGCGAGCGGTCCCGTGTACGCGGCGCTGGCCTCGCTCCTGCTGGGCGCCGGCATGGGCTTCTTGGCCACCACCTTCATCGTGGCGGTGCAGAGCGTGGTGCCCTGGGCGGGCCGCGGCGTGGCGACGGCCACCGTGTCGTTCATGCGCAGCCTGGGCAACGCGCTCGGGGCCGCGCTTCTGGGTGGAGCGCTCAACCTGGTGCTGCTGCGCCGGCTGGCGGACGGCCCGCTGGCGGGGAGGGTGTCGCTCGATCAGGTCCAGGGGCTGCTGGAGGCGGCCGGAGGCGGGGCGCCGGGGGGCGCGGCGGCGCCGGCCGGCGGGGCCGCGAGCCTCGATGCCGGCCTGCTCGAGGGCGTGCGCGGCGTGCTGGCGTCCGGCTTGCACGTGGTGTTCCTCGGCGTGCTGCTGTTCACCCTGGTGACCTTCGCGCTGACGCTGGTGATGCCGCGGGCGACGCGGCTGCGCTGAGCGCTCCGGGCCGCGGCGGCACCGGTGTCGTGCCCCGGTGCATTGCCCGGTGTCGCGCGAGGACGGCTCGGTCGCGGCCCGGGCGACGCTACGGTACCGCTCGGGTGCCCCCCGGCCGCCCCTCAGGCGCCCTCCCGTGGCGTCAGCAGGTCGTTGGCGCACCACAGCACCGGCGTGCGTGTGAGGTCCTCCAGCGTGAGCGGGCTCTCGCTGGTGATCACGAAGGTGTGGCGCTCGCCGGGCAGCAGGGTCACCAGGGCCTCGTCGGCCGTGGCGGAGGGCTCGAGCCGGTCGGGCTGCAGCGTCAGGTCGCGCAGCACCGCGCGGGCCGTGACGGTGAGGCGGTGGTCGGGGCCGCGCGTCTCGAGCGCCGCGTCGAAGGCCGCCGGCGCGTAGCGCAGGTCCCGGTCGCGTCCGAAGGCGTACACCGCGCGCTGCCCGCCCTCGTCCGCGATCAGCAGCTCCGCGAGCGGGTCCTCCGGCGTGGCCAGCGGCGCGCGCACGGCTACCGTGCGCACGCCGCGCGGCTCCACGGCGAGCTCGATGCTGGCCTCCGCCAGCACGCCGCCGCGCAGGGCCACCCGGCGCAGGCGCACGCGCGCCTCCCAGGGGTCGTCGGTGTCGTTGTGCAGCGCCAGGCGCGCGGCACGGGCGCCGCCCTCGTGCGCGCCCCCCGGCCGCGCGGCCGCCCCGTCTCCGCCCGCCGGGTCGGGACCCGCCTGCTCCCCTCCCGCCTGCTCCCCACCGGCCTGCTCCCCTTCGGGCAGCAGGCTCAGCAGCCGAGGCGCGTAGACGCGCCGCAGCGCGTACCACAGCGGCTTGCGGCGGCCGTCGCCGTCCACCGCGGCCCAGCTCGTCACCGGCCAGCAGTCGTTGAGCTGCCACACCACCGCGCCCATGCAGGCCGGCGCCAGCGAGCGGAAGTGGCGCACGCCGAGCTCGACGGCGCGCGCCTGGTTGAGCTGGGTGGCGTAGTGCCAGGCGTCGAACTCTTGCGGCACGGGGAAGTGCTCGGCCAGCCGGCGCTCGAGCTTCTCGTTGCCGCCCACGGCCTTCTGGTGGTGCAGCATGGCCGGGCCGTCGGCGCGCAGCGGGCGCTCGCTGATCGCGCGCGCCACCGTGGCGTAGGCCGCGGGGCCCTGGTGCCCGAACTCGGAGACGAAGCGCGGGCGTTTCTCCAGGTAGACGCTGTAGTCGGCCTCGTTCCAGGCGTCCCAGATGTGCATGCAGCCGTGGCGGTCGTCGTTGGGGTGCACGTCCTCGGAGCCCGACCAGGGGCTGCCGGGCCAGTACGGGCGGGTGGGGTCGAGCGCGGCCACCAGGCGGGGCAGGGTGTGGAGGTAGTAGCCGCGCCCCCAGCTCCGCCCCTGGAGCCGCGGCTTCCAGCCCCAGTCCTCGTAGCCCCACAGGTTCTCGTTGTTGCCGTTGTAGAGCACCAGGCTGGGGTGGGGCATGAGCCGCTCGATGGCGTCTTCTGCCTCGGCCTCGATCTCGCCCGGGAACGGCGGCTCCTCGGGGTAGGCGGCGCAGGCGAAGGCGAAGTCCTGCCACGCCAGCAGGCCGAGCTCGTCGCAGGCATCGAAGAAGGCGTCGTCCTCGTAGATGCCGCCGCCCCACACCCGCACCAGGTTGACGCCGGCGTCGAGCGCCTGCCGCAGGCGCTCGCGGTACCGGTCGACGCCGACGCGGCTGGGGAAGACGTCGTCGGGGATCCAGTTCACGCCCTTCGCGAAGATCGGCCGGCCGTTCACCACCAGCGTGAAAGCGCGCCCCTGCGCGTCGGGGGAGGTGTCCAGGGCGGCGTTGCGGAAGCCGATGCGGCGCCGCCAGCGGTCGAGCGGCGCGCCGCCGTCGGCGCGCGCGAGCTCCAGCTCGAGGGTGTAGAGCGGCTGGGCGCCGTAGCCCCGCGGCCACCACACGGCCGGTTGCGGCACCTCCAGGGTAAGGGTGGCGTTGCGGGCATCGGCGCCGATGGTCTGGCCGGCGTCCGCGACGGGGCGGCCGTCCGGGCCGAGCAGCCGGGCGCTGAGGCGCAGGGCCGCCGGGGCGCCGGCGCGCTCGAGCTGCACGGCCACCTCGACGCTGCCGTCGGGGGTGGGGCCCGTCGCGCGCCCGCGCGCCTGCGGCAGCGAGGAGACGCCGGCGGTGCGGGCGCCCTCGTCTTCCGGGGGCTCGCCGGCCGGGCGCTCCCCGGCGTAGTCGGGCCCCGCGTGCGCGCCCTCCCCGGGGCGGGGCGGGGAGGCGGTCAGCGGGGTTTCGGAGCGGCCGATGGGCCAGCGCTGTAGGCGCACCAGCGGACGGACCCGCGCGAGCCGGGCGCACGACCAGGCCTCGACGCGCGCCTCGCGCCACACGCCGGCGGTGACCAGGGTGGGGCCCCAGTCCCAGCCGAAGTTGCAGGCGGCCTTGCGGATGAAGTTGAACGGTGGGCCGTAGGCGCGCGGCCGGTCCCCGAGCCGGGCGGCCTCGGCGCGCGCGGCGCGCATGGCCGACGCGAAGTCGATGCGCAGCGTGGCCTCCGAAGACGGCAACGCCGGGCCGAGGTCGAAGCGGTAGCGGCGGTGCTGGTTGCGGGTGCGCCCCAGCACGCGGTCGTCCAGGCGCACCTCCGCGACGGTGTCGAGTCCGTCGAAGACGAGCTCCACGCGGTCCTCGTCGCGCCAGGCGTCCGCGATCTCCAGGCGGCGGGAGTAGCGCCAGTCGCTCTCGCCGATCCACTGCACGCCCGCCTCGTTGTCGTCCAGGTAGGGGTCATCGATGAGGCCGGCGGCCAGCAGGTCGGTGTGCACGCAGCCGGGCACGGTTGCGGGCACGGTTGCGGACACCGTGGTGCCGGTGAGCGCCTCCGGCGCGCCCTCCGCGGGGCGCTCGAGGGTGAGGGTCCAGCCGCCTTTCAGGGAGTGGGTGATCACGGGCACGCACCTCCGGGGGGCGTGCGAACGCCGCGCCGTGCGGGGGCGCAGCCGGCGTTCCGGCGGGCGCCGCGGCGGCGCACGGCGCGGCGCCGCACGTCCGTACGCCGCCCATGCTACGCCGTAGCTCAGCGTTGGGCCAGGCGCGCGTCGAACAGGAAGGGCTCCGGCGCGCCGAAGGCCAGCCGGCCGATGTCCGGGTGCGCCGGGTTGAGGAGGATGTCGTGCTCGTAGGGCACGACGGCGCTGGGCACGCGCAGGGCGGCGCTGGCGCCGCTCTCGACCCACTCGCTGCCGATGGGGGCGGCCACGACCGTCGAGGCGGGGTCCGCCCAGCCGGGGCGCAGCGCGCTCTCCGGCAGGTCCAGCGCGACCTCCTCCGGGACGAGGACGCGGATGAGGCGGTAGGCGTCGGCCAGCAGGTCCGGCCCGGGGAGGTGTACCAGCACCTCCAGCGTGGCGATGGCGACGCCCTCGCCGAGGTAGACCAGGGCCGTGCCGCGCCGGTTCCAGCGCCCGCCGACGCGGCGCGCACCCTCGCCGTCGAAGGCGCGGTCGGCGTATCTCGCCTTGGTGATGCGGTAGGCGGTGATCATGCGCCGAGGGGCGGGCCTGGCGTCCGCGCCGGCGGCGCTCCGGCCCGGGCGCGGCGCGCCGAGCGGGAGCGGGGCGCGGGGCCGCTGCGGCGCCTGAGCGCGCTCAGCCGAACACTCCGTACTCGAGCCGCAGCAGCACGTCCTCCGCGGCGCGCGCGCCGGGGGCGTCGCGGGCGGCCTCGAGCGGCGTGCGTCCCGCCAGGGCCGGCAGCGGGGAGCCGAGCCAGCGCGCGGCCCGCTCGTGACCCTCCAGCACGTCCACGGCGGTGGCGTAGAGCGCCATGTAGCGCCACAGCCGGTCGCTCTCCTCGGCCGCGAAGCGCCCCGCGCGGCGGCGGCGGTAGAGGGTGCTGGGGCTGATGCGTAGCAGGGCGGCGAAGGCCTCGTGCGTGAGGCCGAGCCCGCCGGCGAGCTCGGCGAAGACGCGGAACGGGAGGCCCTCCTCGACGCGGCGGCTGAGCGTGGCGGGGCGCGTGTCCTTGCTCCGCAGCAGCCCGGCGAGCACGCGCTGGGCCGTGTCGGCTGCACCGCCCTGCGCGGCGGCGGGGGTCCAGGTTGCCAGCGCGGCCATGGCGGCCTCCTCTCACATCGCACTATCAGGATAGCAGAATGGCAGAGTCGGGTGCGTGGGGAGGACACCCGGATGGGAGGGGCGCCGCGGGTTACGGCGCGGTGGGGGTCGCGGAGGTCACGAAGCTCTCGGCGGCGTGGTGCGCCGCGCCGGGCGCGGGCACGCCGACGTTGAGCTCGAGCCCCTCCACGTCCCAGGTGGACCAGGCCCGGTCGACGTCCTCCCACACGACCTCGAAGTGGGTGGGAACGCGCAAGCCGGCGAGCTCCCGGTAGGCGCTGACGTCGATGTGCCACCCGACCTTGGGGCCGGTCTCGGCCTTGTAGCGCATGGCGTGGATGCGGGTGGGAAGGCCGGACGCCGGATCGAAGCTCACCACCAGCGACTCGCCCCCCTCGCCGTAGGGGAGGCTGAGGCGCGCGCTGTGCTCGTCGATGGCCTCCCAGCGCCCCTGCAGCGCCTCCACGCTGGGCAACATGATGGACTCCGAGGCGAGCGCCAGGTAGGCGCCCTGGTCGGTATGCGGACCCGTCGTGGAGTCGTTGATGAGGCCGCGAAGGCGCGTCTCGCCGGCGCCGTTGCGGTAGCTGTCCAGCACCCGGAGGAGCGTCACGCCGTACCACGGGAACTCCATCTCCCGCGTGAACCAGCGCCCCGGAACCACCACCACGCGGTGCCGCACCGGCAGCCACACCCCGAACGGGCGCGCGGAGGCCCTTCCCCAGTAGCTGGCGCTGTGCAGCCGCGGCAATGTCTCGCCGTCGAGGCTCACCGCGCGCAGGTAGCGCTCCACGGGGGCCGGAAGCCCGCGCGGGACGAGCATGCGCTCGCCCTGTAGCGTCTCGCCGGCCAGGGGTGGGAAGTTCGGGTAGGGCACCGCGAAGCCGAGCCAAACCACCCCGACGATCGCGAGGAGCACGATCCCCAGGACTCCCAGAGCTTCGAGCATGCGGCGCCTCCTGTTGCGTTCGCGTCGGTCGCCACGCGGGCGCGCTGTGATCCGCACGGCGCACCTCCCTGCAGGCCACGGTGCGCCTCACGCGCGGGGCGGCGATAGAGGCGGGTGTCCCGCGTCGGGCGGGCGGTGCCCTGGCGGCATTGTATTCGGCGGCGGCCGGCCCACGGGGTCGCTGCGGCCACGCGCGCCCTGGCGCCCCGCCCCGACCCGCGCCGCGCGCGCGGCGCCCGCTGCCTCACGACGCCGAGGGTTCCGGCTCCAGCATGGCCCGCAGGCCATCGCGCAGCGGCGTCGACGGCGGCGGCGCCTCGAGCCTGGCGGCCAGGGCCACCAGCCGCGCGGTGTCGGCGCGGGAGTGGCGGATGTCGCCTGGACGAGGGTCGGCGTGCGTGACGCGCAGCGGCGCCGTCAGCCCCCCGAGCGTGTCGATCAGCTCCAGCAGGCTCACGGAGGTGCCGCGCCCGACGTTGTAGACCGGCGCCTCGACCTCCACCGGGTGGCGCAGCGCCGCCGTCACCAGGGCGGCCACGTCGCGCACGTACACGAAGTCGCGTGACTGCCGGCCGTCGCCGTAGACGGTGACCGGGGCGCCCCGCCGGGCGCGCTCCAGGAAGATGCTGATGACCCCGCTGTAGGGGTTGGAGGCGTCCTGGCGCGGTCCGTAGACGTTGAAGAAGCGCAGGGCCACGCCCGGCAGCCGGCCGCTGCGGTGGTAGTGCGCCAGATAGTGCTCGGCGGCCAGCTTGTCCGCGGCGTAGGGCGACAGCGGTCGGGTGGGGCCGTCCTCTGCGAGCGGTAGGGCGTCGACGTCGCCGTACACGGCCGCGCTGCTAGCGAGCACGGCGCGTCGCACCCCGGCCGCGGCGGCGCCCTCGAACACCCGCAGGCTCCCCTCGAGGTTTGTCCGGTGGGTCTCGAGCGGCCGCTCCATCGAGGCCTGCACCGAGGCCACGGCCGCGAGATGGATGAGCGCCTCGCACCCGTCCAGGGCGTCGCGCACCGCGCGTTCGTCGGCGACGTCACCCCGCACGAACCGCAGCCCCGGCGCCCCGCGGGGCAGCTTGTCGAGCGAGCCCGTCGACAGGTCGTCGAGCACCGTGACCTCGCGCCCCTCCTCGAGCAGCCGCTCGACGACGTGGGAGCCGATGAAACCGGCACCGCCGGTGACTAGAATGCGCACGCTCACCCCCATCGTCGGCCCCGTTGGGGCACGGCGCCTCGGACCATCGTAACGGACCGTGGCCGCCGCCCCCGGCCGCGCCCCAGGTCGCGCCCCCGGCCGCGCCCGTGAGCCGCACCGCCGGCCGGGTCCGCGGGGCGCGAGCGGGAGCCGCGCCGCGCCGGCGCGCGCCGGACACCCGGCCGCGGCGGCGTTGGGTAGACTCGACGGCATGACGTTCGACCGCCGCTCGCTCCGCATGGGCCTCCGTGACGGGGCGCCGATCGCGCTGGCGGTCGTCCCCTTCGGTGCCATCGTCGGCGTGAGTGCCGTGCAGGTGGGGCTGAACGGCCTCGAGGCCATCGCCATGCACTACCTGGTGTTCGCCGGCGCCTCGCAGTTGGCGGCCTACCGCCTCATCCAGGTGGGCGCTCCGGTGCTGATCATCCTCGCCACCACCGCGCTGATCAACCTGCGCTTCACGCTCTACAGCGCGGTGCTGCAGCGCTACCTGGCGCACGAGTCGCGTTGGTGGCGCGTGGCGCTGGCCTACTCCATGACCGACCAGGGATTCGCATTGGCCGCCCACCGCCTGGCCGCGGACGACCCGCCGGCCAGCGCGCGCGACTACATCCTCGGCTCGGGCTTCCCGATCTGGCTGGTGTGGACGGTCTCCGCGGTGGCGGGGGTGCTGCTGGGCACCGCCGTGCCGCGCTCCTGGCACCTGGACTTCGCCGTGCCGTTGGTGTTCCTGGCTCTGCTGGTGTCCACCCTGCGCGGGCGGCCGGCGATGCTCGCGGCGCTCGTCGGCGGGTTGGGGTCGGTGCTGCTCGCGGGCCTGCCGCTCAGCATCGGCATGCTGGCGGGCGCCTCGCTGGGGATCCTGGCGGGCGCCGCCTTCGACCGCCGCGCTCGTACCCGCGCGGAGCCGCGATGAGCCACGGCGCCCTGTGGGCGGTGATCGTCGGCATGGCGGTGTTCGCGCTGGCCTTCCGCGTGTCGTTCTTCCTGCTCGGCGAGCGGGTGGCGTTGCCGTCGGGCGTGCGCAGGGCGCTGGACTTCGTGCCCCCCGCGGTGCTGGCCGCCCTGGTGCTGCCCGCGCTGGTCGACCTGCGGGCGGAGTGGACCCCGGAGAGCACCGCCCGTATCGCGGCCGGGCTCGTGGCGGCGCTGGTGGCGTGGCGCACGCGCAGCATCCTCTACACGCTGGTGGCGGGCATGGGCGCGTTGTGGCTGGCCCTGGCCGTGTTCTAGCGGCAGTCGGCGTGCCCCGCGTCGAAGGCGCCGCCGCCCTCGGGTCGGAACGCCCAGTCGTAGCCGCTTGGATCCAGCGTGAGCTCCAACACCCCGAAGCGGGTGTCGTCGTGCGCGGCGCTGTTGGGGCGCGGCGTGACGATGGCGTAGTGGCTCTTGCCGCCGGCGCCGGCCACGAACTGCGCCACGCCGGCGGGCGTGGCGTTGCCGTCGGCGTCCATCGGCGCGAGGCGCTCGTAGGCGTGGTCGTGCCCCGAGAGCACCAGCTCCGCTCCGGCCTCGGTCAGCGCCTGCCACAGCGCCCGCACGTCGGTCTCGTCCCCGTGCGTTCCCGAGCTGAAGCGCGGGTGGTGCCACAGCGCCAGCGTGCAGGCGCCGGGCGCGTCGGCGCCGCTGGCCCGAAGGTCGGCGCGCAGCCACTGCTCCTGCGGCGAGCCGGCCGAGCAGCCGCCCACCTCCGCGCAGTTGGAGTTGAGCACCACCACGTGCCAGGCCCCCAGCTCGGCGCTGAACCAGCCCTGGTCGGGGGATCCGGCGGCGTCGCCGAAGTAGCCGTAGAAGCCGGCCGCGCCGCTGGCGTAGTACTCGTGGTTCCCGACCGCCGCCAGGGTGCGGTCGAGGAAGCGGCCCCAGCTCGGTTGGTAGGACGCCTGGTAGGCGCTCGCCTCGCCGGACTCGTACTGCGTGTCGCCGAGCGCCAGCACGGCGTCGGGGCGGATGGCCAGGAGCTGGTCGCTGGTGGCCGCCTGGCGGCAACGCTCCGCCGTCCCGGCGCCCCCGAGGAAGGCCGCGTCGGCGGGATCGCAGGCGATGTCCCCGGCCGCCGCCACCACCACCCGCTCGGGCGGCGGGGAGGGGGGCGCGCCGCGCCCCTCCAGCGCCTCCATCCAGCGCCGGGTGCGCTCCAGATAGGCGCGTTGCGCGGCCGCGCCGGCCGTGGCGTAGGCGCCCTGGTAGTCCAGGTAGGGGACGCTCGGCCCCGAGGTGGGGGGCGGCGCGGCCGTCGGCTCGGCGGGCTCGAGCTGGCTCCCCTCCGCCCAGCCGTTGAACGAGCGGACAAGGATGAGGTCGGCGCCGGCGTCCAGCGCGGCTCCCCAGAGCGCGTCGTAGAACGCGCCGTCGCGGCGGTTGCGATACGCGGCGCTGCCGGGGACGGCGCGCAGGGCATCCAGCCCGGGCGCCACCACGGCCACCGCCAGGCCGCCGTCGGCGTGGGCGGCGGCCGCCTGCGCCGCCAGGCTCGCCGCCGCGTCGCCGGCGTGCGCGGCGCCCGCGGGGGCGGTGTGCGCGCTCGGCAGCGACCACAGGTAGGTGCCGTCGACGTGGGCCTCCGAGACCGCCGCCGCGCCCAGACCGTCGGCCACCACGACGGCGTCCGCGTCGACGCCGCGGAGCCCGTCGAGGGCCGCGCGCCATTGGGCCGCCGTGCCGGAGGCGGCGGCGTCGCGTAGGTACACCACCGGGAGCTCCGCGGCGTCGGCGGATGCGCCCGGCCGGCGGGCCCGCAGCAGCGCGGCGCGCCCGCCGTAGCTCGCCGACAGGTAGGCGAGGTCGGCGGCCACCGTGGCCGGGGTCCGGCCCGGGTACGGCTCGATCTGCAGCGCCAGCCGAATGCCGGCCGCGGCGCCGTGCGTGAGCAGCGCGGGCAGGCGCGCGTCGGCCTCGCTGCCGCGTCCCCACCAGCGCAGCACCAGCACCCCGATGCCGGCGTCGACCGCGTCCGCCATCTGGCGCGTCATCACCTGCTCGTCGGCGCTGCTGTAGGGTCCGCCCGCCGGGTAGGCGGCGGTAGCCAGGTCCTCGGGCGGCGCGCGGTGCGGTGCGCCCCACCCCAGGTAGGCGCCGTCCACCGGCGGCGTGCCGTAGCCCGCCTCCAGCACGGCCTGCACGGCCACGCTGACGTCGGCATCGGTGAATGGCTCGCCGGGGTCGGGGGGCGGCTCGGGGGGCGGCTCGGTTGGGGGATCGGGATCAAAGGTCCCGGGGTCCTCGGCGGGGGGTGGAGGCAGCGTGTCGCACGCCGGCAGGCCCACGCCCACCGCGCCCGCGAGCAGCAGCGCCAGCATCAGCGGCGCCAGCAGGGCGCGGGTGCGGCGCCTCACGGCGCGGGCGCTCACGGCCCGGCGCTTCACGGCCCGGCCCTTACCGCACGGCCCCTCACGGCGCGGCCCCTCATGGCGCGGCCCCTCACGGCGCGGCCCCTCACGGCGCGGCCCCTCACGGCGCGGCCCCTCACGGCGCGGCCCCCGCGCGGGGACCCGCCGCCTCCGCGCGCGTCGCGGCGGGCGGGTCCGCGGCCGGGTCCGCGGCCGGCGGATCTGCTGCGGGCGGGTCCACCGCGGGCAGCAGGCGCTGGGTGCGCCCCAGCACCCGGTACCCGATCAGCGACACCCAGCTCGAGACGATCACGTCGAAGTCGTCGAAGCGCGCCGCGATGTCGGCGTCCGGCCGCCAGCTCCAGTGGCGCTCGGTGAGGTAGTCCACCGGGTACGGCACCACCTCGAACCCCACCCGGCGGAACACCAGCACGGCGCGCGGCATGTGCAGCGCGCTGGTCACCAGCAACCAGGTCTGCCCCGGTCGGGGGTCGACCATCGCCTTGGAGTAGCGGGCGTTCTCCCACGTGTCGCGCGAGCGGTCCTCGAACAGCACGCGCCCCTCCAGTCCGAACTGCCGGAAATAGGCGCGCGCGGGCTCCGCCTCGGCGCGCTCGCCGTCCCAGCCCGAGTACAGCACGACGGCGTTCGGGTAGCGGCGGGCCAGCGCCACGGCGGCCGTCATGCGCTCGGCCGCGCCCGAGAGGGCGGGCTCCCCGCGATCGAGCGACAGCTCGGTGCGCAGCGCGCCGCCGAGCACCACGATGCCGTCCACCGCGTCCGGCTCCGGGCGGGCGGGGAAACGGTTCTCGAGGGGCGCGGCCAGCCAGGCGTTCAGCGGCAGCAGCGCCGGGGCGAGCCACAGCAGCGCCGCCAGGCCCACCAGGGCCGCGGCCGCGGCCGCGCGGCCTCGCGCCAGCAGCAGCAGCGCCAGGGCCAGCGCCACGGCGAGCCACACGGCGGGGTGCAGCAGCCACCAGGCCGCTTTGGTGAGCACGTACGTCAACCCGGCGATGCAACACCTCCACCCCGATTATCCTCCGGACGCGCGGCGCGCGGGCGTGACTGGAGGCACGGAGTCCGGTGGGGGCGGAGCGACCGGATCCCGCGCCCCGCCCCGATGGGGGGCCGGGGTCGGTGGCCGCCCGGTGACCGGTTGCTGGCGCGACGCGCCGTAAGGGAGGACAATGGGGGCACGAGGCAACCAGCCGGGGGGCGCGCGGGACGCGCGCGCTTACCGCCGTCACCGCGCACGAGGCGCGGCCTCGCGGGAGGGGAGGGCGAGCGATGGGCACGCCGAGCACGCAGGGGGGTGGACGGATCGCGCGCGGCAAGCCGTGGGGGGCGCTGGTGCCCGCGCTGGCGGTGGCGATGCTGGCCGGGGCGGCGATCGCCGAGGAGCCGGACCCGAGCACCGTGTTCGCCGCCCTGGCCTACGTCGACCCGCGGACCGAAGCGGCGGAGACCGAACTGGGGTGGGCGCGCGCGCGCCTAGACCCGAGCCGCATCCTGGACGCCTCGCTGATCCTCACGCCCGAGGTGGCCGCCGTCGGCGAGCCGCCGGACCTCGGCGCCCCGGTGATCGACGCCTCGCTTCAGGTGGAGGCGGAGATGGGCGTCACGCTCGACGCCCGCCGGCGGCTGCTGGACGAGGAGCGCATGGTGCGCGCGCGGCAGCGCCTGGAGGCGATCCGGCGCGAGGGCGTGGAGGACGCGCTGCTGGCGCACGCCCGGCTGCTGCGCGCCGCGGCGGAGGCGGCGCTGGAAGACGAGCGCACCGCCGCCGCGGAGCGCACCCTGGCCCTGCGGGAGGGGAGGGAGGGCGACGCGCGCGACGAGGCGCGCATCGAGGACGCGCGCCTGGATCTGCGCGAGCGCCGCCTGCGCCTGGCCCGCGCCCGGGAGGTGCTGGCGGACGCGCGGGCGCAGGCGGAGCGCTTCGGTCTGGCCCGCGACGCCCGCTACCAGGTGGTGCGCTTCGACCTGCCCGCTCCGGACGATCGGGGTGGCAGCCGCGCCCTGCTGCTCGAGCTGGCCCTGAGTCGGGCGCGCGAGGCGCACACCCGGCAGGCGCTGTTCGGGACGCTGCGCGAGCTGCGCGTCACCGGAGAGACGCGCAACGATGGCGTCGGCGTCGGCTTCTCGGTGGGCATCGAGGAGCGCAAGCCGCGCGCGTCTGTCTACGCCGACGCCCCGGGCGGCAGCCCCCGCTGGAGCGTCGGCGTGGAGGCGACGCTGGCCTTCGACACCGACCTGGCCCGCCTGCCCGAGCTCGCCTACCGCGTGGAGGAGGCGGCGCGCGCGCTGGCCGACTACCGGCGGCAGGCGCCGCGGGAGGCGGCGCGCGACCGCGACGAGGTGCACTACGTGATGGGGCTGCTGGAGGTCGACGAGGCGCGTCTCGCGCTGGCCGACGAGCGCTACGACCGGGCGCGCGCCGACACCCGCGCCCGCCGCGACGAGCTCATGCGGGAGGCCGACGACGAGCGCAGCGGCGGCGGCGCGGGCGAGGGTACGAAGGGGGACGGCCTCGAGGCGGGGGCCCCCGAGCCGGGGGGCCCCGAGCCGGGGGGCCCCGAGCCGGGCGCCCCCGAGCCGGGGGGCCCCGAGGCGGCCCCGGACACCCAGGGCCTGGAGGACGCCTGGTCCCGGGCGGTCGAGGATCAGCGCGACGCCTACACGGACGTGCTGCGCGCGCGCGTCGACGCCTACGCGAGCTGGGCGCGCTACGTGCGCGCGGTGGGCGCTTACCTCGACACCGTCGAGGGCTCCTGGGTGGTGCGCTGAGCCCCCGGGTGTGACGGCTTCCGAGCCGTCCAGCACGCCGCATGCTACGGTCACGGGGGGCCCGCGCGGGGCCGCGCCCGCGCCGGCCCCCCTTATCTTGCCTTCACCACACCCCTGCCGCCCCGCGCTACAGACCCCTCCAGGAGCCTCTGCATGACCACCGTTCCCGCCGACAAGACGCTCTACGTGGTGCATTGTGTCGATACCGAGGGGCCGCTGCACGAATCGCTCGACGCCACCTTCGAGCGCCTCGAGGCCATCATCGGGCGTAGCCTGCCCGCGACCCGGGGCACGCTCGAGGCGCTGCGCCGCGGCGAGATCGACGTCGGCGGCCGCGAGGAGCTGGTGCGGCTGGTGGTCTCCGAGCGACTGCTGAACTACAACGACTCCTGGGACAAGGTCGACGCCATGCTCGAGGACATGATGTCGCCGGCCTTCCGTGGGCGCTACGCCGACCCCGACGGCAACCCCTGGGTCGTCAACTGGTTCTGCGTCGACCATGTCGGCTACGACGTCAATCCCCGCAGGCGCGACATCGGTTACCACAACGTCTTCGATCACTACCGCCGCCTGCTGCGGGAGCACGACGTGCCCGACGAGATCCACTGGCATGTGCACCCCATGCCCACCTACCGCGAGGCGCACCGCAACGCGACCTCGTACCTGCGCTCCCCCCACGTGCTGGAGACGCTGGCGCGCCGTGCCATCGATCGCGCCTGGTTCCCGGTGGCGTTCCGCCCCGGCTTCCACGTCGAGCGCCCGGACAGCCACTGGCTGCTCGAGCAGTTCGTGCCCTTCGATTTCGGCAACCAGGCGATGCCCGGCAGCGACCTGGAGGAGGCCCAGGACGACCTCGCCAACGGCCGCTTCGGCGACTGGCGGCGCGCGCCGGACGACTGGTCGCCCTACCACCCCAGCCACGACGACTACCAGGTGCCCGGCCGTTGCCGGCGCACGCTCTTCCGCTGTCTCAACGTCGGCACCCGCCTACGCCTGCTGGACGAGGCCGAGGTGCGGCGCGCATTCGCGCGCGCCGACCGCGGCGAGCCGACCGTGCTGGCGTTCACCAACCACGACTTCCGCGACATGCGTCCCGACGTGGCCGACGTGCACGCCCTCGTGGCGCGCGTGGCCGCCGACTACCCCGAGGTCGCGTGGCGCAACGCCGGCGCGCTGCAGGCCGCCCGCGCGGCGACAGAGCGCGGCCGCGTGCTGGGGGGCGGCGAAGCGGGGGAGGAATCGGCGGCGGCCCGCACGGCGACCGGTCGCGTACCCGCGTCGGCGGGGGCCGCGGTGGCTCACGGCGCCGGGGCGGCCCACGGCGCCGGGGCGGAGGCCGGGGAGCCGCTGCGCATCGACGTGCGCGTCCACGCCTCGGGCGATGCACTCCACCTCGAGGCCGTCGCCAACCGGCCGATCTTCGGCCCGCAGCCGCTGCTCGCGGTCAAGACCCACAGCCAGCAGTACCTGGTGGACAACCTCGACATCCAGGAGCCCTTCCTGCGTTGGAGCTACGTCTTCGATGAGCAGTCGTTCCGGCCGGCCTCGCTGGAGGCCATCGCGCTGGCCGCGGCGGACGCGCGCGGGAACACGGCCGTCACGCGCCTGCGCGGCGACGGCACCCCCCTGCCCTAGGCGTCGGTCCAGCCGCCGCCGGACGCGCCCGTCGCGCCGCGTGCGGGCGGCGATGGGGGCGCGTCCCGGCGCGGGGGCTGCACGTGGGGCCCGCACGTGGGGCCCGTCGCCCTAGGCGTCGGTCGCCTCGTCGTCGTCCAGCCTGCGCAGCAGCCCGGCCGCGGCGCAGCGCTCGGCGGCGTCGGCCAGGGCGTCGAGCGGCAGGCCGCTGCGGCGCGCGATGGCCAGCAGGTCGTGGCCCCCGTCGGAGAAGTTGAGCACCCAGAAGATGGCGTCCGCCACGCGGGCGTTCCCTGCCCCCACGGTCACGTCGGGGTAGAGCCCGCGGCGGCCGAGCTGCGGCTCGCCGTGGGGTCGTAGGTTGCGGTAGCTTGCCCCGCCGCGATCGAGCGCGCGGCACATCGCCTCGTAGGCGTCGACCGAGCCCTGCAGCGCCGCGTCGGTGACGAGCTCGCGATCGTCGGTGGAGGTGTGGTACTCGGGGTAGGTCGCGTACATGGTGCGCATGAGGCTGGCCACGGGCAGGTCGAAGCCGGGCGAGCCGTACTGGCGCTCGTCCGAGCCGATGGGTTCGTAGTCGAGCCAGCGCGCCGGCCCGAAGCGCGGCAGCGCCGCCTCGGCGGCGCGGTCGGCGAGCGTGTCGCCGCGCCGCGAGCGCTTGAAGGTGAAGGCGCCCGGGTCGCCGACGCAGGTGACGACGTAGCCGGCGTCGAGCCGCGCGCGCAGGTGCTCCCCCCGCATCGCGAGGTAGGCGATGGCGCCGATGGTCTCGGGGGTGAAGACGAAGCGGTAGCTCAGCCGGCGGCGCGGCCAGCGCGACAGGCGCCGGTAGAGGAAGGCCGCCACCAGCGGCCCGGAGAGCTCGTTGTTGGCCATCGACGGGTGGCAGGTGTAGGTCGACAGCAGCACCTCGCGCCCCGTCTCCCCCGGCAGCACCACCTCGGACATCGTCATGCTCCCCGCCACCATCTCCGTGTCCACCACCACCCGGTAGTCGCCCTCGGGCAGCGCGCGGCGCTGGCGATCGGGGAGGCAGAAGCCCCAGCGCGGTGCGTAGTAGCTGGTGACGTAGGGGATGGCGTCGGGCGCATCGGGGAGCGAGTAGAGGTGGCGGTCGAGCGCGGCGCGCGTGAGCGTGCCGACGAAGGGCACGCTGTAGTTCACCAGGTGCAGGGTGTGCTCGCGCACGTCCGCGATGCGCTGCCCGTCCGGCGCCTCGATGAACGCGCGGTGGACCACCCACTCCGGCGGCACCGTCCAGTCGAACACCGGCGTGCCGCTCGGCACCTCGATGCGCTGCAGCGGCAGCAGCTCGCCCAGCACGTCGTGCGTCGCCCGCACGCCCTCCCCGGTGAGGCTGCGCAGCAGCGGCCAGAGGCGGTCGAGGGCGCCCCGAAGGGCGCGGCGCTCGCCCTCGCGTCGAGCGTCGGCCGCGCCCTCCGGGGCGATGGGGGAGGACGCCAGGGTCGGCGACGGGCCGGGCCGCGGGGTGGGCGACGGGCCTGGCGTCTCGGATGCCTCGGGGGCCTCGCTCATGGGCTCAGCGTACCGCCCCGCACGACCTGCGCGTGCTCGTGCACGCGCCCCGCCATCGTGGCGGTCGCCTCCCGCAGGCGCGTCCGCAACGCGTCGCCGTCCGCCACCAGCGCCGCGGCGCGCGCGGCCAGCGCGTCGGCGGTCGCCTCCAGCCCGAAGGCGTCGGCGGGGTCCGCGTCCAGCCCCACCATCGCCATCAGCCCCTCGAGCTTGTGCGAGTTGGTGCTCAGCGGCAGGACCGGGGTCCCGCCGCGCAGCGCGAAGATGGCCGGGTGCCAGCGTCCCCCGAGGTAGAGCGCGGCGTTGCCGAGCACATCCACGGCCTGCGGCACCGGCGTGGCGAGGCCGATCAACGGCAGTCCGAGCTCGCGCGCCAACGGCCGGAAGACGGCCTCGTCGGGGACGTCGGAGGCGGTGAGCACCACCGGCCCCACGCGGGCGCGCAGCGCGGCGATGAGCGCCCGCAGCCCGGGTCGGGGGTCGCGTCCGGCCGCCTGGGAGCGCACGAACAGGGCGCTGCCCCCGAGGCACACGTAGGGCGCGTCGGGATCCAGCGTGGCGCGGTCGGGCCACACGGAATGGTGGTCGGGGCGGCGCGCCAGCGGGCGCCAGGCAGACGCCGCCGCGGGCTGGTAGCTGAAGGCGGCGTCCGGTACCACCCGCCCTGACGCGAAGGGGCGGCAGGCCTCCTCGGAGGCCGGCTCGCGGAAGGTCACGTCGTCCAGCAGCGGGTAGACGCGCTCGGCCATGGCGCGTAGCGCCGGCGCGCGCAGGTCGGCGGTGTGGTTGACCAGCGCGGTCGGCAACCCCAGGCGCTGCCGCGCCACGTACGCCAGCAGCAGCATCAGGCGCGCCTCGCGCCGCGTGCCGTAGAGGCCGCCCTCGCCGTTGACGACGACCACCTCGGCCTCCCGCAGCGCCGCCAGCTCGTCCTCCAGCACGTCGCCGGCCAGCATGGCGTCGGCGGCGGCGTCGAGGCCGTCGGCGCGCAGGGGCACGACGTCGGACAGGCGGCCCCGGAGGCGGCGCCACGCCCCGTCGCCCAGACGGCGCGCGCGCGGGCTGCGGCCGAGCGGCGCCAGGCTCCGCTGCAGCCGTCGCCAGGAGCGGCGGTTGCGGGGCTCGAGCGCCAGCAGCTCCTCGAGGTACACCGTCCGGACGATGTCCCCGCCGGCTTCGCCGATCACACGGCGCAGCGCCGTGCTGGTCGCTCGGCACCCCCAGTTGGGGTTGTGGGAGCTGTCGTTGACCAGGCAGACCCGCGTCACGGCGCCGCGCTCAGCGGGTAGCGCGACGGATGGTGTCGGCGAGGACCTCGCCGGCGCGGTGCAGGCTGTCCTGCTCGAGGTTGGGGTGCACGGTCATGCTCAGCGCCGTGCCGGACAGCTCCGCAGCCACCGGCAGCGGAGCCGAGGGTCCGAGCCCGGCACGCTGGAACGCCACCTCGCGGTAGATCTCGCTGCAGCTCCCCACCATGCACGGCACGCCGGTGTCGAACACCTCGGTCTGGATGCGGTCGCGACTCCAGTCGCCCCGCAGCGCGTCGGGCTCGATGTAGAAGTAGAAGCGGTAGTAGGCGTGGCGCACGTCCGTCGGGGGGCGCGGAGCGCGCACCGCGGGGAGCGGTTCGAGGTAGGTGCGCAGGATGTCGGCGTTTCGGTTGCGCGCCTCGACCCAGCCCTCGAGCTTGCCGAGCTGCCGCCGGCCGATGGCCGATTGCATCTCCGGCAGCCGCCAGTTGGTGCCGAACGACTCGTGCAGCCAGCGGTATCCCGGCGGGTGCTCGCGCTGGTACACCGCCTCGTAGCTCTTGCCGTGGTCCTTGTACGACCAGGCGCGGTTCCACACCGCCTCGTCGTCCATGGCCAGCATGCCGCCCTCGCCACCCGTGGTGATGATCTTGTCGGTGCAGAACGAGAAGGCGGCCACGTCGCCGAAGGCGCCCACGGGCCGGCCGTGGTAGCGCGCCCCGTGCGCCTGAGCGGCGTCCTCGATGACGAACACGCCGTGCTCGCGCGCCAGCTCCAGGATCGGGTCCATGTCCGCGGGCCAGCCGCCGAGGTGCACCACGATGATGGCGCGGGTCCGGGGCGTCATGACCTCTTCAATGGTGCGGGCCGTGATGTTGCCGCTGTCCCGATCGACGTCTGCCAGCACCGGCACGGCGCCGCGGGCCACGGCCGCGCTGGCCGAGGCGATGAAGGTGCGGGGGGTGGTGATCACCTCGTCCCCCGCGCCGACGCCGAGCGACAGCAGCGCGAGCTCGAGCCCCACCGTGCCGTTGATGACGGCCACGGCGTGACGGCGGCCGAGGTGCTCGGCGTACTCGTTCTCGAACGACCGCCCCTCCTGGCCGTTCCAGTAGTTCACACGGCCCGACGCGAGCACGCGCTGCACGGCCTCGCGCTCGTCGTCGGCGTAATAGGGCCAGGGGGCCCACTCCACTCGGGTCTGCACGGCTGGGTCACGGCTCATGGGTCCTCCTGGGGTGACTCGCCTCGGCGCCGAGGCGGCGGGTGGTTTGTCCATCGGGGGGCGGACCGCGGGCGCGGCGACGGCGCTCCGCGGGGCGCGTGCGCGTTGTGAGATGGACGGTGGTGCGCCACCCAACGGCCGTCATGGTGCCGGCACCCCCAGGCGCTGGTCGTCGTCGTGGACGCTCGTGGCGTTGGCGCCGCCGCAGATCGCATCGAGAATGCGGGCGATCCGCTCGGCCGACCCTCCGCTCCCCCAGCATGTAGCAAGCGAAGGGCTGCTCCGCCGCGAGCACGCGTTCGCCTCCCCCTCCTCGTCGAGGATGCGCTCGACCAGGTCTTGCAGGGCTCGCGCGAGGAGGCATTGGCCAGGCCGCGACGCGCCCAGTCCACCTCGAAGCGCTCGGGCAGGAGTTGCGCGGCCGGCACCCCCAGCGCGACGGCCTCGGGTAGCAGCGTGGTCTGGGTGCCGAGCACCAGGTCGGCGGCCAGCACGGCGTCGTAGACGTCCCCATCGGCCTCGATCTGCCCGGGGCGGAGCACGCCCCGATCGATGAGCGCCTCGTAGGTGGTGCGCGGCTCGCGCGGATGCGGCCGGAAGCGTACCTGGCGCGTCGCCGTCTCGGGCAGGGCCTCGGCGGCCAGCACGATGGCCTCGCGCTCGCGCGCCTCGACGCCGTTGGTGCCCAGCACCAGCACCCGCGGCGCGCCGGTGGAGTGCGCGCGCGCGGCGGCGGCGCGCCGCATGGCGTCGAGCTTGGGGTGGCCCACCAGCGTGACGGGGGGAGTGGCGCCCGGGAAGGCGGCGAGTTCCTCGGCGGCGGCGGCACCCCACAGCAGGACGCGATCGGCACCGAAGAAGTCGTGTGTCTCCCAGGCATGGCTGAACACGCCGTGCTGGATCAGTGTCACGCTCGGCGCGCCGGTCTCCGCGCGGCGGCGCCGGACGGCGCCCAGAAAGCCCGGATGGAGCGTGAAGTGCAGGCCGAACACGGCGCGCGCGCCGGTCGCGCGCAGCGCCGCGTAGAACAGCTCGTGCTGCCAGCAGCTCGCCTGCAGCACGATGCTCAGGTGGGCCCGCGCGTCGCCGGCCAGCCCGAAGCGCTGGGCGAAGCGCCGCTCGTCGGGGTGCAGGCGCGTGTAGGCGGCGCGGGCGGCGACGTAGCGCGCCGGGCCGGCGAAGGGCTCGAGCGCCATGCGCGGCGCCCCCCCGAAGTCCAGCCCTTGCAGCTCACGGCGTGGGGGCAGGGCGACCACCACGCGCTGTCCGCGCCGGCGCAGCTCGGCCAGCGCCGGCGCCATCAGGTCGCGGTAATCGGGCCGCCCGGGGAAGAACGACGCCAGCACGTCCGCGGGCGGCGCGTGCGGGCGCCGGGCCTGCCCGCGCAGTGCCAGCTTCTCGAGCGCGAAGGGCGCCATCCGGGGCGACGACCCGGCCGACAGGCCGAGCGGCGCCTCCCCCTCGCGCAGGCGCTGCAGCAGGAAGGCGGCGTCCGCGAAGAGCGGGGGGTAGTCCGCCTCGAGCTCCCGGCGGAAGGCGGCGAAGGCCTCGGGACTCAGGGGCATTCAGTGCTCCGTGAGGTTGTCGAAGACCTCGGCGTAGGCCATGTTGGCGGTGTGGAAGTCGTCCGGGCGACCCACGTCCTGCCAGTACTCGTGGATGGGGAAGCTGCCCACCGGCCGGTGATCGAGCAGCAGGTCGGTGAACAGCGTGGTCATGTCGTAGAAGTCGCCCTTCGGCACGCGCCCGACGCAGTCGGGCTCGAGCACGTAGATGCCGGCGTTGATGAAGTGACGCTGGAGAGGCTTCTCGACCAGGCGCGTGACGCGCTGGTCACTGAGCTCCACCACGCCGAACGGCACCTGCACGTCGTAGGCGCGCACCGCCATGGTGGCGTCGAAGCCGTGGCTGGAGTGGAAGTCGAGCATCTGGCGGAAGTCCACCCGGGTGAGCAGGTCGGCGTTCATGACGATGACGGGCTCCCGCGGCGCCTGGTCCATGAGCGCCAGCGCACCGGCGGTGCCGAGGCGGCGATTCTCGCGCAGGTAGTGGATCTCCACGCCCCAATCGCTGCCGTCCCCGAAGTACTCCTCGATCAGCTCGCCCTTGTAGTTCACCGACACCATGAAGCGGTAGAAGCCCTGGCTGATGAAGCACTCCAGGATGGTCTGCAGGATGGGGCGGTTGCCCACCTGCAGCAGCGGCTTGGGGGTGTTGCGGGTGAGCTCCCCGAGGCGTGTGCCCAGGCCACCGGCCATCAGGACCACCAGGTTGTCGCGGCGGGGCTGGAGCTGGGCGTCGGGCACCGCCAGCGCCACCAGCCGGCCGTCCTCGTCGAGGACGGGGATGCGCCACAGCCCGATGCGGTGCATCAGGGCGTCCACGGCGCTCGGTTCCTGGTCGGCGCGGCCGGTCTGCGGTGTGGTGAACATGACCTCGCGGGCGCTCTGCTCGAGCGTCAGGCCGCCCAGCAGGCCGCGGCGGATGTCGCCGTCGGTGATGGTGCCCAACAGGCGCCCGCCGTCGTCGACCACGAGCGCGATCTGCATCTCGTTGCGGTCGATGGTCTCGATGACGCGACGGACCGGGTCGTTCGGTCGGACGAGGAATGGGGTGAGGTTGCGAATCCACATCGGTAAGGGACCCCCTGAGACGACGGAAGGATAGCCACGCTTGGGCCCTTCCAGCTTAGGGTCGCCGCCGGCCGGCATGGCCGCAGGCATCACACATCGGGGGTGGCCTCAGTCCGCGTCCGGTGGGTAGTGCTTCACGGCACGGGCGGGCACGCCCACCACCAGGGTGTGGGGCTCGACATCGTGCACCACCACCGCGCCGGCCCCCACCACCGCGCCCTCCCCGACCGTGATGCCGTTGAGGATGGTGGCGTGGATCCCGATCTGGGCGCGAGCGCCCAGCGTCACCTGCCCGCCGAGCGCGGCGCCCGGCGCGATGTGCACGCCGTCGCCGATGCGCGCGTCGTGCTCGACGATGGCGCCGGTGTTGACGATGACGTCCCGGCCGAGCTTGCCGCCGGGGTTGATGATGGCGCCGGCCAGCACCTGCACGCTGGCGTCGAGCTCGGCGGCGGCGGCGATCACGGCCGTCGGGTGCACGAAGCCGACGACGCGGTACCCCAGCGACCGCCAGTGCTCCGCCATCCGGAAGCGCGGCGAGCCGCGGCCGAAGCCCACCACCGCCACCACGATGTCGGCCTCGTCCGGGCCGATCGCCTCGGCGGCCTCGTCTCCGCCCAGCACGCGCACGCCCAACAGCTCCTGCCCGTGACGCGTGCGGTCGGCGTCCAGAACCCCCGCGACCCGCCGTCCGCTGCGGATCAGGGCGTCCAGGGCCACCTCACCGTGGCCGCCGGCGCCGACGACGAGCACGGCTCTGTCGGACGTAGGATCGCCCTCCTCGGTCTTCGCCGTCGAGTCCGCCGGGCCGCCCCCGCCCCCGTGACGGTGGCGCGCCGGTCGCGTCGCGGTCGCGCCCGATGCGCTCACTGGAGGTCGCTCCACTCGAGCTCCGCGTCCTGCTCGAGGTCGCGCGCCGCGACGCGCCCCACAACGTAGGGGTACTCGTCCGGGTGGATGCCGGTGCCGGGACGCTTGAAGTCGAGGTCCTCGAGGCGCAGCGTCTCGCCGGCGCGCAGCGCGCGGCGCAGCACCGCGCGGCGCCGGAAGCGCAGGCGCTTGGCCTGCTCGGCGGGGCTCACGCCGCGCGTGTGCGAGCCCAGGGCGCGGCGCACCAGGTCGAGGTCGCGCGCCAGCAGCGCCAGCTCCGCGGGGTCCGCGCTGATGGCGTGGTCCCACCCCTCCATCCCCTTGTCCAGCGTGAAGTGCTTCTCGATCACGCAGGCGCCGAGGGCGGCGGCGGCAAGCGGCACGGAGGTGCCCAGCGTGTGGTCGCTGAAGCCCACGGGGAGCCCGAATGTCTCGCGCAGCATGGGGATGTTGTTGAGGTGGATGTCGTCGGGGTCCGGCGGGTAGATCGACACGCAGTGCAGCAGCACGACCGGGCCGCTGCCGCCCTCGGCCAGCGACTCCAGCGCCCGCGAGATCTCGCCCAGGGACGCCATGCCGGTGGACAGGATGACGGGCTTGCCGGTGGCGGCGACGGCGCGCAGCAGCAGCGGGTGGTTGACGTCCATCGACGCGACCTTGTACGCCGGCACGTCGAGCTCCTCGAGCAGGTCGATCTCCTCCTGCGCGAAGGGCGTCGAGAGGAAGTCGATGCCCAGCTCGCGGCAGTAGGCGGCGACCTCGCGGTGCATCGCCGGCGTGAACTGGTAGGCGTCGACCATCTCGCGCAGCGTGCCGAAGTGCTTCTTCTTGTCGTCGTACTGGGTGTTGCGGGCGTACTCGGCCTTGGAGATCAGCGAGCCGTTGGAGAACGACTGGAACTTCACGGCGTGCGCGCCGGCGGCCTTCGCGCTGTCCACCAGCCTGCGGCAGAGCGCGAGGTCGCCGTTGTGGTTGGAGCCGATCTCGGCGATGAGGTAGGGGGGATGGTCGGGTCCGATGCTGTGTGTCCCGATGCTCACGACGTCCATAGCTGCCGATGCCTCCTGGAAGCGATCCACTCCCACCAACGGTACACGGCGGGCATGGGGCTCGAATGAGCGTTGGGTGGGGGTTTGCGGGGGTCCTCGTCGGGGTCCTTGGCGGGGGGCGCGGGGCCGCGGTTGATGGCCTCGAGGTAGCGCGCATGCGTGTCGGGGTCGCCCAGCACGCGCACCTCGAAGCGCTCGAGCTCCTCGGTCGCCTCCACCAGCGCGCGGCGGAGGCGACCGGCCGCCTCGGTGGGCGCGTCGAGCGCGTCGTCGGCGCGGGCGTGCTCGAGGTGCGCACGCACGCGCCGCGCGCCCGACGCCAGCTCCTCGGCGGTGAAGGGAGGGAGGACGTGGGCGAGGCTCGAGCCGTGGATGCGGTAGTCGATCGCGGGCAGCTCGTCGAAGTGCAGCCGCGCGCCGCGCGCCAGCGCCCGGGTGACGACCAGCCAGTCCATCAGCACGGTGTCCTCCGGCACGGGCAGGCAGTGGGCCAGGAGCCGGCTGCGGTAGGCGCCGTTGCCGAAGCCGAAGACGTTCCAGCGCGTCAGCGCCTCGTCCCACGCGCCGTGATCGCCGGCGCCGAAGCGCGCCCCCAGCGGCGCGCCCCCCTCGTCGACCAGCGTCATGGCGCTGGCGGCGACGTCGGCGCCCTGCAGCGCGGCGCGCGCCAGCGCCACCCGGTGGGGGTGGAGGACGTCGTCGCTGTCGGCCAGCACCACGCCGTCGACGCGCGCGCACAACGGCAGCAGCGCCTCCTGGCGCAACGCCGCCGGCGTGGCGCCGGGGCGGGCGGGCAGGACCCGCCCGCGCACCGGCCGGCCGGCGCGGGCCTCCAGCTCGTCCTCGGCCACGCCGTCGGTCACCACCACCAGCTCGGCGGAAGGGTCGGTCTGGGCCGCGACGCTGTCGTAGAAGTCCCGGAAGAACGGCAGCGACGCCGGATGGACCACGGTGAACAGCGCCAGCCGCGCGCCCCCCGCCGGCCGGGCGGCGGCCGGGCTCACGGCCTCGGGCCCAGCAGCGCCCGCGCCATCGCGAAGTCGTCCTCGGTGTCGATGTCCACCGCGTGCTGCCAGGGCAGCTCGAAGCCGCGCACGCCGGGGCCGTAGAAGGTGCCGCTGGCGCGCAGCGCTCCGGCGCGCGCCCACCAGATGGCGCCGGTGGGGCAGTAGAGCTCCGGCAGGTCCTGGCTGCGCGAGGTCAGCGCGTCGGGGAACAACGGTTCGATGGCCCCCTGTTCCCCCAGGCGCATCGCCCACCAGGGGTCGAGCCAGCCGTAGCGGGTGACGGAGATCTGGAAATCCGCGCCGCCGGCGACGAAGGCGCCGTGGCTGGCGCGCACGTCCTCGGCGGTGCGCAGCGGCACGTTGGGCAGCAGCTGCGCGACGACATCGAAGTGGTCTCCGTCGGGGTCGAGGCGCACGAGCGCGTCGAGCGTCACGGTCGAGACCGGGGTGTGGTCGTCCGCGATGTCGGCCTCCCGCAGCCACGGCACCTCCGCGCCGGCCTCGGTGGCGGCGCGCGCGATGGTCTCGTCGTCGGTGCTCACCACCACCCGGCCGAAGACGCCGCTGTCCACGGCGGCCCGCACGCTGTACGCCAGCAGAGGACGTCCGCCCAGGGGGCGGACGTTCTTGCCGGGGATGCGTTTGGAGCCTCCACGCGCGGGGATCACGGCGAGACAGCGCTCAGCCACGTATCGGCTCCTGCGCGGGGGCCGGCGCGGCCGGTCGCTCGCGCGGGATGTTGGCGTACTGCGGGCCGTCGGGATCCAGGAAGAAGCCCTGATCGAGCGCCTGCTTGATCTCGTGGATGCCGTCGGGCACGGTGCGGCTGATGTGGAAGTCGAGCACGCGGGCGATCTTCTCGAACGACACGCGGTAGTCGCGCGGGTCCTCGTTCTTCTGAACGTACTGCACGCGCGCGTCGGGGATCTCGGCGCGGATGAGGTCGACGATCCCCTGCTTCTGGTAGTTCTCGTTGGTGTCCCCGACGTTGAACACGTCGAAGGCGACGCGCTCGGGGTCGGCCTGGAGCACAGCCACGACGGAGCGGGCGAGGTCGCGCACGTGGCAGTAGGGGCGCCAGAACTGCTCCCCGAACACCACCAGCTCGCGCCCCAACGCCAGGTCGCGGGTGAACTCGTTGACCGTCAGGTCGAAGCGCACGCGGGGGGAGAGGCCGTAGACGGTGGAGAAGCGCAGCGAGGTGGGGAGGCAGCGGTTGTCGCGCGGCTGGTCCATCAGGAAGCGCTCGACGGCCACCTTGGTCTCGGCGTAGAGCGACACCGGCCGCAGCGGCGAGGCCTCGTCGAGGAAGGCCCCGGGGTCGTCCATCTTGCCGTAGTTCGAGCACGTCGAGGCGAACACGAAGCGCCCGACTCCCAGCTCCTCGGCCCAGCGATAGACGTCCTGCGTGCCGTCGAGGTTGACCGAGCGCGCCAGCTCGGGTTCGCGCGCGCAGGCCGGATCGCCGACCACGGCGGCGAGGTGCACCACCGCGGCGGCACCCTCGAGGGCGCCGCGCATCAGCCCCTCGTCGCGCACGTCGCCGTGGATGAAGGTGAAGTCGTCGCGGTCGAGCAGCGGCAGGATCGACTCGCCGCCGAAGCGCAGGCTGTCCACCACCCGCACGGGGTGGCCCGCGGCCAGAAGGAGCCGGACGAGCACGGAGCCGATGTAGCCCGCGCCGCCGGTGACGAGGATGGGGTCGTGATTCATGTTGGCGTCCCTTCCAGGGTGGGGTGGTGGATGCTCACAGGGCCGGCACGGGGGCGCCGGGTGCGTGGTCGTGGGGATCGGCCTGTTGCTGCGCCAGGGCGCGGAACTGCGGGCTGCTCTCCAGCAGCTCCTGGTAGCGGCCGCGTGCCACCACGCGGCCGTGCTCGAGCTGGTAGATGGCGTCGCAGCCGGCCACCGTGGTGAGCCGGTGGGCGATCATGAGGATGGTCTTGTGTCCGGCCAGGGCGTCGAGCGCATCGAACACGTCGGACTCGGTGACCCCATCGAGCGCGCTGGTGGCCTCGTCGAAGACCAGCACGTCCGGGTCTCGGTAGAGCGCCCGGGCGATGCCGAGGCGTTGGCGCTGGCCGCCGCTGATGCGGGTGCCGCGCTCGCCGATGACGGTGTCGTAGCCGTCGGGCAGCGTGTGCACGAAGTCGTGGATCTGCGCGATGCGGGCGGCGCGCTCGACCGCCTCCATGTCGAGGTCCTCGTCCGCTACGCCGAAGGCGATGTTGTGGGCCACGCTGTTGTCGGTGAGGAAGATCTCCTGCGGCACGTAGCCGACCGACGCCTGCCAGGGCCGCAGGCGCTCCCCCTCGAGCGGCTCGCCGTCGATGGTGATGGCGCCGCGGCCGGGCGCGAGCAGCCCGAGGATGAGGTCCACCGTGGTGGTCTTGCCGGATCCGGTGGAGCCGACCAGTGCCACGCTGGTGCGGGCCGGGATGCGCAGGCTGATCCCCTCGACGCTCGGACGGTCGCTGCCCGGGTAGTCGAAGTGGACGTCGTGCAGCTCGATGGCGTCGCGCAGGCCCAGCGGAGCGGGGCTCGGGAAGCGCGCCGCCTCGGCGTCGAAGCCGGCCATGTCGCGCTCGAGCACGTCCAGGGCCGGGAGCGAGTAGCGCATCTGCGCGATGGACTCGAACACCTGCTGCACGGCCGGCATCAGCCGGTAGCTGGCGAAGGCGTAGAGGCCGATGATGGGCAGCAGCCCCGACAGGGGGCGGCCGGTGGTGAGGAGGTAGAGCACGATGAGCAGGATGCCGCCGAAGGCCACGACCTCGAGGGCGTACTTGGGCACGGCCTTGATGACCCGCTGCACGGTGGTGACGTACGACCAGCGGGCCGAGGCACCCTCGAAGGCGCTCAGGAAGGCGCGCTCGCGCCCCGAGACCTTGACGTCCTTGATGCCACTGAAGGCCTCGCTGATGCTCTGGAAGCGCGTGCGTCCCACGGCCTGGCGCTCCTGGCCGACGCGGATGAGCGTGCGGCGCACGAGCAGGAACACCAGCGCGTAGAGGCTGCCCAGCGCCACCGTAACGGTGAGGGCCAGCACGGGATCGACGGCCACCAGCAGCACCAGGATCGACACGGCCGCCACCGACCGGGCCGCCGTCTGCAGCGACGGCATGAGGATGCCGGTGATGACCTCCGAGACCTCGACGAGGATGTTGTTGCCGAGCTCGGCCGTGTTGCTGCCCAGGAAGGCCGGGTAGGGGCGGGCCAGGTAGCGCGTCATCAGGCGCGTCTGCAGGTGGTGGTTCTGTGCCAGCGCGTAGCGGTGGAGCAGGAAGACGACCCAGGCCGAGAAGACGTTGCTGACGAGGAGCACCACCAGGGAGGAGACGCCCAGGAAGATCAAGAAGCCGTTGACGGTGCCGAACCCCAGCATCGTGTACACGCGGTGGAGGATGGCGTTGGAGTCGACGGTGCCGGGGTTGGCCACGACGGCGAGGAAGGGCATCACCGACGCCACGCCGACGGTCTCCATCAGCGCCTGCACGATCATGGCGGGCACCAGGTAGCCGGCCTGCCGGCGCTCGGCGGGCGCGAACAGGGCCAGCAGACGGCGGGCGATGCGTATCGGGTTCATGCGGGGGCCTGGTGCGCCGGCCCGCACGCAACCCAGGCGCCGCCCACCGGACGGGAGGGTCCCGTGGGGGGGAGGGGCTCGGACGAGCTGGGGAGTTGCAAAGCGGAAACCATGTCTCACGAGTGTAGGCCGGTCGGGGCGCGCTCAGCAGTGACCCGTGTGGTGGGTCTGCCCCCCGGTGAGACCTATGCTGCGCCAAAAGCGGAGGGGATGCAGGGAGATGCTTCACCTCCGGAAGGGGGGTTCGTGCCCAACACCATCTACTACGTAGCGCACCACCTCGGCGGCACGGACGGTGGGGGCCAGGCGGGAGCCGACATCCTGGCCAGCCTGCTCACCTCCGGCCGCGACGTCGCGGTCGTATCGCGCGGCCGCTGTGCCCTGCCCGATGCCATCGATGGGGTGCCGCTGGCCTCGCCGAGCTGGCTCCCCGCCACCGAGGATCGGCCCTTCCCAACGCGCCCGGGTCGCTCCTGGCCGCGCGCCGCGGCGCGCGCGCTGCGCTCGCGCGTGGCCGACCTCGGCCCGCGCGCGCGGCTGCTGGACGCGGCGCGCCGGGATCCCCCCGCGCTCGTGGTGTTCAACGGCTTCCCCAAACACGGCACCTTCCTGGCGCGGCGCCTGCCGGGGATGGCGCGCTCGGCGGTGCTGGTGCAGTCCCCCCCCGAGGCGGTGCCGTTCTTCGCCCGGCACGACCCCCGGATGAGCCCGGAGCACGTGGCCGCGGCCCTGCGGCGCTTCGACCGCTACGTGTTCATCTCCCGCGCGGTACGCGACGCGTGGGCGCGCTCGGTCCCGTTCCGGCCGGAGGACGCCGTCGTCATCTACTCCTGCGCCCGCGAGGAGCGAGCCGAGGCGATCCGCGCCGAGGCGCGCGAGGCGCTGCGTGCGCGCCTGGGCCTGCCCCGGGATGCCCTGGTGATGCTGACGGTGGCCAAGGTCGATCCCGGCAAGGGGCACGACGTGCTGGCCGCCGCGCTCCCGGCCGTGGTGGCGGCCGTGCCCTCGGTTGTCGCCTGCTTCGTAGGGGACGCCCACAGCGCCTGGGCGCGCGACCTTCGCGCCGGGCTCGAGGCGCGTGTCGGCGCCGAGCGGGTGCGCTTCCCGGGCATCCAGGAGGACGTCTTCCCATGGATCGGCGCCGCCGACATGATGGTCCACCCGACGCGCGCCGAGGGGCTCTCGCTCGCCATCCTCGAGGGCATGGCCGTGGGGCTTCCCGTGGTGAGCACGCGGGTGGGAGGAGTCCCCGAGGTGGTGGTGGACGGCGAGACGGGGCTGCTCGTGGCAGACGGCGACGCCCAGGCGTTGGGGCGCGCGGTGCTCGAGCTGGCGCGCGACGCAGAGCTGCGCCGCCGCTTCGGGGAGGCCGGCCGCCTACGCTACCGCGAGCACTTCCGTCGGGCGCTGCACGCCCAGCGGTTCAGGACCTGGCTGAGCGAGACGGTTCCGGACGGCGAGACCACGGCACGAGAGGGGAGCCCGCGGGGGCCGCGGGCGGGGTGGGCCGGCATCTGAGCCACCGCCACGACGGCAGCACGGCGGCAAGGGAACCGCAGGCTCCAGAGTAGGTCGGGAGGGTGCCGTACAGTAGCGCGTGGTCGATCCCCCCGAAGGCGCCACCACCGATCGCAACACCACCGATCGCAACACGGAGCCCCACAGCGAAGCGGGCCACGGTGCGCGCGACGCCGGTGCCCCGCGCATCCTGTTCGCGGCGCACGCCCTGACCCGCGCGACGGGCGGCAGCCGCGCGGGAGCGGACATCCTCGCGGCACTGCTGGCCACCGGCAGGCCGGTGTCGCTGCTGAGCCCCGACCGCCCGCAGCTGCCCGCCACCCTGGACGGCGAGGTGCTGGGGCGAGCCCGCTGGCTGCGCGCGCCGCCCGAGCTGCGCTTCCCGGCCTGGCGCGGCAGCGCCCGGCTCATCTCCTGGCTCAAGAGCGTCGCCGGCTGGCTGCTACGCACCGCCCGGGACGTGCCGCGTCGCCTGTCGCTCCGTCGCCGGCTGCGCGTCGAGCCGCCGCGGCTGGTGGTGTTCAACGGGCTCCCCTGGCCGGGCGCGTTCATGACGCGCCTGCTGGCGCCGCTGCACCCGTCGGTCATGGTGGTGCACTCCCCGCCCGATTCCGTGCGCTACTTCGCCGCGCGCGATGCACTATTCACCCCCGCGGCGGTCGCACGCTCCATGCGCCCGTTCGATCACTACGTGTTCGTCTCCGCGCGTGTCCGCGACGCCTGGCAGGCGGAGCTCGGCATCCCCCCTGAGGCCTGCACGGTGGTCCACAACTGCTGCCGGGAGGACGAGGCGCTGGCCGCGCGCGCGCGCGGGCGTGCGGAGACCCGGCGGGCGCTGGGGTGGCAGGAGGACGCCTTCGTGGCGTTGTGCCTGGCGTCGGTATCCGAGCGCAAGGGGCAGGACGTGCTGCTCGCGGCCTGGCACGAGGTGCTCCGGGATGCCCCGGGCAGCCTGGCGCTGGTGGTGGGCGACGACCGATCGGCGTGGGCGAGGGCGCTGCGCGAGCGCGCCGAGCGAGAGCTGCCCGGGAGGGTGCGCTTCCTCGGGCAGCGCGACGACGTGTTCACGCTGCTGCGCGCCGCCGACGTGATGGTGCTGCCGTCGCGCGCCGAGGCGCTGCCACTGGCGATCCTCGAGGCGATGGCGGTGGGCACGGCGGTGGTTGCGTCGGACGTCGGCGGCGTGTCCGAGGTGATCACCCACCGCCAGAGCGGCCTGCTGGTGCCGGCGGGGGACGCCGACGCCCTGGCGGCGGCGCTGGGGAGCCTGGCGGGGGACGCCGCGTTGCGCGAGCGCCTCGAGAGGGAGGCGCTCGCGCGCTACCACCGGCACTTCAGCCGCGCCGGCCACGCCCGCAAGTACGCGGCCGTGCTCGACGGGCTGCTCGGCCCCGCGCGGGGGTAGCGCGCAGCCGAGCGGCCTGCGTCGGTCCGTGCCTCAGGATGCCTGCAGGGCTACGGCCGTCTCCTGTACCTTCCCGCGTCCTGGAAATCGGCACCCGTCGAGGAAGCCCTCCAGGATCGCTCGGATCTCGTCGTGGTCGGAGACGTGGGCGGCATGCTGGAGGGAGTCGATGACCTCGTTGAGCTGCACGTGGTCGGCCGGCTCGACGTTGGCCACGAAGATCTTCTCGTGCGGGGTGCGCTCCGACTTCTCATTCTCGGTCATCAGCATCTCGCTGAGCTTCTCGCCGGGGCGCATGCCGGTGAACTCGATGGCGATGTCCACGTCGGGCTCGAAACCGCTCAGCCGGATCAGGTCGCGGGCGAGGTCGACGATGCGGACCGGCTCGCCCATGTCCAGGATGTAGACCTCCCCGTTGCGGCCGTGGCTCGATGCCTGCAGCACGAGCTGGGCCGCCTCCGGGATGGTCATGAAGTAGCGCACCATGTCCGGATGGGTGATCGTGACCGGGCCGCCGGCTTGGATCTGACTCTTGAAGATGGGGATGACCGATCCGCGGCTCCCCAGCACGTTGCCGAAGCGCACGGAAACGAACACCTGGTCGTCGTGCGCCTTGTGCGCCGCGTCGTGCACCAGGTACTCCACCATCCGCTTGGAGGCACCCATGACCGAGGAGGGGTTGACCGCCTTGTCGGTGGAGATGTTGACGAAGTGCGACACCTGGTATTTCAGTGCCAGGCTGATGAGGTTGCGGCTCCCGATGATGTTGTTGAATACCGCCTCCTCGGGGTTCTGCTCCATCAGCGGCACGTGCTTGTGGGCCGCGGCATGGAACACCACGTCAGGCCGGTAGCGGGCGAAGACGTAATCGAGGCGCGCGCCGTTCTGGATGGCGCCGATCACGCCGTGGTAGCGGATCTCGGGCCAGTCGCGGTCGAGCTCGCGCTCGAGCGAGTAGATGCTGTTCTCGCCGTGCCCGAACAGGATGAGCTCGGAGGGCTGGAAGCGGCAGATCTGACGCACGAGTTCGGAGCCGATCGAGCCGCCTGCGCCGGTGATCATCACACGCTTGCCCTGAAGGTAGCCGAGGATCGAGCCGACGTCGAGTCGCACCGGGGGCCGGCCCAGCAGATCCGAGATGTCCACGTCACGGATGCGCTTGACGTCCACCTTGCCGGAGAGCACCTCGTACATCCCCGGGATGATCTTGTAGCTCACCTCGGGTGCGGCCTTCTTCACGAGCTCGATGACGCGCCGCACCGACTGTCCGCCCTCGGACGGCATGGCGATGAGCACCTCGTCGACGTGCTGCTCCGCCACCACCCGGCGCACGTCGAGCAGCCGGCCGAGCACCGGCACCCCGGCGATGCGCATGCCGACCTTGCCGTCGTCGTCGTCGACGTAGCCCACGGGGCGCATGCCGGTCTCGGGGTGGCGCAGTAGCTCGCGCACGGCCATCGCCCCCGACTCGCCGGCGCCCACCACCAGCACGCGCTTGCGGCGCGACGGATCCACCGCCGAGCTGCGCCGGCGCTCGCGCTCGAAGCGGGCCAGCGCCCTTGCGCCGGACATAGCGCTCAACGTCAGCAGGGCGTCGACCAGCGGGATCGAGCGGGGGATCCCGAGGGTGGTGCCGAAGACGAGCAACAGCGCGGTAGCGGGGAGGGCGGCCCAGGCCACCATGGTGATGATGGCGGCGAGGTCGCGGAACGTCACCGTGCCCCACGAGCGGGCGTAGAGGCGCAGGCTCAGATAGCCGACGAGCTTGATGGACCCCAGCACCAGCGTGGCGAGCGCGATGGGGGCCCAGATGCCGCCCTGGAGCTCGCCGTCGAAGCGCAGCACGAAGGCGAAGGCCGTCGCGGTGAGCAGGATGGTGATGTCCACCGCCAGCTTAGCGACGCGCAGCATGCGGTCGGACCACAGCCACGGAAGCGTCGGGCCCACGGCAAGCGCCGGCTCGCGATTCACCATGAACGGAGGGGGCTGGGTGCCCGGGCGTGCCTTGTGTGGCGCACCGAAGAGGCCGAGTTGGAGCGCGGGTGAACGACGCGTGAGGGTGACATAGTGATGGCTCCTGGCTCCCGAGATTCGTGGACCGACATGTTCTTTCTCTGCTCTCCTCCGGCCGGTCGTGGGTACGCCCGTTGCTCGCTGCCTGTTACCGTAGCGTGGCCCCACCGGATCGATGGTTGCCGCCATTAAAGCAATCCTTACGTGAGGTGTCAGTGACCGGTGCGCCCGTGTGCCCGGCGTCGCCGGGCGGCTCGGGGACCAGCATGCGGCGGCGGGGTCCCCGGCGGTGACGAACGCCCGAGGCCCCGCCTCCTGTAGGCTGGCCTCGTGGGAATCCATCGCGCCCCAGTGACGTGCGCGGCCGGCGTCCCCGCGCGGGGCACCGGCCCGGCCCGGGCACGGCGGGCCGAGGCGGGCGCCGGCATGGGCTGGGGGTGGTGGTGTTGAGGCGCGTCACGCTCGCCTTGTTGCGCCGTATCGCGCGACGCCTGGGGTTCGACTTGCGTCCGCGGCGCGTCGAGCCCGCCTCGATCGTCGATTTCGAGCCGGCCAGCGACGCCATCTATGCCCAATCGGACGTGCGCTTCCGAGTGCCCATCGGGCACTGCTTCTACCCGTTCGGCTACGGCTACGCCGCCGATGCCTGGCACCCCTTCACCGCGACCCTGATCGAGGCAGCGGACGCCGGGGCCTACCCCTACGAGACCTCGCTCCTGGCGCGCTATTACGGCGCCTTCCAACCGCCCACGCTGGCGCATCTGCTGTTCCCGGCCGAGGCGCTGGCGGGCGCGGACGCCTCCCCCCTGGACACGGTGGACATCGGGCGTGTCGAGCCCTACCTGCCGTGGTTCCCGGGCGTGGCGCTGCGCGGCGGCGAGCACGGCCTGGACGCCGGCCACGGGCACCAGGGGTACGGGCCGGTGAGCGCGGACAAGGGGCGTCTGGAGCTCGAGCGCCTGCTGCGCACCTACCACTCCGTGAAGACAGACGGATACAGGCCCGACCTCGCCGGCGACGATATCCGGGGCTACTTCCTGGTGCGGGGAGGGCACTACCGCTTCATCGTACGCCAGGGGCTGCATCGCATCGCCGTCCTGGCCGCGCTCGGCTACGACAGCGTGCCGGTGCGCTTCATGAAGGGCTTCCCGCGCGCCGTCCACGCGGCCGACCTGGGTACCTGGCCGCTGGTGCGCAGCGGCGCATTCCCCGAGGCCTGGGCGCGCCGCTACGTGGAGCAGTTCTTCGCTCCGGACGTGCGCTGGCGCGCGCGGGAGCTGGGGCTGGTGGGCGCGAGCGCGGCGCGCCCCGCCCGTACGAGCATCACCGCCGACGAGGGAGGCGATACGTCAAGCTGAGGCTGGTTCCACCGGTGGCGCATGCCGTAGCGGGCCCGAGAGATCCGCACCCGGGCGCCACCCCAGTGAAGTGCAGGCGCGTCCCGAGGCCCACGCCCGCGGCGCACGTGGTCCCCGGAAGCCCCGGGGGATACGAACAGGAAGCGAGGCAGGACTTCGATGAAGCGTTTCGACCGCATGGGCATCTTCCTGGCGATGTTCGCCGCGATGCTGATCCTGGGGGCTTGTGCCACGAGTAAGCCGAAGCCTCCCCCCACCCCCACGTACGACCTCACGGTGGTCAAGAACGGCAGCGGCACCGGCACCGTGACGAGCGACCCGACCGGCGTGAACTGCGGCTCGGGAGCCGACTGCACCGCGACCTTCGACGAGAACACCAGCGTCGATCTGACGGCCGCGGCGGACGCGGGCTCCGACTTCATCGGTTGGACCAACTGCCCCTCGGCCAGCGGCAACGTCTGCACCGTCGACATGACGGCGGACACCACCGTCACGGCCACCTTCAACCTGCCCAACACCTTCACCCTCACCACCACCACCAGCGGCGCAGGCGTCGGCAGCGTCAGCAGCGACGTATCCGGTAGCGGCAGCGGCATCGACTGCGGCGACGGCGGCACGGCCTGTGACGACACCTACACCGACGGCACCGTCGTGACCCTGACCCCCACCCCCAACACCACCGGCACGCCGTCGACCTTCGCGGGCTGGAGCGGCGCATGCACGGGCGCCGGCGCCTGCCAGGTGACGATGGACGCCGCCAAGTCGGTCGACGCGCAGTTCGACCTGCAGAGCTTCACGCTGAGCGTCACGACCGAGGGTGACGGCAGCGGCACCACCACGTCCGACACCGGCGCCATCAGCTGCGTCGGGGCGGCCGGCTGCACCGACAACTACACCTTCGGCACGACGGTGGCCCTCACCGCGGCCCCCGACGCCGGCTCCGGCATCGCGGGCTGGCAGGGGTGCGCCACCATCACCTCCACCACGGTGACCAACGACACCTGCACCGTGACGGTGAACGCGGCCACCAACGTGAAGGTGGCGTACAAGCTCGACGCCACGGCCACCACCGACGTCAGCGTCTCGATCGCGGCGAGCAGCGACGACGCCGAGGAGTTCGTGAGCAACATCTGCGACCCCGCGACGACGCCGTGCCCGCAGGCCGTTCAGCCGCCCGCGCCCGCCGGCACCGTGTACACGACCAGCGGCGACCTCGAGCTCACCTACGACGACGGGTACAACAACGAGACCCCGGCCACGCAGCTCCACACCGGAACCGACCAGATCGTGGGCCTGCGCTTCGCCGGCGTGAACGTCCCGCAGGGCGCCTACATCGTGAGCGCGCAGCTCGTCTTCACCGCCCGGACCACCAGCTCCGCGACGGAGAACCCCGATCTCACCCTCGAGAGCCAGGCCTCCGGTGACGCCGCGACCTTCGTCGAGGACGACAACACCGGCGGAGCGGTGCCCGCTTCCTTCGGCATAAGCAACCGTGCGACCAACGCCAACAGCGTGCTCTGGACCGTCGACCCGTGGACCGAGGCGCAATCCGGCCCGGAGACCACATCGCCCAACATCGCGGCGCTGGTGCAGCCCATCGTGAACCGGTCGGACTGGGCCGCCAACCAGGCCATGGTGTTCGTCATCCAGGGCCCGACCACGGCCGTCAACGTGCGCAACGCCGTGGCGTTCGACGAGACGCTCAAGGCCGGCACCACCTGGACGGTCGGGGACGTGCCCGTCCTGCAGGTCAGCTACTACGTGCCCTGATCACGACCCCGTTCCAGGCGACACGAAAGGCGCCCCCGGCTTCGGCCGGGGGCGCCGCTGTTCGTGGTCCCCGCTGTTCGTGGTCCCCGCTGTTCGTGGTCCCCGCTGTTCGTGGTTGCCGCTGGTAATGGTTGCCGCTGTTCGTCGTTGGCGGGCGCGGCGCCCGTCGTCTGCGCCCCGGGGGGAGCTGCTCAGGAGGGCGTCCCGCGCGGCGCCGGGCTGTCGGTGCCCTGCTTGGCCAGCGCGCGGAACTCCGGACTGGCCGCCAGCAACTCCTGGTAGCGCCCGGAGGCCAGGATGCGCCCTCGGTCTAGCAGGTAGATGCGGTCGCAGTCGCTCACGGTGGTCATGCGGTGGGCGATGAGGATGATGGTCTTGGTCTTGCCGAGGTCGCTCACCGCGCGGAAGATGCTGTCCTCGGTGACGCCGTCGAGGGCGCTGGTGGCCTCGTCGAGCACGAGCACATTGGGGTCGTGGTAGAGCGCCCGGGCGATACCGACACGCTGGCGCTGCCCGCCAGATAGCCGCACGCCGCGCTCGCCGACGCGGGTGCCGTACCCCTCCGGCAGCTCCTCGTGGATGAAATCGTGGATGTTGGCCAGGCGCGCGGCGCGCTCGACCGCCGCATGGTCGATCCGCCTCGAGGGGATGCCGAAGGCGATGTTGTTGGCGATGCTGTCGTCGGCCAGGTAGATGAACTGGGGCACGTAGCCCACGTTGCGCTGCCAGGACCGGAGGTTGGCCGCGGTCACCGGCACGCCGTCCACCAGCAGCTGCCCGTCGTCGGGCGCGAGCAGGCCGAGGATGAGGTCCACTGTGGTGGTCTTTCCCGATCCCGTGGTGCCGACCAACGCGACCGTCGAGCGCGGCGCGACGCGCAAGGAGAACTCCTGCAGGACCGGATGCGGCGCACCCGGATAGGTGAAGCGCAACCCCCGCAGCTCGAGCGATTCACGGAACGGCAGCGGCTCGACGGGAGCAAACGCGCCCGCGACGTCGTCCTCGGGCTCCGGGGCCCGCGCCGCGGCCCGGCGCGTGGCGGCCGTGGCGCGCCGGCCGGTGCCGCGGCGCCCGAACCCGTCGTCCTCCTCGGCGTGGACCCGGTCCGGGGCCTCGAGGTCGGCGCGAAGCAGGTCCACCGAGTTCATGCTGAAGCGCATCTGTGACATGGAGCTGAAGATGCTCTGCAGCGCCGGCATGAGGCGGTAGCTGGCGATGCCGTAGAGGCCGAGCGTGGGCAGGATGGCCTGCAGCTCGGCACCGCGCACCAGCAGGAACAGCACGATCAGCAACATGCCGCCGAAGACGGTGGTCTCGAAGGCGTAGCGCGGAATCATGCTCACGACCTGCTGGCGGGCCATGAAGCGCACGTAGCGTCTCGACGGGTCGGCGTACTTCTCCAGGAAGGCGTCCTCGCGCCCCAGCACCTTGATGTCCTTGATGCCCGACAGCGCCTCGTCCGCGGCCCGGAAGCGCTCGCGATCGGCCTGCGATCGGCGCTTGCCGGAGTCGCTCAGGGTGCGCCGCACGAACTGGAACACCAGGCCGTAGGTACCGCCCATGAACAGGAAGGCCAGCAACGCGAGCATCGGGTTGACCACGATGAGCAGGGCCAGGATGAACAGCGCAACGATGCCGCGCGCCACGACCTGCATGCCGGCCACCACGAAGCCGCTGACCGCCTGGCGCACCTCCGCCAGCAGGTTCTTCGCCAACCCCGAGGTGTTCTGCTCGAGGAAGAACACGTACGGCTTGCCGAGGTACTCGCGCAGCATGCGCACCGACAGCGTGTGGTTGAGCTGCCAGGAGAAGCGCAGCAGCAGCCACTCGGTGAAGGCGGTGAAGGCATTGCTGCCCACCAGCGCCACCAGCGCGGCCACGCCCGCGAACACCAGGAAGGCGTTGCTGCTCGCGAAACCGAGGGTGTCGTAGACGCGCGCGAGGATGGCGTTGGCGTGGATGGTGTCCGGGTTGGCCACCAGGGCCAGGAACGGCATCACCGAGGCGATGCCGGCGACCTGGAGCAGCGCCATCAAGGTCACCGCCGGCAGCAGGAGCAACAGACGCCGCCGCTCACCAGGGCTCATCATCGTGACCATCGTGGCGGCCGCCTGCAGGAGGCTCGTATTCCCGGGCTCGGCTCTATCGGCGGCCGGCGGTTTCTGGTTCTCAGGCGCAGCTTCCTTGCGTTTCGTCACGTCAGCCTCACGGGGGCGTCGATTGCATGCATGGCGGTAAAACCCGCCGGGACGTCGTGCGGGGGTGACGATGGATCACCTTCAATCCTCGGCCGCCAGCCGTTCTGAGGTAGCCCATGCGACCGTCGGATGACGTCGCATCGCTCGCGCCTCGGACCGCGGTGCGCCCATCGCTCTCCATGGGCTCGGGCGCAACGAGACGCACGGAATCTGACGCCCACGATACAACCCGCGGGCACCGTTCGCCCATGTGCACCGGTGGACCCGGGGCACCCTGGTCGTCTCTCCCATCCTAGAATTCGCACTGGCCGATGCGATGTGACCGTCGTCGGCGGACGGACGCGCGCCTTGTCATAGAAGTGTAAGGGGCATTCTGCGAAAATCGCCGTGTACGTGTGTCGGCCGGTGGTGATTGGGCCGCGCACCCGAAACGGCACCGGCGTCGGACGTTCGAGGTCGTGCTTGGGTTCCATGGTGATGACGTGAGGAGCATGGGAATGTGGAGCCGGATCAGGAGCCGATTCTTTGTGGGCCTCGCCGCACGCGTATTGGCCCTGCGCGACAAGGCTGCGGCCCGCTCCGTCCCGACGTTCGCCAATCGCCCCAGGGACATCACCTTCCGCTGGCCATTCGAGGTCGAGAACGCGCACCTGATCCATGTAGGCGAGGGCTCACGTTTTGGGCCCGGCACCGTCCTCAAGGCCTCGCGTGCGTACCCGGGCCGATGGTTGGCGCATCCATCGGGTCAGCATAGAGCCCAGGAGTTCTCCCCCGAGCTCATCGTGGGTCAGCGGGTGACGGCCACCGCCTCCCTGCAGATCGTGGCCTTCGCGCGTGTCACCGTGGAGGACGACGTGATGTTCGCGGCCAACGTATTCGTGTGTGATGCGACGCACTCCGCCGAGCGTGGGGACGTCCCCTACAAGTACCAGGGCATGACGGAACCCGTCCCAATCCGAATCGGTCACGGCAGCTGGATCGGGCAGAACGTCGTGATCACGCCGGGTGTCAGCATCGGTGCACAGTGCGTCGTGGGCGCGAACAGCGTGGTGACCGCGAGCATCCCCGACCACAGCGTGGCCATCGGGGTGCCGGCACGCGTGGTGCGGTCTTGGGATCCTTCGACGGGTCGCTGGCGTCGGCCGGACGGCCGTGGAGCGGGCACACCCGGGCAGCCCGGCGAAGCCGCGCGGCGGATACGGGGCCGAGAGTGAGAGATCCCATCACCGTGACCGTGGCGCTGGCCACCTACAACCGCGCGGAGGACTACCTGCCGCAAGCGCTCGCCAGCGCGGTGGCCCAGACCTACCCGCACCTGGAGATCCTGGTATCCGACAACCACTCCACGGACCACACGGAGGAGGTCGTCCGAGGCATGCGCGACGGGCGGATACGGTACGTACGGCAACCCGAGAATCTCGGCGCCAATGCCAACTTCAACGCGTGCCTGGAGGCGGCAACCGGGGAGTACTTCGTGCTGCTCCACGACGACGACCTGCTCGAGCCAACGATGGTGGCACGATGCGTGAAGGAGTTGGGAAAGAGGCGGGGCGTGGGGTTGGTCCTCACGGGTGCGCGCGTCGTCGATGACCGGGGACGTGCGATCAGGGAGCGGCCGATGCCGGTGCCCAACGGAGATGACAGCGCGTTCGTCCTCGCCTGGCTGGATGGGAGTGTTCCGCTGTACCTGTGCAGCACCATGTACCATGCCGGCCATCTTCGCAGCGTTGGCGGATTCCGGTCGCCGAACGACCTCTACGACGACGTGGCAGCAACATTGAGGGTCATGTTCCGGTACGGGCGGGTGTGTGTCCCCGAGATCCAGGCCGGATTCCGCCAACATGTCGGCAACCGCGGTTCGGGTCAGGCTATCCGATCGTGGATCGACGACGCCGTGTTTCTTGCTGATCTGATCGCGCGCGAGCTTCCGCAAGCGTCGTCAGCTACACTCGATGCCGTCCGGTCGCATCTCGCGCGCAAGAGCATGGCTCGCGTCGACGTCATGGGTGGCCCGCTCGATCGGCTCCGCTGGGGCGCATACGCGTATCGCGCCTTTGCCTATCGTTACGGCCCATGGCGCTACCTTGCCTGGAAGCTCGGAAGTCGCTGGCGGTCGTTGCGTCGCAGCCTCATGCATCGGCTGCGCCGGGTCGCCACCCATCGCGACACCGTGTGGGGTGAGTAGCCGTGCGCGTGGGCTTCTTGGCCAATCACTTTCCCAAGGTGTCGGAGACGTTCGTGATCGCATCCATTGGCGCCGCCATCAACGCTGGCCACGAGGTCGCGGTATTCGCTCGCCGGACCGGAGATCCCGATGTGATGCAGCAAGCTGGCGTGAGCGAGCTGGGTCTCCTCGACAAGACGCTGTACCTCAACGCGCCCTCGAGAAAGGTCGACCGGCTCTGCCGTGTCCCCTCGTTGTTCTGGCAGGCGAGGTACCGCGTGCCTGTGCTACGCGCCCTGAACGTGCGGCGGTACGGCCGCCAGGCAATGAGTCTCAATCTCGCCTATGCTGCCGCGGGCGTCCTGAGCGCCCCGCCGGTAGACGTGCTGCACGCGCAGTTCGGTACCTTGGTTCCGCTGTTGGTAACGCTGAGGCGCCTAGGGGCGATCCCCGAATCCACAGGCTTGATCGTGTCGATCCGAGGTGCGGACATCTCTCGGTACCTGAGGCAGGATCCGCAGATGTACGACGAGGCATTCGGGATCGTAGATCGGTGGCTTCCCGTCAGCCGCTACTTCGCTGAGCGTCTGGTATCGGTCGGGGCTCCTCGGGAGCGTGTGCAGGTGATCCACTCTGGAATCGACGTGCTGTCGATTCCGTTCACGTCCCCCCACCGGACTACTGACGGCGTTCCGCACTTGGTGATGGTGGGTCGGCTGGTCGAGAAGAAGGGCTTCGGCACGGCACTCGAGGCCCTTGCCCGGGTGGCCGTGGAGGGGCTCGAGTTTCGCGTTACCGTCGTGGGCGACGGGCCGTTGCGCAGCCAGCTGGAGCGACGAACTGAGATCCTGGGACTCGCGCCGCGTGTGTCGTTCGTCGGGCCACGGCACCGGGAGGAGGTTTTGTCTCTGCTCGCGACCGGCGACGTCTTCGCCGCGCCGAGCCTCACCGCCGAGGACGGTGACGAGGAAGGGATCCCGACGACGCTGATGGAAGCCATGGCCGTGGGGTTGCCGGTCATCGCGACCCGGCACGCAGGAATCCCGGAGCTCGTCGAAGACGGGATCTGTGGCCTGTTGGTAGGGGAGGGGGATGCGGACGCATTGGCGGCGGCGTTTGCCACCCTGATCCGTGATTCGGTACTCCGTGGGCTCCTCGGTGCGGCTGGGCGTCGCCGGGTGGAGGCGGGCTTCGACAGTGGGGACACCGACGCCCAGACCCTGGGCGTCTACCGTGCGGTGGCGGCCGGAGTCACCTGAGTGCGTCCTTCGCCCGCGCCACTGCACCGAGATGATGCTGGTGGCGGGCGGAGCCACGCTCCGGCCATCGGCCAGCGCCGGAGGGACCGGTGCGGAGGCGATCTGCTGAGCGGATCCGTCACAGCCATTCGTCGTCGCGGCCCGTAACATCGAGCCATCTATGGACCCTGCAGCCAACCGACTCATCCAGCAGCTCCGCGAGCGTCGCACCCGTGTCGCCATCATGGGCCTTGGCTACGTGGGTTTGCCTCTCTCCCTGGAATTCGTGAGTGCGGGCTTCCGAGTGATCGGTTTCGATGTCAATGCGGAGCACGTGTCGCGTACGGCGGCGGGCCGCTCGAGCATCTCCGATGTGGGTGACGATGCCTTGGCGGCGGCCCTGGCAACCGGTTGGTCTGGAGCTCACGGCCGATGAGTCGGTGCTGGAGTTGGCCGACGTCGTGCTGATCTGTGTGCCCACGCCGTTGTCCAAGACCCGGCAGCCCGATCTGAGCTATATCGAGTCCGCGGTTGCGACGCTCCTACGCCACTGGAGTCCTGGGAAGCTGGTGGTCCTGGAGTCCACGACGTATCCGGGTACCACCGACGAGCGCTTGTTGGAGCTCCTGGAGGGTTCGGGAGCGCAAGAGGGGCGTGACTTCTTCCTGGCATTCAGTAGCGAGCGCGTGGACCCCGGCAATCGGAGCCATGCCTTGCGCACCATCCCCAAGGTGGTTGGGGGCGTCAGCCCGACGAGCACCGCAGTGGCGAAGACCCTGTATGAGGGAGTGTTCGAGACCGTGCATGCCGTGTCATCGGCGCGAGTTGCAGAGTTGTCCAAGCTATTGGAGAACACGTTCAGGAACGTCAACATCGCGCTGGCAAACGAATTCAAGCAGATCTGCGACACGCTGGGTGTAAAATCCGGAGGTCATCGACGCCGCCAGCACGAAGCCCTTCGGGTTCATGCCGTTCTACCCGGGTCCTGGGATCGGCGGGCACTGCATCCCGCTCGACCCGCAATACCTGGTGTTCAAGTCCCGGCTCTCCGGGTACGAGCCTCGCCTGGTCGCGCTGGCGGACCAGATAAACATGGAGATGCCGCGCTACACAGCGTTGCAGGTGATGGACGTGTTGAATCGGAGCGGGAAGGCGGTGCGGGACGCGCGGGTTCTCATCGTCGGTGTGGCGTACAAGCCGGACGTTCCGGATCTCCGAGAGAGCCCGGCGCTCGAGGTCATGTCCGAGCTGGCATCGAGGGGAGCGAACCTGAGTTTCGTAGACCCGTATATCGTTGAGCTCTCTGTCGGCGGTCGGTCCATCCCGCGGCGGACGACGCTGTCGCGCGCCGACGTCGCGGCGGCCGATGCCGTCGTGGTCCTGACCGCGCACACGGGCCTCGATCTCGCTCTGTTGAGCGAGTTCCGCGATCGCTTGGTGGATCTCCGCAATGCTGTTGCGCATCGCGTCCCCGTTGTCTGAGGTGGGAGCCTCCGGACGGGGTCGGCGCGCCCGGCGGATGGTTGCGCACGGTGTGTCGAGCGCTTGCGCCATTGCATGGCTCATGCGCGCCAGGCCCATCGCGCAGCGCGGAGTGCCGGATGGAGTGCGCTTTCCCGCTCGAGCCGGCAGGCCCCCCGGTCCCGCCAAGGATGATCACGTCCGCAACGAAGGCCCGCGGTGGGGCACGGGGGACGCTGACACTGCGCGATCGAGCTCGGCCTTCGGCTCGGAGGCGGCCTTGACATCTGCAGGTACCAGGCCCCGGGCGAGGTTGGCGATGTTCCTCCCCGATCTGAGTGGGGGTGGCGCCGAGCGCGTAATGGCTCGCCTCGCGGGTGGATTCGTCGACCATGGCGTGGCGGTGGATCTCCTCGTCGCCCGCCGGTCCGGTCCCTGGGTGTCGGAGGTGAACGCTTCGGTCAGGGTGCTGGAGCTCGGAGGACGCGGCGTCGTCTCGGCTTTCCTGCCGCTGACGCGGTACTTGGTCCGGGAGAAGCCCGCGGCTCTGCTCTCGACCCTTCATCACGCCAACGTCGTCGCTTGCGCCGCCCACTCCTTCTCCCGGGCGGAGACGCGTTTGGTGTTGCGGGAGGCCTCGGACCCGACGCACGTCGGACCACAGACCTTGGCGGGGCGCGTCGTCCGCGCACAAGTGGGCCGGGCGTACCGTCGTGCGGACACCGTCATCGCGCTGGCGGAGTCGATGAAGCGTGCCATTGTCGCAACCATGGGTGTCAAGTCCGATGATGTCGTTGTGATCCCCAACCCCGTGTCGGCATCAGCGATCCTCGCGGCATCGGAGCATTCGGTTGACCATCCGTGGTTCGCCAGCGACGTGCCTCTCGTCGTGGGCGCGGGGCGGCTCCACGCGCGCAAGGATTTTGCCACGTTGATACGCGCCGTCGCAGTCCTGAACCGCACGAAGGCGGTCCGGCTCATGATTCTCGGCGAGGGGCCCGAGCGCGCGTCGTTGTCGGCCCTGGCAAGCGAACTCGACATCGCATCTCGTCTTGCTCTGCCGGGCTTTGCCGAGAATGTCTATCCATGGTTGCGCCGCGCGGACGTGGTAGCTTCCTCATCCCTCCGCGAGGGCATGCCGAACCTCCTCCTCGAGGCCCTGGTCCTGGGCAAGCCTGTGGTGGCCACGGACTGTCCCACAGGGCCGCGTGAGGTGCTCGAAGACGGCCGATTGGGTGCACTTGTGCCGATCGGAGACCATACGGCCATGGCGGCGGCCCTGCAGTCCGCTCTGTCGGGACCGAACCGGGATCCGGCCGTACTGCGGGCCAGCGTCGGGGGTCTCGCTCTCGATGAGATCGCAAGAAGGTACCTCGACGCGCTCTTGGGTTAGCGGCAGGACCGATGCGGACGCCGCGCTCCGCCGGCCCGGGACCGGACCCGGTGCGGCGGAGGTCGGGGTTGGTGATGACGGGAGCGGCCTGGCCGAGGCTTCAACCTCCAACCCAGGGGCTGGACTGGCGAAGCCGCTGAGCCAGCAGGCTCACGAGGGCATCCGTGATGGCCTGGGGCCTGCCAGGAAATGCGCGCACGGTGAAGGTCAAGGCGTAGCCCACCTTTGCCATGTGCCACGTAATCTGCGATCGCGCGATAGGCCAACCGCGTGGACATTCTCCGGCCTCCACCAGCGTAGCGTCCCGGCCGGGATACGGCCGCACTGGGCCGCGTGTCAAGGACGCGCGGGGATGTCGGCAACGGCGAAATTGGCGAGCCACGCGGAGACATCGGCGGTCTGCGTGGCGTTCTTCCCGTGCAGGCGCCAAACGCCTGCCACCGTGTCGATGAAGCCGATCCTGCTGCCCGGTAGCAAAAAACGGGGGGAAATTGAATGGAATCCGCGCCGGTCACATCATGCATGTAGAATCCTAACCCGATGCCCAGGCTTCGGCGATACAGGGCGGTCATGTGGGGGATGCTCACCGTGCCGTGGGCATAGTCGAGAAAGAGCTGTGTGCCGTCGCGCGCACCTCCGGCAGCCCCACATTCCGTTGCTTTCTCCCGGTACGTTTGCGCCCCCTCCCGATAGCTCGCCGACCGCGCAAACCCCATGGCCACCTCAGGGTGCGCAAGTGAGGAGCCCAACGGCACGGGAGATGTCGCATGGACGTCCGACAGCCAGTAGTCGCCATCGAGGTTGAGTACAAAATCACGAGCGCGCACGGTGGCAGAGTCTCGCGGTAGTTCCCGACGCGGCCTAGATTCGTCAGGGTTCCTGACGTAGCGGAACCGGGAATCCCCCTCGGTCGCGAGCCGCGATCGATGCCGTGGCGTCCGGCGAAGCGTCGTCCGATACGACGACCTCGAGCCTCGGGTAATCCTGCGAGAGAGCGCTCTCGATGGCCTTGGACAGGTATTGCGCCTTCCCGAACGTTGGGATCATTATGGTCACCAGTGGCGCGTCGGAGCCCATCGAAGGTTGCTGGTCACCCGCGTGAGGACGTGCGCTGTCTCCAGTCCGATGCGGGACCTCGTGGATAGGGAGGGGCGCAGCGCCGTGCGGTCGGCCGGCCTCGCGGCCTCTTTGGCCGGATCTCCGCGGTCGTGGGGATCGGAAGCCCCCCAAAGGACCGATGTCGGGCCGTTCCGGGAGCCTCATGTGTGTGGGAGGCTCCGCCGTGGAACGACGCGCGCGCCCCCATGGCATGCCCGCGGCAGCGCATGCGGCCGCGGGCGGGAGCATCGGCTGGGAACCCACGCGTCCGGGTAATCCGGACCGTCTTGGGCCTGCGTTTCGGTCTCTTCGGAGGCGCGTCCACGATTCTCGGCACGCATCCCACGGCATCTGCTGCATGACGGTCCTGTCACATCACTTGATCCAGAGGCGCTTGGGGACCAGCACACGGGGGTGATGGCGGTGTCTTCATCGGCTCCCTGCCCTACCCCGGGATGCTCGGCGACCCCGCCCCCGCGCTGCGTAGTCCGTCAGCATAGTTGTGACGAGCGGCCGGGCGGGCGCACGCGTCGCGCATGCGCAATCCGAATGGTTGGCGGCCGCCGGCGGACACCTGGCGACCGCGACCCGCCCCCGAGCGCGGGGCGTGGTGGCCGAGGGGACGTGTGCCCGAGGTGAGCACACTCGGGCATGTGCGGTATGTTCGACAGCGTGCACGCAGGAGTCCCGAGTCAGGGTTCGCGCGACGCTACCTTGCGTAGGTTGCTTCGCGCCGCGCTGTGGCTGATTCCGGTGGTGCTCTTCGCCGCGCCCTCGTGCGTGCCAGCGACCCTCTCTGGCCCGCAAGCATCAATGATCATGGAGGGAGACCATATCGTCCTTTCCCCCCAGGGCGCCATCGAGGACATCACGATCTACGCGGAGGGACGCGGCCTGAAGACGCGCGAGATCCCCGATGCGCGCAGGCGGAGCGGTCGCTGGTCTGTGCTCTACCCGGGCGTGGCGATGGCACGCGTGTGAGCGTCCTCCTTGATGCGGGCAGCGTCGAGGCTGCCGCGGCGACCTGGACTTCGTCGAATTCGGAGATTCCGTATCTGGTCCTGACCCGGGCCCACGACGCGGGTTTCCCGGAGGGCGGTCACGTGCTCCCCGGAACCGCCGACATCACTTCCGGAGACGGCGCCGGACCACGCCTCGCACCCTTGGGCGGGAGATCCGGACTTCAATCCCGCCGGACTGCCGGAGGAGGCGCAGACCTCGGCTCCGGTGGGTGTGGGGGGGGACAACGCGAGCACGATGCCGGAGCTGGCGGCTTCCGGTGATCTGTGCAACGGGGCGCGCTTGATGAATCTGCAGGTCACTTCCTTACTCCTTGCGTTCGGTGAGACGGGCGATCTACGTATGCTTCGATCTCATCGACTCCGCCATGCAGTTAGCGCGCGTGACGCTTCGCGATGCTTGGCTGGACAACCGGCGGACGGCTGCCGCGGCTGGCTTTACTTGCGGCAATCCGGGGGTGGGCGCCGCTACTACGGCAAGGACACCATCGCGCTCGACGACATGATGGCCCACGGTATGGTCGCCGCGGTGACCTACGCGTACTGCCTCAACCGGCTCAAGCGGAGCGTAGCAGTGTGGACTACAACGAGCGGTTCACGTTCTGGATCCGTTACCTGCGGGACGACTTCGAAAGGAAATGGCGGGTTCGAAGCGGTCAGGCGGACGACTTCCCATTCATCCCAACCACACGCTGACGCATCCGAACGTGGGGATCCTCGGTCGCTACGAGTACATGAGCCGCATGGGCTTCCCGCAATACGCCGAACCGGCAAAGGAACTTGCCAAGACTTGCGACGTCCCGGCCGAACGGTGGCGACGCCCGGGGGCGCCGCGTACGTATATGACCATGGCCTGTCGCGCTCGCTCGGGATGGCTCCGACGAACTATGCACGCTATACGATGCCGATGCTGGTGGAGCTGGGCATGAACGGAGTCCCGGCGTTCGACCGCGAGTTCCTGGCGCCATTCGGTAACACAGTCGCTGATTTATTGTCGAATCGCGAGCCCTTCGAGCACGCCGACCTGCTGGCCAGTGACGTTGGTGGGGGCAAGTCCCGGGCCGGAATCGGGCGCAGCGACTATGCACTTCGTGGTGAACGAGGGAGCAGCAACTTCTTCGCATCGTTTATGCCGTTGGTGCGATTCGATCCGAGCGGGCGCATCTACAGGGCCGCGACGCAGGCGGCAGAGATCGAGGACAACACGATAACGTACGCTGCCGGGCTCGTTTATGCGTTCGCGGCCCTAGCCGTCGATCATTGACGCTGCGCTGCGGCTGCTAGCTTCGTGATGGGAGCAAACCGCGTGAGACGATCATCGGTACCACCGTCGCTGGGGTGTCGGACTCGCGCACGGGACGCGGCGGGCGCCATGAGTGGGTACCCTGAGTGCGGCCCCATGATCCTACGGCATTCCACGGAAGCGGGCGGCGCTAGGCGTGACGAGCGTGTCAGTCGTCCTGTTGCTCCCGGGGTTCGGTGGGTTGCCCTGAAACGCGTGCATGGTGGCCACACCCTCGTGCGCGATACCACGTCGAGAGAGGACCGTGCCCACGGTCTTCCAAAGGATCAGGGCGTGGAGCCAAAGGGTGTGGTGATCGACGTACCACACGTCGAGCTCGAAACGGTCCGGCCACGGCAGGGCATTGCGACCGTTGACCTGCGCCCAACCCGTGATGCCCGGTGTGACATCATGCCTCCGCGCCTGTTCAGCGCTGTAGCGGGCCAGATATTTGGGCACCAACGGTCTCGGTCCGACCAGGCTCATGTCCCCCGTGAGTACATTGAAGAACTCTGGCAACTCATCCAGGCCCGTTGCCCGGAGCATCCTCCCGAATCGGGTGAGACGTTTGTCGTCTGGGAGTAGCGTTCCGGCCGGGTCTCGGTCCTCGGTCATGCTGCGGAACTTGTAGAGCGTGAACGATCGGCCACGCTTGCCAGTGCGCGTGTGACGGAAGAGAACCGGCTGCCCGAGGTAGACGCGAACCATCACGCCAATGATGAGGTAGACCGGCGACAGCAGCACGATATGAGCAGGCTCACCAGGGCATCCAGCGTGCGCTTCACCACCGACCGGGCGCGCATCACGGCTGCGCCCTCGAGGGGGCCGACCCGCGACCAGCCTTTTTCGCCTCGTGGAGGGCCTTGGTCCTCGTGAGCACGCCTTGGAGTGCGTTACCGAAGACGTCCGCGTTGAACGTCGTCTCCGCGAGGCGCCTTGCATTCCGGCCGGCCGAGCCAGGCGCTGGGGATCGCCCAAGCACGTGAGCAGCGCGTCCGCGGCCGCATCGAGATCGCTCGGGTGAAGAACGATGCCGGCATCGTGAGAACGCAGGGTGTCCGCCAGCCAACCCTCGTGATTGATGACCACCGGCGTGCCGGCGGCCATGGCATCGAAGACCTTGTTGGCCGAGTTGTTCCACAGGGCTTCCACGTCGATCACGACCGACGTGCTGACGCTGGCCGCAGCGAAGGCCGCCGTGATCACGGCCTTCGGAAGCCGCCCCATCATGAAGAATGTGCGATCCAGGACACCGAGGCGACCAGCCGTGGACCGCACCAGGGCCTCCTCCCGGCCTTCGCCGATGACCAGGAATCTCACATCCGGCGCGCGCTCGGCGATCTTAGCCGCGAGGTCGGCCAAGTACGCGACGCCGTTGACCTTGCCCAGGGCGCCGGCGTACAGGACTAACGGCCGATCCTGAACCAGTCCAGAGATGCCCGGAACGTGGCTGCGAGCTCCAGCCGGGACTGAACATGGCCACGTTGGCGAGGTTGGGAATGACCGTGATGTGGCCGCTCGGGTAGCCGGTACGCGCAATGCCATCGCGCATGCCTGCGGAGAGGGCCACGATGTGGGCGCTGTTGCGATATGCGAAGCGCTCCAACCGGCGCGCGAGGAAGCGCGTGATCGGATCCCGTATGGCACCGAGCGCGATTGGCACCTCGGGCCACAAGTCTCGGACCTCGAACACGAGTGGAGCACCCGTGCGCCTTGCCGCAACCACGCCCGGTACTGCAATGGTGAGTGGGGTGCTCGAGGCGTAGATCAAGTCGCCGCCGAGGGCGGAGCCCGGCCCCGGCGCGCAGGGCGAATTCGAAGAAGGCCCGGATGCGTTGGGGATACGACATCGAGTTGCGGTATGCGACCGGCAGCCAGTGCACGCGGATGCCGGCCTCGTCCGTTTCCCGCCACCCTCCCCTCCCCACCGCGCCCTGGTCGGACGTCACCATGTGGACCTCGTGCCTGCTAGACGAGGCGGCGCCCCAGCTCGAAGGAGCGCGTTCCACCGCTCATGGATGGCGTCTTGAAGTACTGGTGGAGGTAGATGATCTTCATATCTCGCCCATCTGTGCAGTCGAGGGCATCGCCCGAGTGCGCGGATCTCCGCCCGATCCTTGGCCAAGCCGACCCAGGTCCGCAGGTAGGAGCGCATGGAGACGCGCACGTCGAAGTTGTCGCGAATGTGTTTCCGAGCAGTGGTTGTCATCCGTGCGCGGCACTCCGGCTCCGAGAAGAGCCGGAGTACGGCCGTGGCGGCCTCATCGGCGTTGCCGGGTTCCACCAGAAGGCCGTGGTCGTCCGAGGGGATGAGCTCCTCCATCGCCGTGGTGCTCGACGCCACGCATGCGCAGCCGCAAGCCATGGCCTCCTTGACCACGTTGGGTAACCGTTCCGATGCCTTGTCGGACAGGAACAGAAACACTTCGGCCTGCGCCATGGTCGCCAGGACCTCTGCGTGAGGGAGGTGGCCCCGAAACCGCACCCGTTCGCCGATGCCCAACGAGGCGCACCTCCGTTCGAGCCGCCCGCGTTCCGGTCCGTCGCCGAGGATCTCCAGCGTCGCCTGCGGTTGAGCCGACAGGATCCTCTCGAAGGCCTCGATCACGGCATCCATCCGCTTGGCGGGGATCAATCGACCCGCACTGACGATCCTCCCGGGTACCTTGGGCCCGCGTTCGGGCATCCTACTGTGGTCCAGTCCACGGTAGGCAACGCGTACCTTCTCGGCTGCAACACCGAGTTGGAGCAACGCCGGCACGTTGGCGGCGGCGTGCGTCCAGACGACGGCGGCCTGCGACGCCACGAGCTTGCTGGGCGGGTACTCGCGTTCAAGATCGTAGGCGCCAAGAAACATCGACAGCGGGACCTCGGGTAGGCTCGATTGCACGAGCGCACCGACTAGCGATGGATAGTGCCCCCAGAAGAGGTGCACGATATCTGGCCGCTCACGCCTGATGGTCTCCGTGATCGCAACCGCGCGAGGCAGGATCGTGAGTGTCTTGGCGAGCTCTCGTGCCCCGTAACCGGGCAGGCGGAGTAGCTTGCCGGCTGCACTTCGGTAGCCGTGGTCCGTGAGGAGAAGCCGCAAGCCGGCGAGGCTCGAGCGCCACGTGTTGTGGGTGAGGCCCACGTCGGTGAGTGCGAATTGGGACAAGAGGTTACCTGCCTCGGGGTCACGCCTGCGCATGGAGTGGACGCAAAGCTCGGCGCCTTCCGCAAGGAGGGCACGGATATCGTTCGCAGCGAAGACCTCAACGCGGTTCGGGAAGGACATGGTGATGTAGTGAATGCGAGTGGACACCCTACGCTCCTGCGCTCCGTTCATCATGGTCGCGCAATCCCATTAGATGAATCGACGGGGGGAATCACAGTACGACGGTCACAGGGCGGAATCGATGCGGCCAAGCTCGGTGTGGCACGGCAACCCGGTGGCCGCCGCTGCCGGGCGACCGGCATGGCTAGGCGCGAGTCTGCCACTCCTCGGTGACCATGATCGCCCGCTGCACGGACAACAGCGTCAACATGAACCACAAGATCTTCTGTTGCTCCCAGTTCGCCGGTAGCAGGGTGACAAGGATGACGAGCCACAGGACGATGCCGAATGATCGGTCCAACGAGGGGGCGGAGAAGGACAGATACGGGACCACGGCGGAAAGGAGCGCCGCGAGAAAGAGACCCAACCCAACGAGCCCGTTGTCCACGAGGACGGAGAGGAGGGTGTTGTGGGGTGCCTTGACCGTGCCCAGGACCGGAGCGATGGCGAGACGGAATCCGGTCGTCCCCACGCCCACAAGGAGCGCCTCGACGTTTCCGTCGAGGAAATCGAGCCCTGCCCGCCAGATGTGAAAGCGACCCGAGATGTCGCCAGACGCGATATTGTTCGTCGTCCCGAGCAGGCGATCGAGGTTGCTTTGCGGCACCGCGGTGGCGATGATCGGAACCGACGATGCGATCAGCCCGATGATGACGAGACGTTGCCACCAGCGGATGTGCCCCAGTGTCAGTGGAACGATCATCAATGCGGTCAGCGCTGCGACCATTCCCCCGCGGGAGGCCGTCAAGGCCAGGACCAATAGGCTCATCGGCAGATACGACAGGTAGACCCAGCGGCGCCAACCCAGCTCGCGTTGCGTGAACAGAAACCAGGCCAGGGGGATGCCGAGTGCTATGGCGAGGGACAGCCAGTTCGGATTTCCGGACCCGATGGAGTAACGCACCGCATCGCGACTCACGATGCTCGCGGACCCCCGAACGAAGGCGGTAAGGACCATCAAGTTCGCCGCCTGACCACCGAGGACGTACGCTTGGCACAGCGCGGTCCGGCCGCCCGGGTATCGGAAGTTCTGCCAGACCATCCACACCATCAGGATCAGCTGGGCGTAGGTCATGGACCGAACCAGCGTCCCCCCTGGATTGATGCTCCAGAAACCCGTGAGGAAGGACCAAAGGGCCAGGAGGGCGAGAATTAGGAGGAGGAGAGGTGGCCTCCGGAGCTGCAGGGCGCCCGCCCGCATCGTGGAGATGGCGGTGAGGAACACGGCTAGGACGCCGGCTGGTGTTGTTAACGCGGCGAAGAGAGGGATGCTCACATTGCGCTCCCATGGCAAGAGGAACACGAATGCAAGTACCGCGTACCGCGCCCATCTGCTCGCGGCGTTGACGGTGGCCTCGGCGCGTGGGGTGGGGGATGCGGCAGGACCCGTCATCGTGAGGAGGCGGCTGATCTCGCGGCAAGAACGTGATCATATACCTCGATGACCGAGGCGACTACACGTGTCACCGAGAAGCGCTCGTGGACGTCGCTCAGGGCTGCGCAGGCAAGGTCGGCCCTGCGCTTCTCATCCCGGACGAGAAGATCCAAGGCGGATACGAATGCATCGAAGTCCTGCGGGTCCACGAGGAGACCGGTGGCGCCATTCTCGATGATCTCGGGCACGCCCCCGGCACCTGTACCCACCACGGCCGTTCCTGAGGCCATGGCTTCGATGATCACAAGGCCAAATGGCTCGGCGACCGAGGGCACGGCCAAGACGTCGAATGCCCGCATCAGGCTTGGCACATCGTGACGCAGGCCGAGGAAGTGCAGGCGATCCTCCCGCACCCCGGAGGCGGTCTCGCGGAGCATGTCCATGTATTCCGGCCTGAGCGGCGATCCGACGATCACGACATGCAGGTTGGGGTGGCTTGGCAACAACCTGCGGGCTGCGCGTACTACCCACTCCGGCCTCTTCTCGCTCGTTAAGCGCCCGACGAACCCGATGGCGACGGCATCTGTGGGGATCCCGAGCGCGGCCTTGGCGGCGGCGCGGTGCTCCGGCGGGTGGAACGTGGCCAAGTCCGTGCCGTTGTGGATGACACGCGCGTGCTCGATGGGGGCGTGGTCAAACCGTGCTGCCGTCGCGTTGGCGTTGAAGATCGTGTAGGTTGCGAGTCGCCGCAAGAACGCGTCCAACGGGCTCGAGAAGTTCTGCCGAACATGCCAGATGACGGGCAAGCCCAGGGTTCGGGCTGCGAGCCCGAAGCTGAGAAGGGTGCGGTCGTCGTTGATGTGCACGAGATCCGGGCGGGTCCGCCTGAGCATGCGCAGGGCCAGGAAGTACAGCCGAGCATGAAGCGCCACGCGCTGCCGAAAACGCTGTGCGGCCGCCCTGTCGAGACGTGCCTGGCCGATAGAGAGGTCAACGAGGCGAACCCCGGGCACCCGGAACATCGGGAGGTTCGCGCCCTGGAAATTGAGGCATACGATGGGTTGATAGCGAGTGTCTTCGACCAGGCCCCGGACGATGAGCGATCCCGACACATAGGAGCCTCCGACCCGGGTGTTGGTGAATGGGAACAGGACGCGGGGCAATGCACTAACCTTTGGCGAGCAACCAAGCCCGGAAGGCCCTGAGCTGGAGGTGGAGGGCGAAGACCCCGACGCGTTGAGCGAAGGTCAGACCTGGCGAGCGGGCCAGTGCGAGGCCTCGCACGGCGGCCTTGAGGACTGTGCGTGTGGCGTGGCGCGGCCGCGCCACGCTGAAGCCAGCACGGTTCCGTGCGATCGCCAGCAAGCCCTTGGCGACCCTGCGCTCCTTCGCGCAGAGCTGCGCCCAACGCTCGCGCGCAGGATGAAGCACGTCCATCTTGGGATCGAAGCCAATGGTGACTCCCATGGAGAACGCGCGTTGCCCCCACTCCTTGTCGCCCCCGGACTCGAGGGATTCATCGAATGCCCCCACGAAACGAAGTGCCTCTCGGCGTACCAGCAAATTCGCCGTGGCCGCCCAGTGGCCGCTTTGCACGTAGTCCTTCTGAGGGAAGGCCGACACGGCATCGTAGAGTTCGAACATGCTTCTGGGAGCACCATTGCGAAAGAACACCCTCACCGGGCCGGCGACGGCACCCCACTCGGGGTGGTCGGTAAGGGCCCGAACACCCGCGCACAGCCACTGCGCCGTCGGGATGCAGTCGGCGTCCGTCAGGGCCACGATCGTTCCCTTGCTGTGCTCGATGCCGGCATTGCGCGCTGCGTAGGATCCGCCGCGGCTCGGGCGGCGTATGCACGCGGCACCGAAATCAGCGCACGTCCCTGAGGGGTCGTCGGTGGATGCGTCGTCCACCACCACCACATCCAGGCGCTCCCACGGATAGTCGTTGGCGTGGACCGCCGCGAGGCAGGCGGACAAGCGGTGCGCGTCATTGTGGACGGGTACAATCACGGATACCAACGGCAGAGTCTCGTCCTCGGGAATCATGGCGTCGCCCCGCGAGCCTGGAGCTCCGTGTGCGCTGCCAGACGAAAGGTCGGTGTTTCGAGCTGTCGCGCGGTTTGCGCCCGGAGCAACATGGTCGGTCTCCTCGGGGCGCATTGAAACGAGTGTACGCTAACGATTCGCGGCAAGAGCGGCGCGTGTCACGGCGGGCATCGTGCGCAACGGCTCACCGGACCCACGGACCTACGGACCGCGCACCAACGGCGGGCGCCCCCGTATCCTCCTGGGGCGCCCGCCGCGTAGCCACGAACGAATCTAGGATCAGTTGATGGTTGCGTTGAGGAGCATGGCGGCGGGGATCTCCATGTTGTCGGGGTTGTCGCGGGAGGGTTCGACGCGGTCGTATACGGCGTTGGAGTCGTCGACGAGGGCGCCGGACTGATCGAAGGACGTGAGGATGCTCAGGGGGAGGTAGAACACGACGCTGCGCCGCTCGCGGCCTGAGGGGGGGATGCCTTCGCGCGCGACGCCGCCCTCGATGTCGGGCGCCATGTCGGTGGTGCCGTTGTCCATCATGAAGGCGGCGACGGAGTGCGCGACGCGCTCGAGGTAGCCCGGCTGGTTGAAGGGGTCCATGCCCTGCAGGCCGAGATCCACGAACGCAAGTACCGTGTAGCGCACGTAGTTGGTGGGCTGCGCGCCGTGACAGGCGTTGACGGCGACGAGGCCATGGCACCACACGGCGGCCTCACCGTACTGGCTGGGCGTGGGGGTGACGTTGTTGTCCACCAGCGCCGCGAGGCTCTTCGCCTTGTCGAGGTACCCCTGCACGCCGCTCACTTGCCCCATGTAGTAGAAGTAGCGGATGAAGTGGCGTTGGAGTGAGTCAGGCCGTTCGGTGAGAGGAAATCGAAGCCGGTCGGTTACGTTGTTACGCTCGCGCCACTTCGCCTCGAAGTCGTTCTTCAGGTAATCGAACCAGTAATCGGCGCGCGCCTTGTAATCGACCCGCCGGGCTCGGCAGATCCTGGTTGAGCCACAAGCGCGTACATCATGGCCGCCACGTTGCCGTGCGTCAGCACGTCGTCCATCCTGTTGGTGTCCGTGCCGTCGTAGGGCGGGCCGGCATGGAAGTACAACCAGTTGAGGTAGCCGTCGGTGGTGCCGTCGGCCCAGGCGTCGGCGAGTTTCGACTGCATGATGACCGTGATGCGGTTGATCTCATCCAGGAACCGTAGGTCGCCCGTCGCCCGCAGGCCCGAGCAGCAGGTCGTCATAAGAGGTTCAGGCCCCGCCCGTAATTGTAGGTATCGTTGCTCGACGCGTAATTGTTCAGCGTCGCACGCGAGTTCCCGATCGCCTGCCCACATGCGGTCGTACCACGCCCGCTGCTGGCGCCGACAGACGACGCGATCGAACGCCGCATCCCCCCGCAACGACAACCCAACGCGCCGACGGAGACGGAGACGGCGTCGGAGACGGGGTCGGCGAGGGGGAAGGCGGGGGAAGGAGAGGGGAAGGGGGGGGCTGGGTGGGGTGGGCAAGTGCCGCCGTTGAGCCAGCCTCCAGGTCCGAGGGTCCCAGGTTCTGCTGGGCGGTCACGACCAGCACGTCAAGCCGCAGACCCGGCCTCGGCGTTGCCGATGCTGACGCGGTGGTCGCCGGCGGCAAGATTCTCACTGGTAGCGATGATCCAGACGTAGGTACCGTAGTCGTCCGGGATAGACGCGATTGAGATTCCGTCGAACCCGAGGTAGATCGCATCGCTCGAAGGGATCGTCGGCGCGCACTCGCGCCCACAGCGTGTAGGTCGCCGCACTGGGTGCATCGAAGTCGATCGGTTCGCGCTCCACGCCGACGTTGGTGTTGGGCACCGACGAGGGCTGCACCAGGTAGTGGCCGTCCGAGGCTTCGTTGTCGTCGCCGATGACGAACACGGACGATGGAGCTACCGCCTCCGCCTCGAGGCGAACCGTCGCAGGCGTGGTGGTGGTGGCGGGGTCGCCGAGGACGACGGGCTGTTGTCCGCGACGGTGCCACAGGCTCCGAGGAGCGTAGCGAGTAGTGTTACGAGGGCGGCGCTGGCGATGATGCTCCAACGTACCCTACGAGGGGTAGGGTTGCGGTTCTGTCCCATGAACAAGTTCTCTCCTCGCGGGCTCGGGCCGATTCTGGCCCGGCGCCCCTTTGGACCTTTGAGGAGAGGACGCGATCACGATGCAAAAGAAAAGGTGGCGTCGCTCTCTCCAGCCGGTTGCGCTACTGGCTCCGCTTGTTCTAAGCGCCCAATTGAAGAACAAGCATCAACGCCGCTGGGGAGAACAGCGCCTCCCCGAAAAATCTGCCGTCACGATACGGCATGGCCGTTTCGGTACCTGTGCAATTCCCATCTTCCTTCCGGCTTAGTGGCTCTTCTCCCTTGACCTGAGATTCGTGCCGCTCCGCCCTCCTACGAAGGGCACGCTAACACCATAGGCGGCCTTACTGTGAAGAGAATAACAAAGGGATGATAAGCATGTGAGGGGCGGGGTCGAGGGGTGCCCCGCGGGCGCGGTCGGCGGGCCCGTCGCGGGACTGTGACGGCTGTCCGGCGCGCCTCGCGGGGCGTTCATTAGAATTGCGTGAGCAATGTACGCGTCATAGTGCGCCTCGGGCGCAGCACGAAGGGGGCACGACCATGCAAGCAAGGACGACATCGATCGCCCATAGGACGCTGTGATGATCACCGTCGCGGTGACGGCGGTCGGCGGAGGCGTCGGGCAGTCGGTGCTGCGCGCCCTGCACCACTCCGGGCTGCAGGTCCGGGTGGTGGGGATGGACGCGGCCCCGATGAGCGTCGGCTTGTACTGGACCTACGCCAGCTACCTCATCCCGCCGCTGCGGAAGCGGCGGGCGTACCGCGAGGCGCTCGAGGCGGTGCTCCGCCGCGAGCAGGTGGACCTGCTCGTGCCCGGCCTCGACACCGAGCTGGAGACGCTCGCCGCCTGGCGTCCCGACTTCGAGGCGATGGGGACTCGCACGGTGGTGGGCGCGCCGGAGGCGGTCCGCCTGGTGCGGGACAAGCGCCTGTGCTACCACTTCGCGCGCGACCGGGGCATCGCGTTCGTCGAGACCTACGACCTCGAGGAGGCGCAGGCGCGGGCCGCCTCGCTGGCCTACCCGGTCATCGCCAAGCCGATCGGTGGCAGCGCCTCGGTCGGCGTGCGCATCCTCGGGGACGCGCGCGGCCTGCTCGCGCTGGACCCGGCCGAGGATCTCATCGTGCAGCGCTTCCTGCCTCCCGGCGACGGCGCGGCGGTGCCCACCACGCTGCTCCAGGTGAACGAGGTCTCCCTGCAGTACTACATCGATCGCAACGGCCGCGTGGCGGACGGCACCTTCGGGAGCGTGAACAAGCTCAAGCACGGCGTGCCCGTCGAGGTCGACCCGATCTTCGACGCGCGCATCGAGAGCGACGGGCGGCGCTTCGCGCAGGCGCTCGCCGACGCCGGCCTGCGGGGGCCCATCAACCTCCAGGGGCGTGACACACCCGACGGGCTGGTGTTCTTCGAGGCCAACGCACGCTTCACGGGGATCACCATGGTGCGGGCGGAGATGGGCTACCGCGAGGTCGATGCCGCCATCCGCGACCTGGTGCTCGGGCAGGACGAGGCCGCCGTCGAGGCCTGCTTGCGGCCGCGCCGCGACGTGGTCGGGATGCGCTATCCGGAACAGATCGTGGTGCAGCGGGGCGTGGTGCAGGAGTTGAGCGACGCGCTGCACGAGGGATCGAGCCCACCCCTGGCCAGCGAACCCTCGGTCCTGGTGCTCGGCGCCGAGCGCTATCCGGCGACGGCCTTCGCGGCGCCGCTGCGAGCGGCCGGATCCGAGGTCAGGAGCCGGGCCGGGACGGACGCCGAGGCCCTGGACGCCGCCCTCGAGGCGGCGGCCGGCGCGGACGCCGCGCCCGCCGCGACGGCGGGCCGGGATCCCGCATCCGCCGCGACGGCGGGCCGGGATCCCGCATCCGCCGCGACGGCCGGGCGGGGGCCCGCGGTGGAGGTGGTGGTGCGCTGCGTCGACGCGGTGAGCGGGCGCACGCGGCCGATGGGGGAGGAGCTCTCCGAGCTGCGGGCCCTGGTGCACGCGGCGGAGGAGGCCGGCGTCCGGCGGCTGGTGCTGGTGTCGACCGCGTCCGTCTACGGCGACGCGCCCACGCGCGGCGCCGAGGGCGTGCCGGCGCGGCCGCACGACGACCGTGCACTGGCCGCATGGCTATCCGAGCACATCGTGCTCGAGGCGGCGCGCGCGGGCGCCCTGGAGGCGCTGGTGCTGCGCCCCGCCGAGGTGTACGGGCCCGCGCCCGGGATGCGCCGCGACGACCGCATCCACCGCCGCCTGCACGCCCTGCTGCACGAGGGCGGCGCGGGCGATCCGCTGGCGCCGACGCCTGCGTTGCACGTTACGGATCTGGCCTACGCCGTGTCGCTGGCATGTCGCGTCGACGTGCCGCCGCATGCCCCCTGGGTGATCAACCTGGCCTCCGGCGACGCGGTCGACGAGGGCGCGCTTCGGCGGGCCGCGCAGGCGCGCCCCGCGCCGTCGCCCGCCGAGTCCCGGGCCCGGGCCGATGCCCCGACGCCCGAGCGTGAGGCGGCGCCCGACGCTCGCTCGCTGGACGTCTCCGCGGCGCACAAGCGGCTGCGGTGGCACGCTCGCATGTCGTTCGACGAGGGCGTGCGTGGGCTGCTCAGCGCCTTCAGGGAGGACTCGCTCAGCGTGTGAGCGTTCCGTCTGCCCGGGGCGGCGCCGGCTCGTCGTCCCGGGCGGAGCTGTACTCGCGGTACCAAGCCACGAAACGCGCGATCCCCTCGGACAGTGGTGTGTTGGGGGAGAACGGCACGGCCGCCTGCAGATCTTGGATGTCGGCGTAGGTCTCCTGCACGTCCTCGGCCGGCATCGGGCGTGGCTCGAGCACCGCCTCGGTGCCCAGCGCGCGCTCGAGCAGCCGGACGAGCTCCATCAGCTCCTCGGGCCGGTGGTTGCCGACGTTGTACAGCCGGTACGGCGCGCGGCTCGTGGGCGTGTCCGGGGCCTCGCCCGACCAGCTCGGATCCGGGGCGGCCGGGCGATCGACGATGCCCAGCACGGCCTCCGTGACGTCGTCGATGTAGGTGAAATCGCGGCGCATGTCGCCGCCGTTGAACAGCTCGATGGTCTCGCCCCGCAGGATCTTGCGCGTGAAGGCGAACACCGCCATGTCTGGGCGCCCCCAGGGGCCGTACACCGTGAAGAAACGCAGCCCCGTGGTGGGCACGCCGTAGAGGTGCGCGTAGGCGTGGGCCATGGCCTCGTTGGCCTTCTTGGTGGCCGCGTAGAGGCTCACCGGGTGGTCCGTGCGGTCGTGCTCGGAGAAGGGCTGGTGCGTGTTGGCGCCGTAGACCGAGCTGGAGGACGCGAACACCAGGTGACCGGGAGGGTGGTGGCGGCACCCCTCCAGCACGTTCGCGAAGCCGACCAGGTTGCTGGCGACGTACGCCCCCGGGTTGGTGCGCGCGTAGCGCACGCCGGGCTGGGCGGCGAGGTGGATCACCGTGTCGGGGCGCTCGGCCGCGAAGAGTGCCGCCACCGCCGCGTCGTCCGCCAGGTCGAGGCGCTCGAACCGGAAGCCCGGTCGGTCCTCCAACTCGTGCAGGCGCGCCCGCTTGAGGCTCACGTCGTAGTAGTCGTTGAGGTTGTCGACGCCGAGGACCTCGTCCCCGCGCGCCAACAGGCCGCGCGCGACGTGGAAGCCGATGAAGCCGGCGGCGCCGGTGAGCAGGACTCGTTTCATGTCGCGCGGTCCCTTCCAGGAACGGGGTGGCCGCCTCGTGGGCGAGCGCGGCCGCCGCGAGCGGCTCGCGGCGCCCGGCGGCGGCCGCGACCGAACACCGGCGGTCCAGGGGCCACCGTACCGGGTGGACGCCGACGCGCGCCGTGACCGGCGCCCGCGCTCAGCGCTCCCAGTCGGGCCCGTCGGCGGGATCGACCAGGCGCTCCTCGCGGTCCAGCGCGAAGATGGCGTCCACCTCGTCGTCGGAGAGCTCGAAGTCGAACAGGTCGAGGTTCTCCTCGCGACGCGCGGCGCTCGAGGACTTGGGGATGGCCGCGACGCGTGGCTGCTGCACCAACCACCGCAGGGCGACCTGCGCGGGCGTCTTGGCGTGCCGCTCGCCGATGTCGCGCAGCACGGGATCAGTGAGCACGCGCCCGCGCGCGATGGGGCAGTAGGCGGTGAGGAGCATGTCCCGCACCTCGGCCTCGGCGAGGAGGCGGGTCTGTGACAGGTAGGGGTGGTACTCCACCTGGTTGCAGAACAGCGGCGTGATCTCCGCCGCCCGTGCCACCAGGCTGGGTGGGAAGTTGCTGACCCCGATGTGACGCACGCGCCCCTCGGCCTGCAGGCGCGCCAGGGCCCCCAGCGGCTGCTCGAGCGGTACCGAAAGCTCCGGCCAGTGGAGCAGCATCAGGTCGACGTACTCGGTCCGCAACGCCCCCAGGCTCTCCCGCGTGGAGCGCTCCGCGGCGTCACCCGCGAAGTTCGACGGCCGCACCTTGCTGACGAGGAAGATGTCCTCGCGCCGCACGCCGGAGCGTTCCAGGGCGGCGCCGACGCGCTCCTCGTTGGCGTACCCCTGGGCGGTGTCGATGTGGCGGTAGCCGAGGGCCAGGGCGTGCTCGACGCCCTCCCGGCACGCCTCGCCGTCCAGGCGCCAGGTGCCGAAGCCGAGTGCGGGCACGCGGGTGCCCTGGATGGTGTGGTGGATCATGCGGTGCTCCCTCCGGTGCCGGCCGCGGTGCGGCCGCGGTCAGCTCGAGCGTGGTGGGTCGTCCTCGATCTCTTCGCGGCCCTCCTCACCCCCAACCGGGGCCGCACCTCCGCGGGGCCCTGCTCGGAGAGCGGCGCCGTGTGCGCGTGGGCCGGCGCCGGGCCGGCCGTAGCGTCGCCCGTGCCCGCGCCGGTGACGCCATCGACCTGGCGCTGCAGGCGCACCAGGTGCTGGGTCATGGCGTCGACGCGCCCGCGCACCACCGAGACGTCGGCCAGGCTGTTGAACAGGGCCCAGGCGACCGCCCCGAGGAAGATCAGCAGCAGGCCGTAGAAGAAGCCCAGCAACCCGCCCCCGCGGATGCCGCCCGAGGCGACGCCGAACCAGGTGGACACGGCCATGATGAACGACATCGCGAAGGAGGCGATGGCGGCGGCCCTGAGGATGCTCTCTTTCATCTCGGTCACTCCTTGTCCCCCCAGCTTACCCAGCAACCACGCGGCGCCGACGCGCGCGGCGCCTCCCGCCGGGGTGGCTCGGGAGGACAAACGTCCCCTCCGCTGCCGCGGCGACGCACCTACACTCGCCGGGTGATGGCTCCCACACACACGCACCTGGAGGCCGATCGGGAGGACGCGGATGTCGGCGCGCGGGTCCGACGCCTCGACCGACCGGGGCCCCGCTACACCTCCTACCCCACCGCCCTCGAGTTCCGCGACGATTTCGGCGAGGACGAGGCGCGCGCCGCACTGTCGCGTGCCGCCGAGCGACCGGAGGCACCGCTGGCCCTGTACGCACACCTGCCGTTCTGCGAGGCGCGCTGCCTGTACTGCGCCTGTACCGTGGTGGTCACGCCGCATCGGGACGTGGCGGCGGCCTACCTCGACCGCGTGGTCCGGGAGCTGGCCCTGGTGAGCGAGGCGCTCGGTGAGCGGCGCACCGTGACGCAGTTCCACCTGGGGGGTGGCACGCCGACCTATTACACGCCCGCACAGCTCGGCGCGCTCATGGACCGCGTCCGGGAGCGCTTCACCTTCACGCCTGATGCGGAGCTGGCGCTGGAGTGCGACCCCCGGGTGACGTCCGAGGAGCAGCTGGAGACGCTCGCGGCACGAGGCTTCAACCGCCTCTCGATCGGCGTGCAGGACTTCGAGCCGGAGGTGCAACGCAGCATCGGCCGGGTGCAGTCCGTGGCGCTCACCGAGCGCCTCATGACGCGCGCCCGCGCCCTCGGCTTCGGGTCGATCAACCTTGACCTCATCTACGGGCTGCCGCACCAGACGCCGGCGAGCCTGGACCGCACGCTGGAGGCCGTCGAGGCGCTGCGGCCCGACCGACTGGCGGTCTACTCCTTCGCCTACCTCCCGAGCCGCTACGCCCACCAGCGCGCGCTCCCGCAGGCAGCCATGCCCTCCGGCGAGGAGAAGTTCTCCCTGCTCCAACGCGTGCGCCAGCGCCTCGTGGCCGCCGGCTACCTCGACATCGGCATGGACCATTTCGCCCTGCCCGGGGACGAGCTCGTCGCCGCCCAGCGCGAGGGGCGCCTGTGGCGCAACTTCATGGGCTACACCGCCTCCCGCGCCCCGGACCTGGTGGGGGTGGGGATGTCCGCCATCGGCGAGGTCGGGGGCGCCTACGTGCAGAACGAGAAGAGGCTGGCGCGCTACCAGGAGCGCGTCGACGCCGGGCGCCTGCCGGTGGCGCGCGGGCGCCAGCTCGACGCCGACGACCGCCTGCGCCGGCACCTGATCCGCGAGTGGATGTGCCACTTCGAGGTGGACAAGGGCGCCCTCGAGTCGGCGCACGGCATCCGCTTCGACGAGTACTTCGCCGCCGAGCTCCGGGAGCTCGCGCCGCTCGCGCGGGAGGGTCTGGTGCGCCTGACCCCGGACCGGATCGTCGCCGGCGACCTGGGCCGGCTGCTGCCGCGCAACGTGGCCATGGTCTTCGACCGATACCTGCCGGCGCGCGCGTCGGGCGGCGCCGCGCCCTTCTCGAGGACCGTGTGAGCGCGCCGGCGACCACCGCCGCCGCGGGGCCGCGTGTGGTGGTGGTGGGCGGCGGCATCTCCGGGCTGACCGCGGCCTGGCAACTGCTCCGGGAGCGCCCGGACGTGCAGATCACCGTGCTCGAGTCCGACGCACGCCCCGGGGGCACGGCCACCACGGACGTGCGCGACGGCTTCACCATCGACCGCGGCCCGAACGGCTTCCTCACCAACGTGCCCGACGCCTACGCGCTGAGCTCGGAGCTCGGCCTGGGGCAAGACCTGCACCCCGCGTCGGAAGCTGCCGGGCGCCGCTACCTCTTCTCCCGCGGGAGGCTCGAGCCCGCGCCCACCGATCTCGTCTCGATGATTCTGTCGCGCCTGGTGTCGCCCGCCGCCAAGGCTCGGATGGCGCTCGAGCCGTTCGTCCCGAAGGGCGACCCGCGGCGGGACGAGAGCGTCCACGCCTTCGCCGCGCGGCGGCTGGGTCGCGCCTTCGCCGACGCCTTCGTCGCGCCCATGGTGGCCGGAGTGTCCGCGGGGGACGCCACGCAGGTGAGCCTCGCATCCCAGTTCCCGCGGATGGCGCGGCTCGAGGCGCAGCACGGCTCGCTGGTCCGCGGGATGCTCGCCCAGCGGCGGGCACGCCGGCGCGCGGCGCACGCGGAGCCGGCCTCGAATGCGCTACCGGAGAGCACGGCGGGCGGCCCCGCCGGTCCCGGGGGGCGCCTGACGAGCTTCGCCTCCGGTGGCGCGGGGCGCCTCGCCGCCGCGCTGGCCGAGGCCCTGGGGCCGTGCCTGCGGACGGCCACGGCGGTGAGCCGCATCGCCCGGGGTGCGACGGGATTGGAGGTGGTCACCACCGACGGGGAGCGCTTGCGGGCCGACCACGTGGTCCTCGCCACGCCGGCCTTCGTGACCGCCGATCTCCTGGAGGGTTGGCTGCCCGATGCTGCGCCGTCGCTGCGCGCCATCCCCTACGCCGGGATCCGCGTGGTGGCGCTGGGGTACCCCCGCTCGGCGTTGCGGCGCCCGCTCGACGGCTTCGGGTTCCTGACGCTCCCGGGGGAGCGGGTGCGGGCGCTCGGCGTGCTGTGGAGCTCGACGCTGTTCCCCTACCAGGCGCCGGCGGGCCGGGTGCTCCTGCGGGCGCTGGCCGGGGGCGTCCGCGACCCGGGCTTCCTGGCGTTGAGCGAGGAGGAGGCGGTGGGGAGCGTGCGCGAGGATCTCCAGCACAGCCTGGGCATCCTGGCGGCGCCGACGATGACGCACGTCGTGACCTGGGTACGCGGCATCCCGCAGTACACGTTGGGGCACCGGCAGCGCGTGGAGGGAGTCATGGCGCGGGTCACCGCCGCGGGGGGCGTGTCCCTCACGGGCAACGCCTACCACGGGGTGGGGCTCAACGACTGCGTTCGCGACGCGCGAGCGGTGGCGAGCCGCGTGGCCGCCGCGCTGCCGGCCCGGCGCGCCGGCAGCTGAGTCAAAACCCTGGACCTGCGGCGGCCAGCGTCCTCCCGGGTCGCTCCGAGACTCCGTTCCCGGCTACGGTGCCCGCCGGGCGGCGCGGTACCCTACGCGGGCCGCCCGCCCGTGCGCGGGCCGCGACGAGGAGGAGCCATGCCCGTCATCACCGTAAACGGATCGAGTATCGACGTCCAGAAGGGCACACGACTGGTCCTCGCCATCGAACGTGCCGGCGTGGCGGTGGGGCACCGCTGCGGCGGCAAGGCACGCTGCACCACCTGCCGCGTGCGCTTCGAGGCGGGCGAGCCCGAGCGCATGACGCGCGCCGAGCGCGACAAGCTGGAGGAGAAGGGGTTGCTCGGCGAGGTGCGCCTGTCCTGCCAGATCACCTGCGACCACGCCATGACGGTGCGGCCGTTGAAGACGCTGGAGTCCGAGGGGTGGACGGATACCGGGCCCGCCCCCGCCGAGACGATCGAGCCCGCCCCGGAGTACGTGCGCCTGCCGCAGGGGGACCCCGTGTGAGGCGCCGCGCGGCCGCCTACGGAGCGCCAACCCCCGGGAAGCCCCCGTGGACGTGACGCTGCGGTCGCGCCATACGGCCACGCGCGCGCGCGCCGCCGCGCGCCGCCGTCACGCCCGCCCCCCGGGGCCGCTCAGGCCGCGGCGTGCCCGTTGGGCTCCCAGCCCCGGCCCGTGTTGTGCCACACGCTGACGCTGCGACGCGAGCCGATGCCGCTCAGGATCGCGCGGGCCTCTTCGGACCGCTCGGACTCGACGCGGACAGTCACGATGGTGGCGTCGAGCGAGGGGCGCCCGCCGAGGTGCTCCCACGCCGGATGCGGTGTGCCGCGGGCCTCCTGGGTGACGATGGTGGGGTCCGAGCCGCCGTCCGCCTCGGGCTTATCGCTCTCGGGGCGAGGCAGCGGGGCGTTGAAGACGTAGCCGGCCAGCGCGCCCAGCGCGCCCAGCGCGACGGCGCCGATCAGCGTCGAGAGGAAGGGCCCGGCGGCCATGGCGGGGCCCTTACCCATGAGGTCGAGCGTGCCGCTCGCGAGCCACAGCCCGAGCCCGCCGCCCGCGAAGAAGCCGGCCACGAAGCCGAGCCCCAGCCCGTTCTGCGGGGTGGTGAGGCCGCGCTCCTGGTCGTCCGAGGGTGCGTGCAGCAGACGATGGCGGGCCGCCTCGGTCAGTGCCGGGAACACCCGGACGCTGTCCTTGTCGAAACCGGCGTCGACCAACGCGCGTTGGGCGTCGTTGGCGGCCGACACGTGATCGAAGACCGCGGTGACGTTGCTCTCCATTGGCTCTCCTCCCTGCCCGGCCATGATACCCGGGTGCAGGGCGCGTGCGGCGCGGCCCGCGACCCGCGCACGGCGGGGCGGTCGCGCGCTATGCTGGCCGCGTTTTCCGCCCTCGGAGGGCGGTCCGGAGCCCGGGAGGTCCCCATGAGCGGAGCGGCGCGTCGCGTCGGCGACCTGGTCGAGTCCACCATCCGCAGCATCACGGTCCACGCCCTGCAGCGCGGCGCCATCAACCTGGGGCAGGGGTCCCCGGATTTCGACCCGCCGGACGCCCTGGTCGAGGCCGCGCGCCGGGCCCTGAGCGAGGGGCGCCACCAGTACGTGCCGACCTGGGGGCTGCCCGAGCTGCGCACGGCGATCGCCGAGAAGACCGAGCACTTCTACGGCTTCCGCCCCGACCCCGCGACCGAGGTGACGGTCACCTGCGGCGTGACCGAGGCGGTCATCAGTGCGCTGATGGGGGTGGTGGACGCGGGCGACCGCGTCGTGATCCTCGAGCCCGCGCACGAGAACTACCACGCGGGCGTCATCTTCGCGGGGGCGGAGCCGCTGTGGGTGCCGCTCCGCCCCCCCGGCGCCCGGGTCGACCCGGACGAGCTGCGCCGCGCGTTCGCCACCCCCCGCGTCAAGGCCGTGATCTTCAACACCCCCCACAACCCCACCGGCCGCGTCTTCGACGCCGAGGAGCTCGGGCTCATCGCGGAGCTCTGTGTGGAGCACGACGTCATCGCGATCAGCGACGAGATCTACGAGCACATGGTGTTCGATGGCCTGCGCCACATCCCCATCGCCAGATTGCCGGGGATGGCGGAGCGCACGGTGACCATCAGCGGCCTGTCGAAGACCTACTCGGTTACGGGCTGGCGCGTGGGCTACGCGCTGGCCGCACCACCGCTCACGGACGCGCTGCGCAAGGTGCACGACTTCACCACCATCTGCGCCCCGGCGCCGCTCCAGCACGCCGCGGTCACCGCCATGCGCCTCCCCGACGACTACTACGACTGGCTGAGGGGCTACTACGACGAGCGCCGCGGGCGCATGCTCGGCATCCTCTCGGCCGCCGGCTTCGACGCGCCGGTGCCGCAGGGCGCCTACTACACGCTCGCCGATTTCGGCCGCGTCGCGCAGGCGTACGGGCTCTCGGACGACGACGAGGCGTTCGTGTACTGGCTGATCGACACCTTCGGCATCGGGGCCGTCCCGGGCGCCTCGTTCTACCGCGGGGCGCCCGAGCTCGGCCGCGGCAAGGTGCGCTTCGCGTTCCCCAAGCGCGATGAGACCCTCGACGAGGTGGAGCGCAGGCTCGCGCCCCTGCGCGAGCGCCTCGCGGCCGGCTGAGGTCGCGCCCGGCGCGGTCGTGCGCCGCAAGGGGCCGTGACACAATGGCCAACGTGGACGTCGACCCGCCGGACGGCGATGCCGAGGAGCTGGCTCCCCCGCCGCCGGGCGCGGCGCGCGGCGCCACCGACGCGGCCGTGGCGCGCGCCCTGATCGACGAGGTCGCGCTCGACGCCAGCGATCACGGCGCCGCGCCGCATGCGCCGGAGGCGCCCGCCGGCCCGCGCCGGCCGTCTTCGGTGCGCGGGGCTCTGACGCTGATGGTGGGCACGCTCGGCAGCCGGGTGACGGGCCTGCTGCGCAACTCGCTGCTCAACGCGCTGTTCAGCAGGGAGGTCAGCGACGCCTTCATCACCGCGTTCAAGGTGCCCAACCTGTTCCGCGAGCTGCTCGCGGAGGGGGCGTTGACCAACAGCTTCATCCCCGTCTATGCCGGCCTCGACCGCGAGGAGAAGCGTCGCCTCTCGGGCGCCTTGCTGGGGCTGTTGACCGTCGTCAACGGCGTGTTGTTGCTGGTGGCCTACCTGGCGGCGCCGTTGCTGGCGCGCCTGTTGATCTCCGACCCGGCCAACGTGGACGTGGCCCTGACCGCGAGGCTCGTGCGCATCGTGTTCCCGTTCCTGCCCGCCATCTCCTTCTCGGCGCTGGCGATGGGGATCCTCAACGGTGAGGAGCGCTTCCTCGCCCCCGCCTGGGCGCCGGTGGCGCTCAACGTGGTGACGGTGGCGATGATGGCGCTGTTCCCGGGGCAGGCGGTGATGCTGACCCTGGCGCACGTGCTCGGCGGCGTGGCACAGCTCGCGGTGCAGGTGCCGGCGCTGCTGCGGCACCGGCTGCTGCCCAGGCTCTCCGGCCTGTGGCACCCGGCACTCGGGAGTGTGGTGCTCCTGATGCTCCCCTTCGCCTTCACCACCGGGGGGCGGCAGGTGCTCAACGTAGTGGCCTCGAACGTCATCACGGGCATCGCGTCGGGGGCCCAGACGGCGTTCTACAACGCGGACCTGTTCCTCAGCCTGGCGCTGGGCCTGTTCAGCATCTCGCCGGCGCTGGCGTACTACTCCCGCCTGTCGGACAACGCCGTGCGCCAACCGGAGGCGTTCCGGAGGACGCTGCTGGAGGGGCTGCGCTTCATCACCTTCCTGACCGTGCCCGCGGGGCTGGCCCTGGCGCTGATGGCCGCGCCGGCCGTGCAGGTGGTGTTCAACTGGAAGAGCCTGCTGGGGACGGGTCTGGACGCGGCCCGCCTGCAGCTCTCCATCGCGGCGGCCGCGCCGCTCGGCCTGGCCGTGTTCCCCATCGGCGCGTTCAACCTGCTCGTCCGCACCTTCTACGTTCGGCGCCAGGTCGTCACGCCGGTGGCCGTGGTGTTGGGGTTCCTGGCGCTCCAGGGCACCCTGTACGTGCTGCTGGCCCGCGCCTACGGCATCGCGGGCGTCTCCTGGGGCACCGTCATCGCGTCCTGGACACAACTCGTCCTGATGGTCGTGCTGGTCTACCGGCGCGAACGCTTCGATCTGCCGTCGTACCTGCGATCGACGGCCCGGGTGTGGCTCGCGGGGTTGCTGGCGGCGGTCGCCGCCGCGGTGGTCCTCCGGTGGGCCGGCCCGGCCTCGGGGTGGTCGGGGCACGCGGGTCGGCTGCTGCTCGGCGGCGGCGTGCTCGCCGGGGCCTACCTGGGCCTCGGCGCGGCGCTGCGCCTGCCGGAGCTGACCGCGGTGCTGCGCCGCGTGCGGCGGCGCTGACGGCGGGCAGCTGACGGCGGGCCCATGTGGATCGCCCGGCGCCCCGCGGGTACGTGGGCGAGCGGGCGGTTCGGTGCCTAGCGAAAGACCAGACGCCCGGCGCCCCGCGCGTGGGCGAGAAGAGGGGCGCGGGCCGCTGGCGGCGGCCCGCGCACGGATGGGGGTGCGGGGACGGCGGACCGTCCGTGGCAAGGGCCCCGCCCCCGCAGCGCCAGCATCGCATCGCAGGGTGCCGCTGGGCGCCGTAGGGTAGGCCGTTGTCGTGGGGCGCTGGGCCGCGATGCGGCCCGAGGGCCGGCGCTAGAGCCGCCGGAAGACCACGGCGGCGTTCTGGCCGCCGAAGGCGAAGTTCTGGGAGATCGCGACGTCCACGCGCTTCTCGCGCGCCTCGTTGGGAACATAGTCGAGATCACACGCGGGATCCGGGTCGAGGTAGTTGCGTGTCGGCGGCAGGACGCCGCTGTGCAGTGCCTGCACCGTGGCGATGGCCTCGATGCCGCCGGCGGCCCCCAGGGTGTGACCCGTCATCGACTTCGTGGAGGAGACCGGTGGCACGGAGCGGGCGTCGCCCCACACGCTCTTGAGCGCCAGCGTCTCGTTGAGGTCGTTGGCGGGTGTGCTGGTGCCGTGCGCGTTGATGTAGCCCACCCTGTCGCGGTCGATGCGGGCCGACCTGAGCGCCCACTCGAGGCAGCGAACCGCCCCCACGCCGCCCGGTGCGGGCGCCGTGATGTGGTGCGCGTCGGCGCTGGTGCCCCCGCCGATGATCTCCGCATAGATGCGGGCCCCGCGGGCCGAGGCGTGCTCCAGCGACTCGAGCACCATCACGCCGGCGCCCTCGCCGGCCACGAAGCCGTTGCGGGAGGCGGTGAACGGCCGGCTGGCGGTCTCCGGGCTGTCGTTGCGCGTGGACAGCGCCTTCATCACCGCGAAGCCCGCGATCCCCATGGGTGTGATGGGTGCCTCGCTGCCGCCGGTCACCATGATGTCGGCGTCCCCGCGCTGGACGGTGTAGTAGGCGTCGAGGATGCTCGCGGTGCCGGTGGCGCAGGCCGTCACCACGGTGGAGCTTGGGCCCAGCAGGTTGTAGCGCATGGCGACGTGACCGCTGGCCATGTTGGCGATCATCATGGGGATGAAGAAGGGGCTCATGCGCATCGGGCTGCGCTCGAAGCGGACGCCCGACTGGGCCTCCCAGGTGGCGATGCCACCGACCCCCGAGCCGATGCTGGTGCCGCTCCGCTCCCCGGCGACCGCCGCGTCGTCGAGCCCCGCGTCCTCGAGGGCCAGGCCCGCCGCGACGAGCGCGAAGTGCACGAAGCGGTCCAGACGCTTGGCCTCCTTGCGGTCGAGGTAGGCGTTGACGTCCAGGTCGACCTCCCCCGCGATGGTCACGCCGAGCTCGCTGGCATCGAAGTTGGTGATGGTGCGGATGCCGTTGCGCGCCTCGTGCTGCCCCTCGAGGAAGGCCCGGGCGCCGATGCCGATGGGGGTGACCGGGCCCAGGCCCGTGACGACGACTCGATTCATGCGTACCACCCCGGGATTCGTCCGCCGGCCCACGCACGCGCCCGGCAGCTCGCACCGCAGTGGACGGGACCGCCACGCCGCCGTGCGCGGCGTGGCGGGCTTCGCAGGCCCGGCCGCGGGCTCACCCTCGGACCGGACCCGGGATCACTGCTTGTTGGAGATGAACTGGACGGCGTCGCCGACCGTACGGATGTTCTCCGCCTCTTCGTCGCTGATCTCGATGCCGAACTCGTCCTCGAGCCCCATGATGAGCTCCACCACGTCGAGCGAGTCCGCCCCCAGGTCGTCCACGAAGGAGGCGGCCTCGTTCACGTCGCTCGGATCCGCGTCCAGCTTGTCGGCGACGACATCCTTGATCTTCTCGAGAATCTCCTGGTCTTCCATGATCCCTTCCTCCTCACGCGGACACGCCTTGTGGTTGTGTCTGAACGCGCCTGACGTGTGTCGCAAGCTTGCGCGATTCTAGCACGGCGTGTTCGTCGGTTCTTCCGCGCTCGTCTGCGCTCTGGTCGGGGCTCCGCCACCGCAGCCCGCGATGCGATCGGCGGGCCCCAGGGTCCCGGAGCGCCCCGTGCTCTCCGGTCCCGCGCGGCCGGCCGCGTCTCCACATCCGGGGGCGCGGACGGCCTCGGAAACATTACGGCATGACCATGCCACCGTCAACCGGCAGCGTCTGGCCGTTGACGTAGCCGGCCTCCTCGCCGGCCAGGAAGGCGACCACGGCCGCCACGTCCTCCGGGCTGCCGAAGCGCCCGGCCGGGATCTCCGCCAGGTAGGCCGTCCGTAGCTCCTCCGGCAGGGCGTCGGTCATGTCCGACTCGATGAAACCTGGCGCCACCGCGTTGACGGTGATGCCCCTGGCGCCGTACTCGCGCGCCAGCGCCTTGGTCAGCCCGATCAGCCCGGCCTTGGCGGCGACGTAGTTGGCCTGCCCCGCGTTGCCTCGGAGCCCCACCACCGAGGCGATGTTGACGATGCGGCCGTAGTTGCCGCGCAGCATCCCGCGCAGCGCCGCCTTGGAGAGGTAGAAGGCCGACGACAGGTTGGTGTCGAGCACCGCCTGCCAGTCCTGAGGCTTCATGCGCAGCGCCAGGGCGTCGCGCGTGATGCCGGCGTTGTTGACCAGCACGTCCAGGCGCCCGAAGGCGCCGGTCACGCGGGCGATGAGGTCGGCGCAGGCATCGGGGTCCGAGACGTCGGCGCCGAACGGTTCGGCCTCCGCGCCCGCTTCGCGCAGGGCATCGGTCACCTCCCGCGCCGGGCCCTCCGAGCGCGCGTAATGCACCGCCACGCGCAGGCCGCGGCGCCCCAGGGCGAGCGCCATGGCCCGCCCGAGGCCGCGGCTCGAGCCCGTGACGAGCGCCACCCGGGCGGGAGGGTCCACGGCCGTGTCTGCGCTCACAGCGCCGCCTCCAGGCTCTCGGGATCCGTCACGGACGACGCGGTGGCCTCCGGGTCGATCTTGCCGATGAGGCCCGTCAGCACGGAGCCCGCGCCGAACTCCAGGAAGCGCCGTGCGCCCAGCGACTGCAGGCGCCGGACGGAGGCCACCCAGCGCACGGGCGCGGTCACCTGGCGCTCCAGCAGCGCGGCCGCCTCGGCGCCACCGCGAAGCAGGTCGGCGGTGACGTTGCAGACGATGCCGAAGGCGGGCTCGCCGAAACGCACCGACGCGAGGTCGCGCCCCAGGCGTTCCGCGGCGGGCCGCATGAGGCTGCAGTGGAAGGGCGCGGACACCTTGAGCGGCACGACCCGCGCGCCGGCCTGCTTGAGCCGCGCGGTGGCCTCGGCCACGCCGGCCGCCGAGCCGGAGATGACGGTCTGCCCCGGCGCGTTGAGGTTGGCCACCTCCACCACGCCGGCGCCGTCGTCGCGGACAGCCGCACAGGTGGCGGCGATGGCGTCCTCGTCGGCCCGGAGCACCGCGGCCATGGCCCCCTCGCCGGCCGGCACCGCCTCCTGCATGTAGCTGCCGCGGGCCCGCACCAGGCGCACGGCGTCTTGCACGTCGAGGGAGCCGCCCGCGACGTGGGCGGTGTACTCCCCCAGGCTGTGCCCGGCGGCGAAGGCGGGCTGCGCACCGCCGGCCTCCCGGTAGGCGGCGAAGGCCGCGGCGCCGGCGGCCACCAGGGCGGGCTGCTGGTTGGCGGTGAGCTGCAGCGCCTCGGCCGGGCCCTCCCACATCAGCGCCTGCAGCCCCGGGAGCGCCGCCTCCGCGGCGTCGAGCACGGCGCGGGCCGCGGCGCTGTGGCGGTACAGGGCCCGCGCCATGCCCACGGACTGCGAGCCCTGACCCGGGAAGACCGCGGCCAGCGCGGCATCGCGCGTGGCTGGGCTCACGCCGCGCCCCCCCAGGTGAGCACGCCGGCGGCCCAGGTCAGGCCCGCACCGAAGCTGACCAGCAGCAGGTTGTCCCCCTCGGTGATGCGCCCGGCGTCGAGCGCGGTCTTGAGGGCGAGCGGGATGCTGGCGGTGGAGTTGTTGCCGTACTCGTCGACCGTCACCACCACACGGTCGGTCGGGAGGTCGAGGCGCTGGCGTGCCGCCTCGATGATGCGCGCGTTGGCCTGGTGGGGCACGAAGAGGCTGATGTCGTCGTGCTGCAGGCCGGCCTTCTCGACGGCCTCGAGGGTGGCCGTGTTCATCACGCGCACCGCGAACTTGAAGACCTCGCGGCCGTTCATGTACAGCGTCTCGGAGAGCGGATCGCCGTTGGGCAGGCAGCGCGCCACGGCCCGCTTGTGCAGGTGGTGTGCGCCCGAGCCGTCCGCCCCCAGCACCACCGAGCGAAGGCCGAAGGGCTCGGGCACGGCCTCGACCACCACCGCCCCGGCCCCGTCGCCGAACAGCACGGCGGTCGAGCGGTCGTTCCAGTCGACGATCTTGGTGAGCGCCTCGGCGCCGATGGCGAGCACGCGGCGGCACTGGCCGGACTCCACCAGGGCCTTGGCCAGGCCGAGCGAGTAGATCCAGCCGGGGCAGGCCGCCAGCATGTCGAAGGCGCCGGCCGAGAGGCCGAAGCGGTCCTGGACGAGGGCCGCGGTAGACGGGAAGAGGGCGTCAGGGGTGTTGGTCGCCACGATGACCATGTCGATGCCGTCGAGGACGTCCGCCCCGTGGCGCTCCACCAGGTCCTCTACCGCCCGGATGGCGAGCTGCGAGGTGAACTCGTCGTCCGCGGCGATGTGCCGGCGCTTGATGCCCGTCCGGGTGGTGATCCACTCGTCCGAGGTGTCCATCATGCGCTCGAGGTCCTGGTTGGTCAGGATGCGCTCGGGTGCGTAGGCACCCAGGGCCGTGACGCCCGCCCGGTTCGCTTCGGTCTGCTTCATCTCCAGCCGTCCGTCCCCGCCGCAGTGGCACGGTCGCGGCCGTGCCTGCGGCGCTGCGCGGGCCACCGCGCCGTCCCCCCGCCGTGCGGCGGCCGCGCGCGGCCCCGTTCCCGCCACAGTTCCCGCCACCGCACCTGCCACCATGCGCGCCACCGCCGACGCGCGCCGCGCGGGCCGCGCGCTTCTGGCGCGGCCGTTCGAACGATAACCGAACCTACCGCTTCGCGCGGCGCGGCCGCGCGGTGTCCTCGGTAGGGCGCCGGGGTGCCGGCGTCGCTACCGCACCCGCGTCACGGCACGACAACACCGCCACCCCCGCGGGGGTGGCGGCGCGCAGCATCGTTCTCACGCGCCGCGGTCGCGGGCCCTCAGGCCTCGCTGACCACCTGCCGGCCGGCGTAGCTGCCGCACTCCGGGCACACCACGTGCGGCGGCTTCTTGCTCTTGCACTCCGGGCACTCCACCAGCGTGGGGGCGCTGAGGGCGTGGTGGCTGCGGCGCGCGTCGCGGCGCGAGCGGGAGGTGCGCTTCTTGGGTACGGGGTGTTTGGCCATCTCGGGTTCTCCTTCGCTGCGAGCCCTCGTGCCCTCGCCCGGGTCAGCGGGCGCGCGGGGTCACGAGGTCAGATCGATGTCCTTGAGGACCTCGAAGGGGGACGCGGCGTCGCGTCGCTCGCGGTCCTGCCGTTCGAGCTCCGGATGGTCGTTGAGGTTCACGCCGTCGAGCGACAGCCCCTTGCAGTCCTCGCGGCAGAGCACGGTGAGGGGCAGATCGATGGCGAAGAGCTGCGCCAGCAGGGCGGCGAAGTCCACCTCCGGTCGGCCGAACAGCAGCCGGTCCTCGTCGTCTTCCCCGCCGATCTCGTCGAGCCGCAGCCCGCCCTCGTCCCCGACATAGGTCATGGGGTAGACGAACGACGCCCGGGCCTCCGTGGCGGTCTCCGTGAGGCAGCGCCGGCACTCCATCAGGGCGGACCCCGAGACCTCGCCGTCGAGGACGAAGTCGTCGTCCCCGCCGGCGTTGCGTACCGTGATGCGCCAGCTCAGGGGGCCCGCGAGCTTCAGGCCGTCGGCCTCGAGCACCTCCGCCGCGGGCAGCAACAACCCATCCGCGCTCGCCTCGTCCGACGAACCGGGCGCGCGGTTGAGCAGGGAGGCCAGATTGAGGGTCGCGTCCCGCCGAGAAACCATCCCTTCAAAGTATAGGTCACGTCCACGTCGTGTCAAGGACGTGGCGGACGTGGCGTGGCTCGCCTCGGCAGCGCGCCCGCAGGAGTGTGAAGAATTATCGTCCCAGCCGCCCGTCATGCGTATGATGGTCCACCGCGCGGCGGCGGCGCTGGCGCCGCACCCGAGGAGGCCTCGTTGACGCAGGATCGACCCCAGCCCGGTGAGCGCACCGGCGCTCCCAAGGCGCAGGCCCAGGACGTGATCATCGCGGTCGTAGACGACGACGACTCGGTGCTGGCGCTCGTGGGATCGGTGCTCTCGGCGTACCACGTGGTCACCTTCGACCGGCCCCAGCGCGCCATCGACGCCCTGCGCGGCGGCCTGCGGCCCGACCTCATCGTGAGCGACGTCCTCATGCCCGCCATGACCGGCTTCGAGATGCACGAGGCGCTGCGGGACTTGGCGCCGATCCGCAGCGTGCCGTTCATCTACCTCACCTCCATGTCCGACCGCGACCACATCCGCCAAGGCATGCTCCAGGGTGCCGACGACTACCTCACCAAGCCCTTCACGCCCGCGGAGCTTCGTGAGGTGGTGCGCGTCCGGCTCGAGCGCACCGGCACCCTGCGGCAGGTCGAGAGCGACGAGCTGCTCATCACCAGCCTCGGTGGGCTGGGCGTGAGCTACGGGGGCGAGCGCCTGCACTGGGAGGCGCGCAAGGCCGTGGAGCTGCTGCTGTACCTGCTCGACGCCGACGGCAAAGCCGGCGTGCACGAACTGCGCTCGGAGCTGTGGTGGGGCGCCACGGCGGACAACCACCTGCACGTGCTTGTCAGTCGCCTGCGCAAGATGCTCGGCGCGGTGGGCGCGGTCACGCTGCAGGGCGACGAGCTGGTGCTCGGCTTCGACGGCCGGGTGCGCTGGGACGCGGTGACCTTCCGCGAGGCGGCCGAGCGCGCCCTAAAGGGCGACGGCGGGGCCGCCATCGAGCAGGCCCTGCGGCTGTACGGCGGCGCCTTCCTGGCCGGCTTCGACTCCCCCTGGTCGGAACGCGTGCAGGCGCAGCTCGAGGAGACCTACCTGGAGCTGCTCGGTGTCGCGGTGGAGCGCGCCGAGGGCGATGCGGAGCGCCAGCGCTCCCAGGATCGCCTGGACGCCTACCTCGATCTGGACTGATCGGCCGGCGGCCGATGCCGCCCCGGCGCGCTATGCTCAGCCTTGCCATGTTCGACGTCATCCCCGCGGTGGACATCCAACGAGGCCGCGCCGTCCGTCTCTACGAGGGAGATCCGGCGCGGGAGACGGTCTACTACCCATCGCCCGTCGCGGCGGCGCTGCACTGGGTCGGACTGGGCGCCTCGTGGCTGCACGTGGTGGACCTCGATGCCGCGCTCGGACGGGGTTCCAATCGCGCGCTGGTGCTGGAGCTGGCGGCGGCGGTTGACGCCGCCGTGGAGATCGGCGGCGGCGTGCGTAGCGTGGATGCCGCGCAGGCCTGGCTCGAGCGCCTCGACCGCGTCATTTTGGGCACCGTGGCGATCCGCGAGCCGGAGGTGGTCGACTCCCTCATCGCGGACTTCGGGCCGGAGCGGGTGGCGGTCTCCATCGATGCCCGCGGCGGGCGCGTGGCGGTGCACGGGTGGTCCGAGGTCACCGACATCGACGCGGCCGAGCTGGCCCGGCGGGTGGCGGAGCAGGGCGTCCGACACCTGATCTACACGGACATCGACCGCGACGGCACACTCCGCGGCGTCGACGCCGAACCCGTGCGGCGCATGCGTGCGGCCTTCCCGCACCGCCTGGTGGCGGGCGGCGGGGTCGGCAACGACGCCGACCTGGAGCTCTACGAGCGCCTCGGACTCGACGGCGCGATCGTGGGGCGGGCGCTGTACGAGGGGACGATCACCTATCCCCGAACTGCCTGAGGTCGAGACGGTCCGGCGTGAGCTCGAGCCGTGGCTGAGCGGCCGCCGGGTGCTCGGCGCGGAGCGCCTGGCGCCCGCCGGGCCCAAGTACCGGGACCTCGAGCGCGCCGTGGGGCAGGTCGTCCGGACCGTGAGGCGCCGGGGGAAGTTCTTGCTCCTGCCGCTCGACGGCGGCGACGAGATGGTGTTGCACCTGGGCATGACCGGCGTGGTGTCGGCCGCGCCGCCGACGGGCGCGGCCGCGGCGCACGTGCGCGTGCGGCTGCGCCTCTCGGGGCAGGAGCCCGACACGTTGTACTTCCGCGACGCGCGCCGCTTCGGTCGGCTGCTGGTGGTGCCCGCAGGGGACTACCGGGGGCTGCCCACGCTGGCGGCGCTGGGTCCCGAGCCGCTGTCCGAGGCGTTCAGCACGGCGGGCTTCCGCCGCGCCCTGGCGCGCTCGAGCACGGCGGTGAAGACCTACCTGCTGAGCCAGCGGCCGGTGGCCGGGGTCGGCAACATCTACGCCGACGAGGCCCTGTGGCGTGCTCGCGTGCACCCCGAGACGCCCGCGCGGGAGCTCTCCGCGGCCAAGGCGCGCGCCCTGCGCTGCGCCATCCGCGAGGTGCTGAGCGCCAGCGTCGAGGCCCAGGGCACCACCCTCAACGACTACCGCACCGTCAACGGGGAGGTGGGCGCGTACCTCGAGCAACTCGATGCCTACGGCCATGCCGAGGAGCCCTGCCCGCGCTGTGGCCGCCCCTTGCGTCGCATCGTGGTGGGGCAGCGCGGGACCGTCTACTGCGCTACCTGCCAGCGGCGTCCCTCACGGCGCGCGCGCGCAGATCGCGCCCGCGGCTGAGGCGCGCGCCGGTCATCGGACCGTGCCGCCGACCAGGATCGAGGGCAGGCCGGCCCAGATCGTGCCCAGCGAGCGCAAGGCGGCGGCCGTGCGCGTCAGGGAGCGCCGGAAGCCGGCCGCGACCTCGTCGGCGTCGAGCTCCAGGTAGCGGCGGGCCAACCGGTCGATGTCGGCGTCGGTCATGCCCGCCCGGCGCAGCTCCGCGCGCAGCGCCTCAGGGACGCCCTCGTCCCGCAGGCGTTGCTGGAAGGCTCGCACCGCGTCGGCCCCGAGCGGCATACTGCCCAGGTGGTGCCGATCGAGCACCACTCCAAGGTCGTCGAGCGCGGCGGCGGTGCGCAACATGGAGACGCCGGCGCTGCGTTTGCGTTCGAGTGTCTGCGCGGCCAGCGCGTACCCCGCTTCCGCGTCGCCGTGGCTGACGCTGTCGAGTCGCACGGCGGCGTCCTGGTAGAGCTGCAGGTCGCGCAACAGCTCGCCGGCCGTGGTCACGAGGTACTCGATCGCCCGACGCAGGTCGTCGGGGAGGCCCTCGGGGAAGGTCAGCACGCCGCCGGAGCCACTCGATCCGGCGCCGGTATCGGCACCCCCCGGCCCCGTGGTCGTGTCGCCGCCGGTCTCGCTCCCGGCGGTGCCGCTGGCGTCGGACGCGCCGCCGCTGGTGTCGCCGCTGGCGCTGGTGTCGCCGCTGGCGCTGGTGTCGCCGCTGGCGCTGGTGTCGCCGCTGGCGCTGGTGTCGCCGCTCGTGCTGGTGTCGCCGCTGGCGCTGGTGTCGCCGCTCGTGCTGCTGTCGCCGCCAACGCTCGTGCCGCCGGCGTCGGTGCCGCCGGCGCTACCGTCCGAATCGCCGCTCGAGCCGCTGCTCGTTCCGTCGGCCGACCCACCGCTGCTGCCCGCGCTGGACCCGCCGGGCGAGCCAGGGTGCGGGTTCCACGTGGGCGAGCCGCCGGAGCCCGCGGAGGAGGAGCCGCCACCGGACGGCGGGCCCCGGTTGTCGGACCCCGCCCCGCCCCCCTCGTAGCCGGCGGTGGCGTTGATGATCTCGGCTCCGGCGCTGAAGATGAAGTCCAACAGGTACCCCGCCATCGCGGCGGGGGAGAACATCGAGGCCCCCGCCGTGAGTTCGGACAGCCCCTGGACCGCACCCTGCTCGAGGCTCTGGCCGCCGAAGAACGGCAGCAGGTTGGCGAAGAGTTTCACCCACCCCACCGCGTCCTTGGCGCGCTCGAGGACGTTGTCGTCGGCGCTGGTGCCGTTGCTCAGCAGCCGCTGGCGGGAGGTGTCGCCGGACAGGGCCGCGCCGTCGCTCAGGTCGGCGTCGACCATGCCGTCGCCGCCCTGGGCGCTGATCACCCTCGGGTCGGGCAGGGCGCCCACGGCCCCGGGCACGTGGATCTGGATGCGCAGCACCGAGTACCCGGAGGGCGCGTAACGGACGTCGTAGCCGTCGGGGTGGTGCGACCAGCGCCCCTGCGGGATGGCGCGCACGGTCAGGCTGGGTGGCGGGTTGCCCGTGAGGACGGCGGCTTGCTCGAGCGCTTCGTACGCGACGCTGTCGCTCCGGAGCAGCCTGCGGATGCTGTCCTCGGCGCGGGCCACCTCGCGGAGCTCGGGGGGCAACTCCTGCAGGGCGCGCTCGAACAGGGATCGACCGACGTCGTTGGAGGTGTTCGCACGCAGGCGCGCGAGGTCGTCGGCGTCGAGCAGGCGCCGCGCGGTGTCCTGCATCTCGGGCGGCATGTCGGGAAGCGGCGTGCGCGCGAGGATGGCCCACAGCAGGACCTGCAGCGAGCGTTGCGACACCTGCGGTTGCCGGTAGGAGGCCTGGAGCAGGCGCGTCATGACATCCGCGAGCGAGCCCTTCAGCGGCGCATAGACGTAGCCCGGCCCATCCACGCTGGGCTCATAGGTGCCGGCGTGAGCGCAGAACCCCCAGGCCGTGATCTCGTAGTCGCCGGGCGCCAGGTAGTAGCTTCCGTCGAATGCGCGGGGCATCGCCTCCAAGGGCACCAGCGTGGTGGGCGTGTAGCCGTCGAGCTCCGGCGCGTCGAAGGTGGCGTCATGGATGTCGGTGCTCAGGGGTGGGTCGCGCCCCACGAGGGCGCCGACCGGGTCCAGCAGGACGGCGTCGGCATCGGACAGGGCGTCGGGAACGCCGGTGGGCAGACGCACGGGGCCCACATCCACCCCGGGTGCGCAGGCCGTGGCCGATGCGGCCACCAACACGAACACGAAGAGACCACGCAGAAACCGCATGTTGCCCTCCATCGCGGCCCAGCGGGTGCGTACCGTTGCTCCACGATAGCGCGTAGAGGACCGCCCCCCCGCCGCACGGACGGTGTCCGCCACCACGGAGGCGGCGCCCGGTCGCGCCTTGCCGCGGCGCCCGGCGCGGTAGGCTGGCGGCGCCCCCGGGAGGCCCCCATGAGCGCACCCAACCGACGCCGGATCAGCACCGACATCCAGCTCCGCTTTGCCGACACCGACGCCCTCGGGCACGTCAACAACGCCGCCATCGCGACCTTCGCCGAGTCCGGTCGGCTGGCGCTCCTGGCCGACGCGGGCCGTGAGCGGCCCCCGATGATCCTGGCTCGCCTGGCGATCGACTTCCGGCGGCAGGTGCGGCTGGCCGACCGCGTGGCCATCACCACGGAGGTGGCGCGCCTCGGCGAGCGCAGCATCACGCTCCGGCAGGTGCTCACCGCCAACGACGAGGTGGCCGCCGAGATCGACTCTGTGGTGGTGTGGTTCGACTACGCCACGCAGCGCTCGGCGCCGATCCCGGAGTCCGTCCGCCGCGGACTGGGCGACTGAGTGCGGGCTAAGCCGGCGTATGGGGGACGGGGCCGGGAGGTCCGCGGCGCGGGCGCCGTTGCGCCGTGCGGGCCGGGCGGCCGCGCGTGGGGCGCCCGCCGCGCCTGACGCTGCCCGCCCAGGACGAGCGCGTCAAGGACAGTTGTCCCTGGCGGCGCGGCGGCGCTCCGGCTAGCGTGGGGGTGCACCGACGGGTCGGAGCCGAGTAGGCCGCTTCACGAGACCGACAAGGACTGAAAAGGCGTCCGCATCCAAGGTGCTAGGCTTCCGGGCCTCCAAGCGAGGCACACGAGTTAGGGTGAACGTACTGTGGCCGGGACGGTCCCGGCATTGGTGGCTCGGAGGCCGCTCTCTCTCCTTCACGGCTTCGTGCCGGCGACCCGCGGGGCAATGCCCCGCGGGTCGTTTTGTGGCCCGTGAGAGCGAGGCGCCCCGGCCAACCGTGCCCGGCTTGGCGCCGCAGAATGCCGGCGTGACCGAACCGGAGGAGCGCGCCCTGGGCCGAGCCGTGCTGGTGACCGGCGCGTCCACCGGGATCGGTCGGGCCACGGCCGTGATGTTGGCCGCGCGGTCGCCCGCGCCCTGGCGGCACGGCTGCCACGGGCGCGCTACAGGGTGGGGGCCGATGCCGTGATGGTCGCATTCCTGGCCCGCTGGTGCCCGGACGCCTGGCTCGACCGCCTGATGCGGCTCGCGCGGCGCTGAGCGGACGCGGCCCTCGCGCGCGGCGCGGCCCTGGTGCTCGAGCCGCGCGCGGCTCGGCTCCAAGGGGCGGGTGACCATCGAGGGTAGGTGCGCGTCGTCCGCGACGTGGACCGCGCCGGCGTGGGCCAGGCCGCGCCCGCGCGTGCCTCACGGCCTCTTCGTGAGACGCGCCCCGACGCGCGCGTGCTGGATGGAGCCGCGGCCACCCGGCGGGTGTCGCCGGAGTCGCCCCGGGCGCATGCCGCGCCCCGTGGCCCCGGCTATGCTGGTGCGCATGGATTCCGACGGCGTCACGCATTCCGAGCCCCGCCGCCCCGGCGGCCCGGCGGCGGTTCCGCTCCGGCCGCCGGGGCCGGTTCCGCTCCGGCCGCGGGGACCGGTTCCGTTCCGGCCGCGGGGGACCCCTCGGGGGCCGCTCCGGGCGTCACGCCGGCCGCCGGTGGTGGCGTCGAGGAGCGCTTCCGCACCGGCGAGGTGGCCACCATCGCGGGCGCGCACTTCGTCCACGACACCTTCACGGCTTTCGTGGCGCCGCTGCTGCCGCTGCTCCAGCAACGCCTGGGCACCAATTACGCCATGACCGGGGGGCTGGCGGTGTTCCTGCAGCTCCCGAGCCTGCTCAACCCGCTGATCGGCTATCTGGCGGACAAGGTCAGCCTGCGCTACTTCGTGATCCTGGCGCCGGCCGTCACGGCCACGCTCATCACGCTGCTCGGTCGCGCGCCGGGGTACCTCTCGCTGGCGTTGCTGTTGCTCGCCGCCGGCGTCAGCGTGGCGTCGTTCCACGCGCCGGCACCGCCGATGGTGGCGCACGTCGCGGGTCGGCGGGTGGGGGCGGGCATGAGCATCTTCATGGCGGGCGGCGAGCTCGGACGGTCCCTGGGACCGGTGCTGGCCGTGGCGGCGGTGGGCTGGTTCGGGCTCGAGGGGCTGTGGCGCCTGGCGTTCGTGGGCTGGGCGGTCTCGTTCGTGCTCTACCTCCGGTTGCGCAACGTCTCCGCCGAGGGCGCGTCCAAGCGGGCCGGACTGCTGCCGTGGGGGGTCGCGCGCCGCGTGTTCCCCGCCATCGCGCTGCTGGTGGCCGCCCGCATGATGCTGGTGGTGTCGGCGACGACCTACCTGCCTCTGTTCATGAAGGACGTCGTCGGCTCGGGCCTGTGGCTGGGCGGCGCGGCGCTCACCATCCTGGAGGCCGCCGGCGTGGTCGGGGCGCTCGCCGCCGGCACGCTCTCCGACCGCCTGGGGCGGGGCACCGTGCTGCTCACGGTGTCGGTGGCGGCGCCCCTGGTGATGCTCGCGTTCCTCTACGCCCCGGCCGTGCTCGCGCTGCCCCTGCTCGTGCTGCTGGGCCTGAGCGCGCTCGCCTCCGCCCCGGTGCTCCTGGCGGCCGTGCAGGACGTGTTCCCCGACAACCGGGCGTTGGGCAATGGCACCTTCCTGGCCTTGAACTTCCTGATCCGTGCCGGCGGCATCTACACCGTCGGTGCGCTGGCCGACGGGCTCGGGCTCGAGCGCGCCTACCTGGTGGCGGCCCTGGTGGCCTTCCTCGCGATCCCCGCCGTTCCGTTGCTGGTGCGCAGGTCCTTGCGCCCGGCCGCCTGAGGCCCGCGCTGCCCGCGTAGTCCGCGCTAGCCGCATCCCCGTGCAACCCGCACCGCCGAGCCTAGCGGGGTTTGGGAGGGCCGAGGCCCACACGGCACGGCGCGGGACAGCTGTCCCGGCGGGACGCCCCCACCGGGACATTTTTCCTTGGAAACGAACGAGCGTTCGTTAGAAACTCCTACTATCGTTATCGGCTTTCGAGCGACCCCTCTCAGGATGCGGGTCGGCGGGCGGGGCCGGGAGGGGCGGTGCAACGGTGGATGGTGAGCGAGGACTGCCGGAGGTAGCGAAAGGCCAGGCGCGGGCGGCGCCGGTGGATGCGGCGCTCGACGCGGCGTGCGCATGCTCCGCCGGCGCGCCGGACGGGGCCGGCGGCTGCGGCTGTGTCGGGGGGCAGGCCGCAGAGCGCGTCGAGGACCCGATGGAGCGATTGGAGGACGGCAGCCGACGCGCCTTCCTCGCGGACCTGGCCCGCGGCTTCGCCGCGCTCGGCGTCGGCGCCTCGCTGGCGCCGCTTTTGGTGCGCTTCAGGGCCGAGGCCCAGGGGGTGCCGCTCCGCCCCCCCGGCATCCGACAGCGCTGGGTGATGGCCTTCGACCTTCGGGTGTGCGACGGCTGCAAGGACTGCACCAAGGCGTGCCAGACGATGCACGGCCTCCCCGATGACTTCGAGTTCATCCGCGTGTACGACATGGAGTCCAGCGCGGGGCGGCAGTTCTTCATGCCGTTGCCCTGCATGATGTGTCAGTCCGCACCGTGCCACCGCGTGTGCCCGACGGGCGCGACCTTCTACTCCGAGGACGGCCTGGTGCTTATCGACCAGGACCAGTGCATCGGCTGCCGGGCCTGCATCGCCGCATGCCCGTACCACGCCCGCTACTTCAACTACGACCAGCCGCCGGCGATGGATCCGGCCAACGTGCCGTACGCGGCCACTCCGGCGTTCCCCGGATTCCAGAAGAAGGGCACGGTCGGCAAGTGCGCCTTCTGCGCGCATCTGCTGCGCAAGGGCCAGCTGCCCGCCTGCGTGTCCGCGTGCAGCATGGGCGCGATCTACATCGGCGAGTGGGAGAAGGACCTGGCCACCAACGGGCGGGAGACGGTGCAGCTGTCGAGCTTCCTCGCCGACAACGACGCCTTCCGCTTCAAGGAGGACCAGAACACGCAACCCAGCGTCTACTACGTGGCCGGACACGGCCAGGACCTTAGCTACTACTGAGCGCGGGAGGAGCGACCATGCCGAACCTCGAACCTTCTTCCCCCGCCGCCGGCCATGAAGAGCGTGAGGCGCTGCGGCGGGCGGCGGTGCGGCCGATGCACGCCGGCGGCGTCGTGTACTGGAGCGTTTTCGGCGTCCTGAGCGCGGCGGTCGTCGCCGGCGCGGTGGCCTGGATCTACCAGCTGCGCCAGGGCCTCGGAGCGACCGGCCTCAACCAGAACGTGACCTGGGGCATCTACACCGTGGACCTGGTGACCTTCATCGGGCTCAGCTACGGCGGCGCGCTGGTGTCCGCCATCCTGCGCCTCACCAACGCCGAGTGGCGCACGTCGATCACCCGCATCGCCGAGGCGACCGCGTTGGTGACGCTGGTGATCGGCGCGTCGTTCCCCATCATCCACCTCGGCCACCCCGAGCGCGTGTGGATGATGGTGGTGCACCCGCGCGGATCCTCTCCGATGGTGTGGGATGCCTTCGCGGTGCTCACCTACCTGGTGGCGACCGTCATCTTCTTCTACCTGCCGTCCATCCCCGACGCGGGCATCTATGCCCGCTGGTCCGGCCTGCGCGTCAGCCGTGCGCGCCGCGCCGTCATCCGCTGGATCTCGGTCGGCTGGCGTGACCTGCCGGCCCAGCAGCGGGTCCTGCGCCGGGCGCTGGTCATCATGTCCATCGTCATCATCCCCATCGCCGTGTACGTCCACTCGGTGCTCGCCTGGGCGTTCTCGGTCACCAGCCGACCGGGCTGGCACAGCACCATCTTCGCGCCCTACTTCGTGATCGCCGCGCTCTACTCCGGAGTGGCGCTGGTGATCCTGGCGGCCAGCGCCTACCGCAGCTTCTACAAGCTACAGGCGTACATCACGCCCCGGCAGCTGCGCAACCTGGCCATGCTCATGCTCACGCTGGGGCTCGTGTACGCCTACTTCACCTTCGCGGAGATGCTGACCGAGGGGTACGCCCGGGTCGAGGACGGCGTCTCGGTGCTGTCGATGGTGCTCTCCGGGGGTTACGCCACGGCCTTCTGGACGTGGGCGCTCGGGGGGCTGGTGCTGCCGATCCTGCTCATCGCGCTGCCGTGGACGCGCAACGTGGTCGGCATCACGCTGGCCTCCGTGCTCGCCATCGCCGGCATGTGGCTCAAGCGCCTGATCATCGTGGTGCCCGCGATGGAGATCTCGCTGGTCAGTGGCGACGTGGTGCCCTACCACCCGAGCTGGGTGGAGCTGACCATCACGGGCGCCGCCACCGCGGCGATCCCGCTGCTGTTGATGATCCTGTTCCGCTTCGTGCCCGTCCTTCCGGTGGCGGAGATGGAGGAGGCAGCCCACGCAGCCCACGCAGCCCACGCGGCGGATGAGGCCGCGGCGCGCGCGGGGCGGCCTGCCCCGGGGGCGGCCGGCGCCGGCGCTGGAGGTGCCGCATGAGCACGACGAACATCGACCGCGGCCGCCGTACACGCCTGCCGCTGGCGATCCTGGCGCTCGCCCTGCTGGGCTCGGCGCTGGCGCAGGATCTGACCATCGACCTCGGCACCGCCATGGACCGTCGAAACCGGCCGGTGCTGGCCGCCGACGTGCATCAGGGGGACGGCAAGCCGGTCACCAGCCGGGCGGTGAGCTTCTACCTGATCCCCGACTTCTTCCCCAACGCGGGCGAGCGCCTCAACGGCGGCCACCGCGTGCTGCTGGGCACGGCCAAGACCAACATCGCCGGCCACGCGGAGACGCTGTACACGGCGCCGTACACGGGCACGGTGACGATCGTCGCCGAGGTGGCGGGTGCGTCCGGCGCGCCGGGAGGCTCCGGCCAGGCCGAGGTCGACCTCGTCCGCGAGCACGCGTTGGCGCCGCCCTGGTCGCCATCGCCGCTCGCCGCCGTGGTGGGCCCCTTCCAGTCCGGCGTGCTGATCGCGGTGCTGGCGTTGTGGGTCGTCCTGCTCGGGCTGCTGGCGCTGACCGTGGGGCGCGTCATGGCCCTGGGCCGCGGCGCCCCGCGCGACCGCCCCGGGGCGCCGTGAGGCCGGCTCCGGCCGCCCCCGCGGCCAAGCCGCCCACTGGCGCGCCGCGTGGCGGCCCCGCGCCGCCGCAGCGTACGAGGCCATCGCCGCATCCCGCCGTCCCATCGAGCGCCCGAGGGCGCATCGCACCGCACCGGGACCCCGGTCCCGAGAGAGGAAACACCATGCGCAACTCCAACATCCGCACGCTCCTCACCACCCTCGCCGTGGCCGTGTTGGCGGCCGGCCTGGCCTTCGGCCAGCAGAGCCTCATCGTGCTCGACAGCGTCGTGATGGGGCACGAGAACAACACCGACGAGCTCACCTGCGTCCAATCCAGCCAGTTCCGCCACGAGCAGCAGATCGTGTGGCGCGTCAAGGTCATCGATCCCGCCACCAGCGAACCGATGACGGATGCCGACCTCACCGCCGTGGTGCTCACGCTGCCCGACGGCCAGACCTTCGACCTCAACTTCGGTGCGCACCCCAACGGCGACCCGCTGGACAGCTACTGGACCACCAACTGGGTCATCCCGGCCGACTACCCGAGCGGCATCGTCGACTACACCGTCACGGCCACGGCGGCCGATGGCCGAAGCGGAGAGCTCGTCACCTTCCCCATCCCCGCCTCGACCCTGACCATCCTGCCGGACTGACGGCCCGGTGCCCCGCCGCCCCCCTCGCCTCGATACCCGCGCGGGCGCCGGCCCGCGGCCACGCGCCGCGCCGGCCGGCGACCGCCCGGAGGAGGAACTCGACATGCTGCTCTCCCCGAAGTCCGCGACTACGGCCCATCGGGTGACGGCCCGCGGCCCCGACCGCCCCGAGCCCCTGGACTCCCACCGCCACCCGTGGCGCGCGCTGCTCGTCGCCACGTTGCTCGCGCTGGCGCTGGAGACGGGGCTGGCGCTCGCCCTGGCCGATGCGGCCTTCCCGCAGGGCTTCGTGGGTACGGTCGCCACGGCCCCCACCGCTGCCGCCGTCGGCGAGAGGGTCACCGTCAGCGGCGAGGGCTTCCCGCCCGACACCGCGTTGAGCGCGGTGTGGCAGACCGACGAGCTAGGTTGGCGCCTCGGCGTGGACGCCGACGGCGAGTACAATGGCGACTTCCAGGGGTTGGCCCACGGGCCGGCCGAGCACCCCCTGGCGACGCCCACCACCAACGCCGACGGAGCCTTCCGCTTCACCTTCGAGGTGCCCGAGGACCTCGGGGGGACCCACAACATCCTCATCCGCCAGGAAGGCGTGAACCTCAACCAGGCGGGGCTGCAGGTCCAGCCGTCGGTGACGATGTCGCCCGACAGCGGCCCCATCGGCACGGACATCACCATCACCATCAAGGGGCTCAATTCCGGGCACCCGATGGTGTGGTACCTGCTGAGCTACGACCATCGCATCGCCGGCTTCGTCAGCGCCGTGACGACCCACGGCACCGCTCGCGTGGTGGTCCCGGCCGTGGGAATCCCGGGGCCGCACTTCATCCGTTTCGAGGACTCCCCCTTCGGTCACCCGTATATGGCGCTACCCACCTCCCCGTACGCCTTCCTCGAAATGCCCACCCTCACCTTCCGGGTCACCGACGGCGATCCGGTCCTTCCGGCCGCCGTGGCGGAGCAGGCGCCGCCGGCGCAGCCCGGCGTCGAGCCGCCCGGCAGCGGGCCCGCCGTGTGGATGGATCCGGCGGCGGCCACCGTGGGCACGCCCGCGGTGCTCCACGGCAGGGGCTTCGCGCCGGATGCCGCCCTCGATCTGAAGGTCTCCAACATGGCGGGATCGCGCGTCACGGCATCGGGCTTCGAGCCGGTGCAGCTCGACCTCGCCAACGTCACCGCCGACGCCGATGGCGGCTTCGCCCTGCGCGTGGCCTACCCCGACATGCTCGGCGGCTTCCACCGCGTGAGCGCCGTAGACTCCGGCGGCGCCGACCTCGCGCACACGCGCGTGAAGGTGCTGCAGAAACCATTGCCCCTTGCCAGCCGGGAGCTCGACGTCGGGCAACCGTTCGAGCTGCACCTCAAGGGCATCGGCTGGTCGCAGACGGAGAACATCTTCGCCATCGTGGTCGACAACACCTATATCGGCTACGCCTGCGGCTTCAGTACCAACGGCGACGTGCGGGTGCCGTTGCTGGCCAGCTTCACGCCCGGCTGGCACTTCATCGACCTGTATCCGTCGTTCTATCGCAACAAGGACTACTCGCAGGTGGACGAGGCCCCGTTCCTGTTCCGGGCTGCGCTGCTGACGTGGCGCGATCACCCCAGTGGGTTCCACGTCCGCTACGCCGTGTACGTCCGGGCCGCCGACTGAGCCGCGCGCCCCGGACGCGCCGGCGGCCGCCCACAGCGTGGGCGGCCGCCGGCGCGGTTCGCTGCGCGTCCCCCCGGCACCTGCCGGGGATCGTGCGCCGCGGGGGGTCCTGGTCAGGCCGTGAGGGTCACTGCACGACGCGGTGCCACACGTCGCCGACGCCGTCACCGCTGGTCTGACCCGGCGCGGTGTCGTGGATCCAGTAGTACAGCGGCGCACCGTTCAGCGTGAGCTGCATGCCGTTGCTGTCGGCCCGCGAGATGAGGTCGACTGTGCCCTGGACGCCATCGGCGACCGTCACGCCGTGGCCGTCCGCGGGGGCGAAGCCGCCCACGGCGGGGGGCCAGTTCTTGGCGCAGCCCCCGGCGCAGTTGGAGCTGCCGGCGGCGTCCTTGTCGTAGGTGTAGAGGGCCATGCCGGTGGGGCCGACCAGGAGGTTGCCGTCGGCGGTCGCAAGGAGCTGAAGGGCGGGCTGGAGGTTCGCCACCCACCAGACGTTGCCCACGCCCTGACCGGCGGCATCGCCCGGATTGGCGTCGTGGGCCCAGGTGTACAGAGGCATGCCGTTGTACGCCACCTGCTTGCCGCCGTCGTTGCGGTCGATGACGCTGAAGGCGCCGGGCACGGCCAGCGGCGCCGCGACCGCCTCGTCGGCCAGCAGCGGCGGCCAGTTCTCGGCGCAGGCGTCGTAGCAGGCGCTGGTCCCCGGCGTGTCCTTGCCGAAGACGTACAGCGTCATGCCGCCCTGCGTCGTGAGAAGGTAGCCCAGGCCCGCGTCGTAGCGCACCTGGACGGTGGGGTTCGCCGCCTGGGCGAGGGCGCCTCCCAGGAGCAGCAGGCCGGCCAGGGCCGCGGCGAGCGGCAGGCCGCGGAGGCGTCCGCGGTCCCTTCGCCTCCGGGCCTCGCCCTCGCGACCGGGACCGCTATCGGGTTGCGGGTGAACGTGCATGTGCATGGGGTCACCTCCACCCGTACCTACGCAGCGCGCCACGGATCGGATGCATCCTCGCGCGGGGCGGGCGGGTTACCCGAGGTCCGATGCGTCCCGCGGCGGGAGGAAGCTGCCGGCGAAGGTGCAGGTACGGTGGCCGTCGCGCTGGCAACGCACGCGCTCCGCGTCGGTGCCCGCGGCGCGCTTCACGACCTCCGGGAGCAGGTCGCACACGCCCTCGAAGCGCTCGCCGGTGGCCCGGTAGACGCAGTTGTAGGCGCGGAACTCCCAGCCACCCGGGGTGTGCCGGAGCTGCCCCAGCATCTCGCCGTAATCGAGCCGGTCCATCAACCCCTGGAGTCGCTCGGCCGGGGGGAGCCCGTCGAGCTCCGGCCGCACGCGCGCGGCCAGACTCTCGGCCACGTCCGACAGCAGCTCGCCGAGCATCGAGCGGGCCTCGGCCCTCTCCAGCACGGCCTCGAGCAGATCGGGATAGCGCTTGGGGAACTCCCCCTCCGCCGCGCGCGTGAGGGCCACCAGCTTGGCGGGTCGCCCCACGCCCTCGCGGCGCAGGTCCTCGTGCACGAAGCCCTCGCCGCGCAGCCTCGTGAGGTGGTGCCGCACGGCGTTGGGGGAGATGGCGAGGGCCTGGGCAAGGTCCCGTACGGTGCTGGGACCGGCGACCTTGAGGTGGCGGAGGAGTGCGTCTCGCGTCGACATTTGCGCTATTTCTACCATTTCTTTTTGAGGAAGGGAGCGCTACGCTATGGAGGGAGGAGGCTACACCATGAAGATCAACGAGAGTGCTACCGATCGCGTCATCCGCGTCATCGTCGGTGCGGTGTTGCTGGCTGCCTGGGTGTTCGGCGGGCTGAGCGGCACCTGGGCGGTTGTGCTCGGCATCATCGGTGCGGTGCTGCTGGTGACTGGCGCCGTGGGTTTCTGCGCCATCTACGCGCTGCTGGGGATGTCCACGGCGCGCAAGGCCAAGGAGCGCGTCTGAGCTCGGCGCGCGGCACCGGGGCGGCAGCGGGCGGGCGGAGGATGTCGCCCGCCCGCTGCGCGTGGCCCCCGCGCGAGACCGGGCGTTCGGGCGCAGGGACGATGCGCGGCGGGCGCCGCTCTTCGCCCGGAGTTGCCGCGCTTCCGCGCCTCGACGGGCGATCCGCGGCGGGAGACTTCTTGCGTCGCTGACGGGCCTCGTTTGCGTGGCGTTGCGCCGGGTGCTATCGTCTTCGTGTTTCCAACCGCACGACGAGGGGAGTCACGAATCATGCGAAGCACTCAGCGCATACGCGTCGCCGCGCTCGTTGCGGCCTTCCTTGCGGTCGCCGTGGCGTCGGCGCAGGCCACCTCCTGGACCTGCCCGGACGGCTACGCCGGACAGACGCTCCACGTCTACAACTGGACCACCTACGTGGCCGAGGACACCATCCAGAACTTCGAGAAGCTCTGCGACGTCAAGGTGGTGTACGACACCTACCCCAGCGACGACGACATGCTCGCCCGCATCCGTCAGGGCAACCCCGGCTACGACGTGGTGGTGCCCTCCGGCGTCACGGTCTACCTGATGGCGCAGCAGGGGCTGCTCGAGCCGCTCGACAAGGGCATGATCCCCAACGTGGCGAACCTCGACCCGACCTTCACCGACCTCCCCTACGACCCGGGCAACGTCTACACCGTGCCGTACCAGTGGGGCACCGTGGGCATCGGCTACAACGTCACCAGGGTGGGGCACGAGATCACCTCGTGGCAGGACCTGTTCGACTACGCCGGGCCCGTGTCCTGGCTGGACGACGTCCCCGCGATGATGGGCGTGGGTCTGCTGCTCACCGGTCACGACCCGAACAGCGCCGACCCCAAGGACGTCGCGGACGCCAAGCAGTACCTCGTCGACCACGGCCAGAACGTCGTCTACATCAACCAGGACGACGGCCAGGAGGTGCTGGCACGCGGTGAGGCGGACATCGTGGTCGAGTACTCCGGCGACATCTTCCAGCTCATGGACGAGTGTGGCTGCGACGACTACGCCTACGTCATCCCCAGCGAGGGCACCAACTTCTGGGTCGACAACCTGGCCATCCCCGTCGATGCCCCCAACAAGGCCCTCGCGGAGGTCTTCATCGACTACCTGCTCGACCCGCAGGTGGGCGCCGACATCTCCAACTACACGGCCTACGGTTCCCCCAACCAGGCGGCCAAGGACCAGGGACTCATCGACCCCGACTACCTCAGCGACCCCGGCATCTATCCCAACGCCGAGACCCAGAACAACCTCTTCTACGCCACCCAGGACGCGGAGCGCGAGCAGCTCCTCAACGACGCCTGGGACGAGATCAAGATCTACGTCGGCCGCTGAGCCCACGCCCCTCGCCCCCGCCCGCCTTGGCGCCGAGGCCGAGAGGGGCGGGGGCGAGGGGCGACGGCCGACGACCCCCGGACCGGCGGCGGACCGCCGTAGAATGACGCACGAGCCCATGCCCACCCCGGCCGTCGAGATCCGCAACCTGGTCAAGCACTTCGTGGAGCCGGCCGCGCGCACGCTCGTGCGCGCCGTCGACGGCGTGACGTTGGATATCCGCGAGGGGGAGTTCTTCGCGCTCCTGGGCCCCTCGGGGTGTGGCAAGACGACCACCCTGCGCGTCGTCGCCGGCTTCGAGGAGCCGACCGAGGGGGAGGTGCTGCTGCGCGGCGCCTCCATGCGCGGCATCCCGCCGTTCCACCGTCCGGTGAACACCGTGTTCCAGGATTACGCGCTGTTCCCGCACATGAGCGTGGTGCAGAACGTGCTCTTCGGCCTGCGCATGGCGGGGGTGGAGGCGCGCGAGGCGCGGCGGCGCGCCGATGAGGCGCTGGCGATGGTGCGGTTGCCCCGCGCCGGCGATCGCCGGCCGCACCAGCTCTCGGGCGGCCAGAAGCAGCGCGTCGCGCTGGCCCGGGCCCTGGTCAACCGGCCCGCCGTGCTGCTGCTCGACGAACCGCTCGGCGCCCTCGACCTCAAGCTCCGAAAGGCCATGCAGTTCGAGCTCAAGCAGCTCCAACAGAGCCTGGGTATCACCTTCATCTACGTCACGCACGACCAGGAAGAGGCGCTCACGATGGCGGACCGCATCGCCGTGATGAGCGACGGTAGGGCGCTGCAGGTGGGCGCGCCGGACGACATCTACGAACGCCCGCGCGACCGCTTCGTGGCCGACTTCATCGGCGAGACGAACTTCCTCGACGGCGTGCTGGACGGCGCGGAGCGGAGCATGGGTGGCCTGCGGCTGGCGGACGGCCGCGTGCTGCGCGCGCCCCTGCGCGATGCGGGGCTCACACCGGGCAGCCGCGCCACGTTGGCGATCCGCCCCGAGAAGCTGGACGTTCGGCGCGTCGACGGCGATCCCGCGGGTCCGCACGGCGTCGACGTCGAGTGCGTGTCGGGCGTCATCACCGAGGTGCACTACCTGGGGACCGACAGCCGCTACTCGGTGCGCATCGGCGGCGGCGTGCAGCTCGTCGCGCGCATCCAGAACCAGCACCACGGCTTCGACGGCATGCTGCGCGCCGGCGACGAGGTCGAGGTGAGCTGGCGGCGGGATTACGCCAGCATCTTGTCCTGAGCGTGGCGCGGCGGCCGCTCCTCCGCGGGCCCCGTTGCTAGACTCGTCGCATCATGGACCTCCCGATCCTGGAGTCGAGCGGCTCGCCGTACGCCATGGGGCGTCGACACGGCGAGGCCTACCGCGCCACCATCCGCCGCTACGCCGAGGAGCGCGTGCAGCTCGCCGGGTCGCCCGCGTGGACCGACCGCGCGCTGCCGCGCGCCGAGGTGCTCGCCCTGGCACGCGCCAGCCTGGCCGCTCACGAGGCGTACAGCGAGAGCCTCAGCGAGGAGCTGCGGGGCATGGCGGATGCCTGCGACCTCAGCCCCGAAGAGCTGGTGGTCGTCGGCGGCTTCACGGACTTCGTGGACGTCGTATACAACGCCGGCGATCGGCGCGTCCCGGCGGCCGCCGAGACGGCCGGCGTGGACGACTGCACGGCCCTGCTGCTGCCGGCCTCGCGCAGCGCGGAGGGGGGCGCGGTGCTGGCGCAGACCTGGGACATGCACGAGGGCTCGAGCGAGCACCTGGTCTTGATCCGCGGGCGGCCCGACGGCGCGCCGGCCTTCCTGGCCTACACCACCGCGGGGTGTGTCGGCATGATCGGCATGAACGAGGCCGGCATGGCCGTCGGCATCAACAACGTCATGGCCGCGGACGGCCGCCCCGGCGTGACCTGGCCCTTCGTGGTGCGTCGCGTGCTCATGCAGACCAACCTCGACGACGCCCTGCGCGTGCTGCGCGAGGCGCCCCTGGCGGGCGGGCACAACTTCCTGCTGCTCGACGCCGCCGGGCGCGGAGCCAACGTCGAGGCCATGCCGACGCACCTGCACGTCACCCCCCTGCGGACGGAGCCGCTGGCGCACACCAACCACAATCTGGCACCGGAGACGGTGGCGCGCCAGCGCCCGCGTGACCCGCAGTCGCAGGCCGACTCCGAGGCGCGGCTGGCGCGGGCGCGGGAGCTGCTCGCACCGCCGAGGCTCGACCTCGACGGGGTGATAGCCGTGCTCAGCGACACGCGCGCCATCTGTCACCGCGGCCGGCCGCCGCGCTTCGTGGGGACCTGCGGGGCGGTGGTGATGCAGCCCGGGGCCGGCGCGTTCCTGGCCGTCAAGGGGATGCCGAGCGAGCACCCCTTCGAGCGGGTGGGGTTCGCATGAGCGGGGATGCCGCCACGGGCTCCCCCGACGAACCGCTGGCCGTCGACGCGGCGGAGCGCAAGGACGGGATCCGCATCCTGCGGGCGCGCCCCGAGCACGCCGAGGCGCTCGAGCGCCTGCAGCAGGCGTGCTTCCCCAACCTCGGCGAGCAGGAGCTGATGCGGGCCGAGCACTTCCGCCACCACCAGCGCCTGTTCCCCGAGGGGGAGTTCGTGGCCCTCGCCTGGACCGACCCCGCGGGCGCCCCGCTGTCCCGTGGGCGCGTCGTCGGTCTCGGCTCCGGCTTCCTGGTCGACTTCGACTTCGACAGCCCCTCGCACACCTTCCAGGAGATCATCGGCGCCGGCTGGTACAGCGACCACGACCCGGACGGTGCCTGGTACTACGGGGCCGACATCAGCGTGCATCCGGACTACCGCGGCCGCGGCATCGGCAGCATGCTCTACCGGGCGCGTCAGGACCTCGTTCGCCGCCTCCGCAGGCGCGGCATCGTGGCGGGGGGCGCGCTGCCAGGCTACCGCGAGCACCGCGGTGAGATGGGCGTGCCCGCCTACGTGGACCGGGTCGTGGCCGGAGAGCTCTTCGACCCGACCCTGAGCTTCCAGCTCCGCAACGGCTTCGCGGTGCGCGGCCTGCTGCAGGGATATATCGAGGACGCCTACACCGACGACTGGGCGACACTGCTCGTGTGGGAGAACCCCGACCTGGCCTGAGCCGCCACCGGTGCGGCCGAGGCGCGCCGCCCGATCGCCCGCGAAGGTAGCCGATCGCGGCGGGCGCCGGACGCGTCTCGTGCAGGGTGGCGGCGTCCGGGGCGGCGGCCCTACGGTGTACGCCTAGGTGCTCCCGCTCCGCCTCGTGGTCGTGCCCGGCGCCGAGATGCAGGGGACCCGAGAGGCAGGGGACCCGAGAAAACAGGGACCCGAGATACAAGGGACCATTGTCCCGGATCGCGCGTATGTCGTGCCTTCGACAAACGCCGGCCCTTCTCGTGTAGAGCGTGGTGTCTGACGATCTGAATGGGCTGTCGTCTTTGCCATTCTTTCGCTCATATCGCGGTGCTATGGTTTGTGTGTCGCGCACCGTCGTGTGCGCGTTAAACCTCGAAGGCGTTGACGTTCGTCTTGCATCACTTGGGCGCTTGAGACGAGCCGAGCCAGTAGCGCAACCGGTCGAGGGCGTTCTGTTGTTCGTGCCATCTCCCCAACCGTCGATCGCGTCAGGCACCCAAGCTTCTTGGACGAACCCCTTATCGGGGCGTCCGGTGGCGATGAACCGTGGATCCCAACTTGGGCATCAAGGGACACGGGGAGCCAGTGATGCAACCGACCGTGACCCCGCGAGGTTGCATCCCGACCATGGGAGATGGTTCGGATGCGAAGAATTTGCGACCCCAGACACGACACTTCTATGCCCCGTCCCTGGACCGCTCGGCGCCGCCGCTTGCAGCTGTTCGGCGGCCTGCTGGCGGTGCTGCTGATGGCTGCCTGCGGTACGGCGCCCGATGTGGCGCCCACGGACACGCTCACGCTGCTGGTCGCGACGCAAGGGACCAGCGTCGATGCCAAGGACCTCGATGGCACCACCGTTTCCGGCGCCGTGACGGTGCTGGTGCGGGATAACCCCCGGATCCTGGCGGTCCAATACTTTCTGGATGACAGTACCCGCAGCGGCGCGCCGGCGTTCGTGGCCGACGTGTCTCCGTACTCGATGACGCTGGACACCACGACGCTGGCCGATGGGCCGCACATGCTGACCGCGGTAGCGGACGTGCGCAGCGGCAAGCCGCCGGTCGTTACCAGCAATTTCACGGTGCTCAACGCAGCGCCGGCTCCGTCGCCTACCCCTAGCCCGAACCCAGACCCGTCCCCTAGCCCGAGCCCGGGCATGGAACTGCTGGAGGCGGAGTCTGCCTCCTCGTCGTCGGCGTTCGTCGTCGGTAGTGACGTTGCGGCGTCCGGCGGGCACTTCCTGGTGCAGCCCGACAGCGTGCCCAACACGGGCTCCGGCGTGGAGCGCGTCACCGTCGCTTTCGACGCCCCTACCGATGGCCGCTATGTGTTGTGGGCCCGCGTGCGCGCCGCCGACGGAGCGCATGATTCGGTGTACTTGGGCTTCGACGGCAACCTCAACCGGGTGTACCCCTCCAGCTACGGGGCCTATACCTGGATCACCGGCGACACGGCTTCGCTGGCCGCCGGCGCGCACCGGGTGAGCATCGGCAATGGCGAGGCGGGGCTCGAGCTCGACGCCCTCGTCGTGACGCCGCGCCAGGACCTCACCGCCGCGAACCTGGAGGCCTGGATGCAGGGCGGTGCCCTGCCGGACCCGACGCCGACTCCTGATCCCACGCCGACTCCTGATCCCACGCCGACTCCTGATCCCACGCCGACTCCTGATCCCACGCCGACTCCTGATCCCACGCCGACTCCTGATCCCACGCCCACTCCGACCCCCGATCCCACGCCCACTCCGACCCCCACGCCCACACCGTCTCCGTCCCCGCGTTCGGATCTGTCGTTGCGGGGCGATCCGGGTTTCAGCGCGTCGTCGTTGAGCGCCACCCAGCGGCAGTGGTACGACCGCATGTGGGCCGCCATCGGCAACTCCCGCGCGACGTTGAATAGCCTCGCGTCGAGCAACAACACCTACAATTACGGGCGTTCGCTGAACCTCTACATCGCCGACCTGCTGCTGGGCCTGCGCGCCACGGGTGACCTGCGCTTCCTCGACGAGATCAACCGCATCTCGGTCATCATGCAGTCGAAACTCTCCGACGCCTGGGCCAACGGCAGCACCGACGGCTACCTCAACTGGCTGTACTACCACGACGGCCCGCCCTACGACGGCACCGACACGCACCGCATGGACGACGTGCTGGCGCACTCCAGCGTTGCCGCGATGATGTACGCGCTGTGGCTGAACCGGGACCTCAGCAGCCCCTCCGGCGTCGATTACAAGGCCCGCGCGGACTTCTGGTTCGGTTACCTCAAGAACAACTTCGAGGCCAAGTGGCGCGACCGTAACAACGTCAGCAGCAGCAGTTATGCCTTCATGACGCCGAACAACCTGACGCACTCCAACCTGCAGTTCATCCGCTACTTCTACTACATGGGGCAGGTCAGCGGCGACAGCGGCTACCTGAACCAGGCGCAGAAGCTCGCCGCCCTCGTCGACAACAACCTGGTGCGCACCTCGAGCCCCGACGGCACCGCGCTGGTGTGGTGCCAGGGCATCACCGCCATCGATAGCTGTTACGGCGCCCAGGCCACCAACTACGTGCGCTACACCGCGAGCGGCGCCGTGGACCTCGGCCTGGAGGGGGTGGCCCCCTTCAACCAGAGCGGCTACCTGGAGATGATCGCCCACACCGTCGCCAACTTCATGCTCGACAACGGCATCACCAACATGGCGCCCAACGTCACCGGCGGCGTCGACCGCGCCGGCGTGCCCGGGGCCGACGGCAGCACCGTGAGCATGTTCTTCTATAAGCCGCTGAGCATCCTCACCGCCTTCGACAGCAGTGGCAAGCTCGCCGATACCTCCCTCGGGGTCTACGATGACATCGAGTTGTCGCTGAGCAACCCCGGCAGTATGGAGATCCCGGCCGGCATGCTGTTGCACGCGATGATCAACTAGGACCAAGGCGGCCTCGCAGCCGCCGCATGCCCGGGGCGCGCGACCATCGGTCGCGCGCCCCGTCGCGTGGTTTGGAGGCGCCCCAGGTGGGCCCGCGGGGCGCGTCTGGCGCGTCGCGGGCCCACCGGCGTGGGGATCGACCGGTCGCCTGGGCCCGCGGTGCGGGTCCTCGGCGGCTCATTGACAGCGACGCCGCGGCCCCGTAGAGTCCTCACGACGTGCGGGATCGAACGCCTTACCGATGACGGGAGCGGCGCTCCGCCGTCGCCGGGGGGCGCGGCCGCGTGGGAGGGAGCAACCATGATCACCGTGGTGGGAAGCCTGAACATGGACCTGGCGGTGCGTGTCGAGCGACATCCGCGGCCCGGGGAGACGCTGCTCGGCTCCGACTACAGCCGCCACCCCGGCGGCAAGGGCGCCAATCAGGCGGTGGCCGCCGCGCGGCTCGGCGGCCGCGTGCGGATGATCGGGCGGGTGGGTTCCGACGCCTTCGGGCGCGAGCTCCGGCGGGCACTGGAGGGCGACGGTGTGGACGTCACCGAGGTGCGCGAGAGCCGGCGCCCCACAGGCGTGGCGTTCATCCAGGTCGATTCCGGCGGCCAGAACACCATCGTGGTCTCGCCCGGCGCCAACCACTCCCTGGGGCCCGATGCGCTGGGCGTCGGTGCCTTCGAGGGTGCCCGCGTGGTGCTGCTGCAGCTCGAGGTGCCGCTCGCGACGGCGCGGAGCGCGGCGCGGCTGGGGCGCGCGGCCGGCGCCACGGTCGTGCTCAACAATGCGCCCGCCGTCCCCCTGGGCGCCGACGTGCTGGCCGAGGTGGACGTCCTGCTGGTCAACGAGAGCGAGGCCGGCATCACGCTCGGCCGCGCCCCCGATGAGGCGGGCGACGACCCCGAGGCGATCCTCGAGGCGCTGCGGACGCGCGTGCCGAGCGCCGTGCTGACCCTGGGCGGCCGCGGTTCCGCCTGGGTGGAGGCCGGCTCGAGCCGCCAGGGGCGCGCTCCCGCCTTCCCGGTGCAGGCGGTCGATACCACCGCCGCCGGGGACGCCTTCGCCGGCGCGCTGGCGGTGCGCCTGGCGGCCGGCGCGGCGCTGGGGGAGGCCGTGCGATACGCCAACGCGGCCGGTGCCCTGGCCGCCACCCGCGAGGGCGCCCAGCCGTCGCTGCCGCGGGCGGACGCCGTGGATGCGCTTCTCGCCGGGGGCGTGCCGTGATCCCTCGCGTGCGGGCGATCAGCTAGCCGAGATCGCGCCCCGCCCCAACCTAGCGCGGGGCGCCTGGCGCCCTTCCGGGGCGCCCCGAACGGGCGCTCACGGCAGCTGCTTGAAACGCTCGAAGGCCGCCTTCTCGAGGGTCTCCTGGTGGTCGGGGTGCGCGATCCGGATGAGCGCCCGGGCGCGCTGCCGCAGGTTGCGCCCGTAGAGGTTGGCGCAGCCGTGTTCGGTGACCACGTAGTGGACGTGCGCGCGCGTGGTGACCACCCCTGCGCCGGCCTTCAGGAACGGCACGATGCGGCTCTCGCCGCGGCTGGTGGTGGACGGCAGGGCGATGATCGGCTTCCCCCCCGGCGACAGCGAGGCGCCGCGGATGAAGTCCATCTGGCCGCCCACGCCGGAGTAGAGCCGGGTGCCGATGGAGTCGGCGCACACCTGACCCGTCAGGTCCACCTCCACCGCGCTGTTGATGGCACTCACCTTGGGGTTGCGGCGGATGACGGCGGTGTCGTTGACGTACGCCACGTCCAGCATGGCCACCATCGGGTTGTCGTCGATGAAATCGTAGAGTCGGCGGGTGCCCATCACGAAGGTGGCGACCACCTTGCCCGGGTGGGTGCGCTTGGCCTCGCCGTTGACCACCCCGCGCATGATGAGGTCGAGCACGCCGTCGGACAGCATCTCCGTGTGGATGCCCAGGTCGCGGTGGTTCGAGAGCGCCGCCAGGACTGCGTCGGGCACCGCCCCGATGCCCATCTGCAGCGTGGCGCCGTCCTCGATGAGCTCGGCGCAGTGTCGGCCGATGGCGCGCGCGGTGTCGGTGAGCGGAGCCGGCGCGACCTCCGGCAGGGGCTCGTCCACATCGACCGCAAGGTCGATGTTGGACACGTGCAGCAGCCCGTCCCCGTGGGTGCGCGGCATGTTGGGGTTGACCTGGGCGATGACGGTGCGCGCGGCGTGGACCGCCGCCCGCGAGGCGTCCACCGAGACGCCCAGCGAGCAGAAGCCGTGGCGGTCCGGGGGGGACACCTGCACCAGCGCCACGTCGAGCGGCATGGCGCCGCTTCGGAACAGGTTGGGCACCTCGCTCAGGAACACCGGCACGTAGTCCGCCTGGCCTCGGGCGACGGCCTCGCGCATGTTGGGCCCCACGAACAGGGCGTTGGTGTGGAAGCTCTTCTCGCATCCGGGCTCGGCGTAGGGCGCCTCCCCCTCGGTGTGCAGGTGGGTGATCTCGACGTCGCGCAACTCCGGCGCGCGGGCGGTCATCGCGCGGATGAGTCGCTGCGGTGCGGCGGCGACGCTGTGAACGTAGATTCGGTCGCCTGACCGGATGGCCTGGACGGCCACTTCTTCGCTGACGATACGCATGCGTCCTCCGTCCTCGACGCTACGTTACCGCGACGCCGCGGAGCAGGGAGAATCGTCCCCGGAGGCGGCGGATCACGGCAACGTGGCCACCGCGACCGTGATCCGCTCCTCGGCGCTCGCCTGCACCAACTCCACGCCTGTGAGCTCGTCGGTGCGGAACAGCAGCAGGCGGCCCGGCGCGCTGGCGATCTGCTCGCGCCCGGACGCCGTCAGCCCGTACAGGACCCAGCGCGCGCCGCGCGGTGCCGGGTCGGGCTGCAGCACCATGGCGCGCCCGTCGGGCAGCAGGCAGAGGACGCCGGCCCGCAGCTCCCCTGCGGGCTCGAGCCGCGTCAGCTTCATGTCGGGATTGCGCATCCAGTAGGCCACCACGCGCTGCTCGTGCTGCAGGCGCGCCACCTCGCGGGCGCGCTGCCAGCCCCAACCGCCCGCCGCCAGGAGCAGCACCAGGCTGGCCGCAAGCGCCCAGCGCAGCGGCCGCCGGCCCGCCGGCCCGGCGCGTGGGGCGCGCCGGGCCGCGGGTGGGGTGGCCCCACGTGCGGTGGCCCCACCCACAGTGGCCCCGGGCGCGGTGGTCCCGGGCGCGGTGGTCCCGGGCGCGGTGGTCCCGGGCGCGGCAGCCTCGTCGTGGAGGCGGGCGCGCAGCCGCTCCCAGGCCGCGGCGTCCGGCGTCTCGTGCGTCAGCGCCTCGGGCAGCGCGAACAGCGCCCGGCGCAGGGCCTCCAGCCTGTGTCGCAGCGCCGGGTCGGCGGCGAGCTCGGCGGCCAGGGCGTCGCGCTCACCGGCCGGCATCAGCTCGAGCAGGTAGTCGGCCAGGCGCGCGTCCAACCCTCTCGCGTTGCGGTCGTCGTGGTGAAGGTTGTGGCTCACGATGGCGACTCCCCGAGGAGGTCCCGCAATTTCGCCAGGGCCCGCCGTAGGCGGCTCTTGACGGTGCCGAGCGGCAGGCCGTGGCGCTCGGCCAGCTCGGCGTGGCTGTACCCCTGGTAGAACGCGTCGAGCAGCAACGCGCGCTCCGCGGGGTCGAGGGTGGCGAGGGCGTCACGGACGACGATCCCCGGCAGGGGGTCGTCCGGCGCCCCCACCGAGGCCTGGAACGCCACGTCGTGCGGGTCGGCGGCCTCCGCCGCCCGCGGGCGGCTGCGGCGGGCGCGCAGCCGCGACAGGCACAGGTTGCGCGCCACGGCGTAGAGCCAGGTGCGCAGCCCAGCCCGCTCCGGGTCGAAGCCCGCCGCATGACGGTGCAGCCGCAGGAAGGTGTCCTGCACGACCTCCTCGGCCTCCTCCCGGGCGCCGAGCATGCGGCCTGCCATAGCCTGCACGGCGCCGGCATGCCGATCGAACAACGTGCGCAACGCGTCCTCGCTGCCGCCGGCCAGGCGCATCACCAGGTCGGCGTCGGTCACGGTGTCCGCCACGGCTCTGTGCACCTACCCTTCCATACGCGCGCGCGGGCCGGCCGGATGCATGGGCTCACGCGCGCGTGCGCCCGCCGCGCTGTTGCAGCAGCAGCGAGCCCCCGACGAGCACGATGGAGGCGGTGATCATGAGTGCGGAGATGGCGTTGATCTCGGGGGGCACGCGCTGCTTGAGCATGCCGTAGACGAACAGCGGCAGCGTGGTGGTACCCACGCCCGAGGTGAAGAAGGTGATGACGAAGTCGTCGAGCGACAGGGTGAACGCCAGCAACGCCCCGGCCAGGATCCCCGGCATGAGGATGGGGAAGGTGATGCGCCAGAACGTCTGTACGCGGTTGGCTCCGAGGTCGCGGCCGGCCTCCTCGAGCGTCGGATCCATCGTCGACAGCCGCGCGCGCACCACGATCATCACGTAGGAGATGTTGAAGGCCACGTGGGCGATGATGATGGTGCCGAAGCCGGACACCACGCGCACGCCGAGCAGGCGCTGGAGGCCGTCGAAGGCCAGGTTGAAGAACACCGCCAGCGCCACGCCCTGGGTGATGTCGGGGATCACCACAGGCAGGTAGTTCATCGCGTCGAACACGCGCCGCCCAGGGAAGCGACCGCGCTTCACCGCCAAAGCGAACATGGTGCCGATGGTGGTGGCCACGGCCGTCGACACGCTCGCAACGATCAGCGAGTTGGCCACCGCCCGCAGCAGCAGCTGCGTCTGGAAGCGCGCGGCCTCGGTTCCGGCCGTGATGCTGTTGGTGGCGATGTTGCGGTACCAGCGGGTGGTGAAGCCGCGCCACACCGCCACGGATGGCGAGTCGTTGAAGGAGAACACCACCAGCACCAGGATGGGGATCCAGAGGAACAGGTAGACCACCACCGGATTGAGCCACAGCAGCACGCGCCCCACGCGGCGCACCAGGAGATCGCGCCGCAGCCGGCCGCGCCGCAGGCCGGGCGCCGGGGCGCTCACAGATCCTCCTGCTCGCCCCAGCGGGTGTAGATCAGCACGCCCACGAACACCAGCACCAGCAGGACCATGGAGATGGCGCTACCCAGCGGGATGTTGCCGCGTCCGCGGAACTGCCCCTGGATGAGGTTGCCGATCATCAGGCCGCGCGTTCCGCCCATCAGGTCGGGCGTCACGAAGGCGCCGATGGCGGGGATGAACACCAGGATCGAGCCGGCGACCACACCGGGCAGCGTGAGCGGGAAGATCACCCGCCAGAACGAGCGCCAGTCGTTGGCGCCGAGGTCGTTGGCGGCCTCCACGAAGCGCATCTCGAGGCGCTCCACGGACGCGTAGATGGGGAGCACCATGAACGGCAGGTAGCCGTAGACGAGCCCGATCATCACGGCGCCCGGCGTGTAGAGCAGCTGCAGGGGCTCGCGGATGAGGCCGAGGGCCTGGAGCAGGTGGTTGAGCAGCCCGTCGCGCTGCAGGATGGTGATGAGTGCGTAGGTGCGCACCAGGAAGTTGGTCCAGAACGGCAGCAACACCAGGAACAGCAGCAGCAGCCGCACGCGGGGGTCGGGCCGGCGGCTGATGAAGAACGCCAGCGGATACCCCACCAGCAGTGACAGCAGCGTGGTGAGCAGCGCCACCCAGAGCGAGCGCCAGATGACGGGCCCGAAGACCGCGAAGGTGCGGCCGTAGTGCTCCAGCGTGGCCGGCAGGATCGGCACGCCCCCCAGTCCCCGGGACAGGAAGCTCGCCACCAACACGAAGATGAGGGGCAACGTGAAGAACAGGATCAGCCACGCGATGGCCGGCGCGGCCAGTGCCAGCCCGCGCCGGCTCTCCCCGGCGTCCACCGTCGCCTGCCGCACCCTGCGCCGCATGCTGCCCTCGGACCTACGCATGACCCTGCCCTCCGTTGTCGAGAACCGTGCGTCACCCGCGCGTGTCGGACGTGCTGCGCAGCATACCCCGGGCCCGCACGGCGGGCAACGGCATAACGCATGGCGCCGCCCCTTGTCAAGCCCCCCGGAGAACGCGTACAGGACACGTGTCCGGGCGGTCGAGGCGGGTTCGAAGCCGGGGGTGCGTGCTATATTTCGGCCAAACGGGTACGAAGGAGCGTGAAAAGCTTTAAGACAACCCTACAGTGCGAGTGAGTCCGATGAGCCGCACGGGCGGTCTCGGGAGGCAAAGCTCTCGCGTAAAGGTTGTGGCGAAGCCGATCCGGCTAGGGGTAGCACGGGCACCCTTTCCCTAACCGTTTTCGTTTCCCCCTTTTACGAACTCACAATCGAACCTCAACAGGCGTTGTCGAGCAACGTTATGAGAGGCAGACCAATACCCATGGACTTCGCGGTCAACCGCACGGAGCTCAGGCATGGCGCTGGTGTATACGACACCGTCCGCCTCGCCAACGGCTACCCGCTGGATCGTTACTGCCACTGCATCAACGCCGAGGCCGTGGCCGAGCAGATCCAACGATTCCCCGAGGGGCAATTCGTCGCCGTCACCGAGGTCGACGGTGCGGAGCTCGTCATCGGCATGGCGACCACCATGCGCACGCGGCGCTCCCCCGACGCCCGTCCGCTCCCCTGGTACGACGTGGTGGGCAGCTTCGGGCTGCGCAACCACGATCCCGAGGGGACCTGGCTGTACGGCGTGGAGATCGCCGTGCGCCCCGACTTCCAGCGGCGTGGTGTGGCCTCCGCGCTGTACCGGGCAAGGCTGTCGCTGATCGAGGATCTCGGCCTCAGGGGCTGGTACGCCGGCGGCATGCTGATGGGGTACCACCGCTACAAGGACGTCATGACGCCGCGCGAGTACGGCGAGCGCGTCATCCGGGGCGAGCTGCGCGACCCGACCGTGAGCATGCAGATCCATCGCGGGCTCGAGCCGCGCGGCATCATCGAGGACTACTACCCCGAGTCACATGCCGGGCGTGCCGCGGTCCTGCTCGCCTATCAACCGCGCCGCAACCCCAGGCCGCGCCGCCGCGCGCGCGACGAGAACGCGGTCCGGCATGAGGTCCGGCCGTGAGCGACACGGACGACTCAGGCTCGGACGCCGACCCCGCCTCGTCCTCGAACGCACCTCCGGGATCGCCGCCGGCAGGCGCGGCGCCGGACGCCCCCACCGCGCACCTCCGCCCTGCGGACGCGGCGACGCCCGCGGCCGCCGCGCCGGGACCCGCATCCCCCGAGCGCACCCAGGTGCTCGTGCTCGGCGCCGGCATGGCCGGCCTGGCGGCCGCGCACCAGCTCCTCGCCGACGACGTCGAGGTGCTGGTGCTGGAGGCACGCGACCGCCTCGGGGGGCGAACGCGGACCGACCGCCACTTCGCCGGCTTCCCCCTGGAGCTCGGGGCCGAGTTCATCCACGGCGAGCGCGCGGCGATGTGGCCGTGGGTCGAGCGGCTGAAGCTGCGCACGCTGCAGTGGCCCAAGCGCGACGAGTCCTGGGTGCGCATGGCCGACGGGCGGCGCGTCACCATGCGGGAGGCGCGGGCCAGCGAGGCCGGCTTCGGCGTCACGCGCACCTGGGATCTGCCGCCGGCGCCGGCGGGGCCCGGCGAGGACTTCGCGCACTACCTGCGGCGCGTCGGCTTCGACGCCACCCAGCTCGGCTACGTTGCGCGCGGCTTCGGCACCTCCGCCGGCGCCGCGCTCCACGCGATGGACGCCGCCTCGGTACTGGAGGGCATGACCGCGGGTGAGCTCGACGGTGAGGGGGAGTTCCGCATCCTCGAGGGCTTCGGCGCCGTCGTGGAGGCGCTGGGCCTGGGGTTGGAGATCGTGTTGCGCCAGGAGGTGCGCACCGTCGCCGTGGTCCCGAGCGGGGTGCGTGTCGAGACCGCGGACGGCAGCGTCTTCGAGGCGGATCGGGCGGTCATCACCCTGCCGCTGGGCGTGCTCCTCGGGGGCGGCGTGCGCTTCGATCCACCGCTGTCCCACGCCAAGCGCCGGGCCCTGGCGGGTCTGCGGGCCGGGCCGGCCGTGAAGCTGCTGTACCGTTTCCCCGCGCCCGTGACGCCGCCCGAGGTGATGGCCATCTACGCCGGCGGCACGCCCGCGCTGTGGTGGACGCCGTCGGCCGGGCAGGGTGAGGTGCGATGCGTGTGGACGGCGCTGGCCACCGGCGAGGCGGCGGAGGCGTTGTCGGGGCTGGGCCCGGAGGCCGCCCTGGCACGCGGGCTCGCGACCCTGCGTACCGAGCTCGGCGACGCGCGCCTCGACCCCGAGGACGCACGCATGTGTGATTGGGGCGCCGACCCCTACGCCCTGGGAGGCTACAGCCACGTCCTGCCCGGCCGTCGCGGCGCCCGTGGGGCGCTGGCCGCGGCTACGCCGCCCCTGTACTGGGCGGGGGAGGCGACCGCGCCGGAGCCCCGGGCCGCGACCGTGCACGGCGCGCTCCTGTCGGGCCTCCGCGCGGCCGACGAGATCCTCGACGACCTCCTCGACGCCGCGGTGGCCCGCGGCGCCTCCGGCACCCTCGAGGCGACCCGCACCGCGTGAGGCGCCCGCCGATCGTTCCGCCGCGTCGCGCGCGCCGCCCGGGATCGGCGGCGATCGCCGTGGGCGCCGGGCTGTGCCCCGGGGGCTGTGCCGATCCCCGCCGTGCCGATCCCCGCCGTGCCGATCCCCGCCGTGCCGATCCCCGCCGTGCCGATCCCCGCCGCGCCGATCCCCGCCGCGCCGGCCGGTGGGGTCGCTATGATGCGGGCGGACTTCGCCCCGCCGGCGCCCCCCAGCGGGGCGCGAACGCCCCCCGCTCCCGCGAGGAGAGCTCATGACGCACGCGCTGCTTTCGCCGGTCTGGAGCCACCTGACGGACCTGCACCCCGTTCGTGGCGAGGGGGTCTACCTCTTCGATGCCGAGGGGCATCGCTACCTCGACTTCACCTCGGGGATCGGCGTCACCAACACCGGCCACTGCCACCCCGTCGTCGTCGAGGCGGTACGGGAGCAGGCCGGTGCGCTGCTGTTCGGGCAGATCAACATCGTGGTGACCCCGCAGGTGGAGGCCCTGGCCGAGGCGCTGCGGGCGCTGCTGCCTGCGCGGCTCGACAGCCTGTTCTTCAGCAACAGCGGCGCGGAGGCCGTCGAGGCCGCCGTCAAGCTGGCCCGCCACGCCACCGGACGGAGCAACGTGGTGGTCTTCGAGGGCGGCTTCCACGGCCGCACGGCGCAGGCGATGGCGCTCACCACCTCCAAGACCGGCTACCGGCATCGCTACGCCCCGCTGCCGTCGGGCGTGGTGGTGGCGCCCTTCCCGTACGCCCTGCGCTACGGCTGGAGCGAGGAGCGCGCCACCAAGTTCGCGCTCGAGGCGCTCGAGAGGTTGCTGGTCAGCCAGTCGGCGCCGGACGAGACCGCGGCCTTCCTCATCGAGCCGGTGCTCGGCGAGGGGGGCTACGTGCCGGCTCCCGACGCGTTCCTGCGCGGGCTGCGGGAGCTGGCGGACCGCCACGACATCCTCCTGATCCTCGACGAGGTGCAGTCCGGCTTCGGACGCACCGGCCGCACCTTCGCCTTCGAGCACGCCGGGATCACACCCGACGTGCTGATCATGGCCAAGGGGCTCGGCAGCGGCCTGCCCATCTCCGCCATCGCCTCGCGGCACGAGCTGATGCGGCGCTGGGAGGCCGGCACCCACGGGGGGACCTATGGCGGCGGGAGCGCCGTGCCGCTGGCCGCCGCCACGGCCACGCTGCGGGTGCTGCGCGAGGAGCGCCTCGCGGATAACGCCGCGGCCATGGGGGAGCGCCTGATGGCCGGGCTGCGCGCCCTACAGGAGCGTTACCCCGCCATCGCCGAGGTGCGCGGGCTCGGCCTCATGGTGGGCGTGGAGTTCGGCGGCCAGGACCGCGGCAAGGCCGTCGCCAAGGCCGTGCAGCGCGCCTGCCTGGAGGAGCGCCTGCTGCTGTTGACCTGCGGAACCTACGACAACGTCATCCGCTGGATCCCCCCGCTGGTGGTCCATCCATCCCACATCGACGACGCCTTGGCCGTGTTCGAGCGCGCGCTCGCCAGGGAACACAGCGAGCGGCGCGCATCGGCGTGAGCGACCGGGGCCGGATGGCCCCTGCGCGCGCCGCGAGGAGGCCATGCCCAGCATCCGTTTGAGCACAGCGGTCCCGGGGCCGCGCAGCCGCGCCCTGGTGGCGCGGCGCGACGCCGTCGGCGCCCGCGGCGCCGCGCACCTCACCGAGGTGGCGGTCGAGCGCGCGCACGGCGCCGTGGTCGAGGACGTCGACGGCAACCATCTGCTGGACTTCGCGGGGGGGATCGGGGTCCTCAGCGTCGGGCACACGCCGGAGGGTGTGGTGACGGCGCTGCGGGAGCAGGCCGAGCGGCTGGTACACATGTGCGCCATCGTCGGCACCTACGAGCCTCTCGTGGAGGTGCTGGAGCGGCTGGTCCGCCTCGCGCCCGGCCCGGGCCCCCACAAGGCGGTGCTGCTCAACTCCGGTGCGGAGGCCGTCGAGACCGCGGTGAAGATCGCCCGGGCGCACACGGGCCGCCAGGCGCTGGTGGTGTTCGAGGGCGCCTACCACGGGCGCACCAACATGACCCTGGGGATGACGAGCAAGTACGGCCTGTTCAAGAAGGGCTTCGGGCCCTTTCCGCCGGAGATCTACCGGCTGCCCTTCCCGGACGCCTACCGCCGGCCCGCCGGCCTCGGCGAGGAGCAGGCGCTCGACGACGCCATCGCCCGCCTCGAGCGCGCCTTCGTCGCGCAGGTGGACCCCTCCGCGGTGGCGGCCGTGGTGGTGGAGCCGGTGCAGGGGGAGGGCGGCTTCGTGCCGGCGCCGCCGCGGTTCCTGCGCCGCATCCGCGAGCTGTGCAGCGAGCACGGCATGCTGATGGTGGCCGACGAGGTGCAGTGCGGGCTGGGGCGCACCGGTCGCCTGTGGGCCGTCGAACACGCCGGCGTGGTCCCGGACCTGCTCGTCACCGCCAAGGCCCTGGCGGCCGGCATGCCGCTGGCCGCCGTGGTCGGGCGCGCCGAGGCGATGGACGCGCCGCACCCCGGCGGGCTGGGGGGCACCTACTCCGGCAACCCGCTGGCATGCGTCGCGGCGATTCAGGCGCTCGACACCATCGCGGACGAGGCGTTCCTGGCGCGCAGCCGCGCGCTCGGGGAGCGCCTGCGGCGCGGGCTCGAACGCATCGGCGATGCCTCCCCGCACGTCGGCGAGGTGCGCGGCCTGGGCCCGATGTTGGCCGTCGAGTTCGTGCACGACCGCCACGGCAAGCACCCCTTCCCTGAGCTGGTGCTGGAGATCACCCGTCAGGCGCTCGCGCGCGGGCTCATCGTCATCCGCGCCGGCCTGTACAGCAACTGCATCCGTCTGTTGCCGCCGTTGACGCTCAGCGACGCCGAGGCCGACGAGGGCCTGGGCGTGCTGGCCGAGGCGGTCGCCGAAGCCGAGCGCGCGCTCGGGGTGGCCCCCGCGCGCGCAGCCCCGGAGGGAGTCCCCCCGCATGCCTGAAGACGACCACAAGCAGCTCATCGACGGGTCCTGGGTCGACGCGCACGGCGCCGGCACCTGGGACCTGACGGATCCGGCCACGGAGGAGGTGGTCGAGGTGGTGCCCTTCGGGGGCGCCGAGGACGCCCGCGCCGCCATCGACGCGGCCGCGGCGGCCTTCCCGGCCTGGTCGCAGGCCACCGCCTACCAACGGGCGGAGGTGCTGGAGGGCGCGGCCGCGTGGATCACCGAGCGCGCCGACGTGCTGGCGCGGATCACCACGGAGGAGTCCGGCAAGCCCCTGAGCGAGGCCAAGGGGGAGTGGCTCTCGGCCACCACCTACCTGAGCTGGTTCGCGGGGGAGGGTGTGCGCGCGTACGGCCGCAGCGTGCCCTCGCGAGTCGGGAAGCGCCGCATCAGCGTGCTGCCGCAACCGCTGGGCGTCGTGGGAACCATCACGGCCTGGAACTTCCCCGTATACAACCTGGTGCGCACCTGGGCCGCGGCGCTGGCGGCGGGCAACACGGTGGTGGGCCGCCCGTCGGAGTACACGCCACGCTCCGGCATGCTGTTGGGGCGGGCGCTGCACGAGGCGGGCGCCCCGGCCGGGGTGGTCAACGTCATCAACGGCGACCCACCCGCCATGGCCGCTGCCATGCTCGACGACCCTCGCGTGCGCAAGATCGCCTTCACCGGCAGTCCGCGCGTGGGTCGGCTGCTGATGGACGGCGCTTCCCGCACCCTGACGCGGCTGGCGCTGGAGCTCGGCGGCAACGCCCCGGTGTTGATCTTCCCGGACGTGCCCGACCTGGCGCGCCTCGCCCGCCAGGCCGCCCGCATCAAGGCCCGCAACTGTGGGCAGGTGTGCATCGCCCCGCAGCGCTTCTACGTCCACGACTCGATCGCCGAGTCCTTCGAGGGGCTGGTGTCCGAGGCCATGCAGGGGTTGCGCGTGGGCCCCGGGATGGAGGAGGGGACGCAGGTCGGGCCGCTCATCAACGCGCGCCAGCGCGAGCGCGTGGAGGAGCTGGTGGGTGCCACCCTGGAGCGCGGCGCCCGCCTCGTCACGGGCGGAGCGCGGCTCGATCGCCCCGGCTTCTTCTACGCCCCCACGGTGGTGGCGGAGGTGGAGGCCGGCATGCCGCTGCACGACCAGGAGATCTTCGGGCCCGTGCTGCCTTTGACGCGCTTCGGGGACACGGCGGAGGCGCTGGCGATGGCCAACGCCGGCGAGTACGGACTGGCGGCCTTCGTCTTCACGCAGGACCTGAACACAGCCACCATCGCCGCCGAGCGCCTCGAGTACGGCATGGTGGGTGTGAATGACTGGCTGCCGGTGACGGCCGAGGCGCCCTTCGGCGGCGTCAAGGGGAGCGGCATGGGGCGCGAGACCGGCTCCGAGGGGCTGGCGGAGTACATGGAGAACAAGGCCATCTTCCTCGGCGGCGTGAGCCTCTAGGGCCGCCGCAGCGCGCCCGCCGCCCGGCCGGGCGGCGGGCGCGCTGCCCGGCGTCCTCGGGGGCGCCGATGGACGTGGGCGCGGCGCCGCGCGGCACGGCCGTACGCCCGTGGCCCGGCGGGAGTAGACTGCGCGTGCCTTGTCCCGCGTGAGCGCTACTCCCCCCTCCCACACCCCGGACGCGCCCGATCCGATACGGCGCACCATGCGCCTCTCGGTGTTCGAGGGCGCAGCCACGCAGGTCTTCCTCAACTGGACATCGGGCAGCGTGCTGGTCGGCTACATGCTGTCGCTCGGCGCCACGGCCAACCAGATCGCGCTGGTATCGAGCGTGCCGCTGCTGGCGCAGGCGGCCGCGCCGCTGGCCGCGCTCGCGGCGGAAGCTACTGGGTCGGCGGCGGTTACTGACCGCGTCCGTGGCCACGGTGGGCCGCGGCCTTTGGGTGCTGGCGGCGCTGCTGCCGCAGCTCCCGGTCGCGGCCGGGGCGCGGGCGCCTTTGCTGGTCCTGCTGGTGCTGGTGTCGGCCGTGTTCCAGGCCTCCAACGGCACGCTCTGGACCGCCTGGATGGGCGACGTGGTGCCGGAGCGGCAGCGCGGGCGTTACTTCGGGCTTCGCGCCGGGGTGGTCGGCGTGGTGGGGATGGGCGCCAACCTGGCGGCCGGCTGGTTCCTCGACGCGGTGGCGGCACCCGTCAGCTTCCAGCTCGTCATCGCCGTGGCGGTGATCTCGGCCGGCCTGGGCGTGGGGCTGTACTTCCTGCACTACGACCCTCCCTCGCCGCGCACCGACGCCGCCCTGGCCGACATCGTGCTGGTGCCCCTGGCGGACCGCAACTTCCGGCACTTCCTGGTGTTCGCCCTCTACTGGCAGTTCGTGGTCTTGCTCGGCGCGCCGTTCGTGTTCCCGTATTTCTTGGAGCAGCTGCGGCTGAGCTTCACCCAGATCGCCGTGTGGAGCGCCATCGCGGGCGTCACGGCGTTGCTCACCACCACCCTGTGGGGCCGGGTGGCGGACCGGGTCGGCAACAAGGCCGTGCTGGCGATCGGCACCTTCGTTGCCGGCACGCTGCTGCCCGCCTCGTGGATCCTCGCGGGGCTCACCGGTGGCCACGGCTGGATCTGGCTGGCGGGCGTGTTCGACGCCGTGGCCTGGGGCGCCATCGGCCCGGCCCTGTTCAACCTCGCCCTGGCGTCGGCGCCGCGGGAGGGGCGGGTGGCGTTCATCGCCATGTACGCGGCCGTCGCGGGCCTGGCCGGGTTCGCCGGCGGCGTGTTGTCGGGGCCGCTGTTGACGCTGTTCCGCGGCATGGAGGTGCAGCTCGGCGGCGTGCGGTGGACCGGCTACCACACGCTCTTCCTGGTGTCCGGGCTGGGGCGGAGCCAGGCCTACCGGCTGCTCAAGCGGGTGCGCGAGGCCGACGCCTGGCGGACCCGCGACCTGCTGCGGCACGTGCGCACCGGCTGGCGGCAGATGGGCTTCCCCTGGCGCTGAGGGCCCGCCCGCCACGACTTTGTACCCCGGTTCGCCGCCGCGGCCCCTTGACGCGCGCGCGGCGCGGGCCTACCCTTATGCAAACCCTTTTCAAAAGCCCTTGGGGAAGCCCCCTCGGCGCCGACGGCTCGAGCCGCGAGCGCACCCGGCGCCGCGGAAGAGGACCCAGCGATGAGCGTGAGAAGCGTGCAGCACGACAACGTTCGCGAGCACAACCGGCACGCCGTGCTGCAGGCGCTGCGCTCCGGTGGGGAGCTCTCGCGCGCGGCGCTGGCGCAGGCGACCGGCCTGAGCGTGCCCACCGTGGCGACCATCGTCCAGGAGCTCGCAGCCTACGGGCTGGTGGGGGAGGCGGGGCTCGAGCCCTCGGGGGGCGGCCGTCCGGCGCGCCGCCTGAAGCTGATGGTGGACGCGCGCAACGTGCTGGCGTGCGACCTCGGCGGCGCCCGAGCGCGCGCCGCGCGCGTCGACCTGGCCGGTGGCCTCCACCGCCTGCCCGACGGGCCGGCGTTGGGCGCGGGCTGCGAGGAGGCGCTGGCGTCGTGGCTGGAGGGCGGCATCGACGCGCTCGAGCAGGGCGGCTACCCGGTGGCCCTGCTGGCGTTGGCGGTGCCCGGGGTGGTCGAGCCCGTCGGCGGCCACGTGCGGCTCGCCCCGTCCCTGGGGTGGAGCGACATGGGACTCGGCGCCTGGTTGCGGCAGCGGTCGGGGCGCGAGGCGGTGCTCGAGAACGACGTCAACGCCCTGGCGCTGGCCGAGCTCAACCACGGCGTCGGCGCGGGGCGGCGTCACGTCCTGTACCTGGCCATCGCCGGGGGCATCGGTGCCGGCCTGGTGGTGGACGGGGCGCTCTACCGCGGGGCGCACGCCGCGGCCGGCGAGATCGGCTACAGCCTCGCCCCCGGCGCCGGGGAGGGCCCGCTGGACGTCGGCCGCAGCGGCCCGCTGGAGCGCCACCTCCTGGCCATGGCCGAACCGTTCATGGTGGACGGCCTCGTGTGCCTCCAATCCGACGCCGCGCGGGCCGCCTTCGACGCCTTCGCCGAGCGCGTGCGCCAGAGCGTGCACGACCTCGCCTGCGCGCTCGACCCGGAGCTGGTGGTGGTGGCGTGGGCGTGCGACCCCGAGGGGCGCCTCGCCGAGGCGCTCCGGCGGCGCTGGCAGGGGCCGTGGCCGCTCGACATCCGGCCCGGCACGCTGGGCGACGACGCCGCCCTGCGCGGCGTGGCCTCCCTCGCGCTCGAGCGCCTGGCCCGGTCGCTGTGCGGCCTGCGCGACGGGAGGGCGGCGTGATCCCCCACGCACGCCTGGCGCGGCGGCGCACGGAGCCCGCGACCCGCCCGCGGCGCGTCCGGCACGGCGCCGCGCTGCCCGCGCCGCCCGCGCCGCGCCCGGTCCCGCGCCGTGCCCCCCGGCACGGCGTGCGGCACGTTCTGGAGTACGCCGCGCGCCCCGCCGCGCGCCGCGCTATTCTCGCGCCCCGCCGCGCGCCGCCTATTCTCGCGCCCCGTCGCGCGCCGCCTATTCTCGCGCCCCGCCTCGCGCCCCGCCCCGCACCCCACGGCCCTGGCAGGGCCCGGAGGAGAAGCAGCATGAGCTACCGCGACCTCGGCGTCATCGACTTCCACGTGCATTTCCCCGTGGAGAACACCATGGGCTACCCCGAGAGCAAGCGCCCGCCGCAGCACCCACGGCTGCAGGCGTACGCCCGCGAGCGCGGCCATCGCATGGCCAAGGAGTGGAACACGGAGCCCGCCGAGGCGCCGGCGCGCACGCCCGAGGAGATCGACGCGGCCATCGAACGCTGGTACGCCGAGGTCCAGGGGCACGCGCTGCAGCGCATCGTGTTCGTCAGCGCGGGAGGCAACGAGCGCCTCGCGGAGGTGGTGGCGCGGCACCCGGATCGCTTCACCGGGCTGGCCCACCACGCCCTCGAGCCCGGCGCCTGCGATCCCCTGCGCCACGCCGTCGACGAGCTCGGGCTGCGCGGTTACAAGCTGCTCGGTCCCATGACCGACTACGCCTTCGAGGCTCCCGAGCTGCGGTCGGTGTGGGAGTTCCTGGCCGAGCGCGAGCTGCCCGTGCTCATCCACTTCGGTTTCCTGGGGCGCGGCGGCGGGGTGGTGGAGCACCCCCGCATGAGCCCGCTGTCGCTGTTCACCGTGGCCCGCGACTTCCCCGAGATCCCCTTCGTCATCCCGCACTTCGGCGCGGGCTACTTCCGAGAGCTGCTGGCGCTGTGCTGGAGCCTGCCCAACATCTACATCGACACCTCGGGTTCCAACCAGTGGATGCGCTGGATGCCCTACCCGCTGACCCTGGAGGACCTCTACCGCAAGGCGCTCGACACCGTGGGCGCCGAGCGCATCGTGTTCGGGAGCGACTCGTCGTACTTCCCGCGCGGCTTCTCCGAGCGCTACCTCGTGGACCAGCTCCGCGCCTGCTACACCATGAACGTGCCCGAGGAGGACATCCGCCTCATCTTCGGGGGGAACGCCTCCCGCCTGCTGCGCCTCGACGGCGGCGTAGATCCGGAGGTGAGCACCGCGTGAGCTGGCACCCCAGCTACCGTGGGCGGGTGCTGGAACCCGACTACACCTTCGCGGCCCGGCACCTGCTGCCACACTTCCTGCAGGCCCTGTGCGCGCACCTGCGCACCGTCGCCAGGCTGCCGGTGGCGGCCAACGAGGCCGCGCAGGCGGAGATCGCCGCGCTCGAGGCCGCCCTGGGCGAGCTCAACGACCACCCCCTGCCGGCCCAGGACCCCGATGTTCCCGACGCCTACTTCGCCATCCAGCGCGTGCTCGAGGGCAAGCTCGGCGCCCACACGGTGGCGTGGTTGCGCCCGGGCCTGAGCCGCAACGACCTCGACATGACCGTCTACAAGATGCGCGGTCGCGAGCTCCTGCTCGACGCCTGGGCCCGCCTCCAGCAGGTCCGCGAGATCTTGCTCGAGCGTGCCGGGCAGCACCTCGACACGGTGCTGATCGCCCAGACGCACCACCAGCCGGGGCAGCCCACCACGGTGGCGCACTACCTGGCCGCGGTGGCGGCGTTGCTGGCGCGCGACGTCGAGCGCCTGCGCGCCGCCTACGGCCGCCTCAACCGCTGCCCGTTGGGCGCGGCCGCGCTGGCCGGCAGCAGCCACCCGCTCGACCGCGCGTTCACGGCGGGGCTGCTCGGCTTCGACGGCCCGGTGGACAACACCTACGACGCGGTGGCCTCCTCGGACTGGGAGGTCGAGACGGTCGCCGTCTCGCAGAGCGTGGCGCTCAACCTGTCGCGCTTCGTGTGCGACCTGCTGGCCTGGTCGGCGCAGGGGTGGTACGTCCTCGGCGAGGGGTTGGTGCAGGGTTCCTCGATCATGCCGCAGAAGCGCAACCCGGTCGCCCTGGAGCACGCCCGCACGCGCTTCTCGAGGGCGCTCGGGGCGGCCCAGATGGTGCTGTACTCCAGCCACAACATCCCCTACGCCGACCTCAACGACTTCGGTCCCGACGTGCAGGGGGCGCTGCAGTCGCAGCACCTGCAGCTCGGGGGCGGGCTCGAGCTGCTGCTCGCCTGCCTGCAGGACGGCGACTTCGACCGCGAGGCGCTCGCCGCCGCGGCCGCGGTCACCGACACCACCGCCACGGAGCTCGCCGACGAGATGGTACGCGAGAGCGGGCTCTCCTTCCCCGAGGCGCACGCCGTTGTGGGTAGGCTGGTAGTGCGCCTTCACGGCGAGGGGCGCGCCCTGACGCAGGCGACGCCCGAGGATCTGGCCGCGGCCGGCGGGCCGCCCTTGGGAGAGGCGGCGCTTCGTGCGGCGCTCGATCCGGTAGCCTTCGTGCGGCGCCGTTCCGGTCTTGGCGGACCCGCGCCGGAGGTGATGCAGCAGCAGGTCGCCGCGGCACGCCGGCGTCTGCAGGAGGACGCCGAAGCGCTCGACGAGCGACGGAACGTCTTGGTCGCGGCGCGCGCCGCCCAGCGCGCGCACGGAAAGGAGAGGGCATGAAGAGGGTCATCGTTTCACTGGCCGTCCTGGCCGCGGTCTCCCTGGGCTTCGCCCAGAAGACCACCATCACCTATTGGCAGTACGACTACGCCACCCGCGTTGACGCCATGAACCAGCTCATCCAGCAGTTCGAGGCGGCCAACCCCGACATCACCGTCAAGCAGGAGACCTTCCCGTACGACGCCTACCAACAGCAGGTCGCGGCGTCGCTGCCGGCCGGACAGGGCGCCGACGTGGTGCAGCTCTACTACGGCTGGCTGCCGACCTGGCAGCGCTCCGGTTACGTGGTGCCGCTGCCCGGCGACGCCTTCGACCCGGCCACCATCGCCAACGACTTCATCCCCATGGTGGACGCGGCCAAGATCGATGGCCAGTACTACGGCCTGCCCACCGCCGTGCGCAGCCTGGCGCTGTTCTACAACAAGGACATGCTGAGCGGGGCCGGCTTCGATGCGCCGCCCGCCACCTGGGACCAGTTCATCGAGATCGCCAAGGCGCTGACCATCAAGCAGGGCGCGCGCTTCTCGCAGGTGGGCTACGGCTTCGCTCCCAACGGGCAGGACCACAGCCTGTTGCGCGAGGTGCTCATCCGCCAGTTCGGCGGCCAGCCCTATAGCGACGACGGCACCAAGGTGGCCTACGATTCGCCCGAGGGCCTCCAGGCCTTCGAGTTCTACACCGGTTGGGCCACCAAGGAGCAGATCGGCGTGCCCGAGTTCGTGCCGGGCAACAACGGCTACCGCGACGGCTTCATCCAGCTCCAGAACATCGCCATGATCATCGACGGCAGCTTCGCCATCGGCTCGGTGAAGTCCGGCGCGCAGTTCGACTGGGGCGTGGCGGAGATCCCGACGCTGGCCAACGGCGTGAAGTCGGACTTCGGCTCGTTCTGGATGAACGGCCTCACCCCCAACGCCACCAAGGACCCCGCCAAGCTGGCGGCGTCCGAGAAGTTCCTGCAGTTCGTCACCAGCCCCGACGCCATGAAGCTGTGGCTCGAGGTCGTCGGCGAGCTGCCGGCGCGCGCCAGCCTGGTCAATGACCCGGCGCTGGCCGCGGACCCGGTCTACGGGCCCTTCATCAAGTCCCTGGCCTACTCGCACGCCACCCAGTTCGTGGACGAGAGCGCGCAGCGCCAGGTCTACCTCGACGCCATCAACAAGGTCGTGCTGCAGAACGCCGATCCGGCGTCCGCGTGGCATGACGCCGCCGTCGAGGAGCAGGTGCTCCTCGACCAGGCCCGCCAGTAGGCGCCCGGCCGGAGGGGGGCCCCGCGCCCCCCTCCGGCCCCTTGGAGGTGGCATGCAGAAGTCGGCCGACACGCCGCGGCGGCCCGCCCGCGCGCGGCGCCGCATCAGCCTGGCGACCCGCGAGGCGCTATGGGCCTACGTCTTCCTGCTGGTCCCGCTCGCCTTCTACGGCTTCCTGCGCCTGTGGCCGGCGGTGCAGTCGTTCAAGCTGTCGCTGTTCACGTGGCACGTGGACCCGGCGCAGCGGACCTTCGTCGGGCTGGAGTACTACCGGGAGATGCTGGCCAACCCCAGGCTCCACCGGGCGCTGACCAACACCCTGCTCTACAGCCTCATCATCGTGCCCGTGCAGCTCGCGCTGGGCCTGTTCGTGGCGATCATGCTCAACGCGGTGCGGCGCTTCCGGCCGCTGTTCCGCGCCATCTATTTTGCGCCCTACGTCACGCCCGCGGCGGCCGTCGCCTGGGTGTGGGGGTGGATGTATTCGGTCAACTTCGGCATCTTCAACAACGCCATCGTCACCTGGGACGGCTTCGTGGAGCGCATCGGGCTCGCCTTCCTGAGCATCCCGACGCAGACCTTCCTGACCGACCCCAGCACGGCGCTGCCCTCGGTGGCGGCGGTGGTCGTGTGGCAACAGCTCGGCTTCCAGGTCGTGATCTTCCTGGCCGGGTTGCAGGGGATCCCGCGCATCTTCTACGACGCCGCCTCCATCGACGGCGCCAACGCATCGCAGCGCTTCCGGCACATCACGCTGCCGCTGCTCAACCCGGTGATGGTGTTCTCCATCATCATCTCCACCATCGCCTCCCTGCAGCTCTTCGACCAGGTGGTCAACATCAACTTCACCGATCAGGGCGGGCCGCTCAACTCCACCCTGACCATCGCGCTGTACATGTACCAGGAGGCGTTCTCGCGCTTCCGCCTGGGGTACGCCTCGGCGGTCACGGTGCTCCTGTTCGTGCTCATCCTGGTGGTGACGCTGGTGCAGCTGCGGCTGACGCAGCGGAGGATCGAGTACTGATGGTCGAGCCCGTGATGGAGCAGACCCGCGGCCGCGGCGGCCCGGGCACCGTGCTCGCCTACGTGCTGCTCGCGCTGGGCAGCGTGCTCACCTTCTTCCCGTTCCTGTGGATGCTGCTGTCGTCGTTCAAGAGCCTGCGGGAGATCTTCCGCTTCCACCTGCTGCCCAAGGCGTGGACGCTGGCGAACTACAAGAGCGTGCTGCTCGATACGGACTTCCCGCGTTGGTTCCTCAACAGCATCGTGGTCGCCGGCATCTCCACGGTGAGCGTGCTGTTCTTCTGCTCCCTGGTGGGCTACACCCTGACGCGCCTGCGTTTCCCCGGGCGCACCGTGATCTTCGTGCTCATCCTCTCCACGCTGATGGTCCCCACGGAGATGCTGGTCATCCCGTGGTACGTGATGTCCACCCAGTACGGCTGGGTCAACACCTTCTGGGGGATCGCCTTCCCCGGGTTGATCCCGGCCTTCGGCGTGTTCCTGATGCGGCAGTTCTTCCAGACCCTGCCGCGCGACCTGTTCGACGCGGGCCGCGTCGACGGCGTCAGCGAGTTCGGGCTGTTCTGGCGCCTGGGATTGCCGCTCGTGCGGCCGGGGCTCGCGGCGCTCGGGATCTTCAACTTCGTGGGCAACTGGAACGCCTTCCTGTGGCCCCTGATCATCGCCAAGTCGCCGAGCATGCGTACCATCCCGGTGGGCGTCGCGCTCTTCTCGGGCGAGGCGGGCACGCAATGGAACCTCATCATGGCCGCCTCGGCGCTCGCCATCCTGCCGGTGCTGCTGGTGTTCTTCGTGTTCCAGAAGCAGATCATCGAGGGCGTGGTGCTGACCGGGGTGAAGGGGTGACACGACTTGCCCGCGCGGGGCCCGGCGCCGACGCGCCCACGGTGCTGGTGGTGGGCAACGTCAACGTCGACGAGCTCATGGGGCGGGTGCCCACCTGGCCGCGTGCCGGCAGCGAGGTGCTGGCCGAGCACTTCGAACTGCGCGTCGGTGGGGCCGCAGGCAACGCCGCGCTCGCCCTGCAGGCGTTGGGCGCGCGCTTCCGCGTGGTGGCGGGCGTCGGCGACGACGCCCTGGGCGGCTGGCTGGAGTCGGCCCTGGCGCCCGCCGGGGTCCGGCTCGAGCGCAGCCGGGCGGCCACGGCGCTGAGCGTGGGGCTGCTCCACCCGAGCGGGGAGCGCACCTTCGTGACCCACCTGGGCCACCTGACGCACTTCCCGGTGGAGGCGCTCGAGGCCGCGCTGGGTGCCACGCGGGCGGGTGACCTGCTGCTGCTGTGCGGGTACTTCCTGCTGCCGGGGCTGCGGCGCGGCGCGCCGGCCTACGTGGAGCTCGCGCGCTCGCGCGGGGTGCGCGTCGCGCTCGATCCCGGCTGGCCGACCGAGGGCTGGACGGCCGCGGTGCGCGACGAGCTGCGGGGGCTGCTGCCCCGGCTCGACGCCTTCCTCCCCAACCGTGAGGAGCTCCTCGGCGTCACCGGCGCGCCCACGGTCGAGGACGCCCTGTGCGCGCTGCGCGACACGCGCACGGTGGTCAAGCTGGGCGCCGAGGGCGCGCTGCTCGCCGAGGGCACCTGCCGCCACGCGGTAGCGGCGCCGCGGGTGGAGGTGGTCGACACGGTCGGCGCCGGCGACACCTTCAACGCCGGCCTGCTGGCCGCGCTGCAGCGCGGGCTGTCGTGGGAGAACGCGCTGCGGCCCGCGGTGTCGGCGGCGAGCCTCGCGATCGCCAGCGCACCGCGCCGCTACCCCTCGTGGGGCGAGGTGGCCGAGGAAGGCGCCGGCACCGCCGACGCAACGCCCGCCGGCGGCGTTTGAGGCGCGCGGCCGGCGGGCGCCGGGGCTAGCATGGAGGCGCGATGACTCCCGACCTGGTGATCTTCGATTGCGACGGTGTCCTGGTGGACACGGAGCGGGTGGCGAACCGCGTGCTGGCCGACATGCTCACCGCCGAGGGCTACCCCATCAGCATGGAGGCGTGCGTGGAGCGCTTCATGGGCCGCCCAGGCAGCGAGTGCTTCCCCGAGGTAGAGGCGGAGTTGGGGCGCGCGCTGCCCGGCGATTTCGTGGCGCGCTACGACCGCCGCGTCATCGACACCTTCCTGGCCGAGCCCCGCACCGTCGCCGGCGTGGTCGAGGCCATGGAGGCGTTGCCGGGCCGGCGCTGCGTGGCGTCGAGCTCGGACCCGGCCTACCTGCGCGAGGTGCTCGGCCGCACGGGGCTGTGGGGGCGCTTCGAGCGCGTCTTCAGCGCCTCCGAGGTGGCCCGTGGCAAGCCGGCACCCGACGTGTTCCTGCACGCCGCGGCCAGCCTCGGGGTGCTCCCGGCGCACTGCGTGGTGGTGGAGGACTCGGTCGCGGGGGTGCGTGCCGCGGTGGCGGCGGGCATGCCCGTGGTGGGGTACGCCGGCTTGCTGGCTGCCGAGCAGCTGTCGGCCCACGGGGCCCGGACCATCGCCGCCATGCGCGAGCTGCCGGCGCGGATCGCGGAGTTCTAGCCCGCGGCCGGGTCGGCCCGGGGCGCGGACTCCGGGCCGGCAGCTCGCGCGAGGGGCACCCGTCTGCGGGGCGCCCGCGTGCGGGGCGCCAGCGCGCCCGCTCAGCCGCCCTGCCGGGCGAGCGCGCGCACGCCGCGTTCGGTCGCTAAGTGCGTGACGGGAACGTCGTGCGACTCCCGCGGCAGGTGGGGCACCACCAGCGCCTCGAAGCTCACGCCGACCCGCGGCGCGTCGGCGCGCAGCCGCGGCAGTAGCCGGTCGAAGTAGCCGCGCCCGTAACCGAGCCGTGCCCCCCCGAGGTCGAAACACAGCCCCGGCAGTAGGGCGGCGTCCACGGCTCCGGGATCGACCCGCGGCGCGGCCTCCGGCGGTTGCGCGAAGCCCAGCGGGTGCCGTTCGAGCCGCGCCGGGTCGAAGCGGTGCAGCGTCAGCCGGCCGTCGGCGTGGGTGCGGCTCACCACCAGGAGGGTGTCGGGCAGCGCCAGCAGCGGGGCGAGATCGATCTCGTCGCCGAAGGCCAGGTAGAGCAGCAGCGAGCCGCCCCGGGGCAGGCCGGGCCAGGCCAGCAGGCCGTCCGCCACGGAGCGCGCGCGCTGCGGCTCGCGCGCCAGCGCGTGGCGGTTGGCGCGCGCCCAGGCGCGCCAGGCACCCTTGTCGGCGCCGGGCCGCGGGGGCGGCGCCAGGCGCGCGGCACCCGCGGGCGCGGGCGCGCGGTCGGGGGCGTCGTCGGCGGGTGGGCAGGGTGGGGTCATGGCGGGCTCGGCGCGGCGCGGGGCGCTCGCGGCGCACCCGAGTGTAGCGCCCGCCGCCCCCCGCGCGCGCCGAACGCGGCGGGGTGCGCCCGCGCCGCCGCGCGGACGCCGTGTTCCCCTGGCGACCCGCCGGCCGAGGCAGTGCACGATACTGGAGCATGGCGCAGACAACGACCACCACCGTCCAACACCTCGTCGACAAGCGCTTCGTGGGGGTCACGCCCGACGGCATGCGCGTGATGATCGACGGCGAGAAGGAGGCCCGGACCGGGATGGGCCCGATGCAGCTGCTGCTCAACGCGGTCGGCGCGTGCGCCGCCTACGACATCGTGGAGATGCTCCGCAAGCGCAAGCTGGAGATCCGCGGGTACCGCGTCGAGCTCGCCGGGGATCGCCCCGATGGCCCTCCCAGCCCCTACGAGCGCATCCGTGCCCGCCACGTCCTGGACGTACCGGGTCTCGATCAGCGCACCGCGGAGCGCTTCGTGGGCCTGGCCATGACCAAGTACTGTTCCGTGGCCGCGAGCCTCAAGGCGGCCATCTCGTACGAGGTCGAGCTGGTGCAGCGCGACGAGCCCGCGGTCGAGGCGGGCTGACCGCCCCCGGCGGCGCCGGGGGCCCGCCGGCGGCGACCCGGGCGGCGCCCCGACCCCGATGCGGCGCGTCGGTGGCGTGGCCGGGGCCAGCCGTCGCGCCGCCCGCCGGCGGGTCGTCGCCGGGCCGGGGGCGCGGCTGTGACGCGGGTTTGCTAGGCTGAGCGGATGGCCACGCCGGTCGATCTCACGGACCCCAGTCTCTACTTCAACCGCGAGCTGTCGTGGCTGCGGTTCAACGAGCGCGTGCTGGAGGAGGCGGAGCGCCGGAGCACGCCGGCGCTGGAACGCCTGAAGTTCCTCGCCATCTTCGGCTCCAACCTCGATGAGTTCATCATGATCCGCTACGCCGGGCTCAAGGAGCAGGTGGCGGCCGACGTGACGCAGCGCACGGCCGACGGCATGGCCCCGCGGGAGCAGCTCCACGCCATCTCCGAGGCGCTGCACGCGGTGGTGCAGCGGCATCGCGCCGTCCTCGCCGGTCAGGTGTTGCCTGAGCTGGCGCGGCGGGGCGTGCGGCTGCGCGCCATCGAGGGCCTGAGCGCGGGCGAGGCGGCCGCGGTGGACGACTTCTTCGAGCGCGAGCTGTTCCCCGTGCTCACGCCGCTGGCGGTGGACTCCAGCCACCCCTTCCCGCGGCTGCCCAACCTCAGCTTCTCGCTGCTGCTGGAGGTCGTCGACCCGGACACCGGCCTGTCGCGCGGCGCCGTGGTGCAGGTCCCCAGCGTGTTGCCGCGCTTCCTGCGCCTGCCCGGAGAGGGGCACGACTACGTCATCCTGGAGGACATCATCCGCGCCCGCGTGGGCGAGCTCTTCCCGGGGCACACGGTCGGGCGCGCCCACGGCTTTCGCATCACCCGCAACGCCGACATCGAGATCGCCGAGGACGAGGCGGACGACCTGCTGCACGTCATCGAGGACGAGGTGCGTCGGCGCCGCTGGGGCGACGCGGTGCGCCTGGAGGTGGAGACCAGCATGCCGCAGGCCTGGCGGCTGCGCCTTCAGAAGACCCTGGGGCTCGAGCCAGAGGACGTCTACGACATCCCCAACCACCTCAACGTGAGCGATTTCATGGAGCTCGCGCTATTGCCGCTGCCCGAGCTGCGCGACGTCCCCTTCGTGACGCGCCTGCCGAGCGAGTACCGCAACCACGACAGCGTCTTCGACGCCATCGGCGAGCAGGACATCCTGCTGCACCACCCGTTCCACGCCTTCGACGCGGTGCAGATGCTCATCGACGAGGCGGCCGACGACCCAGCGGTGCTGGCGATCAAGATGACGCTGTACCGCGTCGGGCGTCACTCGCCGGTCGTCGCCGCGCTGGCGCGGGCGGCCGGCAACGGCAAGCTGGTGACGGCCCTGGTGGAGCTCAAGGCGCGCTTCGACGAGGAGAACAACATCGTCTGGGCGCGGGAGCTCGAGCGGGCCGGTGTGCACGTGGTGTACGGCTTCGCCGGCCTCAAGACGCATTGCAAGGCGCTGCTGATGGTGCGCCGCGAGCCCGACGGTGCCGGCCCGCAGCGCATCCGCCGCTACGTCCACCTCGGCACCGGCAACTACAACGCCGGCACGGCGACGGTGTACACCGACATGTCGCTGCTGACCTGTGACCCGGAGCTCGGCGCGGACGTCAGCGAGCTCTTCAACCACCTCACCGGCTACAGCAAGCAGCGCTCCTGGCGCAAGCTGTGGGTCGCGCCCGACACGCTCAGGAAGCAGCTCCTCGGCGCCATCGAGCGGGAGACCGCCGCGGCCGAGGCCAAGCAGCCCGCGCGCATCAAGGCCAAGATGAACTCGCTGGTGGACCCCGAGGTCATCCGCGCGCTCTACCGCGCCTCCCAGGCGGGCGTGGGCATCGACCTGGTGGTGCGGGGCATCTGCTGCCTGAGGCCCGGCGTGCCCGGGGTGAGCGAGAACATCCGCGTCCGCAGCGTGGTCGGACGCTTCCTGGAGCACTCGCGGCTGTTCTACTTCCGCCGTGGCGGTGCCGACGACGTCTACCTGGGCTCGGCCGACTGGATGCAGCGCAACCTAAACCGCCGCATCGAGACGCTATTCCCGGTCGAGGACGCATCCCTGAAGCGCAAGGCGATGCAGGTGCTCGACCTGCTGCTGCGCGACAACGTCAAGGCGAGGGTGCTGACGCCGGAGGGGGACTACCGTGCCGTGCGGCGGCGTCCGGGGCAGAACAGGCTCGACGCGCAGGAGCGGCTGCTCGAGCTCTCCGCGCGTCGGCTGGCGCAGGTGGGGTGAGGCGCCGCCCAGCGGCGGCTCAGGCCTGCATCGGCCCGGGGATGGTCGGACCGTCCGGCGCGTCGCCGCCGGCGCTGCCCGCGGCGTAGCCGGTCTGCAACCCCATCAGGTAGCCGAGCTTGAGCATGAACAGCACGGTCTCGCTGTCACTCTCGCCGACGCGCTCCCGGACGTAGTCGGTGGTGCCCTCGGGGAGCGCCACCGCGTCGATCTCCTCCTGGTAGCGCTCGCGCATCTCGCGCAGGAACGTCTCGATCATCCGTTTGCTCATACGCTCTGGCCCCCCTCGGCGCGCTCGGGGGCGTCGAGCTGCTCCTCGAGCCACGCGATGATGGCCTCCGCGGTGCCGAGGTTGGTCGCCAGCGGCACGTTGTGCACGTCGCAGATCCGCAACAGGGCCGACACGTCCGGCTCGTGCGGCTGCGCGGTCAGGGGGTCGCGGAAGAAGATGACGGCCTTCACGCGATCCTCGGCGATGCGGGCGCCGACCTGGAGGTCGCCGCCCTCGGGCCCGGAGCGGAGGCGCTCGACCTCCAGGCCCGCCTTGCTCTGCAGCACGCCCCCGGTGGTGCTCGTGGCGATCAGCGGAAAGCGCCGCAGCACGGCCGCGTGGTCCTTGGCGAAGATCGCCAGGTCGAGCTTCTTCTTGTCGTGCGCGATGAGGGCGACGGCCTGCATGGACACAGTGTAGAGGGTGATCGGCCGGCGGGCCGTCAGCCCGGGCGCCGGCGCGCGGCGGAGACGCCCTCCGCGGCCTCGAACCAGACCTCGCTCCCGGCCCCGGCCTGCGCCAGCCGCCACAGGTCCCGCACGTCCACAACGGCCGGCTTGGCGTACCCGCCGGTGCGGCCACGATCGGCCAGCAGCACGATCGGCCGTCCGTCCGCCGGCACCTGCACGGCCCCCCACATCGAGCCCTCGCTGAGCACGTCCGAGGCCGCCATGGGCACCGCTGGGCCGTCGAGACGGACGCCGGTGCGATCGCCCGCCGCCACCCGGAAGCTGCCGTGGAGCAGCGCAGCGAACGCCTCGTCGTCGTGCTGCGGGCCCGGATGGATACGCAGCTCGACGCGCTGCGGGTAGTGCAGCGGCCCGGCGGCGGGGCGCGGCAGGCCGGAGTGCGCGCCGCCGACACCCAGCACGTCGCCCGCCTCCAGAGCGCGCTTCGAGCCCCCCGCCCCGGCGCGCAGGTCGGTGCTGCGCGAGCCGGCGTAGCGTTGCGCCGCGAAGGCACCCGCGCACGCCAGGTAGCTCACCGCGCCGGCGGCGCCGCGTGAGGGGAGCAGCTCCAACACCGCCCCGGCCGGCCACGCGAAGGGCGCTCCCGTGCGCTGCGGGCGCGTCTCCAGGCGGACCTCGAAGCCGCCGCCCGCGACCGCGGCCTGCAGCGTGCGGAGCGCGCGCAGGCGCAACGGCAGTCCGACGAGCTCGAGGACCGGCGCCCGCCCGGGATTGCCGACGGCGGCGTTGGCCACCTCGGCCGCCAGCGGGTCGAGCGGGCCGGCCTGGGCCATGCCGTAGTGGCCCACCCACCAGCGGGGCTCGGCCTGCAGGGAGGCCGAGGGGGGCCAGGCCTCCTCCACCAAGGCGGCGGGTGCGGCGGCGGGGACGCCGAGGGGAGCGGGGGCGTTCGCCGCCGCGCGCGCCGCCTCCGCGCCCCCCACGCGCCGGGGGCGGCCGCGGGCCGCGCCGGAGCCGGTGTGGCTCGCCGCGGGCGCGCCGGCGGCGTCGAGGAAGCGCACCTCGTCTCCGGCGGCCCAATCGCTGGGGGGCCAGCGCTCGGCGTCGAACAGGGACGTGGGGGTGGTGCCCAGGATCCACCAGCCGCCGGGGCTGGGGCTGGGGTAGATGCCGGCCTGTGCCCCTGCGATCGCCACCGCACCGGCGGGAACGCGCGCCCGCGGCGTATCGCGCCGCGCCGTCAGCAGGGCGGCGGGCAGCCCGAGGAGGTAGGGGAAGCCGGGCGTGAAGCCGAGGAACGCCACGGTGTACGCGGCCTCCCGATGCAGCGCCGCGATGCGCTCGAAGGGGAGGCCCAGGCGCCGCTCCAGGGCGTCGCGATCCGCCTCGTGCCCGTAGTGCACGGGTATCTCGTGGCGCCGCATCACCGGCGTCGCGCCCCCCGCGTCCCCCTCCTCGGCGGCGCGCAGCCACGCCAGGATGCGTGCGTGCGGCGTGCCCGGACGCGCCTCCACCAGCAGGCTGGCGTAACCCGGGATGAGGTCGCGCACCGCGCCGGGCGCCGAGGCTCGCAGCTGCTCGGCCAGTACCCGCAGGCGACGCGCCGTGTCGGGGCCCGGCTCGGTTCCCAGATCCAGGAGCCAGGCCGCCGGCCCGGCGCGGCGCAGCGTCACGCCGCGGGAGACGTCGCGGGCCGGGCGACCTGGATCCCCGCGCCCTCCAGCGCCTGGGTCACGCGCCGCGCCAGCTCCAGTGCGCCCTCCGTGTCGCCGTGAAGGCAGAGGGTATCGACATCGAGACGCAGCGTGCCACCGTCGATGGTCTCCACCCGCCCCTCGCCGGCCAGGGCGAGGGCCTGCGCCACCACCCGCTCGGCGTCGTGGTGCACCGCGCCGGGCGTGCCGCGCGGCGCGAGCGTGCCGTCGGCCCGGTACGCCCGGTCGAGGAAGCCCTCGCGCAGGACGGGGACGCCGGCGGACCGCAGGGCGTCCTCGGCGGGTGAGCCCGCCAGCACCACGACCCGCAGGCGTGGGTCGACGGCCGCCACGCCCTCGGCCACGGCAAGCGCCAACTCGGGGTCCGTGGTGGCTGCGTTGTACAGCGCACCGTGTGGTTTGACGTGGGCCAGCCGCCCGCCCTCCGCGGCGGTGATGGCGTTCAGAGCGCCCACCTGGTACAGCACGTCGTCGCGCACCGTGGTGGCCGGCAGCGCCATGGGTACGCGGCCGAAGCCGCGAAGGTCGTAGTAGCCGGGGTGGGCGCCCACCGCCACGCCTGCCGCCAGGGCGGCGCGGACGGTGGCGCGCATGCCGCTGGGGTAGCCGGCATGGAAGCCGCACGCCACGTTCGCGGAGGTGACGAGCCGTAGCAGGGCCGCGTCGTCGCCGACGCGCCAGCGGCCGAACGACTCGCCGAGATCGCTGTTGAGGTCGATCGTCATGATGCCCCATGCTACCCGGCCCCACGCGCGGCGGCGGCGGTCATATTCGCGACGCGCGCGGTCCTCGCGGGGCGCGTATCCTTAGCGGCGATGACCGACGTTCGGATCGGCCCCCTGGCCCTGAGCGGCCCCCGCTTCGGCGCCCTCCTGGCCCTGGTGGTGGTGCTGGTGGTCGCCGAGGTGCTCGAGCGGCGCGGGCGACGGGGCGTGGCGCCCGCCGCCTGGAACGCGGTGTTGATCGGGCTGCTCGGCGCACGCCTGGGCTATGTGGCGCGGCACATCGGCAGCTACCTGGGCGAACCGTGGACCGTGCTCTTCGTGTGGCAGGGGGGTTTCTCGCTGATCGCGGGCGCCCTCGCCGGCGCCCTCTACGGCGTGCTGGCGCTGCGGGGCCGCCCCCGCCTGTTGCGCTCCGCGCTGCTGGCCGGTGTTCTGGGCGCGGTCGTGTGGGGCGGCTGGCAGGCCGCCGCCGTGACCACCGCGCCGGAACCGCCGACGCTCTTCGCCCAACCACTGTCGACCCTGGACGGCGACACGTTGTCGCCAAGCTCGTTCCTGGGCCGACCCGTGGTGGTCAACCTGTGGGCGACCTGGTGCGGCCCGTGCCAGCGGGAGCTGCCGCTGCTGGCCTCGGCGGCCCGCGAGACGCCGGAGGTGACGTTCCTGTTCGTGTCCCAGGGGGAGCCCGGCGACCGCGTGGCGGGGTACCTCGAGGACCATGCGCTGGAGCTCGAGCATGTGCTGCTCGATCCGTCCAGCAGCCTCTCGGCCGCGGCCTCCAGCGCCGGCCTGCCGACGACGCTGTTCTTCGACGCCCGTGGGCGGCTGGCGGGGCGTTGGCTCGGCGAGCTGTCGCGCCCCCGGCTCGATGCGGAGCTGGCGCGCATCCGCTGACGCCGCCGCGGGCCACGGCGCGCAGGCCGTGTGAGCCGAGGCGCGCACGCGTCCCGCCACGCCACGCCCGGACTTGACACGCCTTCGGCCCCGGGTATACACTCTCTTTTGCCGCTCGAAAGAGGGGCGCGAACATTGACAGGCGAATAGGAGTGTAACGAGCAAGCGAACTCGGTCGAGTTTGTGGCGTCTAGTACGACACATCTCGCCGGGGCGCAGAGGGTTTTTCCGTTAGGTGAAACCTCATGC
>CAVUBJ010000009.1:0-612500 GCA_963739805.1 uncultured Trueperaceae bacterium
CGCATGGCTGCACCCCACGCCGCTTCCCCCACTCTTCTGGATGTACGCGGTTCTGGAAGGTGCGTGGACTGGCGCGCGACAGCTTCTTACTAGGACCCCATGAGCTCGGCACTTGACCGCACTGGACGAGCCCGTGGGCTCGCAACCGGTCGACCATGATCGCTGCCCGGTCTTTCGATGTGTTCGACACGTGCCTCGTCCGGAGTTTCGCAACCTCACGCGACATCCACGGGGCCCTGGCTGGCAAGGCTCTGGGCGAACCGTGCGTGAGTGTCGCCGTGAAGGAGCTCGCAGAGATTCGATGGCGCGCCGAGGGAGAGGCCCGGCGCAACAGCGAAGCCGGTGAGGTGACGATAGCGGAGATCTACCGGTGGGCAGAGCCCGAGATCGGGGCACTTGGACTCAGCGCACAAGGACTTCTGGAGAGCGAACTGGGGCTCGAGAGGGCGTCGCTCCGACCTGTACCGGCTTTGCGTCGGGCCGTGACAGAAGCTCGAGACGCAGGTCTCAGAGTGGTGTTCTTGTCCGACATGTACCTGCCGGGGTCGTTCATCTTCTCGGTCCTTCAACGGTACGGCTTCACCGCGGACCCGACCGAGGTGCTCGTTTCGGGCGAAGTGGGCGCGTCTGAAACGCACCGGGAGGCTGTTCCGAATGGCGTGTCAACGCCTTGAAGTGCGACTCCGGTCACTCTGGCATACCGGAGATGACCCTGTTGCCGATTTCTTAGTGCCTGCCGGGATGGGCGTGCGAACAAGCCTGTTCCGGGGCAGCCGCCTCACGCGATCTGAGCGCCTCATGGCCGAACGAACCGACTGTCCGCTTGATGGATCGCGGCTCGCCGGGCTTGCTCGCGCCGTCCGTCTAGCCTTGACGCATGATGCTTCGAGCACAGATGCCAGGGCATCGATTGCCGCCAACTACGCCGCGCCGCTAATCACCTCATTCGCGGCAAGCGTGCTGCATCGCGCAGAGCAGGACCGCGTCCAGACACTTCACTTCGTAGCCCGGGATGCTCAGTCCGTCAAGCTCGCGGCGGAGATACTTGCTGGCGCCGAGGACCGAGTCAAACTCAGCTACCTGTATGGATCCAGGCGAGCCTGGAACAGCGCGCAGGCCGACGAGGCGCACGCGCGCGAAGCGCGCCTCCAGTCCACGTATGGATACCTGGAGCGAAGTGGCCTCACGGGCACCGACGACTGGGCCATCGTGGACAGTGGTTGGACCCTCAAGGCCCAACAGAGCTTGCGGCGTATCCTTGAGTCGCGTGGGGCATCCTTCGGCCGCGGCTACTACCTTGCGCTTAGCGCAGGGCACGTGCCCGTGAGTCAGGCAGGCCCTGCCTGGGCGCTCGTCGCGGAGCCGCAAGGACGGGACGACGCTCAGAAATGGCTCCGAGCTCTCTTCAGGAATCGTGGCATCATCGACCAGGTGTTGCTTACAGCGGATCACGGTACGACGCTTGGCTACGAACTAGGTGACGATGGTTGGCGGCCCGTGCTGGCTGGTGTCGACGAGTCCCGTGCACGGCGACGACTCCGAGAGGCGATCCGCAGCGCCGTCGTGATGTTCGCCGCTGAAGCGAAACAACACCCATCCTTGGATCTGTCTGGTGGGAGCGTTAGGCAAGCCATTCTATCCGTCGTCTGTGACTTCATTGCCCGCCCCTCCCGCAATCAGGCGCGAGTTCTTAGCCTCCTTGAGGTCAGCTTGGATGCCGCCGAGTCGGGCTCGGTTCAGCTCTGTCGCCCCCTCAGCCCGAGGGCTCTGTGGCGTATCGCCGTGTCCGCCGCTGCTCAGCTTATGCGTGGCACGGCGGCCCACATCGAGCCGGGCCGGCGCGTGCGGGAAGGATCAATCTTGGGGCGTGTATTGGCTCGAAGGCTCCGCGGCTTTGTCCGGTCCCGTCGGTCGTGCTGCGCTTGCCGCAATTCACTCGGACCCGTGGTACACGCGGGTGAGGCACATCCGCAGCAAAGACGTTCGTCACAGACTTGTGCGCGCCCTCGCAGACGTGGTCGACGCAATTCGGCGTATCGTACCGTGATTCGTAGGTTGATTTTGGCACCCTCGTTATGAACATCTGTGCGCTCGTCGTAACCCATAACCGTCCCGGAGACCTCCTGCGGTGCCTCGATGGACTGGCCCGGCAGACCCGTTCCGTGGATGCGGTCCTCGTCGTCGACAACGCCAGCGGACCGGCCACTGCACTCGCCCTCGAAACCAGGGCAGGCTTCCAAGTCCTTCGGTTGCCCACGAACCTCGGCGGCGCCGGCGGATTTGCCGCTGGACTGCGCTGGTCCACCGCCCACGGCTACGACTGGACCTGGATGATGGATGACGACGCCATCCCGCAGCTGCACGGTGCTCTCCCGAGTTGGTCCCTAAGCACGGACCACCACGACGGCGAGCTTGTAGCACTCGCGAGCTGCGTCGTACCCGACTCAGGCGTCGCACCTCCAAAACTCAGCGCTGGGGGAGAGATCGAAATCGACCGTGCCATGTTTGTAGGCTTCGCAGCCCCAAAACGCGTCGTTGACGAGATCGGCTTCCCGCGCGAAGACTTCTTCATCTACACGGATGACACCGATTACTGCTGGCGGATTCAACGTGCGGGCGGCCGCGTGTTACGGGTCCACGCCAGTGTCGTGTTGCACAGGGATTGGGCGTCCATGGGTGGCCACGTGGAGCTCACTGTCTTCGGGCGGCGGCACTGCTGTACCCCCCGGTGGCGGGCTGGAAGAAGTACGACTTGGCCCGCAATCGGTTGCTGGCGGCCCGGCCGCACTCAGCTCGCAGATTCGTCGTGGCGCTGCGCAGAGCGTGACGTTTGCTGTGCTAACCATGGTCCTGGCACCCGCGGACACTGGTGTGGTCTGGTCCGGACTCGTGGATGGGTTGCGCGGAAGGGCGGGAGCGCGCGTCGTGCCCAAGTGAGATTGCCACAACGTGGCGCCCACGTAGCAACGTACGCTTGGGATGGCATGCGGTGGATCGTACCGGTCGTTCTGGCTGCGTCGGACGCGTTGGCTACGCTGGCAGCCGGCGCGTTCGCGGTGGCATGGCGGGCCGGAGTCGCGCCGCAGGCGCTCTCGTGGGACGCCTTCGCTCCCGTGCGCAACTACGCGTCGCTCGCCCCTAGCGTTGGACTGCTTCTGCTGGCACGCGGCGCATTCGGGCTCTACCCCGGATACGGCCTGAACGCCGCCGAAGAATTGCGCCGCCAGACGTGGTCGAGCGCCCTCGTCGTGGCCGCTTTCGCAACCCTGGCCGTGGCATTCCGTTTCGGCCAGGACTACTCACGGTTCGTGCTTGCGGCCGTGTCGGTTTGGGTGGTGTTGGGATTGCCCATCCTCCGGACGGGCATGAAGCACCTGTTGGCCAAGGCGCCCTGGTACGGCATCCCGATGTTTGTTCTGGGCGCATCTGAGCGCACGAACGAACTTGCGGCCTTGCTGGAGGCGGGCCCGGTCCTCGGAATCCGCCCTGTCCTGGTGGGGACCGATGTGAGCAAGGTTCGTGCCGGGTCCGCGAAGCATGTGCTCATCGTGTCCGAAGGTCTTGCTGGCAGGCGATTGACTGAGGTCCTCGACGCACTCACGCCGCGCTTCCCCAATGTGTGGCTGGTGCCGGATCTCTTGGATGTCACGAGCGCGTGGGTCACGGCGCACGATCTCCGCGGCCACCTCGCCTTGAAGCTGAGGAACAACCTTCTTGAGCCGGATAAGCGCTTGCTGAAGCGGCTGAGCGAGGTGTGTGTGCTGGTGCTGGCTGGGCCACTCGCGCTTCTGGCGCTAGGTGTGATCGCAATTCTCGTTCGTCTCGACAGCCGTGGTCCGGTGTTCTTCGTCCACAAGCGAATCGGCAAGGGGGGTGGCGCGTTCGGCTTGGTGAAGTTTCGGACGATGCACGAGGATTCCGATGCACGATTGAAGGCGGTCCTCGAGGGCGATCCCGGGGCCGCGGACGAGTGGCAACGCAGCCACAAGCTGTCGGCGGATCACGTGTGACGCGTGTCGGACGCTTCCTGCGGCGCACCTCGCTCGATGAGTTGCCTCAGATCCTCAATATCTTGCGCGGCGACATGAGCCTCGTCGGGCCGCGCGCGATCACTCGTGCCGAGCTACATGAGTATGGCCCGCAGCGGAACCTGTACACGGCGGTGTTGCCGGGCCTCACCGGGTTGTGGCAAGTGTCCGGTCGGAGCTTGCTCGGGTACGATCAGCGCGTCGGCTGGACGCCTATTACGTCCGCAACTGGAGCGTCTGGCTGGACCTGGTGATTCTTGCCCAGACACCACGTGCGGTGCTGACAAGGCATGGCGCATTTTGAGCGCAAACCAGCGGACCGCAGTTGTGAAAGTTATGCCGAGCTTCAGGAAGGACCGCTTCGTATCGGTTCACTGCGACAATCGATTCGGATTTGGAGTGGTTTGAAGGTCCGGAATGGAGCCTGGAGTCCTCGACAATGCCCTGTCGGCACCACGGCGCCATAACCGGTCCCGGGCTGTTCCGGCAGGATCCATCGTTGCGGAACCGTGCCCGCGCGGTCTCCCGGGCTCTCGAGCGCGAGGGGGAGACCGCGCCGGCTTCACAGACTCGCGGGGCGCTCCGGGCTGGTCTTCGAGCTAGTGTGGCGGAGGCGAGAGCCCAGGGCGAACCCCAAGAGCAGGTAGACCATCGGCGTATATTGAGGGCTGTCATACCAGAACAGCCCGTATACCAGGTAAGCGACGATCGGCGTAACGAGCAGAGCGTTTGGCTGACGCAATCCGGCCCACAGAGCAACGCCATCAGAAGGGCCACGAGAACGCAACCCACGACCCCCAGCTGCACCGCCCAATCGAGCCACATATTGTGCGCCCGGTTCGAGGGTATCCGCGCGCTGCGTACGTCCCCGCTTGGCTCCTGCACTTGGTAGGACGACCACCCGAAGGTGGCGGCTTGGGTACGTGTACCGGGTCCGGTAGGCGAGGCCGATTCCAGGTTGCGCCCCAGAGACCACGAGGGTCCGAAGCTGTGAAATCCCCAGCCCAGGACGGGTCGGGCCTGAATGAGTCGCAAGGCATGTCGCCACAACTCGACTCTTCCGCTCGCCGCCGCGTCGACGTGGCGTAGCTTATCGACCGTTGAGCAGCCAGGTTGTGCGACTTCGGGGCCGTGCGAGTCTGTGGACGCCCAACGCAACCAGGACACCCATCCCTACCGAAACGAACACGGGCGCCCACCTTCCGGGCGTGGCACGCCTTCGGACGACATCGATCATGAAGGCCGCAGCGATGGCGCATCCGAGCGCCAACCATGGCGCTCGGGTCGCGCTCAAGGCGGTACCCGCAACGAGGAGCGTGGCCACGCGGAGCGAGATGCGATGGCGCCACCAGGACTCCAAGCCCATGGCGAGTGCCAGAGACGCCGCGAACGCCATCACGAAGCCGGCGTGCCCACGATGCCAGTAGAACCCGATGGGCATCTGGTCACGCATGACGAGACTCAGCAACTGGTTGCGGGATGGTGAAGCGCGCCCGAGGTCGCGGTAAGGTCCACCCGCCAATCGAACGTCTGCACGATGACTACGAGGACCACGAGGCAGCGCCCGCGACAAAGCCACCCAGAAGTGCGCGCGCAGCGCCGGGGTTCGCAAGAACCAGGGCCGCGCCGGCGGGAAGCAGGCAGAGCGTGGGGGCCCACTGAAGCAGACCGTCCGAACTCCCGTCGACGCCAGCGAGAGACGTCAAGGGCCAGGGTGAGCGACACGTAGCCACGATGCCGACAAACGCCACCACGGCCAGCACGGCCCATGTACGCCTCGCCTCGAGGGCGCTGGCCAACGATCGCACGCGTCGGCCGGGCGACCGCACCACCGCAAACACGCAGAATCCGAGGATCGCGACTGCCGCAGCGAATTTCGGTACCACCCAGATGCCGCCGAGACTCGTAGCCCAGGGATTGATCGCGACGACTGCCAGGCCGCCGAGCGAGGAATGCCGCCACCCTCACAGCATTGCACCCGTTGCTCAATGGATCCATCAGAACCGTTCCGACCCTCACCGATAGCATTCGGGCCAGCGTGAACCGCTGGCCCGACACCATCTTCTGAGATTGAGCGGCTAGCTGCTTACGGAGGTCAAAGTGAAAGTCTTGCCGTTTGCGCTAGTCACATCCACCGTGACATCGCCGGCCGTGCTGACCGCCCACGTGCATGTGTTAACGGAGGCGCCAGGGTCATTCACGGAGTAGGCACGAGAAGGCGTACTAGACGTCGACTTGAAGCTTCCGCCCGTAGCGCAATTGTTGCCGCCGCTAGTTCCAACCCCGTCGATCGTGATGTTGGTGGAATCCGCCCGGATGTCCTCGGCCATCACAGCGTTGATGGCCGTGTAGACGTTCTGGGCGTAGCCCTCGGCGGCGCGGTCCTGCGCCGACTTGCGCGCGTTCAGCAGGTTCGGAATGAGAACCGCCGCAAGGATGCCGATGATCGCGATCACGATCAACAGCTCGATCAGGGTGAAGCCCTGAGTGCTCTTTCTGCGCATGATGCGCTCCCTTCGATTGCGGCCCCTGACAGATATGGATGATTGCAGGGATCGCGGGTAGTCCAGGTGCGGGCCTCTCCCGCATCCGAGATAAGAGTAGCACCGCGCTCTTACGGAACTCTTACAGATTTCCCACATCGGCCTAAGTGCGTTGGGCACGGTGCTCCACCGCTCGTCTGCGGTCCGCGATCGATGCCATCCGTGAGCGGCTCGTGAGCGGCTCGTGAGCGGCCGGAGTGGAGCGCGGTTCCGCCCCGGCGTGTTAGCCTTGGCCTGCCCCGTCGGACCAGCGCGGTGGCGACCCCCGAATCAGGTCAGGTCGGAAGAAGCAGCCTTAAGGGGTGATCGTCAGGTGCCGTTGGAAACCGGCGGGGTCTTCTCTCGCGAGTTGAAGCGCACCCCGCGGTGCGTATCCCTTCGCCTGGTGGAGCTCGCCGGTGGGTCAGCATTATCAAATGTATTCAGTGCCAGCAACACCCGTCCACGCGGTTCCCGCCTCCCGCCACCGCCACCCTCACACCCCAACCTCCTCGAGCCTCGACCGCAACGCCCCGACGTACCCTTCCCCGAACAACTCCACGTGCACCAGCAGCGGCACCAGCTGGTAGACGGGCCGCCGCGACGGGTACCCGGGATCGATGGCGCGCCGCGCCTCGTACGCGCTGTAGAACGGGGCCCCGAAGGTGTCGAACAGGTCGATGTAGGCGAGCTCCACCTCGGCGTCCGCGAAGTAGATCGCCGGATCGAGGAAGGCGGTGATGCGCTCGCCGTCGGCCAGGACGTTACCCGCCCACACGTCGCCGTGGATCAGGGACGGCGCCGGATCGTGATCGAGCAGTGCGGGGAGCGCGTCCGCCGTGCGCAGGACGCCCCGGTACAGCTCCTCGGGCAGGCTGCCGCTCGCCCGGGCGCGCTCCGCCAGTGGGCGCAGGCGCCGTTCGGCGAAGAAGGCGGGCCAGGAGGTCGTCCACGGGTTGTCCAAGCGGACGGGCCCCAGGAGCGTGTCGTGCGCGAAGCCGAACGCGTCGGCCGCGTGGTCGTGGAGCGCCGCCAGGTGCGTCCCGGCGTCCCGCTGCGCCGCGTCTCGCAGCGCGCTCGAGCCCGCCACGTGACTCAAGACCAGCAGCCCGTCGGCGGCGTACACGACCTCCGGCACAGGGAGCGCCGTGTGCTCGGCCAGGTAACGCAACATGGCGGCCTCGAGCGCAAGCGGTGTGCCGTCCGAGGTCTTCCCCACCACCGTGCGGCCGTCGGCGAGCGTGCAGCGCACCACGCGCCCGATCTGCCCCCCTCCGAGCCGCCGCGCCGCCAGCACGCGGCAACCGAGCGCGGCCGCGACGCGCGCGGCGATCCTCTCGGGGGCGTGCTCGGCACTCATCGCCCGCTGCCGACCAGCACGCGGGCCGGTCCCGGGCCGCCGGCGGCGATCGGCTCGCGGGCGCCCGTGCCCGGTCCGGCTCTCATTCATCGTCCGCTCCGGGGGACCCCGCGCGTCCGCCGTGCGCGCTGCTCGACGCCTTCGCGCGGCGCGCTCACGCCTCCCCCAGCCGCCGGCGGACCTCCTCGAGCAGCCCGCGCACCCCGTCCTCGATGAGGTCCAGGACGTACTCGAACCCCTCGTCCCCGCCCATGTAGGGGTCGGGCACCTCGTGCTCGCGCCGCCCCGGGGCGAAATCGAGGAACAGCCGCACGTCGGCGCTGGCCCCGCCCGGAGCGGCGGCGCCCTCACCCGGCGCGTCGCCGCCGGCACACCACGCACGCAGGCGATTGAGATGCCCGCGGTCCATCGCCAACACCAGATCGAAGCTCCGGCAGTCGCCGGCGTCGAAGCGGCGCGCGCGCAACCCGCTCAGGTCGTACGCGCGCCGCGCTGCCGCCCTCTGGGCGCGGCTGTCGGGCGGCTGGCCCGCGTGGTAGTCGATGGTGCCCGCCGAATCGATGCGCACGCGGTCCTCGAGCCCCGCCTCGCGCACACGGCGCCGGAACACCCCCTCGGCCATGGGCGAGCGGCAGATGTTGCCGGTACACACGAACAGTACGGACACCGTGCCGGCCCCGGGCGCGGCACCGTTCCCCGGGCGGCCGGGCGTCTCCACGCCATGCCCCCGGCCTCCGTCCGCCGGGTCGCCGGCATCGCCGCTCGATGGTTCCGTCGTCATGGGGCCCCACGCTACCATCGCCGGCGACGGCGTGTGCCGCCTGTCTGGGAGGGCGCCCGGTGGCCGCCGAGCCGTCGTGGCCCGTGACCGCGGAAGCGTCGGCGGCGCCCGTCCGTAACCCCGCGTACCGACCGGTCTAGCTCCGTCGTGCCGCGACAACAGACAACGCGCGCCGGAACCCGCGGGGCCCCCGCCCAGCCGACCTCGCGACCGACCGCCCTCCACCGACCGTCCTCTATCGAGCGGAGCACGGCGGCCCGGGCGCGGCCGCTCCCCGGGCGGTCGGTGGTCGCCTCCGGGCCACCCGGCGGTCGCGCCCCCTACGACTTCAACCCGGGCTTCGCCCGGTACACGCGCGTCACGTCGGTGACGCGCGCCACGTTGTCCTTGATGTATTCGATCTCGTCCTGATCCTTGACGTCGACGCGGAAATGGATGCGCGCCTTGGTGGCGCTCTGCACGTCCGCGGCCACCCGCGTGGCGCTCTTGTTCATCCCGGCGATCACGTCCAGCACGTCCTTGAGCAGGCCCGAGCGGTCGACCGCCACGACCTCGAAATCGACCGCGAAGACCTCGCCGGAGGGCACGTCCCAGGTGACGTTGACGAAGCGGTCGCGCTCGGTGTGCATCAGGTGCTTCACGTTGGGGCAGTCGACGCGGTGCACGGTGATGCCGCGCCCGCGCGTGATGTAGCCCACCACGTCGTCGCCGCGCACCGGCGAGCAGCACTGCGCCAGCTTCGCCGGCGCGTCCAGGCCGTCGACGTACACGCCGCTCACGCTCTTGCGCTCGGTGGCGGCCGGCGTCGAGGGTTTGCGCTCCTTGACCAGGTCCGGCACCAGCGTCTCCACCACCTGCTTGGCCGTCAGGCGGTGGCTCTCGATGGCGAGGTAGAGGTCGTCGGCGGAGTCGGAGTTGAGCACCTTGCGGGCCGCTTCCTCCATCTTGGCCTTGGTGGTGAGGCTGGCCAGCGGCAGGTTGCGGCGGCGCAGCGCGCGGTCCAGGGCGCGCTTGCCGGACTCGAGCTGGCGCTGGCGGTCCTGCTGGCGGAAGTAGTGGCGGATCTTCTGCTTGGCGCCGCGCGTGACCACCAGGTTCAGCCAGTCGCTGGCGGGGCCGTACCGACTCGAGCGGTTGGTGAGGATCTCCACCCGGTCGCCGGTCTGCAGCTCGTGCCCGAGGGGCACGATCTCGCCGTTGATGCGCGCGCCGATGCAGCGGTGCCCGACCTCGGTGTGCACCTGGTAGGCGAAGTCGATGGGGGTGCTGCCGCGCGGCAGGTTCACCACGTCCCCGGCGGGCGTGAACACCAGCACCCGCTCGCTCAGGAAGTCGCTCTTGACCGCGTCGATGAAGGCGCCGGCGTCCTCGCTGGTGGTGTCGACATCGAGCAGCTGTTTCATCCACTCCAGCCGCTTCTGGACCTCGTCGGTGTCCTCGATGCCCTCCTTGTAGGCCCAGTGGGCCGCCACCCCGAACTCGGCCACCTCGTGCATCCCGCGGGTGCGGATCTGCACCTCGATGGGCTGCCCCAGCAGGCCGATGACGGTGGTGTGCAGGCTCTGGTAGCCGTTGGGCTTGGGCACGGCCACGTAGTCCTTGAAGCGGCCCGGGATCGGGGTCCAGAGGCTGTGCACGATGCCGAGCGCGCGGTAGCACACGGCCTTCTCCGCGTCCTCCGGCGCCATGCCGAGCATGGGCGGGTCCGGCGCGAGGATGGCGCGGATGGCCATCAGGTCGAAGATCTGGTCGAGGTTCTTGTTGTCGCGCTGCATCTTGCGGTAGATGCTGTAGAGGTGCTTGCTGCGCCCCGACAGCTCGAACGTGAGCCCCTCGGCGCGCAGGCGCCCGCTCAGCAGCGTGATCGACTCCTTGACGTACGCCTCGCGCTCGGCGTGGCGCATGCGCACCTGGCGCTCGAGCTGCCGGTAGCGCTCGGGTTCGAGGTAGTGAAAGCTGAGGTCCTCCAGCTCGTTCTTGATGTGGTTGATCCCCAGGCGGTGGGCCAGGGGCGCGAAGATCTCCAAGGTTTCCTTGCTGATGCGCAGCTGCTTCTCGGGCGGCATGCTGGCCAGGGTGCGCATGTTGTGCAGTCGGTCGGCGAGCTTCACCAGGATGATGCGGGCGTCGCTGACCATGGCCAGCAGCATCTGGCGTAGGTTCTCGGCCTGCTCGTCCTCGTAGACGCGCACGGCCAGCTTGCTGATCTTGGTCTCGCCCTCGACGATGCGGCGCACGGGCTCACCGAAGCGGCGCTCGATCTCCTCGAAGGTGACCTCGGTGTCCTCGACGGTGTCGTGCAGCAGCCCCGCCATCAGGGCGTTGACGTCGAGGTGCATCTCCGCGAGCAGGGCGGTGACCGCGACCGGGTGGGTGATGTACGCCTCCCCGGACCGGCGCTTCATCCCCTCGTGCGCCTCGCGGGCGAAGCGGAAGGCCTCGGCGACGCGTTCACGATCGGGCGGCGCCAGGTAGCCGGTGGCCGTGTCGAGGCTGGAGAGGAGCCCATCCATCTAGGCGTCCTACTCTATCACCGGCCGCGGCCGGCCCGCGCACCGCGGGTGACGCGCGTGGCACGGCGCTCGCGGCCGTGGGGCGGCCGCCGCGGGCGTCGCGCCCGCGGCGTCAGCGCAGGCGCACGCGGCGCGCCAGCAGGAACGACCCGAGTGCGGCCAGCACGAGGTTCCCGAGCCAGGGACCGAGCCACACGGGGAGCGCGCCCGTCTGCGAGAAGAGCTGCCCGAAGGTCAGCATCAGGTACCACACCAGCGTCACCACCAGCGACAGGCCGAAGGCCACGCTGCGACTGGAGGCGTACAGCAGGCTCAGGGGGATCGCCACCAGCAGCAGGGTCAGGTTGGCGAAGGGCTCGGCGAGCTTGCGCTGGAACAGGACGGCCGCCTGGCGCCGGTCCCGGTAGCCGAGCTCCGGGTCGTGCGCGTCGCGGTAGGCGGCGCTGAGCGAGCGCGTGTCCTCGAAGCCGCCGCGGGAGAAGCGGCTTACCAGATCCTCCTCGGAGAGCGAGGTCGTCAGCGTGAGCGTGGCGTCCGGGTCGTCGGGACGGTTGTAGACGCGCACCAGGCGCTGAAGCGCGGCTCCGGGATCCCCCGCGCGGTCCTGGAGGACCGCAGTGTCCAGCACCGTCACGCTGTAGTCGCGCAGCACCAGGGTGGTCCCCTCGAAGCGGGCGCTGTCGGCGCGCAGCAGCGTCAGCTCGCTGCCGTTCCAGCGCTCCACGCGCACCTGCCTCATGGCGTCGGTCTTCCGGTCGACGTCCTGGAAGTGAAGCGTGAAGTCGTCCACCGGGACGTTCTGCTGCGCCAGACGCCACAGCCCGCTGGTCCCGGACGTCAGGCGCCAGTACTCGTCGCCCACGCGCGCGTTGGTGACCGGGAGCACCCACTGGTTGAGCGCCAGCGCGCCGCCCGCCGCCAGGGCGCCGACCAGGATGAACACCGCCGAGACGCGCAGCAAGGGCACCGCGCCCGCCTGCATCGCCAGCAGCTCGTTGTCGCTCCCCAGGCGGCCGAACACCAGCAGCACGGCCAGCACCAGCGCGATCGGCAGCGTCTGCACCAGGGCGTTGGGGAGCTGCAGCGCCAGCCACGCCGCCAGGCGCAGGATGGGCGTGCCCAGGATCCACTGCATCCGGGGGATGGTCACGCTCACCACGGCCAGCGAGCTGTACAGCACGAGGCCGAACAGCAGCGGCGGGAGGCTCTCGCGGAGGAGGTAGCGGTCGAGTCGTGTCACGGGACCTCGGGTACGGTTGACGGCGCGCGTCAGGGCGGAGGCGGCCCGGTCGCCGCGGTGCGGTCCGGTGCGTCGCCCCCGGCCCGCGCCATGATACCCGGCGGCGCCGCCGCGATCCCTGCACTACAGGTCGCCGGCGCCGAGGCCGAGCCGGCGACGAGGGCCCCGTCGGGCGTGGCGCCGCAGGCCTGCGCGCCAGGCGGCTCGACCAGGCGACGCTCGAGGCTCACCGACAGCGAGGCGCGCCACTGCCCCTGCTCCTCCCGGTACCCCACGGTGAGCGCGCCGCAGCAGGTGACGAAGGTCAGCTCCACGCCGTGCCCCGCCAGGATCGGCCAGGCGCCGTCCAGCACGGTGGGTGCCAGGTCGAGCGCGAGGAAGGGGCGCACCTCGACGGTCGGGGTGACGATGGGCACGGCGGCGTCGAGCAGCAGCGACTCCAGGCCGACCGCATCGGGCTGCCAGCGCCAGCGTGCGCGGCCGCCGAGCTCGAGCCCGCCGTTGCTCGCCGCGAGGTGGGCCTCGAAGGTACCGTCGCGCTCGCCGTCGGGGTCGAGCAGGCCCGCCAGCTCGGCGTCGGCACCGACCTCGAATCGCCACGCCCCCGCCCGGCGGGCCAGGTACGCCGACGGGGCGAGGCGGTTCAGCCCCGCGCCGTTGGGCGCGGTGGCCACCAGGTCGTAGCGCGCATTCAGGCCGCCACCCGCCGACCAGTCTGGGGCCAGATCACCCTCGAGGAGCAGCCGCGCCGTCAGGCTCTGCTCGGGTTCCAGTCGGTCGAGCTTGGTCGTGAAGGGCGAACCACCGTCCGTCCACTGGCCGGTGTAGCCCGCCACGAGGCGCACCGGCCCCTGTCGGTAGCTCCAGCTCGGCGAGAGCCGCACGCCCCATTGGGTGGCACCCAGGTCGGGGTAGGCACTCGCCTCCGCGTGGAGCCCGAGGCTGCCGCTCCCCAGGGGCGTGGCGGCGCTGCTCACGGTGACGTCACCCTGCAACGAGAGGCGCGCGCCCGACACGGTGGGATCGCCGTCGGGCTGCTGTGCCGAGGCGGCCGCGAGCGCACTCAGCGAGGCGCGCCCGCGCACGCCGGCAAGGTCGGTCCCCGCGCGGGCGTGCAGGACCCCCTCCCGCAGTCCATCGCGCACCCCCGGGCCCATCAGGCGGACGTCGAAGCCGGCGTCGAGCCCGTCGGCGAGCGCGTGCTCGGTGGTGAGTTCGAAGACGCCCCCGCTGGCCTTGCGGCCGACCGTCAGGCGGGCGCCACCCTCGTGGGCGTGGATCAGGGCGACCCCAACGAGGGGGTAGTCGCGATCCAACCCGGCGGCGCCCAGGTCCACGGCGGCGCCGTCGGCCAGCGGGAGGTCCGTGAGCAGCACCTCCAGCCCCGTCCCGGTCACGCCGGCGGCGGCGTCCGTGGCGGTGTACCCCACGGACAGGGGCAGCGTGATGGCCCCGAGGGTGGCCTCGTCGAGGGTGGTGTCGGCCGCCAGCGGGATGCTCTGTCCGGCCACCCGCAGGACGGCGCGCGTCATGGTGACGCGTCGGCCGTCGAGGTCTACCGCCGCCTGCGCCGAGTCCACCGCGTAGAAGGGCGTGCCGGGGCAGGTGCAGGTGGTGACCTCGGCGCCCTGCAGCGTCAATCCGCCGTCGACGAGCGCGGCGCTCGTGCCCCGCACCACGAAGGCCGCGCCGCGCAGCGTCAATGCCGTGAGGCGCACGTCGCCCGTGGTGAGGTCGAGACTCACCTCGGACGCGCTTCCCCCGGCGTCCGCGCCGCTCAGGCGCACCTCGTGAAGGTTGAGGACCTCACGCGTGGCGTCCAGTCGCGCGGCGGCCAGCGTCCAGCCCTCGAGCCGCAGGGTGGCGTCTTCGGCGCGCAGCGCCAGGGTGGTGCGCAGGCCCGAGAGCACCACGCGGTCGGCCATCACCACCCAGGTCGCACCCTCCCCCGCGACGCACACGCCGCCGTAGAACACCACGCGGTCGTTGGCCTGATCGGTGCGCAGCTCCCGGTAGTAGGCGGCGCCGAAGCCCTCGATCGACACCATCGACGTGTCCGGTCCGCGCGAGCACTGGGCCGCGGCCGGCGCGGACACCAGCAGCGCGAGCGCGAGCAGCGCGGGGACTCGCCACCAGCGCCGCATGCCCGGCGTCAGTCGAGCTCGGTGGCGAAGCGCTCGAGCAGCGCGGGATCGACCTCGGTGGCCGCGTCGTAGGCCGCGTTGCCGTCGGCGCCCACGAACTGCAGCTCCAGGCGGCCACCGGAGGCCGGCGAGGTCAGGGTGAACAGCCCGTCTTCGTAGCTGTAGCGGCCGACCAACAGCACGTTCCCGCTGCGCGTGTCGAGCAGCACGCGATCGGCCTCGAACGCCGGGTCATCACCGCTGACCGGCCCGGCGAAGTCGGCCACGTCGCGGCCCGCATCGAAATGCACCCTCGCGGCCTGCACCGTGAGGCCCGCGCGCTCCAGCCGCAGGTGCCCGTGGGCCTCGAGGGTGGCAGCCGCGATGTCGATATGGAGCGTATCGGCGTCCAGCGCGCCGAAGCTCCCGCGCACGCGCACGCCCGTGGCGTCGATGTAGGCGCCGTCACGGTACTCGATGGTGGTCGCGTGCAGGGCGACGCCCGTGTCCTGGTCGACCACCTCCCCGCCATCGGGAAGGGTGGTGACCCCCGTGGTCAGGTCGAAGACCTGGCGCCCCGCGGGCGTGACCGTCAAGGCCGCGAACGGTGCCCCCTCGGCCAGGCCGGCGGCCGGCACACCGGCGAGCAGCAGCAGTAGCAGGACGCGAGTGACCGTCATGGACACGATTCTACGCGCAACCGGCATCTCGCGCCTCAGGCGGATCCAGCGTCGGGTCCCAGGGTGGTGACCGACAGGCGCTCGAAGGGCCTCTCGGCCAGCAGCGCCCGCCCGACCTCGACGTCGGTATCGAGCACGGCCCGCACCACGGTCTCTACGCTCTCGTAGCGGCCCAATGCCTGGTACCCGCTCCCGAGCGATACCAGGCGCCCGAGGGGCGTCTCCGCCCGCAGCGTCAGGCCGGTGGCGAGCTTGCGTTGCGCGCGCTGCCACTCCCCGGGCTCGAGTCCGCCGTCCTCCACCTCCCGCAGGACCTCGCGGGCGATGCGCAGCACCTCCGGGGCGCGCTCGGGCGCCGAGCTCAGGTAGCCGACGAAGGCGCCGGCCCCGTCCGAGGCGTCGTGACTGAGCGAGGCCGCGTCGGCCAGGCCCCGATCCACGAGCGCCCAGAACAGGCGGCTGCCACTGCCGTCCCCGATGGCGTTGGCGACCAGGGCCGCCGCGTAGCGGCGATCGTCCTGCACCGCCAGGCCCGGGGCGAACAGCGCCATGTGGGTGCGGGCCAGCTTGGGGTCGACGCGGTGTTCCACCCCCGTCGCGGTTTGCGGCGCCGAGTGCGTGCGGCCCGTCTCGAAGGGCGCCCATGCGGCGGTGAGGTCCTCCACCTGGCGGCTCACCGCGTCCAGGTCGTAGGCGCCGCTGAGCGCGAGCACCAGGTTTCCCGGGGCGTAGCGCCGCCGGAAGTAGGCCAGCATGGCCTCGCGCGTCAGCGCCCGCACCGAATCCTGGCTCCCGAGGATGCTGTTCCCCAGCGGATGCGTGTTCCAGAAGCGCTCTCCCCCGATCTCGAACACCCGGAAGCTCGGTCGATCCTCGTACATCGCGATCTCCTCGAGGATGACGTTCTTCTCCATCTCGAAGTCCTCGGGGCGCAACGCCGGGCGCATCATGTCGGTCAGCAGGTCGACCAGGCTCGGCACGTGCTCGGGCAGCACCGCGCCGTAGTAGACGGTGCGCTCCTCGCCGGTGAAGGCGTTGTATTGCGCCCCCAGCCCATCGAAGCCGAGGTTGATGTCCGCGGCGCTGCGGCGCGCGGTCCCCTTGAACATCATGTGCTCGAGGAAGTGCGAGACGCCCGAGACCTCCTCCGTCTCGTCGCGCGCGCCCGTGCCCACGAAGTAGCCCACGGCCACGGATTGTGCGTCCGGGTTGAACTCGCCGACGAGGGTGAGGCCGTTGGGCAGCACGCGTTGGTCGAAGCGCAGCCCGGCGGTCGCGGCGCCGCTCACGCCGCGGCCTCCGCACCGATGGGCCCGGGCCCCAGCGTGAGCACGGTCGGTTCGCCCATGGGGTGGTCGCGGAGATAGGCGTTGAGCGCCGGCAGGTCGATCGCCTCCAGGGCGTAGCGGATCTCCTCCAGCGTGCGCGGGCGGCCCTGGAGGAACACGTCGCTGGCGAGACGGGAGGCGCGGGCACCGCTCGACTCGCCGTGCATCACGATGCTGGAGAGCGCCCCCGTCCGCGCCCGTCGCAGCTCGTCCTCGGTGACGCCCTCGCGCAGGCGTTCGAACTCGGCCAGCACCACGCGCAGCGTCTCGTCCGCCCGCTCCGGCGTGGTGCCGGCGTACGCCAGCGTGTAGCCGAACCCGCGCAGCGCGCGGCGGAAGGCGGCGACGCTGTAGACCAGGCCCCGCTTCTCGCGCACCTCCGTGAACAGGCGCGCGCCCATGTTGCCGGCCAGGACCTGCAACGCGATGTCGAACAGGTACACGTCCGGGTCGTCGGCGGCCACGCTGGGGAACACCAGTCCGATCTGGAGCTGGGCCGAATCGGCCTGCACGTGCCCGCGGTGCGGCGACCGCGGCCGCGGCTCGGGCAGCGGCACGCTGCCCCCCTGCCACGCGCCGAAGGCGTCCTCCACGGCCCGCACCAGGCCCTCGGCGTCGTCGCCCCCCGCCACCGCGAGGACGGCGCCGTCCGCCGCCAGCCGGGCTCGGGCGTCCCCGCGCACGCCTTCGGACGTCAGGGCGCGCAGGCCCTCCTCGCTGCCGTAGGGGCTGCGCCCGGCGCCCCCCTCGAGGAAGGTCGCGAGCAGCGCCTCGAACAGGCGCTGGGTGGGTGCGTCGCTCAGGGAGTGCAGCTCCTGGAGAGCCAGCTCGCGGGCGGGCTCGAACTCGCCTTCCTCGAGGCGCGGGGCGGTCACCATCGAGGCCAGCAGCGGCAACACGGCCTCGGTGTCGCGCGCCAGGAACGAGGCGCCGAGGCTGCTCGTCTCCCGCCCCGCATGGCCGCCGCGGCGCACGCCGAGCGCCTCGAGGGCGTCGGAGTGCTGGCGCGAGTCGAGATCGCCGGCCCCCCGCTGAAGCCAGTCGTGCAGCACCACGGCCGTCCCCTCCCGCCCCTCGGCATCGACCGAGGAGCCGAACGGGAGCAGGAGCGTGACGCTGCGCGTCGGCAGCCAGGGCATCGGTTCGAAGAGCAGGCGCAGGCCGTTCGCCAGGCGGTGCTGGTGGATGGTCTCGCCTCGGGGTGTCGGAGCCATGCCCACGAGTATAGCCTCGCGCTCCCGCGCGTAGGAGTCGCGGCTGGCACGTCCTGTTCGGCGGGCCGTTAGAGGGGGCGCAGCTCCAGCTCCGTGACCACGCTCGGCGCCGGCAGCGCCAGCAGTGCGGCCACCTGGGTGGCGACGTCCTCGGGCCGGACGAAGGCGTCGGGATCATACGGTTGCCCCTGCTGCTCGCGCACGGAGCGCTGCATGGGGGTCGCCGTGGGGCCCGGGTAGACGGTCGTGACGGCGACGCCGTCGGGCGCGAGCTCCTGCCGCAGGCTGTCGGCCAGCGCCCGCAGGCCGAACTTGGAGGCGGCGTACGCGCTCCAGCGCGCATAGGCGTGCTTGCCGGCGCCGGAGTTGACGAACACAAGCCGGCCCCGCGAGCTCCGGAGGGGCGCCAGCAGCGCGCGCGTGAGGAGGTACGGGGCGCGCAGGTTGAGGCGGTAGTGCTCGTCGAGCGTCTCCACGGGGAGCTCCTCGACGCTGCCCAGGCGGACCACGCCGGCGCTGTGGATCAGGGCGTCGAGCCGGTCTCCGGCGAGCCCGCGGGCCAGCGAGGCGACGGCCGCGTCGTCCGTGAGGTCGAGGGCCACCTCGGTGGCCTCGACGCCGAGGGCGTGCGCCTCGTCGCGCACGCGCCGCAGGCGGGCGGGGTCGCGCCCCAGCAGGGTGAGGCGGTAGCCGCGGTCGGCGAGTGCGAGCGCCACCGCGTGGCCGATGCCGCTGCTCGCGCCGGTGACCAGGGCGTGTGGTGTGGGGGTATCCATCGTGCCTCCTCGCGTGGCGGCCGGCGCGCCTCAGCCGGCGCCGCGGAGCGCTTCGAGCGCCCCCCGAAGGTCGGCGCTGCCGGCGAGACTGGTGCCGACCAGAACGGCGTCCGCCAGGCCCAGCAGCGGCTCGAGCTCAGCAGCGCTGCGGTAGCCCGACTCGGCCACCGCCACGCCGGCGTAGCCGCGCCGGCGCGCGGCGCGCAGCAGGCGCGGCGCCAGCCGAAGGTCGACCTCCAGCGTGCGCAGGTCGCGGTTGTTGACGCCCAGCACGCGGGCGCCGGCCGCCAGCGCGGCGTCGAGCTCCGCCTCGTCGTGCACCTCCACCAGGGCCTCGAGGCCCAGCGCGTGGGCGTAGGCCAGGTAGGGAGCGAGCGCACCGCCCAGCACGGCGGCGATGAGGAGCACGGCGCTGGCGCCCGCCTCGCGCGCCTCTGTGAGCTGCCGCGGGTGGACCGTGAAGTCCTTGCGCAGCAGCGGCAGGCGCACGGCCCGGGCGACCTCCCGCAGGTGCTCGAGCGTCCCGCCGAAGTGGGCCTCCTCGGTGAGCACGCTGATCGCCGCCGCCCCGCCGGCCTCGTACGCGCGGGCCGCCTCCGCCGGCTCGAGCGGCGCGATGGCACCCTGCGACGGGCTCGAGCGCTTGACCTCCGCGATCACCTGCACGCCGCCGGAACGGAGCGCGGCCCCGAACGGCGGCCGCGCCCGCGCCTCGGGGGGCGCGGCGGCCGCGGCGGGCACGCGCGCGTACGCCGCGGCGCGGGCGCGGGCGATGTCGCCCAGCACGCCGGGCACGGCCTCTAGGTCCCGTGGCGCGAGCGCGGCCGGTGCCCCGGCCTGCTCCGCGCGGCGCGGCCCCCGGGCGGTCTCGTGTGGGTCAGTAGATGAAGAAGCCACGCAGTGCCGCCCCCTCGCCCCACACCGTCTCGATCTCCGTGACCTCGGCGTGCGGGGGACCGGCGCGCATCTTCACCAGCAGGTGGTCGATCTCGGAGCGCTCGCCCTCCGCGACGACCTCCACCCGACCGTCGGGGAGGTTCTCGACGTAGCCGCACAGTCCCAGGTCCAGCGCATGGCGGCGCACGAACGCGCGGAAGCCCACGCCCTGTACCCGTCCGAGGATCAGGGCGGTCATGCGGGTGGCGGTGGGGGCGTTCATGGACGGTGCCATGCTACCGCGGATTCTCATGGCCGGGGTGCTACCATGCACGTGTAGGGCGGCCCGCTGGCATCACAATAACGTCCGCTCGGCAGCGGCTGCTCCGGGCTGAAACGCCCACGGACCTGCCCACGGATGATGACGACTCTCTCCCCCAACCCATGCGACGCCGGACCTCTGTCTCCGTCCTGATCCTGATCCTGCTGGTGGGGTTCGTGGCGCTCGCGCCGCGCACCCCACCGGGTAGGGCCTGGCTGCTGGGCAAGGTGCGCGACGCCCTCGACGGCGCCGGCGTGCGCGTTAGCTGGGACGCCTCCTCGGGCAGCATGTGGGGCGGCGTGCGGCTGCAGGGCGCACGCGTGCGCGCCGATGGCGCGGACGTGCGCGTCCGGAGCCTCGGGCTGCGCTACTTCCTCCCCTCGCTTCTCGCCGGCGAGTTGCCGCTGTCGGTCGAGGCCGATGGCGTGCGCGGCGAGCTCGACCTGCGGCGTCTCGGCGCGCCGGCCGGCGGCGGCGGAGCGCCCCTGAGCCCCACCCTGCGCGACCTGCAGGTCAGCGACGCCAGGCTCACGCTGGCCGGCGTCCCCTACTCGCTCCCCGACGGGAGCATCGAGTCGCTGAGCGCGCACCGGCAGGAGGACGGTGTGGAGCTGTCCGCGACCGTGCGCACCCGCGACGGCAGCGCCGACATCGAGGGCACCGTGGGGCTGGCCGCCGGCACCTTCGACGGGCACGTGAACCGTGCCGACGTCACGCTCGCGCGCCACTGGTTCGACGGCGCCGTGGACGGCACGGTGTCGGGGCCGCTGCACGTGGGTGCCGACGGTGTCACCGGCGACTTCCGCCTCGAGGGAGGCGCCGTGGACGCGCTGGGACTCGATCCCCGGGCCGTCCACGGCGAGGTCCGGCTGCGCTACCCCCTCATCACAGCCGACGTGTACGGCACCACGCTCGGCGGCGAGGTGCACGCCACCGGCACGGTCAACGTCGCCGCGCGCCGGTGGCAGGCGACGGCCGACGGACACGCCGATCTCGCGGCGGCCGCGGCCTGGCTCGCCCGCGGTGCACTCGGCCCGGACCCCACGCTGCCCCTGAGCGGTGACGCCGACGTCACCGTCGATGCCCATGGCTGGAGCGAGGTGACGGTGTCGGGCCGGGCGCGCGGCGCGGGGCGAGCGGCGGGCGTCCCGCTCGAGGGGCTCGACGCCGCGTTCTCGCTCGATCCCGAGCGCGGCCTGCGGGTCACGGCGGGGGGCCGCCTGGGCGGGGGCCCGCTCGAGCTCACCGCGGCGAGCACGCCCGCCGGCCTCCGGGTGCAGGCCGCCGCGCCGCGCGTGACGGTGGCGGCCGGCGCGCTGCTGTCCGCCTCGTTGGACGTGCGGGCCGCCCCCGACGGACCGACGGGCGGCGTGCGGGCCGCGCTCGACGCCGACGCCCTGGGGCAACCGGTGCGTCTCGTCCTCGAGGGCAAGGTGGACCAGGACGGCTGGCAGGCGTTCGTTAGCGGCACCGCGCTCGGCGCCCCCATCGAGGGCGCCCTGGTGCTGGCCGGGGGCCGGCTCAACGGCGAGCTCCGCGCCGACGGGGCGCGGATCCCGGGCCTGGAGCAGCCGCTGGGCGTCCGGCTGGGCGCCGACGGCCCCCCGGGCCGGCTGCCGATGACCCTGCGGGTGACCGGCTCCTCCCCGCTACGGCTCGGCGGCGGCGCGGTGACCTTGGCCGCGGACCCCGTCGGCGCGCTCGACGCGACGCTCGTCGGTGCCTCGCTGGAGGACGTGCGCGGCGCCCTCGGGCCACTGTCGGTGGCGGGCCGGCTCGAGCTGGCGCCGCTCCAGGCACGCCTGCGCCTGGACCTCGCCCCGACCGGCGTCACCGCCGGCCCGGCACACGGCACGTTGGCGTTGAGCGACGTCACCCTCGGCCTCGACGGGGCCGGCGCCGCCCCGCAGGGGACGCTGCGCCTGACCGCGGCCTCCGTCGGGCCCGTCGAGCTGCCCGCCCTGACGCTCCCGTGGAGCGCACGTCTCGGCGCGGCACCGGGGTTCGATCTCGGCGGCCCCGACCAGGCGTTGGAGCTGCATCTCGACGGCGGCCGGATGGCCGCACGGCTGCGCGACCTTGGGTTACGCATCGCGGGCGTGCCGGCGACCGTCGACGGCCGCCTCGCCGTGCCGTTGCGGGCGGGCGTCGGGGTCCAGGACGTCGACCCCGACCTCACGCTGCGCGCCGCCGGCGCCAGCGCAACGCTCAGGCGCGCGGGCGGCCAACTGGTCGCGGACCTCGCGCTGGACGCCGGGTCGCGCATCGGTCCCCTCGCCCTCGCCGAGGAGGTGCGCGTCGGCGCCGCCGTCGACCCCGGCAGCGGCCGCACCGTCGCCGTGGGGCATATCGGCAGCGTGCCGCTGCGCCTGACGGCGTCGTACGAGGGCGGCGGCTGGTCGGCGGACGCCGCGGTGGGCGCCGCACCGTCCCTGGAAATGCGCCTGCGCGACGGCTCCTGGAGCGCCCGTGGGCCGCTCGACCTCGGCGGGGTCGGCCGGGCCGTGGGGTTGCCCCTGGCCGGACGCCTCGAGGCGGACCTCGACGGCGCCAGCCTGCGCGAGGTGCGGGGATCGGCGGCGATACGTCTCGACCGGCCCCTGCCGGCGGTGGCGACCATCGAGGCGGCCCCGGACGGCGTCCACCTCAGCGCCCAGTCCGGCTCGGGCGCGCTGGCGCTCACGGCCGAGGGTCGGGTGGCGCCGGGCCCGGATCTGCTGCTCGGCATCGGGCCGCTGGGCCCGATGCGCTTGGCCGACGGCCGCCTCACCGGCGAGGGCCGCACGGACAGCCTGGCGCTCGCCGCCGGCGTCACGCTCGAGCCGCAGGCCTGGAGCATCGACGGTTCCTGGGGCGAGCGTCGCGTCGACCTCGCGCTGGGTGACGGTGGCGGCGCGCTGCGGCTCGACCTCGCCGGCGCGCCGATGATCGCGGCCTCGCTCGCGCTTCCGGTGCGGCTCCGCGGTCGCGGGGCGACGCTGCACCTGGCGACGGCCGGGGACGGGCCGGCCGCGCCCGGGGTCGACGCACCGTGGGCGCCCGTGGACACCCTCGCCACCCTGCCGGTATCGGCCCGGCTCGACCTCGGCGGCACGCAGGGCGACGTGGGGCTCGAGGGCACGCTCGGGACCCTCCGCGTGACCGGCAGCGTGTCGGCCGCGGAGCTCGGCGCCACCGTGCCCCAGCTCCCGGAGCTGGCCGGGTCCCTGGCGCTCGGCGGGGAGGTGCACGTGGTGCCCTCGGCCGCGGCGCGCGACGCCCCGTCGGCGACGGTCGACGCCCGCTGGAGCGACGGGGAGCGCGCCCTGCTGCGCGCCCGCGTCGACGCCTCGCCCGGCCGCTGGCAGGCCTCGGCCAGCGGGTCGGGCCTGGACCTGGAGCTCACGCCGGAGCGCGTCACGCTCACCGCGGACCACGCCGCCGTGGCACCGCTGTTCCGCTCCCTCGCCCTGGCACCGACGCTGGACGGCACCCTCCAGCACGGGGCCGACGGGTGGCTGGGCGGGCTCCGCATCGCGCTCCCCGCCCCGATCGCCGGGACCGCCACGCTGTCCGGCGACGGCGGCGAACTCGGCCTCCGCGCCGAGGGCACACCGTGGGGCGCCACCGTGGACGTGCGGGGCCCGCTCACGCCCGCCCCCGACCTGCGGGCCGAGGTCACCGCCCTGGCGGGGCGTCTGGCGGCCGACCTGCGTCTCGACGGGAGCTGGGGCGCACCCGAGCTGCATGGCACGCTTCACGCCGACGCCTGGACGCCTGCCGCCGTCCTGGCCCTCCCCGCCGTGGACGCGGCCGTCAGCTGGACCCCGGGGGACGGCGGGCTGGCGCTCACGGGCGAGGGCATCGATGTGCACGGCAGCCTCCAGGGCCTCGACGGGCGCGTCTCGTTGCCCCTGGAGCTGTGGCACGGCCCCGCCACCGCGACGCTGGACGTTCGCGGCGCGGCCAGGGATCCCGCGCTGACACTCACGCTGGAGGGCAACGGTACGCAGGTGACGGCCGCGGGGAGCCCGTCGCAGGGGTGGGAGGTACGGGGCTCGCTCGAGCCGGGGGTGGTGTCGGACGCCACACCACTGCCCGCGGGGCTGTTCGGCGCTCCCGTCACCCTCACCGGTAGCGTGGGGACCGACGCTGCCTGGAGCCTCACGGCCAGCACGACGCTCGCAACGGGCGCCGCCCCGCAGGCGCTCCAGGCATCCCTCCAGGGCACGGGCACACGCTACCTGGGGTCTGTCGCGCTCGGCGGGCCCGATCCCCTCGCGCGCCTGAGCGTGGACGGCGACGGCACCCAGGCGCGTGCGGTGGCGGACCTCGGCGACGTCGCGTGGGGGCCGCTGGGCGACTGGCTCGGCGTGCCGATGACCCTCGACGCCCGCGGGAGCCTCACCCTGGAAACACGACCGGCGGCGGCATCGATCGATATCGCCGCCGACGGCACCGTGGCCGGCGTCGCAGTGCGGCTCCGCGGAGCCGCGAGCAGCGACGGGGCGGTCGCCCTCGAGGGCGCGGTCGCAGGCGTCGAGCTCGGCCTCCACGGCGAGGCAGGGGGTGCGATCGCGGTGCGCGCCGCCACCCCCGACGGCGGCACCAGGCTCGACGGCAGCGTCGCGTTTGGCGGCCGGCCGACGCTCTCGTTGCGCGGCACCGCCGAGGGGCGTCCGGCGAGTCTCGATGTCGCCTACACCCCGGCCGAGCGACGCGGCACGCTCCGGGCCGGCTGGGAGGACGCGCGACTGGAGGCCGACGTGGCCCCGGACGCGGCCGGAACGCTGCTCACCGTGCACCTCGAGGCCCCGCCGGATGGCATCCCGCTGGTCCCGCCGGGCTATGGCCTGGAGGCCGACGCGCGCCTGCGCGCCTCCGGTGGCGTCGTGACCCTCGACGATGCCGGATTCCGGGTCCGCACGCCCTTCGCGGCGGCCGACCTGCGCGCCTCCGGCGCGCTCACGCCCGATGCCTCGATCGCCGCAACGTTGAGCACGCCCTTGTGGCCCCAGCCCATCGGCATCGACATCCGCGGAGGGGTTCGCGCCTGGACGCTGCAGGCCGATCTCGGCGACGCGCGCGTCCGGGCCGAGATGAGCGGCACCTCCCCCGCCGCCCTGGACCTGACGGGCTCGTTGCGCTGGGACCGCGGGGATACCCGTCTGGCCCTGACCTCCGAGGACCTGGGTTGGGCGCGCGGGGACGGCTTCCGGGGGCACGCCCAGGGGGAGATCTCCGCCGCGGGGCTCCCGGGCGGCGGGGCCGTACGCCTGCAACTCGACGGGCAGGGCACCCTCGAGGCGGGCGCCTCGCTCGGGCCCGTCGCCGCGCCGTGGGCCACGGCGCACGCCACGCTCGCCCGCGATCCCCTGCGCGATCGCGGGCTGCAAGGCGACGTCACGCTCTCCGTCCCGCAAGGGAGTGCGACGGGCATCGCCGTGCTCGCGCCGCTGGGGGTCGACGGGCGCCTCGCCCTGAGCGGGGCGTGGAGCGCACCGGAGGTTCGCGGTCCCGTCACCCTGTCCGGTCCCGCGCCCGCCCGCGGCTCCCTCGCGTGGACGTTAGCGGGCGGCAGCATCGACCTCGAGGGGGAACGCCTCACCCTCGGTGCCTCCCTCGAGGGGGGGAGCTGGAGCGGGCACATGGACCTACGCGAGGTGCCGCTCGACGCGTGGGCCGCCAGCCTGGCCGGCGCCCGGCTGAGCCTCACGGCGGACGCCTCCGGAACCGCGGGCGCGCTGGCGCAGGCGCGGCTCACCTCGCTCGATCTCAACGGCCCCGGCGTGCGGGTCACGGGCGACGGTCTGCTCGGCCCCGAGGTGCGCGTGGCGCTCGAGATCGACGGGGATCTCGCCGCGCTCCCCCTCCAGGGTGCGGCGTTGCGTGGCCGCGTGCGCGGACCCGTGGCGCTGAGCGCGCCCGACCTGGCGCGGCTGCGCGAGGGCTCGATCAGCGCCGTGCTCGATGTCGCCGGCGTGGGCACGCAGGGTCTGGACGGCGGCCTGAGCGGTAGCCTGCAGCTCTCCGGGAGCCCCCTGCGCCCCATCGTCAGCGCCGACCTGAGCGGGATCGGCGCCGTCCGCGGCTCGCTCCGGCTCGACGCCGACGTGGCCGCCGGCCGGCTCACGCTGGCCTCGGACCTGGCCATGGGCGCGGTCCAGAGCGACGTGCGCGCCAGCGTCGCCGACGGCCGCGCCGTGGCCAGCGGGAGCCTCAGGTACGGCAACGCCGCGGTGGTCCTCAGCTCGGCCACGGGCGGCGGCATCGCGCTCGACGGGGCCGGCCGCATCGACGGCTGGCATGCCCTGGTCGCTGCCGACCTCTCGAGTGCCACCATCCGCGGCGATCTCGCCACGCTCGGCCCGGGCGTGCTCGGGGCACTCGCGCTCACCGTGGGTTCGTCGCCCTGGCTCGACGGTGCCGTGGAGGGTGCCGCCGTGGCCGGTGCGCCCCTCGGCACCGTGCGCTTCGCCAGCGCCTCCCCCGGCGATCCCGTGACGATCACGGGCCCCTCGCTCCAGGGAACGCTCGACCCGCTGAGCCGCCGCTGGAGCCTCTCCCTCGAGGGCCAACCCCTCCCCGCCGGCCTGAGCGTGAGCGGCGACGCCTCCGGTCAGGGCGCGGAGGGGGACGCGCGCCTCACGCTCGACGGGACCGTGGCCGGAGCGCCGGTCGCGTTGACGGTGACGGGCTCGGCGGGCGCCCGGAACCGTCTGCAACTCGGCGGCGCGCTGCTCGGTGGCCGCCTCGAGGGCGCCGCCGAGCTGCGCGACGGGAGCTGGGCGGGCAGCCTGAGCCTGACCGGGGCCACGCTCGCCGGGGAGACCGTCACGCTCGATGGCACGGTGCTCGGCGCGAGCGCCGACCCGCGCTGGGTCGCGGAGGTGCGCGCCGAGGGCGCGGCCGAGGCGCGGGGGCGCCTGGTGCTGAGCCGGACGAGCGCGTCCACGGACCTCACCCTCCGCAGCGCGGCGCTCGGCGGTCCGCTACGCATCAGCGGCAGCGTGCTGCCCGACCTCGACCTGCGTGTGTCGCCGGCGGCGGCATCCGCCGCCGGCGGGGACGCCCTGCGCCTGTACCAGGCCGGCGGTCGACTGCGCGCCGACGGTGCCCTCCCCCTGACGGTCGGGCCGGCCTCCCTCACGCTCGCGGGACGGGGTCGCGGCGCGCCGCCCGCACTCGTCCTCACGGCCGGGGCGCTTCCCGGCGCCCGCTTCAGCGCCTCGCTCCCCGATGCGGCGCCCTTGGCGGCGCTCACGGCCGCCGCCCGCGACGGCCTGAGCTTCCGGGGGGGAGGGAGCGCGGAGGGCACCCTTGCGGTCCACCTCTCGCCCGGGCTGCGCGTGGACGCCCAGGGGGTCGGGCTCTCGCTCGGCGGGGTGCGGCTCCGCGCCGACGGGAGCTACGCCGCCGGCGACGGCGCGCTGCAGGGCACCCTCGGCCTGCCGGCGGCCGGCTGGCTGGCCGGGTTGACGAGCGACACCAGCGTCCCGTTCTCGCTCGACGTGCAGGGAACCCGGCTCGCGCTGCAGAGCCGGAGCGACCTCGGAACCGTCGATGCCGAGGTGGACCTGCGGCGGGGCAGCGGAACGGCGAACGCGCAGCTCGCGCTCCCCGGCGACTCGGGCGAGGCCGTCATCGACGTGCTGTTCACGCCGGGCGCGGGCGCCAGCGGTCGGGTGACGCTCTCCGGCATCGGCATCGAGAGGCCCGGTCTGCCGCACTTCACGCTGAGCGGGGACGTCCGAGTCGACGGCGGTCGCGCCAACGGGGAGGCGGAGCTCCGCTCGGGCACCAGCGGACTGCGGCTCACCGGCGATTGGGGGCTCGGCGGCGTGCTGCCCGACGCCCTGGCGCCCAACGCGCCCCGCGGCGGTGACGCCGAGCTGCGCGTCAGCACGCTCGATCCGAGCATCCTTCCACCGGTCGCCCGCCTCGCGCCCCACCTGGGCGGCAGCGTCAGCGGCGTGCTCCAACTCCGCGGGCGGCGGCTGTTGGGGCAGCTCGTCGCGCCGGAGCTGAGCGTCGCCGACACCGCGCTACCGGCCGACCTTCAGCTCAGCGGCACGCTCGGCGATGTCTCCGCCCGCCTCACCCTGGCCGGCAGCCTGGTCACCGCCACCCTCACCCCCGGCCGGGCGTCGGGCCTGATGCGCTTCGAGCGCTTCCCCGCCCAGGTGCTGGCCGAGGCCGCGACCGGTGCCACCGACGTGCAAGCCGACCTCACCGGGGTGCTGCGCTTCGATATCCCCTACGCGCGCCCGGCCTCCGGGTACCTGCGGCTGGCCACCGAGGAGGTGCGCCTCGAGCGCGCGGGCGTGACCACCACGGGGAGCGTCGCGCTGAGCTACGACGACGGTGCGCTGACCGTGGAGCAGGCATCCTTCGCCGGCCGAGGCACCTGGCGGGCCGAGGGCGTCGTGAACGCCGACACGCTGCAGTTCTCCCTGCGGGCCGAGGATGCGGACTTCGGGCCGTTGCTGGGGCTCGTGCCCGCGCTGGTGCGCTACGGGGTCGTGGCCGACGGCAGTTTCTCCCTGGACGCCAGCGGCACCCTCGCCGACCCCCAGGTGCAGCTCGAGAGCGGCGGCCTCGACGCCCAGGTCGCCGGCACGCGCTACCGGATCGAGCGCGCCGCGCTGCGCCTCAGCGGTACGGCCCTGACTGGCTCGGCGCGCGTCGCCGGGTTGGCGCCGTTGGGCGGCGCGCTCGACGCCACCGCGAGCGCCCGGCTGCAGCTCGCTCCCGTCGCGATCGACAACGTCGACGTCCGCGTCTCCGGCAGCGTCGACGTGCCCGTGGTCGGCACCATCACCAGCGTCAGCGGCGGCATCACGCAGGGCACCGGCGAGCCTCCGACGCTCGCCCTCAAGGGGACCCTGGGTCAGCCCTTCCGGGTGGTGGGCTCGCTCGCGCCACTCGATCTCAGCATCAAGGGGAGCGGCCTGGACCTGCGCGCGGCGCCGCTGTTCATCACGGGCAGCACGGTCGACAGCGACGTCCGTCTGGTGGGCAGCCGCGACGGCGTCCACATCTCGGGCGACCTGCTCGCCAGCGAGATCCGCCTGGACCTGGGAGCCCGTAACGCCGGAGGGCAGGCCGCGGACGCCGCCGGCGGAGCGGCCGGCGCCGACGGGGGACCCGCACAACCCGCACCGGCGCCTGGTGGCGCGGGCCCTGCGCCCACGCCCGGGGCGACGGCGGAGACGGCGGCCGGCGCGCCCACGGCCTCGATCGACGCCGGCGCGCCCACGGCCTCGGCCGACACGGGCGCTCCCGCGGCCTCGGGCGACACCGGCGCGCCCACGGCCCCAGGGGCGACCGGCGCCGCCGCGGCCTCGAGGAGCACAGGGCGGGCTGCGCTGGCGGCCGTGCACTTCGACGGCCTGCGCGTGCGGGCCCCGCAACGCGTCCTGCTCAACGCCAGCGTGGCCTCCGCCGAGGCATCGCTGGACCTCAGCCTTACCGGTACCGCCGCCGAGCCGAGGCTGGACGGCGTCGCCGAGGCGCTGCGCGGCAACGTGCGCTTCGGGGGGCGCGACTTCACCCTCGATCGGGCGGTGGCGACCTTCCAGGCCAACCGCGGGGCCTACCCCGCGCTGGACGTGGCGGCCCACACCACCTTCGAGAAGGCGCGCGTGCTCTCGGGCGTCTCGGGCGTGCGCTTCGTCGCCCCCACGGACAAGAGCACCTTCGACGTGGTGCTGGCCTTCTCCGGGCAGGTCCAACCGCCGCGTAAGGCGACCCAGGTGGTCACCTTCGATATCACCCCGACGCTGTCGTCGGACGCGCGCATCGAGACCGACGGCAGCGGTCAACTGGCGGCGGGCGCCCGCGCCCTCACCGACGCCGAGCTGTTGTCCCTGGTGACGCTGGGCCGCCTGGAACTGCGGGCGCAGATCGCGGGTCAGGCCGGCTTCGGCACCGCCGTGGCACAGAGCGCGCTCGACACGGCGATCGACGTGCTGGTGGTCTCCGAGCTGCAGAACGCCCTCTCCAAGGCGCTGGGGCTCGACGTGGTGGAGATCCGCACGACCTCGCTCGGGAGCCTGCTGGAGAACGGTGATCAGCCCTTCGGCGTGTCGCTCCGCCTGGGTGGTTACCTCACCCCGGACCTCTTCGCCAGCTACCGCCTGGGCACCTTGGACGACCGCGGCCAGGGCTACGCCTTCACCAACGAGGTCAGCGTCGTCTACGACCTCGGGCCACTGGCGCTGGACATCTCCGGGCGCCTCAGCTTCCCGGACGCGACCACCCTGGCCGGGCCGCAGCCCGAGCTCGGCGTCGGGCTGCGTTACGCCTTCACCGACAGCCTGGGGCTGGAGACCGGTCTCGACCTCTCGAGCGAGCGGCAGCAGGCGCGCTTCGGGGTGACGCTGCGCTGGTGATGCCGTGCAGCACACGTTGTACTCCCCCGGGAGGCCACGCCGAACGACGGCGCAGACGGCTGGTATAAGGGAGCGAACGGCGTCCAGGGCGTCGTTCGCTCCGTTTCCCCCGTCCTCGATGCGCGTCGCGACCCCGGAAAGGCTGCCTGCCATGGATGAGCGCAACACGGAAGGACCAACGTCCACCTCGGCCCGAGACGAGGACCTCGGAGCCCGCGGCCGCGGGCTCCGGCTCGAGGGAGCCGGGTCGATCCGGATCGACCTCGCGCCCGCGGCGCTGGTCGAGGAGGCCATCCGCCGCGGGGAGGGGCACCTCGCCGCCACCGGCGCCCTGGTCGTGGACACCGGGCACTTCACCGGCCGCTCCCCGAGCGACAAGTTCGTGGTCCGCAACCACGTCACGCGCGACACCGTCGACTGGGGGGACGTCAACCAGCCGATGGACGAGGAGGCCTTCGAGCGCCTGCTGCGGGACATGGAGCGCCACCTCGCGGGGAGCCGGCTCTACCTCCAGGACCTCTTCGCGGGCGCCGACCCCCGCTACCGAGTGTCCGTGCGTGTGGTCACCGAGTACGCCTGGCACAGCCTCTTCGCCCACAACCTGTTCGTCAACGCGGCCACGCCGCACGACGAGCCGGAGTGGGTGGTGCTCGACCTACCGAGCTTCGAGGCCGACCCCGGGCGTCACGGCACGCGCACCACCACGGTGGTGGCCCTCGACTTCGAGCGTCGCCTCGTCCTGATCGGGAACACGGAGTACGGCGGCGAGATCAAGAAGTCGATCTTCTCCGCCATGAACCTGGCGCTGCCACAGCGCGACGTACTGCCCATGCACTGCTCGGCCAACCGCACCGAGGACGGGCGCGTGGCGCTGTTCTTCGGCCTCTCGGGCACGGGCAAGACCACGCTGTCGGTGGACCCGGAGCGCACCCTCATCGGGGACGACGAGCACGGCTGGTCCGACGCCGGTGTGTTCAACTTCGAGGGTGGTTGCTACGCCAAGGCCATCCGCCTCTCGGCCGAGGCCGAGCCGGAGATCTACCACGCGACGCAGCGCTTCGGCACACTGCTGGAGAACGTGCATCTCCTGTCGGACACGCGCGCGCTCGATTTCGCCGACGACCGCAGGACCGAGAACACGCGCTCGGCGTACCCCATCCACTACCTGCCGAACGCCGACGACACCGGCATCGGCGCGCACCCGCGCGACGTGGTGTTCCTCACCGCCGACGCCTTCGGCGTGCTGCCGCCCATCGCGCGGCTGACGCCGGAGCAGGCGGCCGTGCACTTCCTGAGTGGCTACACCGCCAAGGTGGCCGGCACCGAACGCGGCGTGGACGAACCGGCGGCGACGTTCAGCGCCTGCTTCGGCGCGCCCTTCATGCCGTTGCCGCCCACGATCTACGCCGCCATGCTGCAGCGTCGCATCCGCAGCCACGGCAGCCGCGTGTGGCTGGTGAACACCGGCTGGACGGGCGGGCCCTACGGCGTCGGCGAACGCATCGACCTCAGGCACACCCGCGCGCTCGTACGCGCGGCCCTGTCCGGAGCACTCGACGACGTCGACACGCTCGACGATCCCGTGTTCGGCGTGGCGGTGCCGGTGGCGGTGCCGGGCGTACCGGGCGCGCTCCTGAGCCCACGCGGGACCTGGAGCGACCCGCAGGCGTACGACCGGCAGGCCCGCGAGCTGGTCGCGATGTTCCGCGAGAACTTCGCCCGCTTCGAGGGCGCGGTCGACCCCGCCGTGGCGGCGGCCGTACCGGGATCGACGTGAGGGCGGCTCAGGCGTCCCCGGCCTCGTAGCGCGACAGCCGGTAGCTCCCGAGCGCCAGCGGGACCGCCGTGAACGCCAGCGTGGTCAGACCCACCAGCGCCAGCACCAGCGCGCCCTCGAGGCTCCGCCACGCGAAGCCGCCCGGCGCGCGCAGCAGGCGGTAGGTGGGGTAGGCGAAGAGCAGCGTGTTGAGCCCCGCGTAGGCCAGCGCCAGCGCCATGTACAGCAGGCCGCCCGTGGACATGGGAACCTCCGCCGGGTTGGTGGCGTCGAAGCGGGGGAAGGCCGCCCCGAGACCCACGCCTAGCCCCGTGATCGCCAGCGCCGCGCACACCCCGGCGAGCGGCGTGGCGAAGGCGAGCGGCGCCGAGACGCCGAGCCGCCCGGCGACCGCGATCCCCAGGCCGCCACCGAGCAGGAGCATCACCGGCAGCGCCCCCCAGAACTTGGCCATCACCACCTGACGGGCGCGCACGGGACCCGTCTGCAGCATCCAGAACCCCTCCCCCTCCAGCGACACCAGCGGGAAGGAGGTGCGCACCCCGATACCCGCCATCAGGAAGCCGAGGAAGGCGAGATTGAGCGCGCCCACGACGTCGCGGAAGCGCTGCATCTGCACGGCCACCGAGGCCGTGCTGATGAAGTACACGCCGGCCAGCGCCGCCAGCACCAGCAGCTGCGACCACTGACCCGGGTCGCGCGCGAGCAACCGCAGGTCCTTCACGGCGATCCCCCCGGCGGCGCCGAGGCGTGCCAACGGGCGCTCCCAGGCTGCGGCAGGCAGCTGCCCCGGCCCGCGCCGTGGACCGCCGGTATCCAGCGCCCGGAACCAGCCGGAGCGGTAGGCCCGCGCGGCCGCCCACGCCACCAGCGCGAGCGCCAGCACGGCCGCGGCGGCGAGGGCCACGGCGCCCATCGACAGCTCGCCGCGCAGCGCGCGCCACACCGCGCCGGACGCCCAGCGGGTCGGCAGCCAGCCGATGTGCAGCTCGGCGAAGCGCGCCAGCAGGCGCTCGAACTCGTCCGGCGACATGGCCGAGAGCTGCTCCGGACGCAGCGCGCGCAGGCCGAGGATGAGGCCCGCGGCGGCGGCCACGCTGACGGCCGTGGCCACCTCCCGCACCCGGCCGGGCGGCGCCAGCCGCATGAGCACCAGCGCCAGCAGCGCACCGAGCGCCACGGGGATGGCGTAGAGCGCCAACACCGTGGCGGCCGACAGCAGGTAGTACGCCGGCGCGGCCTGCCGCTCGAGCCCCAACCCCACCAGCACCGGCAGGGTGAACACCGCGGGCAACGCGGCCGAGGTCAGGTAGGTCTCGCCCACCTTGAGACCGAACACCGAGGCCGCGGGCACGGGAAGACCGAGGAGCAGCGGCAGGTCGGTCGAGGCGTACAGCGTCGAGATGGCGCTGGTCAGCACGCTGAACGCGACCCCCACCATCAACACCGTGAACAGCGCCTCGAGGCTGCGCTGCGTCACGGCGTCCGCGATGCTGCCGATGTCCGGGAAGGTGTCGAGGAAGCGCACGCCGAGGCGCGTGAGACGCTGCACGCCCAGGTAGACGCCCGCCAGCAGGGCGAGGCCCACGATGGTGCGCACCGGCGCGCGGCGCAGGCCGTTGAGCGCCGAGCGCAGCCGCAAACGCAGCAGCAGGACGAGGCTCCTCACGGGGCGTCCGCGGGCGCCGAGGCGCCAGCGCGCTCCTCCTCTGTGAGCTGCAGGAAGATGGCCTCCAGCGAGGCGTCCGCACGCCCGACGCGCCGGCGAAGCTCCCCCATCGTCCCCGCGGCGCTGATGCGGCCGTGCGTGAGCAGCAGCACCCGGTCGGCCACCGCCTCGGCGACCTCCATCGAGTGGGTGGTGAGCAACACCGCGGCGCCCTGTTCGGCGCGGTGGCGCATCAGGCCGCGCACGTCGCGGGCGGCGCGTGGGTCCAGCCCCACCATCGGCTCGTCGATGACGAGGGCCGGGGGGTCGTGCAGCAGCGCGGCGACGAAGGTGAGCTTCTGGCGCATGCCGTGGGAGTAGGTCTCGATGAGCTCGTTGGCGGCGTCGTCCAGACCGAAGCGCTCGAGCCACGCCTGGGCCTTGGCCTCGCCGTCCGCGACGCCGCGCAGGCGCGCCAGGAAGCGCAGCAGCTCGCGGCCGCTGAGCTTGGGGTAGAGGAAGGGGCGGTCCGGCACGTAGCCGAGCAGGGCCTTGGCGCGGCGGGGAGCGCGCTCGAGCTCGAACCCCCCGACCGCCACGCGTCCGGAGCTGGGGCGCAGCAGGCCGGTGATCGTCTTGATGGTGGTGGACTTGCCCGCGCCGTTGGGCCCCAGCAGGGCGACCACCTCACCCGGGCGGACCTCGAAGTCGACGTCGTCGACCGCGAGGATCCGCCCGAAGCGCTTGCTCAGCTTGCGGACCGAGATCATGCCCGTGCGGGGCTCAGTGCGCGGAGGCGCTGGCCTGCGCCTGTGCGACCTCCTGCCGCACGGTATCGTAGGCGACCTTCAGGGCGCTGTCGTTGTTGAGGTCCACGATCGCTTCCCCCTGGACCTCGCTGATGACGGGCCGCGGGCCCAGCGTCACGAAGTCGAAGGTGCCGTCCTCCTTGGCCTTGGTGCTCCCGATGGGTTGGCCGTCCACCACGATCTGCACCGTCTGGCCCCCATCCGCTCCGCGCCCCTCCACCGAGATCGTGTTGGGGTAGCGCGTGTCCTTGGCCTTGATGTCGGGGGTGATCCCCTCGCCCTGGATGTTGTTGCGCTTGGGCGTGAGCCACTCGAACGAGACGTAGCGCAGCTGCCCGCCGTCGGACAGCGAGACCACCGACTGCGCGACGCCCTTGCCGAAGGTCTTCTCCCCCACTACCTTGGCGCGGCCGTTCTCCTGCAGCGCGGCCGAGACGATCTCGGACGCCGAGGCCGAGTTGTGGTTGACGAGCACCACCATCGGCAGATCGAAGGCGTGCGGGTCCGCCGACGCCAGGCGCTGCGTCACGCCGCGGGCGCGCTGGAACACGATGTCGCCCTGGCTGAGGAACTCGTCGGAGATCAGGATGGCCTGGGTCAACAGCCCGCCCGGGTTGTCGCGCAGGTCGAGCACCAGCGAGGTGATGCCCTCCTTCTGCAGCCCATCGAGCTGTTCTACGAGCTGATCGTGGAGGTGCTGGTTGTTGAACGAGCTCAGCGACACGTAGCCGACGTGGTCGGGCAGCACGGTCGAGGAGACGTCCACGATCTGGATGGTGTCACGCTTGATGTCGAACTCCACGGGCGCCTCGGCGCCCGGGCGCAGCAGGCTGATGTGCACGGTGGTGCCCTTGGGCCCGCGCACGAGGTCGACCACGTCGCTGGTGGTGCCGTCCTTGACGTCGACGCCGTCGACGGCGAGGAAGACGTCGCCGCGCTGCACGCCGGCCTTGTCGGCGGGGCCACCCTTGTAGACGGTGAGGATCTCCACGCCCTTGCCGCTCTGGCGATTGTGCGCCGTCAGGACGGCGCCGATGCCCTCGAAGGAGCCGGACATGTCCTGCGTGTCGCGGGCGGCCAGCTTGGGCTCGACGTAACTGGTGAAGGGGTCGTCGAGCGAGCCCACCATCCCGTTTATGGCGCCGCGGATGAGGTTGTCGTCGTTGACGTCCTCGAGGTAGCCGGACTTGAGGGCGCCGAACGCCTGCATCAAGGCGCGACCACTGGGATTGTTGAGGAACTCCCCGGCGAAGTCCCGCGAGAGTTGCGCGTTCACGACCGCGGTGGTCAGGGCCAGCCCCACCAGGCCGAGGATCAGCCATCTACGCTTCATGAATCCTCCAGATCGGCATGCTCCCACGAGTATATGGGGCTGGGACGATTAGAACCGTAAGGGCACGGACAGCACGGAAGTGGTGGGGCCGCCGGGTGGGCTATCGTGGGCCGCATGCGCATCGTGTTCGCAACCAGCGAGGTCGTCCCCTTCAGCAAGTCGGGGGGCCTGGCCGACGTGGCCGGCGCCCTCCCCATCGCCCTGGCGAGCCAGGGTCACGAGGTCCTGGTGGTGTCCCCCTGGTACGGCACGCTGAGCGCGGACCCGGCGCCCCTCTGGATCGGGGACATCGACGTCCCCTTCGCCGGCGCCACCGAGCCCGCCGGCGTGGGCATGCTGGAACGCCACGGCGTGCGCTACGCCTTCGTCGGGCACGACGACTTCCGCCGGCCCGCGCTCTACGGCTATCCGGACGACGTGCGGCGCTTCGCCCGCTTCTCCCGCGCCGTGCCCCAGGCCGCGGCGCGGGCGGGCTTCACCCCCGATGTGGTCCACGCCAACGACTGGCATACGGGCTTCCTGCCGATGGTCCTGGAGCGCGGTTGGCACCTGCCCTCCGGGTGGCCGGGGCTCCCCAGCGTGTTCACGGTGCACAACGTCCAGTACCAGGGGGAGGCCGGGCTCGAGGAGACGCTCTGGTGGTTGCGCCTGCCGGGCGCGCTGGCGGGCAGCTACCTCGACCACTTCGGCCGCGCCAACGCCATGCAGGCCGGGCTCGGCTTCGCCGGCCGGGTGACCACGGTCAGCCCGACCTACGCCAAGGAGATCCAGCGACCCGAGTTCGGCTTCGGCCTGGACGGCACCTTCCGGCACCTTCAGGAGCGCCTGCAGGGGATCCTCAACGGGCTGGACACGCGCGCCTGGGACCCCGCCAGCGACCCGCACCTGCCGCGCCCCTATCGCCGTGAGGACGTAACGGGCAAGCGCTCCGCCAAGCAGGCCCTCGCCGCCCGCCTGGGCGTGGCGCCCGACCGTCCGCTGCTGGGGGTGGTCTCGCGGCTCGCCGACCAGAAGGGGATCGACCTGTTGCTCGCCGCGGCCGACCGGTTGGTGCACCAGGGCTGGGCGCTGGCGTTGCTCGGCACCGGAGACGCGGCCCTGGAGAACGAGGTGCGGGCGCTCGCCGCCCGCCACCCCATCGCGGTCGGATGCTACGTCGGCTTCGATGAGGGGCTCGCCCACCTCGTGTATGCCGGCTCCGACGCGCTTGCCGTACCCAGCCGCTTCGAGCCGTGCGGCCTGAGCCAGATGATCGCCATGCGCTACGGCACGCTGCCCGTGGCGCGCGACACCGGCGGCCTGCACGACACCGTCGCCCACGACCGGACGGGCTTCCTGTTCCACCATCCCAATGCGGAGGGGTTGCTGTGGGCAGCCGGCGTCGCCCGCCAGCGCTACGGCACGCCCGCCTGGGACGACATGACGCAGCGCGCCATGCGCCAGGACTTCAGCTGGGAGCGTTCCGCCGACGCGTATCTGCGGCTCTACCAGGACGTGGTAGCCTCGGCCGCATGATGACGGACGTGCCCCGGAGCGACGCAGCGGCGGCCGCGGACTGGCGCGCGGCGCTGGAGCGGGGCCGCTTCGGCCTGGCGCATCAGAGCTACCGCCTGCAGGGCGGGCAGGACGACGGGCTGAGGGAGGCGCTCGACGCCCTGGGCCAGGTGGAGGCGCTGGTGCGAGACAAGGCCTGGGCGCGGGCTCACAAGCGCCTCGCCGCCGTCGAGGCGCGCCCGCCCGTGCTGGACTGGTCGGTGTTGGAGACCGATCTCGAGGCGCTGCGCAGCGCCGGCGAGGCCCTCGACAGGCGCCAACCCGACGACGCGCTGCGCGCGCTCGGGGAGCTGCGAAGCGACTACTTCATGGCCGAGCGCGAGACGCTGGCGGGGACGGCGCTGATCTACGACAGCCGGCTCGACGAGGCGAGGGACCGCTTCGAGCGGGCGTTGGCGGTGGACCCCAACCACTACCGCGCGCTGACGAACTTCGGCAACGTGGCGCTCGAGCAGGGTCGGGTCGACGAGGCCATCGCGTCGTACCAGCGTGCGCTGAAGCTCAACGACGGCTTCGCCAACGCCCATCACAACCTGGGCGTGGCGTACCGGCGCAAGGGGAACGTGGCCCAGAGCGTGCGGGAGTTGCGCAAGGCGCAGCGGGCGATGCAGCGACAGGACGCCGACGAGGCCCGCGATCGGCTGCGGTCGGGCGCGCGCAACGCCACGAAGTGGCTGCGCTGGGCGCTCTACGCTCTTGTGGCGGCGGCGTTGTGGTGGATCCTGCGGAGTCGCGGGCTGCTGTGACGCGGGGCGCCCGGCGGCCGCTCAGCTGGGGTCGCCGCTCGTCTCGGGTGCGAGCAGGTCGCGCAGGATGGCGTCGACCTGGGCGTCCTCCAGCGGCATCAACTCGCTGCGCTGCTGGTGCTCGTCCAGAAGGTGCTCGAGCGCATCGAGCACGGACGGATCGGTCACGCGCCGCAGGCGCGCGATGAGCGCGAGTTGTCGTTGATCGAGGGCGTGCCCCTGCATGGCCGCCATGATAGCCGCCCGCCACCGCCCCCGGGGGTACGGATGCACCGCCGGCCCCGGATGCCGTGTGGGACGCGTCTCACCAGGATGGCGGCCAGGCGAAGTAGGAGGCGTAGATGTAGTCGACCAGCGCCGCCCGGTCGGGGGCCGCGAGGTCGGTGTAGCGAGCCCCGCCCAGGGCGCGCATGAGCCCGTCGACGGCGCCCTCGTCGTGGTTCAGCACCCAGGCGCGGTCCTTGAGCTGCTCTACCTGCTTCCAGTGGAACAGCGCCACGTTGAGCCCGTCGCTCTTCATCGCCTTGCTGGCTTGGAACGCCAGCTCCTCGCCGCGCCGCACCTCCGGGCCGCTCATCGACAGCGTCCACACGTAGGCGGTGGCGTCCCAGGCATCGCCCAGGTCGGTGAGGGCTTCGGGGTGGTCGCCCGCGCGTCCCAGGGCCATCCTGGTCACGTCGGCCGGCGCCACATCACGCCTCCAGCCGCGCGCCCCGAAGCGCCCGGGTGCCCCGTGGCACGCCGCGCACGCGCGTTCGAAGACGTCCCGGCCGGCCGTGATGCTGGGCTCGCCAGGGACGCTGAGCGCCGCGGGCGCGGACTTCCTCGCCCACGCCCCGACCGGGAGCCACACCAACAGCGCGAGCGCGATGGCGGCGGCCGGGAAGGGGCGTGTGAGGCGGGGCATGGCCTGCGAGTATACAGCCGGCCGCCCCTCCGCCCGACCCGCAGAGGGGCGGCCGGAGGGGCGGGAGGGTGCGGACGCTACTCCACCGTGACGCTCTTGGCGAGATTCCGGGGCTGATCCACGTCACGCCCGAGCCGGTGGGCCGTCTCGTAGGCGAGGAGCTGGAGCGGCACCACATTGACGATCGGGGACAGCAGCTCGTGCGTGCGGGGCACGAACAGCACCTCCTGTGCGTGCCGGCCGATCACTTCGTCGCCGTCGCTGGCGAGTGCGATGACGATCCCGTCGCGTGCGCGGACCTCCTGCAGGTTCGACACCGTCTTCTCGTACAGCGCCGAGGCCGTCGCCACCGCCACCACCGGCATGTCGGCGTCGATGAGGGCGATGGGGCCGTGCTTCATCTCGCCGGTGGGATACGCCTCGGCGTGGATGTAGCTGATCTCCTTGAGTTTGAGGGCCCCCTCGAAGGCCGTCGGCACGTTGACGCCGCGGCCCAGGAAGAGGTAGTCGCGCCTGTCCATGTAACGCTGCGCCACCGCGGCGACCGCCTCGCGCCGCTCGAGGGCGCGCTCGACCAGCGTCGGGACCTCACGCAGACCCTGGATGAGCTCCGCGGCGGTCTCGTCCGGCAGCACCCCGCGCCCCCGCGCCAGGTACAGCGCCAGCAACCCGAAGGCGGCGAGCATGGCCGTGTACGCCTTGGTGCTAGCCACCCCGATCTCCGGCCCGGCATGGATGTAGAGCACGTCGTCGACCTCGCGGCTGATGCTCGAGCCCTTGGCGTTGAGCACGGCGAGGGTGCGCGCACCGCGGCGCCGCGCCTCGCGCAGGGCCTCGAGGGTATCGATCGTCTCGCCCGACTGCGACACCACCACGCACAGCGTGCGCTCGTCTACTACGGGCTCGCGGTAGCGGAACTCGCTGGCCACCTCCACCTCGACGGGCAGGCGCGCCAGGCGTTCGATCAACACCTCCCCCACCTGACCGGCGTAGAACGCGGTACCGGCCGCGGTGATCACGACCCGGTCGACGCTGCGGGGATCGAGCGCCAGATCGAGCCGCACGTCGGTGCCGTTGGCGGCGAAGCGGCCCATGAGCGTGTTCTGCAACACGGTGGGCTGTTCGAAGATCTCCTTGAGCATGTAGTGCTCGAAGCCGCCCTTCTCGGCCGCCTCGGCGTCCCAGTCGATGGTGACGGCCTCCCGCTCGCGCGGGGCGCCGTCGAAGCCCATGATCTGCACGTCGTTTCGGCGCAGCACCGCCACGTCACCGTCGTGGAGGAACACCACGCGGCGGGTGTAGGGCAGCAGCGCCGGCACGTCGCTGGCGAGCAGCGTCTCGTCGACGCCCAGCCCCAGCACCAGGGGGCTGGTCGCCCGGGCGGCGACGATCAGGTCGTGGTCGACGTGGGTGACCACCACGGCGTAGGCGCCCACGACCTCGGCGAGCGCGCCCCGCACGGCCGCCACCAGATCGCCTCCCGCGTGGCCGGCGTAGTGTTCCTCGATGAGGTGCACCATCACCTCGGTGTCGGTCTCGGAGGCGAAGACGTGGCCCCGCGCCTCCAGCGCCCCGCGCAGGGCGAGGAAGTTCTCGATGATGCCGTTGTGGATGACCGCCAGGCGGCCGTCCTCCGAGAGGTGCGGGTGCGCATTGACGTCGTTGGGCTTGCCGTGCGTCGCCCAACGGGTGTGCCCCAGCCCCAGCGTGCCGTGCAGCGGGGCGTTCTCCAGGGCGCCCCGGAGCACACTCAGCTTGCCGGCACGCTTGAGCGCACCCAGCGCCGCCCCCGGCGCGGGGCGCGGGGACACCACGATGCCGGCCGAGTCGTAGCCGCGGTACTCCAGGCGAGACAGGCCGTCCAGGATCACCTCGGCGGCGTCGCGGCCGCCCACGTATCCGACGATTCCACACATGGGTGCGGTTCCTTCCATCCAGGTCGGTCCACCGCTCCGACAGCCTGCGGGCAGGGCCCGCGGGCGCGCGAAGTGTGGGGTGTCGTTGGAGCGGGTGGGGGGCCCGCGTGGGGATGACCCGGACGTTTCCGAGCGATGGGTCGTGCTCAGGAGGGGCCCGCAGACTTCGCGTCTCGACCGCGTCGCGATGAGACGACGGGCGTCGGCGTTCGACGCGTTCGCGCTTTCGGTGGTGGCGTCGCGGCCATCCACCTATCCTCCGGCGTCGCCATGCGACCCGGAGGCCCTCCGCCTCGTCACCGGACCACGCCGCCCTTGGGGGGCGCGGGCCGGGCTTGCGCTTCCTCGGCGTCCCGCTGTTTTGCTCCCTAGCCTCCTTCCGGGCCGCCCCTAGAGCGTCTCGCTCCAGGGCTCGCCGACCACGAACAGCCGGTGCAGCCCCCGCAACACACGCTGCTCGCCGGCGGGCACGTCGCCCTGCATCTCGAGCAGCGGATACAGCAAGATATCACGCCCCAGAAGCACCATCTGTGAGCGCCGTACGGCCGCCGAGACCGGCACCGGGAGGTCCCGCGGGGGGTAGTACAGCTCGTTGGTGGCCTCGTTGCGCTGGATCGGCAGGGACGTCGCGAGCGACAGCACCAGCGCGACGCCGAGCGCGAACCCACCGACGCCGCCCAGCGCCCGCATCAGCGGCTGCCCGCCCCGCTGCTGCCGGAACAGCCGCCGGCCGACGAGACTCAATCCGAGCCCCGCGAGCAGCGCCGCCACCAATGCCAGGAAGGGGCTGGCGTGGCCCAGCAGCAACAGCGGCCGCAGCAGCAGCACGCCCCCGACGCCGACGAAGAAGCCGGCCAGTCGGCGCTCTGCGCCGAGCGCGGTGAGCGTGGCCACCACAGCGACCAGGATGAGATCGAGCCAGCTCATGCTCGGATATCATATCCGGCGTCCCGGACGGCCCTCATGACATTCGCCATATCCTCGTCGACCTCGGCGTCGGTGAGCGCGCGGTCGGGCTCACGGAAGCGGAAGCGGAGGGCCACCGAACGCATCCCGGCCGGCACGGGGTCGCCCCGGTAGACGTCGAACGGCGACAGCGATTCCAGGCGGTCGCCGGCCGCGCCCTCCACCAGGGCGCGCAGCTCCGCGTAGGCCACCCCCTCCGGGGCGATCACGGCGAGATCGCGCTCGGCGAAGGGCTGCCTCGGCACGTCGCGGAACCGGATGCGCTCGACACGCAACGGCAGCCGCAGCTCCGCCAGGTAGACCTCGTCCAGCTCGTAGCGGGCCGCCACCTCCGGATGCAGGCGCCCCAGGGTGCCGATGTCCTCGCCCTGCCACAACACCCGCGCGCACACGCCCGGGTGGAGGTGCGCCGCGGTCGCCGGCTCGAGCCTCACGCCGGCGCCCTCGCGGGCCGCAAGCCCCTCCAGCACCCCCTTGGCCAGGTGGAAGTCCATGGCCTGGTCGGCGCGCCACACGCCGCGCGACCAGGGGCCGCGCCACAGCATCGCCACGCGCTCCTCCTCCCCGCCGCTCATGAACACGTGCCCCACCTCGAACAGGGCGAGCGAGGGCTCCGCGTGGTTCTGGGCACGCCGCCGCCAGCAGGCCCGGGTGGAGCGCGGTCCGCAGCACGGAGCGCTCCAGCCCCTGGGGGTTCGACAGGCGCACCGCCGGCGCGGGGGCCGCCGCCCGCGCCAGCTCCTGTTCCCCGCTGAACACGTAGGTGAGGGTCTCCTGCAGCCCCATGTCGGCCAGCGCATCGCGGAGGCGGCGATGCGTGGGGTCGGCGATGGGGGGCACGAAGTGCATCGCCGGCACGCTCTGCCCGATGTGCTCGTAGCCGTGCAGGCGCGCCACCTCCTCGATGAGGTCCTCCTCGATGTGCAGATCGAAGCGCCAGCTCGGCACCTCGACCTGCCAGGCGTCCTCCGCGCCCGCCCGGATGCGGCAGCCCAGCCGCTCCAGGAAGGCGCGTTGATCCTCCGCCGGAACCACCATGGAGGTCAGGAAGCCCACCCGAGAGGGGCGGAAGCGCACCGTGCGCGGGGCCGCGTCCCCGCCGACCTGGCTCACGCCCGGGTGCACGCGCCCCCCGGCCAGCTGTGCGATGAGCGCCGCGGCGCGCGCCGAAGCCAGGGGTGGCAGGTCGGGGTCCACGCCGCGTTCGAAGCGGTAGTGCGCGTCCGTGCTGAGCTTGTGGCGCTTGGCGCTGCGCCGCACCGTCACGGGATCGAAATGCGCGACCTCCAGGGCGACGTCGTCGGTATCGGCCACCACGCTGTCGTGGAGGCCGCCCATGACGCCCGCCAGCCCGACCGCGCGGCTGCCCCCGCGGCCGTCGGGGGTGGCGATGACCAGGTCCGCCGGGTCGAGGGCCACGGTGTCCTCGCTGAGCAGCGTCACGCGCTCGTCGGGCGCGGCACGCCGCACCTGCAGCACGCCCCCCTCCAACACCCGTCGATCGTAGGCGTGCGAGGGCTGGCCGAGCTCGAAGGTGACGTAGTTGGTGACGTCCACAACGTTGTTCCGCGGGCGCAGCCCGAGCGCGGCGAGGCGCCGCTGCAGCCACACCGGGCTGGGCCCGACGCGTACCCCCTCGATGCGTCGAAGCGTGAACCGGGGGCATCCCACCCGGTCCTCGACCTCGATCTGGAGGCCGTCGTCGATGCCCGGGTCGCCCGCCTCGAACCCCACGGCGGGGTGCCTGAGCGGCAGCCCGAGCTTGGCCCCCAGGTCGCGCGCCACGCCGAGGAGCGAGAAGGCGTCCGCGCGGTTGGGCGTCAGTTCGAGCTCGATGACGCGCTCAGCGGGCCACAGCTCCGCCAGCGACGCACCGAGGGGTGCGTCCTCGGCGAAGGTGATGAGCCCGCCGCCGTAGTCGTACAGGCCGAGCTCCCGGGGGCTGGCCAGCACCCCGTGACTCGCGACGCCCAGCAGCTCCCGCTCCCTCACCGTGAAGCCGGCGCCGGGCAGCGCCGCGCCGGGCAGCGCCAGCGCCCCTCGGACGCCGGGGCGCGCGTTGGGTGCGCCGCACACCACCTGCGTGCGGCGGCCGCCGTCGTCCGCCACCACGCGCTGCAGGTGGTCCGAGCCCGGGATGCGATCCGCCTCGACGATCCGGGCCACCACCACGCGCTCGGGCGCGGCCGGCAGCTCGTGCACCGCCTCGACCGCCAGCCCCAGGCCGTCGAGCAGCTCGACGGTGCGCTCCACCCCGGGAAGGGGGCCGTCGAGGAGCTCCTCGAGCCAGCCGTACGGGACCCTCACAGCGCGCCCCGGAACTGGCGCAGCACGCGCAGGTCGCCCTGGTAGAACGAGCGGATGTCGGGGATGCCGTAGGGGACCAACGCCAGCCGCTCGATGCCGAAGCCGAAGGCGAAGCCGGTCACGCCCTCGTACCCCACCGCACGGAACACGTTGGGGTGGACCATGCCGGAGCCGCCGAGCTCGAGCCACTCGAGCCGGCCGGTGCGCGGGTGGACCCACTGGATGGCGAACTCGGCGCCCGGCTCCACGAACGGGAAGAACGTCGGCTGGAGGCGTGTCTTCGTGCCCTCGCCGAACAGCGCCGCGGCCATCTCGTCGATGGCGCCCTTGAGGTCGGCCATGGTGATGCGCTCGCCCACCACGAGCGCCTCGAGCTGGTGGAACTGCGCCTCGTGGGTGGCGTCCACGGCCTCGTTGCGGAACACGCGGCCGGGCACGACCACCTTGAAGGGTGGGCGATGGGTCTCCATGTAGCGGACCTGCATGGGGCTGGTGTGCGTGCGCAGCAGACGCCCGTCGGTGGTCCAGAAGGTGTCCTGCTCGTCGCGGGCGGGGTGCTCCTCGGGGAAGTTCAGGGCACCGAAGTTGTAGTGGTCGGTCTCCAGCTCGGGCCCCGAGGCCACCTCGTACCCCAGGGAAGTGAACACGTCGAGCAGGCGGTTGGTCACGAGCGTCAGCAGGTGCAGGCCGCCGTCGGACAGTCGTGTCCCGGGCAGCGTGACGTCCACCCGCTCCTGGGCCAGCTGAGCGGTCAGGGCCGCGCGCTCGAGCTCCTCGCGGCGGCCGTCGAGGGCGGACTCGAGGGCGGCCTTGTCCTCGTTGATGCGTCTCCCGGCCTCGCGCCGCTCCTCGGGCGGGAGGGCGCCCAGGCCCTTGAGCCGTTGCGTCAGGGCCCCCTTCTTGCCCAGGTAGCGCACGCGCGCGTCCTGGAGCTCCTGCAGGTTTCGGGCCGTGCGCACGGCCTCCAAGGCTTCGTCCAGCATGGGTGTCCTCCAACGCCGGCAGCAAAAAACCACCGCCCGGCTCGGGCAGTGGCTCGACGGCGCGGGACGCGGGGCCCCGCGCTCAGCGGAAAAAGTACGCGACGGAAGCTGCCTGGCTTCTCATGAGGTGGAGTCTAGCCCGGCCGCGGGGGCGTGTCAACGCGGCGCGGCGCGCCCCGAGCGCACGCCCGGCTCGCCCCGAGCGCGCGCCCCGGCTCACCCCGAGGGCGGTCCCGGCTCACCGGGGAAGACGTCGCAGAACCAGGCGCCGCCCAGCACGACGGTGTCGTGGACCCGGGGCGGCGCGACGTGCTCGCGCGCCCAGGCGTCCGCCTCGGCCTGATCCGCGAAGGGGCCTACCATGCCGTCGCCACCGTGGTAGGCCGCCGGGGCCGCGGGGAGCCCGAGCTCGTGGCGCGTGCCACGCACGTCGCGCACCTCGCGGTAGTACGCGTGCCGCGCCCGCCACTCCGGGCGGTCCGTGAGGGGTGCGAGGAGCGCGTCGAAGCGCCGGCGCTCGGCCTCGGACAGCGGCGGGAAGACGAGCACGCGCACCATGGCATCGGGCGCCGCCTCGAACAGGGACCGCTCGGGGAACGCCACGGCCAGCGCCGACGCCGCGAGGTCCGCCAGCTCCGGGTGCGCGCGCAGTGCCTCGCCGGCGTTGAGCATGCCGTAGCGTTGCGGGTCGCTGCGCTTCAGCTCCTCGAGGTCGATGCCCTCGGCCTCGGCGCGGCGCCGCACGGCGTCGCTCGGCCGATGGCGGAGCAGGGTCGGGTCCATGCCGGAGGGTACCGCGCTCGGGCTCAGGCCGGCTCGGGCTGCAGCGCGTCGAGGAACGGCTCCGTCAGGCGCGGCTCCCCGAGCATCGCACCCAGCGCCGCCAGCAGGCGGAGGTAGTGCTCCGGGCGCGCGGTCTCCCCCATCAACCCGAGGCGCCAGATGCTGCCGGCGGTCGGCCCCAGGCCCCCGGCCACGCTGATGCCGTGCTCGCTCCGGAGCCTCCGACGCACCTCCGCCTCGTCGAGACCCTGCGGCGGGCGCACCGCGAGGACGGTAGGGAGCCGCCAGGCCGCCGGCACGAAGGGGCGGAACCCCACCGACTCGAGGGCCCGGAGCGCGGCGGCGCCGACGCGGCGGGCGCGTTCCGCCCGGGCCTCCAGCCCCTCCTCGAGCGCGGCCGCCAGCGCCTCCCCCAGCGCCCAGTGCAGGTTCACCGGCACGGTGTGGTGGTAGCGCCGCGGTCCGTCGTCCGCCCGCCAGTACGCGCGCATCCCCAGGGCGTCGGCGTACCAGGTCGTGACCGGCGTGCGGCGCGCTTCGATCCGCTCCATGGCGCGCTCCGAGAACACCACCGGGGCGACCCCGGGAGGCGCCGAGAGGCACTTCTGCGAGCCCGTGTAGGCGTAGTCGATGCCCCAGGCACGCATGGAGAACGGGGCCATGCCCACCGTCGTGACGGCGTCGACGCTGTACAGCGCGCCGCCCGCCCGAGCCACCTCGCCGAGCTCCGGCACCGGGTTGCGTACGCCCGTGCTGGTCTCGCCGTGGACCACCGACAGCAGCGCGGGCGACAGCGCGCGCACCGCGTCGGCGGCATCCGCCGCGTCCACCGGTTGGCCCGGCTCGTAGCGGCGCACGTGCACGTCGGCACCGAGCCGCCGCGCCATCTCCGCGGTGCGCTCCCCGAAGGACCCGTTGGACAGCACCAGCACACGGTCGCCGGCCTCGAGCAGGTTGGCGAGCCCCGCCTCCATGCCCAGCGACCCTGTGCCGGAGAGCAGGCTGGCGAAGGCGCCGGCGCCGGCATCGTACAGACGCTCCAGGTCCGCCACGATGCGGTCGTGGTAGGCGAACACCTCCGGGTCCATGTGACCCCTCATCGGCCACGCCAGGGCGGCCTGCGCCCGTGGATGGATGGGCGTGGGTCCGGGCGTCAACAGCAGCACGTCGTCGGTCGGCATCATGGCGGGCCTCCTGGCATCGGCGAGCGGGCGACCGGGGCGGGCGCAGGCTCGGGACGCGCGCACGCAAAGAAAAAAGACCGGGCATCCCTGGCCGGTCTCCACGATTGCGACATCGCCCCGCTGGCGGGTCCTCTCGGACCGGGCCGGGCGCTGTCGCCGTCAGCTAGCTCGCGCGTTCGCCGTTCGCATCGTGCCGGAGTGTACCGGACCGCCGGCGGCGCTGTAAAGCGGCTCATTTCACAGCCGGGCAGGCGCGCGTCCGGCGGCGCTTGATGCCGCGGGGTACGGGGCGGTATACTCTCGCCCGGACAACGTCCCGGCGCATGCTCGGGTGGGTTCGCTGGGCCCACCCCGTTTTTGTGGGACGATACCGGGAGGCGGCATGGATCTGGCGCAGGCGGCTTCGGAGGTGCTGGCGCCGCTCGGCTACGAGGTGCTGGAGTGTACGGCCAGCGCCCGGGGCCAGAAGCGGCGGGTGCTGCTCCGTATCGATCGCCTGGACGAGGCGGGCGTCACCGTCGATGACGTGTCGACGGCCGCGGAGGTGTTCGGGCTCGAGCTCGACCGCCTCGACCCCTTCGAGGGTGCGTACACGCTCGAGGTCGAGTCCCCCGGGGCCAAGCGCCCGCTGGCGAGCTCCCGGCATTTCCAGCGTTTTGTGGATCTGCTCGCCAAGGTGCACGTCGCCGGCGAGACCTTCACGGGCCGCATCCGTGAGGTCGACGACGACGGCGTCACCTTCGAGATCGATGGCGCGCTGCGGCGGGTGCGCCTGGTGGCCATCGAGAACGCTCGCCTGGCCGAATGGCCAGACGAGCCCCGTTGATCGCTCACGCGGAGCGGATGACGACCGACCCGCTGGCGGTGCGCGCGCCCCTGTGGCCGCGCGAATGCCCGGCCGTGCCCCACGCGGGGCTCGAGCCCACAACTGAATAGAGGTGTGCCCATGAACAAGGAATTCGTCGACGCGTTGAACATGCTGGCGGCCGAGCGCAATCTCGACCGTGACCAGCTGCTCGGCAGTCTCGAGGAGGCGCTGGAGCAGGCGTTCGAGCGTAACGTCATGCCCGGCAAGCAGATCGAGGTGATGCTCGACCCGGAATCCGGCGAGATGGAGGTGCTCATCGTCCGCCGGGTGGTCGAGGAGGTCGAGGACGAGGACAAGGAGATCGTGCTGGGCGAGGCGGTCGATCTCGACGACGGGGTCGAGGTCGGCATGGAGATGGAGTTCCCCGTCGATCCCGAGCGCTTCACACGCATCGCGGTGCAGACGACCAAGCAGGTCATCACCCAGAAGATCCGCGAGGCGGAACGCGCCATCGTCTTCGAGGAGTACAAGGACCGGGCCGGCGACATCATCACCGGCGTGGTCTCGCGCACGGACAACAAGCGCAACGTGTTCGTGGATCTCGGGCGGGGGGAGGCCATCATGCCCCCCCGCGAGCAGATCCATGGCGAGCGCTACATGGTGGGCATGCGCGTGAAGGTGTACGTGGAGAAGGTGGAGCTGTCGACCCGCGGGCCGAGCATCCTGGTGTCGCGCGCCGCGCCGCAGCTTCTGGAGTATCTGATGCGCCAGGAGATCCCCGAGGTGGCCGACGGCACCGTGGAGCTCAAGGCCATCGCCCGGGAGGCGGGGCAGCGCTCGAAGGTGGCGGTCAGCAGCACCAACCCCAACGTCGATCCCATCGGCGCGTGCATCGGCCACCGTGGCAGCCGCATCCAGGCCGTGACGGCCGAGCTCCAGCGCGAGCGGGTGGACATCATCCTATGGGACGGCACCCCGCGGGAGTTCATCCGCAACGCGCTCTCCCCTGCCAAGGTAGGCACCATCGAGCTCGACCTCGACGAGGGGCAGGCGCGCGTGACGGTGGGCAACGACCAACTCTCCCTGGCCATCGGCAAGGGCGGGCAGAACGTCCGGCTGGCCGCCAAGCTCACCGGCTACAAGATCGACCTCGTGCCCTCGGACACCGTGAGCGACCTCGACGCGGCCATGCAGGCGGCCGCCTCCCGCATGGGCGACGCCACCGCCAGCGAGGCCGGCCGCTCGGCGTTCGACGCGCTGTTCAGCGCCTCACCGGATTCCGCGGACGGGCCCGAGGGGGCGGACGCCGAGGCCCGGGATGAGGCGGGGGACGTGCCGGCGCCCGCCGAGGAGGCCGAAGCCGAAGCCACAACAGATGAGGGCCCGGTAACGGCGGATGCCGATGCCGAAGCCGCAACAGACGACGACCCGGTCGCGGCGGATGCCGACGCGCCCGAGGAACGGGCGTCCTGATCATGGCGAACCGCACCGCTCACGTTCCCCTGCGCCGCTGTGTGCTGTGTCGCACGGCGTACCCCAAGGCGGCGCTCGTCCGCCTCGTGCGTGACGGGGAGGGGCGGTACGAGCTCGACCTCGCGGGCCGAGCGGGCGGTCGCGGCACCTGGGTGTGCCGGGGCTGCGCCGCGGACCCGGCCGAGAAGCGGCTGCGCCAGGCCTTCCGCGGCCACGCGCCCCGGGTACGGGCGCTGCTGGCGGGGCTCGGCCTCCCGGCGGATGACCTCGGCCGCGATGACGCGCACACGATGACGCAGGACGGAGGCATGCATGCCCGATAAGGTTCGTATCTACCAACTCGCCAAGGACCTCGGCATCGAGACCAAGGAGATGCTGCGGGTCCTCGACGACATGGGTGTCGAGTACAAGTCGCACTCCAGCACGCTGGACCAGGACGTCGCCGACACGGTGCGGCAACTGGTCGCGGGCGAGGGCGACGCCGCGCCCGCAACGCAGAAGGCAGAGCAGAAGGCCGCGAAGCGGCCGGAGAAGAAGAGCCAGGAGCCGGACAAGGAGAGCCGCGTGGACGCAACCCCCGTCGCCGATGAGGCGCCCCTCGAGACCGAGAGCGCCGCTCGCCCGCCGGTGGACGCCGGCGCCCCCCAGGCGCCGCTGCGCGCCCCGGTGGTGACGGTCATGGGGCACGTCGACCACGGCAAGACCTCGCTGCTCGACTACATCCGCCACACCAAGGTGGCGGAGGGCGAGGCCGGCGGCATCACCCAGCACATCGGCGCCTACCAGGCGGAGACGCCCAGCGGCGTGGTGACCTTCCTCGATACGCCGGGGCACGAGGCCTTCACGGCGATCCGGCAGCGCGGCGCGAACGCCACGGACATCGCCGTGATCGTCGTGGCCGCCGACGACAGCATCATGCCCCAGACGCGTGAGGCCATCGCCCACGCCAAGGCGGCCGGGGTCCCGATCATCGTGGCCATCAACAAGATCGACCTTCCGCAGGCCGACCCGGAGAAGGTCAAGCGCGACCTGATGCAGGTAGAGCTCGTGCCCGAGGACTTCGGGGGCGACACCGTCACCGTGCCGATCAGCGCCAAGACCGGCAAGGGTGTCGACGACCTGCTCGAGATGATCTCGCTGGTGGCCGAGGTCGAGGACCTCCGAGCCTCCCCCGACGGGCCCGCGCGCGGAGTGGTGATCGAGTCCATCCTGGACAAGCGCGCCGGCGTGCTGGCGACGGTGTTGGTGCAGCAGGGGACGCTCCACGTCGCGGACTATCTGGTGTCGGGAGAGGCGTACGCGAAGGTGCGGCGCCTGACCGACCATACCGGCGCCATCATCGACACGGCCGGACCATCGGTGCCGGTCCAGGTGCTCGGATTCTCCAACCAACCGGCCGCCGGGGCGCTGATCGAGGCGCTGCCCGACGAGCAGGGCGCCAAGGCGCAGGCCGAGAGCCGCCGAGAGGAACGTGAGGAAGCCGAGCGCTCGGCCATCGGCCGCAAGGGGCTGACGCTCGCGGACCTCTTCGGGAAGCCGACCGTGAAGACGCTCAACGTCATCCTGCGGGCCGACACGCAGGGCACCCTCGAGGCCATCAAGGGGGTCATCGCCAAGGAGGCCGCGACCACCGAGGAGGTGGAGATCGACGTGATGCTCGCCGAGGTGGGCGCCCCCACGGAGTCCGACCTGCTCCTCGCCAGCACCGCGGAGGCCACGGTCTTCACCTTCGGCGTCAACCCCGCCGGCAGCGTCAAGAAGTCCGCGGAGCGCCAGGGCGTCCCCATCCGCAGCTACAAGATCATCTACGACCTCATCGAGGACATCCAGCGCATGATCCGCGGGCAGATCGAGCCCGAGTTCGAGGAGCGCGTCATCGGCCACGCCGAGGTGCGGCAGGTCATCCGCGTGCCGCGCAGCGGCAACATCGCGGGCTCCTACGTCACGGACGGGGCCATCCGGCGCGGCGCCAAGGCGCGGCTCACCCGCGCCGGCAAAGAGGTCTACAAGGGCTCCATCGCGCAGCTCCGGCGCTTCAAGGACGACGTGCGCGAGGTCGGCTCCGGCTTCGAGTGCGGCATCAACCTCCAGAACTACGACAACGTGCAGGAGGGCGACATCATCGAGATCTACGAGATGGTCGAGGTCCCGATGGTCTGAGGGCCGGCCCGGCTCCGCCCTCGACGCCCCGAGACCCCGTCTCGGGGCGTTCGCATTGGGCCCGGACCACTCGTGCTTGCCGGTGCCGGCGCGGCATTCGCCCGGCGGAGCCCTGGCCCGGATCCGCGTCGGCGCGGTATCATGCCCGGCGTGTTCGAACCGCACCCACGGCGCGCCCTGGCGCTGACGCTCGTCCTCGCGGTGGCCCTGTCGGCCGTGCCGTTGGGCGGGTTGGCATCGGCGGTGCGCGAGCCGGGGCATGCGGGCGCCGGCATGAGCGCCCCGCTGCCCCTGGTATTCGACGGCGGCGCCCGCGGCCCGGTCGCGGGCGCCTCGGTCGGGGGACGGTCCGCCCCGTCGATCCTCGGCGGCCCGGCCGCGCGCGCGCCGCGCAACATCGCGGCCCGCGTCCGTCACCAGGGGCGGCGGGCGCTGGCGGCATCGGAGCGCCTCGCGAGACTCGGTCGCCGCCAGCTCGACGGGGGGTGAGCGGGCGTCGCGCCGCCGCCCGCGAGGCGCGGCCGCCCGCGGCCCCGCCCCTCCCCTTGAAGCACCCGCCAACACACAGGAGTCCCCATGAACCGACGAGCCTTCACCGGCGTCATCGTGCTGATCGCGATCCTCGCCTCCGTTCTGTACCTCTGGCAGCCTTGGAATCCGGGCCAGGCCGCGCTCAAGCTCGGCCTGGACCTGCAGGGTGGGCTGCGCGTCGTGTTGCAGTCCGATACCCCGGCGCCCTCGCGGCAGGACCTCGATACCGCGCGCAACATCGTCGAGAACCGTGTCAACCAGTTCGGCGTGTCCGAGCCGTTGATCCAGACCTCGGGCACCGACCGCATCATCGTCGAGCTCCCCGGCCTCACCGCCAAGGACCAGCAGCGCGCCCTCGACCTGATCGGCCAGCAGGCCAAGCTGGAGTTCCAGCTCGTCAAGCCGTCCGCGCAGAACCTGCCGGACAGCCAGCTCACGCTGGACGACCTCGAGGCACCTGCCTTCACCGGTGAGATCATCAGCAACGCCCGCGCGGACTTCCAACGCGTCGGTGGCTCCACCCTCGGGCCGGCGGTGTTCTTCGACATCAAGGGCTCGGAGGCGTCGAAGTTCGGCGACTTCACGGGCGGCAACGTCGGCCGGCGCATGGCCATCGTGCTCGACGGTCGCATCATCACCGCGCCCACGCTGCAGTCCCGCATCTCCGATTCCGGCCAGATCACAGGGATCAACAGCCTCGACGAGGCCAGCAACGTCGCGCTGGTGCTGCGTTCGGGCAGTCTGCCCATCTCGCTGCACGTCGAGGAGATCCGCGCCATCGGGCCGACCCTCGGCCAGGACGCCATCAACGCCGGGACCGTCGCGGCCATCATCGGCGGCGCGGCCGTGGTGCTGGCCGTGTTGCTGTACTACGGCGTCATGTTCGGGGGCGTGCTGACCTTCGGTCTGGCCCTCGCCATGCTCTTCATCTTCGGCGTGTTGGCGGGCCTCAACGCCGCCCTGACGTTGCCGGGCCTGGCGGGCTTGGTGCTGACGATCGGCGCCGCTGTCGACGGCAACGTCATCAGCTTCGAACGCATCCGGGAGGAGCTGCGGGCGGGCAAGTCGTTGCGGCTGGCCATGAAGACCGGCTTCGCCAACTCGCTCTCCGCGATCATCGACGCCAACGTCACCACACTGCTGGCGGCGGGGGCGCTGTACCAGTACACCACCGGCCCCGTGCGCGGCTTCGCGATCACGCTCGCCATCGGCATCATCGCCTCTGTGTTCGTCAACGTCGTGGTGGTGCCCTTCCTGCTGGACGTGCTCACCCTGCGCCAGCCACGCTCCTACCTGTGGAAGGGCTTCCACGTCGAGGGCGTGCGCTTCGTGAGCAAGGCGCCCATCGTGATGACGATCTCCGGCCTGCTGGCCCTCGCCTCGATCGGCGTGGTGGTGGTGCGGGGGCTGGAGCTGTCGACCGACTTCACGGGCGGGACCAACGTGCTGCTCGACGTCCCGGACGGGACCTCGGTGAGTGATGTGCGCGGCGCCATCGACGCGCTCGGCTACCCCGGCATCAACGGTCAGAACTCGACCGTCGTGCGGGTTGTCGACAACACGGTGCAGGGCAACCCCGTCAGCGTGCGCGTGGGCCTCAACGAGCAGAACCAGACCGGTGCGGACCAGTTCGCCAACGACCTGGCCGCGAAGGTGGGCGGCAGCCTGTTATCGGCGGACTACGTCGGACCCTCGGTGGGTGCCGACCTGCGGCAGGGCGCCATCATGGCCGTGCTGGTGGCGCTGGGCCTGATCCTGCTCTACGTCGCGTGGCGCTTCTGGCCCAACTGGATCGTGGCCGTGGCCGCCATCATCGCCACGGTGCACGACGCCGGCATCGTGCTGGGCGTGCTCGACGTGGCCAACGTGGAGTTCAGCATCCCGGTGCTGGCCGCCATCCTGTTCGTGGTCGGCTATTCGCTCAACGACTCGATCATCATCGCCGACCGCATCCGCGAGAACCTGCGCAAGGTGCGCGACCGCAGCTACGCCGAGGTCGTGGACCTGGCGGTGAACCAGACGCTGTCGCGCACCATCGCGACCTCGGGTACCACGCTGCTGCCCGTGATCGCGCTGCTGCTCTTCGGCGGCAGCGTGCTGCGCGGCTTCAGCCTGGCGTTGCTGGTGGGGATCGGTTTTGGCACCTACTCGAGCATCTTCATCCTGGCGCCCATGGTGGTGTGGTTCAAGGGGCAGCAGCAGCGTCGCGTGAAACGCGCACGTCGTCGGGCTGCCTGAGCACTCGCCGTCGGCGAGGCGCGGTGCGGGCGCGGGGAGGACCCCGCGCCCGCACCTCTTGGCGCTCGGCGGCACCGGATCGGGGTAGATATCGACCGGTCTAGCTTGAGGCGCCCGCGGCCTCTGGTACCGCCAGCCGGAACTGTCTCAGCACCACGCCGTGCATCGAGACCACGGCGCGCCACTCCCCCGCGGAGGCGGGGCCGGCGTTGGCGGGCAGCTCCAGCGTGCGCCCCTGCCCCTCGTCCTGCGGCGTCACCCAGACGCTGTCGGAGGCCGCCTCGCGACCGTCGGGCGCGAACCACTGGACGGCCAGCCAGCCGGCCTGCGGCACGCCGAGCAGCATCAGGTGCAGGCGCAGGCCACCGCCCGGCGGACCCACGCGCAGGCCGCTGTCGGAGCCGAGCCGGGCCATCGGCGCGACGCTCACGCTGTCGGGTACCGGAGGCAGGTACAGCGGCCGGCAACCTCCGCCCGTGGCCAGCAACACGCCCACCAACAACAGCGTCCGGCGGCGCCGGATCATCGGGCGCACGCGGGCGGCCGGACCACGGCCCACACGACGCGGCGATCGTCGCGGTGGGGCCTGCGCCCACCGACGCCTTGCGCGGGTGGCGGCCGGCGCAGTGGCGCCCTCACGGTGCCTCCCGCTCGAAGGGCAGCAGCACCCACGCGCCGTCGCGTCGCGCGGCGCCGGCGCGCAGCGACGCCGGCGCCGCGGCCCGCACCAGGGCCTCGCGTTCGCGCAGGATCCCCGTGAGCCACAGCCGCCCCCCGGGCACGAGCCGGTCGGCGTAGAGCGGCAGCAGGGTGGCATGCAGCTCGGCGTAGAGGTTGGCGACGATGGCGTCGAAGCGCAACGGCAGCTCCGGGTGGTCCAGGCTGCCCAGCAGGAAGCGAGCCCTGGAGCGGTTGCGTGCCGCGTTGGCCCGGGCCACCGCGATCGTCGCGGGATCGGTGTCCACCCCCAGGGCCAAGCCCGCACCGAGGGCGTCCGCGGCGATCGCCAGGAGCCCACTGCCGGCCCCGACGTCGAGCACGCTCCGCCCCACCAGATCGCCACCGCCGAGGGCCTCGAGGGCCATGCGCGTGGTCTCGTGATGGCCCGTTCCGAAGGCGCTCCCCGGGTCCAGCCACACCACCGTGTCGCCGGCGACGAGCTGCGCCTCGGCGTGGGTCGGGGCCACCACCAGCGCGCCGGCGCGCACCGGGCGCAGTCCGGCCGTGTACTCCCCTACCCAGTCGACCTCCGGCACGGCCTCCCAGCGGCCGGGCAGCGACAGCTCGCGGCGCTCATCGAAATACGCCAGCACCTCCGCCCCGTCCTCCGCCATCCCGCGGCAGCCGAGCTCCCACAGGGCCGCCAGGTCCGCGCGTTCCGGATCGAGCGGCCCGCGCGTCCGGAAGGCCCTCACCAACGGACCCCCGGGCGACTCACGCGCCCACCTCGAGCTCCGCGACGTGGGCGTCCCGGGTGACGATGTCGAACCCGAGCCGCTCGCCCTCCTCCAGGTAGAAGGCGATGTCCCCGCTGCGGGTGCTCGCCCCCAGGCTGCGGCGATCGAAGGCCCGCGTCGCCGTCATGATCATCGTCTCTGCCAGGCACGCCGGGATGGTGCCCTCGCCGAAGCGCATGTCGATCTCCGTGCGCATCGCGCCGGGCGGGCGCACCACCCCGCCGGGAACCACCTGGACGCCGGGCACGCGGCGCACATCCGGGTGGACGTCGGCCGGGCGCCCCAGGTCGTAGACCCACGCCCCGGGCTTGATGTGCTCGGGGAGCAGGACCGGCCGCGGATCGGACGTCGCGCTGAACACCAGGTCGGCCGCCGCCACGGAGGCCAGGCTGGTGGTGGCGTGCACGAGGGTATGGGGGAACTTTCGCCTCAACGTCTCCGCGCTGCGCTCGAGCCGCTGACGGTCGCGACCGACCAGCACCAGCTCGCGGACCTCGCCCGCGATCATGCGCGCCACCCCGAACGCCACGACGCCGTTGGCGCCGACGACCGCGGCGGTGCTGCGGCCCAGCGAGCCGCCCTCCAGGGCGAAACGCCGCAGCAGACCGGGCACGGCCGCCCGCACGGTGGCGGCGGTGTAGGCGCCGCCGTTGGTGATGGCGATCTCGGGCACCGCCTGCTGCACGCGGCGGCCCTTGTCTCCGACGGTGGACCAGAACGCCCCCAGCCCGACGGCCTCGGCGCCGAGCTCGAAGGCGAGCCGCGCGCCCTGGACCGCCATCCTCTCGGCGGTGGCGGGGTGGGCGCGGATCTGGTCGGGGAGCATGGGGCCGCCGATGAGGAGCACCCGCAGGTGCCGGCCGTCCGGCAGCCACACGCCCTCGATGACCCCCTGACTCTGCGGACGGAGCAGCAACAGCACCCGGCGCAGCAGCGCCTCGGGCAACCAACCGCGCGCCGCGACGTGGCGCAGCCAGCGCTGGCTGCGCGGCTGCCACAGGTCGTCGATGGTCATCGGATGCACCATGAATGCGCACAGCACCTCCCCCGCGCGCATCCCGCGCACCGCCGGGGGGTCGCCGAGGCGCGCCTCGGTCCCGTCCCGCACCCGCGCCAGCGCCGCCTTCAGGCGCCAGCCGCCGGCCAGTGCCACCAGCGCCAGGCTCCAGGCGAGCGCCGCGGGCGCCGCTCCCAGGGCGGCGGCAAGGGCCATGCCCACGGCGAGGGTCAGCAGCCCCGCGGCGCTGGCGACGGCCACGTACCCGCCCGCGGCGAGCGCCGCCGCGTAGGCCACCACCGGGAGCAGCAGGCTCCAGAGCGGCGCCAGGCCGAAGCCAGATAGACCGGCTAGTACACCAAGCAGCACACCGTTGCCGCGCCCCCGGGGCGCGCCGGCCACGCCGCGCCACGGCAGCGGGTAGAGGTGCCCGAGGTAGACGCCGAGGGCCGCGATCGGGTGCCCCCCGCTCAGAGCCAGCGCCGCCACGCCCTTGAGCATGTCGAGGCTGAAGGCGGCCAGCGCCACCGGGGCGCCCACCACGCGGTAGAGGTTCTCGACGCCGATCAGGTGCGGGTTGACGTCGCGTGGCTCGGAGCCCGAAGCCAACCGGACCAGGGCCGAGCCGAGCGGCAGGGCGCCCAGGAGCCAGGTCGCGAGCAGCACGAGAAGCGTGAGTCCCATCGTCGGCATGCGCCGCCCATCATAGGCCGTGATCGCCCGCGGCGGGTCTCCCCGGCCCCGGCCGACAGCGGCGACCGTCCGCCGTACAATGGCGGGGTGGAGAGCCGCACACCCCCGAGCAACATCGAGGCCGAACAGAGCGTCCTGGGCAGCATCCTGCTGGACAACGAGGTGTACGCGGGCCTGGAGGGCATGCTGGCGCCCGATCACTTCTACAAGGAGGCCCACCGCAAGATCTTCCGGGCCATCGAGCGGTTGTTCCGGCGCAGCGAGCCCATGGACCTCGTCACGCTCACCGAGGAGCTGCGCCAGGCCGGCGAGCTCGATACCGTCGGCAGCGTGCCCTACCTCATCGGGCTGGCCGACAGCGTGCCCACCGCCGCCTACGCCGAGAGCTACGCGCGCATCGTGCTGGAGAAGGCCACCCTCCGTGACCTCATCGCCGCCAGCGGCCGCATCATGCAGACGGCCTTCGACCAGGCCGGACCCCTCGAGGAGATCCTCGACCAGGCGGAGCACAACATCTTCGAGCTGGCCACCAAGAAGCGGCGCAGCAACTTCGAGGGCATGGGGACGCTGGTCACCGACACCTTCGCGCACATCAACGAGCTCTTCGCCAACCCCGACCCGGTGTCGGGTCTGCGCACGGGCTTCAAGGAGCTCGACGGCTTGACCGCGGGATTGCAGCCGTCCAGCCTCAACGTGCTGGCGGCCAGGCCGTCGATGGGCAAGACCGCATTCGCCCTCACCATCGGGCTCAACGCGGCCCTGCGGGAGAACATCAGCGTCGGCATCTTCTCCCTCGAGATGTCCGCTGTCCAGCTGGTGACGCGCATGCTGTGCTCGGAGGCGCGGGTCGACATGAGTCGCGTCCGCAACGGGCAGCTCTCCGACCGCGATTTCCAGCGCCTGGCGGACACCGCGGGGCGCATGTCCGAGGCGCGCATCTTCATCGACGACAACGCCGACATGACCGTCATGGAGCTGCGCTCGCGGGCGCGCCGCCTGATGGCGGAGCACGACCTCGGTCTGGTGATCATCGACTACCTGCAGCTGATGTCCGGCAGCGCGCGCCAGAGCTACTCCGAGAACCGGCAGCAGGAGATCTCGGCCATCTCCCGCGGACTCAAGGCGCTGGCGCGCGAGCTCGACATCCCTGTGCTGGTGCTGTCGCAGCTCTCCCGCGCCGTGGAGAGCCGGCCCAACAAGCGGCCCATGCTGTCGGACCTGCGCGAGTCCGGTGCGATCGAGCAGGACGCGGATCTGGTGATGTTCATCTACCGCGAGGAGTACTACGATCAGCAGACCGAGAAGCATGGCATCGCGGAGGTCATCATCGGCAAGCAGCGCAACGGGCCCACGGGGACGACCGAGCTGCAGTTCCACAACGCCCACGTGCGCTTCAACGACCTTGCCCGCTCCACCCCCTGAGGACGCGACCGGGCGACCGCATCACGAGCCCCTCCACACCGCGGAGTAGACTGAGCCATGGGAAAATTCCCGCTGCGAGGCTTCGTGGTGGCCGTAGCCATCATCGGCGTGGTGATCTTCATCGCCACGCAGTCCAACAGCCGCTCCCGCGGCGAGGTGAAGACCTTCAGCTACTTCGAGCGGCAGCTCGAGGCGGGCGCCGTCCAGAGCGTGCGCGTGCGCGACACACAACTCCAGGTCACGCCCAAGAGCGGCGACGCCTACCTCGCCTACGTGCCGACCCCGCCCACGGATCTCACCGTCTTCACGTCCAGGGGGGTGGAGGTGGAGGCCGCGGCACCCGGCGTCGACTGGGGCAACCTGTTGATCTACGCGCTGCCGATCCTGTTGCTCGTCGGCCTGCTGTTCTACCTCATGCGCGGCGCGCGCGGCGGAGGCGACGGTGCGGTGTCGTTCGGCAAGAGCCGCGCACGGCTCATCACGGAGGAGAACACCAACGTCCTGTTCAACGATGTGGCCGGCGTCGAGGAGGCGAAGGACGACCTCACCGAGGTCGTGGAGTTCCTCAAGAGCCCCGCGAAGTTCCATGCCCTGGGCGCCCGCATCCCGCACGGCGTCCTGATGGTGGGGCCCCCGGGCTCCGGCAAGACCCACCTGGCCAAGGCCGTGGCGGGCGAGGCCAAGGTGCCGTTCTTCTCGATCAGCGGCTCGGATTTCGTGGAGATGTTCGTCGGCGTCGGGGCCGCGCGGGTCCGGGACCTGTTCGAGACCGCCAAGAAGAACGCGCCCTGCATCGTCTTCATCGACGAGATCGACGCGGTCGGCCGGCGCCGTGGCCTGTCGCTCAACGGCGGCAACGACGAGCGCGAGCAGACCCTCAACGCCTTGCTGGTCGAGATGGACGGCTTCGAGACGCAGCACGACATCATCATCGTCGCCGCCACCAACCGGCCCGACGTCCTCGACCCGGCGCTGCTGCGCCCCGGCCGCTTCGACCGCCAGGTGGTGGTCGACGCGCCGGACGTGCGCGGTCGGGAGGCCATCCTGAAGATCCATGCCCGTGGCAAGCCCATCGGGCACGAGGTCGACATGCGACGTGTGGCGATGCGGACCCCGGGGTTCGTGGGGGCGGACCTGGAGAACCTGCTCAACGAGGCGGCGCTGGTCGCCGCCCGCTCCGGCCGCCGCGAGATCTCGATGCCCGACATCGACGAGGCGGCGGACCGCGTGGTGATGGGGCCGGAGCGTCGCAGCCGGGTCATCAACGAGCGGGAGAAGCGCGTCACGGCCTATCACGAGGCCGGCCATGCGCTGGCGGCCTACCTGCTCGAACACGCCGATCCGGTGCACAAGATCACCATCGTGCCGCGCGGGCGGGCGATGGGCTACGTCATGCAGTTCCCCGAGGAGGACCGCATGTCGGCGAGCCGCAACATGCTGCTCGATCGCATCGCGGTGGCGCTGTCGGGGCGCGCCACCGAGCAGTTGATCTTCGACGACGTCACCACCGGGGCCCAGAACGACTTCGAGCAGGCCACCGAGATCGCGCGTCGCATGGTCACCCGCTGGGGCATGAGCACCGCCCTCGGGCAGGTAGCCCTGGCCGGCTCGTCGGAGTCCTACCTCGGCGACTACGAGGGGCCCCGCAGCTACAGCGAGGACACGGCCCGCCTCATCGACGCCGAGATCAAGGCCATCCTCGACGAGCAGTACCGCCGCGTACTCGACCTCATCACCGACCATCGGCCGGACCTCGAGCGCATCGTGAACGTGCTGTCCGAGCGTGAGACGCTGCACGCCGACGAGTTCGCTGCGCTGTTCCGCGGCGAGGCCCTGCCCGAGCCGGAGCCCGTCGCGCCGCCGGCGCCCGCCCCGGCGCGTGCCGGCTCCGGCGCCGGGACGCACCCCGAGGACGGCAGTTCCGAACCGAACCTGCCGCCCGGCATGATGCCGAGGCCCGGCTGACTGGGGCCTCCGACCCCCCTCGTAGAACCCCGTTCCTGGTGGGAAAAATTCACGTGGAACCAGGAAGTTACCGTGATACACTCCCGTTGATTACGAGGAGGAGTCGCTATGCCCTCAATGCGCGAGCGCGTCACGCGCATGCTCAGCCCCCGGATCGAGGCGGTCGGCCTGGAGGTTGGCACCAGTGCGCTCAAGGTGGTGGAACTGCGGCCGGGCAACCCGCCGAACCTGTCCGCCATGGCCATCCGACCCATGCCCCCTGGGCTCATCCAGGACGACCAAGTGGTCGACGCGCATGCGCTGGCCGAGGAGATCAAGGCGTTGTTCAACGACGCCGGGATCCACAAGCGCTACACGGTGACGGCTGTGAGTAACCGCCAGGCCATCACGCGTAATATCCACGTCCCCAAGATGACCATGCAGGAGCTCGACGAGGCCATCAAGTGGGAGGCCGAGCGCTACATCCCCTTCCCCATCGACGAGGTCGTGCTCGACTACTACGTGCTCGACAACCCCGACGATATCGAGGAGGGCGGGCAGCTCGAGGTGGTCATCGCCGCCGCCCGGCTCGACCAGGTCACGCAGCAGGTCGAGTATCTCAAGCAGGCCGGGCTCGAACCGCTCGTCATCGACGTCAAGCCCTTCACCCTGCTGCGCTCGCTGAAGGGCTCACTGCTCGGTGAGCACCTCACCAAGACCACCCTTTCCGGCACCACCTTCACCGAGGCCAACGAGATCGGCGTGGTGCTCGAGATCGCGGCCTCCAACACCACCATCACCCTGGTCCGCGGCGAGCGGGTGTTGATGAACCGCAACATCGGCGTGAGCGGCGATGACTTCACCGCCGCGATCCAGCGTTCCTTCGGCCTGGATTTCGACAGCGCCGAGGAGGTCAAGCTCGATTACGGCACGGCCACCATCCCCACCGAGGACGAGGAGGAGCTCCTGAACTTCGACGCCAAGCGCGAGCAGTTCAGCCCCAGCCGCGTCTACGAATCGCTGCGCCCCGTCCTGGTGGACCTCACCACCGAGATCCGCCGCAGCCTGGAGTTCTTCCGGGTGCAGACGGGGGATGCGAACATCAGCCGCATGGTGGTGACCGGCGGGGGCGCCAAGCTGCGCGGCCTCCCCGAGGCCATCGGCGACGCGCTCGGCTTCCGCGTGGAGCTCGGCGACCCGTGGCTGACGATCCACATCGACGAGGGGCGCTTCGATACTCAGTACCTGCAACGGGTCGCGTCGGAGTTCGCGGTCCCGCTCGGGCTCGCCCTGAGGGGGGTGGCCGGCGTTGATTAACATCAACCTCCTTCCCAAGAACCTGCGGCGCGTGCGCGAGCCGGGGTACTGGCGGGTCCTCGCCATCGTGTTCCCCCTACTGGTGGTCGGGGTGGCCTTCGCCTTCCAGTTCCTCGCCTACCAGACCGAGCAGAACCTGCAACGCGACAAGATGACGCGCGAGGACCAGCTGGCGTTGCTCCAGCCCTTCCTGCGGGAGCAGCGCGACCTGCTCAACCGCCAGCGGCAGCTCAACCAGCTCATCTCGGTCGCCCAGGCCGTGCGCGAGAACCGCATCGTCTGGACCGGCGAGATCGCCGGGTTGCTCGAGACGCTGCCGCCGCGCGGCACCGGCGCCCGCCCCAACATCGACTTCAAGAGCCTCAACATGACGGCCGTCGTTCCGCCGCGCAGCGACCCCGCGCGCTACGAGGGGAGGAGCGTGCTGGCGGAGATGAACGTCAGTGGCGACGTCAGCAGCCCCGAGGTGCTGGCGCAGTTCATCCGGGCCCTCGAGAACAGCAACAGCTACGGCGTGGCCTTCCAGAGCGCCTCCAGGCAGGGTGACGTACAGCTCTACAGCTACAACCTCACCGTCGGCGCGCTGGGCGGAGGCGGGCAATGAACTTCGGCAGCTTCAACCTCCGCAAGCTCAGGCAGCGCGACGTCGCCATCATCTTCATCGTGGTCACGGTGATCGCGGCCGTGCTCTGGTACTTCTACATGTACCGGCCCACCCAGGACCGCATCCAGACGCTCGAGTCGGACATCGCGCGCCTCGACACCGAGATCCAGCGCGGCGAGCAGGCGCGCGCCAACCTCCCGGACCTGCGCAACGCGGTCGCCCAGCTCGAGCAGGATCGCCGTGACTTCCTGGCGCAGCTGCCCAAGGAGAGCGACATCTCCGGGCTCATCGATCAGCTCCGCGCCTCGGCGTCCGAGAGCGACATCACGGTCAACAGCTTCAGCCAGGGCAACGCCCAGGAGAGCATCCAGGATGTGCGCCCGATCGGCTTCACGGTCGCGACGCAGGGTACATTCACGAAGACCATGGACTTCCTCGGGAAACTCGAGGCCCTGCAGCGCTTCACCAAGATCAACCAGGTGGGGCTCAACGTGCAGGACAACGCCTCCAGCAACCCCGACCTTGGCGCCACCTTCGGCTTCACGGTCTACGTCTTCACCGGCCAGGACCCAGGGGAGCAGTAAGCCATGACGCTGTCGAGAACTGCGCGCATCCTCATCGCCATCCTGCTGCTGGCGGCGGCCGTCTTCTTCTGGGTCAACTTCTTCTCGCAGGAGCCGTCCACGGCGCCCGCGACACTCGGCACCGAGCCGACGCCCGCACCGCCGACGGTGGCGCGACCCGACGCCGCGGCCGCGCCACCGGACCAGGCGCCTCCCGAGACCGCCCCGGCGGCCGGCGGCGAGACCCCGACCGTGGTGGTGCCCAACTCGCCCAACGTGGCGACGCGGGACCTGGTCGTGGCCGAGCTCCCCTTCCTGGTCACCGAGCCGCCGACTGCGGGGGCGGCCGCCCCCGAGGGCGCGGCCGGCGCCGCGGCCAGCAGCAACCGTGCGCAGGGGGCGCAGCGCATGTCCGTCAACCCGTTCTCCCCCATCCTGGTGCAGGCCGCGGCGGCGCCGCAGGCGGCGACCGTGGCGCAGGCTCCGAGCAACCAGCCTGCCATCGTCGACGTGACCAGCGCGGACGGCGCCAGCTCCGGGGCGCAGGCGAGCGCCGCGCCGGCCGAGCCGGTGCGGGCGCCGGCCCCGCAGCCGCTGGCGCCGCCGTCGCCGCAGGCCGCGAACCTGCCGCGTGAGCTGCCCTCCGGCACGCTCCCGGTGGCGCCCGGCATCCTCCGCAGCAGCCGCAACCAGCCCGTCGCGGCGGCCCCGGCCGACGTCGGGCGGCTCGCCGCGCTGCGCGAGCCCGGCAACGAGGCGCTGCAGAGCGGCGCCCTCGGCACGGCCGCGGGCGGCGAGGTGCGCAGCCCGTCGATGGTGCCGCAGGTCATGGGGCCCCGCCCCGCGCAGCCCGCCACCGAGGCCGGCGCCGTGGCCACAGCGAACCCACCCCTGCAGGCCGGCACGGATGGTCTCAGCCGGTACCTGCGCGACCACAACGTCCGCTTCACGGGCACCGTCCTCGGTCCCGTCAGCGTGGGCGTCTTCCGCTCGGCCCTCTACCGCCTGCCGGTCGTACTCTCGCTGGGGCAGAAGCTGCCCGACACCAACATCGTCCTGACCGACATACGCGGCCACGAGGCGCAGTTCAAGCTGGACGAATCCACGCAGACTCTCTCCTTGGATCTCAGGCGGTGATGATGAAACGTATCCTGGTCCTCCTCACGTTCCTCGGTCTGGTCGGCCTCGCGACGGCCCAGACCCCGCTGGCTCCCCTGCCCGAGGGGGCCCAGTTCGACCAGAAGGTGGTGTTCAACACCGACGTCAACGGGGAATCCCTGCGGGCGATGGTCTCCGCCCTGGCGCAGTCGGTCGGCCTCACGGCCATCGTCGACGACGTGCCGGACACGGTGGTCGAGTACCACATCGACGACCCCAAGCCGTTCCGGCAGGTGTGGTCGACGGTTCTCACGCTCAACGGCCTGGACTACGTGCTGCAGCCGAACGACCTCGTGGTGGTGGGCACCCCGGCCACGGTCGGCCGCCTCCGCACGCCGGAGCCGGCCGCCGCGGACGCACAACCCGCCGCCGACACGGTGCAGCGCTTCTACAGGGTGAACAGCGACCCCGCACAGGTCGTCGAGATCCTCAAGCGTTCGCTGCCCGGCCTCGACGTGCAGGCCCTCCCGGGCGTGAGTAGCATCGTGGTGGTGGCGCCGCAGCAGCAGCAGGACAAGGTGCAGGGGCTGCTCGATCAGTTCGACCAGACCAGCGCCGCGGCGCCGCTGGAGCAGCGCACCTACAGCCTCTCCAACGCCAAGGCGGAGGACCTCGCCAATGTGCTGCAGTCGACCGGCGTGGTCACCGGGCAGGACGGCGCGAACACCTCTCTGGACCAGTTCACCGTGGTGGCCGAGCCCCGCACCAACAGCATCATCGTCACCGGCACGGCGGCGGTTCAGGCCCGCATCGCGGACCTCATCCCCAAGCTCGACACCCCGCAGCAGCAGGTCAACGTGCAGGTCCGCATCCAGGAGATCACCCGCTCGACGGCCTACAACCTCGGCCTCGACCTGACCGGATCGTTCGGCAACCTCTCGGCGAAGATCCTGGACACGGGCCTCGAGTTCATCTTCGACATGCAGAAGGTGGTGTCCAGCCTCAACATCCTGGCCGTGCTCGATGCGCTCGAGACGCAGGGCCTCTCCCGCCGCGTCGACGACAGCAACCTCACGGTGCTCGACAACGAGACCGGCACCATCCAGTCCGGCGGCACGATCTTCATCAGCATCCCTGGCTCGAACTCCAACATCGAACGCACCATCCCCTATGGCGTGCAGATCGACGTGACCCCGCGCATCGCCGCAGACGGCCGCGTGACGCTGGTGATCACCGCCAAGGTCGAGGACGTGCTGTCGCAGACCAACGACCCCAGCTTCCTCAACCTCTCCACCCGCGCCGTCACCTCGACCGTGACGCTGGCTCCCGGCCAGACGGCGCTGCTGGGGGGCCTGCTGCAGAACTCGGTGCAGGTCACCAAGAAGCGGCTGCCGATCATCGGGGCCATCCCGGTCCTCGGCGACCTGCTCGGCAGCACCGTGTCGACGAACGACAGCGCCGACCTCCTGCTGGTGGTGAACGCTCAGGTCATCGAGTAGCCGCACGCCACTCCCCTGCTCCAAGGATCCCGCCTGCCCGGTTCGCGCCGGGCAGGCGGCTGCGTTGCGTTCGGGGGCCGTGATAGGCTGACCGAATGCTCAGGTACCTCTCGGCCGGCGAGTCGCACGGCCCCCTCCTGACGGTCCTGCTCGACGGCGTGCCCGCCGGGTTGCCGCTCGTGGCCAAAGAGCACATCGATCCCTGGCTGCGGCGCCGGCAGGGAGGCTACGGACGCGGCCGACGCATGGTGATCGAGTCCGACTCGGCCCGGCTGGTCGGTGGCGTGCGCGCCGGGCGCACCACCGGCGCGCCGCTCGCGATGCACATCGAGAACCGCGACTGGGCGAACTGGGAAGCGATCATGGACCCGGCCCCGGGCCACGAGCCCCGCAAACGCGCGGTCACCCAACCCCGGCCCGGCCATGCCGACCTCGCGGGGGGCATCAAGTTCGGCCACAAGGACCTCCGCGATGTGCTGGAGCGGGCGTCGGCCCGTGAGACGGCGAGCCGCGTGGCGGCCGGGGCGGTGGCCCTGCGACTGCTCGATGCCGTGGGTGTCGAGGCCTGCGCGCGGGTCGTCTCCCTCGGGGGATTGGCCTGCGACGGGGGGATGGACTGGGACCGGTTGGCCGCGCTGGACGAGAGCCCGCTGCGGACCTTCGACGGCGCGGCCGAGGAGGCCATCATCGACCGCATCGACGAGGCCAAGGCCGGCGGCGACACCCTCGGCGGCGTCGTCGAAGCGCGCTTCCGCGGTGTACCGATCGGTCTGGGCAGTCACACCCAGTGGGATCGTAAGCTCGACGGCCGCCTGGCCCAGGCCGTGATGAGCGTGCCGGCCATCAAGGGGTGCGAGATCGGTGACGGTTGGCGCAACGCCACCGTGCCCGGCAGCGAGGTCCACGACGCCATCCTAGGCCGCGACGAGGGCGGCTATCGGCGCGACACCAACCGTTCGGGAGGGTTGGAGGGCGGTATCACGACCGGCGCCGAGCTGGTGGTGCGCGCGGCCATGAAGCCCATCGCAACGCTCATGCGGCCGCTGCCCACCGTCGACGTGGTCACGCACGCGGCGGCGGACGCCGCCCGCGAGCGCTCGGACGTCACGGCCGTGCCGGCAGCCTCCGTCGTGGTACTGGCCATGAGCGCCCTGACCCTCGCCGATGCTCTGCTGGAGAAGTTCGGCGCCGACACCCTCCGGGAGATCCACGAGCGCGTGGAGGCCCACCGGCGCTACGCGGCCGCCTACTGAGACGCCCCCACCATGAGCCTCCCCTACCACCCGCCGGAGCGCCCCGTCCACTGGGTCGCCATGACCGGCTTCATGGGGACGGGCAAGAGCCGTATCGGCTGGGAGCTTTCCCGGCGCCTCAGCCTCACCTTCATCGATACCGACCGCGTCATCGAGCGGGTCAGCTGCATGCGCGTCGCCGACATCTTCGAGCTGTACGGTGAGGCGACCTTCCGCGACTACGAGACCGAGGTCGTGCGGCGCTGCATCCGCCTCGACGACGTGGTCATCTCCACCGGGGGCGGCACCGTGATGCGCGAGCAGAACCGGGTCCTGCTGCGCTCGCGCGGGCCCGTCGTAGGGCTGACGGCCAGCCCCGAGACGGTGTACCGCCGCACGCGCCGCAATCGGCGCCCGCTGCTCGAGCAGGGCGACCCGGAGGAGCGCATCCGGCGGCTGATGGATGAGCGCCGGCCCGCCTACGAGGGCATCGCCAGCTTCGTGGTGTCGACCGATGGCCGGCAGTCGCCGGACGTGGTCGACGAGATCGTCGAGAGGTTGGAGGCATGGAGCGAGACCCACGACGGCCCCACCTGATCCGGGTGGCGGCGCACACGCCCTACACGGTCACGGTCGGCGCGGGGCTGCTGGCGTCGCTCGCCGAGTACGTTAAGGAGGCGCGCGTCGCGCTCGTCAGCGACGAGGCGGTGAACGCCCTGCACGGCGACGCCGCGCGCGGCGCGCTCGAGCGCTCGGGCGCGCGCGTGACCAGCTACACGGTCCCCGCCGGGGAGCGCAGCAAGAGCCTGGAGCAGTGGGGCCGCCTGCTGCGCGCGATGGCCGGGGACGGCTTCGACCGTTCGGCCGCCGTGGTCGCCCTGGGCGGCGGCGTGGTGGGGGACCTCGCGGGCTTCGTCGCCGCCAGCTACATGCGCGGCGTCGCCCTCTACCAGGTGCCCACCAGCCTGCTCGCCATGGTCGACGCCAGCGTGGGCGGCAAGACGGCCGTCAACCTGCCGGAGGGAAAGAATCTCGTCGGCGCGTTCTGGCAGCCGCGCGCGGTGCTGGCCGACGTCGAGACGCTGCGCACGCTGCCGCCCCAGCAGTTCCGACAGGGCGCGGTCGAGCTGTTCAAGCACGGCCTCCTGGCCGACCCGGCGCTGCTCGCGCGGTTTGACGACGGGCTCTCGGCCGGGTCGCCGCCCGCGGTCCTGGCGGACGCCGTCGCGCGCTCGGTTGCCGTCAAGGCCGAGGTCGTCGCGGGCGACGAGCGCGAGGCGGGGGCGCGCGCCTACCTCAACCTGGGTCACACCCTGGCGCACGCTCTCGAGGCGGTCAGCGACCATGCGCTCGGGCACGGCGACGCGGTGGCGTACGGGCTGGCGTACGCGGCCCTGCTGGCGCGGGCGCGCGGTTGGGCCGACCTGTTGCCGCGCGTGCGCCGCCTGCTCGCGTGGCTCGAGCCCGCGCCGCTACCCGACGCGGAGTTCGCGGCGCTCGAACCCTACCTCGACCGCGACAAGAAGGCGGCAGACGGCCGTCGCCGGTTCGTCCTGCTCGAGGACGTCGGCCGTCCCCGGCTGGTCGATGATGTGTCCCGCGCCGCGCAGGTCGACGCCTGGTCGCGTCTGCGCGAGATCCCGGAGGTGGCAGCATGATCGTCGTTCTCAACGGCCCCAACCTCGACCGGCTCGGCAGCCGCGAGCCGGACGTCTACGGAGCGATGACCCTCGAGGGCCTCGAGGCGCTCTGCGGGGAGGCCGCGCGCGCCGCGGGGGAGCGCGTCACCTGCCGCCAGAGCAACCACGAGGGGCAGCTCATCGACTGGCTGCACCAGGCGGCGGACGAGGGCGCCCGGGGCGTGGTGTTGAACGCCGGCGGGCTGACGCACACCTCGGTGGCGCTGCGCGACGCCGTGGCCGCGGTCGGGGTGCCCGTGGTCGAGGTACACCTGTCCAACATCCACGCCCGCGAGCGCTTCCGGCACCGAAGCCTCACGGCGGCCGCCTGCGTCGGCGTCATCGCCGGGCTCGGCCCCGCGGGGTACGCGCTGGCCATCCGATACCTGGCGGAGGCTCACTAGCGCAGCCGGACGCCTCGTGCGGGCCGGGTCGGCGCTGCCCGCGCGACGTGCGGCGCGACGCACCCGCTGGCGGGCAGGGCGCCTCAGCCCCGCAGGAACTCCGCGGGCTGCCCATCGATGCTCGGGAGGTCCTCGAGCGAGCGCAACCCGAACTCCATCAGGAAGCGCTCGGTGGTGCCGTACAGCAGCGGCTTGCCCACCACCTCCTTGCGCCCCACGACCTTGATCAGCTCGCGCTCCTGCAGGGTGTCCAGCGTCGAGGAGCAGGACGCGCCGCGCGCCGCCTCCAGCTCCCCGCGGGTGACCGGTTGGTGATACGCCACCAGCGCGAGCGTCTCCAGTGCTGCGTTGGAGAGGTTGGGGAGTGGCGCCGGGGAGAGCAGGTCCGCCAGCGCCGGGATCAGCCGCGGCGCCACCACCAGGCGGTAGCCGCCGGCGACCTCCTCGACTTGGATCCCCAGGTCAGCCTCGGCCAGGGCGTGCCGCAGCGCCGCGACCTCGCGCCCGACGGCTTCCTCGGAGAGCTCGAGCAGTCGCTTGAGGTCCCGCACGGGGACGGGCCGGCCGGCGGCGAGCAGGGCGGCACACAGCAGGGCGCGCGTTTGCACCTGGGTATGCTCGCAAGCGCGGCCCGCCGTGTCAAGCGGCGGCCCGTCCTCGGGCGGCCGCCCCCCCATTCGGTGGTGCCGCAGCTCGGCTCCATTCCCCTACCCTACGGACGTGAAGCATTCGATTGGCATGACGATCATCGAGTTGGTGGTGGTGTTGGCGATTACCGGCGTCTTGTTGGGCATCGTCGCCGTTACATTGGATTCGAGCCGGTTCGCAGTGAACCAGGCGGCCAACGGTCTGGCCGCCTCCATTACAAGAGTCAGGTTCGAGGCCCTGAAGAACAACACCAATGCCGGTATCGCCTTCGACACCACGACTCCGGGCTCCTACCTCCTTTGCCTGGACGAGGATCTGAGCGGCACGTGTGACGTCGGAGAGACCATCGATGCCGTGACCTTCGGAAGCGGCGACCTCGGTCGGGTAAGGCTCACGAACGCTACACCACAGAGCACGGTCATGTTCGACCGGCGCGGGATTTCGATCAATGGTGCGTCGACGGTCACCCTGACGAACACGGGCGGCTCCTACAGCAAGACGGTCGTCATCCTCACGACCGGGAAGGCCAGCGTCCAATGAAACCACACCCACGTTCGAGCGGCTTCTCGCTTCCGGAGATGCTCATCGCGCTCGCTGTGATCGCGATCGCTTTCGGGGCGCTTGCCCTGGTCCAGGTCGCAAATTTCCGGGCGAGTTCACGCTCTACGCTCGCAACGAACGTCAAGGCTGCTGCGAACCGCGTCCTCGAGCAGAGAATGGCGGAGGTGCTCGCGGTGGATACGTATCCCTCCACCGATCCTCATGGTTGTGATGCAGGCCATGCCGACGAGTCCTCCGGTACGGAGTACAAGTGCTACCGGTTCGTCGACTATTACTGGTCGTGCCCGGCCCCGAAACCATCCGACGCCGATAGCGAAGCGGGCCGCACCATTCGAACGGAAACGTGCACCGCAGTAGACCAGCCCTACACCGGCGATGCATCCATCGACGTCTCGTGGAGCATCGCTGGAGGCAGCGGCGTGCTGGGGGAGGGTCTGCTCACCGTGACCGTCACGGCCACACACGCCCAGGGAGCGAGCATCACCCTCGGTGACGCGGTGACCTGCTACGACGTGTACCCCTCGCCGTCGGTCACGGCGCCGAAGCCCTGCCCGGAGCCGAATCATGGCCGATAGCTCGCGCCCCCAGCGGACCGCCCCGTCGGCGGCGGGCTTCACGATCGTGGAACTGCTGGTCGCCAGCGTCGTGCTGATCACGGTGTTGGGCATCGTGGCCGTGTTCTTCGCGCAACAGAACCGCGTTTCCCGCGCAGCCCAGGAACGCAGCGACGCCCAGGACAGGGCGCGGTTGGTAGTGCAGCTGGTGACGCAAGACCTCTCGCTCGCCGGCAGCAAGCGCTTCATCCTGGACTCCGGGAGCATCGACAAAGCCGCCTCGCTGGCTGCCTGCCCGGACGACGCCAACGGCGTGACTACCTGCCTCGAGCTGACCTCGAATAATGCCCAGGACAGCCTATCGACGCTCTATGTGAACAGCCTGCGGTCGGTGGCCGACGCCTGTCGGCGCGTCGCGTACCGTTTCGACGGCGATACGCTGCAACGCTTCGACGAGAAGTACACCTGCGGCGGGAGCGTAAGCCTGGTGGATACCACGTCATCCGCGAGTTTCGTCGATATGGCCGAGCACATCCTGGCGTTGGACGTGTCCATCATGTGCTCCAACGGCGAGTCGGTCACCGGCTATCCGGAGCAGACGCACTGCCCATACGGCTCCAGTTATCCGAGGTCGGCTGTCGTCAACGTGATCGCCGAGTCGCAACACACGATCCCCGGTACCGCAGCAACGAGCCTGAAAACGGTGACCGACGAAACGGTGACGTGTCCTGCCGACCGTTATTGCTACGCCTTGTCGCAGGAAGTCCTGATGCCCAATCTGAAGGATGACTAGGAGAGGATATGAGGCGCAGAAACGATGGTGTCGCCCTAGTGACCGCGTTGGCCGTACTCGTCGTCGTGGCGTTGGTTGCCGCAGGGGTGTTCTTCACCACGCGCGTCGAGCTGATGGTGACGAGGAACGACTCGACGTCCGCCCAGGCGAATTACGTGGCGCAAGCTGGGCTGCAGCGGTACAAGGCGGCGCTGTTCCAATACTACCGGTGGCTCGAGAGCGATGCTAGCCAGGCATCTAATCCGGATCGCACGGCCTGCTTCAATCGTCTCAGCTACGGGCTCGATTTCGAGCGAGACCTGTCGAACGGAACGCAGTACACGTGGGACGGAAACAACAGTATCGGTCCATTCAATGGCTCGGTCACGGAAGCGGGCACGAGCGCGGTCATCGGCGACTACGTGGTGACGCTGTTCCGCGACCCGAACAACAACAACGTATACTCCATCCGTTCCATTGGCACCTCCCACGGTGCACGGTCGACGGCGCGCGCAACCTTCTCAATTCAGAACACGGGCATCCTGGAGCAGGCGATCTTCAGTGGTTCGGGGCAAGCCAACAAGTCCATCAACGGCGGGGCCACGGTTCGTGGCGGCGTTTACGTGGTGGGCAGCAGCGGCCAGACCGTGATCGACGCGAACGGCAACTTCTCCTTGCTGAACGACTACGATTTGTCGGATTACGGCTTCGCGAACGGGGTACAGGTAGGGCAGTACGTCAGCTCGGCCAACCGGACGGTCGACAACCTGTGTGCAACGCTGCGCGTCGAGCAGGGCCAGGTCGCGTTGGGTGGCAGTACGGTTCTCGGACAACCCGACAACAAACTGCTCGGGGTCTACGTGTCGGGTGGAACTGGCGACATCGAGTACAAGGGGAACTTCCTCGACACCTGTACGCAGACCAAGGGCGTGTGCACGGACGACCTCGGCAAGTTCAACCTCTCCGATCCACCGGACTTCCCGACCTTCGATGGAAAACCGGATCCGAACGAGTGCACCATCGCGGGCGCCGACTGGCGTACCTGCATACACGCCGATGCGGTCTCCGGGGGGCTGCGGATCGTTCATGGTGAAGCGATCTCACTGCCATCCGAGGCGTCACAGAGCTCCGACTTCGGGTCTTGCACCACGGCCCTGACGTCGACCGCCGTCACTTTCGACGCCGCCACGGTCGACTGCACCTATAGCCTGAATGGAAGAACCTACGGCTTCAAATACGACGCGTCGACCTCCCCCGCGAGATTCTACGTGTATGGCAGTGTCGATCTCGACGGATTCGACGTTTCCTTCGATCAGAGCACGGAGTACGTGGCGCGCTCCTACCGGAGCGAGAACGGCGTGAGCTATACGACTGTCAACAACGCCTCGTTCGTCGTTGAGGACTCGGCGGGTTCGTACGGGAACCTCGACCTGAACCAAGATCTCGTTCCCTACACCGCTGGGGGGAGCAGTGCCGATCAATATCCGAACCATGTGCTTGGATTGATCGCTGAGCACAATGTCTATCAGCGTGGACAGTACGTCATGGCCCCCGTCTACGCGGGCGACATCTACCGGACGGTCAAGGACAACGTCCTCTTTGGATCGATCATCAGCGATGAGTTCTGCACCACGAGCGCTGGAAGCAAGAACGATTGCACCGCCGGCCAGAAGGCGGAAGTCGTCTACATCAACACGGCCAACAATAAGCCGGCGCTCCTACGGCAGATCAGCCCGAAGGCCGGGATCGCGACGTTCGCCGTGGACTCGTACGAGCTGAAATAACGCCCCAGGACGACCTACTCCCACCCCACCGCCCGCACCACCCCGGCCCCGTCCCTCACCAGCGCCACCGAACGCCGCACCACGCTGCGGCCGACGGTGGCGCTGGCGCGTATGCGCGCCTCGTCCGGACCGAGCGCCACCACCTCGGCCGTCCCGCGCACGCCCGAGGCGGGCCACGGGCCGAGCGTCCCGGACGGGGTGGGGTCGCCCGCGGCCCAGGCGTCGAGCACGGCCTCGGCGGCGACCGCCAGGGCCCCCTCCGCCTCCGCCTCCGACTGGGCCGCGGTGACGGCGGCGCGCGCGCCCAACGCATCCAGCGTGCTCAGGAACGTGAGGCTGAACGCGAGCAGGCCGGCCACCAGGACCGCCGCCAGCACGGCGACGAGCGCGAGTCCGCGGCGGCCGGCGCCGCGCTCTCGTGGCCCGCTCACGGCTCCACCTCCACCCTGGTCATCGGTCGACCCGGCAGGGGCACGACCGCGAGGCCGTGTGCGTCTCCGGCCCGGACCTCGACCAGCACGGCCGCGGCGTCGAGGGAACCCGCCCGCCAGGCGGCACGATCGTGGAGGCCGGCGCCGTCCACCCATCCGGCCAGGGTCAGGCGCGTGATCCCCTCGACCCACGGCTGACGCACGCCCGTGTGCGTCCTGCGGTACAGGTTGGAGGCCCCTCGCCCGTCCGTCGCGACGTCCAGGTGGTACCAGCGCTCGAGCGCCGCGCCGGAGCCGTCGAGCGCCTGGTAGCGCAGCGCGATGGCGTCCCCGGCGCCTGCTCCCAGACCTGCACCTGTTGCGGCGCCGGCGCCCCCAGCGACTCCGCCCCGCACCGTCAGCACCAGCCCGGGGCCCGGCGTCGGCGCTGCGCCCGCCGGGCGCGGCCACGGTGCGGTGCCGGCGCGCGTCACGGTCGCGGAGAGCAGGTCGAGCGCGAGCGAGGTGGTGGCGCGCGCCTCGCTCGCGCCGCGGACCGCCCGGTCGGCGCCCCGCGCGGCGTGGAGTTGCCACGCCACGACGCTCAGCACCACTACCGTGAGCGTGAGGGCCAGCAGGGTCTCGAGCAGCCCCAGGCCCGCGCGGCGGCCGTTCACGGCCATGGCCGACGCTCCAGGGTCGCGAGCGCCCGCGACACCACCGTCCGCAGCACCACCGCCCCGCCCTCGGCCGAGGCCACGCGAACCTCCAGGCGCTCGAGTGCGCAGGGGGGCGCGGAGGCGGGCTCGAGGCAGGCGCGCGTCACCGTGCAGGCGCTCTCGGGGCCCGTCGCGGGCAGGCGACAGAGCGTACCCGCGAGCGCCCGGTGCAGCCGCAGCTCGGAGCGCGCCCGGGCGGCCAGGGCACGCCGCACCGTCGCGGTGCGCTCGGCGCGGGCGGTGGCGGATTGCACGCGCGCGGCCGCCAGCAGGGCGATGGCGAGGACCGCCAGCGCCACCAGCACCTCGACCAGCGTGAAGCCCCGGACGCGTTCGCGCCCCGGACCCCTCACCGGGATACCTCCAGCCGGACCCGGCCGAGGCTCGACATCACCAGCGAGGCCCGTACCTGCCCGCCCGCGTAGGTCATGCGGTCGCTGATCACCCCGCCGCCCGCGCACGACAACGCCGAGCCGTCGGGACGCCACACGATGCCGGCCCGCAGCGCCCTCACCAGCCGGACGCGGCCCCCCAGCGGTGGGTGCACGCTGCGCCGGACCACCCCGGCCGCGCAGCCGGCGCTGTCGTCGTCGGCCGGCGACGCGCGCGCGATCAGCCCATCGCCGTCGGGCACGACCGCGACGCTGCGGCCGCCCCAGAGGGCATCGAGGCGGGCCCAGCGCAGCAGCGCGCGCGCCGCGTCGGCGCTGCGGACGGTGGCGTCGGGTCGCAGGAACCGCAGCCCGGCCGTGCCGAGCAGCGCCATCAGCGCCAGCACCACCAGGAGCTCCAGCAGCGTCACGCCCGCGGAGCGCGCCAGGCGTGGGGCGTGAGGGGGCCGCGGCCAGCACGGGACGTGCGGCTGGTGGAGGCGATGGAGTGACCGAGGGGAGAGCATCGCCCGGGGGCGTGGGAGCGGGGCCATGGGTGGAGGGTAGCGGGATCGGGCAACGCCGGTACGGCTGCGTTGGGCCGAGCCCGTGGGGTCCTGGGTCGCGGCCGCGGTAGGACGCGGCCACGGCTGGCGGGTGCCACCCCTATGACGCACACGCCCCTCCCGCCGGGGGCGTTCACCGCTGCACGAACGCAGCCCAATGCAGCCCGACGCAGACGAACGCCACACGGGCGCCACGAACCGGGCTCAGACCAGCCCGAGCTCCGTGGCCCGCCTCAGCGCGCTCACGCGGTCGCGCACCTCGAGCTTGCGGAACACCCCGAGGAGGTAGTCCTTGGCGGTCTCGGGGCTGAGCCCGAGCTCGCGCGCGATCGCCTTGGTGGTGAGACCCTGCGCCATCAGGCGCAGCACGTCGCCCTCCCGGGGCGTCAGGGCGGGCAACGCCACGCTGGGCATCCAGTCGCGGTCGGGGTCCTCGAGGATGCCGCGCAGCATGCGCGCCAGCACCTGGGGCGAGGTCTCCTTCGAGAGGTACGCCGTCGCCCCCGCCTTGCGCGCGGCCTCCACGACGGCGGGCTCGTCGAAGGTGGTGAGCATCACGATGACCGGGGGAGCGTCCATCGCGGCGATGGCGCGGCACGCCTCGATGCCGTCGACCTCCGGCATGCGCACGTCGAGCAGCACCACGTCGACGCCGCCCTGACGGCAGCGGTCGACGGCCACCCGGCCGTTCTCCGCCTCGGCCGCCACCTCGAACCCCTCGCCCGCCAGCGCCAGCGACAGCCCGAGCCGGAACAGCGGATGGTCGTCCGCGATCAGCACGCGCATCCTCACCCCGCCTCCCTGCCGAGATAGGCCAGCAGCACGGTACCGCGCTCGCCCGTGGTCTCCGTGACGAGCCGGCCCCCGTGCGCCTCCAGCACGCGCCTCGCGATGAACAGCCCCAACCCCCCGGTGCCGGCGGTGAAGCGCTGGCCGGCGATGTCGACGGGCTGCCCGTTGAACGGCTGCGCCAGCCGCTCGAGCGGCTCGGGAAGTCCGGGACCGTCGTCACCGATGCGCACCATGCCCGGGAACACCTCGACGTCGATGGCGCTGCGCGCGTACCGCACGGCGTTGCTCATCAGGTTGTAGAGCGCACGCTCGACCTCCTTGGGGTCGACCCGCCCGTGGCCCGCGCCGTGCACCTCCACGCGCACGCCACGCTGCTGCGCCAGCAGCGCCAGGCGCTGGGCCACGCGAGAGGCCAGCGCGGCCACGTCGACGTCCTCCCGGGTCAGCGGCACGTCGTCGCGCTCGAGCCGGTGGGCGTCCACCATCTTCTGCACCAGGGCGATGAGCGCCTCGTTCTCCGTGGACAGGCGGCTCACGACGTCGATGCGCTGCTCCCGGCTGAGCTCCTCGTTGTCGCGCACCACCGCCAGGAGGTGGTTGGCGGCCACCAGCGGCGTCTTGAGGTCGTGCATCAGCGCGGCCATGAAGCTGCTGCGGCGGGTCTGCTCCACCTGGACCTGGGCCAGCAGGTTGTTGAAGGTCGCCTTGAGCGCCCCGACCTCGGCGGGCTCCCGGCCGCTCACCGCGAGCCGACCCGACGTGAGGCGCGAGGCGGTGCGCGGCAGGGCCTCGATGTCGCGGGTCGCGTCGAGCAGCGGCGCCAGCAGCTGGCCGGAGAGGAGGTACCCCACCACCGCGGATACCGCCACCACGCCCACCAGCCACAGCGCCACGTACCACGCCACGGCGCTCGTCATCTCCCCCGCCCGGCGGTACGCGGGGATCATCACCGTCGCCGCCAGCACCAGGTTGGGCAGCCCGGAGAGCACCGCGATCACCCACGCCACCTGGGCGCGCAGGCTCGGCACCCTGCGCCGCGCGGACCGCGGCCCCCCGGCCGGGCGGCTCATTCCTCCGAGCCGAGCACCGCCAGAAAGGCCTCTTGCGGTACCTCGACCGTCCCCAGCTGCTTCATCCGGGCCTTGCCCTTCTTCTGCTTCTCGAGCAGCTTCTTCTTGCGGGTGATGTCGCCGCCGTAGCACTTGGCGGTGACGTCCTTGCGGAAGGCGCGCACGGTGGCCCTCGCCAGGATCTTGCCGCCGATGGCGGCCTGGATCGGCACGGCGAACATCTGGCGCGGGATCACCGCCGCCATGCGGTCGACGATGCGCCGGCCGACGTCGTAGGCCTTGTCCCGGTGCGCGATGACCGACAGGGCATCGACGCGCTCCTCGTTGACGAGGATGTCGATCTTGGCCAGGTCGCCCGGCCGGTAGCCGATGAACTCGTAGTCCATGCTGGCGTACCCGCGCGTGAGGCTCTTGAGCCGGTCGTGGAAGTCGTAGAGGATCTCCCCGAACGGCACCTCGTAGCGCAGCTCGACGCGCTTGCCGTGGTAGAGCATCGTCTGCATCTCACCGCGCTTCTCCTGCAGCAGCCCCATGGCGTTGCCCACGTAGGTCTCGGGCAGGTAGACACTGAGCTTGACGTAGGGCTCCCGGATGCTCTCGATGCGGTCGGGCGACGGCAGCTCCGCCGGGTTCTGGATGCGCTCGCTCACACCGTCGGTGGTGGTGACCTCATACACCACGGCGGGCGCCGTGGCGATCAGGCCGAGGTCGTACTCGCGCTCGAGCCGCGCCTGCACGATGTCGGCGTGCAGCAGACCGAGGAAACCGCAGCGGAAGCCGAAGCCCAGCGCCTCGCTCGTCTCGGGCTCGAAGGTGAAGGCGGCGTCGTTCAGGCTGAGTCGTTCGAGCGCCTCCCGCAGGCGGCCGTAGTCGTCCGCGTCGGTGGGGTAGAGCCCCGAGAACACCACCGGCTGCGCCGGCTTGAAGCCCGGCTCGGGGTGGGCGGTGGGGTTCTCGGGGTGGGTGATGGTGTCCCCGATCTGCGTGTCCGCGATGTCCTTGATGCTGGCCGTGAGCCACCCGACCTCGCCGGGACTCAGCCGCTCACTGACCGCCAGGCCGGGCTCGAAGATGCCGACCTTGTCCACCTCGAACTCCTTGCCGGTGTGGACCACGCGGATGCGGTCGCCCGGCGCGATGGAGCCGTCGAACACGCGGAGGAACGGGATGACGCCCTGGTAGCTGTCGTACACCGCGTCGAAGATGAGCGCCCGCAGCGGTTCCTGCGGGTCCCCCCCGGGGGGCGGCAGGTGGGCAACGATGGCCTCCAGCACGGCCTCAACGTTCTCCCCGGTCTTGGCCGACACGCGCACGGCGTGGTCGGTGGGGATGCCCACGACCTCCTCGAGGTCGGCGATGGCGCCGTCCACGTCGGCGTTGGGAAGGTCGATCTTGTTGATGATCGGGAGCACCTCGAGGCCGTTGTCGACCGCGAGGTAGGCGTTCTGGATGGTCTGGGCCTCGACCCCCTGGCTGGCATCGACCACCAGCAGCACGCCCTCGCAGGCGCGCAGCGCCCGCGACACCTCGTAGCTGAAGTCGACGTGCCCCGGCGTGTCGATGAGGTTGAACTGGTAGGGGGTGCCGTCCGAGGCGCGGTAGAACACCCGCACCGGACTGGCCTTGATGGTGATGCCGCGTTCCCGCTCGAGATCGAGGGTATCGAGCATCTGATCGCGGCGGTTGCGCTCGGCGACGCTCTGCGTCAGCTCGAGGATGCGGTCCGCCAGCGTCGACTTGCCGTGGTCGACGTGCGCGATGATCGAGAAGTTGCGGATCTCCACCCGGGTATTGTACCGGACCTTCGTGGCGCCCCAACCCCGCCGTCATCGCACCTGCGGCGGGCGCCCACTCATGTGCTGGGCGGGCGTCGCCGCCGGAAGAAGGCGCTCATCAGCAGCGCGGCGTCCCGCGCCAGCACGCCGGACCTCACCTCCGGCCGGCGCTTCCAGGCGCCGTCGCGCAGGTCGAGCACGCCGCCGAGCGCCCCCTCCCTGGGGTTGTCGGCGCCGTACACCACGCGCGCGAGGCGCGTCTGCAGCACCGCACCGAAGCACATCGGACAGGGCTCCAAGGTGACGTAGAGCGTCCCCCCCGGGAGGCGCCAGTCGCCCAGCGCGGCGGCCGCCCCGCGCAGGGCGCGAAGTTCGGCATGCGCGCTGGGGTCGTGCTCCGCCTCGGTGGCGTTGCCGGCCGCCGCCACGATCTCGCCGTCCACCACCACGACGGCCCCCACCGGCGTCTCCCCCGCCTCGGCGGCCGCGCGCGCGGCCTCGAGCGCCCGCCGCATGGGTCCGAGGTCGGGATCGACGGGTTGCGTCGCGACCCCGGGGGCCGCCACCACACCCTCCACCCACAGCACCTGCCCCGCGCGCGCCAGCAGCCTGAGGCCGTCGCGCTCCTCGCGCGGGACCTTGCGATCGATCAGCACGTCCGAGAGCAGGCGGCTGCCGCCGGGCAGGGCGATGCGGTCGCCGGGGCGGCGCGAGCGCAACGACAGCTCGCCGGGCCCATCGAGCACCGCCGGATCGACGCCCGGCGGCAGCGCTCCGGCGTCGCGCACGACCGCGGCCGGCAGCGCGGGCCGCGGCGGCCCGACCACCTCGAGGCGGCCGTAGGCCACACGGATGTGCGCCTTCGGGCCGAGCTGCTGGCGCCACGGCGTGTCGCGCTCGAGAGCGGCCTCGATGTCCTCCAGCCGACCTCGCGTGACGGCGGCGCCGGCCCGCTCGAGCCGGTCCGCGAGTCCCGCGCGCCGCAGCGCGGGCGGCGCGGAGCGCAACGCGTGGAGCGGTATCGGCCCGTGCCCGAAGCGTGCGCCGGCCCAGCGCCTTAGGGCCGCCTCGGCCTGCCGTTGGTCCCGGGCGGTCGCCGCCAGCCTGGCGGCGGCGCCGGGCGCACGGGCCTCGAGCAGCGGCAGGATGCGATGCCGCAACCAGGCGCGGGTCCGCTCCTCGTCTCGGTTGCTGGCGTCCTCGCGGTACCCCTGCCCGAGCGCGTCGAGGTAGGCCGTCAGGGTGGCGTGCGGGGTGTCCAGTAGAGGCCGGACGACGTGACCGTGTCGGGGCGCCATGCCACCGGCGAAGGCGCAGCCGCGCAGCAATTGCTGCAGCACCGTCTCGGCCTGGTCGTCCCGGGTGTGCGCCACCACCACGACGTCCGCCCCGATGCGCTTGGCGGTGCCGGCCAGGAAGGCGTAGCGCAGCCGCCGCGCGCCGTCCTCGAGGTTCCAGCCGCGCTCCCGGCACAGCGCGCCCACGTCGGCCGCGCCCTGCTCGCACGGCAGCGCCAGGGACGCGCACAAGCCGGCGACGAAGGCCGCGTCCGCGCCGGACTGCGGCCGCAGGCGGTGGTCGAAGTGCGCCGCCGTGAGGCGGATACCGGCGGCGTGGAACAGGCGCAGGGCCGCCACGGAGTCGGCGCCCCCGGAGACCCCGAGGAGCACGTGGCGTGCCTCGGGTGCGAGCCGTCGGAGGCGGTCGAGGACGCCGCGGATCCACTCCATGCCCCGCATTATGCCCCGCGGCCGCGGGCGCCCACGCGCCGGCGGCGCCCGCCATGGGGGGCGGGCCCGCCAGGGCGCGACCGTATACTGCGCTCATGACCGTCACCCTCATCGTGCTCGACTCCGTCGGCGTCGGTGCGCTGCCGGACGCCGACGCCTTCGGCGACGCGGGCGCGCATACCCTCGATCACACCCTGGCGGCCGCCCCGGCGGCGCTGCCGGCCCTCGAGGCGCTCGGGCTCGGCAACATCCCCGGCGTCACCGGGCTGGCGCCGGCGGAGGCGCCGCGGGCGAGCTTCGGCCGCATGCTGGAGCGCTCCCGGGGCAAGGACACCACCACCGGGCACTGGGAGTTCATGGGCGTGGTGTTGGAGCACCCCTTCCGTACCTTCACCCGCTTCCCTGACGAGGTCATGTCCGCCTTCGACGCCGCCACGGGCCGCGGCCACCTGGGGAACCGTCCCGCATCGGGCACCGTCATCGTCGAGGAGCTCGGGGAGGCGCACCTGCGAAGCGGGGACCCGATCGTCTACACCAGCGCGGACAGCGTGTTCCAGATCGCGGCGCACGTCGACGTGGTGCCGCTCGACACGCTCTACGCCTGGTGCCGGGCGGCGCGCGACATCCTCACGGGCGATCACGCCGTGGCCCGCGTCATCGCGCGCCCCTTCGAGGGCCGGCCCGGGGCGTTCCGGCGGCTGGGGGAGGCGCGCCACGACTACTCCCTCGATCCGCCCCGCCCGACCGTCCTGGATGCGCTGCGGGAGGCGGGCCGCGAGGTCGTGGGGATCGGAAAGATCCCGGACATCTACGGCCACCGCGGCTTCAGCCGGGAGGTGGCCAGCCGCGACAACCTCGACGGCGTCGCGCGCACGCTGGAGGTCATGGGCGGCGCCCCGGACGGCCTGGTGTTCGTCAACCTCGTGGAGTTCGACTCGCTCTACGGGCATCGACGCGACCCCGAGGGGTACGCGCGCGCCCTGCGCGACGTCGACGGAACGATCGCAGCGCTCACCGCCGCGGTGGGGGGCGACGACGCGCTCCTGTTCGTGAGCGACCACGGCAACGATCCCACCTGGACGGGCACCGACCACACGCGCGAGTACGGACTGCTGCTGGCGTATGCGCCGGGGCGCCCCGGGGTCGCGCTGGGCACCCGCGGCAGCTTCGCCGACGTCGGCGCCACGGTCGCCGACCTGCTCGGCGTGCCGTGGGCGGGCGCGGGGCAGAGCTTCGCCGAAGCCCTGCGCTGAGCCGGGCCGGCACGAACGAGGCCGCGCCCCAGCGGGGCACGGCCTCGACGGTTCGCGCGCCTCTTAAGATCAGTCGGCGACGAGCTCGATGAACGCCTCCTGGGCGTTGTCGCCGCGGCGCGTGAGCAGTCGGTAGATGCGTGTGTAACCGCCGTTGCGCTCGGCATACTGCGGCGCGATCTCGTCCATCAGCTTGCGCTGGACGACGCGATCGTGGATCTCCCGCGCGATCAGGCGCCGGGCGTGGAGGTCCCCACCGCGCGCCGTGGTGATGAGCTTCTCGACGTAGGGTTGCAGGCTCTTGGCCTTGGTCAGGGTGGTCTTGATGCGGCCGTGCCGCAGCAGTGCGGTCGCCTGGCTACGCGCCAGGGCGATCCGGTGGCTGCTGGAGCGGTTCAGCTTGTAGCCGCGCTGTCGATGACGCATGCGCTACTCCTTCAGCTTCAATCCGCGCGCCGCCAGGCGCTCCTTGATCTCTTCGAGCGACTTCTCACCCACGCCGCCGACCTTCTTGAGGTCGCGCTCAGAGAGCGCCAGCAGGGCGTTGACCGAGTCGATCCCCTCTTCCTGCAACGAATGGAGCACGCGACTCGAGAGCTCCAGGCTCTCGAGGCTCATGATCACCTGCTCCGGCGTCGTGACGGCCTCCTCCACCGCTTTCGTGGGGATGGTCATCACGGGCACCTTCTCGTCGCCCTCCTGTGCGCCCTCGCCCGTGAATACATTGAGCTGGTTGCGCAGGATCTCGACGGCCTGGTCTAGCCCGTTGCGGGGGTCCACGCTGCCGTCGGTCCACACCCGAAGGACCATGCGGTCGAGGTCGGTCTTCTGCCCCACGCGTGTGTCCTCCACGCGGTAGGCCACGCGGCGCACGGGGGTGAAGACGGCGTCGACCGGGATCGAGTTGATGCGGTCCTTGGTGCCGTGGATCTCGGCCGGAACGTAGCCCACGCCGCGCTCGACGCGCACCTCCATCACCAGGCGCCCGCCCTTGGTGAGCGTGGCGATGTGGAGATCGGGGTTGATCAGCTCGGCATTGGCGGGCACGTCGAACTGCGCGGCGGTGACCTCGCCGGGGCTCTCGGCGCGGAGCGTCAGCGTGACGGGGTCCTCGTCGTAGAGCTTGACCACCAGGTCCTTGAGGTTGAGGATGATCTGCATCACATCCTCCTTGACCCCATCGATGGTCGAGAACTCGTGCAAAACGTCCTCGATGTAAACGCTGGTGACCGCGGTGCCCGGGATGGACGACAGCAGGATGCGACGCAGCGGGTTGCCCAGCGTGACGCCGTAGCCGCGCGGCAGGGGCTCGACGACGAACTCGCCGTAGCGGTCCGTCGTCTTCGCCTTGAACTCTGGAATGATCTGCACCGTGATCTCCTCAGGCCTTAGCGCGAGTAGTACTCGATGACCTGCAGTTCGTTGACCGGCACCATGAGGTCCTCACGGGCGGGTCGGTGCAGGAACTTGCCTTTGAGCGTCTCGGGGTCGAACTCCAACCACGAGCTCAGCTTGCCGCGACGACGCTCCTCGATGTTGCTACGGATGTGTGGGTTCTTCCTGGCGCGCGCCGCGACCTCGACGACGTCGCCGGGGTCCACCCGGTACGACGGCACGTCGATGCGCTTGCCGTTGACCATGATGTGCCCGTGCGCCACGAACTGGCGGGCCTGGCGGCGCGTGAAGGCGATACCCAGGCGGTAGACGACGTTGTCGAGGCGGGATTCGAGCAGCTGCAGGAAGACCTGCCCGGTCGCCCCGGTCTTCTGCGACGCCTCGTCGAAGAGGTTGCGGAACTGCTTCTCGCTCATGTTGTAGTAGAAGCGCAGCTTCTGCTTCTCACGCAGCCGCACGCCGTAGTCGCTGATCTTGCGGCGGCGACGCTGGCCGTGCTGGCCGGGCGGGTAGGGGTGGCGCTCCATGTAGCGCTGCGCCTTGGGGGTCTCCACCAGGTTCACGCCTTCGCGGCGGCATATCTTTACGATCGGTCCTCTATATCGGCCCATAGGGTCTCCTCCGTCCTCGGCTCCGAGGTCACATCCGCTTGCGCTTGCGAAGGCGGCAACCGTTGTGCGGGCTGGGTGTGTCGTCGATGATGGTGCGCACGTTCACGCCGGTGGCCTGGATCGAGCGGATCGCCTGCTCGCGCCCGGAGCCCGTGCCACGGATGACGATGTCGAGCTGGGACAGACCCATGTTCTGCGCCTTGCGGGTGGCGTCCGCGGCGGCGAGCTGTGCGGCGTACGGCGTGCCCTTCTTCGAGCCCTTGTAACCGATGGAGCCCGAGGAGGACCAGGTCACCGTGTTGCCGTCCATGTCGGTGATGGTGACGATGGTGTTGTTGTAGCTGGCGTGGATGAACGCCTTGCCCTCTGTGAGGCTGCGCTTGACGCGCCGCTTGGTCTTGCTCTTGGCGGGTTTGGCCATGGCTCCCCTACTTCCTCGGCGCCCGCTTCTTGCCGGCCACCGTGCGGCGCGGGCCCTTGCGGGTACGCGCGTTGGTCTTGGTGGACTGGCCCCGGACGGGCAAGCCACGGCGATGCCGCAGGCCGCGGTAGCAACCGATGTCCATCAGACGCTTGATGTTGAGCTGGACCTCGCGCCGGAGATCGCCCTCGACCTTGTACTCGCGGTCGACGACCTCACGAAGCTTGCCCACCTCGGTCTCGGTCAGGTCCTTTACGCGGGTGTCGGGATCCACGCCCGCCTTCTCGAGGATGACCCGCGACCGGCTCGCGCCGATGCCGTAGACGTACGGCAGCGCGGCCTCGACGCGCTTCTCACGCGGGAGATCGATGCCTGCGATACGCGCCATGCCTCACCCCTGCCTTTGCTTGTGCTTCGGATTCGAAGAGCAGATCACGAACACCTTGCCGTTGCGACGGATCACCTTGCACTTGTCGCACATGGGTTTCACGGAAGCCCGGACTTTCATCTCAACTCCTACTTGCGGTAGACGATGCGACCCTTCTCCGGGTCGTACGTGCTGATCTCCACCACGACACGATCGCCGGGGAGGATACGGATGTAGTGACGGCGCATCTTGCCACCGACGTGGGCAAGGATCTCGGGCCCGGCGTCCAACTGCACCAGGAACGTGGTGTTGGGGCGAGCCTCGAGCACCACCCCTTCGGTGCGGATGGTGTCCTGGGTGGTCTCGTCCTCGCGCGTGCTGCGCGGTCGCCTGGGGGGACCCGAACGTCTACGCGCCATGTACACCTCCTCCGGTGGCAGGCTCGCCTTGGCGAGGCTGCGCGTGTGCGGTCAATACCCGTGGACCGTCTTCGGTGACGGCCACGGTGTGCTCGAAATGCGCCGCCAGGCACCCGTCTGCGGTGGATGCCGTCCAACCGTCCTCGGCGACCTCGACCCGGGCACGGTTGATCGTGACCATGGGTTCGATCGCAAGGACCAGACCCGGACGGAGCACGGGACCCGTGCCGGCGCGTCCGTAGTTGGGCACTTCCGGACCCTCGTGGAACTCCCGGCCGATGCCGTGCCCCACGAACTCTCGGACGACCCAGAAACCTGCCGCCTCGACGACGCTCTGTATGGCCGCGGAAACGTCGCCCAAGCGCTTTCCTGCCAGCGTCGCGTCGATCCCGGCGGTCAACGACCGCGCGGTCACGTCCAGCAGACGCTGGGCCTCACCCGAGATGCGGCCGACGGGGAAGGTCTCCGCCATGTCCGCCGCGTACCCCCGGTAGAAGGTCCCGATATCGATCGACACGATGTCACCCTCCGCCAGTCTGCGCTCACCCGGTATCCCATGGACGACCACATCATTGACGGAGGTGCACAGCGTCGCCGGGAAGCCGTTGTATCCCTTGAAGGCGGGCTTCCCACCACGCGAGACGATAGCATCTTCGGCCACGGCGTTCAACTCGCCGGTAGACACGCCCGGGGCCACCGCACGGGCCACCTCCGCGAGGGCCTCGCGGTTGATGACCGCGGCATCGGCCATGATGTCGAGCTCGCTGGCGCGCTTGAGGATCACGGCAGCACCTCCGTGATGCGCCCGAAGACCGTGTCCACCGGACCCACGCCGTCCACCCGACGGAGCACCCCGCACTCGCGGTAGTACTCCAGGAGCGGTTGCGTCTGGCGGCCGTAGACCTCCATGCGCGTGCGGACGGTGTCCTCGTTGTCGTCGCTGCGCCCCTCCTGCTCGGACCGGCCGAGCACGCGGCGCACCAACTCGTCCTCGCCGACGCTGATCTCGACCGCTGCCGTGAGCGGCGCCTCGAACTCGGTCAGCAGCGCGTCGAGCGCCTCGGCCTGTCCAGGCGTGCGCGGGAAGCCGTCGAGCAACACGCGCACCGGATCCATACTCTCCAGCTCGGACCGGACCATGGCAACGATCAGCTCGTCCGGCACCAGCTCCCCGGCCTCCATGATGCTGGCGGCGCGCCGACCCAGCTCGGTTGCCTCGCGCACGTGGGCCCGGAGCATGTCCCCGGTCGAGAGCTTGCGCACACCGCGGGCGCGCGCCAGCTTCTCCGCCTGGGTGCCCTTGCCGGCGCCCGGCGGTCCCATCAGCAGCAGGACCTCACTGGTGTTGGCGTCGCCGGGCACCTAGAAGCGCCTCCCGCGGCCGCGGATGCGGCCCTTGCTCACGAAGCCCTCGTAGTGGCGCATCATCAGCTGGCTCTCGAGCTGGCGCAGGGTGTCCAGCGCCACGCCCACCATGATCAGCAGGCCGGTGCCGGAGAACACGAAGGAGAGCTGGCCGGTCCCGGTGAGCCACGCGAAGGTCTGCGGCAGCGCGTTGACCAAGCCGAGGAACAGCGCACCCCAGAGGGTGATGCGGTTGGTGATGCGCGTCAGGTGCTCGGTGGTGGGATGGCCCGGCCTGACCCCGGGCACGAAGCCGCCGTACTCCCGCAGGTTGTCGCTGATGCGCCGCGGGTCGAAGGAGATCTGCGTGTAGAAGTAGGTGAACGCCATGATCAGCAGCGTGCTCGTGATCAATCCCTGCCAGCGCGATGGGTTGAACCACGAGCCGATGGCCTGCAACCAGCGCGTGTCGGGGAACGCCCCGATGAGCGTCTGCGGCAGGATGAGGATGGCGACCGCGAAGATGATGGGGATGACGCCGGCGGCATTCAGGCGCAGGGGGATGTAGGTGGTCTGCCCGCCCATGACCTTGCGCCCTACCACCTTCCGTGCGTACTGCACGGGGATCCGACGCTCGGCCTGCTGGACGAGCACCATGCCCGCGATGGCGACGATCAGCAGCAGCAGGTAGAACACCAGTCCGAAGACGTTGGACTCCCCGCGGCCGATGAGGGCGAACTGTTGCGCCAGCGCATTGGGGAACGCCGCCACGATGCCGGCGTAGATGATGAGCGAGATGCCGTTGCCGATGCCGTACTCCGTGATCTTCTCGCCCAGCCACATGACCACCGAGATGCCGGCGATCTGCGTGATGAGCACGACGGACCAGAAGAACGGCCCGTTGACCCAACCGATCTTGAGCGCACCGCTCGGCCCCAGCAGGGCGATCGCCAGGAACAACGCCTGAACGGCGCCTAGTGCCGTCGCTCCGTAGCGCGTGTACTGGGTGATCTTGCGGCGCCCCTCCTCCCCCTCCTTGCTGAGCTTCTCCAGCGGAGGGTAGGTGGACTGCAGCAGCTGGATGATGATGCTCGCGGTGATGTAGGGGATGACGCCCAGCGCGGCGATGGAGAACACCTTGAAGTTGCCGCCCGAGATGAAGTTGAGCAGCGAGAAGATGTCCCCCTGGCCGAAGCTGCCCGCCTGCAACCGCGCGATGTCGATCCCCGGGTTGGGGATGAACACCAACAGGCGGTACACCGCCAGGAGCCCGATGGTGACGAGCAGCTTGGCCCGGAGGTCCGCAATGACCAAGGCATTGCGAAAGGCCTGCAGCATGCTTAGCCCTCCCCGGCGACGTCGCCGGAGGCCGGCGCGGGCCCGGCCACGCTACCCCCGGCGGCGCGCACGGCCTCGGCGGCCGTGCTGGAGACGGCGTCGAGCGCCACCTCGAGCTTCTTGACCTCGAGCTCGCCGTCGGCGAGGAGCTTCACGGGCTTGTCCGCCCGGCGCACCAGCCCCCGCGCCTTGAGGCTGTCCGCGTCCACGCGGTCCCCCTCGGCGAAGCCGTTGAGGTCCCGCAGGTTGACGATCTGGAAGGGCTCGCGGTCGCGCGTGAAGCCGCGCTTGGGCAGGCGCATGATCAGGCGCGAACGGCCGCCCTCCCAGCCTGCGCCCTGGCTGAAGCCGCTGCGGCTGCGCTGACCCTTCTGGCCGCGCCCCGCGGTCTTGCCGCGGCCGCTGCCGAGGCCGCGACCGACGCGCCGCCGCGTCTTCTTCGAGCCGCGTGCGGGTCTGAGTTCGTTGAGCTTCACTTCTGCTCCCGCCCTTCGATGTCGAGCAGGTACGCGACCTTGTCGACCATGCCGCGCACGCTGTCGTTGTCTGCCACGTCCCGGGTGTCGCCGGTCTTGCGGAGGCCCAGCGCGCGCACGGTGGCCCGCTGGTCCTTCGGCACCCCGATGAGGCTCCGTACCAGCCGGATCTTCATTCGGCGACCTCCCGCTCGCGCTTCGCCTCCTCGTACGTCTTGAGTTGCTTGAGGCCCTCCACGACGGCGTAGGCGACGTTCGTCTGGTTGCGCGAGCCGAGCTCCTTGGTCAGCAGGTTGCGGTACCCCGCCAGCTCCACGATGGCGCGCGGCACGCTCCCGGCGATGACGCCGGTGCCGGCCCCGGCCGGCTTCAGCATGACCTTGGAGGTCCCGTGCTCCCCGAGCACCTGGTGCGGGATGGTGCCGGGTTCCTCGATGGGCACCTCGATGACGTTGCGTCGGGCCACGTACTGCCCCTTCTGCACCGCCAACGGCACCTCCTTGGCCTTGCCGAGGCCGACACCCACGCGGCCGTTGCGATCGCCCACGACCACCATGGCGCCGAAGCGGAAGCGACGGCCGCCCTTGTAGGTCTTCGCCGTGCGGCGGATGAAGATGACCTTGTCTTCGAAATCCGAGTCTGCCATCAGAGGGTGGCACCTTTCCGAGTCGATTGCGTGGCGTGAGGCATCAGAACTCCAGGCCCCCCTCGCGTGCCCCGTCGGCCAGGGCCTTGACGCGGCCGTGGTAGCGGTAGGGACCCCGATCGAAGACCACGCGCTTGACACCGGCCGCGACGGCGCGCTCGGCCAGGGCCTTGCCGACGGCGGTCGCCTGAGCGGTCTTGTCGCCGTCTGCGGGGAGGCTCTTGCTGTTGGCCTCCGCGACCGTCACGCCGTGCTCGTCGTCGATGATCTGGGCGTAGATGTAGCGGGAGCTGCGGAACACCGAGAGGCGCGCGCGCCCGTTGTCCGTGGTTCCGCGGATGCTGCGCCGCGTGCGGAGCGTGCGGCGTTGCTTGCTGGTCAATGCGTTCATGTCGCGTTACCCCAATGCACGCCGGTCAGCGGGCTGCTGCCTTGCCGGGCTTGAGTCGGATGTGTTCACCCGCGTAGCGGACGCCCTTGCCGTGGTACGAGTCTGGCGGGCGTACGGCGCGGATATTGGCGGCCACCTGACCGACGAGCTGCTTGTCGATGCCGCTGACGTTGATCTTGGTGGGCTCGGTCGACTGGATGGTGATGCCCTCGGGGGGCGTGACGGTGATGGGGTGCGAGTACCCGACGCTGAGCTCGAGTGTGCTGCCCTTCATCTGGCAGCGGTAGCCCACGCCCTGGATCTCGAGGTCCTTGCTGAACCCATCGGTGACACCCTTGACGGCGTTGAAGATGAGGGAACGAGCCAGGCCGTGCTGTGCCCGGTCCTCGCGGTGGTCGGTGGAACGCTCGAGCGTGAGCACGCCGTCGTCCAGCGTCAGGGTCAGCCGGGTGTTTATCGGCACCGTCAGGCTGCCCTTGGGCCCCTTGACCCGCACCTCCCCCGCGTCGTGCACGACCTCGACGCCCTTGGGGAGCGTGATGGGGGAACGGCCGATACGCGACATCTCACCACACCTCGCAGACGATCTCGCCGCCGAGGTTCTTGCGCCGCGCGTCACGATCGGGCATCAGGCCCTGGGAGGTGGACACCACGGCGAGGCCGAGGCCGCCGCGAACGGTCTGGACGTGCTTGGACTTGACGTAGGCGCGCCGGCCCGGCTTGGACACGCGCGTCAGGGCGTGGATCACCGGGGCCCGCCTGGGGCCGTACTTGAGGGAGATGCGGATGGCGGGCTTGCCCTCCATCTCCGCCTCCTCCACGGACTTGAGGTAGCCCTCCCGGACCAACAGCTCGGCGAGGGCCTTCTTGAACTTGCTGGTGGGCACGTCCACGGTGGTCATGTGTACGGCCTGCGCGTTGCGGATGCGGGTGAGCATATCTGCGATGGGATCGGTGTTCATGGTTTGTGGTCCTCCGTGAGGCCGGTTTCAGCGCAACGCGCGCTGACCTCTGCCTCGCAAGTGGCGCTTCTCGCTTGTGACCTGATGGCTCACCAACTGGCCTTGACCACGCCGGGCAGGTAGCCCTTGTGGGCCATTTCCCGCATGCAGATACGGCACAGGCCGAAATCGCGCAGGTAGGCGCGGGAGCGGCCGCAACGGCTGCAGCGACTGACGTGACGGGTCGAGAACTTGGCGGTGCGGTTGGACTTGGCGATCTGGGCCTTGGTAGCCACGCGCCCTCCTTACTTCCGGAACGGCATGCCGAGGAGTTCGAGGAGGCTCTTCGCCTCTTCGTCAGTCGGTGCCGTGGTCACGATGGTGACGTCCATGCCGCGCGTGGCATCGACCTGGTCGTAGCTGATCTCCGGGAACACCAGCTGCTCGCGGATGCCGAGGCTGTAGTTGCCGCGGCCATCGAAGCTGTTGCCGCTGACGCCGCGAAAATCGCGCACGCGGGGCAGGGCCACGTTGATGAGCTTGTCGAGGAACGCCCACATGCGCACGCCGCGCAGCGTCACCTTGAGTCCGACGGCCATGCCGGCCCGAACCTTGAAGTTCGACACGCTCTTCTTGGCGTGCGTCACCACGGGGCGCTGGAGCACGATCACGGCCAGCTCCTTCGAGGCGCGCTCGAGCACCTTGCTGTCCTCGCGGGCCTCGCCGAGACCCATGTTGACGACGATCTTCTCGACGCGCGGCACCGCCATGGGGTTGGCGTAGCCGTGCCGCTCGACGAGTTGCGGCGTCACCTGGGCGTAGCGTTGTTTGATGGGGAGGTTCACCTTCTCCATGATGTCGTCATTCATCCAGTCGCGCGCCGGACTTGCGGGCGATGCGCTGCTTCTCGCCGCTCTCCGTCACGGTGAAGCCGACGCGCGTGAGCCCGCCGGTCTGGGGGTCGAGCACCTGCACGTTGCTCAGGTGGATGGGCGCCTCCTGCTCCACGAAGCCGCCGCGCGGGTTCTCCTGCGTGGGCCTCTGCGCCTTGCGGATGACGTTGACGTTCTTCACCAGCACGCGGTTGACGTCGCGCAGCACGGTGAGTACTTCGCCCTCGGAGCCCTTGTGCTTGCCGGCGATGACGCGCACGCGGTCTCCCCTGCGGATGCGGATCTTGGGCCTGGACATGCTAGAGCACCTCCGGAGCGAGCGACACGATGCGCATGAACTTCTTCTCGCGCAGCTCCCGGGCGACGGGTCCGAACACGCGCGTGCCGCGCGGCTCGTTCTGGTTGTTGATGATCACGGCCGCGTTGGTATCGAAGCGGATGGAGGAGCCGTCCTTGCGGTTGATCTCCTTCTTGGTGCGGACGATGACTGCCTTCACCACTTCACCCTTCTTGATCTGGGCGTGTGGGATCGCGTCCTTGACCGCCGCCACGATGACGTCGCCGACGCCGCCGACGAACTGTTGGCCGGTGCCCAGGACGCGGATGCATTGGATGCGCCTCGCGCCCGAGTTGTCGGCCACATCGAGGTAGGTTTCCTGCTGGATCATGGCTTGATGTCTCCTCGGCGGCGGTTACCCGCGGGCCTTTTCGACCAGACGTGTGACCCGGAAGCGCTTGCGCCGACTGATCGGGCGGCTCGAGATGATCTCCACCGTGTCGCCGACCTGGAACTCGTTGTTCTCATCGTGGGCCAGGTACTTCTTCGACATCGTCACGACCTTGCCGTAGAGGGGGTGCTTGAGCCGCCGCTCGACGTTGACGGTAACCGTCTTGTCGGCCGCGCTGCTCACCACACGCCCCTGCAACACCTTCTTCATCGCGCCTCCTCGCTCTTCTCGCGGACCACCGTAAGGAGCGTGGCGATCTCCCGCTTGGCGGTGCGGATCCGCCGCGGATTGGAGGCGTGCCCGACGGCCGCCTGGATCCGGAGGTCGAGCAGCTCCTCGCGGCGCTTGTCCACCTCGGCGTGGATCTCGTCCACGGTCATGTTGCGGACCTCATTGGGCTTCATCGTAGATCTCCCGGCTCACCATCTTGACCTTGATGGGGAGCTTGTGGCTGGCGAGGCGAAAGGCCTCCTTGGCCTGCGCCTCGGTGACGTTGGCCACCTCGAACAGCACGCGTCCGGGCTTGACGACCGAGACCCAGTACTCCACGGCCCCCTTGCCCTTCCCCATGCGAACCTCCTGGGGCTTCTTGGTCACGGGCTTGTCCGGGAAGATGCGGATGTAGATCTTGCCGCCGCGCTTGAAGTAGCGGCTCATGGTGACGCGGCACGCCTCGATCTGGTTGGACTTGATCCAGGCAGGCTCGAGGGCGACCAGCGCGAAGTCGCCGAAGGCGACATAGTCGCCGCCCTTGGTGTCGCCGGTCATGCGACCGCGCATCTGCTTGCGGTACTTGACGCGCTTGGGAAGCAGCATCGCTCTAGGACCTTTCCTTCTTCACGCGGGCGCGCCCCTCGCGCTTGGCGCTGTCGCGACGGCGCGCCTGCGGCCGGCGGCGACGACGCTTGTCGTCCTCCTGCCGGGGGCGCGGCAGCACCGCGGCCTTACGGGTCTTGTCGCCCACGATCTCGCCGAGGAACACCCACGCCTTGACGCCGATGATGCCGTAGGTGGTCTTGGCCTCGGCCGTACCGTAGTCGATGTTGGCGCGGAGCGTCTGCAGGGGCACGCGGCCGTCGGAGTACCACTCCGGCCGCGCCTGTTCGGAACCGCCGAGGCGGCCCGAGCAGCGGATCTTGACGCCGCGCGCTCCGGAATCCATGGTGCGCTGGACGGCCTGCTTCATGGCACGGCGGAAGGCGAAGCGGCGCATGAGCTGCTCGGAGATGCGCTGGGCCACCAGCGGTCCGCTGATGTTGGGATTGGGCACCTCCTGCACGTTGACGGCGATGGTGCCGTGGATGACGCGGTCGAGCCGCGCGCGCAGCGCCTTGATGGACTCACCGCCGCGACCGATCACGACGCCGGGCTTGGCGGTGTGAATGGTGATGTTGATGTTGTGCGCGGCCCGCTCGATGTCGATCCGGGCGATGCCGGCGTGCCCCACGTCGCGCATGACGGCGCCGCGGATGGCCTCGTCCTCGACGATCAGCCCCGGGTAGTTCTTGGGGTTGGCGTACCAACGCGCGGACGGTTCCTTGTTGACGCCGAGCCGGAACCCGACGGGATTGATCTTATTGCCCACTGCGTTCCTCCAGTGTGATGGTGACGTGGCAGGTGCGCTTGCGCATGAGATCGGCGCGGCCACGGGCTCGGGGCATGAAGCGCTTGAGGGTGGGACCGTCCCCGACCTGGATCTCCTTGACGAAGAGGCTGTCCTCGAACATGTCGTGGTTGTTCACCGCGTTGGCCCGCGCACTCTGCAACAGCTTGAGGATCGGCTTGGCGGAACGCTTGTTGGTGTAGCGCAGGGTGTCCTCGGCCTGCGCGACGTCCTTGCCGCGGATGAGGTCCGCCACCAGGCGCGTCTTCTGAGGCGTGATGCGCAGCATCCGGAGGGAGGCCTTCGCTTGCATCATCAGTCCTTCCGGTTGCCGCTGTGCCCGCGGAACTGCCGCGTGGGCGAGAACTCGCCGAGCTTGTGGCCCACCATGTTCTCCTGCACGAATACGGGCACATGCTGACGCCCGTTGTAGACGCCGATGGTGTGTCCGACCATCTCCGGCACGATGGTGCTGCGGCGGCTCCAGGTGCGGATGACGCGCCGGTCGCCCGAGGCGTTGGCGGCGTCGACCTTCTTGAGTAGGTGGCCGTCGATGAACGGCCCCTTCTTCACGCTACGAGCCATGGCTCACTTCCCCTTCCGGCGGCGCACGATGAACCGGCTCGACACCTTGCGCTTGTTGCGGGTCTTCAGGCCCTTGGCCTGCTGCCCCCAGGGGCTGACCGGGGGCCGGCCGCCGGTGGAACGACCCTCCCCGCCGCCGTGCGGGTGGTCGACCGGGTTCATGGCGCGGCCGCGCTGGTGGGGCTTGCGGCCCATCCAACGCTTCCGGCCCGCCTTCCCGAGGACGATGTTCTTGTGCTCGCTGTTGCCCACCGTGCCCACGGTGGCATAGCACTCGCCGTGGATACGCCGGAGCTCACCCGACGGCATGCGCAGGGTCACGTAGTTGCCGTCGCGCCCCTGGATCTGGATACTGGTTCCGGCCGCGCGAGCGAGCTGGGCGCCCTTGCCGGGCACCATCTCGACGTTGTGCACCACGGCACCCACGGGGACGAAGCGCAGCGGCATGGCGTTGCCCACCACGGGCTCGGAGTCCGGGCCGCTGATGACGGTCGCACCCACGGCGAGCCGCTCGGGGGCGAGGATGTAGCGCTTCTCGCCGTCGGCGTAGTTGAGCAGCGCGATGTTGGCGCTGCGGTTTGGGTCGTACTCCACCGAGGCCACGCGGGCCGGGATGCCCTCCTTGTCGCGGCGACGGAAGTCGATCATGCGGAAGCGGCGCTTGTGGCCGCCGCCGCGGAAGCGCGACGTGATGCGGCCGCGGTTGTTGCGGCCGCCCCGCTTGCGCATCGGCGCGAGCAGGGACTTCTCGGGGTCCCGCCGGGTGATCTCGGCGAAGTCCGAGGTCGTCATCATTCGGCGGGAGGGCGTGTACGGTCTGTATTTCTTGGTAGGCATGGTGGTGTCCCTCCCTCCCTCAGGTGAGGCCCTCGAGCTGCTGGATGCGCTGCCCGGCCTGTAGGGTGACGATGGCCTTCTTCCGCTCGGCCGTGCGGCCGGCGTAGCGGCCCATGCGCTTGATCTTGCCCCGCACCTTGAGCAGGTTGATCTTGACGACCTCGACCTCGAACACGCGCTCGATGGCGTCCTTGATCTGGGTGCGGTTGGCGTCGGGATGGACGTAGAAAGCGTACTTGCCGCTCTCGATGCCCATGACGGCCTTCTCGCTCAGGGCGGGGGCCAGGATGACGTCGTGCGGGTTCATTCGCCGGCCTCCCCGTCGAAGATCTTCGCGTCGGCGATGACACGCTCGGCGCGAAGGATGTCGTAGACGTTGAGCCCCCGCCCGGGCAGCACGTCGACCCAGGGCACGTTGCGGGCCGCCCGCCGGGCCATCTCGTCGTCGGTGACGAGCAGCACGCGCTCGCTTCCGTCGAAGCCGTGGTCCTTGGCCCAGCTCACGAACGCCCGGGTCTTGCCGTCGATGTCGAAGGACTCGACCAGGGTGAGCTTGCCTGCGTTGGCGCGTGTGGCCAGCGCCATCGCCAGGCCCAGGCGGCGCACCCGCTTGGGCAGCGTGTAGCCGTAGCTGCGCGGATGGGGACCGAAGGCGGTGCCGCCACCGACGAAGATGGGGGCCTTACGGTCGCCGTGCCGTGCGCGGCCGGTCCCCTTCTGGGGGTAGATCTTGGCCGTGGAGCCGGTCTTCATGCCGCGCGTCTTGGTGGCGGCCGTGCCCCGGCGCCGCTTGGAGAGCTGCCAGGCCACGACCTCGTGGAGCACGGACTCCTTGGGCTCCGGCAGATCCAGCGTCAGCTTGCGGCCGCTGCCGATGACGTCGATGGTGACTGGCATCAGCGGGCCCTCCTGTTCGATTCCTTGACCACCACCAGGGACCCGTTGGCCCCCGGGATGGCGCCCTTGATGAGGAGCAGGTTGTCGTCGGAGCGCACGTCCACCACCGTCAGGCCGACGGTCGTCACCGACTCGTTGCCGTACTGGCCGGCCATGCGCTTGCCCTTGTAGACGCGTCCCGGGGACTTGCGCTGGCCGATGGATCCCGGGTGGCGGTGCTTCTTCTTGGTGCCGTGGGTGGCGGGCATGCCCGCGAACCCCCAGCGCTTGACCACACCGGCCGTGCCCCGGCCCTTGCTCGTCCCGGTCACGTCGACATGCTCCCCGGGTTCGAAGATCTGCACCGTGACGGCGTCGGAATCCGGCTCGTAGCCTCGGAACTCGACCAGGTGGCGTTGCGGTGCCACCCCCGCCCTCTTGAAGTGACCCTGGCGGGGCTTGTTCGCGAGCTTGACGCGAATCTCCTCCCAGCCGAGCTGGACGGCGCTGTAGCCGTCACGCTCCGGGGTCTTGCGCTGCACCACGGGGCAGGGCCCGGCGAGCACGACCGTGACCGGGATGAGCCGGTCCTCGTGCCACACCTGGGTCATGCCGACCTTGGTGCCGAGAATGCCTTTCACGCTCATCGTCCTCCGACGGTCTTGATCTCGATGTCGACCCCGGTGGGCAGGTCGAGATGCATCAGCGAGTCGATGGTGCTCTTCGTCGGCGACTTGATGTCGATCAGTCGGTTGTGCGTGCGGATCTCGAAGTGCTCGCGGCTGTCCTTGTCCACGAACGGGGAGCGCAGCACACAGAAGCGCCGAATGCGGGTGGGCAGCGGAACGGGGCCCGCCACCTTGGCGCCGGTGCGCCGCACGGTCTCGACGATCTTGGTCGCGGAGGAGTCGAGACTGCGGTGATCGAACGCCTTGAGCTTGATCCGAATCTTGGGTGTAGCCATGGTTACTTCGTCACGGCCGTTACGACACCTGCGCCGACCGTGCGTCCCCCCTCACGAATCGCGAAACGCAACCCCTCCTCCATCGCGATCGGCTTAATCAACTCCACCGACAACTCCACATTATCCCCCGGCATCACCATCTCCACCCCACCCGGCAACGTCACCACACCCGTCACATCCGTCGTCCGAAAATAAAACTGCGGACGATACCCCGAAAAAAACGCCGAATGACGCCCCCCCTCCTCCTTCTTCAACACATACACCGACGCCCCAAACACCGTATGCGGCGTAATCGACCCCGGCCGCGCCAACACCTGCCCCCGCTCGATCTCCTCACGCCCCACACCCCGCAACAACACCCCAACATTGTCCCCAGCCATCCCCGAAGACAACGTCTTCCGATGCATCTCCACCCCCGTCACCACCGTCTTCCGCGTATCCCCCAACCCCACAATCTCAACCTCATCCCCCGTCTTCACCACACCACGCTCAATACGACCCGTCGCCACCGTCCCACGACCCGTAATCGTAAACACATCCTCCACCGGCAACAAAAACGGCTTATCCACATCCCGCTCCGGCGTCGGAATATACCCATCCACCGCATCCAACAACTCCCAAATCCGATCCACCCACACATCCTCACCACGCTGCGTCGACGGATTCGCCGACAACACCTCCAACGCCTTCAACGCCGAACCCCGCACCACCGGCAAATCATCCCCCGGAAACTCATAACTACTCAAAAGCTCCCGCACCTCCATCTCCACCAACTCCAACAACTCCTCATCATCCACCATATCCACCTTGTTCAAAAACACCACAATAAACGGCACCCCCACCTGACGCGCCAACACAATATGCTCACGCGTCTGCGGCATCGGCCCATCCGCAGCCGACACCACCAACACCGCCCCATCCATCTGCGCCGCACCCGTAATCATATTCTTCACATAATCCGCATGCCCCGGACAATCCACATGCGAATAATGCCGCGCAGCCGTCTGATACTCCACATGCGCCGTATTAATCGTAATCCCACGCGCCTTCTCCTCCGGCGCCTTATCAATCTGATCATACGACTGCGTCTCAATCGAAGGATCCGCCGCCGCAGCCGCAAACGTCACCGCAGCCGTCAACGTCGTCTTCCCATGATCCACATGCCCAATCGTCCCCACATTCACATGCGGCTTCGTACGCTCAAACACACCCTTAGCCATGATGGTCTCCTTGGGTCCTGATTCCCTGACGCCCTAGCGGGTCAGCTCTTGACGAGTTCTTCCTGGATGTTGCGCGGCACCTTGTCGTAGTGGTCGAGCTGCATGGTGAACACCGCCCGGCCCTGGGACAGGCTGCGCAGGTCGGTGGCGTAGCCGAACATCTCGGCCAACGGCACGTCGGCGGTCACCACCTGAGCGTTGCCCCGTGGCTCCATGCCCTGGATCTGGCCGCGCCGTGAGTTGAGGTTGCCGATGACGTCGCCCATGTACTGCTCCGGGGTGACGACCTCGACGCGCATGATCGGCTCGAGCACCGCGGCGCCGCCCTGCTTCATGACCTCCCGGAGGCCCATCGAGGCCGCGATCTTGAAGGCCATCTCCGACGAGTCCACCTCGTGGTAGGAGCCGTCGTACAGCGACACCTTCATGTCGACGATGGGGAATCCCAGCAGCGGCCCGTTCTGCATAGCCTCCTCGACGCCCTTCTGGACGGCCGAGATGTACTCGCGCGGCACGGAGCCGCCGACGATGGCATTCTCGAACTCGAAGCCTCCGCCGCGCGGGAGCGGGCCCGCCTTGAGCTTGACGTGACCGTACTGGCCGCGGCCACCCGTCTGGCGCACGAACTTCCCCTCGACGTTGACGTCGCGGGTGATGGTCTCGCGGTACGCCACCTGCGGCGCGCCGACGTGGGCATTGACGTTGAACTCGCGCTTGAGGCGGTCCACGATGATCTCGAGGTGGAGCTCGCCCATGCCGGAGATCTTGGTCTGTCCGGTCTCGGCATCGGTCTCCACACGGAAGGTCGGATCCTCCTCGGCCAACTTCACGAGGCCGTTGGAGAGCTTGTCCTGGTCGGCCTTGGAGGCGGGCTCGATGGCGACCGTGATGACCGGTTCGGGGAACTCGATGGCCTCGAGCTCGATCGGGTGGTCGGGGTCGGAGAGCGTGTCGCCGGTACCGGTGTCCTTCAGACCGATGACCGCGCCGACGTCCCCGGCGCCGATGCGCTCGACCTCCTCGCGGGAGTTCGCGTGCATCTTCAGGAGCCGTCCGATGCGCTCACGCTTGTCCTTGGACACGTTGTAGACGTAGCTACCGGCCTCGAGCGAGCCCGAGTAGACGCGCACGAAGACCAGCCGGCCGACGTACGGGTCGGTCATCACCTTGTACGCCAGGGCCGAGGTCGGTGCGCTGGAGTCCGCGGGGCGGCTGTCCTCGGCGCCGGTGTCGGGCACGATGCCGCGCACCGGCGGCACGTCGAGCGGGCTCGGCAGGTACCAGGAGGCCGCGTCCAGCACCCGCTGCACGCCCTTGTTCTTGAGCGCGGAGCCGCACAGCACCGGGAAGATCTCCATTTGAATGGTCGCGTGACGGATGGCCGCCTTGATCGTCTCGACCGGCACGTCCTTGCCCTCGAGGAAGAGCATCGCCACGTCGTCGCTGATGTCGGCCAGCTTCTCCACCATCAGCGCGTGCTTCTCCCGGGCGAGCTCCTGCCACTCCGCGGGGATCTCGACGAACTGGATGTCCTTGCCGAGATCGTCTCCGTAGATGACGGCCTGCATCTCGACCAGATCGAGGATGCCGATGAACTTGTCCTCGGCGCCCATGGGCCACTGGATCGCCACCGCGTTGGCGGCCAACCGCTCCTCCATCGAGTCGAGCACGAGCTGGAAGTCGGCGCCCGTCTTGTCCATCTTGTTGGCGAAGGCGATGCGCGGCACGCGGTACTTGTCGGCCTGACGCCACACCGTCTCGCTCTGAGGCTCCACCCCCTGGCTGGAGTCGAACACCGCCACGGCGCCGTCGATCACCCGCATGCTGCGCTCGACCTCCATGGTGAAGTCGACGTGCCCGGGGGTGTCGATGATGTTGATGCGGGTGTCCAGCCAGAAGCACTGGGTCACCGCCGAGGTGATGGTGATGCCTCGCTCCCGCTCCTGCTCCATCCAGTCCATCTGGGAGGCGCCCTCGTGGGTCTCCCCCATCTTATGGATGCGGCCGGCATAGAAGAGGATGCGCTCGGTCAGCGTCGTCTTGCCCGCATCGATGTGGGCGGCGATACCGATGTTGCGCGTCTTATGGAGGTCGATCTTCGCCTGCGTCTGAGTAGCCATGGTCACCTATCCGCCTGCCGTCGCTCGCGCTACCAGCGGTAGTGCGCGTAGGCGCGGTTCGCCTCGGCCATGCGCTCGACGTCGTCCTTCTTCTTCACGGCCCCGCCACGCCCCGCCGAGGCATCTAGCAGCTCGCCGGCGACACGCTCGACCGCGGTGCGCTCGGGACGCGCGTCGGAGGCCGCGACCAGCCAGCGGAGGCTGAGCGACTGCGCCCGGCGCGGGTTGACTTCCACCGGCACCTGGTAGGTCGCCCCACCCACGCGCCGGCTCTTGACCTCGATGCGCGGCTTGACGTTGTCGAGCGCCTGCCGGAACACCTTGAGGGGCTCCTGGCCGCTGCGCTCCTGCATCAAGCGGCACGCGCCGTAGAAGATGCGGCTGGCGAGGTTCTTCTTGCCGTCGCGCATCAACTTGTTCACGAATGCCGTGACCGTGGTGTCGCTGTACACCAGGTCGGGCTCCAGTTTCCGGATCTCCGCACGCCGTCTGCGTCCCATGCTCGCCCTCAGCCCTTCGGCTTCTTGGTGCCGTACTTGCTACGGCCCTGATTGCGCTGAACGTAACGGCCCACGCCGACGCCCTGGGCGTCGAGCGCACCGCGAACGATGTGGTAGCGCACGCCCGGGAGGTCCTTGACGCGCCCACCGCGGATCAGCACCACCGAGTGCTCCTGCAGGTTGTGCTTCTCGCCCGGGATGTACGCCGTCACCTCGTAGCCGCTCGAGAGGCGGACGCGCGCGATCTTGCGCAGCGCCGAGTTCGGCTTCTTGGGCGTCTGCGTCTTGACCGCCGTGCACACGCCACGACGCTGCGGCGAGCCCTTGAGCGCGGGGGTCTTGTTCTTCTTGGCCAGTTTCTTGCGCCCCTTGCGGAGCAGCTGATTGACGGTGGGCAGAGCAATCACTCCCTCATCTGTGCCGCGAAAGGGCGAGCACGTCGAGATGCCTGACTTCCTACGGACGGACGCGGCTGCGGGCCGAAGCCGAGCACACGACAAACCATCCCCCGGACCCATCGGTGCGGGCCAGGGGGAGCCAAACCCAGGCACTATACACCTCGTCCACGCGGGAATGCAAGCGCCCTCACCGCCCGCACGGTGGGGGGCCTGGGGTGTGCCGACCCTTCAGATCAGCCAGAGCCGGCCGTAGGGCGGGAGCCGCACCGCTCCCCCCGAGACGTCGATGAAACTCTGGCTGAGCTGATCGAACGGCTGGTGCAGATTGCGCTCGACCAGGGGGCCCATGTCGAGCTGCTGCGGGGCCTCGCTGAAGTTGTAGAGCGACACCAGTTCGCCCAGCGGATGCGGGCGCGCGGTCACGAACAGATGCGAGTGACCGGCGTCGAGCACGTCCGTGGCGTAGGCGGAGTGGAGCTGAGGGGTGTGCTTGCGCGCCCGCACGATGCGCGCGATGCCCTGGAAGATGCGCCCCTCGACGGCGTCCCCGTCGTGGCGCCGCTGCGCCTTCTCCCAATCCATGAATGGGCGGTGCATCCAGCGGTTGTCGCCGGCGTGCTCGGGCGTGCTGGTGTAGGCGTAGTCGTTGGTCATGCCGATCTCGTCACCCATGTAGATCAGCGGGATGCCGCCGAAGCCGGCGATGAGGGCGTGGCCCAGCAGGATACGCTCGATACTGAGCGCGATCTGGTGTTCGTCGCCGCGCTCCTGGGCGAGCTCGAGCCCCGCGAGGCTGGCGAACGTGCCGGAGATGCGGCGGTCGCCGGTATGGAGGTTGTGCTGGAACACGGCACCACGCGCGTGCGAGCCGGGGAAGCGGCCCGCGTAGTAGTCCGACAGGAAGCTGCGGTGCATCGGCCCCGAGAGCCCCACCGCGCCGGCGTCCTCCTCCGTCACCGCCCAGCCCACGTCGTCGTGGCAGCGGATGTAGGCGCCCCACGCGATGGAGGCCGGCGTGCGCGGGAACTCGCGCAGCGTGTGCACCATCAGGCGCGTGTCGCGACTCGCCAGGGAGGACCAGAACTGCACCATGAGGCTGTTGTGGTAGGCGATGTTGCTGACCTTGCCGTAGTGGCGACCGGTGCCGAAGTAGTGGATGAGGTCGTCCGGCGACACGATGGCCTCCGCCTTGTGCGCCACCGCCGGCGTGGCGATGCGTGAGCAGGCCCGCATGGCCTGCAGCAGGTCGTGCACCTCCGGCTGGTTCTGGCAGTCGGTGCCCAGGCGCTTCCACAGGAACGCCACCGCGTCGAGCCGGAACACCTCCACGCCCTTGTTCGCGAGGTAGAAGAGCGTGTCCATGATCTCGACGAAGACGTCGGGGTTCGACCAGTTGAGGTCCCACTGGTACTCGTTGAAGGTCGTCCACACCCACTTGCCGAGCTCGGGGTAGTAGCTGAAGTTGCCCGGCGCGAAGTCCGGGAACACCTCGGGCAGGGTGCGCTCGAATTCGTCGGGCTCGCTGCGGTCATCAAACATATAGAAGTAGTCCTGGTATTTCTCCTCGCCGGCCATCGCGCGCTGCCCCCAGGCATGGTCCCTGGCGCAGTGGTTGAGCACCAGGTCCACGCAGGCGCTGATTCCCCGGCGGCGCAGCTCGCCGCATAGGAACTCGAGGTCTTCCATGCTGCCGAGCCTGGGATCCACGTCGCGGTAGTCGACGATGGCGTAGCCGCCGTCGTTCTCCCCGTCGCGGGGGCGCAGCGTGTACATCAGGTGGACGTAGTTGACGCCCAGCTCCTCGAGGTAGTCGACGTGCTCGAGCACCCCCTGCAGGGTGCCGGCGAAGCGCTCGACGTAGAAGACGTAGCCGAGCATCGTCTCGCGCTGGAACCAGTCGCTGGTGAGGTCGCGCTCGAGGTCGAGCACCTTGAGCTCCTCCGGCCGCTCGCGGAAGTGGCGCGCCATCAGCGTCACCAGGCGCACGAGCATGTCATCGAAGTCCGTCCGGCGCCCGTACACCGGCTGCAGGCCGTCGTGGAGGTTCTGGAAGTAGCGGCCGCAACGCAGCTCGAACAGCTGGCGGTCGCGCACCGGCAGCGTCTTCAGCTCCGACGCCGCGCCGGCCATGGCGGCGTCGAAGCGGCGCCGCTGCTCGGGGTTGAAGAGGGCGAGGCTCTGCACGCCCCTCGTTATACCAACGCCTCGGCGCCGCGCCACCCGCCGCTGCACGTGCCGGCGGCCGCCGCGCTCACGCCCCGCCGAGGTCCGGGGCCAGGGCGCGTCGCGCGCGCATCACGCGCGCTTCGGCCTCGTCGAGCGAGGGCGCCGTCGCAGTCAGATGCCCCATCTTGCGCCCGGCGCGCGCCACGCGCTTGCCGTAGAGGTGCAGGTGCGCGCCGGGTTCGGCCAGAGCGGCGGCCCAGTCCGGCTCCGATCCGCTCCACAGGTCCCCGAGTAGGTTGGCCATCGCGGCCGGACGCCGCACCGTGGTGGAACCCAGCGGCAGGCCCGTCACGGCGCGGAGCTGCTGCTCGAACTGGCCCGTCTCCGCGCCCTCGATGGTGAGGTGTCCCGAGTTGTGGGGGCGCGGTGCGATCTCGTTGACGAACAGCCGCCCGTCGGTCGCGACGAAGAACTCCACGCACGCCACGCCGACCACGTCGAGCGCGTCGAGCACGGTGCGCGTGATGGCCTCGGCGTCGCCCGCGAGGTCGGCCTCCAGGGCAGCCGGGGCGCCGGAGAGGTCGAGGATGTGTCGGGCGTGGCGGTTGTGTGCGGCCGCGTAGCAGCGCACCTCGCCCGCGAGGGAACGGGCGGCGACGACGGAGAGCTCCAGCGCCAGATCCACGAAACGCTCGACCACCACGGGCTGGGCACCCGCGAGCGCGCGTGCCGCGGGCAGGTCGTCCGCCCCTCGGACCACCCGCTGCCCCTTGCCGTCGTAGCCGAAACCAGCGGTCTTCACCACGCAGGGCACGCCGATGCGGGTCACGGCGGCATCGACGTCCCCGCCGGCCGCCACCGCCTCGAACGGGACGTACGGCACCCCGGCGGAGGCGAGGAAGTCCTTCTCGCGGCCCCGATGCTGGGTGGTATGAAGCGCGCGCACGCCCGGCCGCACGGGGGCGCAGGCCTCCGCGGCCTCCAGCGAGGCGCTCGGGATGTTCTCGAACTCGAGGGTGACCACGTCCACTCCGCGCGCGAAGCGCGCCACGGCGTCGACGTCCGCGTAGGGCGCTACCAGCTCCGCATCGGCGACCTGCCCCGTGGGGGAATCCGGCATCGGGGAGAGCACGTGGACCCGGTACCCCATGCGCCGCGCCGCCTGCGTGAACATGCGCCCGAGCTGGCCGCTCCCGAGCATGCCCAACGTGGCGCCGGGGAGTAGCACGCCCGCGCCCATCAGGTGCCCAGGAAGCGCGCGGTCGGCAGCTCGGAGGCGGCCGCCGACTCGGCTTGGCGGCTGCGGTACTCGCGCAGTCGCCGGGCCAGAGCGGGGCGCGTCAACGCCAGGATCGACGCGGCCAGCAACGCGGCGTTGAGCGCTCCCGCCGCCCCGATGGCGAGCGTGCCGACCGGGACCCCGCGGGGCATCTGCACGATGCTGAGCAGCGAGTCCATGCCACCGAGCGCGCGGCTCTGAACCGGCACCCCGAGCACGGGGAGCTCCGTCTGGGCCGCCACCATGCCGGGCAGGTGCGCCGCGCCCCCGGCCCCCGCGATGATGACCTCGAAGCCGCGCCCGGCGGCCTCGTGCGCGAACTCCCGCATGCGCTCCGGCGTGCGGTGGGCGGACACCACCAGGCAGGCGTGCGGCACGCCCAGCGCCTCGAGCGCGTCGTCGGCGTGTCGCATCGTGTCCCAGTCGCTGGCGCTACCCATGATGACGGCCACCACGGGCCGGTCGTCGAACTCGCTGGTCGGCATGGCGTCCTCCTGCAGGATCGTCCGGGCGGAGCGCCCGGAGCGGGGTCGGTGGGCCTCAGGGTGTGCCGTCGGCGACGGCGACCGCCGCCGGGGCGTCGCCCGCGCGCTGGTCCGAGTCGCCGCCGCGGGTGGCGCGCCGCAGGCGGTCGGCCACGGCCAGCCAGGCGGGGGTAGCGGGCACGGCCTCCACCAGGATGCTCGGCGCGCCGGCGGCGTCGAGCTCCCGAAGGGCGGCGTAGAGCGCCCGCCCGTAACCGACGGCATCGGCCGGCAGGCGCCGCCAGGGACCCCTGCGCCCGCCCGGCGGAGGGCGCCGCGACAGGACCGCGGCCCGGGGTTCGGCGCGCGCCCGGGCGTCGAGCGCCGCGGGCTCGAGCCACAGCGCGGGAGTGCGCGGGGCGTAGTGACTGGGCAGTCCCCCGGGCGCCCGGGGCGGCGCGGCGCCCCCCGCCTGCGCTCCGCGCCCCCCGGGGGCACCGGCCGGGCGCAGGCGACGGCCGAGGACCGCCTCGAGGTCCGCCACGGTGATCCCACCGGGCCGCAACAGGCGCGGCACGGCGGTGCTCAGGTCGACGATGGTGGACTCGAGCCCGACGGCGCACGCCCCGCCGTCGAGCACCCACAGATCGAGGTCCGCGAACTCCTCCGCGACGTGCTCGGCCGTCGTGGGCGAGATGCGCCCGAAGCGGTTGGCCGACGGCGCGGCGAGGCCATCCCCGAAGGCGGCCAACAGGCGCTGCGCCAGCGGGTGGGACGGGACGCGCACCGCGACCGTCTCCTGCCCGCCGGTGACAGCGTCGGGCACGCCGGCGGCACGCTGCAGCACCAGCGTGAGGGGCCCCGGCCAGAACGCCCGCCCCAGCCGAACGGCGTCGTCCGGGACCGACGCCGCCCAGGCGTCGACGTCCTCGGGCCCCCCGAGGTGCACGATGAGCGGGTGGTGGCGCGGCCGCCCCTTGGCGCGGAAGATGCCCGCCACCGCCCGCGGATCGCGCGCCGCCGCCCCCAGCCCGTAGACGGTCTCGGTCGGGAACGCAACCAGGCCGCCGGCGCGCAGGCGCTCTACGGCCCTGCGCAGGCTGGACGGGTCGGCGGGCAACACGCGGCTCATATCGGCCAAAGCATACCCGAGCCGCCGAGGCTCACGGCATCAGCAGGATGCGCAGATCGTTGACGTTGGTGCGCGTGGGGCCCGTCACCAGCAGCGCCCCGACGGCCTCGAAGGCGCCGTAGCTGTCGTTGGACGCCAGCGCCCTGCGGGCGGCCGGGTGGTCCATCGAGCGGCGCGCGGCAGGCGATAGCAGCACGCCGGCGTTGTCCTCGCTTCCGTCGATGCCGTCGGTGTCGGCCGCGAGCAGCCAGACCTCGCCACCGTCGGGCAGGTCAAGCGCCGTCGCCAGTGCGAACTCCGCATTCCGGCCGCCGCGCCCGTCGCCGCGCACGGTGACGGTGGTCTCGCCCCCCGAGAGCAGGGCGCAGGGGCGCCCGAAGGGCTGGCCCCACTCCAGCACCTGCCGGGCCATGGCGGCGTGCACGGCCCCCACCTCGCGCGCCTCCCCCGTGATGCCGTTGGCCAGCAGATGGGCGTGCACGCCGGCGTCCTCCAGCACCGCCGCAGCGGCCTCGAGGCTGGCCTGGTTGGTGGCGATGACGCGCGTCTCGCTCCGCGCGAGCCGGGGGTCGCCGGGCTTGGGGGTCTCGGGGCGCTCGCCGCGCAGGCCGCGCTCGAGGCTGGCGCGCGCCGCGGGCGCGTCGACGCCGTAGCGCTCCAGCACCGCGAGCGCGTCGGCGAAGGTGCTCGCGTCGGCGACCGTCGGGCCGCTGGCGATGACGCTCGGGTCGTCCCCCACCACGTCGGAGATGACCAGGGCCCGCAACGGCGCCGGCCACGCCGCCGCCGCCAGAAGGCCGCCTTTCACGGCGGACAGATGCTTGCGCACGGCGTTGATCTCGTGGATGTCCGCGCCGGAGCGGAGCAGGGCGGCCGTGAGTGTGCGCTGTGCGGGCGCCGCGAGGCCCTCCGGTGCCGTGAGCAGCGCCGATCCGCCCCCGGAGAGCAGGCACAGCACCAGGTCGTCGGCTCCCGCGCCGCGTACCAACGCCAGGATCTCCCGCGTGGCGCGCTCCCCTGCCTCGTCCGGAACGGGGTGCGCCGCTTCTCGCACCTCGATGCGGCGCGTCGCGAGCGCGTGCCCGTAGCGCGTCACCACACACCCCTCCACCGCCGCCTCCGGGCCGTAATGCCGTTCGACGGCCCGCGCCATGGCGGCGGCGGCCTTGCCCGCGCCCACCACCACCAGCCTGCCGTCGGGAACCCCGGGCAACGCCGGCGGCACGACCCGGTCCGGGTCGGCGGCCTCCACCGCGGCGCGGAAGGCGTGGCGCAGCAGCGCATCGGGGTCGCGAACCATGGTGCTCTCCCTTGCCGCGGTGCGGGGCCCACGGCGCTTCGAGCGCCGTGGGCGCGCCGCCCGCCCGTGGCGCTACAATACCGTCATGTTCGGCATGTTCAGACGGCAGGATCCCCGCTTCCGGGACGACGGGAGCTTCCTGCTCGCCCGCGTCCGCACCGACCGCCATGGGGAGGTCATCCACGTGCGCCTGTCCAAGACGAGTGAGATGAGCGCCCAGGCGGGCGGGTACTTCGTGCGTAAGACCCTCGTGGGTCCGGACACGCTCGACCAGGCCACGCTCGAGGTCACCACGAACCGCTCTCACAAGGTCACGCTGGCGGTGGCCGACGGAGGGGATCTGGTGCCCGTGCGGGAGTGGAAGGACTGATCGCTCGCCAGGGTCGGGTCGCGGGGCGCCGAAGGCGCGGCCGCTCCCACGCGGGCGAACCGGGGATGCACGGGGCGTGCGGTGGGTCGCCGTGGCGCACACGGGTGCGTGCGGCGGCCTGGTAGCATAGCTGGATACCGATGGAATCCGACACGATCCTCTCCATCTCCGCGCCGTTCGAGGCCCGCACCGGGGTGCGGGTGCTGGCGGCGCCCGTCCTGGAGCTCGTCTACGCCCACTACCACCTGCTGCACCACCTCGACGACGGACGCCCGTCTCCGCTGGCGTGGTTGCGCGAGCTTCGGGAGCGGCGGCCGGGGTGGCTCGATGCGCTGCTCGCCCTCTGCGGGGAGCCGAGCGAACGCGCCGGTCATGGCGTGTTCCTGCTGGCCTGCGGGCTCGGTTACGCCACCGACGACGACCCGCGACGCTTCCTGGACGACCTCCCCTCGCTGCCGACGCGCCTGCTGGAGCAGCTCGACGCGCTCGCGCCCACGCCCCGGGCCGACGACCCCGAGGCCCGGGCGAAGGGCGAGCGCCTCACTGCCGAGATCCGCGCGACGCTCGAGCGCATGGCGCGCCCGGCCTTCGGCACCGAGCTGCAGCCCCTGCTGCGCGAGCTGTGGGGCACCCTCGGCCCGGACTGGGAGCGTCAAGGGCGCGCCGCAGCCCAGGCCGCCGCGGCGGCCTTCCGCAAGGAACTGGCGTCCACCGGCGATCTGATGCAGGCGCTCCCGCGCCACCACTTCACGCAGTTCGAGGCACACGCCACCGAACTCCGTGAGCTGCAGCGCCGCGGGCAGCTGGTTGTGACCCCGCTCTCCTTCGCCTCCGTGGGCGGCTTCCACCTCGAGGTCCACGACACCGTGTACCTGGGGTTCGGGCTGCACGGGGAATCGGCGTTCGCGGAGCAGGCCGACGAGCTGCGGACCCTCGCGGGGCAGCTCAAGGCCTTCGCAGACCCGACGCGGCTGCAGCTGCTGGCGCTGATCGCCCGCTTCGGTTCCTTCCCGCTGACGGTGGGCGACCTCGCTCGCCAGCTTGGCGTCAGCCAGCCGACGGTCAGCGGGCACCTCAAGCTGCTGCGCTCGGCGGGGCTGGTCACCCTCGAGAAGCGCGGCAACCGCTCGTACTACCACGCCGATTCCGCTGCCGTGGGCGCGCTCCTGCGGTCGCTGGGGGACGCCCTGCTCTCCTGAGTCCGGGCTCGCCGATCCGGGGCGCGTGCGCTGCGGGGCCGCCGTCCGCGGCGCGGGGCGGGCACGGCACTTATCGGGCTCTGCCTATTGACAATATCGCCACGTCCCTATATGCTCCTCTATAGGAGGATACCGATGTTTCCAGCGCCGCACCAGATCCAACAGGCGATCCGCGACCGCATGACGGGGCTGCGACGCGACGCCCGGCGTGCCCGGCTCCGCCGCGGGCCGCGCCGCCCCTGAGCCGCAGCTAGCGACCGCGGAAGCGCGCGGAAGCGCCTGCGCAGGGCGGTCGCCGCGCCCCCGACCCGTTCCCCAAACCCGACACCGATCCGATCGCACGTCCACATCGTGGGAAGACCCACCCGAGCTACCCCGGGTGGGTCTTCCGTCGTGGCGCCCGGCGGACGCTGGGGTCCGCGGCAGTTATTGGGCGAAGCTCAGGTCGGGTCGAAGGCGACGCGCCTCGCGCAGGTAGACGTGCTGGATGTCGTCCTGGCCGAGGCGCGTGTTGAGCTGCAGCATCACCCGCACGCAGCGCGGCAGGCGACCGGGCACGGGGATCTCCTGGTTGCACAGCATCGGGACGCGCGTCATGCCCAGCGCGCGGGCGGCCTCGGCCGGGAACGTCGAGCGCAGGTCCTGCGTGGTGGTGAAGAAGATGCTGGCGATGGGATCGAAGCTGTCGATGCCGTTGGCCTCGAGCATGGCCTCGAGCAGCTCGCGCGTGGCCCCGAGGACGAGGTCGGCCTCGTCGGCCTCCACCGTGGTGGCCCCGCGTATCCCCCGCACCCAGTACGGTCGCTCCATGCGCCGGAGTCTACCAGACGCGCCCGCGGTCGTGGCGGGACCACTCCGCCGACGCGCGTCCCTGAGGCGGTTCCACGGCCGGGTACAACGTTGCGACGGGGCGGGCCGGCTCTGCTACCGTGGCCCATGGACCCTAATGTGCCCACCGCCGAGCCGCTGTGGTTCGACCTCACCGCCGACCAGCGCGCCCTTCTCGGCCCCTTACGCGATGTGCTCCGCACCGAGGTGGCGCCGGGCGCCATCGAGCGCGACCGCAGCGGCGCGTTCCCGCACGCGCTGGTCCGCACGCTCGGCGACCTGGGCGTGTTCGGGTTGCAGGTCCCGGAGCGCTACGGCGGCGCGGCGCTGGACACCGCCACCACCGCGCTCGTGATCGAGGAGATCGCGGCGGTCGACGGCTCGCTCTGCCTCACGGTGGCGTCCCACAACTCGCTGTGCACCGGCCACCTGCTGACGGCGGGGAACGAGGCGCAGAAGGAGCGCTTCGTGCCGCCGCTGGCTCGAGCCGAGCGGCTCGGCGCCTGGGGGCTGACCGAGCCCGGTTCTGGCTCCGACGCGGCGGCCCTCACGACGCGCGCCGAGGAGCGCGGCGATGGCTTCGTCGTCAACGGGGCGAAGTCCTTCATCACGCAGGGGAGCGTGGGGGGCACCTACGTGCTGGTGGTGCGCACCGACCCGCCGGCCGAGGGCCGCTCCAAGGCGCACGGGATCAGCGCCCTGGTGGTCGACGGCGACGCCCCGGGCCTGATCCGCGGGCAGCCGGAGGAGAAGCTGGGCCTGCACAGCTCCGACACCACGCCGCTCACGTTCCAGGACCTCGAGGTCCCGGCCGACCAGCTCCTAGGAGTGCGCGGCGAGGGCTTCGCCGACGTCCTGGAGGTGCTCAACGGCGGCCGCATCGGCATCGGGGCCATGGGCATCGGCCTGGGCCGCGCGGCGCTCGACATCGCCGCGCGCTACGCCCTGGAGCGCGAGCAATTCGGTCGCCCCATCGCCCGCCATCAGGCCATCGCCTTCCGCCTGGCGGAGATGGCCACCGAACTGGAGGCCGCCCGCCTGCTCGTGCGGAGGGCCGCGGCCCTCCGGGACGCCGGCAGGGACTACACCGAGGCGGCCTCGATGGCCAAGCTCAAGGGCTCGACCGCCGGCGTCGCGGCCTGCGACGCGGCCATCCAGATACTCGGAGGTTACGGCTACATGCGCGCCTACGAGGTCGAACGGCTGTGGCGCGACGCCCGGCTGACGCGCATCGGTGAGGGCACCGACGAGGTGCAGCACCTGCTGATCGCGCGCGCGCTGCTGGCGCGCTACCGCGACTGAGGCCCGCGCGCGGCCAGGGGTCCGTGGTACCCCTGGTGCATGGTCTGTCTCGCGTTCCTCACGGATTTTGGGCTCGAAGACGTCTACGTCGGGGTGATGAAGAGCGTGGCGGCGAGCATCGCGCCACACGTGCCCACGCTCGACCTCAGCCACGGCCTGCCGCCCCAGGACGTGCGGGCCGCCTCCTTCGCGCTGGCGGCCGCCCTCCCCTACCTGCCCGACGAGGCGGTGGTATGCGCCGTGGTCGACCCGGGCGTGGGAACGGCCCGTCGTGCCGTGGCGCTGTCGGGCACCCTCAACGGACGCCGCCTACGCGCCGTGGCCCCCGACAATGGACTCCTCGGGGGCGTGCTGGAGCGGCTCGACCACGTCGAGGAGATCGTCACGGTGGAGGATCCCCGCTACCTGCTGATGGGTCCGGGCAGGACCTTCCATGGTCGGGACGTGTTCGCCCCGGCGGCCGCCCACCTGGCCGCGGGCGTGCCCCTCGACGCCCTCGGCCCGGCCCTGGCGCAGGGTGCGTTGAGGCGGCCCGAGGTCGTTTCGGCCCGCCGGGTGGGCGAGGGTTGGGTGGCTCCGGTGGTGCTCGCCGATCACTTCGGGACGTTGGTGAGCGCCCTGCCGGCCCGCATCGCCCGGGCGCGCGAGTGGCGCGTCTCGGTGGAGACCGCTGGCGGCCCGGTGGAGGTCGGCCCGCTGCGCGGGACCTTCGCCGACGTCGCCCCCGGCGCGTGGGTGGCCTACCTGGGGTCGGCCGACACGCTGGAGGTCGCGGTGCGCGGCGGAAGCGCCGCGGCCGCGCTGGACACCCCTCGGGAGCGCGTCGGCCGCGAGCTGCGGCTACGCCTGCGCCCGGCCGGCTGAGCCCGCGCCGACCGCGCGCGTCGGCGCGGCGCCGGCCTCCGCCTCGCCGCCGACGGCCAACGGGGCGTCGAGAACGGCGTCGGGGACTGTCTCCAGCGCGCCGAGGACGACCTCCGGACCGGCCCCCGATCGGTGCGCATGCTCGCTGAGATACCGGCGCCAGCGCTTGCCGCCCGGCACACCGCGGAACAGGCCCAGCATGTGGCGCGTCACCGCCTGAAGCGGCGCTCCGTCCTGCAGGCGCTGCTCCAGGTAGGGCAGCATCGCCGACACGATGCCCCTGCGCGTGCGCCCCGCGCCGTCCTCGGCGAACACGCGGGCGTCGGCACCTGCAAGGATCAGGGGGTCTTCGTAGACCGCGCGCCCGAGCATCACGCCGTCGACGCGGCGGAGATGGTCGACCACCTCGTCGAGGTGTCGCACCCCGCCGTTGAGCTCGATGGTGAGGTGTGGGAACTCCTGCTTGAGGCGCACGACCTCCGCATGCCGCAGGGGCGGCACGCTGCGATTCTCCCTGGGGCTCAGCCCCTCCAGCCAGGCCTTGCGCGCGTGGACGATGAACGCGTCGGCGCCGGCGCCGGCCACGGTGCGCACGAAGCGCGCCATGTCGTCGTAACGGTCCAGGCCATCGACGCCGATGCGGTGCTTGACGGTGACGGGCAGCGCCACGGTGGCGCGCATCGCGTCCACCATCCGCGCCACCGCCTCCGGTTGCGTCATCAGGCTGGCGCCGAAGTTGCCGGCGACGACCCGCGGGGAGGGGCACCCCACGTTCAGGTCGATCTCGTCGTAGCCCCGGGCCTCCGCCCGACGGGCCGCCTCGGCGAGCGCTACCGGATCGTCCCCGCCGAGCTGCAACGCGAGCGGGCGCTCGCTGGGGTCGAATCCCAGTAGGCGCTCCTCGTCCCCGTGGAGCACGGCCGTGGCCGTGACCATCTCGGTGTAGAGCAGGGTGTGGCGGGTGATACGGCGGAGCAGGTAGCGGAAGTGTCGGTCGGTCCAGTCCATCATCGGCGCCACCGACAGCGGCCGCCGGACCGGGCGGCGGCTCACGCGTCGGTAGGGGACGCCGGCGTGCGCCTCGGCTCCCGGAATGCGATGTCCTCCCACTGCCCCTCTTCCACCAGCCGGAGGCCCGGATTGCCCGCGCGGAAGCGCGCCACCACCTCCTGAACGAGGTGCTCGGGGGTCGACGCGGCGGAACTCAGGCCGACCCGGCGGACGCCATGGAGCCACTCGGGAGCGATGTCCCCGACCGCCTCGATGCGCTCGGCACGGGGGCTGAGGCGCTGCGCGAGCTCCAGCAACCGCATCCCGTTGGAGCTCGTGACGCTGGTCACCACGAGGAACAGGTCGACCTCCGGAGCGATGCGTCGCACGGCGTCCTGGCGGTTCTTCGTCGCGTAGCACAGGTCGTCCGCCCGGGGCACGACCAATGCCGGAAAGCGGCGCTTGAGCACGTCCACCGTGCGCAGGGTGTCGTCCACCGAGAGGGTGGTCTGCGTCAGCACCACCACCCTCTCCGGATCCGGCACCTGGACGGTCTCGGGGTCGGCCAGCCCGCCGTTCCCGCCGTCGCTGCCGAGCACACCGACGACGGTGGTGTGCTCGGGGGCCTCGCCGCGCGTGCCCACGACCTCCTGGTGGTCGGCGGAGTCACCGATGAGCAGGATGTGATAGCCGCGCCGCACGTACTTCAACGCCTCGTTGTGCACCTTGGTGACCAACGGGCAGGTGGCGTCGATGGTGCCAAGCCCGAGCCGCCGTGCCTCCTCGCGGACCGAGGGGCTGACGCCGTGGGCGCTGAACACCACGGTGTCGCCGACCGCGCCGTCGCGCCGCAGCGGCTCGAGGTCGCGGAGATCCTCGACGAAGCGCACGCCGCGCTCCCGCTCGAGCCCCTCGACCACCGTGCGGTTGTGCACGATGGCGTGGTACACGGCGAGGTTTCCCTCCCCAGCCTCACGGCTGTCCTCCGCCGCCCGCTCGACGGCACGGATCGCCATCACGACGCCGGCGCAGAAGCCGCGCGGCTTGGCCAGGTAGAGCGTCTCGATCGTCACGCCGGCATTGTACCGGCGCTCCGCGCCCGCCTCCGTAAGCCGGCGCGCCCCCGCTTCGCGCCCTTCCCCGCGCGGGTTGACCCGCGTTTCTGACGCGTGATAGACTCCCTTTCGCTCTGCGGGCGATTAGCTCAGTCGGTTAGAGCGCGTCGCTGATAACGACGAGGTCGGTGGTTCGAGTCCACCATCGCCCACCAGCATGCGGCGCACCCTTCTCGGGTGCGCCGTCGTTCATTCACGGTCGTTCATTCACTACTGCATTGCGCCTGGCGCCTAGGGGCCCGTGCCGCCCGCCGTCACCCGCCGGCGAACACCGCGCGCTTGGCCTCGAGCTCGAGTGGGAGCCGGAACGTCGCGCCGCCGCGCTGCACGGTGATCGTCACCGTCTCGCCGATGGCCTTGCCGCGGATCACCGCCAGCAGGTCGTAGAAGGTCGGAGTAGCCACGCCATCCACGGCCACGATCACGTCGGCCTGGGGCACCCGCGTGGTGCTGCCGTCGCGCGCCTGGACCGTGCGCTCCTGCATGCTCCGGAGCCCGGCCCGATCGGCCGGCCCGCCGGGCTGCACGCTGAACACGATGGGTCCGGGCCGCGGCCCGAGGTACACATCGCTGTTCGCCGGGTCGTAGTCCAGCCCCTGACGCCACTGGAACCCGACCACGGGAACGTCGTGCTGCTCGCCGCTGGCAAGTCGGCCGAGCAGGGCGCGGTTGCCCACGACCGGCACGGCGTAGGCGGCGAAGTCCCTCGGCAGCGGGACCCCCCGCAGGAACGGCGGGAGGTACCCGTCCGAGGTCATCGCCCCCGGATTGAAGCTGATGTAGCTCACCACCCCCACCGCTTCACCACGATCGTTCACCACGGGGCCGCCGGAGTCCCCCGGGGCCAGCGCGTTGGTGAGCTCGATGGTGCCGTCGGCGAAGTCCGCGCGGCCCGCGTGCACGCCCAGCCGGGTGACCTCTCCCGCGCGCGCCTGCAGGAACTCGTCACGGCTGTTCCCGATCGCCACCACGGGCGTCCCCGGGGACGGGGCGGCCGCGGCCAGCGGGATCACCGGGACCGAGCGCCCGACGTCGGCCTGCAGCACGGCGAGGTCGAGGTAGGCATCGAAGCCGACCAGCAGGAGCGGATACTCGAGGCGCTCGGGCGTCACCGCCACGTACGACACGGGGCAGTTCAGGCCGGTGCTCGAGGTGTCCACGACGTGATATGCGGTGAGCACCTGGCCGTCGTCGCGGATGAAGAAGCCCGTGCCCAGGCCCAACACCTGCCCCCGTAGCGCGCCGCCACAGCGCGCCTCGATGCGGACCGACGCCTCGCGGGCGAGTTCGAAGGCGCGCTCGAGTTGACCGGTCGGGCGCACCACCGGCGGCGGACCGTCCACCACGTGTTGCAGCGTGCGGGGGCGGGTGAGGCCACCGCCCAGCGCCACGACCACCAGCAGCACCGCGGCCAGCGCGAAGGCCAGCAGCCTGGTGCCTCGCCTGCGGCCAACGTCCGCGTCCGGCATGGGGACGAAGTCGACCTGCGGGGCGGGCTCGGGCTCGGCGCGCGGGCCTCCCGGGCCCGGATCCCGCACCGCGGGATCGATCGAACCTGGCCCGGCGGCGCGCGCGTCGTCGGCCGCGGGGCCGGTCTCGTTGGGGTCCATGGCGCCCATTATGTCGGAGTCCGGCCGTCGCGCACTGACGGGTAGGCGACACTTGGGCCGCCAGCGCCGACCGTGTGGGGGCGCGCGCGGCGCGTCGAAACGCGCGGGTATCATGGTCGGCATGAACGCGACAGAATCGAACGTTGAACACGACGATCATGCCGTGCTGGAGCGCATCGCGCACACCCTGCGCACCTGGAACGGGCCCATCGTCATCGTCAGCCATGTCGACCCCGACGGGGACGCACTGGGCAGCTCGCTGGCGCTCAAGCGCGCCCTGGACACGCTCGGGAAGACGACCACGCTGCCGCTGGAGCCCCCTCGTTTCCTGGCGTTCCTGGCGCAGCCCGGGGAGCTGTCCGGGCCACTCCCCGCCCTGCCCGACGGCACCCTGCTGGTGGTGCTCGACGTCGCCGACGCGGGGCGCATGGTGGGGGCGCCGGCGGCGGACGCCGACACGACCATCAACATCGACCATCACGGCACCAACGACGGCTTCGGCGACCTGGCGCTGGTGCAACCCCGGCGCGCGGCGACGGCCGTGATCGTGAAGGAGTTGATCGAGGCTCTCGGGGTGCCGTGGACGCCCGCTATTGCGACGCCGTGCCTCACCGGCATGATCACCGACACCGGGAACTTCCGTTTCGGCAACACCGATCGCGACGTGCTCAGCGCCGCCGGCGACCTCATCGACGCCGGCGTGGCCTTCAGTGGCCTGACCGACCGCCTGCAGTGGCGGCACCCCGACTACTTCCGGATGCTCGGCATGGTGATGGGCACGGTCGCCTTCGACCTCCAGGGGCGCCTGGTCACCGCCAGGCTGACCCACGCCATGCGCGACGCGGTGGGCGACAGCGACGACGACTCGGAGGACTTCGTGGGGCAGATCCGCTACGCCGAGGGCGCGCTCGTCGCGGCCCTGCTCAAGGAGCGCGACGGGGCGGTCAAGTTGAGCGTGCGCACCCGCGACGGCGTGTCCGCCCAGGCCATCTGCCTGGAGCTCGGCGGCGGCGGGCACGTCGCAGCGGCCGGCGCCACCGTGCATGGGGACATGGACGAGGCCATGCGGCGCCTGCGCGAGGCGACACTGCGCGAGCTGGAGCGCCAGGCGACCCAGCCCGCCATGCCCGGCTAACCCCCCGGGGACCGGGAACCCTCGGCCGCCAGCGCGGACGCCTCGGTCGCGAGCCCCGCCAACGCGGTCTCGTCGACCCCGGGCTCGAAGCCCCGCGCCACCAGGTACGGAAGGACCCGCTCGCTCGGCAAGTTGCCCACCAGCGCGTCGCCCGCGAACGGGCACCCGCCCACGCCTCCGAACGCACCCTCGAACCAGCGCACCCCGGCCTCCAGGCCCGCGTCGACCAGCTCCCGCCAGGTGTCGCGCCTGGCGTGCAGGTGGAGGCCGAGCGCCTGGGGGGCGCGCACCGCGGCGAGCACGGCGCGCACCGTGCCCGCGTCCGCCCGCCCGACGGTGTCGGCGAGCGCCACGCGCGTGATCCCGAGCCCACGGACGCGCGCCACGACCTCCGCCGTGTCCTGCGGCGCCCAGGGCTCGTCGTAGGGATTCCCGAACCCCATCGACACGTACGCCACCAGCGACAGGCCGGCGTCGTCTGCCCTCCGGAGCAGGCCGGGCAGCTCCGCCCACGTCCTCGCCAGGTCGCGGCCCAGGTTGCGGCGCTGGAAGGTCTCGTTGACCGACAGGGGGTACCCCACGGTGGTCACGCCCGGCGTCGCGGCGGCACGCTCGATCCCGCGCGCGTTGCCGACGATGCACAGCCAGTCGCACCCCTCGGGGCGCACCAGGCCGCCGAGCAACGCCTCGGTGTCGGCCATCCCGGGAACGGCGCGGGGGGACACGAAGGCGCCAAGGTCGAGGTGTCGCACCCCCGCGGCCATCAAAGCACGCAGATGGCGCCGCCTGCGAGCCAACGGGAGCGGGCCGGGGAGGCCCTGCCAGGCATCGCGCGGGCACTCCACCCAGGTCACGGCGGTCGGGCGATCCCTGAGCGGCATGTCAGGAGTGTACCCGGCACCGCTGGGGCGCTGCCCAGCCCCCGTGGGCCCAAGATTCCGTGCCCCTATACTGGGTTCCGTGCTCCACACGCTCGAGCTGCGGGATTTCGCCATCGTCGACGACCTCGAGCTGGGGCTCGCCCCGGGCTTCAACGCGCTCACGGGCGAGACCGGCGCGGGCAAGTCGATCCTCATCGATGCCCTCGGGCTCCTGGTCGGCGACCGGGCGGACAGCGCCCTCATCCGCGCAGGGTGCGATCACGCCCTCGTCCAGGGCGTGTTCGAGGGGGGCGGGCCCGTCTCGGCCGCGCGGCGCCTCAACGCCTCGGGGCGGCACAGCGCTCGGCTGGACGGGGAGCTGGTCACGGTCGGCGAGCTCGGTGAGGTGCTGGGGCGTGTCGTCGCCATCTTCGGCCAACACGCCGCCGCGGAGCTGCAGGGCCCCGCGCGCCAGCGCGCGCAACTCGACCGCCTGCTCGCGCCCGACGCGGCGGCGGCGCTGACGCGCTACCGCACGGGCTACACCAGCCTCAGGCGGATGGAGCAGGAGCTGGAGGCGCTGCGCGCCGACGCCCGGGAGCGCGATCGCCGGCTCGACGTGCTGGCGTACCAGATCGAGGACATCGACCGCGCCGCGCCCCAGGCGGGCGAGGACGAGGCGCTGCGGCAGGAGGCCGAGGCCCTGGGCCACGCGGAGCGCATCCTCGAGGGTGCCGGCCGCGCCTTCGGGCTCCTCTCCGCCGACGACGGGAGCGCCGTCGAGCGCGTGGCGGAGGCGCTGCGCGACCTGCGCGACGCGGCCCGCTTCGACACCGCCCTCGCGCCCCTGGCGCGCGATCTGGCGGAGGCCGCCACCGGCCTGGCGGCCGTGGCCGGCGAGCTCGAGTCCTTCCTCGGCGACTTCCAGGCCGACCCGCGCCGGCTGGACGCGGTACACGGCCGCCTGGCCGCGCTCGAGAACCTTCAGCGCAAGTACGGGGAGGACCTCGCGGGCGTGCTGGCGTTCCGCCGCACCGCCGCGGAGGAGCGGGCACGGCTCGAGCGCGTCGACGACGCCCTGGCGGCCAAGGAGGAAGAGCGGGCGGCGTTGCGCGACGAGCTCGAGGCTCTGGCCGCCGCGCTCCTCGAGGGTCGGAAGGTGGCCGCGCGATCCCTCGAAGAGCGGCTCCAACCCCTGCTCGCGGAGCTCGGCATGCCGGACGCGCGCCTGGGCGTGGAGCTCCGGTCCACAGACGCGCTCGGACCCACGGGCCGCGACTCGGTGCGCTTCGCCTTCGTCGCCCACGCCGGAGAGCCGCTCGCGCCGCTGTCCGCCGTCGCCTCGGGGGGTGAGCTCTCGCGCATCATGTTGGCCCTCCACCTCGTCACCGGTTCCGACGTGCCCGTGCTCGCGTTCGATGAGGTCGACGCGGGCATCGGTGGACGCACGGCGCGCGCCGTGGGGTCGCTACTGCGTCGCCTCGCGCGGCGCCACCAGGTGCTGGTCGTCACGCACCTGCCGCAGGTCGCGGCCTTCGCCCACGCCCACTTCGCGGTCGACAAGCGCGAGGTGGAGGGCCGAACGGTGACGCGCGTCGCGCGGCTGGAGGGCCCATCGCGACGCGAGGAGCTCGCCCGGATGCTCTCCGGGAGCGTTACGCCGACCTCGCTGCGCCACGCAGAGGAGCTCCTGAGCGGGGCCGAGGCGGAGGACGAGCGCCCGGAGACGTGCTGAGCCTCGCCCGCCGGAGCGCATGCGTGGTCCCGTGCGCCGGGGCGCGACGGGGGCCGGCACGGTGCGCTAGACTGAGCCCCAAGGAGCGGCATGATTGACGCGGAGGGCCAACGCGAACGGATCCCCTGCCCGCAGTGCGGCAGCGAGGACACGGTCACCTTCCATTACGCGGAGGGCTTCACCGAGTTGGAGTGCGCGCATTGCGGCTACCGCTCGGACGCCGAGGAGATCAGCGCGCTCCAGCGCTACACGGGGGATCTTCTCGAAGGCGAGAGCAGCGGCGCAACGTTGCCGCCCGTCCCCATGCGCAGCATGAAGGCATGATCTGAGTGCGCGCCCGCCGACCGCCCCCGCCGATCCACCGGCCGAGGCGGGCCCGCGGCGGACCCCTGCTCCGCCCTTCAAACCGTCACGCGACCCACAAAGGCAGACATGGCACGCCGACGCACCGACGCCGAGCGCGGGCGCAGCATGCCAGAAAGGAGTGGCTATGGATGTGAAGGTGGTTCTGAGCTCGGAGGAGATCATCCGCGGTCTGAAGCATTACCGCCGCATCGCCAAGCAGGACCTGTTGCGCTCCGATGAGACCGAGAATCCCGTTGCATTCCGCCGGCACGCCGAGGCACGACGCTCGGTGTACGCACAGCTCGCCGAGATGGCCGAGTCGCAGAGCCCCTCCGAGGTCGTGCGCGGGGCCCTCGACCGCTACCAGAACCTACCCTTCGTCACCGGCACCGAGGACGAGCAGTACACCGACATCAAGGGCGAAGAGAACGCCCTCGAGAACTTCTTCCTGATGATCGGGCTCGAGCCCAAGGTGCGCCGGGAGGTCCGCAGCCAACGCCCGCCACTCTCGTCGGCGCCGACCTGAGACCCCTGCCCGGACTCCTCCCACGGTCCGCCGTGGGCGCCGTCGGGCGCGGCCTGGATGCCGCGCCCGACGTGTTATGAATGGGCCGTGACGCTGCTCGAACTGGAGACCGCGGCGGCCGCCAAGCCGGATGCCCTCCGTGACCTGTCCGACAACCTGGTGTTCGGCGAGGGAGACCCCGACGCGGACCTGATGCTCATCGGGGAGGCGCCGGGCGAGGAGGAGGACCTCTCCGGCCGCCCCTTCGTGGGGCGCGCGGGCCAGCTCCTCGACCGCATCCTGGCCTCCGTGGAGCTCGGCCGTGACACCGTGTACATCACGAACATGGTGAAGTTCCGCCCCCCCGGCAACCGCAACCCGCGCCCCGAGGAGCTCGCGGCCAGCGAGCCGGTGCTGTTGGAGCAGATCCGGGCGATCCAACCACAGGTCATCGGGACGCTCGGGAACGTGCCGACGCAGTACTTCCTGCGGACCCGCGACGGCATCACCCGAACCCACGGGCGCTGGCACGAGTGGCACGGCATCCGCTTGTTCCCGCTCTACCACCCCGCGTACCTGCTGCGGAACCCGAGCAGGGAGCGCGGCGCACCGAAGTGGCAGATGTGGCAGGACATGCTGGAGCTCCAGCGCGTGCTGCTCACCCTCCCGCCCAAGGGCCCCGCGCAGCTCATCGACACGGCCGAACAGGAGGGGTTGTTCTGAGCGCCCCGGCCGACGCGCGCTTCATGGGATTGGTCCACGCCCTGCGATCGTCGGCGGAGGCCGCGGCCGGGGACGACGACGGCCCGCTGCGGGTCTCCGCGCCCCGCGACGGCGTGCGAGGACTGCGTGCGGCGCAACGCAGCCTGGACCTGCTGGAGATGCTGGAGCACAAGACCCGGGGGAACCTGGGCGAGGCGGAGCGGGACACGCTGTGGACGGCCCTGCGCGCCGTGCGCGCGCGCCTCGAGCGGCTACGCGAGGCGGTGGGCACGGACGCCGACGCCGACGGACCGCGCGTGGTGCTTCCGATCGCCGACGCCGACGGGGAGCGCGGCGCGTGAGGGCCCTCGTGCAGCGCGTGAGCCATGCGCGCGTGCGGGTCCGGGGCGCGGTCGTGGGTGAGGTGGGTAACGGCCTGCTGGTCCTCCTGGGCGTGGCGCCCGCCGACGATGCCTCCGTGGCAGAGCGCATGGCGGACAAGGTGCGCAAGCTGAGGGTGTTCGAGGACGGTGAGGGACGCATGAACCGCAGCCTCGAGCAGGTCGACGGGGCGTGCCTGGTGGTCAGCCAGTTCACTCTCTACGGGGACGCGCGCGGCGGGAATCGGCCGGGCTTCACGGCCGCCGCGCAGCCCACCGAGGCCGAGGCGCTCTACCGGGCCTTCATCGCGGCGCTGGAGGCCGGCGGCGTGGGCGTCGCGACGGGGCGCTTCGGCCACGAGATGGAGGTCGAGCTCCTCAACCGCGGCCCCGTCACCCTTTGGCTCGACAGCGCCGAGCTGTTCTGAACGCATCGCGGCGTCCCGGCCGACACCGGGGGGCGGGGCCCTCGTCCCACGCGTGCGCCCCGGGACCGACCTGGGTCCCGGGGCGCGGGCGCCGTGATCTGGCGCCGATGGGCGGCGCGCCGTTCGCGGCGGGCGGGCACGGGCCGCTCAGTGCACCTCCACCGCCACGCTGGCGACGGGATCGACCCAGCCATAGGTCATCGCGTCGAGATCGCCGTCGCCCGTGAGCCCGTGGTGGAGCTCCACGGTGCCCTCGGCCATGTCCACGTGGCGCACGCCTACGCTGCCGCAGGGCGGTCCGGGGACGTCGTGGCACGACTCCGTGTTGGCCTCGCTGCCCGCGTCGAGCACGCGGACCGTGCCGTCGTAGAGGTCCACGGGGGCCATGTCGTCCGCCGACATGCTATTGCCGGCCATGCTGTCGCCAGACATGTCGTCCCCGGACATGTCCTCCCCGGACATGTCCTCCCCTGCCATGTTGTCGCCGGACATGTCCTCCCCTGCCATGTTGTCGCCGGACATGTCCTCCCCTGCCATGTTGTCGCCCGACATGCTGTCCCCCGACATGTCCTCGCCCGACATGCTGTCCCCCGACATGTCCTCGCCGGACATGGACCCGCCGTCCATTCCCACGACGGCCGTGACGTCGGTTCCGAACACGAAGACGGCGTCGTTGCTGGTCACCAGCATGCCGAACACCGACACCAGCGGGTGCGCCGCGTCGACCTCGACGCTCAGGGTGACGCTCTCGCCGGGGGCGAGGTTGGCGTCCGCGATGTCGTAGCTACCCATCCCACTCATCACCCTCGCGACGGTCTGGAAGTCCGTGGTGCGGCCGTCCTCGGCGAGGGGCACGAGCTCGCTGAGTAGCGGCTGATGCAGCTCGAACGGCCGGTAGGCAGCGTCGTGGGCGACGGCGACCGGGGCGCTGAAGACCTGGTGCTCGGTCTGGTTGGTCACGGTCAGGTCGACGGTGTGGGCGGCCATGGTTGCGTCGTCCATCATGGCGTCGCCGGAGCCCGACTGGGCCCAGGCGACCCCTCCCATCAGGAGAAGCACGAGCATGGCCGTGTGAAGGCGTCGTTGTGGCATGTCCTCACCCCTTTCGGGGTCAGGCTACGCAGGGGACGGCACGCCCTCGTCACGACCTCTCACCGAAGCATCACGACGCCCGGCCGCCGCCGGCAACGACAGGCGGAAACAGGCGCCCCGGCCCGGTTCGCTCTGCACGCTCAGCGTGCCGCCGTGCAGAGTGACGATGCGTTGCGTGATCGCCAGGCCGAGTCCCGCGCCGCCATGACCGGAGCGGCGGCCGGGGACCTGGTAGAAGCGCTCGAAGATGCGCCGCTGGTGTTCCGGCGCGATCCCCTCACCGCTATCGCAGATGTTCAGCTCCACGCGCCCGGGTCCGGAGGCCGCCAGGCTCAGCTGCACCCTGCCCCCCGGAGGCGTGTGCCGCAAGGCGTTATCGACCAGGTTGGCCAGCGCCCGCTCGAGCAGCCCGACGTTGCCGTCGACCAGCGTCGCACCCCTCGGCGCCTCGAATACCAGCTCCACGCCGGACTCGGCGGCCCTGCTCCGCTCCTTCTGCACCACATCGTGGGCCAGCTCGGCCAGCGGGAAGCGCTCCACGCTGCCCGGTAGCGCCTCGTCGCCGAGCATGGAGAGCTCGAAGAGTTGGTCGATGAGTCGCCCCAGGCGCTCGCTCTGGGCGCGTGCGGTGGTGAGGAAGGCCTCGCGCTCGGCAGGGGGCAACCGCTCGCCGCGTAGTTGGAGCGTCTCGAGTGAGCCGCGCAGCGCGGCCAGGGGGGTCCGGAGGTCGTGCGACACGTTGGTGACGAGCTCCCGCCGGAGCTCGTCCGCGCGCCGGAGGGCCTCGACCTGCTGCCCGATCCGCTCCGTGAGCGCGAGGAAGCCGTTGCGCAGGTCGTCGATCTCGTCCCTGGGTCGGGTCACGGGTGTGAGCGCCTCGGCCTCGGACCGGCCCCCGCCGGCGCGGAACGCCACCACGGCGGCGTGCAGCCGACGCAGCCGTCGCGTCAGCAGAGCGAAGGCGAGCGCGCCCCCGACGAGCACCAGGGCCAGGATCGTGAGCCCGCCCCACAACCACACCCGCAGGGCGGTCGAGCCCTGGGCCTCCCGCAGGATGCTGGCGCGTGCCTCGTCGGTCAGCACAACGTAGAGGTATCCCCCGCCGCCGGCGAGCGGCGCCGCGGAGAACACCGTCCGGCCCCCGCGTCGCGGGTCGGTCCCGAGCAGCGGGAAGCTGCGGTCGGGGGACAGGAAGCGACGCAACGGGCCGAGGTCGACGGCCTCGCGAACGCGTTGCTCCTGCGCCACGCTGCCGGCCAGGATGCGCCCCCCGGAGTCGACCAGATAGATCTCGACGCCGGGATTCGTCATCGCCAGGTTCTTCGCCACCGCCATGAGGCGGGCCCTGTCCACGTCGTGCCCGACCATGAGGTCGTGCTCGGAGGCGAGGTTGGCGGCGACGTCGGCGTTCTGCCGTTGCGTCACCTCCTGGTAGTACGCGCGCGCGCCGCGCAGGGCCAGGGACAGCGTGAGCGCAGCGGCGGGCACCAGCACCAGCGCGAGAACGAGCATGAGGCGCGCGTGCAGCGTGCGCAGTCTCACCTCACGCCTCCGGGCCGGTGAACTTGTACCCCACGCCCCAGACGGTCTGGATGTATCGGGGGTTGCCCGGGTCGCGCTCGATCTTGGCGCGCAAGCGGTTGATGTGGGAGTTCACGGTGTGCTCGAAGCCGTCGAACCCCTGGCCCCAGACCAGGTCGAGGAGTTGCGCCCGGCTGTAGACGCGGCCCGGGTTCCGTGCGAACTGCAGCAGCAGGTCGAACTCCCGGGCGGTGAGGTGGAGCGCCTCCTCGTCGAGCACCACCTCGCGCGCCCGCGCATCGATGACGAGGGCACCGAAGCGCAGCGGCGCCTCCAGCGGGTCCTCCTGCGCGAGCGCGCGCCTGCGGCGCAGCAGCGCCTTGACGCGCGCCTGCAGCTCCCGGACGCCGAAGGGCTTGGCGAGGTAGTCGTCGGCTCCGAGCTCGAGCCCCACCACACGGTCGAGCTCCGAGGAGCGCGCGGTGAGCATCAACACCAGCACCGCGGGTGCCTTGGCGCGCAGGGCCCGACACACCTCGAGGCCGTCGAGATCCGGCAGCATGAGGTCGAGCACGATCAGGTCGTAGCGCCCCGACAGCGCCAGCTCGAGCCCCTCCTCACCCGACGGGGTGGTGTCGACCTCGTACCCCAGGTCCTCCAGGTTGAGCGTCACCACGTGGGCGATGTCGCGATCGTCCTCGATGACGAGCAGGTGGGCCGCGCTCATGGCACCCCAGTGTTGCACGGTGGCCTCACGGTTCGGTCACGCCGTCCCGGGCCTGCGGCCCCGGGGGTGCCGGGCGGATCCGCGGGTCGCGGCGGCCGCAGGCGGCCCCGGACCGGCCCTCGCCGCGGGCCGCCCCCACCGCGGCGGCTTCGGTACACTCGCGCCATGACCGCCCTCGCCAACCTGCTGCTCATCGCCCCGCTGGTGGTATGGGGCAGCATGCTGCTGTTCCCCCGCCGCGCATTCACGCTCCGCCTGGTGGTGTCGCCCTGGCCGTTCGTGGCGCTCGGTGCCCTGGCCCTCCTGGCGCTCGCCGGCCAGGTGGCCACCGCCGGCCTCCCAACGCTCGATCTGGCCGCGCTGCAGCGCGTCCTGGCGAGCCCCTGGGGCGCCGTCTCGGCGCTCGCCCAGTGGCAGGCGCTGACGCTGTTCGCAGGTGTGTGGATCTTCCGCGACGCGCGCTTCTTCGCGCTCAACCCGGCGATCTACCTCCTGGTGACGCTGATCTCGGGTCCGGTGGGACTGGCGCTGTACCTCTGGGTGCGGCGGCGCCACGAGGGGCGCGGCGAGGTGCGTACCCTCAACTGACGAGCCGCGTGATGCTTGGGCGCCGGCGTGCGACCGGGGCCGTGGCGACGCCCGCCCGGCGGCCGGCGCGGGGCCGTTGGGGGGCCGTGCTCAGCCGAGCCCGGAGCCCGCGCTCGCCGCGGCCGGCACCGCCGCCGCGCCCTCGAAGGCGTTGACCTCCTGGATGAAGCGCCGGAACAGGTAGTTGGCGTCGTGCGGGCCAGGGCTGGCCTCGGGGTGGTACTGCACGCTGAACACCGGATAGCGCTGGTGGGCCATGCCCTCCAACGTGCCGTCGTTGAGGTTGATGTGCGTGGCCACGAACTGGCGGCCCGGAATGGAGTCGATGTCCACGGCGTAGTTATGGTTCTGGCTGGTGATCTCCACCTGCCCGGTGACGACGTTCTTCACGGGCGTGTTGGCGCCGTGGTGTCCGTAGCGCAGCTTGTAGGTGCGGCCGCCCACGGCCAGCCCGAGGAGCTGATGCCCGAGGCAGATACCGTAGGTGGGTAGCAACCCCAGGAGCTGCCAAACCGTGTCGTGGGCGTACTTCGGGCCGTCCGGGTCGCCGGGTCCATTGGAGAGCACCAACCCGTACGGGTCGAGCGCCATGATCTGCGCCGGTGTCGTCTGCGCCGGGACCACGATCACCTCGGCGCCCGCCTGCTCGAGCTTGTAGACGATGGAGTGCTTGATGCCGAAGTCCATCACCACCACGCGGGGGTTGTCGCTGAAGCTCGGTCGCGCGTACGGCAGCGGCGTGGTCACCTCGGGCGTCATGTCGCGGCCGTCGATGTCCTCGTGCTGCTTCGCCTGCCGCACCAGCTCCGCCTCGAGCTCGGCCCCCACGGAGCCATGGTGTATCACGCCCTTGACCACCCCGCCGGTCCGCAGGCGCCGGGTCAGCGCGCGCGTGTCGATCCCCTCGATTCCCACGATGCGGTGCTGCTCCATGAAGCTCTGCAGGTCCTGGTTGGCGCGGTGGTTGGAGGCGTAACGGGAGAACTCCCGCACGATGAAGCCCTGGGCGTAGGGGCGGTTGGACTCCATGTCGTACACGCTGACGCCGTAGTTGCCGATGTGCGGGTACGTCATGGTGACGATCTGCCCCTTGTAGCTCGGGTCGGTGAGGATCTCCTGGTAGCCCGTCATCGAGGTGTTGAACACGACCTCACCGACGGTGCGGCCGGGATGACCGAAGGCGTAACCGTAGTACACGGTTCCGTCCTCCAGGGCCAGGACTGCGGGGGGTTTTCTCAGCAACGGCATCGCGCCTCCGGGCGCAGGATAGCACCCACGGCATTCGGCGCCCTGGCCGTGGCGGACCTCCCCTACCCGCCCATCGTCGGGCGTCTGCTAGGGTCGAGGTCGGGAGGACCGATCCCATGACCGACGCCGACGCATCGCAGATCTCAGACGGTTCCGGTGGTCTCGTCATCCAGATGTTCAGCGTGCACGGGCTCATCCGCGGGCGCGACCTCGAGCTCGGTCGCGACGCCGATACCGGGGGCCAGACCAAGTATGTGGTGGAGCTCGCGCGCGCGCTCGCGCGTCTGCCCGAGGTGGCGGAGGTGGACCTCTTCACCCGCCGCATCGACGACCCCCGAGTCTCCGACGACTACGCCCGGGCCGAGGAGGATCTCGGCGGGGGCGCGCGCCTGATCCGCATCAAGGCGGGCGGCAGCCGCTACCGGCGCAAGGAGTTGCTGTGGCCCTCCCTCGACGAGTTCGTGGAGGGCGTGCTGGCATTCAACCGCCGGCACGGCATCCGGCCCGATGTGGTGCACGGGCACTACGCCGACGCGGGGTATGTCGCGCTCCAGCTCGCCAGCGTCCTCGGCGTGCCGCTGCTGTTCACCGGTCACTCGCTGGGGCGCAACAAGCTCCGGGCGTTGACCAGTGCCGAAACGAACGAGCAGGAGCTCGACCGCCAGTACCACATCCACCACCGCATCGCCGTGGAGGAAGAGGTGCTCCGCAAGGCCGACCTGGTCATCGCCAGCACCCAGCACGAGGTCGAGCGGGGCTACGAGCTATACGACGCCATCGATCAGGCCAACACCAAGGTCATCCCTCCCGGTATCGAAATCGAGACCTTCTACCCGTACTATTACGACCTGGACGAGGGTTTCGACCCCGGGGAGGCGGTGGTGCGGGCGCGCGTGCGCATGCGCGAGGAGATCGGCCGCTTCCTGGTCGACCCCAACAAGCCGCTCATCCTGGCGATCAGCCGCCCGGATCGGCGCAAGAACATCGACGGGCTGGTGACCGCCTACGGCGAGGACAAGGAACTCCAACAGATTGCCAACCTGGCGATCTTCGCGGGCGTGCGTCGCGACATCCGGGAGATGGACCAGAACGAGCAGGAGGTGCTCACGCAACTGCTGCTGCTGATGGATCGCTACGACCTCTACGGCCGCATGGCATTGCCGAAGAAGCACGATCCCGACACGGACATCCCGGTTCTGTACCGCATCGCGGCCGCCAAGCACGGCGTGTTCATCAACCCGGCACTGGTGGAGAACTTCGGCATCACCCTCATCGAGGCCAGCTCCTCGGGCCTGCCCGTGGTCTCGACCGACCACGGGGGCCCGCAGGACATCATCGGCAACTGCGACTCCGGCCTCCTCGTCGACGCGCGTGATACCTCGGCCCTGCAGGTGGCCCTGAAACGCATCCTGGTCGATCGCGAGGAGTGGGAGCGTTTCTCGGAGAACGGCATCGCCGGCGTGCGCAAGCACTACGCCTGGGCGGCCCATGCCCAGAGCTATCTCGAGGAGGTGCGTACCCTCCGCGGCCGGCTCGACGAGCTGCGGACCGCCCCGTGGCGTACGGGGGCCGGGGAGCACCTCCGCGACGGACGCCGTTGGCTCGTCAGCGACATCGACCTCACCCTCATCGACGAGGACGACGACTACGACGAGACCGCCCTGCAAGACCTGGCGGCCGTCCTGGAGCGTCACGACATCGCTTTCGCCCTCTCCTCCGGCCGCAACCTCGAGCAGGTCAAGCAGGCGCTCGAGCGGCACGCGCTCCCGCGGCCGGACGTGCTCATCTGCGCGGTAGGCAGCGAGATCTACTACGGGGCCAAGGCCATCGAGGACCGCGGCTTCGCCCACTACCTGTCGCACGGCTGGAAGCCCGAGGAGATCCGTCGGGCGCTCACCGAGCTCGCGGGCCTCCGCCTGCAGGAGGACCACGCCCAGCGCCGCTTCAAGGTGAGTTGGTACATCGAGGAAGGTACCGACCCGGAGCAGATGCGCGCGCGCATCAAGGGGGCGCTCGACGACGCCGGGCTCCACGCCACCGTCATCCTCTCCCACGGCGTGTTCGTCGACGTGCTGCCGGCGCGCGCCTCGAAGGGAAAGGCCATCCGCTTCCTGGCCCGGAAGTGGGGCGTGCGCCGCTCCGACATCGCTGTGGCCGGCGATTCCGGTAACGACGAGGAGATGCTCACGGGTCCCTACCGCGGCATCGTGGTCGCCAACCATGCGCCTGAGCTCGACCGCCTCCGCGGGCAGCGCAGGCTCTACTTCGCCGAGGCCGCGCTGGCGCGCGGCGTTCTCGAGGGGCTCGAGCACCACGACTTCTGCGACACCAGGTCCGGCGCGGATGGCGACTGAGCCCAACCCGCCGGGCGCCCGCGGCGTCTACGCGGGCTTCGGCTTCCGCAGCAGCGAGATCGGGGACGTGGAGGTGGTGCACGACGGTCGGCACTACCACCTGTTCCACCTGGTGCTGCCCAACCACGACTACATCGCGCACGCCGTCTCGCGCGACGGCCTGAGCTGGCAGCGCGTCGAGAACGCGCTGTTCATCAGCCATCCGGGTCACTGGGACGACGACATGCTGTGGACCATGAGCGTGTCGCCGGATCCGCACCGGCAAGGTGCCTGGCGCATGTTCTACACGGGCCTCAGCATGGGGGACCGGGGTCGCGTCCAGCGCGTCGGCATGGCCCGCTCGGACGACCTCTATCGCTGGCACAAGGTCCAGGGCGACGGCTTCCCGCTCGCCCTCGACGCGCCACCATACGAGCACCGCTTAGACCAGGGGCGCCACTGGGTGAGCTTCCGTGACCCCTACTACGTGCGCAACGAGGTCGGTGGCTACCTGCTCGCCGCCGCACGCGTGGGGCACGGACCCGTCATCCGGCGCGGCTGCATCGCCCTGCTAGAGGAGACCGAGCCCGACCGATTCACCCTGCGGGCGCCGCTGTTCCACCCCGGCCGCTACGACGACATCGAGGTCCCGGTCCCGGTGCGTCTCGACGGGCGCTGGTACCTGCTCGGCTCGATCCGCGAGGACGTCAAGGTGCACTACTGGTACGCCGGGTCCTTCGAGGGCCCCTACCTCAACTTCGCGGACAACGTGCTCCTACCCCAGGGCAACTACGCCGCGAGGGTGTGCCGCGTGGGGGAGCGCTGGCTGGTGTGGAACTTCTTCTTCATCGGGCACGTCGGGGACGGACAACACCTGCTGCCGCCCCCCAAGGAGCTGCGCGCCGACGAGCGCGGCGAGCTCTACCTGGCCACCTTCGAAGGCTTCGACCAGCGGGTCACCCGCCGCAGGGGCGCCGCCGAGCTGCTGCCGCTCGAGCCGCTGCTCGACCGGGCCAACGCCACCAGCCGGGCGGACGCGGGTACCGCCGTCTTCGGCTGCGACAGCGGCTTCGAGACCTTCCTGCTCCCCGACGACCATGAGGACTTCCGCCTCGAGGGCGAGCTTCACATGGACGGCAGCGGCAAGATCGGCCTGGTGCTGCGCCAGACGGCCGAGGGCGACGGCTACTACCTCAGCCTGGACCTCCACAAGGGGATCGCCCAGTTACGCGCCTGGGGGGCGCGCGCCGGAGGTAGCGGTGAGCGGGCCTTCGACTACATCCCGCTGCAGGCCAACTACTACGTCGCCCACGAGGACCCCCACCCCTTCGTGCTGCTCGCCTACGGCTCGTACCTGGAGTTCTCGCTCGACGGCCGCGTGCTGCTGACGCTGTCCGACGAGCGATACCGGCGGGGGCGGGTCGGCTTCTACACGGAGAGTGCCTGGCTGCGCATCCACGACCTCGTCATCGAGAGCCTGGCGTGCCCCGTCGAGGAGGCCTACACCACCCATCAGGACGGCGGCGCCGCCCCGGGGGCCGACGGCTGAGCCGGGCGGTGCCGGCGCGACGCCGTGCGGGCGCGCCCCGTCGAGCGAGCCGGCGCCCCGCCTGCACGGGTTCGCCGGACTCAGGTCGCCACGAAGTGCTGCCCGCGCGCCACCGTGTGGGGCGGCACGCGCGCGCCGGCGTCCACCCGGCAGTCCTCCAGCACCGCGTAGGCGCCGATGCGGGCACCCTCCCCCACTCGCGTCCCGCCGCGCAGCAGCACGCCGGCCTCGAGCACCACGTCCCGGGCCAGGCGCACCTCGTCGTCGATGGCGGTGCCGGCGGGCCGGTGCATGGTGACCCCGGCCGCCATCCACGCCTCGCGCACGCCAGCGCGCAGCAACTCCTCTGCACGCGCCAGCTCCGAGCGGGTGTTGACGCCGACCAGGAACCGCATCGCGTCCGATCCGCGGTGGGCGTGCACCGGGCGCCCGGCGCGACGGTAGAGGTCCACCATCTGCGTCAGGTAGTACTCGCCGGCCCGGTTCTCGCGCGTCAGGCCCCGGAGCAGCTCCTCCACCCGGTCGTCGAAGACGAACACGCCCGGGTAGACCTCCTTGATGTCGCGCTGGGAGGCGTCGGCGTCCCGCTCCTCGACGATGCCGAGCAGGGCGCCGTCGGGGGCGCGCAGGACCCGGCCGAGCCCCGTGGGGTCCTCCACCTGGTAGCTCAGCAACACCGCCCCACCGAGGCGCCGCTGCTCGCCCAGCAGCGACCGCAGCGTTTCCGGATCGGTCAGGGGTTGGTCGCCGTAGAGCACCAGCACCGGCCCGCGCTGGCCATCCAGCGCGGGCAGGGCGCACTGCAGGGCGTGCCCCGTCCCGAGTTGCTCGGACTGCTCCACGAAGCGCAGGTCGTCCTGGCCCGCGAAGCGCTCGCGCACGCGCTCGGCCCCGTGCCCGACCACGACCACCACGCGCCTGGGGCCGGTGGCCCGCGCCGCCCGCAGCACGTGCTCCAGCATCGGACGGCCGGCAACCTCGTGCAGCACCTTGGGCAGGCTCGAGCGCATGCGCGTGCCCTGCCCCGCGGCCAGCACCACCACCGAGGGCATACGTGCTCCGGGCGACGCCCCCGCGGCGTCGCCCGGGCTCATGGCGCGGCCTCGGCGTCCGCGCCGCGCGCCGCCCGCTCGGCCTGCGGCTCCATCGTCAGCAGCATGTACAGCGCGACCAGGATGATGGGGATGCTGGCGAGCTGCGTGAGGGTGAAGAATCCGAGGCCGGCGTGGGCGTTGTCGTAGACCGGCCAGAACAGCGGATTCTCGCGGAACGGTTCCTCCAGCAGGCTGCGCAGCACCGAGTACCACAGGGCGAACTGCCAGAACGCGTAACCCGGCGCCCGGCTCCGACGCAACGCCCACAGCACCACGAACAGCAGGATGAAACCCACCAGGAAGCCGTAGAGCTGGGTGAAGTGCACATGGCAGGGCTGGCCGGCAGGGAGCGTGCGGCACACCGTCGGGCCGTATTGGAAGAGGTTCGATCCGAACACGAAGCGACCCAGCGATCCCAGGAACGGCGTGCCGGGTGGGGGCCAGGTGATGCCGATGGCCCAGTCGGTGAGCCGCCCGCTGGTGTCCGTGCCGTTCATGATGTTGCCGATCCGCCCGCCCATGATACCCAGCGCCCCCAGCGGGGTGAGCACGTCCATGTAGGCCCACATGTTGATGCGATGCACGCGGCTGAAGATCGCCATCGCCACCAACACCCCGAGGATGCCGCCGTGGATGCTGATGCCGCCCTGCCAGATCTTGAGCGCGTCCAACGGGCGGCCGCCGGGACCGAAGAACGCCGACGGGCTGGTGAGCACGTACACCAGGCGCGCGCCGACGATGCCGGCCAACACCAGCCACACGGCCGCGTCTAGCAGTTTGTCCGGGTCCAGGCCGCGGCGCTCGGCCAGCCGCAGGCCCCAGAGCGCGCCCACCAGCACGCCCAGGGCGATGAGGAAGCCGTACCAGCGGATGGCGAGCGGGCCGATGTGGATCAGGATGGGGTCCATGTTGCAGTCCTCTCCTTGGCCGGGCTCCGCGCCCGTGGCCCGGGGTCGCGCCGAGCTTACCAGGGCACGAGCCCCCCGAACGGCGGGCGGCGGCGGTCCTCAGAACAGGCGGGGGAACACCACCACCGCGATGGCCGCAACGATGAGCACCTTGGCAAGGGTGCCGCCGAGGGCACCGACGAAGGCCCCGAGACCCGCGCGCATGGCCTCGCCGAGCTCCCGACCAGCCGCCAGCTCGAACAGCACCGCACCGAGCAGGGCTCCGAGCAGGAACCCGAACGGCGGGAACAGCAACAGGCCGGCCAGGGAACCGAGCACGCCGCCCCACAACCCGGCCCGACCGGCGCCGTAGACGCGGGCTCCGACCCAGTTACCCGCGAGATCCACGATCTGGGCGAGCACCGCCAACGCCGCAACGTAGATCAGTGGCATCAACCCGAAGCGCTCGAATCCGACGATCCAGGCGGCAAGCAGCGCGCCGAGCGCCGCCACCGGGACGCCCGGAAGCACCGGGGCCACCACCCCGACCACGCCCACCAGCAACGTCAGGCTGAACACCACGATGGCGAGGATCGTCACGAGACCATGCTACGACGGCACGGGGATGGGCCTCAGGCGTGATGGTCGCGAGGCGCGGACCGGGTCTCGCCTAGGATGGTGTCCACCGCGTGCGGCAGCACCTTCAGGATGGCCTCGAGCGATTCCACCGCCCCCTTGGGGCTCCCGGGCAGGTTGACGATGAGGGTATTGCGCCGCACACCGACGACGCTGCGCGACAGCGCGGCCAGGGGATTGGAGGCCGCCCCGCGCGCGCGCATCAGCTCCGCCAGCCCCGGGACCTGCCGCTCCACCACTTGGAGCGTGGCCTCCGGCGTGCGGTCGCGCAACGCCAGCCCCGTGCCGCCCGTGGTGAGCACCAGGTCCACGGTGTTGAGATCGCTCCACAGTCGCAGCTTGGCCCGGATCATGGCCTGCTCGTCGGGCACGACCTGATAGTCGACCTCGATGAAGGGGCCCGACGCCAACAAGCGGCGCAGCTCCTGGACCGAGGTGTCCTCGCGGGTGCCCGCCGCGCTGCGGTCGCTGACGGTGAGGATCGCCGTTCGCACCATGCACGCATGCTATCGCGGCGGCGCACGGGCCGTTTTGAAGCGCACCACACCTGGCGCTCGTTCCGGCTCCGCTCAGGGCGTACGCCGCGCGTCGTCCCCGGATTTGGCCAACCGTGCGGGGCGGCGTTACCCTGGGGCGGTTTGACGGACAACCCTGGAGGTCCCCGTTGAAGATCCATGAACACCAAGCCAAGGAACTGATGAAGGCCCGCGGCATCGCCGTGCCCATCGGACGCGTGGCCACCACCGTCGAGGAGGCGGTGGCGGCGGTCCGGCCGATCGTCGAGGCGAGCGGCAACCGCGTCGTCGTGGTGAAGGCGCAGATCCACGCGGGTGGGCGCGGCAAGGGGCGCTTCGAGGAGCATCCCGACGTCGCAGGCGTCACCGTCGTCACCGACGGGCTCGAGGGTGGTGTGGAGGCCGCCGAGGAGCGCGTGCGCGCCCTCGCCGAGGCCATCCTGGGCTCCACCCTGGTGACGGTCCAGACCGGGCCCGAGGGAAAGCAGGTCCAACGCCTCTACATCGAGCAAGGGATCGCCATCGCGCGTGAGCTCTACCTCTCGGTGGTGCTGGACCGCGCCAGCGGCCGCAACGTCGTCATGGCCTCCACCGAGGGCGGCATGGAGATCGAGCAGGTGGCGGAACGGACGCCCGAGAAGATCCTGCGCGAGAGCATCGACCCCGCGGCCGGCCTAGCCGACTACCAGGCACGGCGCCTGTCCTTCGGGCTGGGCCTCGAGGGCGAGGCGCTCAAGAACGCCGTGCGTTTCATGCGGGCGCTCGCGGACGCCGCCGAGAAGCTCGACACCGATCTGGTGGAGATCAACCCGCTGGTGGTGACCGAGGACGGTGAGGTGATGGCGCTCGACGGCAAGATGAGCTTCGACAACAACGCGCTGTACCGCCACCGGGACATCGCCGGCATGCGTGACCTGAGCGAGGAGAACGACGCCGAGGTGGAGGCGGGCAAGTACGGCCTGAGCTTCATCAAGCTCGACGGGAGCGTTGGCTGCCTGGTCAACGGCGCCGGCCTGGCCATGGCCACCATGGACACCATCAAGCAGGTCGGCGGCGAGCCCGCCAACTTCCTGGACGTGGGCGGCGGCGCCACCGAGGAGAACGTCAATGCGGCGTTCAAGATCATCATGCGCGATCCCAACGTCAAGGGGATCTTCGTCAACATCTTCGGCGGCATCATGAAGTGCGACACCATCGCCAACGGCGTGGTCGCCGCGGTCAAGCAGGTGGGTCTGGACGTGCCGCTGGTGGTGCGGCTGGAGGGCACGAACGTGGAGCTGGGCAAACAGATCATCGACGAATCCGGCCTCAATGTCGTCAGTGCGAGCGACATGAAGGACGGCGCGAAGAAGATCGTGGAGCTCGCCCGATGAGCATCCTGGTCGACGCGAACACCAGAGTGCTGGTGCAGGGGCTGGGCAGCGCGGGCCGTTTCCACACGGACAAGGCCATCGCCTACGGCACCCGCATGGTCGCGGCCGTGCACCCGGGGCGCGGGGGCCAGGTGGAGGTGTTCGAGGGGGACACGGACCACAGCGGGGTACCGGGGCGACCCGACCGCTACCGCGTCGAGCTCCCGATCTTCAACACCGTGCGCGAGGCCGTGGCCGCCACCGGCGCCACGGCCAGCGTCATCTACGTGCCCGCCTTCGGCACCGCGGACGCCATCCTGGAGGCGGTGGATGCCGGGCTGGAGCTGGCCGTGACCATCACCGAGGGCGTGCCGATCATGGACATGGTGCGCGTGAAACGCGTCATGGAGGGATCATCCACCCGTCTCGTCGGGCCCAATTGCCCCGGCGTCATCACGCCCCACGCGTGCAAGATCGGCATCATGCCCGGCTACATCCACCAGGCCGGCCGCATCGGCGTGGTCAGCCGCTCCGGCACGCTCACGTACGAGGCGGTCAAGCAGCTCAGCGACAACGGCCTGGGGCAGACCAGCGCCGTCGGCATCGGCGGCGACCCGGTCAACGGCACCAACTTCGTGGACGTCCTCGAGCTCTACAACGCCGACCCCGACACCGAGGGGGTCATCATGATCGGCGAGATCGGCGGCTCCGCGGAGGAGGAGGCGGCCGACTGGATCCGCGCGCACGTGCGCAAGCCGGTCGCGGCCTTCATCGCCGGCACCACCGCCCCTGCGGGCAAGCGCATGGGGCATGCCGGCGCCATCATCTCGGGCGGCAAGGGCACGGCCAGCGACAAGATCGCCGCGCTCGAGGGTGCGGGTGTGGTGGTGGCCCAGACCCCCAGCGACATGGGCAGCGCCATGATGGAGGCGATGCGGCGGGGCGGCCTGGCCTGATCCGTGGGCCGTTTACGGGACGGCGGCGCCGGGAGGTCCTCCCGGCGCCGCCGTCGTCGCGACCGGGTGGTAGCGTCGGGGCCGTGACCCGCGCACCGTCGAGCCTCGCACGGCGCATCCCTGGGCGCGCGCGCTCGGGCGGCCCGGCGGCGGGCCGGGGGCCGACGTGAGCGGCGTGGGGGTCCGCGCCGGCTACCGCGGCCGCTTCGCCCCCTCCCCCAGCGGATGGCTGCACCTCGGCAACGCGCGCACGGCGCTGCTCGCCTGGCTGCGCGCACGGTCCTCGGGCGGCGCACTGGTGATGCGCGTCGAGGACCTCGACGGGCCCCGCACGGTGCCGGGTGCCGTTGCGGGCAACCTCCACGAGCTCCGGTGGCTGGGTCTCGATTGGGACGAGGGCCCCGATCGCGGCGGCCCCTTCGGCCCCTACCGCCAGAGCGAGCGCGGCGAGCACTACACCGCCGCCCTGGGGCGGCTGCGTGCGGCCGGGCTGGTGGCGCCGTGCTACCTCTCGCGGCGAGACCTGCGCGAGCTCGCGCGCGCACCGCACGGCCCCGCCCCCGTGTACGGCCCGCGCGAACGGCGCCGCAACGACCGCATCGCCGCGCGCAGGCGCGTCGAGGGGAAGGTCCCGAGCCTGCGGGTACGCCTCCCCCCCGGCGACATCCGATTCGACGACCTGCTGGCGGGTGCGCAGCGCTTCGAGGTGCGCCGCGACGTGGGGGATATCGTGGTGCGGCGCGCCGACGGCATCTGGGCCTACCACCTCGCCGTCGTGGTCGACGACGCGGCGATGGGCGTGCGTGAGGTGGTGCGTGGCGACGACCTGCTGCCGGCCACCGCCGCGCAGCTGGCCCTCTACCGGGCGCTCGAGCTCGAGCCGCCGGCCTACCTCCACGTGCCCTTGCTGCACGACGCCACCGGCCAACGCATGGCGAAGCGCCGAGGTTCGCTCACGCTGCACGCCCTGGCGCACGCCGGTGCGGATCCCCATCGCGTGGTGGGGCTGTTGGCGCACAGCCTGGGCCTGATCCCGGAGCCCCGCCCGTCGACCCCCGCCGCCCTGGTGCCCGACTTCACCGTCGCTGCCGTGCGGCGCGATCCCGACCGCCTGGACAGGGCCCGGCTGGCCTGGATGTTGGTCGGCGCCGACGCCACCCTTGTCGAGCACGGCGCCGACGGCTAGACTGGCGTCCATGCGGCCGAGGCCACGCGTGCGCACCCCGCGGAGCTACAAGTGGCACCACCAGCACTGGTGGCGCCCGGCAGGCGCGTGACCCCTCGCCGGTGATCCCGGGCCAGCGCCGCCGGCCAGACCGCCTGCGGCTTCGGCCGACAGCAGCACCAGACACAACCCAGGAGGCAGCATGTTCCCGCTCCCAGACGCGCGCGGACGATTCGGGCCGTACGGCGGCCGTTACGTCCCCGAGACCCTCATCCCCGCCCTCGACGAGCTCGAGAGCGCCTACCGAGGGGCTCGAGCCGATACGACCTTCGAGGCCGAGCTGGCGCGCTACCTGCGCGATTACGTCGGTCGGCCCAGCCTGCTCTACCACGCCGAGAACCTGAGCCGCCGGCTCGGCCAGGCGCGCATCTACCTCAAGCGCGAGGACCTCAACCACACCGGCGCCCACAAGATCAACAACACCGTCGGCCAGGCGCTGCTGGCGGTGCGGATGGGGAAGCGGCGCGTCATCGCCGAGACCGGCGCCGGCCAACACGGGGTGGCGACCGCCACCGCAGCGGCCCTGTTCGGGCTCGACTGCGTGGTGTACATGGGGGAGGAGGACGTGCGGCGCCAGGCGCTGAACGTCTTCCGCATGCGGCTCCTCGGGGCCGAGGTGCGCCCCGTGGCGAGCGGCACCCGCACGCTCAAGGACGCCACCAACGAGGCCATCCGCGACTGGGTGACGAACGTACGCGACACCTTCTATATCCTCGGCTCGGTCGTCGGACCCCACCCCTACCCCGCGCTGGTGCGCGACTTCCAGAGTGTCGTCGGGCGCGAGACCATGGAGCAGCTGGCCGCGCTCGAGGGGCGCGACACGCCGGACGCGGTGGTGGCCTGCGTGGGGGGCGGCAGCAACGCCATCGGCTTGTTCGCGCCCTACGCCTACCGGCCGGCGGAACGCCGCCCACGGCTCATCGGCGTGGAGGCGGCCGGCCGCGGGCTCGACAGCGGCGCGCACGCCGCCAGCATCTCGGCGGGCACGCGCGGCGTGCTGCACGGCTCGCTGATGTACCTGCTGTCGGACGACGACGGGCAGATCACGCCGGCCCATTCGGTATCCGCCGGCCTCGACTACCCGGGCGTGGGCCCCGAGCACAGCTACTACGCCGACGAGGGGATCGCGGAGTACGTGGCGGTCGACGACCGGCGCGCGCTGGCGGCCTTCGAGCTGCTGTCGCGCACCGAGGGGATCACCCCGGCGCTGGAGAGCTCGCACGCGATCGCCTACCTCGAGGAGCTGGTCCCGACGCTGGGCCCCGGCGCCGTGGTGGTGGTCAACCTCAGTGGCCGCGGCGACAAGGACGTGGCCGAGGTCATGCGCATGGCGGGCGACCCATCGGGCTCGGCGGAGGCCTGAGATGGGCCGCATCACCGAGGCCTTCGGGGCCGCCCGCGCCGACGGGCGTGCCGCCTTCATCCCCTTCCTGACCGCCGGCTACCCGGACCCGGAGCGCTTCCTCCCCCTGGCCGAGGCGTTGCTCACTCACGCCGACGTGCTGGAGGTGGGTCTCCCCTTCTCCGACCCCCTCGGCGACGGCCCCACCATCCAACGCGCCAGCGAGACGGCGCTGGCCGCGGGCACCACCACCGCTCGCACGCTGTCGCTGCTGCGCGCGCTGCGCCGCAGCAGCGACAAGGCCATCGCGGTGATGACCTACTACAACCCGATCTACCGCTACGCGGGGGGCGCGGAGCGCGGGGGCGGGGAGGCAGCCTTCGTGAGAGACGTCAAGGAGGCGGGTGCGGACGGCCTCATCCTGCCGGACCTGCCGCCGGACGAGGCGGCCGGCCTGCTGCGCGCCGCGCGGGCCGCCGATCTCGACACGGTGTTCCTGGTCGCGCCCACGTCGACCGAGGCCCGCATCCGCACGGTGGTGGGGGCCTGCCGCGGGTTCGTCTACGCGGCCAGCGTCACCGGCGTCACCGGCGCGCGCGCGGCCCTGCCCGACGATGTCGGGGAGCTGGTGGCGCGCGCCCGGGCCGCCGGGGGGCCACCCGTCGCGGTGGGATTCGGCGTCTCCTCAGAGGCCAGCGCGCGCGCGGTGGCGCGGGTCGCGGACGGCGTGGTGGTGGGTTCGGCCCTGATCCAGGCCGCCGCCGCGGGGGGCGCCGCGGCCGTGGCGTCGCTGGCCGCGGAGCTGGCGCAGGGGTGCCGACGCTGAGTTCCCCGCGGGCCGCCGCTGCGGCCGCGCCGGCGCGCCGGCGCCGGTGGCGCGACCTACACCCAGGGCGCGACCCCCGGGGCCGGAGTCACTCGCTGTGGACCTCCGCAGTGTCGCCGAGCAGGGCGAACAGGGGGTGGGCGACCAGCACGTCGGCGCCGGACTCGGTAGGCACCTGCTGGGTGACGACGCGCACCACCACCGGGTCGCCGCCGGCGCGGGGCGCCAGCACCAGCAGCTGCCCCACCGGGTAGAACGGCGTGGCGACCTCGTAGCCGTGCAACGCCCCGCCGGCCGCGATCCGTACGAGGCCGTCCGGCAGAGCCAGCGGCTCGATCCGCACCCGGGCGAGCCCGCTGCGGGTCATGCCGATGGCCTCGGCCGCGGCCTGCGATAGGTCGATGATGCGATCGGGCTTGTACGGCCCGCGATCGTTGATGCGCACCACCACGCTGCTGCCGGTGGCCAGGTTGGTGACGCGCACGCGCGTACCGAACGGCAGTGTCAGGTGGGCGGCGGTGAGCTGCGAGGGATCGAAGATCTCGCCGTTGGAGGTGCGACGCCCGGCGAACTTGGGCCCGTACCACGACGCCACGCCGACCTGCGTGCGCGCCGCGACGCCTGCCGTTGGCGACGCTGCGGCCGCATCGGCCTCTCCTACGGCGGCCACCGAGGTGGCGCGCAGTGCGGGCGCGCAGGCACCGAGCAACACCGCGAGCAACAGCAAGGGCATCAGTCCACCGCAGGCCCCCACCCGCGGCCCGGGCCCGGCCCGGCCCGAAACGTGCAGCCGACACAACAACGCGCGTAGCACATGCCATGCTACGCGCGTGAAAGTCGAGGTGGATGTGAAGCCGTTCAATCCTTGGAGACAGCCGGCTCGCGGGAGCCGGGAGCGGGCGTCACGGAAGTGATGGCCTCAGGCCCACGTCCTCCGGGCAAGTTCCTTCTGGCACAGCACGAAGGCCTCGTAGTCCTCGATCTCGGCGCTACCCGCGGAGATGGCCGACTCGCACTTGGCGATGATGTCGCTCAGTTCCTCGTTGCTCATCGTCCGGATGCTGGCGCTTGCGGTGGGGGTGGACACGGCTTGGACCATTGCGATCTCCTCGACTTTCCGCGGAGCTTGGCTCGTCTCCTCGACACCCGGACTGTAGCAGCGCAGGTCTTACAAGATTCTCACAACCCTCCCGCGCCGTCCGGCGCCGTGAGGAAGCCCCCCGGCGCGGCGGCGAGCGTGCCCCTGCAGGACGACATGAGCGGCCGGTGAGAGGCGCTCGGCCGGCGCCGGCATCGGCGCCCCTCCCCACCGGTATGGTGGGCGCCATGATCGACAGCCACTGCCACCTGGATCACTGCGCCGATCCCGACGCCGCCGCCGATGCCGGCCTGCGCGCGCTGGTGAGCGTCGGCACGACCGTGGACCGCGACCGGCTGACGCTCGCCCTGGCCGAGCGTCACCCGCGGGTGTGGGCCGCGGTCGGCATCCACCCGAACCACGCCTCCGCCGCCGAGGACGCGCAGCAGCGCGCCGCCGTGGAGTCCATGGCCGAGCACCCGCGCGTGGTGGGCATCGGCGAGACGGGCTTCGACACGCACTGGGAGGACGAGACGCTGCGCACCCAGCGCCACGCCTTCGACTGGCAGGCGGGCCTGGCGGCGCGCCTGGACAAGGCGCTCATCCTCCACGTCCGCGACCGCCAGGGCGGCGACGATGCCTCGCGCGCGGCGGCCGAGGCCCTGGCCGCCGCGGGGCACGGCCGCGGCATCCTGCACTGTTTCAACGGGCACGCGGGGCTGCTTCGGATCGGGCTCGAGCTCGGCTGGATGGTGTCCTTCGCCGGCAACCTCACCTACAAGAGCGCCGGCGACCTGCGCGAGGCGGCCACGCACGTCCCGCTAGAGCGCCTCCTAGTGGAGACCGACAGCCCCTTCCTGGCTCCCGTGCCGATGCGGGGCAAGCGCAACACACCAGCCTATGTGCGCCACACGGCCGCGGTGCTGGCCGACGTGCGGGGGCTCCCGTTGGAGGAGCTCGAGGAGATCCTCGATGCCAACACCGCCCGCGTCTACGGCTTGCCGCTCGACTGAGCCTTCGGCCCGCGGCCAGCGGACGCGCCCGCGACAGACGCGCCGGCGCCGAGCGAGGCGCACAGGGGGCGGCGCGCCGCCCAGCCCCATGGCCGCCGGCTAAGGGCCGGAGCCCCGTCAGCCGCCGTCCGGGCCCACCACGCGGCTGCGGGGCTCGTGGCCGTCGTAGCGCAGCGCCTCGGCGATGCGGGCCCGCGACGGCACGCGATGCGGGTCGTCCGGGATGAAGGCGGTGACGACGTCCACCCAGCGATGCGCCCGGTATTCGAGCACCACGTGCAACGGGATGCGCACAGCAGCGCTGACGGGGAGGTAGCCGAGCACCAGCAGCCGCTGGTCCTCGAGGTAACGCATCAACTCCCTGCCGTGCAGCACCGTCTGGACGATGTCCACCTCGGTGAACCCCTCGCAGGCGGCGTGCTTGGCGGCGTGGCTGCCGATGCGGTAGCGCCCCTGCTTCACCAGGGGCCGCAGATCCCCGAGCGTCCGGCGCTTCGGCGGGCCGGGCGCGTGGCGGGCGGCGCGCGGCGCGTACGCGGGCCGGGATCGGATGAAGGGCTCGTCCATGTCGCCACCTCCGGGGGTTCTGGCGGTACCAGACGGGCTACAACGCGAAACGGCGCACACCCCCGGGAGGGGTACGCGCCGCTGCTCAGCGTTGCATGGGGCATCGTAGCACGCGGCCCGCCGCGCCCGTGGCGGCGCCCGCCACATGGCGAGGGAGGCGGCGCGATGTGCCCGGGGCGCCCCGGGGACTGGGCGTACACTGAGCCCATGCCGACACGCTTCTTCGAACTCGCAGGCGACGACGCGAGGCCGGCGTTGGACGAGCTCGCGGGGCGGGCGCGGGCCCTCGGGGCCTCGGCCCGACTGCTGGCGAGCGTCGATACCGAGGGCCTGTACCTGCTCGTGGTGGAGGGGGACCCGATGCCCGCCATGCCGGCTCCCGACGGTTGCAGGGTGTGGACGTTCCGGGAGGTGGCACGGTGAGCGCGCCCGCCCCCCGCATCGACCGCCCCCTGCACATCGAACGGACCGACGCCGACCTCTACGTCGAGCAGGTCGGGCCCGCGGACGGCGCGGTGGTGTACTACCTGCACGGGGGGCCGGGCTACAACGCCCTCTCCTTCCGCGACCTCATGGGTGACGAGCTCGAGGACTTCCAGCTGCTCTACGCCGATCAGCGCGGCGGGGGTCGCAGCTACAGCGCCGGCGCCGTCGATCTCGAGCACCTCGCCGACGACGTGCGCGCGGTGCTCGACGCCCTGGAGCTCCCGCGCGCGACGCTGCTGGCGCATGGCTTCGGGGCGCTGATCGCGGTGCGGGCCGCACGGGCGGCGCCGCAGCGCGTGGAGCGTCTGGTGCTGGTCAACCCCTGGCTGTCGATGCCCCTGTTGGCCCGCGACCTGCAACGGCACGCCGCGCAGCTCAGCGGCCGGGGGGAGGAGGCCCTCCCCCCGGAGTCCGCGCTGGCAGAGGCCGACACGTTGGACCCCGAACCGCTGGTGGACGAGGCCTTCGGCCGGATCAACGCCAAGAGCCTGTTCGACGCCATGCAGTTCCCCGATCCCTCCTCGCGCCTGCGGCTCGAGCACAGCGACGCCACCGCCCTGTTCGGACCCTCGGAGGGTGACGAGCCCCTGGACGCCTGGCGCCTCGACGCGCTCCCGCAGCTCGCCGGCCTGAGCCTTCCGGTGGTGGTGCTGGCGTGCACCCGCGACGCCACCACCTACCCCGCGCAGGTGGAGGCGGCGCTCGAACGCCTTCCGGGCGCGCTGGTCAGCCTCGTCGACGCGGGCCATTACCCGTGGATCGACGATCCCGACACCTTCGCCCCGCTGCTGCGCGAGGCGCTGCGGGCACGTCCCGGGCCGGCCAACCGGGGGCCGGACTGATCGGCCGATCGCGGCCCGTCAGAAGCCTGTAAGAGAGCGCCTCGTAGACTCCGCGCCATGCGGTCCCCAGCACGCGTTGCCGGCCCCCGCCCAGCCCTCCCCCCTGGCCGCGTCTCGGCGCACGGAAAGCACGGCCCCAACGTGAATTCGTACGCTGTGGCCCGGCCGCGCGCGTGCTACACTTCGCCAATGTTCCGACCCGACCTGATGGTGGATGCGGTGCATCAGGTGACGCTTGAATTGCTGCGGCGCCACGGCATCCGTGGGGTCCTGGTCGACCTCGACGACACGCTCATGCCTGCCGCCGGGGAGACGCTGGACCCGCAAACGATCGCCTGGCTGCGTTCCCTGCGGCGGGCCGGTGTGCCGGTCGTCATCCTCTCCAACGGGGAGCGCGGGCGGGTCGCCGCCCTAGCGGCGCGCTTCGGGCTGCGCGGGCTGCCCCTGTCCGGCAAGCCATTCTCCTTCGGCTTCCGCCGGGCCCTGCGAATTCTCGGTACCCCGCCGTCGGCCACCGCCATGGTCGGCGACCAGCTCTTCACCGACGTGCTCGGTGCCAACCTCGCCGGACTCACCTCCATCCTGGTCCGCCCCCTCAGCCCGGGTAAGCTACCTCATACGCGTTTGGCCCGGCACCTTGAGAGAATGATGCTGAGGGGAGGTGACCGTGGCCGTCCTATCCATCGGTGATAAGCGCCTTGGCGCGGTACTGCTCGAGCGCGGCTACGTCACCGACGAGTCGCTGCAGCAGGCCATCAGCCGCCACGCCGAGGTCGGCGGCAGGCTGGCCGATATCCTGGTGCATATCGGGGTCATCTCCGAGCAGCGCATCGCGCGCGCCATCGAGGAGTCCATCGGCATCCCGCTCGTGGTGCTCCCGCGCGTCGACGTGATGCCCGAGGCGCTCACCAAGATCCCCGCCGAGCTGGCCTACGAGGTCGGCGCGATGCCCTTCGCCATCGACGGCAACCGGCTGCGCGTGGCCTTCGAGGACCCGCTGGACGCGCTCGCGATCGAGGAGGTGGAGGACGCCTCCGGCTGCGTGGTGGAGCCCTACCAGGCCCTCCAGAAGGAGCTGCAGTGGGCACTGGCGACGTTCTTCCCCGAGCTGGGGCTCGAGCCGCCGCCCGATTTCGAGATCGATATCAGCCAGCGCCTCGGCGCGCTGGCGGTGGAGAAGCACTTCATCGGCGACGAGCAGCTGCAGCAGGCGGTGGAGGAGCAGCACCGTACCGGCGGCCTGTTGGGGCGCATCCTCATCAAGCAGGGCGCCCTGGCCGAGGAGCAGCTCGCGCAGCTGCTGGCCGAGCAGATGGGCATCCCCTACGAGCCGAGCCTCGAAGACGTGCCCTTCAACGAGCGCCTGGCCTCGTCGCTGCTGCGGCTGGACGCGGTGCAGTTCAGCGCCGTGCCCTACAAGATCGAGGGCGACCGGCTGGTGATCGCGATCGCCGACCCGCGGCGCATGGCGGACATCGAGGCCATCGTCCAGCGCCCCACCATGTTCGTGGCTAGCCCCGAACGCGAGGTCATGAAGCGCATCGACGCCATGTACGCCGATAACAAGGGGCGCCTGGGCGAGACGCTGCTCATGAACAAGAAGCTCAAGCGCGAGCAGCTGCGCAAGGCGCTCGAGGAGCAGGCCAAGCTCGGGCGCGTCAAGCCGCTCGGTGAGATCCTGGTAGACCTGGGCTACGTCACGCAGACGGACGTCGACGAGGCGCTCAACAAGCAGCGCGCCGGCGGCGGGCGGCTCGAGGACACGCTGGTGCAATCGGGCAAGATCAGCCCCGAGATGCTGGCTCGCAGCCTGGCGATGCAGCTCGGCTACGAGTTCATCGACGAGGCCGTCAAGATCGACCCCTACGCCGTCAGCCTGGTGCCCGAGCAGACCGCGCGGCGCTACCAGGCCATGCCGATCCGGCTGGAGGGCAGCATCCTGGTCGTGGCCATGAAGGACCCGCGCCACGTCTTCGCGCTGGACGACATCCGCCTCATCACGGGCAAGGAGATCCAGCCCTCGGTGGCCACCGAGGAAACGCTGGGGCGCATCCTCAACCGCTTCTACCGCGACGGCGCGGACATGGACGAGCTCGCCAAGGCGCTGGTGGAGGAGGTCGGCAGCAACCAGGCGACACAGGAGGAGGACACCAGCGCCATCGACGACAACGCGCTGGTGAAGGTCGTCAACAACATCATCCGCGAGGCGATCCTCAACGACATCTCGGACATCCACATCGAGCCGCGGCCGGACAAGGTCGTGGTGCGGGTGCGCAAGGACGGCAGCCTGCGCGAGTACATGACCATGCCCAAGTCGACGGCCAGCGCCATGTCCGCTCGCATCAAGATCATGGGCGGCCTCAACATCGCCGAGCGGCGCGTGCCTCAGGACGGTCGCGTGCGCTTCCGCGACAAGAGCTCCGAGGTCGACCTGCGCCTGTCGACGCTCCCCACGGTCTACGGGGAGAAGGCCGTGATGCGCCTGCTGAAGCGCGCCACGGACATCCCCGAGATCGAGCAGCTGGGCTTCGCCGATTACAACTTCCAGCGCTTCCAGGACGTGATCCAGAAGCCCTACGGCATGTTCCTGATCACGGGCCCGACGGGTTCGGGCAAGTCGTTCACGACCTTCAGCGTGCTCAAGCGCATCGCGGTGCCGGAGGTCAACGTCACCACCGTCGAGGATCCGGTCGAGTACGAGATCCCGGGCATCAACCAGACGCAGGTCAACATGAAGGCGGGGCTCGACTTCGCGCGCGCCCTGCGCTCGTTCCTGCGGCAGGACCCGGACATCATCATGGTCGGTGAGATCCGGGACCACGAGACCGCCAAGATCTCCATGGAGGCGGCGCTCACCGGCCACCTGCTCATCGCCACGCTGCACACCAACGACGCGGCTGGCGCCGTGACCCGCCTCACCGAGATGGGTATCGAACCGTTCAACGTCTCCGCCTCCCTCATCGGCGTGTTGGCCCAGCGTCTGGTGCGCAAGGTGTGTAAGGACTGCAAGGTCGAGTACACCCCCGACCCGGACGTGCTGCGGCGGCTGGGCATGAAGGAGGCCGAGACCCAAGGCAAGAAACTGGTGCGCGGCGTGGGCTGCGAGAAGTGCGGCGGCAGCGGCTATAACGGCCGTTATGCCATCCACGAGCTGCTCACCATGGACGACGACCTCGAGTTGGCCGTCGTCAAGGAGGCCTCGGCCTTCGAGATCCGCGAGCTGGCGATCAAGAAGGGCATGCGTACGCTGCGCCAGGACGGCATCCACAAGGCGTTCCTGGGCATCACCACGTTGGAGGAAGTGCTCGCGCGCACCGCGGACTGAGCGCGCGACTCCCGAGAGGACAGGGCATGGCAGACCAGATCCGTTCGACCCAGATCCAGGCGGATATCGTCGATCTGCTCAAGATGGCGATCGAGCGACGCGCCTCCGACCTGCTGATCACGGTCGGCCTGCCGCCGATGATCAAGATCGATGGCGAGTGGCGCCCCACCGAGTACGACCCCCTCACCCCCAACCTCACGCGCCGGCTGATGTATGCGCTGATGGACGAGAAGAAGCAGCGCAACTACGAGGAGCGCAAGGACCTCGACTTCTCCTTCAGCCTCAGCGGGCACGGGCGCTTCCGTGTCAACGTGTTCCAGCAACGCGGCTCGGTTGGCGGAGTCATGCGTACCATCTCCGAGGAGGTGCTGGGCTTCTCGGAGCTCGGGCTGCCGCAGGAGGTCGCCGACACCGCGCGCCTGCCGCGCGGGCTGGTGCTGGTGACGGGGCCCACGGGCTCCGGCAAGTCCACCACCCTGTCGACCATGATCGACCTGATCAACGAGGAGTACCAGAAGCACATCGTCACCATCGAGGACCCCATCGAGTTCTTCCATCAGCACAAGAGCTCGATCGTCAACCAGCGCGAGGTGGGCGAGGACACGCAGAACTTCCATGCGGCCCTGCGCAGCGTGCTGCGTCAGGCTCCGGACGTCATCCTGGTGGGCGAGATGCGCGACTTCGAGACCATCGGGGCCGCCGTCACCGCGGCCGAGACCGGGCACCTGGTGATGGGCACGCTGCACACCAACACGGCCTCGGAGGCCATCGACCGCATCATCGACGTCTTCCCCGAGGCGCAGCAGGAGCAGGTGCGGGTGCAGCTCGCCAACAACCTGCAGGCCATCCTGACGCAACAACTCATCCCGCGTCAGAACGGCGACGGCCGTGGGCTCGCCTTCGAGTTCCTGATCGCCACGCCGGCGATCCGCAACCTCATCCGCGAAGGCAAGACCCACCAGATCCCTGCCCAGATCCAGATGGGCGGGGCGCTCGGCATGATCACCATGGACGCCAGCCTGGCCGAGCTGCACCTCAAGCGGGCCATCAGCTTCGAGATGGGGCTGTCGCGCTCGGTGGACGCCAAGGAGTTCGAGCGGCTGGTGACCAGCGGGGGCCTGGCGGTCGAGGGCGGCTCGGCCCCCGCAGCCGTCCAGACGCGCGGCGCCGGACCGAGCGCGGGCCGTGGCTCCGGCGTCACGCCCGGTCGCGCGGCGACCGGAGGCGGCCGGGGCGTCCCGCCCACCCCGGGGCGTGGCGGCCGCGGAAGCGGCTGATCGCCCTCCCCCACCCTCGAGACGTTCCGGGGCGCCACCGCGCGGGTGGCGCCCCGGTCCTCGGTGCGCACGCGGGGGCGCTCAGCGGCGGACCTCAGTCGGCCCCCTCGGTCATGGCCTCCAACGCCGTCAGGAACGCAGCCACCCCGGTGGTGAGCGCCGATTCGTCGATGGCGAAGCGTGGGTGGTGGTGCGGGAAACGGGCGCCCTCGTCGGCGGGGCGCGCACCGACGTAGAAGAACGTGCCCGGCACGACGCGCAGGTACGCGGAGAAGTCCTCGCCCCCCATGACGGGGCGCGCCAGACGCACCACGTCCTCGCCGAAACGCCTCGTCAACGCGTTGCGCACCCGCTCGGTGACGCCCTCGTCGTTGACGAGCGCGTGGTACCCCCGTTGATAGGTGAAGCGGTAGTCGGCCCCGTGCGCCGCGGTGATGCCGCGCACCACCCGCTCCATGAGCTCGGGCATGCGGGCCCGCAGCTCCGCGTCGAAGCTGCGCACGGTGCCCCCGAGCTCCGCCGACCCGGGGATGACGTTGTCCGCGGTACCGGCATGGAAACGCGTGACGGAAACCACGAGTGGCTCTAGCGGGTCCGTGGCGCGCGACACCAGCATCTGCAGGTTGGTCACCAAGGACGCCCCGATGGCCACGGGATCGACCGCCTCGTGCGGGCTGGCGGCGTGACCACCGGCACCGATGACCTCGATGTCGAAGGTGTCCGGGGCGGCCATGGTGGGTCCGGGGCGCAGCTCGATCGTGCCCGCCTCCTGGGTGGAGATGAGGTGCAAACCCAGGACGGCATCCACACCGTCGAGCACGCCGGCGTCCACCAGCTGCTGCGCGCCGCCCGGGAACAGCTCCTCGGCGTGCTGGAACAGGAAACGCACCTCGCCGGGCAGACGGTCGCGCTGCGCGCTGAGGATCCTGGCGACCGCCAGCAGCACGGCCGTATGGCCGTCGTGGCCGCAGGCGTGCATCACGCCGGATCGGCTGGAGGCGAACGGCACACCACTCTGTTCGTCGATGGGCAGCGCGTCCATGTCCGCGCGCGCCGCGATCACGGGACCGGGCAGCCCACCCACGAGACGCGCCATCACGCTCGTCTCGGTCGGCCGGCTCAGCTCGAAGCCGCCGAACTCATTGAGCCGTTCGGCCACCCAGTCGGCGGTCTCGTGCTCTTGGAACGACAGCTCCGGGTTGGCGTGCAGGTGGCGGCGCCAGGCGATCACGTCGTCGGTGGTCTGGCGGGCGAGCTCGAGCCAGTCTTCGCGTGCGGGGGTGGTTGCGTCCATCGGCTGCCTCCTCATACGTGGCCGCCACCTTACCACCGCCGTGAATGCCCCCGGCAGCGCCGCCACCACGCGTGGACGGGTACACGGATAGGGGCCGACATGCGCTCACCGCGCGTCGGTTCACCGCCAGGTCAATGGACGTCTTGTCGCCGGTCCAAGCCGGCCGAGAGGTCAATACCACGTCACCAGCATGGATCCGGCTGGATCTGCCGTTGCGTTGCTCCCCGTCTTGGACACCGTTCCGCTTGAGCTTCAGCATGAGAAGGGTCACAGTGGCACAGGCATCGAGAGCGTTGCACACGCACGCGGCCTTAGGGGGTAGCGCCATGCCATCCGAGTTCTTGCTATACGGCGCGACGGGGTTTGTGGGCGAAGCGATAGCCCGGCGGGCGATCACAACGGGGCTCCGGCCGGTCGTGGCGGGGCGCGATCGCGTGCGTGTGGCGGCCCTCGCGGACGAGCTGGGCGTCAAGCATGTGGCATTCGCTCTCGACGACCCTGACGCGATGGACGCGGCGCTGGCGGGGGTCCCCGCGGTTCTGCACTGCGCGGGGCCGTACATCCATACGGCCGCGGCGATGGTAGACGGCTGTCTTCGCTCGGGCACGCACTATCTGGATATCACGGGGGAGCTGCCGGTGTACGCGGCCATCGCAGAGCGCGACGTCGACGCCAGGACCCGGGGCGTGATGATGCTGCCAGGCGTGGGGTTTGACGTGGTGGCGACGGATTGCCTGGCGCTGCACCTGAAGCAGCGCCTACCGTCGGCGACACACCTGACGCTTGCCTTCCACTCGGATGGGCCGGCAGCCTTGCCGCCGGGAACGGTGAAGACGATGTTGGCGCACACGCCTGACGCCGCGAAGGTTCGGGTGAACGGGCAACTGGTGACGCCCCCTCATCGGATCAAGACACGACAGATCGACTTCGGGAACGGACTTCGGACAGCGGTGCGGCAGACGTGGGGCGATGTGTTCATGGCGTACCGGAGCACCGGCGTCCCGAACATCGAGGACTACATGGTGCTCTCTGCGGGAGCGCGACGCGGCCTGGCGATCATGGGCTATGCGCGTCCGCTGCTCAAGGTCGACGCGGTGCGCAAGCTTGTGGCGCGCACCGTGAGGTCGGGCTCGACGGCGGAAGAACGTGCGCAGACGCGGGTGAGGGTCTGGGGTGAGGTGCTGGACGGTGGAGGGCGCTCCGCCGTCTCGCGCCTGCACGGTCCGGAGGCCGGGGTCGAGTGGACGGCCCTCGCCGCGCTGTCGGCCGTGCGGCGTGTGCTGGAAGGCGACGCCACGGCGGGATTCCAGACACCCGCGACGGCCTACGGCGCCGACTTCGTGCTGGAGTGCGAGGGCGTCAACCGCGAAGACGTCGACTAGCAAGCTGGCAAGCGACACTGTGCTTCGCGCCACCAAAGACGGCGCATAGGACAAGGGCGGATAGGACAGGACTGTCGTTACTGATTCCCTTGCCCGACCCGTCGCCCCCCCAAGCTCGGCATGTTACCGATCCATGTGCAGCAACGAGGGGTGGATTGACTTCGGTCCCTATCGATGAACCCCGCCACGCGTTGACACCCCCCGGGCACCCCCGTATACTCTGCCCAATGTCGTTCCTGCGCATCCGGCGGCGCCTTCGCGTCATCAACCTGTGGCAGTCCGTGCTGCTACCCGTGGGTGGGGCCGCGCGCAGCTAGGTCGTCGTACCCGAACTCGAGCACGCCGATCGCGGCCCCCGATGCAGACCCGTCGGGGGCCGCGTCGTGCGGCTGCGCCCCGTGGCGGGACTCCCCGCCCGGCACCGCGCGCACCGGGCACCGACCCAAGCGCGTGGAGCCCGAGCCACGCACGCCGCCCACGCCCACGCCACGAGAGGACACCCATGAGCACCCCGAAGAACCTCTACCAGAAGGTCTGGGAGAGCCATGCCGTGCGCACCCTGCGCAACGGCCAGACCCAGCTGTTCATCGACACGCACCTCATCCACGAGGTCACCAGCCCCCAGGCCTTCGGCATGCTGCGCGACCGGGGCCTGAGCGTGGCGATGCCGGAGCGGACCTTCGCCACGGTGGACCACATCGTGCCCACCCACACCCAGGTCGAGCCCTTCGAGGACGCCCTGGCCGACGAGATGATACGCGCGTTGCGCGCCAACTGCGCCGAGCACGGCGTCACCTTCTTCGACCTTGCCAGCGGCCGCCAGGGCATCGTGCACATGGTCGGCCCGGAGCAGGGCATCACCCAGCCGGGCACCACCATCGCCTGCGGGGACAGCCACACCTCCACCCACGGCGCCTTCGGGGCCATCGCCTTCGGCATCGGCACCAGTCAGGTGCGTGACGTGCTCGCCACCCAGACGCTGGCGATGAGCGAGCTCAAGGTGCGCCGCATCCAGGTCGACGGCCGACTGGGGCCCGGCGTGTACGCCAAGGACGTCATCCTCCACATCATCCGCACGCTGGGCGTCAAGGGCGGCCTGGGATACGCCTACGAGTACGCCGGCGAGGTGTTCGACCGCATGAGCATGGAGCAGCGCATGACGGTGTGCAACATGTCGATCGAGGGGGGCGCGCGCTGCGGCTACGTCAACCCCGACGCCACCACCTTCGCCTACCTCCAGGGACGCCCCTACGCCCCGGAGGGCGCCGCCTGGGAAGAGGCGGTGGCCCGCTGGAGCGCGCTGGCGTCCGACGAGGGGTGCGCCTACGACGACGTGGTGACCTTCCGCGCCGAGGACATCCCCCCCACCGTGACCTGGGGCATCAACCCGGGGCAGGCGATCAGCATCGAGGAGCGGGTGCCGACCGTGGAGGGCGCGCCGGAATCGGAACGCGAGGGCGTACGCGAGGCGCTCGAGCACATGAAGCTCACCCCGGGCGCGGCCATCAAGGGCACCCCCATCGACGTGGCGTTCTTCGGATCCTGCACCAACGGGCGCGTGTCCGACTTCATCGAGGCGGCGCGCTACCTGGAGGGGCGACGGGTGAAGGCCGGCGTGAGCGCCATCGCCGTGCCCGGCTCGCAGCTCGTCAAGGCGGAGTGCGAGAAGCGTGGCATCGACCGCATCTTCAAGGCGGCCGGGTTCGAGTGGCGCGAGGCCGGCTGCAGCATGTGCCTGGCGATGAACCCCGACAAGCTGGTGGGCGACCAGCTGTGTGCCAGCACAAGCAACCGCAACTTCAAGGGGCGCCAGGGCAGCCCCACGGGGCGCACGGTGCTCATGAGCCCGGTGATGGTGGCGGCCGCCGCCGTCACCGGCGTGGTCTCGGACGCCCGAGAGGTGTTCGGCGTGGGTCGAGAGGCGGTGGCGTGATGAGCCTGAGGAGCATCCGGAGCGTCCAGGGCCGGGCCGTGGTGGTGCCGGGCGACGACATCGACACCGATCGCATCATCCCGGCGCGCTACCTGCGCTGCGTGACGTTCGACGGCCTGGGCGAGGCGCTGTTCTACGACGAGCGCTTCACCGAGGGCGGCGATCCCAAGCGCCATCCGCTCAACGACGCCCGTGCCGAGGGGGCCACCATCCTGGTGTCGGGCAGCAACTTCGGCTGCGGCTCGAGCCGCGAGCACGCCCCCCAATCCATCGCCCGGGCCGGCTTCGAGGCGGTGGTGGCGGAGAGCTTCGCGGAGATCTTCTTCGGCAACAGCACCACCCTCGGGCTCGTGTGCGCCGCGGCCTCGGCCGCCGACCTGGCGCGGCTGCGGGCGCTGCTCGCGGCCGACCCGGACCTCGAGCTGACGCTGGACGTCGCCTCCAAGGAGCTGCGCGCGGGCGAGGAGGTGCTGCCGGTGCGGATCCCGGAATCCGCCCACGAGGCCCTCATCGATGGCTTCTGGGACCCCCTCGGCGAGCTGCTCGAGGGTGCGGATGCTGTGCGTGCGGCGGCCGCCCGCCTCGGGCACGACGTCGCCGGCGCGTGATGCGGGGAGGGTGCGCGTGAGCGCCGGACCGGGCGCGCCGGCCGGCGGACCGGATCCCCCGCGGGCGGGCACCGTCGGGCGCACGCCCGACGACTGGAGCGCCCGCGGAGCGGCGTACGCCGTCAGCGCCCCGCACGTCGGCGGGCCCTCGCTGACGAAGGTGCTGGCGCTGGCGCGCCCGCGCCCCGGAGATCGCTGCCTGGACGTGGGCACGGGCGCGGGCCACACGGCGGCCGCGCTGGCCGACACCGGTGCCGAAGTGCTCGGCATCGATCCCGCCGAGGGCATGCTCGCCGCGGCACGCGCGCGTTATGAGGGCCGCCCGGGGCTGAGCTTCGCGCGTGCCTACGGCCACGCGACGGGCCTGCCGGACGCCTCGATGGATGTGGTGACGGCCCGCCACACCCTGCACCACCACCGCGACTTGCCCGCCACCCTGGCGGAGGTCGCCCGCGTGCTGCGCCCCGGCGGCCGCTTCGTGCTGGTCGACGAGATCACGCCGGACCCCCGGATCGACGCCTGGCTCGACGGCATCGAGCGGGCGCGGGACGCCACCCACGTGCGGGCGTACGGTCTGCCGGAGTGGCGCGCGGCGCTCGCGGAGGCGGGGCTGCGTTGGGTGGTCGGCGACGGCGAGACCCGCTACCCGCTGGAGGTGGCCTCCTGGATAGCCCGCATGCAGCTCGCGCCCGCCGGGGCCGAGAACGTGCGGCGCCGCTTCCGGGAGGCACCCGAGCTGGCGCGCGCCCTGTTCACGATCCGCTACGACGAGGGCGGGGAGGCCGAACGATTCGAGCTCCCCATGGCCCTGGTGCTGGCCGTCCGGCCGGCGGAAGGAGAGCGACCATGAGCTACCGCATCGCCGTGCTCCCCGGCGACTTCATCGGGCCGGAGGTCGTCGACGCCACCATCGACGTCCTCGAGGCCATGCAGGACACCCATCACCTGGCGTTCACGTTCGAGCGCCTCCCCTTCGGTGGATCCGCCATCGAGTCCCACGGCACGCCCCTGCCGGGTCTCACCAAGGAGGCCTGCGCGAGGGCCGACGCCGTGCTCATGGGCTCGGCCGGCGGCCCGGTGGGCGACCACCCGTGGAACCGGCTTCCGCGCGAGCAGCGCGTGGAGTCCGGCATCCTGGGGCTGCGGCGGCACCTGGCGGTGTACGCCAACCTCCGCCCCGTGAAGGTCTTCCCCGGCCTCGAACGCCTCTCGCCGCTCAAGGAGGCCGTTGCGGCCGGAACCGACCTGCTCATCCTGCGCGAGCTCACCGGCGGCATCTACTTCGGCCGGCCCTCGCACAACCGCCCCGAGCAGGGGCTGTCCACCATGGTCTACGACCGCGTTGAGGTCGAGCGCATCGCGCGGGTCGCATTCGAGACCGCGCGCAAGCGCCGCAACCACGTCACCAACGTGGACAAGGCAAACGTCCTGGACGTCTCGCAGTTCTGGCGCGACGTAGTGGTGGACGTGCACCGCAACGAGTACGCCGACGTCGGCCTCGACCATCTCTACGTCGACAACGCCGCCATGCAGATCGTGCGGGACCCGCGGGCGTTCGACGTGGTGGTGACCGGGAACCTCTTCGGCGACATCCTGTCGGACCTCGCGGCCGTCATCCCGGGATCTCTGGGCGTGCTCCCCTCGGCCAGCCTGGGCGGGCAGGTGGGGCTGTTCGAGCCGGTCCACGGTAGCGCCCCGGACATCGCCGGGCGCGGCATCGCCAACCCGGTCGGCACGCTGCTGTCCGCGGCCATGATGCTCCGCCACGGGCTCGGCGAGTTGGATGCGGCGGACGCCCTCGAGCGCGCCGTGCAGGTCGCGCTGGCCGACGATCCCACGCGCGACCTGGGGGGCACGCGCGGCACGGCCGCGTTCACCGATGCCGTCATCGCAGCCCTCGCCGCCCCCGCCCCCGCGGCGCCGGGCGCCTGAGCCGCGGGCGGCGACGCCGGGCACCCGCGTCACGCCCGACGCCGGGAGCGCGAGGCCGCGCGGTAGCATGGACCGCATGAGCCAACGGCCCGCGCGACCGCCGGCCGCGTCGCGCGTGCGCGGCTTCGGCGAGACCGTCTTCGCCACCTACACGCGCCTCGCCCGCGACGCCGGTGCGATCAACCTGGGGCAGGGCTTCCCGGACTTCGAGCCGCCCGCCTTCGTGCTCGAGGCGCTGCGCGACAGCGCAAACGGGTACCAGCAGTACGCGCCGCTGCCCGGCATGCCGGAGCTGCTCGAGGAGCTCGCCGTCGACGTCGGCGCCAAGCTCGGCCGCCCGATCGACCCGGGCGCCGAGCTGCAGGTCACGGTCGGCGCGACCGAGGCCCTCTTCGCCACCATGCAGGCGCTCATCGACCCGGGGGACGAGGTGGTGCTGCTCGAGCCCTTCTACGATGCCTACCCCGCGGACGTGGTGATGGCCGGCGGCGTACCCCGCTACGTGCCGCTGGAGCTCGATGCATCGGGCCGCTGGTCGCTGGACCCCGGGCGTCTCGCTTCCGTGCTCACCGACCGCACCCGCGCCATCGTGGTGAACACCCCACACAACCCCACGGGCAAGGTCTTCGACGCCGCCGAGCTCGATGTGCTGCTGGCGGCGGCCGAGCGGGTCGGCGCGGTGCTCATCAGCGACGAGGTGTACGAGCACATCGCCTTCCGGCCGCACATCGCCCCGGCGACGCGTCCGGGCGGGTGGGAGCGCACCCTCACCATCTCCAGCCTCGGCAAGACGTTCTCCGTGACCGGCTGGAAGATCGGCTGGGTCAGCGGCCCGGCGGAGCTGGTGCACGCCGTGCGCATGGCCCACCAGTGGATCCCCTTCGCGGTGGCCACCCCCCTGCAGCGGGCCGCCGCCAGCATCCTGCGCGAGGCGCGGGCCAACGGCGCCTACCCGACGCTGGCCCATGCCTACCGCGCCCGCCGCGACCTGCTGCTCGAGGCGCTGGAGCCCACCCCGCTGCGCGCCCTGGTGCCCGAGGGCGGCTACTTCGTGATGGCCGACACCACAGCGCTCGGGTACCCGGACGATGTGGCGTTGTGCCGGGACCTGCCCGGGCGCGCCGGCGTGGCGGCCATCCCACCCAGCGCCTTCTACGCGCCCGAGCACCGCCACCTCGCGCGCCACCTCGTGCGGCTCGCCTACTGCAAGCGCGACGACGCCATGCGGGAGGCGGGCCGCCGCCTCGCCGCCCTCGGCTGAGGGCGTGGACCCCCTGCCGGACCACGGCCTGATCGTCCTGGTGGGGCTCACGGGCGCGGGCAAGAGCACCGCCGTCGCCGCCCTCCGTAGCGCCGGCGTGCGGCTCGAGCTGCTCCCGAACCGCCGGGACCTTGCCGACACCCACGTGCTGCCCGAGGCCCAGAGGTTGGCGGGCGAGCCCGCGACGACGGTGCGCGACCGGCTGCAGCGCTTCCGCCTCACCGCCCGTTACCGGGAGGCGTACCCCGGCGGCCTCGCCCACGCCCTGGAGCGCTGGCTGGATGAGTCGCCCGGGCCGGAAACGGGCGCCACACGCGTGTTCGACAACCTGCGCGGTGAGGGCGAGGTGGCGTACGCGGTGGGCGTGTTCCCCACCGCGCGCTTCGTGGTGCTGGAGGCCGACGCGGCCACACGCGTGTTGAGGATCGCCGGGCGCCGCGACGCCTTCGATCGCGCCGGCGCGATCGCAGCGAGCCGCTCCGCGCCCTCGTCGGTCGCCCCGTCGGGCCGCCGCGGGGGCGCCGCGGACCCGCCGTCCGCGCCCGCCTGGACACGGGTCCCGGGCCTGGACGAGCTGGTGGACCTGCCGCGGCTGGTCATCGCGGCGGACGGCCTCGACCGCGGCGCGCTGGAGCGCGCCGCGCGCGTGGTGGTCGAGGAGAACCGGCACTACGACCCGGAAGCCGCCTGGCGCCTGCTGGCACCACTCCCCGCGGTGCGACGCCTGCGCCTGGACAGCGCGCGCCTCACCCCCGAAGAGGTGGCGGCCGCGGTGCGGGCGTGGTGGTGAGCGGCGCCGCGGCAGGCGCACCCCTCCGGCCCAGCGCGCCGGCCACAACGCGGGCGGCCCGCGGTAGGCTGGGTCGCCCATGAGCCTGATCGACGCCGTTGGCCTCGCCCCGCTGCGCCTGCCGATGCGCGGCGCGCTCCGTTGGGGGCAGCGCGGCGCCCTGACCACCCTCGACCACCTGTTGCTCGGCGTCCGCCTCGTCAGCGGCGCCGTGGGCATCGCCGAGGCGGCCGTGCGCCCCACCATCTACGGCGAGACGACCGCGGGGATGGAGGCCGCCCTGACGCTCCACCTCGGTCCGGCGTTGGTGGGCCTGGAGGTGGCGGACGAGTCGGCCACGGCGCGCGCGCTGGCGGCCCTCCCCTTCAACCACGCGCTGCGGGGTGCGCTCGACCTCGCACTGGAGGAGGCGCGCGCCGCCGAGGCGGGTACCACAGTGGCCGCCCGCTACGCCGGCGCCAACCCGCGGCCGCGCGTGAGCGCCATCCTCGGCATCGCCGGGGAGCGCGAGATGCTGGCGGAGGCCGTCACCTGGGTGGAGGCGGGCGTGCACGTACTCAAGGTCAAGGTGGGGCGCGACCCCGACCACGACGAGCGTGTGCTGGGCGCGCTGAGGCGGGAGCTCGGCGAGCATGTGGTGCTCTACGCCGACGCCAACGAGGGTTGGACGCCGTCCGAGGCGCCCAGGCGCCTCGAGCGCCTGGCGCGACTCGGCGCGGCGTACGTCGAGGAGCCCCTGCCCGTGCATCGGCTCCGGGATCGCGCGGCCCTTCGCGCCGCGGGGGTGTTGCCGCTCATCGCCGACGACAGCGCCTTCACGCCCGAGGCGCTCGAGCGCGAACTCGAGGCGGACACCTTCGACATCCTCAACATCAAGCCCGCCCGCAGCGGCTGGCGCGCGTCACGAGCGATGCTGGCGCGCGCGCGGGAGGCCGGCAAGGGGGTGATGATCGGATCGCAGGCGGGCAGCGGCCTGCTGACGCGCCACGCCGCCGTCCTGGCGGGCCAGGTCGGCGTGACCCACCCGAGCGAGCTGAGCTTCCCCCTGCGCCTCGAGGCGGACAGCCTCGACGCCCCGCCGCCGATCGCGGGCGGCGAGCTGGACACGGCGGCCTATGCCACGGCCACACTGCGACCCGGCCTGTGGCGGCCACGCTGGCTCGTGACCCGCTGACCCCGGTGCTGATCCCCGTGCCGCCCGGGCACGATGCCGGGGCGGGGCGTTGACAGGGGCCGCGCCGCACCCTATATACTTCTACTTATCCGTCGCCGGATAGATAGAAGTAGATAGCCGGTGGACGCCGCGGCCCCGGGCCGCGACCGGGAGGTCACCATGTTCAAGCGCACCGCCGCCGTGGCGCTGCTGGCCGTTCTCGCCATGGCCGGCGCCCAAGCCTTCGTGTGGCCCGAGGCCTACCACGCGGCCGCCGGTTCGGGCGGCACGGTCAACGAGACCGTCTTCGGCGACATCACCACCCTCAACCCCTACCTGACGAGCGACAGCAACGCCAGCTCCATCCTCGGCATGTACGCCGGTCCGCCCCTGATCTACCGGGACTGGCTGGGAAACCGCGCCTTCACTCGCGCCGACGGCAGCTACAACGTCTACTGGGCCAAGGACGTCGAGGTCATCCGGCCCGAGCAGGAGTTCATCGTGACCCTGCGGCAGGGCTGGATGTGGTCCGACGGCGTCGAGATGAACGCCGACGACCTGGTGGCGAGCTACACCATCCTCGGGGATCCCGACGTCGGCTCGAACAACTACAACGAGACCGTCGTCGACGACCAGCCCGTGAAGGTCGAGAAGCTCGGCCCCTACAAGGTCCACATCACGCTGCCCAAGCCGCAGGTGAACGCCCTGGCCACCAAGGTGCCCGAGATCACGCTGCCCGCGCACGTGTTCATGCCCGTGTACCAGAGCGACGGCGCCGCGGGCGTCAAGGCCATGTGGGGCGTCGACGCCGATCCCGGCACGATCGTGTCCGGCGGACCGTACCTGCTCGAGTCCTTCCGGCCCGGCGAGCGCATGGTGCTGGTGAAGAATCCGCACTTCGGCGACTATGTGCAGGCCGCGGACGGCAGCCCCCTGCCGGGACCCGGGCGCTGGGTGGTGAGCCTCACGCAGGATCAGAACGCCGAGCTCAGCCTCGTCATCACCGGGCAGGTGAGCTTCTACTGGCCGATCAACCTCGACCAGGTCCGCGCCGTCAAGCAGGCGGTGGACGCCGGCCAGATCGGCGGGACCTTCTACCCCAATCTGAGTCCCAGCACCTCGGTGGACTTCATCACCTACAACTTCAACAGCACCGACAGCTGCAAGCGCGACATGTTCCGCGCCACGGAGTTCCGTACCGCCATCAGCGACATGATCGACCGCGATGCGCTAGTTCAGGCGGCGCTCGGCGGCCTCGGCTTCCCGGCCCAGGCCATGACGACACAGGCCATCGACCCCTTCGTGACGCCCCTGCCGGACTTCGAGTTCCAGCCCCAGCAGGGTGTGGACCTGCTGAAGTCCATCGGCTTCACCGCCACCGACGCCGACGGGGTGCTGGTGAACCCGGACAGCGGCTGCCGCGCGGAGTTCGACCTGCAGTTCAACTCCGGCAACAACCGGCGCGGCCAGGAGGCGCTGGTCATCTCGCAGACCGCCGCCCAGTACGGGGTCAAGATCAACCCCCGGGAGGTCTCTACCGATATCTGGCAGGACTCCATCCTGGGTGACACGCTCCCCCGCAAGGTCGACTACGACGCGCAGGTCTGGGGGCTCTCGGGCGGCGACGTCGACAACCCCTCGTCCGCCAACGTCCTGCCGGTGGGCACCAACCTCAACGCCTGGGACAAGGATCCCGCCACGGCCATGGACTGGGAGAAGCGCATCGGCGACCTCACGAGGCAGATGGACCAGACGCTGGACCTCCAGAAGCGGGTGGCGCTGTTCCAGCAGCGCGGCGAGCTCATGCGCCAGTATCTGCCGCTGACCCCCCTGGTGGCCCAGTCGTTCCACTTCTACGACAACCTCGCCAATGTCTGGCCCGAGGGCAAGCTCGACTCGGTTAGCATCCAGTCGCCGTACCGGCCGGGCAACTTCCGCGAGAACGTCATCAGCCCCAACTGACGGCCGAGCCGGACGGAGCGAGCCCCGGCGCCGCCTCCGGCGCGGGGCTCCCTCCGTCCGGCTGCCCGCCGCGGCCCACGCACCGTGGGCGTCGCGAACGCCCGCCGCGTCCGGGACGCGGAGCGGCGCGGCCGTCCTACGAGGCACCATCATGATCGCCTATGTGATCCGACGCATCCTCAACCTCATCCCCACCTTCGTGCTCGCCACCTTCCTGGCCTGGGTGGTCATCGAGATCGCCCCCGGCGACTTCGCGTCTCAGTTCTCCTTCGACCAGGTCGACATCCACAAGGCCGAACGCATCCGCAGCGCCCTCGGCCTCGACCGATCCTGGGTGCTGCGCTATCTGTATTGGCTACGCAATCTCGTGCTCCACTTCGACCTGGGCACCAGCCTCACCAGCCGAGGCGACGTCCTCTCGCTCATCGCCCCGCGCCTCGCCAACAGCCTCACGCTGCTTCTCCCCGCCACCCTGGTGACGTTCGCCGTCGCCATCCCCATCGGGGTGTACTCCGCTCTGCACAAGTACTCCTGGGGGGACCGGGTACTCACGGTCTTCAGCCTCCTCGGCCTGGCGGTGCCGAACTTCTTCTTCGCCCTCATCCTGTTGGCGGCCGCCGTGCAGTGGTTCCAGTCCAGCGGCTGGTTCCTCGTCCCGGTCGGCGGCATGACGAGCGCCGGCTTCGCCGACTTCGGGGCATGGCACAAGGTCCTCGACGTGGGCTGGCACCTCATCGTGCCGTTGGTCGTGGTGGCGCTGTCCAGCCTCACGTTCACCACCCGCGTGATGCGCGGCGAGATGCTCGAGGTGCTGAGCCAGGACTACATCCGTACGGCCCGCGCCAAGGGGCTCGCCGAGCGCACGGTGACCTACAAGCACGGCCTGCGCAACGCCATCCTCGTCGTCGTGGCCACCCTGGGAAGCGTGCTCCCCTCACTCGTGGGCGGTGCCGGCACGGTGGAGTTCGTGATGCGCTGGCCGGGCATCACGCCCCTGTTCATCAGCAGCGTCTTCGCCCAGGACGTCTACGTGCTCATGGCCCTGCTCACCATCCTGGTGCTGCTGTTGATGGTCGGAAACCTCCTCTCGGACCTCGCCCTGGCGATGCTCGATCCCAGGATCCGGTACTGACATGGCCCTCGACGCCACCCGCGGCCGCGGCGAACAGGCGGGCGAGCAGCCCGGCAGGAGCCTCAGCTCCATCGCCTGGCAGCAGTTCCGCAAGCACCCCATGGCGCGTGCCGCGCTGTGGGTGCTGGGCGCGCTCTACCTGCTCGCGGCCCTCGCGGACTTCCTGGCGCCGTACCCGGAGCGCTTCCTCGACGCACACGCCACCTTCCAGCCCCCCAGCGTCATCCACTGGCGCGACGAGGACGGGCGCCTCACCCGCCCGTTCATCTACGCCATGGAGCGCGAGATCGATCCCAACACCTTCGACAGCGTTTGGAGCCCGAACGCCTCGAGGCGCTACCCGCTCGCGCTGCTCGTGAGGCGCACGCAGCCGCGCGAGCGGTACGTGCCCTTCCCCGTCGACCTCGTGCCGCAGGGGCTGCGGCGCGCGCTGCACATCCGGCCGTGGGCGACGCTCCATCTCTTCGGCGTGGCGGATCCCAACGACCGCGTCCACGTCTACCTTTGGGGCTCCGACGACGTCGGCGGGGACGTCTACGGCAAGATCCTGTTCGGCGCCCGCATCAGCCTCACCATCGGCATCCTCGCCAGCGCCGTGTCCATCGTGCTGGGCCTGACGCTGGGCGGCATCGCCGGCTACTTCGGCGGTTGGGTGGACGAGCTGATCATGCGCCTGGTGGAGGCGCTCTCGGCCATCCCCAGCCTGTTCCTGCTGCTGACGCTGTCCGCCGTGTTCTACCCCCTGAACCTGCCGTCCTCCGTGGTGTTCCCGCTCATCGTCCTGGTGCTCGCCGTGATCGGGTGGGGGGGCGTGGCCAGGACCGTGCGCGCGCAGGTGCTGAGCCTGCGCGAGCGCGAGTTCACCCAGGCCGCGCGCGCGCTGGGGGCAGGGAACGGGCGCATCATCGCGCGCCACCTGCTGCCACAGACCGCGAGCTTCGTCATCGTCACGCTGAGCCTGTCTATCCCGGGCTTCATCGTGACCGAGGCGGTGCTGTCCTTCTTCGGGCTCGGCATCCAGCCGCCGGCGACGAGCTGGGGTCTGATGCTCAACACCGCGCAGTCGTTCACCGGCGTCGCGGGCCTGGGCCAGCGCTGGTGGATCTTCCTTCCGGGCCTCTTCATCTTCGTCTCCGTGCTCGCCTGGAATCTGCTGGGTGATGGGCTGCGTGACGCCTTCGACCCGCGCTCGCGACGCTGAGCGACGCCCGACGCCGGTCCATGCTCGGCGGTCGCCAGCGCGCACCATGTCCCCGGTAAGCTGGAGGCGTTGCCCCGGGTGGGAGGATCGTCCCATCACCGACCAGAGCGCGCCCATGGCGCGGCGTCGTGGCGATGCGCGGGGGCCCGGAGGGAACCATGAACAAGATCATCGTCGCAGCACTGCTCGCCGCCGTGACCACGGGCCTCGCCATCGGCGCCCAGGGGGGCCTGGTGCGCCTCGCGACCCGTGGCATGGGCGCGGTCCGTGTCGGCATGCTCGTCAACGTGGCCGGCGGGGCGCTGTCGGTGGTGGCGCTGCTGGCCCTGGCGGCGGCCGGTGTCGGTCGCGACGTGAGCCCCGCCCTCGCGGCCTGGCCGGCCTGGGCCGCCGCGGGCGCGCTCGGCACCGGCATCCTCATCGGCATGGCGTTCACGCTCCCGCGCATCGGCATCGCGGCGGGCCTGGGCGGCGTCATCCTGGGTCAACTCGCGGCGGCGGTGCTGATCGACACCCTGGGTTGGGGCGCGGCGCGCATCCCCCTGACCCCGGCGCGCCTGGCGGGTCTGGCAACCATCGTGGTAGGCGTGCTGCTGGTGCTGCCGCGGCGCTGAGCTCAGTCGGGGTGCAGGGCTTCGCGGTGGCGTAACCCCCGCAGGACCCGTCCCGGCGCCCGCCCGGCCGCCACCGAGGCGAGCACAATCAGGCCGGCGATGGCCAGGTAGACCGTGACCGGCCAGCGCCACGCCAGCACCGGCGCCCCGGACGCCTCCATGCCGCGCAGCAGCGCCACGCTCAGAAGCGTGCCCAACACCAGCCCGGAGCCGGCGCCGAGCAGGCTGGTGAGCCACGCCTCCGCCATCAACGTGCGCGAGAGCAGGGCCGCGGGCGCCCCCAACGCCCGGAGCACGCCGAGCTGATGCCGGAGCTGCCAGGCGCCGATCATGGCGGCGTTCAGCAGCCCGAAGAGCGCCACCAGCAGGGCCACGCCGATGAGCCCCTGGCTCAGCCCGAAGGTGGCCCGCACGGTGCCCAGCACGTCCTCCTTGAAGGCCGCCGCGCTCACCACGTCGAGCGGGTAGCGGCCCAGGAAACGCTCGGTGATGGTGCGGGCCACCTCGCCCGGGTCGGAGCCGGGCTCGAGCCGCAGCGCGAAGGCGTCGACAGCGCGATCCGACCAGTCCCGGACGTACACCTCACGATCCATGTACACCGACCCGGACGCCGCACCGGGATCCTGCACGACCGCCACGATGGCGTAGTGCAGCGTGCCGTCCGGGGTCGTCAGCGCCAGGCTGTCCCCTACCCCCAGGCCCAGGCGCGGGGCCAGCGAGGCGGAGATGGCGACCGCGCGCCGCCCCGACAGCGCCTCGGCCAGCGCGGCTCCCGACGCGCCCGACAGGCTCGCGAAGCGCCGCAGTCGCGGTTGCTCGCCGAAGCGGTAGGCGTATAGCGGCAGCGCACGGTTTCCATAGCGCACGCTCGCGAAGCGCTCGGGCGAGGCCAGCGCCACGCCCGGCACCTCCTCCAGGCGGTAGCGCAGTGCCGGTGAGAGCGGCACGGACTGGCGCGAGGCCGGGTCGCCGCTGCTCACCATCAGGTCCCACCCGACCATCGTGTCCACCCAGGCGCCCACGGAGCTGCGGTAGCTCCGGGCCATGCCGAACACTCCCACCAGGATGGTGAGCGTGATCATCAGCGAGGCGGCCACCGCGCCGGTACGCCGGCGGTGTTGGCGCAGGCTGTCTCCGGCCAACCGGAGCCAGAGCGGGGACTCGGGCAGTGCCCGGATCGAGGCGCTCACCCCACTCAGCAACAGCGGCAGTGCGCCGGCCGTCATCACCAGTAGCGTCAGCACCAGCGCCAGGCTGACCAGGGTCCACGCCTGGGAGGGGGCGAAGGCCGGCTGGAGACGCGCGACCAGCAGCGCCGCGACGGCCAGGCCAAGCGGCAGCAGCCAGCGCTGCAGCCAGCTCTCCGCCCGCGTCGCGCCGGCCGTCCCTATGGCGGAGCGGAGTGCCGGGCCCACGCGCCCCTCGGCCGCCCCGCGCACCACCGGATAGGCGGCCAGCAGCGCGATGGCCACCCCAGCGGTCATGCCCGCCAGCAACACCGGCACAGACACCGCCGGACGCGGCAGCGGTACCCCGAAGGGGGTCACCAGGTCGGCCGGCAGCGTGCCCGCCAGCGCCCACGCCGCCAGCACCCCGAGGCCGGCGCCGAGGGCGCTGCCCACGCCAGCGAGGACCAGCGTCTCGCCCAGCAGCCAGCGTCGCACCCGGGCGCGCGACAGGCCCAGCGCGCGCAGCACCGCGAGGTCTCGGCGGCGGTCGTCGACGGCCGCCAGCACGTTGTTGGCGATGAGGTACGCGGCCGCCACCAGCGCCATGAGGCCGGCCAGCAGCAGCATGTACCGCAGGCCCTCGGTCACCGTCACCAACCGGCGCGCCTCGTCGCGTGGACGCACCACGAAGGCCACGCCGGCGAGCATCTCCCCCAGCTGCTGCCGCAACGCCGGCAGCGAGGTGCCGCTGGCGGCCACCACGTCGATCTCGTCTACGCGCGCCGCGCCACCGAGGTAGAGCTCCTGCAGGCTCGCCAGCGGCACCGCCGCCACCCGGCTCCGCTCGGTGTCCAATGGATCGATCGGTGCGAAGGTGCCCACCACGTGGAAGGCCTCGAGCCCGGCCGGGGTCAGCAGCTCGACGCTCTCCCCGCGATGCACGGCCAGGGCATCGGCGAGTGCCTCGGACAGCGCGATGCCGCGCCCGTCGCCGGGCTCGAGGCCGCGCCCCTGCACCACCCGAACGGGGCGCACCGCGGCGTCCGTCGTCGGGTCGATGCCACGCAAACGCACCGGCAGGCGGCGTGTGCCGGCGAACAGGAAGCTCCGCTGCTCCAGGACCGGTGCGGCCGCCGCGACCCCCTTCTGCGCCCGCACCGCCTCGAGCCAGCGGGCGTCGATGCCGGCGTCCACCAGCCCGCGCAGCTCCAGGCTGGCGTTGCCCGCCAGGGCGGCCGAGAGCCCCCGGTAGGTGCGCACGATGCTGTCGTTCATGAGCCCCACCGACACCATCAGGGCCACGCCCAGGGCGACCCCGAAGACGGTGGTGGCGGCCCTCCCGGGGCGCCGCCGCCAGTAGCCCAGGCTAAGAAAGCGGAAGCGTAGCATGCGTCCCTTCGCCCAGGCGGCCGTCGCGCAGGCTCACCACGCGGTCGGCGTAGGCCGCGGCGCGGGCGTCGTGCGTCACCATCAGCACCGTCTGGCCCAGCTCCCCGGGTACCCGGCGCAGCAGCCGCATGACCTCCTCACCGGCATGCGTGTCGAGGCTCCCGGTGGGCTCGTCGGCCAGCAGCAGCGGCGGCCGGCCCACCATGGCGCGCGCCATGCACACGCGCTGGGCCTCCCCGCCGGACAGCTCACCGGGCAGATGGCGCGCGCGGGCGCCCAGCCCCAGCTGCTCCAGCAACGCCGCGGCGCGCTCGGTGGCGAGCCGGCGCGGCTGGCCGGCCAGTACCAGCGGCAGGGCCGCGTTCTCCAGCGCGTCGAGCGTGCCGATGAGGTTGAAGGCCTGGAACACGAAGCCCACCATCTGGAGCCTGAAGCGCGCCAGCTGGGCCTCGCTGAGCGCGCCCAGGTCCGTGCCCGCAACCCGCACCACGCCGGCGCTGGGCACGTCCAGGCCGCCCGCGAGCTGAAGCAGGGTGGACTTCCCCGACCCGCTCGGGCCCATCACGGCCACGAACTCCCCCCGCCGCACCTCGAGATTGACCTGTCGGAGCGCAAGCACGGTCTCGTTACCGCGCGGGAAGCCCTTGGCCACGGCCTGCATGAGGAGGTAAGCGCCGTCCACTCCCCCATCGTGAGACGGCCGCTCCCGCGCGGAGGTCAACGAACCGACCCGCTCAGTTCGCGCGGGCCGACTGGCGCGCGCGCAGCTTGGCCTCGCAGTGATCCGTCCAGCGAAGGTCGGCCTCCGCGTGGAACAGGGCTGCGTCGATCAGCAGGTCCTCGACCAGCACGTCGCTGGCGTCGCCGGCGCCGTCCTGCAGCCGCGTCTTCGCCGCCGTCAGCTCGGCCATCTTCCGCAGGTACACGGACCGGTGGGTGTCGAGCAGGGCCAGCAGCGACGCGGCGTCGCCGTCGGCCATCACGGCCATTCGGATGAACAGCTCGTCGCGCAGCGGCCGCGGGCGCGGGTCCGGGTGTTCGAGCCAGGCATCCAGCGCCCGCCGCCCGCCGTCCGTGATGGCGTACACCTTGCGATCGGGCGCGTTGTCCTCTCGTTCGACGGTGTGGTGCACCAGGCCGTCGGCCTCCAGGCGGTCGAGGGTCTGGTAGATCTGGCCGTAGTTGAGTTGCCAGAACCCGCCCGTGATCTGCTCGAAGGTCCGTTTCAGCTCGTATCCGTGCTGCGCACGCTTCGAGAGGATCCCCAGAAGACCGAACTTGACCGACACCGCCGACCTGCCCTTCCGGCGCCGCGCACGTGTCACCGGCGCGCTCAGGCGGAGTCTAGCACGTCCCCGGAGGCCGCCCCGGCAACGCGAAGCGGTGTCCAGAACACCCTTCCCACGGGTTGCCGAACACCCCCACGTGGTATCCTCGTCTCGTCCAAAACTCTAGGAGGTGTCGGATGCTCAAGAGAATCCTGATGACGGCCGCCCTGGTCTTGCTGGCCTCGACCGCGATGGCACAGTTCCAACCCAAGAACGTGGAGTGCATCGCACCCGCGGACGCCGGCGGCGGCTGGGACTTCACCTGCCGCGTGCCCGCGGCGCAGGTGATGCGCGACCTGGGCCTGGTGCCCGGGGTCATGCAGGTGACGAACATGTCCGGCGGCGGCGGCGGCATCGCCTTCGCCAGCGTGGTCACGCAGCGCAAGGGGGACGACAACCTGATCGTGGCGGCCAGCACGGCTACCGCCACGCGCCTGGCACAGAACGTGTTCGCCGGCTTCACCGAGGACAGCGTGCGCTGGATCGGTGCGGTGGGGGCGGACTTCGGCGTCATCGCCGTGGCCAACGACTCCAAGTACGCCACCCTCGCGGACCTGATGAACGACCTGGTGGCCGACCCGACGTCGGCGGCGTTCGCCGGCGGCAGCGCCGTGGGCGGTTGGGATCACCTCAAGGTGCTACTGCTGGCGCAGAAGGCCGGCATGAGCAACGAGGAGCTCGCGAAGATGCGCTACGTCGCCTTCAACGGCGGCGGCGCGGCCATGATCGAGGTCATCGGCGGCCGCGCGGCGGCCTTCACCGGTGACGTGTCGGAGACCCTGAGCCAGATCGAGGCGGGCAACATCCGCGCCCTCGCAGTGCTCTCGCCCGAGCGGCTCGACGTCATGCCGGACGTACCCACGGCACGTGAGGCAGGCTACGACGTCATCGGCGCGAACTGGCGCGGCTTCTACATGGCGCCCGAAACCTCCGACGCCGCCTACCAGTACTGGGTCGACGCCGTGTCCCAGGTGGGTCAGTCCGACGAGTGGGCCAAGCTCCGCGACCAGAACGGCCTGGCGCCGTTCTTCAGCGTCGGCGCGGACTTCGAGGCCTTCGTCAAGGATCAGATCGTCACCATCCGCGACATCTCCCAGGGGCTCGGCCTCATCCAATGACCGACCGGCTGGCGGGATTCCTGATCCTGCTGGCCGCCGGTTGGTACGGCCTTGAGGCATCCCGCCTCAAGGCCGGCTTTCTCTCCGGCCCGGTCGGCCCCAAGGTCTTCCCCACGATCCTGGCCATCGTGCTCGGGGTCCTCGGCCTGTTGCTGATCCTTCGAACCGAGGCCGATCCGAGTTGGCCGAAGATGCGCACCTGGGGCAAGATCCTGGGCGTGGCCCTGAGCTTCGCGGCCTACGCCTTCCTGCTGCTGCCCATCGGCTTCATCGCCGCCACCACGCTCGAGACAGGCGTCCTCAGCTTTACCTTCGGGGCGAAGTGGTGGCGTGCGTTGGTCGTCGGCCTGATGACCAGCCTCGCCCTGTACGCACTGTTCGTCTACGCGCTCAACATCCCGCTCCCGATAGGGCGCGTGTTCGGGGGGAGGGGCTGACATGCTCGAGGTCCTCGCTCACCTGCGCGATGGCTTCGCCATCGCGCTGCTCCCAACCAACCTGCTGCTGGCCTTCCTGGGCGTCGTGCTGGGCACCACCATCGGCATGCTGCCCGGCGTCGGGCCCATCAACGCGATCGCCATCCTCATCCCGATCACCTTCGCGCTGGGGCTCCCGGCCGAGTCCGCCATCATCATGTTCGGCGGCATCTACTACGGCTCCCAATACGGCAACTCCATCAGCAGCATCCTGTTGAACGTGCCGGGGACGGCCTCGTCGGTGGTGACCGCCCTCGACGGCAACGCCATGGCCAAGCAGGGGCGCGCCGGACCCGCGCTGGCGATGTCCGCCATCGCGTCGTTCTTCGGCGGCACCCTGTCGATCTTCTTCCTGATCTTCTTCGCCCCGCTGCTGGCGCGCTGGGCCATCGATTTCGGACCCGCCGAGTACTTCGTGCTGATGGTGTTCGCCTTCAGCACGCTCTCGAGCCTCGTCGGCGGCAGCGTCGTCAAGGCGCTGGTGTCGGCCACCTTCGGGCTCATCCTCGCCACCGTCGGGCTGGACCCGCAGGGCGCGGCCCCGCGCTTCACGTTCGGCACGTTGCGGCTCTACGACGGCATGGACTTCGTGGTCGTGACCATCGGCTTCTTCGCCATCAGCGAGGTGTTGCAGATGCTCGAGGGGTCGCGCTCCGCCGTGGAGGCCAAGGCCGAGGTGGGGCGCGTGATGATCACGGTCAAGGAGTTCGTGGGCTCGCTGCTCACGATGCTGCGCTCCTCGGTGTCCGGCTTCCTCATCGGCGTTCTGCCCGGCGCCGGCGCGACCATCGCGTCGTTCGTCGCCTACACCACCGAGCGGCGGCTGGTGCCCAAGGAGCACTTCGGCAAGGGCGACATCCGCGGCGTGGCTGCGCCGGAGGCCGCCAACAACTCCGCGGCGGTCGGCGCGATGATCCCGATGCTCACCCTCGGCGTGCCGGGGAGCGGCACCACCGCCGTGATGCTCGCGGCGCTGCTGAGCCTGGGCGTCCGCCCCGGGCCCCTGCTGCTCGATCAGAGGCCCGGCATCTTCTGGGGCCTGGCCGCCTCGATGTACCTGGGCAACCTGATGCTGCTGGTGCTCAACCTGCCGCTCGTCGGGGTCTTCGCGCGCATCCTCACGGTGCCGCGCTATGTGCTCATGCCCATCGTCGCCACCCTCTCGTTCGTGGGCGTCTACGCGGTCAACAACAGCATGTTCGACATCCTCTTGATGGCCGGCTTCGGCGTGCTCGGATACCTCATGCGCAAGGCGGGCTTCCCGCTCGCGCCCGTGATCCTCGGGCTGGTGCTGGGGGGGCTGATGGAGGTCAACCTGCGCCGCGCGCTGTCGCTGTCGAACGGCGACTGGAGCGTCCTCGTGGGGAGCCCCATCGCGATCACCCTGTGGGTGCTGTCCGTGGTGGGCCTGGTCGCCCCGTTCCTGATGGGTCGGCTGGCACAACGCTTCCGTCAGCGATCCGAGGGGGAGTGAGGGCGAGGCCTTCCCGCTCGGCCCGCACGACCCTGGGGGCGCCGCACGGCGGCGCCCCCATCGTGTTGGGAAGCGGCCCGGCGCGCGCCCTCGCTCAGGGCAGCAGGAAGAGGGCCACCCACGCCACGGCCAGGGCCGCGAGTCCCGTGGTGCCGGGCCCACCCAGGCCGCTGAGCACCCACAGCAGCGTCCCCGCCACCAACCCGGCCAGCGCCCAGGTGGAGGCGTCGCGATGCGACAGGTGCAGCCAGCTCGACGCCTTCTCCAACGTCGTGGCCGTCAGCGCCACCAGCCCGACGGCCAGCACCATCGCGTCGCCGGCCGTGGCGGGGTCGAGCCCCAACGCCACGCGCGTCGCCGCGAGCACCATGAACACCGCGATCGCCACCGCCAGACCCGGCAGCGTGCGGCCCACGCCGCGCGCCAACGGGTCGAGGGGTGCCGGCACCGGTTCCAGCGAGGGCCCCACCAGCCACGAGGCCAGGAACCCCGCGGCGAGGCCGAGCACCGCCAGCGGCAGGCCGCCCGCGACGCCGGCCGAGAGCGTTACGTAGACGTAGGTCAGCGCCACGAGCAGCGTCACCTTGGTCAGCCACGAGGTGCGCAACAGCGTCAGGGATGAGCGCCAGGCCACCACGCCCAGCGCCCCCCAGGACAGCGGCGGTGGCGGCAGCCGGAGCCGCGCGGTCCCCTCGCGGCGCCCCTTGCGGGCGCGCCGCCCCCGCGTCAGCGGTGCCCGCGCGCGCCGCATTCCGGAGACGTTCTGCGTCATCACGGCGAAGACGATCGCGGCACGCATCTCGGACACCACCATGGCGTCGTGCAGGTAGCCCGCGGGGAACGACACCCCCGCCGTCGCCCACGCCGCGGCGGCCGCGACCACGCCCAGCGCCCCACCCACCAGCGTGGCCCAGGCCGCCGCCGCCGCGCCCTGTTCCAACCCCAGCACGCCCGACACCGCACCGAAGGCCGCCGCCCCCGCGGCGAGCGCGAGCAGCGGCAACGCCGACCGCGATCGCTGGTAGACCAGCACCGACAGGGCCGCACGCAACAGCCATAGGCTCGCACCGACGCCGGCCAGCAGCGGGAGCGATACGCCGAAGAGGATGCGCACCAGTAGCCACGCCGCCGTACCCACGACCGCGCCCACCAGCACGCGGCTCGAAAGGAAGGTCAGCAGCCGGGGCCGCAGGCTGCGGCTCGCCGGCTGCGGGGACAGGCCGAGCAGCAGCGCGTGCGGGCGCCCTACCAGCAACGGCGGCGTCCGCTGCCCCACCACGCTGAGCAGGACCAGCCACGCCACCGCGTCGAGCGTGACCGGGAGCCACCGCAGGGGCACCGGACGGGCGATGGGCGCCGCCGACTGCACGCCCCCCACCACGAATAGGGCGATCCAGAACACCATGTACAGCAGCGTGGACCACCCGAAGGTGCGCCCCACCCAGTGGTAGGTGCGCCCCCAGCGCCGCCGCACCATGCGCCGCTCGAGCGTGCCCAGGGGGGGCGACGTGGCGGCGCTAGCCACGGAGTCTCGTGGCCTGGCCGCCGCGCACCTCGACCACGTGGGCGCCCAGGTCGGCCTGCAGGGCCTGATCGTGGGCGCTGAGAACGTTCACGGCGCCGTCCGCGGCGCGCTCGCGCAACGCCTCGCTGAGGACCTCGCGCGCCTCGGCGTCCAGGGTGTTGAAGGGCTCGTCGAGCACCAGCAGCCGCGGCCCGAGCCCCAGCGCCAGCGCCAGCGCCAGCTTGTGGCGCATGCCCCGGGAGTGGGTGCCTGGGAACTCGTCTTCGCGGTGGGACAGCGCGAAGCGCTCGAGCCACCCCTCGACCCGCGCCTCGGCCTCCGGGCGGCCGTAGGCGCGCGCCACGAAGGTGGCGTGCTCGCGCACCGTGAGGTCCTCGAACAGGGCCGGGACGTCCGCCACGAAGGCGAAGGCCGCCCGCCCCTCGGGGCTGCGCGGCCGGGCGCCGAACAGCAGCACCTCGCCCTTGAACGGCAGCAGGCCCACCATGGCGCGCAGCAACGTGCTCTTCCCGGCGCCGTTGGGACCGCGCAGCAGCGCCGTCTCACCGCCGGCGAAGCGCAGCCCGACGTCCGCCAGCACCGCCTCGCCGCCCAACACCACGTCGACGCCCTCGAGCGTCACCTCGTTGTCTTGTCGTTGCTCGGTCTCGCTCATCGCGCCTTACCTTACGCCGCTGGGCCCGCGCGCCGCTCGGACGCGCGGGTCCGGCCGTGGCGGGCCCGCGGTCCCGCGGCGCCCTCCGTGGGGACCGTACAATCGGGCATGCACACGCACATCCTGCGAGTCTCCCCCTCACGCGACCGGCTGCCCCAGGAGCGGCAGCTCGCCCACCGGCTGGCGCGCGTCGCCCTCGATCCCGTGGCGGTGGAGGACGACGTCGCCGCCATGGTGGCCAATCGCGTCATCGACAACGCGGCCGTGGCGCTGGCGGCGCTCGCGCGCCCGCCCGTGGCGCGCGCGCGAGCGCAGGCGCGCGCCCATCCGCGCCCCGGCGGGGCCACGCTCTACGGCCTGCCGGGCGAGGAGCGCGTGCACGCGGAGTGGGCGGCCTGGGCCAACGCCACGGCGGTGCGCGAGCTCGATTTCCACGACACCTACCTCGCCGCCGACTACGCCCACCCGGGCGACAACATCGCCCCACTGGTGGCCGTGGCACAGCAGACCGGCAGGGACGGGGCGGCCCTGACGCGCGCGATCGCCGCGGCGTACGAGGTGCACATCGCCCTGGTCCGTGCGATCTGCCTGCACGAGCACCGCATCGACCACATGGCGCACCTCTGTCCGGCCACCACGGCCGGGCTGGGCGCGCTGCTGAACGTGGACGCCGGCCGCCTCACGCAGGCCATCAACCAGGCGGTGCACACCTCGGTCACGACGCGCCAGTCGCGCAAGGGGGAGATCTCGAGCTGGAAGGCCTTCGTTCCCGGGTACTCCGGGATGCTGGCGATCCTCGCGATCGACCGCGCCATGCGCGGCGAGGCGTCGCCCGCCCCCATCTACGAGGGCGAGGACAGCGTCGTCGCCTGGATGCTCGACGGCCCGGAGGCCCGTTACGCGGTGGAGCTGCCCGACGCCGGGGAGCCCAAGCGCGCCATCCTGGAGAGCTACACCAAGGCGCACTCGGCGGAGTACCAGGCGCAGGCGCTGATCGACCTGTGCTTCCGCCTGCGCGCCTGCATCCCGGATCCCGACGCGATCGAGGAGGCGGTGCTGTTCACCTCCCACCACACCCACCGCGTCATCGGCAGCGGCGCAGGGGATCCGCAGAAATACGACCCAGACGCGAGCCGCGAGACGCTCGACCACAGCGCCCCGTACATCGCCGCGGTGGCGCTGCAGGACGGCCGCTGGCACCACCACGATAGCTACACCCCGGCGCGCGCGCACCGCGGCGACACCGTGCGCCTGTGGCAACGCATCCGCACCGAGGAGGACCCTGCCTGGACCGCCCGTTACCACCACCCGGACCCCTCGCGCAAGGCCTTCGGCGGGCGCATGCGGGTGCGGTTGCGCGACGGTAGCGTCCTGGAGGACGAGTTGGCCGTGGCCGACGCCCATCCCAACGGCGCCAGCCCCTTCGGCCGCGAGGACTACCTGGCCAAGTTCCGCAGCCTCGCTCAGGGGCGCGTGGCCGAAGCCGAGCAGGAGCGCTTCCTGGCCCTGGCGCAGCGCCTTCCCGAGCTGGCGCCGGACGAGCTGGCCGGCCTGACGCCCGCGGTCGACGCCCGTCACCTCGGGACGGTGCCCGGCGGCGAGGGGATCTTCTGATGCTCTACGCCGCCCCGGACGCCGCCGAGAAGCGCCGCCGCCTGCGGCGGGCGCTGGCCTCAGGAGGCCTTCTGCGTCTGCCCGGAGCCTTCTCGCCGCTGGTCGCGCGCCTGCTGGAGGCGCAGGGGTGGGACGGTGTGTACATCTCGGGCGCGGCGCTTTCGGCGGACCTCGCCCTACCGGACCTGGGGCTGACCACCCTCAGCGAGGTCGCCGCCCGCGGGCAACAGATCGCCCGCGCCACGGCGCTGCCCAGCCTCATCGACGCCGACACCGGCTTCGGTGAGCCGCTCAACGCGGCGCGCACCGTGCAGGAGCTCGAGGACCGCGGGCTCGCCGGCTGCCACCTCGAGGATCAGGTCAACCCCAAGCGCTGCGGCCACCTCGACGACAAGGCCGTGGTGCGGCCGGAGATCATGGAGCGCCGCATCCGGGCCGCGGCGCGCGCCCGGCGCGACCCCGACTTCCTGCTGGTGGCGCGCACCGATGCCCGTGCGGTCGAGGGCCTGGAGGCCGCCATCGCGCGCGCGCGCGCCTACGTCGCGGCGGGTGCCGACGCCGTGTTCCCGGAGGCACTGCTCGACGAAGCGGAGTTCCGGGCGTTCCGCGACGCCCTCGACGTTCCGCTGCTTGCCAACATGACGGAGTTCGGCAAGTCGCCGCTGCTGGGCGCCGCGACGCTCGCGCGCCTGGGCTACAACCTGGTGATCTACCCCGTCACCACGCTGCGCTTGGCGATGGGGGCGGTCGAGGCGGGGCTCGAGCGCCTGGCGCGCGACGGCACCCAGGAGGGCCTGCTCTCCGCCATGCAGACGCGGGCGCGGCTCTACCAGCTGCTCGACTACGACAGCTACGGCCGCTTCGACGCCGCGGTCCACCGAGGCGACGCGGACGGCGCCGCGACCGGAGATGCGACGCCGGGCGCCCCCGCGGGCGCGCCCGGTGCGGCCGCCGGGGAGGACGACGGACAGGTCCACGTGGAGGGCGACGAGGGGGCCTGAGGGCCCGGACCGGCGGTGCCGCGGGGCCTCGTGGCGCGGCGCCGCCCCCTCGGGTAGAATGCGCCCATTCGGGAGGACGTGCCATGGCCGATACGACCACCGCGACGAGACCGCAACGCCGCAGCGCCACCATCACCCAGGGGGACCAGCGCGCGCCCAACCGTGCGATGCTGCGCGCGGTCGGCTTCACCGACGAGGACTTCGACAAGCCCATCGTGGCGATCGCCAACGGCCACTCCACCATCACGCCCTGCAACGCGGGGCTCGGCGGCCTGGCGACCGCCGCCGAGGGCGCCGTGCGCGCCAGCGGCGGCATGCCCCAGACCTTCGGAACCATCACCGTCTCCGACGGCATCTCCATGGGCACCGAGGGGATGAAGCTGAGCCTGGTGTCGCGCGAGGTGATCGCCGACAGCATCGAGACGGTGTGCCGGGGGCAGAGCATGGACGGGCTGCTGGCGGTGGGTGGCTGCGACAAGAACATGCCGGGCGCGATGATCGCCATCGCACGCCTGAACATCCCCAGCGTCTTCGTCTACGGCGGCACCATCAAGCCCGGGCACCTGGGCGAGGACGATCTCACGGTGGTGAGCGTGTTCGAGGCGGTGGGGCAGTACTCGGCCGGGCGCATTCCGCTCGACACCTTCCGCGACATCGAGCGCAACGCCTGCCCGGGCAACGGCTCGTGCGGCGGCATGTTCACCGCCAACACCATGTCGTCGGCCATCGAGGCCATCGGCATGAGCCTGCCGTACTCCAGCACCATGGCGGCGGAGGACGAGGAGAAGCGCCTGAGCGCCGCCGACAGCGCGCGCGCCCTGCTGCATCTGGTCGACGAGGAGTTGCTCCCACGCGCGATCATGACCGACCGGGCCTTCGAGAACGCCATCCGCGTGGTGATGGCCATCGGCGGGAGCACCAACGCTGTGTTGCACCTCCTGGCCATCGCGCACGCCGCCGGCGTCAGCTTGGAACTCGACGACTTCGAGCGCCTGCGGCGCACCACGCCGCACCTGTGCGACCTCAAGCCCTCGGGGCGCTACGTGGCCACCGATCTGCATGCCGCGGGCGGCATCCCCCAGGTGATGAAGATGCTGCTCGACGAGGGGTTGCTGCACGGCGACTGCATGACCGTGACGGGCAAGACCGTGGCGGAGAACCTGGCCGGCGTGTCGGCCGCGCCACCCGCCGGGCAGGACGTGATCCTCCCCCTCGACCGGCCCAAGTACCGGCAGGGCCACCTCAACATCCTGCGCGGAAACCTCGCCCCCGAGGGTGCCGTCGCCAAGACCTCGGGCCTGAAGAGCACCCGCATCTCGGGCCCCGCGCGCATCTTCGAGAGCGAGGAGGCCTGCCTGCAGGCCATCCTCGACGACGACATCCGCCCCGGTGACGTGATCGTGATCCGCAACGAGGGCCCGGTCGGCGGGCCCGGCATGCGGGAGATGCTCTCCCCCACCAGCGCCATCATCGGCAAGGGGCTCGGGGACGCGGTGGGCCTGATCACCGACGGTCGCTTCTCGGGGGGCACGTACGGGCTGGTGGTGGGGCACGTCGCCCCCGAGGCGGCCGTGGGCGGGCCCATCGGACTGCTGCGCGAGGGGGACACCATCACCATCGACGCGGAGCACAACGTGTTGCGAGTCGAGCTCGGCGACGACGAGCTGCAGCGCCGCCGGGCGGCCTGGCGGGCGCCGGCCTCCCGCTACACCGGCGGCGTGCTGAGCAAGTACGCCAAGCTCGTCGGGAGTGCGTCGCAGGGGGCGGTCACCGACTGACGGTCAGCCGGCGCGCGCCGGGGCGGGCGGGTCGGCCAGGTCGGACATCACCACGTCGAACGCCGGGGGATACACGAGCCCGCCGCGGCACGTCTCCTCGTACTCCGTCAGCGGCCGCGCCAGGAACACCTCGTCGGGCAGCGGCTCGGGCGGCGTGATGCCGAAGCGTGAGGCGGGTCGGAACCCGAAGCGCGGGTAGTAGCGCGGGTGACCCGTGAGCACGATCAGCGGCTCGCCGGCGTGATCGGCGCGGCCGATGCTCTCGTGCATCAGCGCGGTGCCGGCGCCGAGATGCTGCCAGGCGGGCGTCACCGCCAGGGGTGCCAGGACCAGCACCGGCCGGGCCAGCCCGCGATGGCGCAGCTCCGCGTAGCTCAGCAGCGCGTGCCCGACGACGTTGTCGTCGACGACGGCCACGACGGAGAAGTGGGGGCGGTAGCGCTCGGAGCCGCGGATGCGCTCGACGAGCTCGGCTTCGGCCGGCGTATCGAAGGCGGCCAGGTGCACGGCGCGGATCCCCGCGACGTCCCCCAGCGCCTCGCTTCGTATCGTCAACACCGGGCCAGGGTACGTCCGACATGCATGAGCCGCATGGGACCCTGGGGCGTCATGGGCACCGTACAATCACCGCCATGCCCCTGTTCGACTCCGTCGCCCTGGTGTTGACGCTCACCGCCCTGTTCGGCTTCGTCAACGAGCGCTGGCTCCGCCTTCCCACTCCCATCGGCGTGACGCTGGTGGCGCTGCTGACGTCGTTGGCGCTGCTGCTGTTCGGGGGCCCGCAGCTCAACGAGGGTGCGCGCGCCTTCCTCGCCTCGCTGAACTTCGATGAGCTGGTGCTGCAGGGCTTCCTGAGCTACCTGCTGTTCGCCGGCTCGCTTCACGTCAACCTCGAGGACCTCGCCAGGGAGGGGTGGCCGATCGTGGTGCTCGCCACCGTCGGCCTGGTGATCTCGACGTTGGTGGTGGGAGGGCTGGCGTTCGCCGCGCTGGGGCTGCTGGGCTTCGACCTCCCGCTGAAGTGGGCGCTGGTGTTCGGCGCACTCATCTCCCCCACAGATCCCATCGCGGTGCTGGGCATCCTCCGACGGCTGGGCGTGCGGGGGGACGTGGAGACGCTGGTGGTGGGCGAGAGCCTGTTCAACGACGGGGTGGGCGTGGTGGTGTTCCTCGCCCTCCTGGGCTGGGCCGCCGGGGGTGCGGCGGAGGGCGCGGCCAACGGCGCCCTGCTGCTGTTCGCGCGCGAGGCGGTCGGCGGCGTCGTGCTCGGGCTGGTCCTCGGCCTGCTCACCTACCTGATGCTCCGGCAGCTCAACCACTACACGGTCGAGGTGCTGCTGACGCTGGCATTGGTGACCGGCGGGTACGCTCTGGCGCAGGCGCTGCAGACGTCGGGTCCGTTGGCCATGGTGGTGGCCGGCCTGTTCATCGGCAATCACGGCCGAATGCTGGCCATGAGCGACGACGTCCGCCAGCATCTGGACACCTTCTGGGAGCTGGTGGACGAGATCCTCAACGCCGTGCTGTTCGTTCTCATCGGGCTGGAGGTGCTGGTGCTGGCGGCAGGATTCCCATGGCAAGCCGGGCTGCTCGCCATCCCCCTCGTGCTCGCCGCGCGACTCGTGAGCGTGGGGGTGCCCGTGAACGTCATGCGGCTCGGGCGCACCTTCCCACCGTGGACGGTCCGGACGATGGTGTGGGGCGGCCTGCGTGGCGGCATCTCGATCGCGCTGGCGCTGTCACTCCCCGCGGGCCCGGAGCGCGACCTGATCGTGGCCATGACGTATGCGGTGGTCGTGTTCGCCATCCTCGTCCAGGGGTTGACGGTGTCGCGCGTCGCCGGGCGCATTCCGGCCTACGAGCAGGCCGACGCTGGCTGATCGCGCGTCTCCGTGCCGGCCGGAACAGGGCTGCCACACCCTTGACGCTGCCCGCGGCCCGGGACGTATGCTCAGGAAGTTTGATGGCGCGACAGCCGCGGGAGGGACCTCCATGAGTGACATGCACATCACCGTTTGGAACGAGTACCTGCACGAGCTCGAGAACGAGCTCGTGGGCCGCAACTACCCCGAGGGCATCCACGGCACCCTCAAGCGTCAGTTCGAGGAGGACCTCGGCGCGGAGGTGCGTACCGCCACCCTGCGCGAGCCGGGGCACGGGCTCGGTGGTGACCTCCTTGACACCACCGATGTGCTGTTCTGGTGGGGGCACAAGGCCCATGGGGAGGTCGACGACGCGGTGGTGGAGCGGGTGCACCGCGCCGTGCTCGCCGGCATGGGGCTGGTCGTGCTGCACTCCGGGCACATGTCCAAGATCTTCCGCCGGGTGCTGGGTACCCACGGCACCCTGAAGTGGCGCGAGGCGGACGAGAAGGAGCGGCTGTGGAACCTCCAGCCGGCGCATCCGATGATGGACGGCATCCCCGAGTACATCACCCTCGAGCAGGAGGAGATGTACGGCGAGCGCTTCGACATCCCTACCCCGGACGAGCTGCTGATGCTCTCCTGGTTCCAGGGGGGCGAGGTGTTCCGCAGCGTCTGCACCTGGCGGCGAGGGCACGGCACGGTGGCCTACATCCGCCCCGGGCACGAGGCCTACCGGACCTACGAGCATCCGGACATCCGACGCCTGCTGGCCAATGCCGCGCGCCATGTGCGGCGCCGGGTCTCGCGCGACGACAGCACCTGCACCAACCCGGCGGCGCTCGAGGCCGTTCCCAACCCCGCCAAGGAGCACGTCGGGTGAGCGCCGTCACGGGGATCGCTCGTGGGAGCGACGCGCCTGCGCTGCGCGTCGCCGTCCTCGGCACCGGCGGTATCTCCTCGCTGCACGTCGACGGTTTCCGGCAGGCCGGGGCGGAGGTCGCCGCGGTGTGCGACGTCGATCCGGCCGTGCTGGCGCGGCGCGCGCGCGCGTGGGGCGTGGAGCGCGCCTACACCGACTACCGCGCCATGCTCGCCGACGGCGGATTCGAGGTGCTGACGATCGCGGCGCCGACCGTGGTCCACCACCCCGCCACCCTGGCGGCCGCGGAGGCCGGCGTGCACGTGCTGGTCGAGAAGCCCATGGCGCCGTCGGTGGTGCTCGCCGACGAGATGATCGAGGCGTGCCGCGCCCACGGGGTGAAGCTCCAGGTCAACCACCAGCTCCGTTCCAGCGGCGCCGCGCGCAAGGCCAAGGAGTTGTTGGAGGGCGGCGCCATCGGGCGCGTGACCTACCTGCGCCTGCGGCAGGCGCACGACTGGGCCGGGCTCGGCGTGCGACCGTCGTTCGCCACGCGCGGCTCCTCGGGCGGAGGCACCCTGCTGGACAACGGCTGCCACCTGATGGACCTGGCCCGCTACTTCGGCGGCAGGGTGGCGCGCGTGTTCACGCAGGCCGCCACGCTGCAGTATGAGGTCGAGGTCGAGGACACGGCGCAGGTGTCGCTACGCTTCGCCGACGGCGCCCTGGGCTCGGTGGAGACGGCCTGGACCGCCACGGGGTGGGAGGAGGGTTTCTGGATCTACGGCACCGAGGGGGCGCTGGAGTACACCAACCGGCACGGGCCCGCGGTGCTACGCCACTCCTATCGCGCCTCCCCCGGGACCACCTGGGGCGACACCGACGTCACGACCTACGCTTTCACCGGACACGGCGCCCACGCGCGCCACATCGGCGCCTTCCTGGCGGCGGTCCGCGGCGAGGCGGAGGTGGCCTGCCGAGGCGAGGACGGCCGGGAGGCGGTGCGCCTCATCCTGGCGGCGTACCGCAGCGCCGAGACCGGGGCGCCGCTGGCGGTCGAGGAGGTCGAAGCGGCGGCGGTGGGGTGAGCGCGGCCGTTGCGCGCCGCCGTGTCCGCGGCGCCTGCCGGCGTGGCCGGTGCGCCGCGCCGCCCCGCCGCCGGCCCCGCTCCGCTATGCTCGTGGCATGACCTACCGGGCCTTTCGCGAGCTGATCGAACGCATGGTGGACGACATCCCCGATGAGTTCCTCCGTGGCCTGCAGGGCGTGCACGTGATCGAGGAGGCCCGCCCCGAGGAGGACTACGACGGCGTCTACCGCCTCGGTGAGTATCTCGACCCGGGCGCCGCGGACTTCCTGGGCGGCGGCGAGGGGCTGGGCCGCCACATCGCGATGTACTACGGCTCCTTCGTTGCGATCGCCGCGGGAGACGACACCTTCGACTGGGAGGACGAGGCCTGGGAGACCCTCACCCACGAGCTTCGGCACCACGTGGAGTCGCTGGCGGGCGAGGATTTCCTGGTGCAGGACGACGTCGAGCGCGCGGAGGACTTCCCCAGGCGGCAGCGCTGAGGCGCCCGGCGCGGGCGCGGCGATGGCACGACGTGTGCCCGGCCGCGGCGCGGCATTCCTCACAGCGTGCGGGCGACCACCACGCGCCATGTCGGGTGCTCCCGGCGTATGCGATCCGCGGCGCGGGCTTCCTGGTCGTCGCCGTCCACCAGCGCGAAGCAGGTCGAACCGCTGCCCGACATGAGCACCCCGCGCAGACCGGCCGCCCGGAGGGCGTCGAGCGCGGCGCGGATCTCCGGATGCGCCCGCACCACCCCGGGCTGCAGGCCGTTGATCAGCCCGGGCTCCTCCCCGCGCTCGAGCCGGCCGAGGATCTTCTCGAGCCGCAGGCGCGGCGTGAAGCTCTGCAGCGCGGCGTAGGCCTCCCCCGCCGTGACCGGGACCCCGGGATCGATCAGCAGCATGCGCAACGGGGGCACCGCGACCGGCTCCAGGCGCTCGCCGCGCCCCCTGGCCAGGGCGGCCGGCACATCGGCCAGGAAGAAGGGCACGTCCGAGCCGAGGCCGCGGGCCAGCGGCTCGAGCTGCACCCCGGCCGGCATCAGGCTCGCCAGGCCACGCAGCACGGCCGCGGCGTCGGACGAGCCCCCGCCGAGGCCCGCGGCGACCGGGATGCGCTTGTCCAGGCCGATACGCACCCCCCCGGAGGCGCGGGCCGAACGGAGGTAGTCCTCCGCCGCGCGGACGGCGAGGTTCGCCGCCCCGTCGGGCACCTCGATCCCCTTCCGCGTGAGCGTGACGGCGCCGTCGGTGGGCTCGAGCGTCACGACGTCGTGCAGATCGATGCGCACCATCGCCGTCTCGATCTCGTGGAAGCCGTCCCCACGGCGGGCGAGCACCGACAGCCCGAGGTTGACCTTGGCGTGGGCGCGCAACCGCAGGGCGGCCATCAACCGCCCCCCGCGGGAGCCTGGGCGGCGCGCGTGCGCTCCTCCAGCCAAAGCGCCTCGAGCGCGGGGGCGAGCCGGAGGTCCTCCGGCGTGGTGATCTTGTGCAGCAGCGGGCTCCCCTCGACCAGCCGCACGCTGTGCCCCAGGCGCCGGACGAGGGCCGCGTCGTCGGTCGCCTGCACGCCGTCGGCGTCGGCACGGCGGTGCGCCTCCACTAACCAGGCGCGGCGGAAGCCCTGCGGGGTCTGGATGGCGCGCAAGGTCTCGCGTGGCACCGTCTGCCCCGTGGCGGCATCGACCAGGGTGTCCGCGAGCCGCAACGACGCGGTGGCGGCCCCGTGGGCGCGTGTCTGCTCCAGCACGCGGTGCACCACGGCCGCCGGCACGAAGGGGCGGGCGGCATCGTGCACCAGCACGAACTCGGCGGCCGTGGCGCGCGCCAGGAGGGCGACCGTGTGCTGGCGGCTGGCGCCCCCGGTGAGCACGCGGGCGCCGGGAACCGCCCGCGCGGCTCGGGCCTCGTCGCCGTCCGCCACCGCCACCACCACCTCGTCCACCAGGCCGCCCAGCGCCTCGACCACCCACGCCAGCAGGCAGCGATCCCCCACCGTCACGAAGGCCTTGGGGCCCAGGCCGAGGCGCTCGCCGGAGCCCGCCGCCGGGACCAGGGCGGCGACGCCGGGCGCGGCGATCTCAGCCACGGCCGCCCTTCCAGCGCGGCGCGTGCTCGTTGTCGATACCGAGATGATCCAGCACCCGGGAGGTGAGCCCGGCGACCAGCGAGGGGATGTCCGTCGGCCGCTGGTAGAAGCCCGGGGAGGCCGGCAGCACCACCGCGCCCGCATCGAACGCGGCCAGCATGTTCACCAGCATGGCGCGCGAGAACGGCGCCTCGCGCACCACCAGGACCAACGGGCGGCGCTCCTTGAGCGTGACGTGCGCCGCGCGCGCCACCAGCGAGTCGGTGAATCCGGTGGCTACCTTGGCGAGCGTACCGGCGCTGCACGGCACGATCGCCATGCCGTGGGCCCGGAAGCTACCCGAGGCGATGGCGGCCCCCAGGTCGCCGTCCTTGTGCACCACGTCCGCCCGTGCGCGCAGCGCCTCCACCCCGCCCTCGAGCTCGCCGGGGATGACCTGCTTTGCCCCGTTGCTGATGATGAGGTGGGTCTCCAGCGGGGTGCGGGCCAGGGCTTCGAGCAGATCGAGCGCGTACACCATGCCGCTGCCGCCGGTCACCGCGACGATGATGCGGCGCGGACTCGCCGGGCGTGCAGGGGCGGCTTCGGGCACGCCCCAGCCTACCCCAGGGCCGCCGTGGCGGCGGACGGGCGCGTGCGCGCCCGGCGGGGATGCGGGCAAGGGCCAGGAGCGCGGGCCTATACTGGTCGGCGTGAGCGTGCGCGACGGGGCCTTGCTGGAGGGGGTGCGGCTGTTCGAGGCCGGCGCCTACTGGGACGCCCACGAAGCGCTGGAGCCCTCCTGGCTCGAGGCCGACGGCATCCACAAACACTTCCTGGGCGGGCTCATCCTGCTGGCCGCCGCCCTCCACAAGGCCCGCGCGCTCCACAGCGCGCGCGGCGGTCGCCGCAACTACGCCAAGGCGCTGCGCCACCTCGCGTTGGTGCCCGACCGATACCACGGCGTGGACGTGCGCGAGCTCGAGGCCCGGGTGCACGCGGCCCTGCGCGACCGGAGCCTGATGCCGCGCGTCCCTCCGCCCCCCGAGGAGCGACCATGAACCTCCTGCCCGACGCCAAGCCCCTGAGCGAGGAGCCACCACGCGACGCCCTGCCTCACCAGCAACGCCGGGCCCGTCGCCCGCAGACGACGCGGGCACTGCGGCGGTCCCGCGATGAGCGCGTGCTCGGTGGGGTCTGCGGTGGCATCGCCCGCTTCGTCGATGCGCGACCCTCGACGATCCGCCTGGTCTGGGGCCTATCGGTCATCCCGAGCATCGGCGTGAGCGCCGTCGGGTATCTGCTGGTGTGGCTGATGTTGCCGGCCGAACCGGGGGGCTGAACGGGTCTCCCGCATCGCCGCGGAGCGCCACCGCGACCGGTCGACAGGCAGGGGCCCACAGGTAGCGGCCGACAGGCGTGCGGCGCGCCCGAGGGCGCGCCGCACGCGCATTGTGCGTTGTCAACGGTCGGCCGCGGCCTACAGCACCAGCCGCACCGGGGCATCGAGCAGCTCGGCGACGCGCGCCAGGAGGCGGGCACCGCGTTCCGGCACCACCGCTCCGGAGAGGGCGAGCGTGCTGCGGTAGCTACCGCGCTGGTTGTCGTAGAGGATGCGGCCCAGCGTCAGGACGGGCGCACCCACGTCGAGCACGGCCTCGTCCACCTCGAGGGCGGACATATCCGCGACCACCAGGCCGAGGGCCGCGCGGTCGCCTCCCACCGACGGAGCGCGCAGCGATTCGAGCAGCTCCCTGAAGGGGCGACGGTCGCCGTCGACGACGGGTTCGACCTCGACCCCCGTGGCATCGAGGCGCGCCAGGCCGAGCCCCTCCGGGGACCACGCGAGGTCGGCAACCGCCTTGGCGGCGGCGCGCACGAGGAACGCGGTCGGCGGGAGCGGCTCCTTGTCGCCCATCTCCTGGCTCACGGCCAGCTGGGCACTCGCCAGAGCGGTCAGGTCCAGGTGGCGGCGCAGTAGCGTGCCGTAGCTCACCAGCGGCAGCGCCTCGATGGGCGCGGCGCCGGTGGCCGGGCTCGGCGGCGCGTCGCCCGCCGCAGCCCCGGCGGGAACCGCGGGTGACACGGCGTCGTCGCCGTCCTCGAGCGAGTAGCTCGTCGGCGGCGCATCGGCACCAGCGAATCCGGACATGCCGGGAGCCGGCGCGGCGGCCGCTTCGTCGACCTCGGGCTCGGCGGGCTCGTCGCCGCTCGCCCCCGTCGACGCCCCGCCGGGCGCGAATGCACCGCGCCATGCGGGCCCGTGCGCGTCCGTGTCTGGTTCGGTCTCGGCGCCGCCAACCCAGGCGTCCGCCTCGGCCGGCGCCCCGTGCGCGTCCGGATCTTCGCCGGCGCCCTCCGCGGCCCACAGCGCGGGGCCGTCGCCGGCGTCGGCGCCAGGCTCGGGCTCCGCCGCCTGCGCCCCCCCCATGTCGCCGGAGAACAGCGCCTCGTCGTCGTGCGCGTCGTCGTGCGCGCCGTCGTGCGCGTCCGCCCGGGCCGCCTCGGCGGGCCCGTCGAGATCGAAATCTCCGAGCTCGGGGATCTCGAGCCCACCGTTCCCGAACGCTTCCGGTGCGTCCGTCTCGGCCCCTTGCGGGCGCTCGGCGAACAACGCCGCCCCCGCGTGTTCGAAGGTGTCGGGTTCCTGGGCCGCCTCCTCCGGCGCCCCGTCCTCGGCCCCGAAGACGTCCGGCAGCCGATCACCGGGCTCCCCCACCGGTCCCCGACCCCACAGGTCGGCGTCGGGCTCCTCGTCTAGCTCGGCCTCACCGCCCACGCCATCATCACCGGCGACCAGCAGCTCGTCGTCGAGATCGTCCACGGCCGCGCGCGAGGCCGCGCCGAAGGCGGCGGCGTCCCCCTCGCCGGGCTCCTCGTCCTCGAACAGGAAGATGTCCTCGCTGATGTCCTCGCTGATGTCCTCGCTGATGTCCTCGGTGCCCTCTGCGGCGTCCTCCATGGCCGGCTCCGCGCCGGTCTCCCAGGGCGGGGGGCTCGCCGCCGCGGCGCCGGCCGCTCCGGCGAGTCGGTCGGAGGCCGAGAGCTCCTGCTGGATGTCATCCAGACCGCCGCCGCTGGAGCCCTGAAGATCGCGCTGGAACGCGTGGACGTCGTCCTCCGGCCACGCCTCCATGCCTTCGGGAACGGGTTCCGGGGTGGGATCCACCGCCTCCTCGCCGGCCATGACGCGCGCGAGGTACTCCAGAACGTCCCGCTCGACGACCTTTCCCCCGGCTGCGCTGCCGTGGAGGCCGCGCCAGTCGACGTTGTTCTCTTCCGCCAGCCTACGCGCCAGCGGAGATATGTCGGGTTCGCTCACGGAATACCTCCTCCGTCCATCTCACTGCGTCACCAGCGAGTATACAGGACACAGTGTCGCGGCCCGAATCGCCGCCCCGCAGCGACATCGGCCACTCCACCACGGGTCCCCGCGCGTGTCCGGGTGCGCGCCTCGGGCGCGGCCGGAGCCGGCACGGGGTAGCATCAAAGGCGTGAGCACGGTCGATCCCCACCACGCCGCCGAGGCCGTCCGGGCCGGTGCCCTGGTGCTCGACGTCCGCGCCGCCGCGGCCTTCGAGCGTGACGGCCTGGCGGGGGCGCGCCACCTGCCGCTCGAGCGTGTACGCGAGGGCCCACCACCCGGAGCGTTGCCCCGGGGCACCGCCATCTACGTGGTGTGCGAGCGCGGTCTGATCAGCGAGCTCGCCACGCTCTACCTGCGCGACGCGGGTTACGACGCCTTCAACGTGTCCGGCGGGCTGCGGGCGCTGCGCCCGCTGCTGGCCGCCGGCTAGCAGTCTCAGGGCGTCCAGGCCTGGAACAGGTCCCCATCGATATAGGTCAGGAGCCGCACGCCGCTACCGTAGACCTGCACGGTGGTGGACACGCTCTCACCGGCCTTCAGCTTCCGGTCCAGCACCGTCCGCTCCCCGCGATCGTCCTGCACGACGAGCTTGAGCTGGAACGGCTGCTGCATCAGGCGTTTCACGCCCATGCCCGCCGGATCGAAGGTGAAAGGCACGCTGCGCGTGCCGCCCGCGGCCCCCGAAGCATTCCCGACCGCCGGGGCGCCCGCCCCGGGGGTGCTCTGGAAGCGGGGAAGCGGGGTGCTGCTGGGCGTGCCGTTGACCGTCAGCTGGATGGGCGTCCCCGGCACCGTGTAGCCCGACGGCGCGGCCTCCAGCACCCCCGGGGGCGCGTCGGCCTGCTGCACGTAGGTGACCTGCCCCACCACGAGCTGCGCGGCCTGCAGCGCCAGCTGAGCGCGCCACAGGGGCATACCGTCGACGCTGGGGACCTGCACCACGTTGCGCGCCGAGAGTGCGTAGAACAGCGCCACGGGAGTGCTCGGCACCACGGCGGTGCCGGCCGCCGGATGCATGCCGGTCACGGCCCCGGCGCGGTCGAAGCTCACCGTCGAGGGCGCCGTCTCCACCTCCCGGAAGCCGAGGTCGCGGAGCTGCTGGACGGCCGCCTGCAGCTCGACCCCGCGGAGGTCTGGGAGTGCCACCGCCGCTCGTTCCGGGCCGCGGCTGACGACGAGGGTGACGCTCTGGCCCGGCCCGAGCCGCGCTTCCGGTGCCGGATCCTGCCCAACGACGGTGCCCGGCGCGCTGGCGTCCGCGGCGTAGTCCACCCGACTGACCGGCATCTGCAGCTCGGTGGCGCTCTCCAACGCGCGTGGCTGGCGCATGTCGATGAAACGCGGGACCTTGGCCTCCGCCGCGGGTGTGTTTACGCCCAGGCTGATGGTGCGCCCCCGCTTGACCACGGTGCCGGGCAACGGCGCCTGAGAGGTCACGGTGTCGGCGGCCACACCACCCACGTTCTCCACGTAGGTCACGGGCTCGAGCCGCGACGAGCGCAGGACGCGCGCGGCCTCCTCGTAACGCATGCCGACCAGATCCGGAAGGCGCGTCTCGCTCACGGTGAAGTAGTCCCGCACCGAGATGGCGAGCAGCACCCCAAGGGTGAGCAACACCAGCGCCACGCCGAGCAGGCGCATCAGGTTGCGGCGCGCATCGGCCCGGCTCGGCTCGCGGCGGGCGGGCGCGGGATCGGTCACGCGCGGAGTCTACCACGGCGCCAGACGCCGCGTAGGGGCGCGAAACGCCGTCCCCAGCGCCACACCACGCGCCGCCGCGCGACCGCCGCCGCGCCGGTGCGTTGCTACACTGACGGCATGCAGGACCTCGACCCACGCGTACGCCCGGCCGCCCCCGACCGCCTGCAGCCCGACGAGCTCACGGGAGACTGGGAGCTCGCCGCACTGGCGGCCCTGGCCCGCGCGGGGGTCCCGCTCGCCCCGATGGTGGTGGTACCCGCGGCCGCCGAGGAGCGCTTCTACCGGCTCAACAACCTGCCCGCCCGCCTCCTGGAGATCTTCGCCGACGTGGATGCGGCGGACCCGGACGAGGACGACGTGGAGGAGGCGGCACCGGAGGCGGTGGCGCTCGTCCGCCAACACTATCTGCTCGACGAGTTCATCGACGCCTTCTACGAATCCGTGGCGGCGCTGCCCGACCGCGTTCGGGTGCGTCGCAGTGCGCACACCGGAACAGAGGGCGCCCCCGCAGGTGGCGCGGAGGACGGGGAGGTGGCCGCGCGCGGCCGACCGGCCCTGCTGGCGCTGAAGCACGCCTTCCAGTGGGACTGGGGCGCCGCAGCGGTGATGCGACGTATCGCCGCCAGCGGCAGCATCGCGCTGGAGGCGCGCGCTGTGGTGCTGCAACCCGCGGAGGACCGACCCGCGCCCGAAGTGCTGCTGCGTCGCGCCGCTGAGGTGCTGGGGCGTCCGGTGCGGCTGTGGGTGGCGGAAGGCGGCGGGGTGAGCCGCGTCGCGCCGAGCCCCTGACCGTCGGGCCCGACGGCGGGGCAGCCCCTCGCGGGGAGCGGCGCGTTCCTGGTAGCGAACCCGACACGTGCCGCTGCGGCGGGCCGCTAACGTGACGCCATGCCCTGGCTCCTGGACCGACCACTGCGCCCCGACGCGGACGCGCAGTTGCGGCGCTTCGTCGGCACGCTGGCCGAACGCCTCGACGACCCCTCCGAGGACCGCGCCCAGGTGGTGCGCGAGGCCCTCGCGCGCGTGCTGCATGCGCGCCCGTACGACGAGCTGGAGGCTGCCGCCCCGATGGCCGCCTTCGCCCTGGACCCCCACAACGTCACCTTCGAGGCCGAGCACTACGCCGCCACCGACAGCGCGCGCTTCGCCCGCGTCAAGCCGCTGCTGCACCTGTGGAAGACGCTGGACCTGACGCCCCTGGGCCAGTCCGTGGCAAGCGGCGTAGCGCTGCGCAGCATGCTGGCGCAGCGCGTGTTCCAGGGCGCCGGGCGCAACCTCAAGATCTTCCAGAACGTCGAGGTCTCGGTGGGTTACAACATCGTCGCGGGCGACGACGTGGTCATCCACCGCAACGTCTTCATCGACGACATCGGCGGTGTCGAGCTGCACGACCGCGCCAGCCTCGGCGACTTCGCCAACGTCTACTCCCATACGCACGACCTGCTCGAGTCCCCCGACGTGACGCTGCGCCGCACGATCATCGGGCGCGGCGTGCGGTTGGCGTACCACGCCACCGTCCTAGCGGGCACGGTCCTCTCCGACGACAGCATGCTGGGCGCCCTGGCGCTGGCGACCCACGATCTCGACCCCCACGTCGTCGGCCTAGGGGTCCCGGCCAGGCCTCGGGTATGGAAGGAGCGGGCCGACGACCCGCGCTTCGCCGCGCTGAGGGTGGACGCCCGCACCCTGCCGCGCTCCGCCCCGGTGCGTGCCAATGCCGACTTCGCGGACGCCGGGGCCGAGCGTCCCGTCGATGACGGGCCCGAGGGCGCGCCACCGCGGGGCGAGGACGTGCCCGCCTCGGAGGGCGCGCACCGGTGAGCCGCGGCGCGCGCCGGTGGGGCGCATCCGCGCTGCGCGCCGGCATCCCCTTGGTGCTGGTAGCGATCACGGCGGCGGGCTGCTGCCCGGCCACCGCCCCTGCCGCGTCGGCCCCCACCGCATTCACGGCCACGGTCGAGGCCGTCGGCGCGCCGGGCGGGGGCTGGCAGGCACGCCTGGGAGACGGCCGCCGGCTGGACCTGCCGGGCCCGGCACCGGCGGCGCCGGGGGAGCGCGTCTACCTACGCGGACGCTGGTTGCCGGACGGTCGTCTGTCGCTCAGCGACGCGCAACGCCTGCCGCCGGCCGCGGGCTGAGCGGCGGGCGCCGACGCGGTGCCTGCCGGCCTCACTTGCGGGGGCGCGACGCCGAAATCAGCCCCGGGCGCATGGGGGTGGTGGGCTCGAAGGTCACGAATGCCTGCGGGTTGGTGCGCTCCACCACGCGCAGCGCCTGGTGGATGCGCTTGCGCGGCAACACGGTGAAGGCCACGCGGACGTCCCCGTCGCGCCCCCTCGCGTTGAGCACCGTCACGAAGTAACCCTCCGCGCGCAGTGCCTCGTCCGCCGAGGGGCTGTCGATCGGGGCCACGATGCGCATCAGCGTGTCGCCGAAGGCGAGCCAGCGCTCGATGCTCACCCCCACCATCGTCCCCGTCGCATAGCCGCCCGCGTACCCCAGGAACTTGAGTGGGGAGTCCAGGTGCATGAGCACCTGCGCGGCCGCCACCAGCCACACCATCGATTCGAAGAAGCTGAACAGGCCCGCGAGGCCACGCTGGCCGCGCACCAGGAAACCGATGCGCAACGTCCCCAGCGACACGTCGCCGATCCTCAACAGGAAGATCAGCGCCGCCGACGCGAGGACGCCCAGGGCCTGGCTCACCGGTGTTCGAGTGCCGCCACGGCGGCCGCCCCGATGACGCCCGCGTCCGTGCCCAACTCGGCCACCCTCAGCAGCGGCGCCGGGTACCCAACGAGCATCTCCTCCGCGGCCGCTCGGATGCGTCCGAGGTAGAACTCGCCGACCTGACTCATGCCGCCGCCGAGGACGAAGCCCTCCGGGTCCACGGCCTTGACCAGGTTGGCGATGCCGATGCCCGTGAATCGCGCCGCGTTGTCGACGATGCCGAGCGCCTTGCGCTCCCCCTGCCGGGCGCGCTCGAACACCTCGCGCGTGTCCATCTCCCGGCCGTAGACGTAACTCGCGTCCCGGGCGATGGAGCGTCCCGCCGCGATGGCCTCGAGGCTACCGAGGTGGCCGTCCCCACCCATCGGGCCGCCCGGCAACACCGTCATATGGCCGATCTCGCCCGCCAGGCCGTGGGCGCCGCGCAGCACGCGGTCGCCCAGGAACAGCCCGCCCCCGATGCCGGTGGAGATGGTGACGTAGACGCTCGACTCGAGATCGCGGGCGGCGCCGTAGCGGTGCTCCGCGTAGCCCGCAGCGTTGGCGTCGTTCTCCAGGGTGACGCTCCTGCCCAGGCGCCGCTGCAGCGCATCGACGATGGGGCCGTCCTCCATGCCGGGGATGTTGGGTGCGAACAGGATCGTGCCCTTGGCCAGGTCCAGCGGGCCGGGCGATCCGACGCCGATCGCCGCGACATCGTCGTGCCCCCGTTCCAACAGCGCCCCGGCGGCACGCCCCAGGGCCCCGATGACGTCTTCGAACCCCGTCTGGGGCGTGCTCACACGCTCGCGGTCGAGGATAGTGCCGTCCTCCACCACCGCCGCCGCGATCTTGGTTCCGCCCAGGTCGAGTCCCAGGGTCTTCATGCGCGCTCCTCCGTTCGGCGCGCGGTCCGGCTCATGCCAGCCCCGCCGCCTCGCCCGTGGCACGGGCGATCATGGCTTCCTCGTCGGTGGGCACGACGAGCACCGCGACCGCACTCGGGTCGGCGCTGATCACCGAGGCGTGACGCGCGTTCAACACCGGATCGAGGTGGATGCCCAGGAACGCCAGGGGCGCCATGCTCTCGCGGCGCACGTGGGCGTCGTGCTCACCGATGCCGCCGGTGAACACCACCGCGTCCAGGCCGCCCATGGCGGCCGCGTAACCCCCCACCACCTTGGTGATGCGGTAGGCGAACACCTCCAGCGCGGCGGCGGCGTCGGAGTTCCCGCCATCGGCCGCCTGGCGCACGTCGCGCATGTCGTTGGAGACGCCCGAGAGCCCGAGTAGTCCGGACTCGCGGTTGAGCAGCGCGTCGAGCTCGTCCACCGTCATGCCGCCGTGCAGCAGGTGCAGCAGCGCGCCCGGGTCGACGCTGCCGCTGCGCGTGCCCATCAGCAGGCCATCGAGGGGCGTGAAGCCCATGCTGGTGTCGACGCTGCGGCCGCCGTCGACGGCGGCGGCGCTGGCCCCGTTGCCCAGGTGCAGCGACACGATCTTGAGTGTCGTGCGCGGGCGCCCCAGGAGAGCCGCGGCGCGCTCGCTGACGTAATCGTGGCTGGTGCCGTGGAAGCCGTAGCGGCGCACGCTCCGCTCGCGTTCGTACGCCATGGGCAGCCCCATCAAGTACGCCCGCCGCGGCATGGTCGCGTGGAAGGCGGTATCGAACACGGCCACGTGGGGGATACCGGGCAGCGCGCCGCGCGCCGCGCGGATCCCCTGGAGGTTGGCAGGGTTGTGCAGCGGCGCGAGCGGGGCCAGCTGCTCGATCACGGCCTCCACCGCGTCTGTGATCAGCACGGGCCGCGAGTAGCGCATGCCGCCGTGCACCACGCGGTGGCCGACCGCGCGCAACGTGCTCCGGGGAACTTCGCGCTCGAGGGCATCGAGCACCACCGCGAAGGCCTCGGCGTGGTCCGCCAGCGGGCGGGTGGGGACCTCGCCGAAGCTCGCGATGACGTGGCTCTGCCCCCCGATGCGCTCGACGTTGAGGGCCTGGCCCGACGGCAGCACCTTGGCCTTGAGGCTCGAGCTCCCCGCGTTGACAACGAGAACGGTTGGGTCGGCCATGCTTCCTCCCGCGCCCGAGCAACTTCGTGCCCGGTACCCGAGCGAGTCTACCAGGGCCCACGGGCGGGGCCCACCGGCAGGGCCCACGCCACGGCGGCCGCGCCATAGGCACGCACACGGGCGGGCGCAGGCGGCGGACGCCCTTTAGCGTATCGGACTCACATTTTGTGTCAATGGTGACCGTCAGCGGCGCCCCCGCGGTGTACTCTTGGTGGTGAGAGGAGGGCCCCATGTACCGTCTGTTCACGCTCCATCAAGCGACCCGCCTCCTTCCCGTGGTAGACGATCGCCTCGGCGAGATGCAGGACGCGGCCTCGGAGCTGCTGCGACTGCGCCGAAACGCACAGGGCCGGCCCGCCACCAGCGTCGAGGCCCACAACACGTCGCAGGAGATGTCGTTCCTGCTCGCCACCATCCATGGAAACAAGGCCGAGCTCGACCGGCTCGGCGTGAGCGTACGCAACGTCGAGACCGGCGAGGTCGAGTTCGCGAGCCAGCTCGGTGGCGAGGTCGTGTGCCTCACGTGGGCGCGCGGCCAGGACGCCATCACCCACTACCATGCGCTGAGCGGCGACACCGCGGTCCGGCCGTTGCCGGAACCCCGGGCCGCCCCGGAAGCGATCCCGCCGGCCTGAGTTCGCCTCACCGGCCCCACCGCGCGGGGCCCTGCCCGGTCCCCACCGGCGCGGGACCCCGCGCAGTCGGGAGCGGCGCGGCGCGCCGGCCGCGCGGGGCCGGGTTCCCGGCGGCTCAGGCGCCGCCGGGGTCGGACGCGCTCGTGGCGCTGCGCGCCGCTCGCTCCTCGGCGGCGTTGGTGTCGCGTGCGCCGAGCTCATGGATCAGCCGGGGCTCGAACCCGAGCGCGTCCGCGGCCACGAAGTGGACGTCGATCCCCGGCATCCGTTGCAGCACCGCCTCACGCTCGCCGTGCACGTGCCCGAATACCAGCGCGTCCGGCGCGGCGCCCTCGATCAGGTCCGTGAAGGCCGACGGCTCGAGCCGCGAGTTGGTGGGGGGGTAGTGGAGCATGACCACGCGGTACCGCCCCTCCAAGCCTCGCGCCGCGGCCAGCGAGAGGCGCAACCGCTCCACTTCACGCCGGTAGATCTTCTCGTCCTGCTCGCCGAAGCCGTGACTCCCGGGGCAGATCCATCCGCGCGCGCCCGCGATCACCACCTCGTCGACGACCAGGGCGTCGTTCTGCAGAGCAAACATCCCCCGCGGCAGGGCGCGTCGCAGCTTCGAGATGCTGGGCCACCAGTAGTCGTGGTTCCCGCGCAGCAGGACCTTCCGGCCCGGCAGGTCGGCGATGTCGCGCAGGTCGAGCAGCGCGTCGCTCAACCGCATGGCCCAGGACACGTCGCCCGGGACGAGCACCAGGTCGTCTTCACGGACCACGCGGCGCCACTCCCGGAAGAACGCGTCGGGGTGCCCCTCCCAGTTCGGCCCGAAGATGGTCATGGGTTTCGGGTCGGCGCGGGAGAGATGAGGGTCGGCGATCGCGAACAGGCGCATCAGGACGGACAGTCTACCGTGCGTCCCAGTGCAGCCGGGTGCGCTGCACGCCGCCTCGCGCGGCGGCGTCGAGGCGTCTCAGGGCGTCGCAGGCGCCCTCCCCGCTGACCGGATGGGTCCAACGCGGGGCCACCTCGCACAGCGGGACCAGCACGAACGCGCGGCCCATCATGCGGGGGTGGGGCAGCCGCAGCGCGGGCGTGTCCAGCACCGCGTCGCCGACCGCCAGCAGGTCCAGGTCGAGGGTGCGCGGTCCCCAGCGCTCGCCCCGCTGCCTCCCCTGTGCGCGCTCGATGGCGAGCAGGGCAGCGAGGAGGCCGCCCGGGTCGATGGCTTCGCGCGGGCGCAGGCCGATCACGGCGTTGAGGTAGGCCTGCTGGCCGGCGGGCCCGCCCACCGGCACGGTGCGGTACAGCGCCGAGCGCGCCGCCACCGTACCGAGGCGCTCCAGCGCGGCGTGCGCGCGCCGAAGCTGTTCCGCGGGGTCGTCCAGGTTGCCGCCGAGCGCGATCCACGCCAGCGGCCCCCCCTCGGCGGCGCTCAGCGCGCCCTCGTCACGCTCACGCGCGCTCGCGGCGGACCTCCGCGAAGACGTCGCGCACCACTCCGGGGAGTGGGGCGTGCGGCTTGTGCACCCGCACGGTGATGGCGCGCACGCGCTCCTCCGAGGCCAGCACGGTGCGGGCGATCTGCGCCGCCAGCGCCTCGATGAGCTTGTAGCGCTTCTCCGTGACCTCGCTTCGCACCAGCGCGTAGACGCGGCTGTAGTCCACGGTCTGCCGCAGGCTGTCGTGCTCCGGAAGCTCCAGGCTCAGCTCCACGTCCACGATGAAGCGTGCGCCCATCCTGGTCTCCTCCTCGAAGACCCCATGGTAGCCGTGGAACTCCAGGCCGCACAGCGCGATCCTATCCATCGGCGCCCTCCGGCTCCGCCGTATCGAGCGCGGCCGCGACGCGCAGTGCCTGAAGGTGGGCGGCGACATCGTGCACGCGGAGCAGTGCCGCCCCCGCCCGCGCCGCCGCCAGGTGCAGAACCAGCGTGCCCGGCAACCGCTCCGCGGGGTCCGCCTCGCCGCTCAACTCCCGGATCAGCCCCTTGCGCGAGGCGCCCACCAGCAGCGGCGCCTCGCCGGCCGCGAACGTCGGCAGCGCGCGCAGCAGCGCCAGGTTGTGCCGCAAACGCTTGCCGAAGCCGATGCCGGGATCCACCACCACCGCCGGAACGCCGTCGGCGCGTGCGTCTCGAGCGGCCTGGCGCAGGAACGCACCCACCTCCTCCACGACGTCCACGTAGCGAGGGTCGGCCTGCATGGTGCGGGGTTCGCCCCGCATGTGCATGATCACGGCGGGTACGGCGGCCTCGGCGCAGACCGCCCGCATGGCCGGATCGCGCAGTCCACCGATGTCGTTCACCAGGCACGCGCCCGCCTCCAGCGCCGCGCGCGCCACGGCGGGCTTGGTGGTGTCGATGCTGACGCGCACACCCGAACGCACCAGCCCTCGCACCACGGGGAGGACCCGCTCAAGCTCCTCGTCCCGGCTCACGGGCGTCGCCCCGGGGCGGCTCGACTCCCCCCCGACGTCGACCAGCAAGGCGCCCTCGTCGGCCAGCCGGCGCCCGGCGGCGACGGCGACGGCGGGCTCGAGCCAGCGTCCGCCGTCGCTGAAGCTGTCGGGCGTGACGTTGACGATCCCCATCAGGGCCGGCCCGGTCCAGCGCAGTTCGCCGTCGTCGTCCGCGCCGGGCACGTGCCGGCCGACGCGCAGCGCGTGGACGCGCCGCCAGGCGCCTGCCGGGTCGGCGGGCCCGCTCACGCGCGCGCTCTTTCGCTTCCGGGCGCCGGCGCCGCGGCGGGCGCCCAGTCCCGGGGACGTGTCGCGAGACCGAGCCGCCACGCCACCGCCTGCGCCACCCGGCCGCCGGCACGCCCATCGCCGTAGGGATTGGCGGCCGCCCGCATGGCCGCCAGGACGGACGGCTGGTCGAGCAGCGCGCGCAAGCCCGCCTCCACCTCCGCCGGATCGTTGCCCAGCAAGCGCAGCACACCGGCCTCCACGCCCTCGGGCCGCTCGGTGACGTTACGCAGCACCGCCACGGGCACCCCGAGCGCCGCGCCCTCCTCCTGGATCCCGCCGGAGTCGGTGATCACCAGCTCGCTGCGGTCGAGCAGCGCCAGCATGGAGAGGTAGTCGTAGGGCTCCTCGAGCCGGACGTTCTCCACCTCGGCGAGCGCCGGCCGCACGGCCTCCCGCACCGCCGGGTTGAGATGCACGGGGTAGACGAAGGTGAGCGCGGGGTAGGCGGCGGCCACGCGCGCGAGCGCCCGCGCCAGCCCCGCCATGGCCGGCAGGTTCTCGCGTCGGTGCATGGTGACGGCCACCAGGCGCGCCCCCTCGAGGTGCGCGGGCAGCCTGGCCCGGCGCCGCGCGGCGAGGGCGGCATCCACCGCCGTGTTGCCGGTGACCACGGCGCGCGCCTCCGGCTTGCCCTCCGCCAGCAGGTTGCGCTTGGCCGCCGGCGTGGGGGGCAGGTCGAGGTCGGTGATGGCATCGGTCAGGCGCCGATTGCCCTCCTCCGGGAAGGGTTGCGACAGGTCGTGCGAGCGCAGCCCCGCCTCGACGTGCCCCACGGGCAGACCGAGGTGGAAGGCCGCCAGCGCGACGGCGAAGGTCGTGCTGGTGTCGCCGTGCACCAGCACGTAGTCGAGCCCGAGCGACGTCAACGCGTCGGCGGCCCGCGGCAGGATGCGCGCGGTGAGCTCGGGCAGGCTCTGCCGCTCGGTCATGACGTCGAGATCCGCCTGCGGCCGCAGGCCGAAGATCGCCAGCGACTGGTCGAGTTGCTGCCGGTGTTGCCCGGTCACGAGCGTCACGGGCACGACATCCGCGCGCGCCTCCAGCGCACGCACGACGGGGGCCATCTTGTTGGCCTCCGGGCGCGTCCCGAACGCGACTCCGACCCGCGCGGGAGCGCCCCTCACGACAGCGCGCCCCTGCCCTGTCGGCGCACCTCCGCCAGCCGCATGACCGAAACCATGGCGATGAGGCTGACGGTGAGGAGCAACGTCAGCAGCGTCAGGACGGGTGGCGTGTTGGACAGCAGCATGCCCACGACCCCGAGCGCCAGGGTCGCGAGCCACAGCAGGATCACGGTCAGGCGCTTGGAGCCCGAGCGCTCGCGGAGCATGTCGTGGATGTGGTCGTTGCGGGCCAGCGCCGGATTGCTTCCGCGCCGCAGGCGCCGCACCGTGACCTGGGTGATGTTCAGCACCGGCAGCGCCAGCACCAGGATCGGCGCCACCACGGTGACGGCGGCCGTCACCTTGAGCGCACCGAGGACACTGACGGCGGCCAGCACATAGCCCAGCAGGTAGGCGCCGGAGTCGCCCATGATGATGGCCGCCGGTGAGAAGTTGTGGCGCAGGAATCCGAGCGCGGCGCCGGCCAGCGCCGCCAGCAGCAGCACCGCGGCGCCGCGGTCTGCGAACTGCATGGCGACCGCCAGCAGGCTCATGCTGGAGATCGCGGCGATGCCGGAGGACAGCCCGTCGAGCCCGTCGATGAAGTTGAAGGCGTTGGTGAAGCCCACCACCCAGAGCAGCGTCACCACCACGGTGAGCGCCTCGGGGATGAACAGGTAGCTCCCGGGACCGAAGTAGTTGGTGATGAAGCCGATGCGCACGCCGTTGACCACGAGGATGCCGGCCGCCACGAACTGCGAGGCCAGGCGCATCGCCGGGGGCACCTCCCACATGTCGTCGAGGAAGCCGACCAGCGTCATCAGCGCCCCGCCCAGCGCGATGGCGAGCAGCTCGACGCGGTAGGCGTCGATGAGCGCGGAGCCGAACAGGCTCCCCACCAGCAGGGCCACCAGGAACCCGCCCAGGATCGCGATCCCTCCGATGTTCGGCACCTGCCCGTCGTGCACGCGTTGACCGGCTCCGTGCGCCGAACCGCCGTCCTGCACCGCACGGATGCGCAACGCGAAGCCGCGCACGCGCGGCACCAGCAACCCCACCACCAGCAGCGCTGTGACGAAGGTGGCCGCCGCGACGGGCAGGTAGTGGATCAGCGTCGTGCGCACGGACTCATTCTATGGTCGCCCGGGGCCCCCGGGCGGCAAGGTATCGGACATCGGGCGGCTCAGCGGGTTCCGTAGATGCGATCGCCCGCATCGCCGAGCCCGGGCACGATGTAGCCGTGGTCGTCGAGGCGTTGGTCGCACGCCGCCAGGATGATCGGCACGTCGGGGTGGGCGCGCTCGACCACATCGATCCCTTCCGGGGCGCCGATGATGCACAGCAGGCGAATGTTGCGGGCGCCGTGCTGCTTGACCACCTCGATGGCGGCCACGGCGCTGCCGCCGGTCGCGAGCATCGGGTCGAGCACGAACACCTCGCGCTCGGCGATATCGCTGGGGAGCTTGGTGTAGTACTGCACCGGGCGCAGGGACTCCGGATCGCGGTACAGACCCACGTGCCCCACGCGGGCGCTCGGCACGAGGCTGAGGATGCCGTCGACCATCACCAGCCCCGCGCGCAGGATGCCGACGAGCGCCAGCTTCTTACCGGCGAGCCGCGCCACCGTCGCCTCCGCCACGGGCGTGCGCACGGTGGTGGGCTCCAGCGGCAGGTCCCGCATCGCGTCGAACGCCATCAGCATGGTGATCTCCGTGCACAGGGCCCGGAAGTCCCGGACGTTGGTCTGCTGGTCGCGCAGGATGCCCAGCTTGTGCTGGATGAGCGGGTGGTCGACGATCGTCACGGGCATGGTCGGTCTCCTCGCGCCGCCGGCGGCAGCGGACGCCCGCCGCCGGCGGCGCCCTGCCGTGGCAGAAAGAGGGCCGCCCCCGCGGGCGGCCCGGTGTGGCGGAGAGGGTGGGATTCGAACCCACGGTGCAGCATGGCCGCACAACGGTTTTCGAGACCGTCCCGTTCAACCACTCCGGCACCTCTCCATTCAGCGCTGCGCGCGGCCTCGCGGCGGCGGGCCGAGCGCAGAGCGAGGCCAGGATACCGTACCCCCGCGGGCCTTGCCTAGGACCGCCCGCGGCCCGATGGCGATGGCCCCCGCGGCCCTTGACGCCGGGGCGCCCCGTTCCATACACTCGTGTGCGTCTTGCTGGCCCATCGTCTAACGGCAGGACAACCGGTTCTGGTCCGGTCGGTCGGGGTTCGAATCCCTGTGGGCCAGCCATGCAAGTGACCGTGCCGCCTCGAGCGGTGCGGCGCCGGGGCCCGTTCGCGGGCCCCGGCGTGCGTTTCTCGCTCCCCCATCGCGGACCCGCCCACGCTCCGTCACTACCGTCGTGGACGGACTTGCGCGGGCCGCACCCGGTTGACGGGGCGCGACCGCCGCGGATACACTCAGCCTGCCGTTGGCCCATCGTCTAATGGCAGGACAACCGGTTTTGGTCCGGTCGGTCGGGGTTCGAATCCCTGTGGGCCAGCCATCCATCGCCTCCCCCCGTCGGGGAGGCGATGCCCGTTGGGGCGCGCGGCGCGCCTCAGCCTCCTTCGACCGCCTGCGCCAACCCCTCGAGGAGCGCCTCCTCGGCGTCGGCGAGAGCGTTCAACTCCGCACCGGCGCGCCGCGCGGCGGAGACCGCCTGACGGGCGTCCCGTGCGAACGCAAGGCGCTTGAGCGTGGCCGCGAACGTCGTCCAACCGCGCCCCAGCGCCCTGCACGGTGCGACCTGCGCCCCGAGCGGCAGCCCCCGCGCGGCCATCTCCTCCAGGAAGTCGGCGTACAGCGGCCGGAAGTTGCCTCCGCCGGTGCCACGCTTCTCGACGGCCTGGTAGCCGAAGCGCGCGCACCAGGCGGCGTCCTCGAGCGCCGGCCACTCCGGCAGCTCCTCGGCCATGCGCCGCATGCCGCTCACGCCCTCCCCGGTCCCGGGCGGCTCGAGCATGTACGCCACCGTGCGCCGGATCGCCTCGCCCGCCATGCTCGCGGGGTCGAGCGCCCGCAGTCGCGGGGCGGCCGCGTATCCGAACGGCTCGTTGAGCGGCGGATGGTACGGCGCCACCGCCGCGTGGAACTGCCGCAGGCTCATGCGCGACAGGCCGGGTGCTTGGATGTCGGCCACCAGCACCTCCTGCCCCTCCATCCCCACCACGACCAGGCCATGGCCCAGGAAGTGGGTGGCGTCGTAGTAGGGGATCGGGAAGATGTCGGTCTGTGCCAGCACCGGGCGACCGGACTCCAGAGCGCGGCGGATCAGCTCCGGGCGCCAGGACCGCGCCCACGTGATCGGCGAACCGGCATGCGCGTAGAACGCGCCCTCGAGGTCCGGTGCCCGGCCGTTGAAGCGGCGGCTCGGGCTGCGCCCGGGCTCGCGGTTGTAGAAGAAGCCGAGGCCGCTGCCGAGCCCGAAACAGGCAGCCTCGCTGAGATCGATGCCGTCGTAGGCGAGCACGCTGCGCAGGGCCGAGGAGGAGCAGTGGCGACCGACGCGGTTGACGAAGCCCGGCAGTTCCAAGCGACCGCCCGGCGCCTCCGGACCCGGGCGCTCGCCGGCGGGGCGCCCGCCCCCGGCCGCGCTCGCCACGACGTGATCAGCTCCCCGCGTCGTAGCGGTAGAAGCCACGCCCGCTCTTGCGCCCCAGGTGGCCCGCCTCGACCAGCTTGCGGAGCGTCTGCGGCGCCCGGAAGCGCTCTCCGAGCCCGTCCGTCATCGATTCGGCGATCAGCGCCATGGTGTCCAGGCCGATATAGTCGGCCAGCTCCAGCGGCCCCATGGGGTGGTTGAGCCCCAGCCGCACGGCGGTATCGATGTCCTCGGGGGACGCCACCCCCTCCTCCAGCATGCGCACCCCCTCGAGCAGCAGCGCCGCCACCGCGCGGGTGGTCACGAACCCCTGCCGATCGAGAACCGTGACGGTGGTCTTGCCGCAGCGCCGGGCCAGCGCCGTGATGGCGGCGACGGTGTCCTCGCTGGTCTGCACGGCCCGCACGATCTCGATGAGCTCCATGCGCTCGGGCGGGTTGAACCAGTGCATGCCGATGACCCTGTCCGGCCGCCGCGTCTCGGCCGCCAGCGCGGTGACGGAGAGCTCGCTGGTGTTGCTCGCCAGCACGGTGCGCTCGGGCGCCGCGGCGTCCGCCTCGCGGAACAACCGCCTCTTGAGCTCGAGCTGCTCGGGCGCGGCCTCGACGACGACGTCGGCGTCCCGCACCGCGTCATCGAGCGCCTCGCTCAAGCGCAGGCGTTGAAGCGCGCTCGCGTCGTTGCGCTTCGCGGCGCGGGCGCGGGCGCGAGCGCGCGCCTCGGCCACGGGGTCGTAGAGGGTGACGTGGAGGCCGTGCATCAACAGGAGCGTGGCGATGCCACCCCCCATGGTGCCGGCCCCGAGAACGGTGACGCGGTCGACAGGGCTCATGCGTACCTCGATTCTCTGCCGGGCGCCGTGGCGCCGGGATCCGGTGTGGGGCCCAGTCTAGGACGCCGACCCGCTCGGGGCGTAGAGATCGAAGCGCGTTGTCGTACCCATCAGGCTTCCGCTCGGTCGCACCCCATCGAGCGGCGGTGCCCGCCGGGGCCGCTTCACCACCACGCGTCGCGTCGCCGCCGCGCGCGCGGCGGCGAGCAGCCCGGCTTCCTCGCTGGGCTCCGGCAACAGGGCCCGCAGCAGCGCCATCCCCTTGCCGGGGGTGCCGCGCGAGCGCCGCTCGGGATACATCGGGTCGCACACCACCACCGCCGGGTGGGGCCGAAGCTCCCCGAGGAGGGTGCGGGCGTCGCCGTGGAGCAGGCGCACCCGTGACGCCGCGCGCGCCGCCTCCGGCCCGGCTCGCCCCGCGCGCGCCCGTTCCAGGGCCGCCTCGAGCAGCACCACCGCGAGCGGCTCCCGCTCGATCATCACCACCCGGAGGCCACACGCCGCGAGGTGGAAGCCGTCGCTCCCGAGGCCCCCGGTGGCATCGGCCACGCAACGTGGTTCCGGGACCGGCCCCACGGCCCGGAGCAGCGGGTCCCGGCCGCCGGGGCGAGGCGCGGCCAGCGCCGAGGTGTCGGCCCGCACCAGCGGTCCGCTCCCGAGCCTCAGCCCCGGCCCCTGCGGGCCGACCTCCAGCCACACCACGCCCGCGGTGTCGCCGGCGGGCGCCTCCGGGCCCGCCACGGCGGTCGGCGGGATCCCGAGGCGGCGCGCGAGGCGACGGGCCTCGGGCTCGAAGGCGGCCGCGGCGAGGCGGATGCGCACCTCGGGCGAGGACCGCTCGGCATCGTCGTGCACGAATCATGCTACGTCACTCCCCACACCCCCGGGGGGTTCACGCGCCCCGTTGCCGGTGATAGCATGCAGGTGGAATATGCAGGGTTGACCTGGCATTCCACGATGCCCGGCCCGAATCAGTTTCGAATCGAAAGCCATGAAGCTCGGATGCTTTCGTTCGTGCTCCGAGCCGCGCGAAGGAGGTCGTATGAGCAACGCCGATCTGGCCCGTCGCCGCAAGGCCGCCGTCGCCCCCGCCGCCTACAGCACCCACCCCTTCTACCCGGTACGCGGTGAGGGGGCCTTCGTGTGGGACGCCGACGGGCGCCGTTACCTCGATTTCTCCGTGGGCATCGCCGTGATGAACGTCGGGCACTCGCACCCCCGGGTGCTCGAGGCGGTGCGCGCGCAGGCCGCGGAGTTCCAGCACCTGTGCTTCGCGGTCGCCATGCACGAGAGCTACATCGCCCTGGCGGAGCGCCTCAACGCCCTCGCGCCGGGGCCGTCGCCCAAGAAGACCTTCCTGGTCAACTCCGGTGCCGAGGCCGTGGAGAACGCGGTCAAGATCGCCCGCGCCTACACCGGCCGCGCCGGCATCGTGGCCTTCACCCACGCCTTCCACGGCCGTACCCACATGGCCATGTCGCTCACGGCCAAGGCGGTGCCCTACAAGGCGCGCTTCGCGCCGCGCGCCGCCGAGGTGTACCGGGCGCACTACCCGTACCGCTTCCGAAACCCCTGGGGCGCCACCACCGACGAGGAGGTCGGCGCGCGGGCGCTGGCCGCGCTGACCGACCAGGTGCGGACCACCATCGGCGAGGGTGAGGTCGCCGCTTTCGTGGTGGAGCCGGTCGCCGGGGAGGGCGGCTTCATCCCGGCACCGCGCGCCTTCCTCGAGGGCCTGCGCGCCTACGCGGACGACATCGGCGCGCTCTGGGTGGATGACGAGGTGCAGGCCGGCATGGGCCGCACGGGCCGCCTGTGGGCCGTCGATCACTACGGGCTCGAGCCCGACCTGGTGACGAGCGCCAAGGCGCTCTCCTCGGGCTTCCCGCTGTCGGCCGTCATCGGCAAAGCGAGCATCATGGACGCCATCGAGCCGGGGATGCTGGGCTCGACCTTCGGCGGCAACCCCGTGAGCTGCGCCGCGGCGCTCGCCACGCTAGACGTGCTGCACGAGGAGGGGCTGATCGATCGCGCCCGGGCCATCGGCGAGGTCGCCATGCCGCGACTGCGCGCGCTCCAGCGCGACATGCCGCGCATCGGGGAGGTGCGCGGGCTCGGGGCCATGATCGGCATCGAGTTCGTGGCCGAGGACGGCCGCACGCCCGACCCCGCCACGGTCCGCGCCATCGTCGCGCAGGCGCGCGACCGCGGCCTGGTGCTGCTATCCACCGGGACCTACGGCAACGTCATCCGACTGCTGCCGCCCCTGCGCCTGTCCGACGCCGAGCTGGCCGAGGGCCTCGAGATCCTCGAGGCGGCCGTCCGGGACGTGCTGCAGCCGGTGCAGGCGACGGTCTGAACAGGCCCGTGGAGCGCGGCCGCGAGCCGGTCGTGGTTCAGGCCTTCTCGCCCTGGCGGATCGGCACGCCGACCATGTTGCCCCACTCGGTCCAGGAGCCGTCGTAATTGCGGACGTGCGGGAACCCGAGCAGGTACTTCAGCACGAACCAGGTGTGGCTGCTGCGCTCGGCGATGCGGCAGTAGGCGATGACATCCTTCTCACGGGTCACGCCCCGCTCGCGGTAGAGCGCCGCAAGCGCGTCGGCCGCCTTGAACGTGCCGTCGGCCGCCACTGCGTTCGCCCAGGGGATGCTGACGGCCCCGGGTATGTGGCCGCCGCGGAGGGCCCCCTCCTGCGGGTACTCCGGCATGTGGAGCTTCTCGCCGCTGTACTCCCCCGGGCTGCGCACGTCCACCAGGGCGCCGCCACCCTCGTTGACGCGCAAGAGGTGCTGCAACACGTCCGTCGCGAAGGCGCGGATGCTGGCGTCGCGGTACGGCACGCGGTAGTTTCCGCGCGCCGGCTGCGGCTTGGCGGAGTCGAGCGGGCGCTTCTCGCTCACCCACTTCTGGCGCCCGCCGTCCATGAGCCGTACGTCCTCGTGGCCGTTGTACTTCAAGAACCAGAAGGCGTACGCCGCCCACCAGTTGGACTTGTCGCCGTAGAGGACCACGGTGTCGCCGTTGCTCACCCCCTTGCTCTCCATCAACGCCGCGAAGCCCTCCTCGTCTACGAAGTCCCGCACGTCGGGGCGCTGCAGCTCGGTGTGCCAGTCGAGCTTGGCGGCGCCGGGCACGTGCCCCTGCTCGTAGAGCAGCACGTCCTCGTCCACCTCCACAACGCGGACCGTCGCGTCGCCGGCGTGCTCCTCGAGCCACGCGGTGCTGACCAGGACTTCCGGGTGTGCGTACTCGGCCATGACTTCCTCCCACTCGGCGCGATGCCGTATACCTTACCTAACCCATCAACCATTGCGCTCGTGTCACGGGACCGACGGTGGTTCGCAACAGGTCCGATCGGGCGTGCGGATCAACCCCATTGTAGGGGCCCCGGGGGGCGGGGCGGCGGCTGCTATACTCCGCAGCGTGCATGACGTGCAGCTCGCCCCTTCCATCCTGGCCGCCGACTTCGCGCGCCTGGGCGCCTGCGTGGAGCAGGCCGAGGCGGCAGGCGCGGACCTGATCCACCTGGACGTGATGGACGGACACTTCGTTCCCAACATCACCCTTGGCCCGGGGGTCGTGGCCGCGGTGCGCCGCGCGACCGCCCTCCCCTTGGACGTGCACCTCATGATCGAACAACCGGAGCGCTACATCGAGGCGTTCGTGGAGGCCGGGGCCCGGATCCTCACCGTCCACGCCGAGGTCGCGCGGCACCTCCACCGCCTGTTGCAGCAGATCCGCGAGAGCGGCGCGCGCGTGGGGTTGGCACTCAACCCGCTGACGCCGTTGCCGATCCTGGAGGGCGCCCTGCCCTACCTCGACCTGGCCCTGGTGATGACGGTCAACCCCGGCTTCGGGGGGCAGGACTTCATCCCGGCCAGCCTCGAGCGGATCCGGGCGGTGCGGGCACTGCGCGACCTCCACAACCCGGATTGCCTGATCGAGGTCGACGGCGGCATCGATCCGGGGACCGCGCCCGGCGTGGTGGACGCGGGTGCGCAGGTGTTGGTGGCGGGGAGCGCCGTGTTCGGCGGCACGAGGAGCGTGGCCGAGAACCTGGCGGCGCTCCGCGACGCCGCCCGGGGCTGAGGCGCGGTCCGAGCGGGGGCCGCTCAGGCCGCGTCGCGCACGCGACCGAGCGCGCGGAAGCGGCGATGGCGCTGCGCACGCAGGGCCTCGGGTTCCGTTCCTGCGAGTGCGCCTACCTCTTCGAGCAGTGCATCCCGAACGCGGCCGATGGTGGCCTCGCGGTCCTTGTGCGCCCCCCCGAGCGGCTCGTCGATGACGCGATCGACCACGCCGAGCTCCAGCAGGTCGTAGGCGGTGAGCCTGAGGGCCTCGGCGGCGCGTTCCGCCTCGCCCGCGTCGCGCCACAGGATCGCCGCGCAGCTCTCAGGCGAGATGACGGAGTAGATGGCGTTCTCGAGGATGAGCACGCGGTTGGCCACGCCGATGGCGAGGGCGCCGCCCGAGCCCCCCTCGCCGATCACCACGCTCACGGCCGGAACCGACAGGCGGGTCATCCGTCGGATGCTCTCCGCGATGACCCACGCCTGCCCCTGCTCCTCCGCGGCGATGCCGGGGTAGGCGCCGGGGGTGTCGATGAGCGTCACCACCGGGAGGCCGAACTTCTCGGCCAGGTCGAACAGGCGCATCGCCTTGCGGTAGCCGCTCGGGTGCGGCATGCCGAAGTTGCGGTGGATGTTCTCCTTGGTGTCCCGCCCCTTCTGCTGGGCCACCACCGCAACGGAGCGCTCGCCGAGGCGCGCGAGCCCCGCGACGATGGCGGGGTCGTCGCCGAGCGTCCGGTCGCCATGGAGCTCCTGGAAGCCGTCGAAGGCGTGCTGCAGGTAATCGAGGCCGGTGGGCCTGCCCGCGGCGCGCGCCACCTGCACGCGTTGCCAACGGCTGAGATGGTCGAAGGTGTCGCGCTTGAGCCGCTCGAGCCGCTGCTGGAGCAGCGACAGCTCCTCGCTCATGTCGATGCCCTGGTCGTCGGCGTACGCCTTCATCTCGTCGATCTTGCTTTCCAGGTCCTCGATCGGTTTCTCAAAGGGCAGCGGCACGGACGCCCTCCTTCGGCCGGCTGGGTGCGACACCGCCGCGCAGCGCACGCAGCGTGTGCGACAGCCGCCCCTTGAGCTCCTTGCGGTTGACGACGTCGTCGAGCATCCCCTTACTGAGGAGGAACTCGGCCCGCTGGAAGCCCTCGGGGAGGTCCTGCCGGATGGTCTGCTGGATCACCCGCGGCCCGGCAAACGAGATGAACGCCTTCGGTTCGGCCAAGATGACGTCCCCGAGCGTCGCGAAGCTGGCCGTGACGCCGCCCGTGGTGGGGTCGGTGAGCACCGTGAGGTAGGGCAAGCGGGCCCGCGCCAGCGCCTCGAGCGCCACCGTCGTCTTGGCCATCTGCATCAGGGACAGGGCGCCCTCCTGCATGCGCGCCCCGCCCGAGGCCGTGACCATGATCAGGCTGCGGTCCTCCTCCGCGGCGCGCTCCGCGGCGCGGGCGATCTCCTCGCCCACCACGGAGCCCATCGATCCCCCCATGAAGCTGAAGTCCATCACCACCAGGGCGATGCGCTCGCCGTCGAGCGACCCGCCCCCGGTGACGACGGCGTCCTGCCTGCCGTGCTTGTTGCGATTGGCGGTGAGGCGCTCGGCGTAGGGCTGCGTGTCCACGAAGCCGAGCGGGTCCTCCGCCATGATGGCACCCGACCATGGCTCGAAGGTGCCCGCATCGGTGAGCAGCTCCACCCGCGCGTCCACGGGCATGCGGTAGTGATGATCGCACTCGGGGCAAAGGTAGGCGTTGGCCACGAGGTCTTTGCGGTAGATCTGCGCGTTGCACGCCTCGCACTTGAGCCACAGGCCCGCGGGTGTGTTGTCGTCCTCCTTGCGGGTGGGACGGTTCCGCCGGAACCATCGTTCAAGCGCCATGGGGCCTCCTCGCGTCCTCGATCGGCTTCGGTCCGGTGGGCGTTTCCGTGCGCACGCGATATTCTAGCAGCCCCGTCCCGAAGGCAACCGCGGGGCCTCCCGCGGCGCCGTCGGGCAGCGGCGAGGCCGACACGCTCGCGGCCGGGTTCAGCGCGGCTCCCCGCTGCCCCCCTCGCCGCGCTCCCCGTCATCACCGTGGGCCTCCGGATCACCGTGGGCCTCCGGCAGGGTCGTGCCGCCCTCCCCCGCCTTCAGCCCGTGCTCGCGCAAGAGTGCGGCACTGCGCGGCAAGCGGGGCGTCTCTCCCGGGTGCTCGGCCCGCATGTCGCTTCGCCCCGTGAAGCGCGCGCCCTCCTCGATGTCCAGCGCCGCCGCCTGCACGTCGCCGTCGAGCTGCCCGTCCTTCCAGATCTCGATCTTCCCCTTGGCGACCACGTTGGCGCGGACCCGCCCGAGGATCTTCACCTCCTCGGCCTCCACCGCATCGCCCTCGATCACGCCGGTCTCCGCCACCTCGAGCACGCCGTGCACGCGGACGTTGCCCTGGATGGTGCCGTGCACGCGCACCCGACCGCTGGCCTCGACGTCGCCTTGGACCGTGGTACCGCGATGGATGTAGGTGAACGGTTCGGCGGCGGCACCCTCGGGCTTGCCCTTCTTGTTCGACTTGGCGTTGCGTCCTAGCATGACTCTCGCTCTCCCGCAGGACCCGTCCCGTCCTCGCGCAGTTCGGTGGCGTCGCTCTCCGCCCCGGCCGACGCCTGCCCGTGCGGCGGCCCGGCGCGCGGCGCCGTCGGCCGGTCGGTCGCGCGGGGGCTTTGGTTCGTTTGTAGCCTACGCCGGCGCCGAGGTGGGATGAACCCCTTCACAGGACCGCCCGCCCGGGCCCTCGGTTGTTGAGGCCCTGGGCGCGTCGTATCCTACGGAGCATGGAACCCGCCCGCGTCGTGCTGGTCACCAACGTCGGCCAGGGGTTCGGTCGTGCCGTGGCTCTGGCCTACGGACAATCGGACTACGACGTGGTGTGCGCCGATCGCGACGTCGACCTCGCCTCCAAGACAGCGGCCGAGATCGAGGAGCTGGGCGGCCAGGCCATCCCCATCCAGGCCGACATGACCACGCAGATGGATGTGCTCGGCGCCTACCACAAGGTCATCGAGATCTTCGGTGCGCTCGGGGGCGTGGTGCACGTCTCGAGCCAGGAGAGCCACACGCCCTTCGAGAATCTCGGCGAGGGCGAGTTCGCGGAGCTGATGGCGGAGGACCTGCGCAGCGCGTACCTCACGCTGAAGACCGGCGCGCGGTTGCTGGAGGGCGGGTGGGTGGTCATCGTCGCACCGCCCTCGAACCGGCAGCCGCAGATGGCCGCCATGAGGGGCGCCCTGACGGCCCTGGTCCGTAGCTTCTGCGACCGCTACGAGGCGCCGCGCGCCAATCTGGTGGTGCCGTCGCGCTCCCCTGCGGACCCCCGCCACGACGCCTCGCTGGTCCGAAGCGTGCGCTTCCTCGGCTCGGGCTCCGCCCTCGGCATCTCGGGCCAGGAGGTCTTCGTGCACCTCCCGCCGCCACCGCGCGTGGCGGAGACGCTGCTACCGGAGGTGCAGGCGGCCCTGGACGCCTCGGTTCGCCAGGACGATCTGGAGGCCAGCCTCTACGACGAGGACGACGAGGAGCTGGAGGAGGGCGTCGGCGGCGAGGAGGACGACCTGCTCGAGGAGGACTTCCCCGATGACCCGTTCCGCCCAACGGGTCTGCCCTCGCTGCGCCGACACCGGATCGACGAAGATCTCGAGGGGGACCTGTCCGACACCCCCCGGCACCATCAGCCGTGAGCGCGCCGGCGGGGGTCCCCTGCGCCCGGTCGGGGTGGCGGTGACCCCGTGCGTTGCCCCTACTGCTCCACCGACGACACTCGGGTGATCAACTCCCGCCCCTCCGACGAGGGCGCCGCGATCCGCCGGCGCCGCGAGTGCGCCGTGTGTCACCGCCGCTTCACGACGTACGAACGGGCGCAGTTCGAGGCGTTGATGGTGCGCAAGCGCACCGGGCGCCACGAGGCCTTCAACCCGGACAAGCTGCTGGAGAAGGTGCGCATCGCCTGCAACAAGCGCCCCGTCACGGAGAAGCAGTTGCGCGAGTTCGCCTACAGCTTCGAGGACGAGGTGCAGGCGCCCGAGATCGCGTCGGACGAGATCGGTCGGCGGACCCTGCAGTTCCTGCGCGGCCTCGACCACGTCGCCTACATACGATTCCTGAGCGTGTACAGGGATTTCGACTCCGTCGACCGCTTCATCGAGGAGATCCAACACCTGGGCGGTGACGGGGGCAAGGGCGGCTGACGAGGGCCGGCGCGGGCAGGCGTCCGCGCGTGGCGCGGCGACGGCCCCTGCCGCCCCGCGCCACCGGCGGCCCCGCCCCGACTATCGGCACTGAAGGCTGGCGGCCGCCCCGCTATGCTGGGGAGGCGCGGTCCCCGCCCCGGGAGCCCCGCCTCCGACCATGGCCACCCTCCTCTCGTCGACCCCCCGCGCCAGCGCCACCGGCACCGCCGTGGTGGCCGCCGTGCACCAGGCCAAGGACCATCTGGTGGTCCAGCCCCGGCCCGACGCGCTGGGCGTGGCCCAGGTGGCGCTGTTCCCCGTCCTGGCGGCGTGCGGTGTGGACGTGTTCGACCTCGACGCCCTCCGCGGAACGCTCGACGGGGCGCGGCTGCACTACCGCGCGCGCGTCGCGGAGACCGGCGTGCAGATCACGGTGCAGGGCGTGGGAGAGCCGCTGCCGCGCGGCATCATGCCCGACCACCCCTGGCGCGTGCACCTCAACGGTGGGGAGTGGTCGCTGGGGCTGCCCGCCGAGCCGCCCTACGGCTTCAGCCTGTACGACGAGATCTTCCCCCGGCTCGCGCTGACGCTGTTCGGGGTCTCGGGACCCGATGCCGGGCGGCGCGGCGACGAGGCCCGCCGCATGCTGCAGGAGGCCTGGCTCGGCGACGCGCTGGCCCGGCTGTCGAGCGCGATCGGCCGGGACGCCCTGCGCGCCGCGCTGGGCGGCGGCGAGCCGGACGTCCCCGCCCTGCTGGCGCTGCTGCGCGAGCACCGGTTGGTGCGCGACGGGCGCGCCATCGACGAGGAGGCGCTTCGCAGCGCCGCGAGGGTGACGCTGCGCGCCACGGAGCTCGGCGTGGTCCGCCCCGCCGCGCCCCTCAGCGCCATCACGCAGGAGGACCTCGAGCGCCACGCGGGCGAGGTGGCCGCGCTGCGCGGCCGCCTTCGCGCCTCCTTCGACGGCCGTGCGCTCAGCGTCACCTCGCGAAGCGGGCTGTACTACGTGCTGGCCGCCCTGGCACTGCAGCACGGTCGCGAGGACACCATCCCGTCCGAGGACCTCGTCGTGGCCCCCGACCGGCCGCCGCCCGGCGAACGGGTGCGGCCGCTGGGGCGTCCGGGGTGGTTCCTGCGGCTCGAGCGCGACCGCGAGGACCTCGAGGAGGCGACCGCCGGGCTGGTGGAGGCCTTGGGGCTGGGGCGGCGCCTGCGGGCCGAGCAGCGCGGACACAGCTACGCGGCCGTGCGGCGCTGAGCCGCGCCGGCCCCGTCCGGCCTGGCGGGCGCCCGGGGGGTGCTCAGGGCGCGGCGGGCGCCAGCACCAGGGTGCCGATGGCGCCGCGTTCCGCGTCCTCCCTGCGCAGGCTCAACGGGACGCTCTGTCCGTCGCGCCAGCGACGCACGAAGTCGCGGTAGTGGCGTGACAAGGGGTTGCCCGACTGGCCGGTGCTCTGGATCGCCCACCCGCCGTCGAGGCGAGAGAGGTCGTAGACGGCACGCAACCCCGGGCCGGTGGTCTGGCGGAACGGATGCGCGTCGTCGGTCAGGTCGAAGCGCGCGGCGTCCACCGTGAAGGCCCCGCCGCCGTTGGCGATCGAGAGATCGAACAGCGGCCGCAGCGGCGTCCCCGTGAATACGGGGTGACTCGAGTGGGCCCGGTGGGCGCGCCCCCAGCGCCATCGCGTGGGATCCCCGCCATAGGCCGCGGAGAGCCGCGCCACGGCGTCGGCCAGTGCCGCGCCCGCCTGTTGGGCGCACCCCTCGATGCCGGGCGTGCGCACGTCGTCGCACCACGCCTCGGCGCCGCCCTCGGCGCCCGGCGGAGGCGCTGCCGTACCGTCCAGCACGCTGCCGAGGAACAGCGGATGGAACCCGAAGTAGGCGTCGAACAGGTCCCCCAGGTCGTCGGCATAGACGCGCCGCGAGAGGGCCCGGTACCAGGCAGCGAAGATCAACGGGGCCGCGCCGTCGCGCGCCATGCGGCCGTCCCACCCGCGCACCTGCGCGAGGGCGGCGGCGGACGCCTCGTCTCGTGGCGTGACGGCCGTGAGGGTGGGCAGGAAGGCGCGGGCCATGAGCGACACCTGGTCGCGCTGGACACCCGCCATGTCGTCCACCGTGGCCTTCGGAAGACCGGCCAACAGGGCGCGGATGCGCTGCACCCGGTAGGGTTCGGACCAGTCGCGCGTCAGGTAGTACGGGTAGTCGTCCGGCACCACCTTGTTGTTGGCGGTGACGATGCGTCCGTCCGCCGGATCGAGTGCGTGGGGGAGCGCCTCGAACGGGATCCAACCGACCCAGTCGTAGGCGCCGCTCCAGCCGGGCACAGGCACGGTCCCGTCGCCCGAGCGGCGGATGGGGATGCGGCCGGGCGCGTAGTAGCCGATGGCGCCGTCGACGTCGGCGTACACGATGTTCTGCTGTGGCGATCCGAAGTCGCGCAGGGCGTTCGTGAAGCTCTCCCAATCGCCGGCGGTGTTCATGCGAAGGACCGCCTGCAGGGTCACGTCCTGCTCCCGCAGCGCGGTCCACTGCAGCGCCAGCACCAAGCCCGTACCGCCGCCCGAGGCCACCGCGGTGGCCTCGGCGCTGGCGTCGGAGACCACCGGACCATGGCGCGTGCTGCGTACCGTGAGGTTCACGTCGTCGGCGCCCTTGACGTGGATGACCTCGCGGCGCGTGCCGAATCGCTCGCTGCCCTCGGGCGTGAGGTAGCGCGTGGGGTCGGCGGGGTCGACGCGCTCCATGAACAGATCCTGCGTGTCCGGGCCGGTGTTGGTGAATCCCCAGGCGATGCGTTCGTTGCGCCCCAGCAGCACCGCCGGGGTCCCGGGCAGGGTGGCGCCGATCACGTCGAGGCCGGGCGCAGAGAGCTGCGCCAGGTACCACAGCGAGGGCGCGCCGAGCCCCAGGTGGGGGTCGTTGGCGAGGAGCGGCGCCCCGCTCGCGGTGTGCGAGCCCGCGAGCACCCAGTCGTTGGAGCCCGCACCGGGAGGCTCGGGCGGATAGGCCGATGCCCAGGAGCCGGACAGGTCCAGTCGACGGAACCACGCCCGGAAGTCGGGCACCACCACCGGGGCGTCGCCCGGGTACGGCGGCCATAGCGTGGCCACCAGCGCGGACGGGTCCGCGGGCTCGAGCGCCGCGATCAGGCGGGCCCGCAACAGCTCGTCGTCCCAGTTGCCCGACAGGTCCCAGGCCATCATCTTGCTCCACACCACCACATCGGCCGGAGTGAAGGGCTGCGGCGCCACGCCCAGCAACAGGTACTCGGGGGGCCACGGGCCGCGGTGGCCGGCGATGTAGGCGTTGACGCCGGCGACGTAGGCGTCGACGAGACCCAGGCTGTGGGCGCTGAGGTGCTCGAGGCTGGCCTGCGCCACGCGGTACACGCCCAGCGTGCGGAGGAATCGATCGGTGTCGAGCGCCGCCCCGCCCAGCACCTCCGACAGGCGCCCGGCCCCCACCCGTCGCTGGAAGTCCATCTGCCACAGGCGTTCCTGGGCGTGGACGAAGCCGAGGGCGAAGACGGCGTCCTCCTGGGAGTGCGCGTAGATGTGTGGGACGTCGTTGCGGTCCCGCACCACCTCCACCGGATCGTGCAGTCCGGCCAGCGCGACGGTGCCGCGCACCTGCGGCAGCGAACGCCTCAGCCACAGCCAGCCAGCGGCGCCCACCACCAGCAGCACCACCACCAGCCCGACGACCACACGTAGGATCCTTCGCATCGCTCCTCCCCGTTTTGTGCGGCATTGTACCGCTCGCCCCGTCGCGGCGGCTGACCCGCGCGCCGCCGGCCGCTTGCCGCGCGCCGACGCTTCGTGCTAGAGTCGCGTTTGGCTTCGCGAATTGTCGGCCCCGATCACTCCGGCAAGCCTCCGAAGGACGTGGATAACGTGAAAACCGTATTTCCGAAGGAGCCTCAGAACGACTGGGTCGTGGTGGACGCCGCCGGCCAGACGGTCGGTCGTCTCGCAACCCGGCTCGCCAGCCTCCTCCGCGGCAAACACAAGGTGGACTTCACCCCCAACCAGGCCGGTGGCGATTACGTGATCGTCATCAACGCCGAGAAGGTGGTGTTCACCGGACGCAAACTCGACCAGAAGGTCTACACCCGGTACACCGGCTACCAGGGCGGCCTCAAGACCACGACGGCCCGCGTCATGCTCGACAAGCACCCCGACCGCGTCATCCAGCACGCGGTGTGGGGGATGCTGCCGAAGAACCGCCTGGGGCGCAAGCTCATCCGCCGCCTCAAGATCTACGCCGGTGATGCGCACCCGCATCAGGCGCAGCAGCCCAAGGCATTGGAGTTGTCCTGATGGATCAGTATTACGGCACCGGACGCCGCAAGGCGGCCATCGCGCGCGTCTTCCTCCGCCCGGGGAGCGGCCGCATCACGGTCAACGGCCGCGAGTTCCAGGACTACTTCCGGGGCATCCTGGTGGGCGTCCAGGCCCTGGAGCCCCTCAAGGTGACCAACACCGCGGGGCGCTACGACGCGCTCATCACGGTCGAGGGGGGCGGACCCAGCGGGCAGGCGGACGCCATCAAGCTCGGCGTCGCCCGCGCGTTGCTGAACGTCGATCCCAACTTCCGCCCGACGCTCAAGAAGGGCGGCTACCTCTCGCGCGACGCACGCATCGTGGAGCGCAAGAAGTACGGCCTGAAGAAGGCCCGCCGCGCGCCGCAGTACAGCAAGCGCTGAAGCGGCTGCGGCGCGGCGGCTGACGCCGCTCCCGGCCGGTCGTGGGCGAGGCACCTCCGCAAGGCGGTCGCCTCGCTCTTCGTTTGGCCCCACGGGGCCCTCCCCCGCACCCGGCGGTGCGGCGCGACGACGGAGGCCCGCTCGCCATGACGCTGCTGCAGTCCATCGTGCTCGGTGTGGTCCAGGGCTTGACCGAGTTCCTTCCGGTGTCGAGCTCCGGTCACCTGGTCCTGGCGAACTACTGGCTCGGCTGGGGCGACTCCCTGGGCCTGTGGGTCGACATCGCCACCAACACCGGCACCCTGTTGGCCGTACTGGTGTACCTGCGCCGTGACGTGGCCCGCGCCGTCGGGGGCTTCGTGGCCGGCGTGGGTTCCCCGGCCGCCCGGCTCCGCCCGGGCTGGCGCCTGGCACTGCTGGTGCTGGTCGGCTCGGTACCCACCGCCATCATCGGGCTCGGACTCAAGTCCGTGTTCGAGAGCCTCAACGCGCCGCTGCCGGTGTCGCTGGCGCTGATCGTGACGGGCTTCATCCTCTGGTTCGCACCGCGCAAGGGGCGTAAGCATCGCATCGAGCAGATCACCTTCATCGACGCTCTGGTCGCCGGTGTGGCCCAGGGTCTGGCCGTGATCCCGGGCATCTCGCGCTCGGGCATCACCATCGCCACGCTCCTCGGGCGCGGCAGCGATGCCGAGCTCGCGCCGCGCCTGTCGTTCCTGATGTACCTGGTGGTGTCGCTCGGCGTCACGGTGGTCGGGTTACGCGACGTGCGGGCCGGCGCCATCGCGGCCGGACCCCTGCTCGCCATGGTGGCCGCGTCCTTCATCACCGGCTACCTCGCCCTCATGGCCCTGTTCGCCGTCCTGCGCCGCGGACGCTTCCGTGTCTTCGCCCCCTACCTGTGGCTGGTCGCTGCGATCACGCTGCTCCGCATCGCCCTCGGCTGAAGCGCGCCTGGCACGCCCTTCACGGCAACATCCGGGGACCCGGTGCTGGGCTATGATGCCCCGAAGAGGAGGCGCCTACATGAGTGTCGTAACGCGGATTGCACCGTCGCCAACCGGGGACCCCCACGTCGGCACGGCGTACATCGGCCTGTTCAACTACGTGTTCGCCAAGCACCATGGCGGGCGCTTCATCTTCCGACTCGAGGACACCGACCGGCAGCGCTACCAGCGTGACGCGGAGGCCCGCATCCTGGAGATGTTCACGTGGCTCGGCATCACGCCCGACGAGGGCCCCGACATCGGCGGCCCCAATGGCCCGTACCGGCAGAGCGAGCGGCTGGAGCACTACACCCGCCACGCCGAGATGCTGCTGAACGAGGGCAGGGCCTACCGCGCCTTCGAGACCGCCGAGGAGCTCGACGCGATGCGGATCGAACAGAAGCGCCTCGGCAGGCCCCTGGGGTACGACGGGCGCGGGCGTTCGCTGCCACCCGAGGAGCAACGCCGGCGCGCGGGTGCGGGCGAACCGCACGTGGTGCGCCTCGTCACCCCCGGCGATGGGGCGACGTCGTTCGAGGACACGCTTCGGGGGGAGATCAGCATCAACAACGGTGAGATCCGCGACCCGGTGCTGCTCAAGAGCGACGGGTACCCCACCTACCACCTCGCCAACGTCGTCGACGATCACCTGATGGGCGTGACGCACGTGATCCGCGCCGAGGAGTGGGTCACCAGCACACCGCTTCACGTGCTGTTGTACGGGGCCTTCGGCTGGCCGTTGCCGCAGTTCATCCACATGCCCCTGCTGCGCAACCCGGACAAGAGCAAGGTGAGCAAGCGCAAGCTCGACACCTCGGTGGAGAGCTACCGACAGCAGGGCATCCTGCCCGAGGCGCTGCTCAACTTCCTCGCCACCATGGGCTGGAGCATGCCCGATGGCCGGGAGCTCTTCGACCTGGACGAGATGATCGCCGCGTTCGACATCCGGCGGGTCTCGCTGGGCGGTCCGGTCTTCGACCTCAAGAAGCTGCGCTTCGTCAACGCCAAGTACCTGCGGGAGGAGATGTCGCTCGAGGAGGTGGCCGGGCGCGTCGCCCCGCTGCTGCGCGAACGCGGCCTGCAGTGGGAGGACGAGGAGTACCTGCTCGACGTCGTCGATGTGCTGCGCCCGCGTGCGGAGACGCTGAGTGAGCTGGCCGACGGCGCGGGCTACTTCTTCACCGAGGACGTGCGCTACGACGGCCCGGCCCGCAAGCAGCTCGCAGCCGGCCAGAAGTACCTCGAGGACCTCGAGCGCGCCTTCTCCATGCTGGAGTTCTTCGACTACGACGGTGTCGACGACCTGCTCCACGACTACGTCCAGTCCCAGAGCGTGGGGATGGGCAAGGTGCTGCAGCCGCTGCGTGCCGCCCTGACCGGCACCACGCAGGCACCCGGGGTGACCGATCTCGTGACCATCCTCGGCAAGCGCCGCGTGCTGCGCCGCATCGGCCAGGCCCTCATCGCCATCAACGAGGGCCTGCCGGACGACAACCCGCAGCGCGCCCTGGACGAGGAGAAGGCCAAGGAGAAGGCCAAGGCGGCCGGCGCCGCCAAGCGGAGTCCCGCCTGATGGGGTGGTTCGACCGGCTGCGGCAGGGCCTCAGCAAGACGCGCGACGTGCTCACCGCCGACGCGCCCGCGCGGCCCGGCGCCGACTGGGAGATGGACTGGGACGACCTCGAGTTCGCGCTCATCGGTGCCGACGTCGGCGCCACCCTCGCCGCCGAGGTGGTCGCGGAGGCGCGGCGCGAGCGCGAACGTGGTCGCCCGTTCCGCGACGCGCTAGAGCAGGCGCTCATGGACCAGCTCGAGCCCGACCGCATGCGCCAGAAACTGCGCCGTGTCGGCTTCCAACTGGACGTCACCCGTAACCTGGTGGAACCCGCCGGCAAGGTGGTGATGGTGGTGGGGGTCAACGGCGTCGGCAAGACCACCACCATCGCCAAGCTGGGGCAGTACTACCGCGCGCACGAGCGCAGCGTGATGTTCGCCGCCGGCGACACCTACCGGGCGGCGGGCAGCGCGCAGCTCGCCGTGTGGGGCCAGCGCCTGGGCATCCCTACCATCACCGGCGCGGATCAGAGCGACCCGGGCGCGGTGGCCTTCGACGGCGCCCAGGCGCGGCGCGCACGCGGCGTGGACCTGTTGCTCGTCGACACCGCCGGGCGCCTGCACACCAAGCACAACCTGATGGAGGAGCTCAAGAAGGTCAAGCGCGTCATCGACAAGGCCGACCCGGGGGAGCCCCGCGACGTGTGGCTGGTGCTCGACGCCGTGACCGGACAGAACGGGCTGGAGCAGGCGCGGCGATTCCATGACGCCGTGGGCGTCACGGGCGTCATCGTGACCAAGCTCGACGGCACAGGCAAGGGTGGCATCCTCCTGCCCATCGCGCGCGACCTCGGCCTCCCCATCCGCTTCATCGGCGTGGGCGAGGCCGCCGAGGACCTGCAACCCTACGACGCGGCCGCCTACGTGCGCGCGCTGCTCGACCTCCCCGCGACCGCCGCCTGAGGCACGCCAACGTGACGCCGGTCCGGCCCGGGGGCGACGCCCTCGAGTGCTGGAGCCGCGGGGGTCCGCGCCGGCTCGGGTAGACTCGAGCATGTCGCAGAGCATCCTGCTGATCACCGCGACCCCGGCGGAGGGAGCCGCGGTGCGCAGCGCGCTGACCTCCGCCGAGCCGCTCGAGCTGCCCTGGGGAGGCGGCTGGCGCGGCACCCTGGCGGGGCGGGCGGTGGTGCTGGCGCACTTCGGCGTGGGGAAGGTCAACACCGCAGCCGGCCTGGCGCTGGCGCTGCGCGCGACGGGCGCGCGCGCCGCCGTCCAGTTCGGGATCGGCGGCGCCTTCGTCGACAGCTCCTTGCCGGTGGGCTCGGTGGCCGCGGCCTCCAGCGAGACGCACAGCGACAGCGGGGCCGGAGAGGGCGAGGCCTACCAGGACCTGCATGCCGTGGGCCTGCCGCTGCTGCCGGGACCGCCGCCGCGCTACAACGAGTTCCCCACCGACGCGGCGTGGACGGGCGCCGTGCATCGGGTGCTGGGCATCCCGATGGCGCGCTTCGCGACCTCGGAGCGCATCACCGCGACGCGGGATGCGGCCGACGCGCTGCGGCGACGCCTCGACGTCGCGGTGGAGAGCATGGAGGGCGCCGCGGCCGCGCAGGTGTGCCTGGCGATGGGCGCCCGCTTCCTCGAGCTGCGCGGAATCAGCAACGTCGTGGGCGTGCGCGACCGGGCCGCGTGGCGCATCGACGACGCCGTCCGGGCCGTCTCCGAGGCGGCTATCGCGGCGTTGCCGCTGCTGGGGCAGGAGGCGTGAGTCTGCTGCGGGCGCTGCCGCTGTGGGCGTACTTCGTGATGCTCGGAGCGGCCTTCGTCACCGGCCACCTGCTCGCCTACCGCCCGGACCCCGGAATGCGCGCGGGCCGGCGCGTGGCGGGGCGGTGGGGCTCGTCGCTGCTGCTGCTCGCGGGGCTGCTGCTGGTGTCCAACGTCGTGGTGGGGACGATCCTACCCGCCATGGCGCTGGCGATCGCCGGGGGCGTGCTGAGCGGCCGCAGCGCCCCACCCCCGAGCGGCCCGCGCCCGCGCGAGCGGGGCGCACACGTCGATCGGGCCCGCCCGCCCACCGGAGGCGCCCAGCCGAGCGGCGGACCCGACCCGGATGGGACGCCCGGCGAAGCCACCGGCGGGCAGGAGAACCCCGAGCGGCGCGGGTGAGGCGCCGAAGCGCCGTCGGGAACGCAAGCCGCCGGGGTGGGCCTGCGGTATACTCCGCGCATGGCATTGGTTCCCGGACTCGACATCCTCAGGGCCGCACGCGACGGTGGATACGGCGTGGGCGCCTTCAACACCAACGACATGGAGATCACGCAGGCCATCCTCGAGGCCGCCGAGGAGAGCCGCAGCCCGGTCATGGTGGCGCTCTCGGAGGGTGCGCTGTCGTACGGCGGGCCGCTGCTGGTCGACCTGGTCACGACCATGGCCGGTGAGGTGCGCGTGCCGGTGGCCATCCACCTCGATCACGGCTCCTCGTTCGACTCGTGCATGCGCGCCATCCGCTACGGCTTCACCTCGGTGATGATCGACAAGTCGCACGAGGCCGAGGCAGACAACATCCGCGAGACGCGGCGTGTGGTGGAGGCGGCGCACGCGGTGGGCGTGACGGTCGAGGCCGAGATCGGCCGCCTCGGCGGTGTGGAGGAGCACGTGGTGGTGAGCGAAGAGGACGCCATCCTCACCAAGCCCGACGAGGCGGAGCGCTTCGTGGAGGCCTCGGGCGTCGACTACCTCGCCATCGCCATCGGCACCTCCCACGGCGCCAACAAGGGCAAGGGGCGCCCCTACATCGACCACAAGCGCATCCAGGAGATCGCCCAGCGCATCCCGCAGCCGCTCGTCATGCACGGCGCGTCCGGTGTCCCGGCCGAGCTCGTCGCGCGCTTCAATGCGGCCGGCGGGGAGCTGTCCGGCGCCAGCGGCATCCACAACGATGACGTTTCCCAGGCCGTTACGGAGGGGATCGCCAAGATCAATACCGACACGGACCTGCGCCTGGCCTTCACGACGCGCGTCCGCGAGGTCCTTCGCGACACGCCGGCCCAGTTCGACCCGCGCAAGATCCTCGGGCCGGCGCGCGAGGAGATGAAGGCGCTAGTGCGGGCCAGGCTGGAGCTGTTCGGGTCGGTCGACCGGGCCTGACGCCCGCCCGCCGCGGGTCGCATCCGGACCCCGGCGGCGGCCGTCACGTTCCCCTCGGTCGTGCGCCCGCGCCGTGCCCCGCGGGCGCGCCACGCCGTCGGGCACGCGGGCGCCTCGGGCCCGGGCTCGTGGCTCAGGCCACGACGACGGCGCGCTGGCGCGAGAGCACCCACAGCACCAGGCCCGCGGCCGGCACCAGGCCCAGGAAGCTCAGCACCATCGCCTGGGTCAGTCCGAGGAGTTGCTGCAGCACCCCGACGCCGATGTAGAGCACGCCGGCCGTTCCCCAGGTGAAGCCCATCAGCATCCCGGTCGCCGCGCCCATCGAGCCGGGGGCAAGGTCCTGCGCGCTCACGATCAGCAGCGGAACGGAGGCGTTCGCCAATGCGCCGGCCAGTGCCACGGCCAGGTAGAACGGCAGCGTGCCCGGTTGCAGCATCAGCGCCCCCAGCAGCGCCGGCAGCGCGGCGAGCATCGTCGCCACCATCACCACCCGCCGTTCGACACGGGTGGCGATCGCCCCGGCGATGATCCCTCCCAGGCCCCCCGCCAGCGCGAACGTCGCCAGCGTGCTGGCGATGACGGGCGCATCGGCCGAGAATCCGCGCGCCTGCGTCAACCACAGCGGCACGGCGTTGTTGAACGTCACGAAGGCGAGGCTGCGCAGGATGCCCGCCAGGCTCAGCACGCCCACGGGGCTGAAGACCAGGTCGCGGTCGAGGAAGCGCAACCGCCGCCGCGTCGCGGGGGGGCCGGTCCGCGGCAGCACCAGCAGCAGCAGCGCGCCCAGCAGCACACCGGGGATCATGAGCAGCGGAGAGAAGCGCAGTCCGACGGTGCGCGCCATCCACAGGATGAGCACCGGGCCCACCGCCATGCCGAGCGTGCCGCCGCTGCTGAACACCGCCACCGCCAGCTCCTTGAAGCGCTCCCCCATCGTGCGCATGAGGCTCGTTCCGGCGGGGTGGAAGGCGGCGGAGCCGAGGCCGCCAAGCAGGAGCACCAGGAACAGCGCCAGGGGGGTGGGGGCGATCCCCATGAGACTCAGGAGCACGGTGCTGGTGAGGATGCCGAGCGCCGCCATGGTGCGGCGCCCGACGCGATCGGCCACCGCCCCGAGGAAGGGCTGCATCATCGAGGAGCTGAACGACAGCGTCGCCACGAGGAGCGCCAGCGAGGCCTCCGACAGCGCGAAGCGCTGCTGCAGGCTGGGGAGCAGGGCCGCGAGCATGCTGGCGAAGGCGTCGTTGGTGGCGTGGACGATCAGGAGGAGTACGGGGATGCCAGCGGCGGCGAGGGTGGTGGTACGGGCGGGCGCGGCCATGCCGATCAGTCTACTCGTGCGCCGCGCCGCGGCGCGGCCACGGGAGACGCTAGGCGCGGCTGTTTCGGATGGACGCGCTCCGGGGCACCCGGCGCGCTCAGGCGGGCTCCGGGCGCGCGGCCGCGACGTCGTCGCGGGCCGGCGTGACGTAGACGGTCTTCTGCTGGGTGAGATGCACGGCCCCGGGCGGCTGCCCCTTGACCTTCCACACGTGCTTACGCTGCGTGTAGTCCACCGGCACGTTGTCCGATTGGCGGGCCGCCGAGTAGCCGGCGGCCAACCGCGCGGCGAACAGGACGGTGTCGAAGGGGATCTCGCGCCCTGCGCCCAACACCACGACGTGAGAGCCCGGGTAGCCCTGGGCATGCAGCCACAGATCGCGGCTGCGGGCGACCCTGAAGGTGACGAGGTCGTTCTCGCGGGCGCTGCGCCCGATGATCACCTCGAAGCCACGCGGATCGCGCAACCGCAGGCCCGGAGCCGCGGGCGACCGCCTCTGCCGCCGGGCGCGCTCGAGCGCCTCGGCGCGCCGCAGCAGCTCCGCGTCGTCGAGCCCCTCGAGCTCCTCCAGGGCACGCCGGGCCGCGGCGCGCGCGTCCTCGAGCTCCGGGCGCAGCTTCGCCGCGCGTTCCGCCCTCGCGTCGCGCTTGCGCGCCCGTTCGTAGCGCTTGCGGGCGTTGGCACGCGCGTCCATCGAGGGGTCCAGCGTGAGCGTGCGCACCGCCCCCTCGAAGTCCTCCAGCCGCACCGAGCGAGCGCCGCCGGGCACACCACCGCCGAACGCCATGAGGAGGTCCGCCTCGCCGCGCAGGTCGGTGGCTTGGGAGGCCGCCTCCTCCGCCTGATCGGCATCCCTCAGCCGCTTCTGGGTGAGTTCCAGGCGCTTGGCGGCCTCCTCGCGAAGCAGCCGTAGCGCGTGTTCGCGGCGCTGCCGCCGGCGCTGCTCGGCGAGGCCCGGGCGCTCCCCCAGGCCGGCGAGGAACGCCGACGGCGCGCGGGTCAGCTCCGCCAGGCTGGCGGCCGCCATGTCGAGGTCCGCGCCCGCCAACGGCCGGTCTGCCGGAAGCGAGCTGCGCTCCAGGAAGGCGGCGGTCAGGGCAGGGCCGACGCCATCGAACAGGCGCCCGATCTCGCCCGGACGCCGCCCCTCGAGCAGCCGCCGCAACTCGGCAGCGGAGGCCCCCCGGGGATCGCGCTTGTCGTACGGGGGTGGCGGCCGGTACGCGACCCCGGCACGGAGCTCGCGGTAGCGGTTGCGGTCGTTGCCGATCACGCGCTCCACGCCGAGGATGCGGCGATCACCGTCCAGAAGCACCAGGTTGGCGTTTCGCCCCGTGAGTTCTACGACGAGGGACACGCCGGGGCGCGGAACGAACCCCTGCTCCGGCCCGAACTCGAGCTCGGCGACCCGGTCGAGCCCCTGCTGCCGGACATCGATCAATGGCCCCACGGCGCGTGCTGCGAGCAGCGCCTGGAAGGGGGTGTGGGTGGCCCCGCCGGGTGGGGTCTCCGTCCTGATGGCCAGGCGCGGCTGTGGCGGTCGGCTCAGGATCCACAGTGCATCCTCCCCCGCCAGCGGCAGCACCGCGGTGCGGTCGTCGGGGAAGCGCCACGGAAGTCGCGGCACCGGTGTGCGCCCGCGCAGCGGCGCCAATGCCTCCGCGAGCAGCAGGCCCTCCACGGCTCAGTCGTCGCCGCGGTCGACGCGGCGGTAGTGGAAGTCGCAGTGACTGGCGCCCTGCATCAGGGTCTGACGGCGCGTCAGCCGCACCCCCGGGTCGAAGCCCTCGATCAGCGCGGCGTCGCGGTCGCACGACAGGGTGGCCCCCAGCGACGACAGGCCGAGCGCGCGGTAGAGCTCCGCGTAGCGGCAGCGCGTGACGTCGAAGCGCCACGTTCGCTCGTCGCGCTCGCGCTCGGTGATGGTCAGGGCGCCGCCGCGCAGCCACGGCTCCCACTGGTCCGCGAAGCCCTCCAGGCCGCCGTCGGGCACCCGGGCGCGCATGGCACCGCCGGCCTCGCGTGCGGCGTCGCGCACGACACCGGCGAGCAGCTCGCGGGCCCGCTCGTCTCCCAGCTCCGCGGCGACCGCCTCCAGGAAGGGCGCCAGGATGCGCGCCTCGATCTCGCGCCGGTTCAGCACGCCGACACGCTCGTTGAGGGAGTCGTCCATGGCCCCAGTGTAGGGCACCTGCGGCGCCGCGCTCAGTTCAGAAGGCGGTCGAAGCCGCCCAGCGCGCGGCGGGCGGCGAGCGCATAGCGGCGCAACGGGAGGTACCAGTCGCTGCCGACGTCGGTGAACTCCAGGGCGGCCTCGGCGTAGTGCAGCACCCGATCGGCACGCGCATCGTTGTACTGCGCGTAGACGTCCGCCAGGAGCTGGTGCGCGCTGACCCAGATGGGGTCGCCCGCGGTGCTGGCGCTCACGGCCTGCTCGAACCAGCTGGCAGCCTCGTCGAGGCGGAAGTACTCGTACGCGATGTTCCCCAGGCACAGGCAGGCCGACGCCGTGGCGCCCATCTCCAGGGCCTGCTCGGCGAGACGCTCGGCGCCGTCGAACTCGCCCGCCTTCAGACGCACGTCGGCCAGATCAGCCAGGGCCTCAGCGCGGTGCGGGTAGCTCGGATCGGACACCACCTCGGCGAGGAGCGCGTCGGCCTCGGTCATGCGCTCGCTCTCGATGAGCGCGTAGGCGGCCTCGTGCTGGGTGAAGGCCCGTTGATCGGCGGGCGCCAGCGCGAGCGCGGCGTCGAAGGCCGCGCTGGCCTCCCCGAAACGCCCGAGCGCGGCCCAGGCCTGCCCCAGGGCCAGACTGATGTTGTAGGCCTGGTCCGAATCGTCCCCATCGGCGAACGTCTCGGCCTCGCGCAGCAGCTCGATGGCGCGGTTCGGGTTGCCGCGCTCGAGGTGAGCGCGCCCCAGCAGGTAGCGCTGCACGGAGCGCTCCTCCGGTTGCAGCTGGGCCTCGTCGACCCGCTCCAGAGCCGCCAGCGCCTCGTCGATGCGGCCCAGCTCGAGCAGCGCCCCGGCCAGGCTCAGGCGCTCGGGTTCCCGGTCCGGTCCGGGACAGCGCTCCACCGCCTGCGAGAACGACGCCGCGGCGGCCTCCCAGTCGCCCAGCGCCTCGCGGCACTGGCCGAGCAGGGACGCGTGGCGCCACACCAGGTAGACCGGGAGGCGATCGGTGGGCAGCGCCTCGAGGCGCTTGGCCGCGCTCTTGGGCGCTCCGACGGCCAGCAGCGCGCTGGCGGCGTGGTACGCGGCGATGGGCTCACCATCCTCCGGCACGGCGCGCAGGCCGCGCTTGATATCCCCGATGCCCCCACCGCGGTAGGCGGCGAACTCCCAGAACAGTGCCTGGTAGAGCGGATGGTCGGCGAGGTTGGCGTCGCAGGCCACCGCCTTGCGCAACGCGGGCAGGCCGTTCTCGGCACCCTCGTCGGCGTAGAGCGCGTAGACCGCGGCGAGGTGAAGCCAGTACTGCCCCTGGGCCGTGCGGCCCAGCGGGCGACGGGCCGCGTCCTCCAGCAGCGCGAACGCCACCTCGTAGCGCCCCTGTGCCAGGGCCTGCTGGGCCGGCTCGAGCTCCGCAAGCCGCGAGCGACGGAACATCATGCCGTACGCTACCACGCGATGCCGTGCTGGCCGCTGTTAAACGTCCGACAACCGGGGACTCAGAGCCACGGCACGGTGCGGGCCCCGTGATCGGCCCCGGCCTCGGGCTGCGCCCGGTGGAAGCTCTCCACCAGCAGGCGGCGCGCGAACGCCCGCATGAAGTTCAGCACGGACAGCGCCTGGGTCTGATGCTGCCCCATGGCACGGATCTTGTCCTCGATGAAGGGGCCCACCTCGACGTAGTGCGTGGGCGGCAGGTGGCCCGCACGGATCCGCTCGGGCGCCAGGAAACCAGGGCGGGCCGGTCCGTCGTACGGACGGTCCGAGGCGAAGTAGTACACACGCTCGGGCCGGTGGGAGGCGACGTCGAGGGCGGCATGCGCCAGGGCGTGCGTCTCCATGTGGTCGGGGTGCCCGTTGGAGCCGTTGGGCGGGAAGGTGAGCACGGCGCGCGGGCGGGTCCGCTCGATCACCGCGACGATCTGCTCCAGCAGGGCTTCGTGCGGCACGGCGCGAAGCCCGGGATGGGGCTCGAGCCCGCGGGAATCGTCGGGCACGTAGTCCGGGTGATCCAGCACGGTGACGTCCTCGACGCCGAGCGCCGCGAGCGACGCCCGCAACTCCGCCTCCCGCACCTCGGGCACCGCCGCGCGGTCGCACAGGTCGAGCGAGCGCCCCGCCCGCCCGCGCGTGAGGGTGAGCGTAGCCACGCGGCGCCCGTGCGCCGCCATGCGAGCGAACAGGCCACCGGCGCCGAAGACCTCGTCGTCGGGGTGGGGGACGATCAGCAGCAGATCGGTCATGGACACGATTCTACCCGTGGTCCCGGTGCCCGGGAGCCCCGCGCCCGCCCTGGGGGCGTCTCGCGACGCCGGCCGCTCGCCGGCTCAGGCGACCGCGCCCGCCCCGGCCCCCGGGCCCCACCGGCCGATGTTCGGCAGTAGCGCCTCGGGCCGCTCGAACACCTCGGCGAACACGCGCAGGTACCACGCCTCCTCGGCGGAGGCGGGCACGACCCCGAGGGCCGGTGCCTCCCCCGGCCGTTGCGCGGCGAGCCGCGCCAGCAGCGCCGTGGTCCCGCTCCCCTCGTCGAACTGCGCCTTGTCGCGCCACACGATGTCGCGGGGCAGGAGATCCTCGAACGCGCGGCGCAGCACCCACTTCTCGACGCGGCGACCGCTCGGGTCGGGGCGAAGCTTCAACGCCGGCGCGATGCGCTGGGCCAACGCCACCATCTCCGTGTCGAGGAAGGGCACGCGCGCCTCCAGCCCGTGCGCCATGGTAAGCCTGTCGACCCGCTGCAGGTTGATGTGGTGCATCGCCTCCAGGCTGCGGCGCAGCTCCTCGCCGAGCGCGGCGCCTTCGAGGTCCCGAAGGTAGCGGTAGCCCGCGAACAGCTCGTCGGCGCCCTCCCCGGTGAGCACCACCTTGACGCGCTCGGCGGCGAGACGCGCCACGAAGTAGGTGGGTACGACACTGCGGACCAGCTCCTGGTCGAACGACTCCAGGGCGTACACGATCTCCTCGAAGTGCGCCTCCACCTCGGCGGCATCGAACAGGTACTCGTGGTGGCGCGTGCCCAGGTGCCGGGCGACGTGGCGCGCGGCCTCGATGTCATCGGAGCCCTCGACCCCGACGGCGAACGTGTGGAGCTCCCCGAGGGCGCGCTTGGCCACCGCGGCGATGATGCTGGAGTCCAGCCCGCCCGACAGGAACGCCCCCAGCGGCACGTCACTCATCAGGCGCTTCTCGACTGCGCGGGTGAGAGTACGACGCACCGCCGCCGCGGCCTCGTCCGGATCATTCAGATCGGGTTCGGCGGCGGGCACGCGGTAGTAGCGACGGGCGCCCGTGGCGGGGCTCCAGACGCTGCCCGGCGGCACCGTCTCGATGGGTCCCTCGGCGTCCTGCAGCGCCTTCATCTCGGAGGCGAAGCGCACGCCGTCGGCGTCCCCGGCCAGGTAGAGCGGCTTGATGCCGAGCGGATCGCGCGCGAGCAACACGTCGCCGGGCCCCTGCACGGCGAGCGCGAACATGCCGTCCAGCGCCGGCACACGCTCGGCGTGCGGCGCGCCGCCGCCGTTCTCGAGCAGGTGGAGGGCCACCTCGGTGTCGGCGCGGGAACCGAAGCGGTGACCGGCCAGCGCGCCACGCAGCGCCCGGAAGTTGTAGATCTCGCCGTTCGCCGCCAGCGTCCAGCGACCGTCCTCGCTGCGGTAGGGCTGTGCGCCGTGCCGCGGGTCCATGATCGACAGGCGGGCGTGGGCCAGGATCCCGTCGGGGCCGGCGACCACGCCGCTGCCGTCGGGCCCCCGGTGCCGGAGGCGCGCGATCATGCCTTCCGCCGTGCGCCGGTCCTCGTCGCCGGGGCGCCGGCCCCAGATTCCTGCGATGCCGCACATGGTCCCTCCTCGCTGCGCGCCACCCGAGGGGCGCGCCGGCGCCCAGGGTACCCCGGGTGCCGGCGCGGCGGCGTGGTGCTGGGGCCGGCCCGCTCGCGGTCAGTTCGCCGGGGCCGCCTCGCGCGTGCGGAAGCTGAAGCCGGCGGCCGCCGGTTCCACCACCACGGTGTCGCCGTCCTCCACCTCGCCCGCGATGAGCATGCGCGACAGCGGGGTCTCCACGCTCTGCCGGATGGCGCGCTTCAGGGGGCGTGCGCCGAAGACCGGATCGAAGCCGATGCGGGCGAGGTGCTCGAGCGCCGCGGGGGTGAACTCGAGCGCGATGCGTCGCTGCGCCAGGCGCTCGCGCACGTGGTCGAGCTGGATCTCCGCGATCGCCTGCACCTGATCGCGCTCCAGGGCATGGAACACGATGATGTCGTCGACGCGGTTGAGGAACTCGGGCCGGAAGTGGCTCTGGAGCTGCGCGAAGACGGTGGACTTGAGCTGTTCGTAGTCGGCGCCGGCGCGGCTGGCCTCCAGGATCTGTGGGCTGCCGATGTTGCTGGTCATGATCACCACGGTGTTGCGGAAGTCCACCGTGCGGCCGTGGGAGTCCGTGAGGCGCCCGTCGTCGAGCATCTGCAGTAGGGCGTTGAAGACGTCCGGGTGGGCCTTCTCGATCTCGTCGAGCAGGAGCACGCTGTAGGGGTGTCGGCGCACGGCCTCCGTGAGCTGGCCGCCCTCCTCGTATCCGATGTACCCCGGCGGCGCCCCGATGAGCTTGGCGACGGTGTGCTTCTCCATGTACTCCGACATGTCCAGCCGGACCATGTTGTCCTCGGTGTCGAACAGCTGCTGCGCCAGCGCCTTCGCCGTCTCGGTCTTGCCCACGCCGGTGGGCCCGAGGAAGATGAACGAACCGATGGGACGTTGCGGGTCCGACAGCCCGGCGCGGGAACGCCGGATGGCGTCCGCCACCGCGGTGATGGCCTCGTCCTGACCCACCACGCGAGCGTGCAGCGCCGACTCCAGCTCCAGCAGCTTCTCGCGTTCGCCCTCCACCAGTCGCGAGACGGGGATGCCGGTGGAGCGGGCCACGACCTCCGCCACCTCGTTCTCCCCCACCTCGAGGCGCACGTAGCGGGCGTCCTCGAGCTCCGCGGTGCGCTCCCGCATGGCGGCCTCGAGCTTGGGCAGCTCGCCGTAGCGCAGCTGCGCCGCGGTCTCCAGGTCGTAGTCGCGCTCGGCGCTCTCGATGCGCGTGCGCACGCGATCGAGCTCCTCCTGCACCCCGCGGAGCCCCTCGAGCACGGAGCGCTCCGATTCCCAGTCGGATTGCGCGCGTTCGATCGAGCCCTGCAGCGTGCGGAGCTCCTCCTCGATACGCACCAGCCGCTGGGCGGACTCGGGGTCCTCCTCGCGTTTGAGGGCCTCCTGCTCGATCTCGAGCTGGAGTTTGCGGCGCCTGAGGCCGTCGATCTCCTCCGGCAGGCTGTCGAGCTGCACCCGGATGCGGCTGGCCGCCTCGTCCACGAGGTCGATGGCGCTGTCCGGCAGCTTGCGGTCGGCGATGTAGCGCTGCGCCATGGTGGCGGCCGCGATGATGGCGGGGTCGCTGATGCGCACCCCGTGGTGCACCTCGTACTTCTCCTTGATGCCGCGCAGGATGCTGATGGTCTCCTCTACACTGGGCTCGTCGACCACGATCGGCTGGAAGCGACGCTCGAGCGCCGCATCCTTCTCGATGCTGCGGTACTCCCCCAGCGTGGTGGCGCCGATCATGCGCAGCTCGCCGCGGGCCAGCGGGGGCTTGAGCATGTTGCCCGCGTCCACCGCACCCTCGGCCTTGCCCGCGCCCACGATCGTGTGGAGCTCGTCGATGAACAGGATGATGGCCCCGTCCGAACGCACCGTCTCCTGGATGACGCCCTTGAGCCGCTCCTCGAACTCGCCACGGTACTTCGCGCCGGCGAGCAAGCTGCCCATGTCGAGCTGGATGATGCGCTTGCCCTGCAACCCCTCGGGCACATCCTTGTTCACGATGCGCTGGGCCAGCCCCTCGGCGATGGCGGTCTTCCCCACGCCGGGGTCGCCGATGAGCACGGGGTTGTTCTTGGTGCGCCGAAGCAGGATCTGGATCGCGCGACGGATCTCCTCGTCGCGCCCGATGACCGGGTCGAGCTTGCCGTCGCGGGCGCGCTCGGTCAGGTCGATGCCGTAGCGCTCCAGGGCCTCGAAGGTGCTCTCCGCGGTTCTGCTCTCGACCGTCCGCCCGCCGCGTACCTCCTCGGCGGCGGCGGCGAGCCTGTCCGCGGCGGGCAGCGCGCCGAGGTCGTGGCCACCGTTCTCGCGCAGCGCGACGAGAAGCGCGTCGGCCGCGACGAACTGGTCGCCCCACGTCCCCGCCAGCGCCTCCGCCCGATCGAACACGGCACCGAGCTCGCCGCTGAGGTACTGCCCGGTCTGGGCGCTCTCGCCCGAGACCTTGGGCAGCTTGTTGAGAACGGCGTCCACGGCGGCCTGCGCCTGGCCGACATCGCCCCCTGCCCGCTCCACGACCCGGGCCGGCGGGCCCTGGGGGTCCGCCAGCATCGCGGCCGCCAGGTGGGCGATGCCGACCTGTTGGTGGTGCCGTGTGCGGGCGATCTGCTGCGCACTCGTCACGAGTTGCAGCGCTGTCTCGGTGAAACGTTCTGCGTCCATGACACGACTCTAAAACTTGAGCGCCATGTTGTCAAGTTTCCTGCGTCCGCCCCGACGGAGCCCGCGGCCGGCGGGCGCCTTGCCCAGGCCTACGCACGGGGCCCGCCCGCGGGCCCCGGGCCGGGGTCGCGGCGGCCCGAGGCGGAGAATCCCGGGGCGGCGCATCGGGCGCCCCTCTCAGGACCGCGAGGTCTCCGCCCCCGGCCCGCGCCCCTGGCGCTCGAGCCTCGATACGTCCTCGTCACCCAGGGTCAGCTCCGCCGCCCGCACGTTCTGCTCGAGGTGCTCCACACTGGACGTGCCCGGGATCGGCAGCATCACCGGGCTCTTGCGCAGCAACCACGCCAGCGCCACCTGTCCGGGGCTCGCCTGCAGCCGCCGTGCGACCTCCCCCACGGCGTCGCCGTGGCCCGCCAGGCGCCCGGCGTCCAGCGGGAACCAGGGGATGAAGCCGATGCCGTGCTCCTCGCAGTACCTCAGCACGTCCTCGCTCTTGCGGTTGGCCAGGTTGTAGAGGTTCTGCACGGTGGCGACCGGGAACACTGCGGAGGCCGCTTCGACGTCCTCGACGCCCACCTCGCTCAGCCCCAGGTGGCGGATCAACCCCTCGTCCCGCATCTCCCGCATCACGCCGAACTGTTCGTCGCGCGGCACGCGGGGATCGATGCGGTGCAGCTGCCACAGGTCGAGGCGCTCGACGTGCAGGCGGCGCAGGCTCATCAGCACGCACTGCCGCAGGTACTCGGGGCGCCCCACGGGCTGCCAGATGTCGGGGCCGTGCCGCGTCAGCCCCCCCTTGGTCGCCACCACCAGGCCCGCGAAGGGGTGTAGGGACGCGCGCAGCAGGTCCTCACTGACGAAGGGGCCGTAGCTGTCGGCGGTGTCGATGAGATCCACGCCGAGCTCCGGCAAGCGCTCGAGCACGCGGCGCGCCCCCGCGGGGTCCTCGGGTTCGCCCCAGATGCCGGGGCCCGTGATGCGCATCGCGCCGAAGCCGAGGCGGTGGACGCGAAGATCCCCGCCGATATCGAACGTGGCCGAGTGGGTTGTGGGAAGGTCGGGCATGAGGGACTCCTTCCGACCCGCATTGTCCAACGGCGTGCGGCGCGGGCGTGTCGGCCGGCATCGCGTGGACGTCGGCCGCATGCGGCGGCCTGTGTCACGGCGGCGGCCGTGACGCGCCCGACACGCAAAGCGCATCCCGCGACGTCGCGGCACAGGCGGCGTCACACGCCGGGCGCGGCGGGAGCGCGACGCGCCCCACACGCAGAGCGCCCCCCCGCGACGGCGCGCGGGGGGGCGCTTGGGGCCCGCGAGGGCCACCAGCCGGCCGTCGTCAGTCCGCCGCGGCCTCCTTGAACTCCGACACCAGCGTGCCGATGCTCGCCTTGGCGTCACCGAACAGCATGCGCGTGTTGGGCTTGAAGAACAGCGGGTTCTCGACGCCCGAGAAGCCCGGGTTCATCGAGCGCTTGAGCACGAAGCACGTGCGCGCGTGGTCGACATTGATGATGGGCATGCCGTAGAGCGGGCTGCCCTCGTCCTCGCGCGCCGCGGGGTTGACGACGTCGTTGGCGCCGATGACCACGGCCACGTCGGTGGCCTCCATGGTGGGGTTGACGTCGTCGGGCTCGACGAGTTGCTCGTACGGCACGTTGGCCTCGGCCAGGAGCACGTTCATGTGGCCGGGCATGCGTCCCGCAACGGGGTGGATGGCGTAGCGCACCTCGGCCCCGTTGGACTCGAGCTGATCGGCCAGCTCCTTCACCACATGCTGCGCCTGCGCCACGGCCATGCCGTAGCCTGGCACGAACACCACGGATCCGGCGGCCTCGAGGATGTAGTAGGCGTCCTCCGCCGTGATCGGCTTGACCTCCCCCTCCACCTTCTGGGAGCTCGTGGTGACCGCGGATCCGAAGCCGCTGAACAACACGTTGGCCAGCGACCGGTTCATCGCCTTGCACATGATGTTGGTGAGGATGAGGCCGGAGGCGCCGACCAGCGAGCCGGCCACGATCAGCACGTTGTTGCCGATCACGAAGCCGGCGGCGGCGGCCGCGATGCCGGAGTAGCTGTTCATCAGCGAGATGACGATGGGCATGTCGGCGCCGCCGATGGGGATGACGGCGAGCACCCCGAGGATCAGGCCGAGCACGATGATGATCAGCAGCAGGGCGTAGCTGCCGGCCGGGTTGAGGACGTAGAGCACCCCCAGCAGGACCGCGCCGCCGAGGATGAGGGCGTTGACGAGCTGCTGCCCGCCGAACAGCAGCGGTTTGCCGCTCATGCGCTCGGCCAGCTTGGCGTAGGCGATGATGGATCCCGTGAACGCCACGCCGCCGATGACGACGGCGAAGAAGATGGCGATGGTGGTGACGAGGTCACCGGAGGGGTCGCGCAGGTACTCGGCCCAGCCGACCAGCAGCGAGGCCAGGCCGCCCGAGCCGTTGAACAGCGCGACCATCTCGGGCATCTGGGTCATCTTCACCACGCGCGCCGAGACGAGGCCGATGGCGGAGCCGACGACCAGGCCGACCAGGATCCAGACGTAGTCGAGGCCACCCAGGAGGAGCGTAGCGACGATCGCGACCAGCATGCCGAGGGCAGAGACGAGGTTCCCGCGTCGGGCCGTGTTGGCACGGCCGAGCATCTTCAGGCCGTAGATGAACAGGACCGAGGCGGCGATGTAGGCCAGGTTGATGACGGTGGTCATGGCGGGCCCCTACTCCTTCTTGCCCGACTTGAACATGGCGAGCATGCGGTCGGTGACGAGGTAGCCGCCCACCACGTTGATGGTGGCGAAGACGACGGCCAGCGTCGCGAGCACCGTGCCGAAGGTGCCGCCGATGGCGGTGGCCGCCAGGGCGCCGACGATGGTGATGCCCGAGATGGCATTGGACCCCGACATCAGCGGCGTGTGGAGCTGGGACGGAACCTTGGTGATGAGCTCCAGGCCCAGGAAGATGGACAGCACGAAGATGAACAGCAGCAACAGGATGGTCACTTCGACCCCTCCACGGCGTCGCGTACGCGGGCGTCACGGATCTCGCCCGCGTGGGTGAGCAGAGCGGAGCTGACGACCGCGTCCTCCAGGTCGAGCTTGAGCGCGTTGGCTTCCTTGTCGAAGGCGTGTTCGATGAGGTAGTAGACGTTGCTGGCGAACATCTGGCTGGCGTCGCGGGCGACCTCCGCCGGGAAGTTGCTCAAGCCCACGATACGCACGCCGTTCTCGGTGAGCACGTCCTCATCGGCCTTCGTACCGTCGACGTTGCCGCCGGTGGAGGCCGCCAGATCCACGATCACGGCGCCCGGCCGCATGCCCGCCACCATCGCGGCCGTGATGATCTTGGGAGCGGGGCGCCCGAACACCTGGGCGGTGGTGATGATGATATCGGAGCCGGCGCACACCTTGGCCATCTGCTTGCGCTGCATCTCGAGCTGTTCCTCGGTCAACGCCTTGGCGTAGCCCTGCTCGGTCTGGCCGGTCTCGCCCACGTCGATCTCCACGAAGCGCGCGCCCAGCGACTGGACCTGCTCCTTGACCACGGGGCGCGTGTCGTAGGCCTCCACCCGGGCACCGAGGCGCTTGGCGGTGGCGATGGCCTGCAGCCCCGCCACCCCGGCGCCGACGACGAACGCACGGGCAGGCGCGATGGTGCCGGCCGGGGTGCTCATCATCGGCAACGACTTGTCGATGCGTTCGGCGGCGAGGATGACCGCGGCGTATCCGGCCAGGCTCGCCTGGCTCGACAGCGCGTCCATCTTCTGGGCGTAGGTCGAGCGCGGGATGAGCTCCATGCAGAAGGCGCTGACCTTGGCATCGGCCAGCGCCCGCACGGTGCCGACGTTGCGGAACGGGTCGAGGAAGCTGATGCTGATCGCCCCCTCGCGCATCCCTGCGAGCGTCTCGCTGTCCGGGCCGTTGACCGACACCAGCACGTCGGCATCGGACAGCAGCTTGGCCCGGTCCGGCACGACGGTGGCGCCTACCTTCTGGTAGGCGTCGTCTGCGACGTGCAGCGACGCACCCACGCCCGCCTCCACCGAGACCGTGGCACCGAGCCTCACGAGCTTGTCGACGGCTTGTGGCGTGAGCGCCACGCGCCGTTCCCTCGGGGCAGTTTCTCTTAGAGCGACGATAGTCATTTGGCTTCGATGATGACATACCCCGCCCCCTTGGGCTACCGGACATTCGTCCCCGGCCCGCCGGCGCGCAGCGCGCGCCAGGCACGAAGCGCGCGCACTCGCCAGGGGGTACAACGCCCCGCCCCACCCCGGCGGGGTGGGGCGGCGGGGACCCCGGGATCGCGGCGCCGTTGTCCCGCCCGGGAGTCGACCGACGCAACCCGGCGCGCCTCGCCGGGTTGCGTGCTCAAGGGCTATACTGGTCCGCTGATGAAGCACCTAGGCATCCTCACGAGCGGTGGCGACGCCCCCGGCATGAACGCGGCGATCCGTGCCGTCGTCCGCACCGCCGTGTACGAGGGCATCCGCGTCTCGGCCATCTACCGGGGCTACCAGGGGTTGATCGAGAACGACATCGTGGAGATGGGGGCCCGCAGCGTGGCCAACATCATCCAGCGGGGCGGCACCATCCTGCGCACCGCGCGCTCGATGGCCTTCCGCGAACCGGAGGGGCGCGCCATCGCCGCCTCGAATCTGCGTCAGCACGACATCGAGGGGCTCGTGGCGGTGGGGGGCGACGGCTCGTTCCGGGGCGCCTATCGCCTGTTCGAGGAGCACGGCGTGCCCGTCATCGGCATCCCCGGCACGATCGACAACGACATCTACGGAACCGACGTGTCGATCGGCTTCAATACCGCCATCAACATCGCGCTCGACGCGGTCGACCGCCTGCGCGACACGGCGGCCAGCCACGACCGGCTGTTCCTGGTGGAGGTGATGGGGCGCGACGCCGGCCACATCGCCCTGCACGTGGGCGTGGCCGGAGGGGCCGAGGCCATCCTGCTGCCCGAGGTCAAGATGGCGGCCGACACCGTGGCGGACATGATCATCCGCGCGCAGGAGCGGGGCAAGAGCTCCAGCATCGTCATCGTGGCCGAGGGCGCCTACCCCGGGGGCGCCATGCCGCTACAGGCGCGCATCCAGGAGCGCTGCGGCTACGAGGTCCGCACCGTCATCCTGGGCCACACCCAGCGTGGCGGAACGCCCAGCACGCGCGACCGCGTGCTCGCCTCGCGCCTGGGCTACTACGCGGTCAAGGGGTTGCTCGAAGGGCGCAGCGGGGTGATGGTGGGCGTCGACAAACGCGGCACGGTGTTCGTGCCGTTGAAGGACGTCTGGGAGAACAAGAAGGACATCGATTGGGAGCTCGTGGAGCTCGCCGGCGTGCTGGCCATCTGAGCTGAGGCGGCACCTCGGGTTGGGCCCACACAGCCGCGGCCCCACCGTGGGTCGCCCCGCTCCGGCGGGGGCGGCCGGATTGCCGCGCCTCAGCCGCGGCGCAGGCGTACGAAGCGGTCCTTGCCCTTCTGCAGCACGACCGGCCCCTCCAGGCTGAGGGTCAGCGTGGCGTCCTCGATGGCCTCCCCGTCGAGGCGCAGGCCGCGGTTGTGTACCAGGCGGCGGGCCTCGCCGTTGGAGGCCGTGAGCCCTGCCAGGGTCGCCAGCCGCAACACGCCGACCCTGCCGTCCCGGAACTCCTCGTCGCCCACCGCGACCTCGGGGAGGTCGTCGGGGATGCCGCCACGGGCCACGTGATCGTAGCGCCGCTCCGCCTCGTCGATGGGCGTCCCGCCGTGGTAGAGCCGCACGAGCTCGCGCGCGAAGCGCCGGTGCGCGGCCACCGGGTCGGACCCCGCAAGGGCCCCGAGCTCGCCTAGGTCGAGCAGCGTGCACAGCTCCGCGTAGCGCGGCAACAGCGCATCGGGCACCTGCATGGCCTTCTTGAACATGCTCTCCGGCGCTTCGGCGATGCCGATGTAGTTGTCGAGCGACTTCGACATCTTCTCCTCGCCGTCGAGCCCCTCGAGCAGCGGCGTGGTGAGCGCCACCTGAGGCTCCTGTCCGTAGGCCCTCTGCACGTCGCGCCCCACCAGCAGGTTGAACAGCTGGTCGGTGCCGCCCAACTCCACGTCGGCACGGACGGCCACCGAGTCGTACGCCTGCGCCAGCGGATAGAGGAACTCGTGCACGCTGATGGCCGTTCCCTGCTGGAATCGGCGCGTGAAGTCGTCACGCTCCAGCATGCGGGCCACCGTGTAGTTCGACGCCAGCGCGATCACCTCGGCGAAGCCGAGAGGCTCGAGCCACTCCGAGTTGTGGCGGATCTCCAGCTTCTCGGGGTCGTCGTCGAGCACGCGGGTCGCCTGGGCCACGTAGGTCTCGCCGTTGCGGCGGGTCTGCGACAACGACAGCACCGGGCGCGTCTTGCTGCGACCGGAGGGGTCGCCGATCATGGCCGTGAAGTCGCCGATGATCAGCACCACGCGGTGCCCCAGGTCCTGGAACTGGCGCATCTTCCGCAACACGACAGCGTGCCCGACGTGCAGGTCGCTGCTCGAAGGGTCCACACCGAGCTTGATCCGGAGCTGACGCCCGTCGCGGCCGGCGTCGATCAGCTTCGTCCGCAGCCCGCCCTCGGGCACGATATGCTCGGCCCCCCTCCGCAGCACGCTCATGGCCTGGTCCAAGTCCACGCTGTCAACCTCCCGAACGGCCCGTGGCGGTCGCTTCCGCCGAGCGCGGAAAAGTCTACCACGAGGTTCGGGCGGTCCCGGGCCCCTCCGGCCGCGCTGCGCCGACCGGCGCCTGCCCGACAGGAGCCGCCCGTGGACGGCTGGTAGCATCGACGCGTCGCCGCCCCGGGAGCGGACACGCCGTGCGTGGGTGGCCAGGGAGGAACCGAATGCAACTGGGAATCGTGGGGCTTGGCCGCATGGGCGCGAACATGGCGCGGCGCCTGATGAAGGACGGACATCACGTCGTGGTCACCGACATCGACGCCGATCACGTGCAGGAGCTGGTCGAGGAAGGCGCGCAGGGTGCCTCCTCCGTGGCGGAGATGGCCACGAAGCTCGACGCCCCGCGCGTGCTGTGGTTGATGGTGCCCTCCGGCGACGCCACGGAGAAGGTGTTCGGCGAGGCCCTCGGTGCGCTCGAGGCGGGGGACATCATCATCGACGGTGCCAACTCGCACTGGACCGACAGCATGGCTCGCGGACGCCGCGCCGCCGAGGCCGGTGTGCACATGCTGGACGCCGGCGTATCCGGCGGCGTGTGGGGACTCGAGGTGGGATACAACCTCATGGTGGGCGGACCCGACGAAGCCTTCGCCATCGTCGAGAGCGCGCTGCGCAGCCTGGCACCGAAGGACGGCTACCTCCACGTGGCCGGCCAGGTCGGTGCCGGACACTTCGTCAAGATGGTGCACAACGGCATCGAGTACGGCCTGCTGCAGGCCTACGGGGAGGGCTTCGAGGCGATGCGGGCCTACCCCCATGCGGATCTCGACCTGCAGGCGATCGCGGAGCTGTGGACCCACGGCGCGGTGGTGCGCTCCTGGCTCCTCGAGCTGCTGGTCGACGCGCTGGAGGACGACCCGGGTCTGGACGAGATCCGCGGCTACGTCGACGACAGCGGCATGGGGCGCTGGACGGTCGACTTCGCCGTGGAGCAGGCGGTCGCGCTGCCCGCCATCACCGCGGCGCTCTTCGCGCGCTTCCTGAGCCGTCAGGACGACAGCTTCTCCGCCAAGGTGGTGGCGGCGTTGCGCAACCAGTTCGGGGGCCATGCCGTCAAGAAGGGGTCCTGAGGTGGACACGGCTCCCCCGAGCGCGTTCGTCATCTTTGGCGCCACGGGCGACCTGGCGGCCCGCAAGCTCATGCCCGCCCTGTTCGAGTTGCATCGACAGGGGGCGCTTCACGAGGACAGCGTCATCGTCGGTTTCGGGCGCACCGAGCTCGACGACGAGGCGCTGCGCCAGCTTCTAGGCGAGGCCCTGCAGCGCTTCGGCCGCGACGTGGAGCCCTCGGCCTGGGAGCGGCTCGCCGAGCGCGTGCACTACGTGCGCGGCGGGTACGACGAGGTCGAGGGCTTCACACGCCTGGCCGAGCGGCTCGAGAGCCTCGGCCCGACACATCGCGTGTTCTACACCGCGACGCCGCCCGAGACCTACGCGGGCATCGCGCGCAACCTGGCGGCCGCCGGACTGCACCGCGAGGACGCCGGCTGGGCTCGGCTGGTGGTGGAGAAACCGTTCGGGGACGACCTGGCGAGCGCGGTGGCGCTCAACCGCGACATCCTCGAGCACTTCCAGGAGCACCAGGTCTACCGCATCGACCACTACCTCGCCAAGGAGACGGCCCAGAACCTGGCGGTGCTGCGCTTCGCCAACTCGATCTTCGAGCCGGTGTGGAGCAACCGCTACGTCGACCACGTGCAGATCACCATGGTGGAGCCCATGGGTGTGGAGGGGCGCGGCGGCTTCTACGAATCGGCCGGCGTGCTGCGCGACGTGTTCCAGAACCACCTGCTGCAGCTCGTGGCGCTGGTGGCCATGGAGCCGCCCGCGCGCTACGACGCCGCCAGCGTGCGTGACGAGAAGGTGAAGGTGTTCAACGCCCTCGCCTGCCCCAACGCGGAGCGGGCGGTCCTGGGCCAGTACGTCTCGGGCAACGGCATGCAGGGCTACCGCGAGGAACCCGGCGTCGACCCCCGCTCGAAGCAGGCCACCTACGCGGCGGTGGAGTTCGCCATTCGCAACTGGCGCTGGTCGGGGGTGCCCTTCTACGTGCGCTCCGGCAAGCGCCTCGAGATGAAGGCCAGCGAGATCGTGCTGCAGTTCAAGACGCCCCCGCACATCCCGTTCGACCTGCCCACGCCGCTCAAGGCCGACCGCCTGGTGCTGCGGCTCGTGCCGGACGAGGGGATCGTGCTCCGCTTCAACGGCAAGCGGCCGGGCCAGGGGATCGCCATGGACCGCATCAGCCTCGACTTCCTCTACGGCCGCAGTTTCGATCGGCCGAACCCGGACGCCTACGAGACGCTGCTGCTCGACGTCATGCTGGGCGACGCCACCCTGTTCATGCGCGCCGACGAGGTCGAGGCCCAGTGGCGCATCGTCATGCCCCTGCTCGAGCGCATGGCCCACGAGAGCCCCACACCGGTGTTCTACGAGGCCGGGAGCATGGGGCCGGACGCGGCGTACGAGATGCTGCAGCGCCACGGCCGCTACTGGCACCTGCCGGCCAGCGACCGAGACGACGCCGCATAGCGGCAGTGCGGGGCTGCATGAACTTCCACTTCTTGTGTCCACGACGGGACTCATGCTAGGTTGCGGCGTGAGCGACATCAGCATCCTGGGCATCCCGATGGACCTCGGCGCCGGCCGGCGCGGGGTGGACATGGGGCCGAGCGCCCTGCGGCTCGCTCGCCTCTCCGCCACCCTGGCCGCACTGGGCCACCGCATCACCGACCTCGGCAACGTCGAGGTACCGGTCCCCGAGGCCGTCGACGACGGCGATGGCCTCCCCTTCGCCAACGCCATCGCGGCGACGTGCCACGCCACCTTCGAGCGGCTCAGCGCGATGGGCCGGTCGACGTTCGTGATCGGCCTGGGGGGCGATCACTCGGTGAGCATGGGCACGGTCGCCGGGCTGGCCGGGGGCGCCCGCACCGGGCTCGTGTGGATCGACGCGCACGCCGATCTCAACACCCCGCAGAGCAGTCCGAGCGGCAACATCCACGGTATGCCCCTGGCCCACCTGTTGGGGCACGGCGACCCGCGCCTGACCGGCATCTGGGGGGGCGGCGCCGCGGTGCGTCCCGAGGACGTCGTCTTCATCGGACTGCGGAGCCTCGACCCGGAGGAGCGCCAGCGCATCCGGGACGACGGCCTCCTGGCCTTCACCATGAAGGAGATCGACCAGCGAGGGATCAACGGTGTGGCCGCGGCGACCATCGAGCGCCTTCGCGGGGTGGATCGCGTGCACGTCTCGTTCGACGCCGACGTGCTCGACCCGGCCGTCGCCCCGGGCGTGGGCACGCCGGTGCCCGGCGGCCTGAGCTACCGGGAGGCCCACCTGCTGATGGAGCTGTTGGCCGACTCCGGCGCGATCACCAGCCTCGACCTCGTGGAGGTCAACCCCATCCTCGACGTCCAGAATCGAACGGCCGCCATCATGGTCGAGATGGCGGCCAGCCTTCTGGGCAAGACCATCCTGTAGCGCCGCGGGGCGGTCCTCAGACGGCGACGCCCTGCGCCACGGCCTGCCGGATTCGGGGGATGAAGCGGTTGAGCGCCTCGTCTCCCGCGCGGATGGCGACCGCGGCGCGGTGGAAGTTGAGCCAGTGGATCGGCGGGCGCGTATGGACGTGCAGGCTGGCGCCCCCGGGGGCCTCGAGCAGCCAACCGTCGGCGGTGTAGGCCAGCGCGCGCCCCAAGCGGGCGGCGACGTTGTGGGCGCTCGCGGCCCCAAGGGTCCGGTGCAACCGGCGTCCGACCTCGGTCCTCAGCACCCGCCGCGCGATACGGATGGTGCGCGAGTCGTCGGCCTCCATGCCCGCCCCGATGCCGATCGCCAGCGACACTTCGAAACTCTCGAGCGTGTCGAGCGGTACCGGAGAGCCGATGCCGCCGTCGATCAGCCGCCGTCCATCGATGGTCACGGGAGCGAACACGGCGGGAATGGAGGCGCTGGCGCGCAGCGCCGGGGCCAGCCGGCCGTGGCGCAGGAGCACCCGTTCGCCCGTGTCGATGTCGGTCGCGACCACCACCAGGGGACGCTCGAGGTCCTCGAAGGTGCGCCCCTCGACCATGGCATCGAAGTACGCCTCCAGGCGCCGTCCGTCGAAGAGCGCACCCTTATGCAGACCGAAGTCCGCGATGCGCGGGAAGACGTCGCGCCGGCGCATGCGCTCGGCCTCCGCCCGGAGGTCGTCCGGGCTGCGGCCGGCCGCGTAGAGCGCCCCGATCACCGCGCCGAAGCTGGTGCCGACGAGGATGTCCGGGGCGAAGCCGTGGCGTTCGAGACTGGCCAGGGCGCCGATGTGCGCGTAGCCACGCGCGCTGCCGCCACCTAGGGCGACCCCGATCCGGTAGCGCTCGGTCTCGGGCGACGCATCTTCGTTGGGGAGTTCCATCGACGACAGTGTACGCGAGCGCCCGTGAGAAGACTGTCACACGCGATGAGAAGCGCTCCGGCCGTGCCATGCTGGATCCATGCCGCCGGAGTTGAGCATCGTGGTGGTGCACCACAACGTCCCGCCGGTCCTCGCGCGCTGCCTGGACCGGATCGCCTCACACGCGCCCCGGGCGGAGGTGGTGCTGGTGGACACGGCACCGGACGAGGCCGTGCTGCGCGACGCCCTCCGGCGACTGCCGGGCCTTCGCATCCGGCGCGCGCCCAACCACTCCCTGGCGCACGCCGTGAACATCGGCCTGCGGGCCAGCCGCGGGCACCTGGTGGCGCACATGAACGCCGACGTCTACCTGGAGGCGGACACCCTCGGCCGCCTGCGGGCCGCCCTGGAGGCCGATCCCCGTGCGGGACTGGCGGGCCCGTTGGCGCGCACGGAGGCGGGCCGCCCGCAGGACCTCGGGCCGCTCTACGCTCCGCACTATGCCCGCCTGCGCCTGCGCGCGCGCCGCGCAGGCGCAGGCGCCCACGTTCCGGTGCCGTGGCTCGCCGGCTGCCTGCAGCTGGTGCGGCGGGAGGTCCTTGCCGATTGCGGCGGGCTGGACGCCAGCCTGCGCTTCTACAACGAGGACCTGGAGTTCTGCCTGCGGGCCCGGCGCGCCGGCTATCGCTGCCTCCTCGTCGACGCACCGGTGCTGCACCTGGGTGGCAGCTCGACCCCGTCGGCCGCGCACTTCGAGGTGGAGGGCTACCGCGGCGGCCTGCAGCTGTCCCGGCGCTTCCTGCCGCGTTGGGCGCGGCGCCTGCACGAGCTCGGAGTGCTGCTCCTCAGCGCCGCCGCCTCACGCTGGGCCCGGGACCCGGTCCGTAGGGAGGCCCACCGCGCCATCGCCGCGATGGTGCGCGACCGCCGCTACGACGACAGCCCCTTCGGCGCTACCCTGCAAGACGCGGCGCCAGGTCACCATACGCGTCCCTGACGGCGTCTCGCCGCGGCGGAGCGTGTGCTAGATTGGAGCGATGGGCAGCCTCCAGCGCGTGCTCGACGTCGTCTCGCAGGACCCGGTGCTGGCGTACTCCCTGCTGGCCGCAGCGTTGTTGGCCGTGGTGTCGCTGGTCACGGGCCTGGCGCGCCTGGACGTGCTGGCCCTGGTGCGGCCGCGCACGCTGTTGCGGGTGGCGGGTGCGGTGGCCGTGGCCTTCCTGTTGACCCTCCTGGCGTCCGTGCTGGCAGGTACCGGCGCGCCCCAGCCGATCACCCGGATGGTGGCCGGCAGCGCCCGCTTCCCCCTCTACCTGGTGACGCTGGCGTACGGACCGAGCGCCGGCCTGTTGGCCGGCGCCCTGTTCGCCGGGTTCGCCGCGGGCACCCACCTCCCCGGGTGGCCCGAGGCCATCGTGACGCTCGAACTCGTGGTTCTGGGGTGGCTCGCGATCTACCCCTCCCCCCGCAGCAGCCGCTGGTCCGGCCCCTTCGACGCGGTGCTGGCATACGCGCTGGCGTGGGGCACGGCGGGCCTCGCCCTGCAGGAGGCCACGGTCGGGACCGTCACCGCGGCCGGCGTGCTGGCGCAGCATCGGGGGGCCTGGGCGGGCGTCGCGGTGAGCGCGCTGCTGCTCGCCCTGGTGCGACCCGAGACGTACCGCCGCGCCTTCCCCTTCAGCCGCATCGCGCCGCCGGCCGCGGCGCCCGCGGACGCCGCGGCGACCGGGCTGGCGCTCACGCCGTCTCCGGCCGCCCGCCACGAGCCTCCCCTGCCGGAGCGCGAGGCCCGCCGCAGCCCGACGCTCACCCACCCCGAGCTGCCGCGCGCCGTCGCGCGCGGCCGTCGCCCGCGCGAGCTCGAACCGCTGCCCTGGCCGGCCGAGGAGGACTGACCCGCGGACACGGGCCCCGCGCCCTGGGGCACCCCGCGACCCGCAGGCGCCGCGGGCGGGCCTCAGGGTCCGCGGGCAGGCACGCTGACCCCGAAGGCGTTGCCGCGGCCGTCGGCACGGGGGCCACCCCAGGCACCGCCACCCCAGCGTTCGGCGATCGAGCGCACGATGTACAGACCCAGGCCGGTGCCCTTCGCCTTCACGCCGTTGCCCCGCGAGTGCGGCTGGAACAACGCCTCGACCACGCCGGGATCGAGCGGTCTCCCCTCATCGCACACCTCGAGCCGCAACGCCCCCGGATCCTGCCGCCCGACCAGACGCACGCAGGCGTCGTCGGGACCGTGCACCACGGCATTCTCCAACAGGTTGATGAGCACCTGGAGGAGCTTGTCCTCGTCCACCCAGAGCGACACCTCGGGCACCTCGAGCTCGAGGCGCACGGCGTGGCGCGCCGCGCGCGCCTGCACCACCGCGACCGCCCGCGCGGCCAGCGGGCGCAGCTCGACGCTACGTTCGCGCGGCGGGCGCACGTCCACGGTGAGGTCCTCGAGCAGCCGCACCAACCGCTCCGCCTCCGTCGAGGCGCGCGCCAGGAACCGCGCGCGTACGGAATCGGGTGGATCCGACTCGAGCGCCTCGAGGGCGGCGCGGATGGCGGTGACCGGCGTACGGAGCTCGTGCGACAGCACGGCCAGGAGCTCGCGCGCATCCTCCTGGGCCCGGCGCAACGCGGTCAGGTCACGCAGCAGCACGCCGCCCGCGATGGGGACCGCGGCCAACCGGCGGCCGCCGCGCTCCACCTCGGTGGCCCCCGCACCCTGGCTCACCGCCTCGAGGCGGTGGTCGCGCAGCACGGCGATGGCGGGGCTACCGTGGGCGCGCTCCGGATCGACCTGGAGCAGGCGGGCCGCCGCCCGATTGAGGTAGCGCACGCGTCCGCCGCGTACCAGCACGACGCCCTCCTCGAGGGCGTCGAGCGCCGCGTCCAGCTCGCGCCCCGGCGCTGGCCCCGCCGGCGCCACCGCGCGCCTCAGCCCCCGTCGGGGCTGCCGACGAGGCGGTAGCCGCGGCCACGTACCGTTTCGATCCAGCCGGCACCCAACGCCTGGCGCAGCTGTGCCACGTGCTGGTCGACGGTCCGTTCGGTGCCGATGAAGTCCTCGCCCCAGACGCGGTCGAGCAGCTGGCCCCGGCTGTACACGCGCCCCCGGTTGGCCGCCAGGAAGGCCAGCAGATCGAACTCCCTGCGGGTCAGCGCCACCGCCTCGCCGCCGAGCGTGACACGCGCCTGCTCGACGTCCACCTTCAGCGCACCGAGTTCGACGAGGCGTCGCGGGCCGCTGCGCCGCAGCAAGGCGCGCACCCGCGCCACGAGCTCCGCGGCGCTGAAGGGCTTGACGAGGTAGTCGTCGGCGCCCGCATCGAGCCCCTCGACGCGATCGACCTCGCGCGCCCGCGCGGTGAGCATCAGCACGGGCAGCTCGTGACCCCGCGAGGCGCGCATCCGGCGCAGCAGGTCCACGCCGTCCTCGTCGGGCAGCATCCAGTCCAGCACGACGACCTCCGCGGTGCCCAGCATGCCCCACGCCTCGGCCGCCGTGGCGGCCTCCGTCACGGCCAGCCCGGCGCGCGCGAGGTGGTACGCCACCAGCTCGCGCACGCCCTCGTCGTCCTCCACCAGCAACACTCTGGGCGCGCTCAAGCCCCGCCTCCCGAGGTCGACACCACGACGTTCATGGCCCCATCATACGGAGCGGCTGTCACGGCGGGGTCAGGCCCGCGCCGACCCTGACGAGAGCCTGACACCGCCCTGCGAAGCTGTGGGATATGATGCGGGTACGCGACATGAACCAGCTCGACCACGACCTCCAGGACATCAATGCCTCCCTCGTGCGGATGTTGAGCCAGGTCCGGGAGGGGTGTGACCTGGCGCGTCGCGCATTGATGCTGGGCGACCGCGACGCCGCCGCGCGGTGCGTCGAGAACGACCGCCTGGTGGACGACAGTCAGCAGGCGCTCGAGCTCCGCATCCTCACGGTCATCGCGCGCCGCCAGCCTGCGGCGCGGGACCTGCGCTTCCTGGGCGCGGCCTACCAGTCGCTCGCTGACATCGAGCGCGCCGGGGACTACGCCGAGCACGTCGCGCGCGCCGCCGTCACGCTGGCCGAGCAACCCCCGCTCAAGAAGTACCTCGACATGGACCGCATCCTCGACGTCCTCGGCATCATGCTCGAGACGACCATGAAGGGCGTCGCGGAGGCGGACGTCGAGGCGGCGCGCCAGGCCCACGCCATGGACCGGGAGATCGACGATCTCTACGAGCAGATCCAGCGCGAACTCCTCACGTACATGATCGAGGATCCCGGGACCATCTCGCGGGCGACGCAGCTCCTCTCTGTGGCGCGTTACCTCGAGCGCCTCGGCGACCACCTCGAGAACGTCGACGAGCACATCATGTTCTGGCTCACCGGCGAACGCCCCTGAGCCCACCGCCCCACGGCCTCGCGTCAAGCCCTTCACGCCGCGGCGGCGCGCTCGTCGTGTACCGTGGGTGACGTGCCGGCCCGCCGTTCCCCCGACCACGCCCGCCCCCTGTCGCTGCTCGGCGAGAGCCCCTCAGAGCTCGGCATCGGGGCCGCGCCCCTGACGCCGCGCCACGGAGGCGAGCCGTGGCCGCGCCGCCGCCGGCGCTGGCTCGTGGCGGCCGTGGTGGCCGGGTTCACCCTGCTGCTGGGCCTCAACGTCGCCGCGGCGCTCCCCAGCGGCGGCCGGGCCGAGCGCGGCCTGGCCTCCTCTCTCCAGGACGCCCTCGCCCGCCTCCAGGGTCCTGTGCGAGTCGGCCTGCAGGTCGGACACCTCGAGGCCGTCGACCAGCCCGACGAGCTCGCGGCCCTGCGCGCCTCCACCGGGGCGCACGCCGCGGGGGTCGATGAGGTCGACGTCAACCGCGCCGTGGTGGACGCGCTGGCGAGCCGCCTCGAGGCACGCGGGTTCGCCGTTGACGTGCTCCCGGCCACCGTCCCCGCCGGCTACCGCGCCGATCTGGTCCTGGCCGTCCATGCGGACGCCAACGCCGATCCGGCACGGGAGGGGTACAAGAGCGCGCACTTCACGCCCGCCCGCAACCCCCGCGAGCCGCTGCTCAAGCTCGACATCGACCGCGCCGTGCTGCTAGAGGGCGGCCTCGGCGACGACGACCGCAACGTGTCGGGCAACATGCTGCGCTACTACGCGTTCAATCACCGGCGCTTCCGCCACAGCGTGTCGCGCCGCACGCCCGCGTTGCTGGTGGAGATGGGCTACCTGAGCAACGCTCGGGATCGCGGCCTGCTGCTGCGCCCCGAGCGACTCGCCGGCATCCTCGAGCGCGGCGTGGTCTCCTACCTCCGCGATGTGGGCAGGATCCCGCGGGGCGGCGGATGAGCATGCGCCTGTTCGTGGCGCTGGAGGCGCCCGACCCGGTCGTGGTCGAGCTCCGGCGCGCCCTCGAGGTGATGCGCCGTGCCCTCCCAAAGGCGCGGCTGCGCGGCGCCGTCGCCGCAGGCGCGCACCTCACGCTGCGCTTCCTCGGGCAGACGCCGGAGGAGGCGCTGCCGGCGCTGGAGCGGGCCATGGGCACGGCGACGCACGGCCTCCACGGTTTCACGCTGCGCACCGGCGGCGCCGGTGCATTCCCCTCCCTGCGGCGGCCGAGCGTGGTGTGGCTCGGGGTGGAGGGCGACACGGCGGCGCTGGCACGGTTGCACGAGCGGGTGGCGGATGCGTTACGCGGCAGCAGTGGGGATCGCGGCACCGAGGAACCCACCGGCTACCTCCCCCACCTCACGCTGGCCCGCCTCGGTCCCCTGTCGGCGCCCCAACGGGAGGCGTTGGCGGGGGCGTGCAGCCGCTACGTGCCGGCCGGGGTGCCCTGGGCGGTGAGCGCCGTGAGCCTGGTCCGGAGCACCCTGACACCGACCGGCGCCCACCACCGCACCCTGGTGCACGCACCCCTGACACCCCGGCGCGACGGCTGATCCCGGCCCCCACGCGGGTGCGCGCGCGAACGCGCGGGTGCGCGCGCGAACGCGTGGTAGCATCCGCGGATGCCTCGCCCGCCCCTCCCGAAGCTGCTCCTGGGCGTCGCGCTTCTCGCGACCCTGGCGGCGTGCCGTCGCGCCGAGCCGCAGCCGGCCACCCCGCCCCGGTCCTCCGCACCCGCGGCGGCCGCGGGGGGCGGCGTGCGCGCCCGCCTGGAGCTCGCGCGCGACCCGATCGTCGGCTCGGTGCCCCTGTCGGTCTATCTCCTCGACGGGGCCGAGGGCGTCGACGGCGCCCGCGTGACGGTCACGGCGGCCGCATCGGGCACCGGTACGGCTCCGATCGCAAGCCGGGCCACGGAGGCCGGCCCGGGGCTCTACCGGGTCCCGGACTTCGCCTTCCCCGCAGCCGGAGACTGGGTCCTGACCACCCGCGCCGAGCTGCCCGATGGCCGGAGCCACGCCTCCGAGACCCGCGTCACGGTCCCTGGGCCCTGAGCGCGCGCAGCGTGGTGGATGGTAGGTTGGGGCCCGTGCCACTCGACGCCGACCCCCCCCGACGCACCCCGCCATCGCGCCGGGCGCGCCCGCGGCGCGATGCAATGCGCGGTGCGCGGCGCGGCGTCTCGGCGCTCCTGCTGCTGCTGAGCGCGGCCGCCACCGGCCAGGGAGCGGCCGCCACCGGCGAGGAGGCACCGGCGGTCGCCGCGCCCCTGCCGAGCTGCGCCGTGGCCGACGTTCCGGCGCCGGCCTCCGGCTATGGCCAATGGGCATCCACCCTGCTCGACACGCACTTCACACTCGCGCCCGATTACGCACCGCCCGACCTGGTGTCGACGGCGCGCGCGGGCCTGGACGAAAGCCACCGGCTCCGCGCCGTGGTCATCGACGATCTCGCGGCCCTGGTGGAGGCCGCCGCGCGGGCGGGCCACCGGCTGGAGCTGCAGTCCGCCTACCGGAGCTACTCCTACCAGCAACGCACCTTCCAGTACTGGGTGGACCACGACGGCTACGACTACGCGCTGCGCTCCAGCGCCCGTCCCGGCCACTCCGAGCACCAGCTCGGCACGGTGGTGGACCTCCGCGGCGCCGGTGGCGCCGCACCGTGGGACGTCGACGACTGGGCGGCGACGCCGACCGGCTCCTGGGTCGCCGCCAACGCCTGGCGCTACGGCTTCGTCATGAGCTACCCCCACGGACTGGAGTCGCGGACGTGCTACGTATACGAGCCGTGGCACTACCGCTACCTCGGCCGCGCCGAAGCGCGCGCGGTGCACGACAGCGGCCTCACGCTGCGCGCATACCTCTGGGCGCGTGTGCAGGGGGCGCAGCGTGCTGCGCACTGAGGTCCGCCGGGCGGTGACGGGCGCGCCTCGGAGCCGCGTCCGTCGGCCGCGCGACGGCCGGCCCACGTCGGCGCCGCCGACGCGGCGCGACCGGCGGCACGTCACCGCCGTGCTGCTGGCGGCGCTGATGCTCTCGATTGCCGGCGTCGCCGGGGCCCACGCCACACTGGTGCTGGGAAAGCTCACCGTCGCGCCGGACCCGCCCGATCCGGCCATGGCGGCGACCCTCACCATCGCGCTCGAGGACCCCAGCCTCACCCCCATCCTGGACGCCACGCTGCTGGCGGACGTACGCCCCGCGGACGAGCCGGATGCCACCCCGATCACGATCCGATTCGAGGAGCTCGACACGCCCGAGGGCAGCTATCGGGCGGCGTGGACGCCTCGGCGGCGGGGGGCCGTGACGGTCCTGGTGCGCGACCAGACCTACCGCCAGGAGGAGGCGCGCGCCAACGTCACGCTGGTCGTCGGCGGCGCGGCGAACGACGCCGTGCCCTTCGTGCTGCCACCCACGGCGACCGGATCCCGCTCGATCGCCACCTGGCTGGTGTGGCTCATCGGGCTGCCCGTGGCCGCCGGGATCCTGGTCACGGTGATGGTGCTCCGCGGCGGGCGCGGTGCCAGCGGGGACGGCTCCTCGAGGGGCTGAGCGGGCGCCGGCCCCGTGGTAGCATCCAGGCTCATGTCGCTGCTCGAACAGACGTCCGGGACGCTCGTCAACATCGCGACCGTGACGCTCGGGGCGCTGCTCGGACTGACGCTGCGGGGCCGCCTGCCGCAGCGCATCGTCACCGTGGTGATGCAGGCCATCGGCCTGGTCACGCTGTTCATCGGCCTCCTCAATGCCTGGGACCTGGGGCGCGTGCGCGAGCCGCCTGGCGTCCTTCTCGGGCTGATCGCCCTGGCCCTGGGCGGCGCGCTGGGGGAGTGGTGGCATCTCGAGGAGGCCCTCGAGGCCGCCGGGAACTGGCTGAGGCGCAGGTTGCGCGGGCAGGGGCGCTTCACCGAGGGATTCGTCGCCGCGACGCTGCTGTTCTGCGTGGGGCCGTTGACCCTGATCGGAAGTATCCAGAACGGTCTGTCAGGCGATGCCAGCTTCCTGCTGCTCAAGTCGGCGCTGGACGGCTTCTCGGCCCTGGCGCTGGCGACCACGTTCGGCTTCGGCGTGCTCGCCTCGGTGGCGGTCATCGCCGTCTACCAGGGAGGCTTGTCGGTCGCCGCGGGGCTCTTCGCGAGCCTCATCCCGGACCCGGCCACGGACCCCAGGGTGCTGCTGGTCAACGGCGTCGGCGGCCTGCTCATCGTCTCGCTGGGGCTGGGCCTGCTCGACATCAAGCGCCTACGGACGGCCGCCCTGCTCCCCTCGCTGGTCCTGGTGGTGGCGCTGTACGAGCTCGCGCGGTTGCTCATGTGAACGACGCCGGGCGGCGGCTACGGGCCGGCGCGCGGCCGCGACCGCCCGGAGCGGGTGCTAGCATGCCGCCATGGCCCTGGAAGATCGCGACATCGAGCACCTGGCACGCCTGGCGCGCCTGCACGTGGCCGAGGACGAACGCGAGGCCCTCAAGGCCGACCTGCGCGCCATCCTGGAGTACTTCGAGCAGCTCGGAGAGGTGGACACCGAGGGGGTCGACGCGTTGGTGCGGCCGGTGCTTCCCGCGGCGGAGGTGCGGCCAGACGCGCCGACGCCGTCGCTACCCCGCGAACGCGCGCTGGCGCTCGCCAACGCCTCCCAGGACGGCTTCGTCCGGGTGCCACGCACGATCGACGAGGGGTGAGCGCCGCCGCCTTCGGGGGTCGGCGATGCGCCCGGACGCACGGCTCAGCCGAGCGTGTCCCGTCCCAGGTACGGGCGCAGCGCCGTGGGCACGGCCACCGTGCCGTCCTCACGCTGGTAGGTCTCGAGTAGCGCCGCCAGCGTCCGCGGGAACGCGAGCGCGCTGCCGTTGAGCGTGTGCACCGTTTCCGGCCGCCCCTTCCCACCCGCGCCGCCCGCCCGTGCCCTGGTCTTGAGCCGCGTCGCCTGGAACGCCTCGAGGTTGCTCACGCTCGACACCTCCAGCCAGCGCTGCTGACCCGGGCTCCACACCTCCAGGTCGTACTTCTTGGCCTGGGTGAAGCCCATGTCGCCGGTGCACATCAGCAGGCGCCGGTACGGTAGCTCCAGCGCCTCGAGCATCTCCTCGGCCACCCGCGTCATCGCCTCCAGCGCCGGATAGCTGGCCTCCGGCCGCGTGAACGCCACCATCTCCACCTTGTCGAACTGGTGCACGCGGTTGAGCCCGCGCACCTCCTTGCCGTAACTGCCGGCCTCGCGCCGGAAGCACGCGCTGTAGGCAACGTAGCGCAGCGGCAGTTCCTCGAGATCCAGGATCTCCCCGCGGTGGAGGTTGGTGAGGGCCACCTCGGAGGTGGGGATGAGGTAGTAACCATCCGTCACCTCGTACATCTGCCCCTCCTTGTCGGGCAGCTGACCCGTGGCGGTCGCCGAGGCCGCGTTCACGAGTAGCGGGACCACCACCTCCTGGTACCCCGCCGCCTCGAGACGGTCGAGGAAGAAGCGCTCTAGAGCCCGCACCAGCTTCGCCCCCGCCCCGCGGAACACGGGGAAGCCGGCCCCCGTGAGGCGCACTCCGGCCTCCAGATCGACCCAACCGTGCTCGGAGGCGAGCTCCCAGTGAGGGCGGGGCTCGAAGCTGAACGCGGGCCGCTCGCCCCACTCCTTGACCACCACGTTGTCGTGCTCGCTCTCCCCGTAGGGCACGCTCTCGTGCGGAAGGTTGGGGATCTCGAGCAGCAGCGCCTCGATGCGGTCGTCCAGCACCCGGGCGCGCTCCTCGAGCCGCTTGACCGCCGCGGCCACCTCCCCCATCTGCCGCATCAGGTCGCCGGCGTCCTGCCCCTGACGCTTGAGCTCGCCGATGCGCCGGCTGTCGGCATTGCGCCGCGCCTGCTGCTCCTCGAGATCCTGGCGCAGCAGCCGGTGCTCCTCATCGGCGAGAAGCAGCTGCTCGAGCCCCTCGAGCGCGTCGGGGAGCTGCTTGGCGCGGATGGCCCGACGGACCTCGTCGGCGTTGTCGCGGATGTAACGAAGCTCCAGCATGCGTTCCAGTGTACGCGAGGGCGACGCCGAGGCGGGGGGGCGGCCGCCGCCGGCGGCGGCCGCCAGGCGCCGATCAACGGGCCACGAACAGGCCCGTGGATCGGCGGATCACCAACGTGCCGCGCTCCGCGAGGATGGCCTCGACCCGCCGTTCCAGGGCGGCGAGGAAGGCCTCGGGGACCGGGCCCATCGACGCCACGTAGTCCACCACCGGGGCGCCCTCGGTCACGCGAAGCGGTTCCTCGCGCCTGTGGATCTCGACGCGCCCGAACGCAGAGTCGAGCCACGCACGGCCGTTCTCGAGCTCGAACGCCAGCGCCTCCCCGCGCGCCCGTGCGGCGGGCGGCGTCTCCCCCGGCACCTCCGCCGCCGTGGCGCGCACCAGTGCGTGCAGCTCGGCCATGTGCGCGCGCCCGTTGGTGGCCGCCACCAGCGTGCCCCCCGGGGCGAGCACGCGGCGGATCTCGCGGAGCGTGCGCGGGAGGTCCGGCACGTGATACAGCATGTGATTGGCGATCACCAGATCGAGATCCCCGGCTCCGAAGGGGAGCGAGGTGGCGTCGAACCGCACGAAGCGCGGCTGGGGCCGCAGGTCGCGCAGTGCCTCCCGGGCCCGGGTCAGCATGCCCTCCGAGAGGTCGCTCAGCGTGAGCCGCCAATCGCTCGGCACGCGCTCCAGGTTCTCGCTCCACAGCACACCGGGACCGCAACCCAGCTCCAGCACACGTGCTGCGGGCGTCGCGGGAAGCCGCTCGAAGACCCAACGCTGCCAGGATGTGCCCGGCGGCCCGAAACGCTCGTGGAGTGCCATGCGCGCCCGCAGGTTGCCCGCGCCGGCGTACTGCCCCGACCGTAACGCCTCCGGATCGCGTGCTTCGTCCATGTCCGGTCCTCCCCGCCCGCCGCTAGCAGCGGCTCGTGCGATGCTCCCGCCGCGCCGCTGGCCTCACGGCAGGCCCTCGCTCCAGCGCCGCACAAGCGTGACCACGGGTGCCGCCCGAGCGTACACGAGGTCGATGTGGGTGAGACCCGGCACCACATAGGCGGTGAAGCTGGAGCCGACGCGGGTGTTGCCGTAGCCGGCGAAGCCGTCGGCGCTCCGAATCAACCCGCGCCCGGCGCCGATCGCCAGCGTCGGCACCCGCACCTCCGAGGCCGGCACGAAGCCCGGCGACGCCCCCGGATCGACGTCCAAAGCCGCGATGTCGAGCAGCAGGCGCGTCGGGACGTACCACTCGCTGCGGTCGGTGTAGCGCGTCACCGCGGTCGCCACGTACGACCGCAGGTCGGTGGGTTCCGGCGGATCGCCGGGACCCCAACGGACCTCGTCGGCGCCCCCGGCAACGCCGACGACGGTCCGGCTCGAGGCGCCGTCCGCGCCGCCCAGCAGGAAGGCCGGGAGGTTACCGGCGAAGCGCGCGCCGATCGGCTCCCCCACCTGCGGGGAGAACAGCGGCACTGCGGCGTAGCGCGCGTCGATCGCCAGCCCGGCGAGGGCCTCGTTGGTCATCGCCACATCGGTCAGCCCCGACGGCGCGCGCGCCTCGGGGCGCTGGTAGGCCAGCAGCGCGATCACCTGGGCCCGGACGATGCGCATCGGCGCCAAGCCGTAGCTCACGTAGGACCGTGACGTACCCGCCTCCAGCACCTGCGTCGACGGCACTACGGGGATCCCGAGCACCCACCGCCCGTCGCCGATGTCGCGGTCGTCGAAGGTCCCGGTGCGCCCTGGCGCGCCGTCGAGCAGCACCAGGCCGTCGAGGCCGTCGCCACCGACCGTGCCGTCTGGGCGTCGCCAGGCCGCGTAGAGGGCGGCCAGCGTGGCCCCGAGCGAGTGACCACCGAGCAGGACGCGCGGCGCCTCGCGTCGGGCGGCATCGACGACCGCGGCCAGGTCCTCCAGGTGAACGGCGAGCCCCCAATACCCCAGGTACCTCAGCGTGTCGTCACCGGGCGGTGCGAAGACGGGCGCAACCCCACCCTCACCCAGGTAGTAACGCACGGCCAGCTGCGGATCCGACCGCCGCCGGGCGGCATCGAATCCCCGGTGATCCTCCAACGCGTTGGACCGGCGATCGACGACCCAGACCTGCAGGCCCGGAGTCGCCGCCACCAGCCTGCGGGCCAGGAACTCCAGGCTCGACGCGCCGCCGAACAGCCCGGGTATCAGCACCAGCACGGTCCGCGGCGCCTCGGGCCCACGGAAGCGCAGCGCATAGCTGCGATCGAAGCGCGGCGGGGTGTGGGGCTCGACGGCCCCCGGGAAGGAGACATAGTCGCTCGCCACGGCCGCGGGAACGAGCCGGTAGTCGGGCGCCGGCACCGCCAGCGGCGGCCGCAGGTCCGGGAGCGGCAGACATCCCGGCAGCATCGACGCCGCCAGCAAGCCCAGCGCCACGGCCGCGGCGCCGCGCGGCACATCACGCCGTGGTGCTCCGCGCGCCGACCGCCCGGGGTGGACCCTCATGGGCCCAGCGTACCGCTCGCCGCGTTGGCTGCGCGGGCGCACGACACCAGCAGGTGTAAGCATTTCCTTAGCCGGCTCATCCTGCGCGGCGGTAGACTCCGAGAAACACCCGCCCGGCACACGGGCCGGGCCGGAAGGGCCACCGTGTTCCGACGCCTGTTCGCCAATCCCGAGAGCGCCGCGGACCGCCCCGACACCCTCGAGGCGGTGGAGCGGCTCTTGCGGCTGCATCGCTCCTCGGATCGCGCCGGCGAGGTGCTGCGCGTGCTCTGCACCAGCCTGGCCGGGGAGGTACGAGGCTACGTGGTCCGGGGTACGGAGCCCGGCACCTACGTCTTCGATGCTACCCAGGGCTATAGCCCCTCCCTGCTCGGGTTGACGCCGGTGCACGGCCCGTGGCGCGAACCCGGGCCGCGCGTGGTCCCCAACCTGATCAGCGAGTTGTTCACCCCCAACGACGGTGCGCTGCGCGGCGCGTTCGGCGAGCTGGGCATGCGCAACGCCACCAGCGCGCTGGTGGTGCCCGTCGCCGGCCGCTTCCTGCGGTACGGGACGCTGATCCTGCAGCGCCACGGAGACCCCGCCTTCGCGGACGAGGAGATGCGCCTGGCCGCCCGCTGGGGCGCCGTGCTCGGCGAGGCGCAGAGCCAGGCCTTCGAGCTACGGCGGGCCAAGCTCAGCCTGGTGGAGTTCACCAAGGCGTTCGTTCAGGCGATGGAGGCGCAGGACTTCGCCCAGCTGGGCCACGCCGATCGCGTGACGGCCTACGCCCTGGCGCTGGGCCGCGCCCTCGAGCTCACCAACGCCGAGCAGGCCGACCTCTACTTCGCGGCCATGCTGCACGACATCGGCAAGTTGGGCGCGGGCCTGGACCTGTCGATCGAGGACATCGAGCACCCCCAACGCGGTGCCAACCTGGTGGCCTCCGCATCGCTGCTGCGCAGCGCCGCCGAGGGCATCCGTACACATCACGAGAACTGGGATGGCTCCGGCTTCCCGGGTGCCTTGCGCAAGGAGCAGATCCCCCTGCTCGGCCGCATCGTGGCGGTGGCGGACGCCTTCGACGTGCTGTCCAGCGAGCGCGGACAGGCCATGCCGATGCGCGAGGTGGAGCGCGCCCTGGAGGCACGCAGCGGCCGCGAGCTCGACCCGTCGCTGGTGCAGCTGTTCATCAACGTGTTGCGTCAGGGCAAGTCCACGGCGGATCTGGCGCGCCTCGAGGAGAGCGACCTACCCTTCTAGCCCAACTGCGGTGAGTGCCCGGCCGGCCCAAGTCGCTCGCGATCCGGGCCCCGTCCGGCAGTCGCGGCGGCGGCGCGCAGCACCACGGCCTCCCCATCCGGCAGCCGCCAGCGGGTGCCCGCGCCCACGCGCTCGGCCCCGGGCGACGCGAGCAACGCCCCCCAGCGCGCGCCCGCGTCCACCGGCGTCGAGGCCGGGGTCAGCTCGACCGCGTCCCCCGCCAGGTTGGCCAGCAACAGCAGCGATTCGCCTCCGCCGGGAGCTCGCCGCGAGGCCCACACCACATCGGCCCCCTGCACGACCTCGGGGGGCAGCAGGCCGATCCCCTCCCCTTCTGCAAGGTCCGAGCGCAGCCACGGGCGATGGTGGCGCAGCCTGCGGGCGCGCAGGGCGAAGGCGGTGAGTTTCGGGTCGAGCCGCCCGCTCCAGCGCGGTACACCGCAGAATGCGTGCATGTCATCCATGGCGGCCCGTGCCGTATGGCGCAGCCAAGCCGGGTCCGCAGCCGGCGCCGCGCCGAGATCGCCGAGCCTCCGCGCGACCGTGACGAGGTCGTCGGGCGCCGCCGCGATCTGGGCGGTCAGCTCCCCCAAGAACCGCCGCCAGGCACCCAGCGTCGTGAAGCCGAGCGCCTTGAGCCGCATGAAGGCACCGTCGGCCCGGTAGGCCGCCGGCTCCACCTGCCAGGTGAAGAAGCCGGCCTCCTCGGCGAGGATCTTCACGCCGTAGCGCTCGTCGGTGTTGCGCACGAAGCCCCACGGCGCGCGCGCCAGCGCCTGCAGGAAATCCATCGGCACGCCCGGAAGCGCTGCGTACCACAGCAGTGTGGCCGCCGGATGGTCGTAGGCGCGCTCCAGCACCGCCTTGAGGCTGCCCCCGAGGCGACGATTGACCGGTCGATCGGGATCGACCTGAGTGCCGCGCCGGACGGTGTCGTGGTTGGCGCAGCCCGAGATCCAGTGCGCGCCGTGCGCCGCGATCTGCTCGACGCGCCACCAGCGCTCGCGCCAGAACCCCTCCAGGGCGGGCGTGTTGTGCGCGAAGGTCAGGGGTCCCCACTGGAAGGCGTGCGGTTGTCGGGCGATGACGGCGAGGTAGGTGGACGCCGTCGGCCAGTCCGCGCGCGGCCACGGCCGCCCGTCCTCGAACACCATCCAGGGGCGGTAGGACACGCCCGCGACCCGCTGCACCAGCGATCCCATGAGCTCGATGTAGTCGTCGTCGTGCTCCACCGTGCCGGCAGCGCCGTCGAACAGCTTGAGGTCCTGGGCGCCGTCGACGCGCACCGCATCCGCCCCGAAGTCCACCTTGCGACGCTGCATCTCCAGCATCAGCGCACGCACCACGGGATGCTGCTGGTTGACGTCCTGGCCGTACATGTTCGGGCCCCGGAAGAACGCCCTGTCGAGCAGTCCCAGGGCCTGGTCGTCCGTGTGCCCGAACACCACGTCCAGGACCAGGCGCATGGGTCCGCCCGGGAAGTTGTGGAGCGCCACGGCGAGGTCCACCAACTCGTCGGGCCGGCCGCTCTCCAGCAGCGCCGGATTCACGGCCGAGGAGGCGGCAAGCACCACGTCGTAGCCCCAATCCGTCATGTCGGGGTGGGCGAGCGCGACCTCCACCTCTGCGCCACCTCCCGCGCGCTGGTGCGCCGCGGGCACCCAGAAGCGCGGGCCCGCCTCGTACTCGATGACGGGCTCGAGCGGCAGCGGCTGGACCGCGTCGAAGCCGAGCCAGAGCTGGTCCTCCGGCGCCAATCGGGCGCCCGCGCCGACGCGTTCGGCCAGCACTCCGAGGCGTCGTGTCAGCCCCGCCAGCGTGCCGGATTCCGTGGCCGTGCCCACGTGTAGCTGCAGGATGTTGGCGGGTGGCGGAATGCGCACGGCCCCGTCGCCGCCCTCCGGGGCGCCGGCCCAGAGCGCCCGGTAGTAGGGTGCGTCCGCGCGGTCGGCATGCATGCGATCGAGGTCGTAGAGCTCGGCCGGGGCGAACGCCCCGAACGGCAGCGATGCGGCCAGCACGTCCTGGCGGGCGTGCCACGCGCCGCGCTCGTCGCGGAAGCGGAGGGCGTAGAGCGTGCCGAGCCGATCGCGCCGGCCGCCCCGCAACCCGTCGACCACGGCCCAGTAGCACGCCCCGGCGCGCTGCAGTGGAAACCGGTGGCGGCGGAAGACCGCCCGTGCCGGGGGCGACCCCGGATCCAGCCCCTCGGGAGGCTCGAACACGTCGAGCACGACGTGGCGATCCGGGATGCCCAGCGCCACCAGCTCCGGCGCCCAGAAGCCGAGGGTGGCGCGCCCGCGGTCCAGCGACGCGCCCAGGCGGCGCGCGAGCATGCGCGCCCCGGCGAAGGGCGTGGCAGCCGCGGCCAGCAACGCCTCCCCCGCGCGCCCCAGAGCCGCCGCCGCCGCGGCGTCGGCGATCGGTCTCGTCATGCCACGGACGCCTCCGCGCCGAAACGGTACTCGATCACGTGACGCTCGACCCGTCCCGGCCGCAACCACACGGGCGGGAAGTGTGGCGTGTTGACCGCGTTGGGGAAGCCCTGGGGCTCCAGCGCCAGGCCCGCGTGCCGAGCGTAGCGCGCGCCCCCCTTGCCCACGAGGGTGCCGTCGAGCAGGTTGCCGCTGTAGACCTGGAGCCCGGGGTGCGTCGACCACACCTCGAGCACGCGCCCCCGGCTCGGCTCCCGCACGCGCGCGGCCGGGCGCAGGGTGCCCGGCGTACCGCGCACCACCACGTTGGTGTCGTAACCGCCGCCCAGCAGCCGCCGCAGCTCCGGTGCGTCGAGCCGCTCGCCGATCGGCGCCGGCGTGCGCAGGTCGAAGGCGGTATCGTCCACCCGCAGGATCTCGCCCGTGGGGATCAGCGCCTCGTCCGTCGGGGTGTAGGCGTCGGCGAATAGGGTCAGCTCATGGCCTAGCACGTCCCCGGCATCGTGCCCCGCGAGGTTGAGGTAGGCGTGGTTGGTGAGGCTGACGGGGGTGGGGCGGTCGCTCGTGGCGCTCAGCTCGAGCCGCAGCACGGCGGGCTCGAGTACCCGGTACACGGCGCTCGCCAACAGCGTGCCTGGGAAGCCCTGGTCCCCGTCGGGCGACAGCAATGTCAGGGCGAGGCCGGGTCCGCCGTCGTCCAGAAGCGGCTGCGCGGCCCACACGCTTCGATCGAAGCCGGCGGGGCCACCGTGGAGCTGGTGGGGGCCGTGGTTGGTCGCAAGCGCGTAGTCCACGCCATCCAGGGTGAAGCGCGCACCCGCGATCCGGTTGGCCACGCGCCCGATGAGGGCACCGAGGTACGGGTGTCCCGGCAGGTAGCTCTCCCCCGGCGCGCCGTCGAGCGTTGCGAACCCCAACGCCACGTCCGCGACCGCGCCGGAGGCGTCGGGCACCTCGAGGCCGACCAGGGTGCCGCCGTAGTCCGTGATGTGGGCGCGCAGGCCGCCCCGGGTCCCCAGCGTGAACAGGGACACGGGGCGTCCGTCCACGCTCCCCCAGGGTCGGATCCGCGGCGGCCGATCGGGATGGGGGCCCGCTTGGCCTGTGGTGGATGGGGTGTGGTTCACGCGACCTCCCGTGGGCGGGCGACGCCCGGCCCCATGGTACCCGCCGAAACCCGCGCCTCCGGGGGCGGGCTCGGTGTCACCCCGCACGCCGCCCGTGGGCGGGCCCGGTATCACGCGGCACGCCACCCGCGACTACCGCGGACCGCGTCATGGACGGCGCCCGCACCCGCGTCGTGGTAGCTTGGTGTGTGTCTGTCGAGGTCTGCAGCTACCGCCTGAGCCACAAGGGGAAGGCCGTCGGCACCCACGTGTTGAAGGCCGAGTCCAAGGGGAAGGTGGCCCTGTTGGAGGGCAAGGCCATGTTCCAGGGGGCGCTGGGCGAGGCCACGGTGTTGCAGCGCAGCCGCTGCCACGCCGCACGCCACTACAGCCTGCGTTTCCGCGAGGAGACGTCCGAGCGCGCGGGGAACCGCAACTTCGACGTGGTGTTCGACGCCCAGGACGGCATGGTGAGGGCCAGCAAGGGGCGGGACGAGGCGAGCACGCCCTACCTGCGCCCCTATCGCGACCCCCTGTCGCTGCTCTTCGAGCTGCGCGGCATGGGTGAGCTCGAGCACCTGCGCGTGCCGCTGCTCGGCAAGGACGTGACCGTCCAGCGTGTCGGCGAGGTGGAGCTCGACACCGTGATGGGCTCGCGCATCGCGCGCGCGTACCTGCTGCATCCCGGGGGCAGCGTCGTGTACGTCGACGCGCGCGAACCGCATCTGCTCCTGAAATTCACACAACGGCTCAGCGACGGTTTCGTCGACGCCCTGCTCGTCAAGGTGACCGAGGAGGCCACCATGCAGGACTGGGGCGATCCGGGCGAGGTCGGCGGCAAGGGCTCCGGCAAGCGCCGGCGCCGGTCGCGTCGCCGCCGGCCGCGCCGGAACCGCCGAGGCAACGGCTGAGACGCGCGGCTTGACCCCCGACCTCCCCGGCTACCGTGAGGCGCTGGCGTGGCTCTACGCCCGCAGCAGGCACGGGGCACCCCGCGACCCGTCGCGCGCGGCGGCGCTGCTGCGGGCGCTGGGCGTGCGCCCGCCGCCGCTGGTGGTCCGGGTGGTGGGCACCAACGGCAAGGGCACGGTCACCAGCATGGTGGCCGAAGGGCTTCGCGCGGCGGGCGTCCGCACGGGGCGTTTCCTCTCACCCCACGTCGAGGACTTCCGAGAGCGCATCGAGATCGACGGGCGGCCGCTCGCGCGGCGCACGGTGCGGGCCTTCGTGGCGCGCGTGAGGGCGATGGAGGGCGCGCCGGACGCGGCCTTCTTCGAGCTGACGTTGGCTCTGGCGCTGCACGCCTTCCGCCGCGCGGGTGCGGGCGCCGCGGTCCTGGAGGCCGGCGTCGGCGGCGCCAGCGACGCGACGCAGGCCGTGGCCCACGTGCGGTTGGTGGTCCTGACGAACGTGACGCTCGACCACGTCGACACCCTCGGGCCCGACCTTGCGACCATCGCCCGCGACAAGGCGGGCGCGGCCGAGGCCGGCGTTCCCCTCGTCACGGGCGCAAGCGGCGAGGCCCTGGAGTGGGTCCGGCGGCGGGCGGTGGAGGTGGGCGCCCCCCTGTGGGTCGACCGCCCGTCGGACCCGCACTTCGCGCTTCCGGTGGGCACCGTCACACCGGAACCGCCCGTGCGCGGTCGCAACGCGCGCCTGGCGTGCGCCGCCCTCCGGCTGCTGGGCGTCGACGAGGCGGCCGTGGCGGCCGCCGTGCGGGCGCCCGCGCTGCCCGCCCGGGCCGAGAGCTTCGTCCTGGGTTCCCGCACGGTCGTACTGGACGGCGCCCACGATCCCGCGGCGGCCGCGGCGTTGGCCGACACGCTGCCACGTGGTTACGTGTTGCTGTTCGGTGCCCTGCCCCGCAAGCAGGGTCCGGCCACGCTGGCCCCCCTCGAGGCGCGCGCGTCCCGGGTGATCGTGACCTCCGCCGCCGCGGGGGAGGCGCCACTGGAGATGGGGCCCGGCCGGCTCCGCATCGAGGATCCGCGGCGGGCCCTCGATGCCGCGCTGGCGGCCGCCCCGGAGGGCGGCACGGTGGCCATCGCCGGCTCGCTGTACCTCGCCGGACGGCTGCGGGGCCTGCTGCGGCGCCGCGCGGCGCGGGCGACGCCGGGGCCCGCGCGCATCGTGCCCGCGGACGGGCGCCCGGCGCGCGACGGCGCGGGCGCGGGCGGCCCGGTATACTCGCGCACGACATGAGCGGTCGCATCGGTTTCGTCAGTCTGGGATGCCCCAAGGCGCTGGTAGACAGCGAGCGGATCCTCACGCAGTTGCGCGCCGAGGGGTACGAGCTGGTGCCGCGATACGACGAGGCGGAGCTCGTCATCGTCAACACCTGCGGCTTCATCACCCCGGCGGTGGAGGAATCCCTCGATGCCATACAGGAGGCGCTGGACCGCAACGGCCGTGTGATCGTGACCGGTTGCCTCGGGGAACGGCCGGAGCGCATCCGAGAGCGTCACCCGGAGGTGCTCGCCATCACCGGCCAGGCCGACCTCGAGGGCGTGATGGGCGCCGTGCGTGGCGCCCTCCCGCCGGACACCGACCCCTTCACCCGACTCCTCCCGGGGCCGCGCGCGGGCGTGCGACTCACTCCGCGCCACTACAGCTACCTCAAGATCGCCGAGGGGTGCGACCACCGCTGCAGCTTCTGCATCATCCCGCAGCTCCGCGGGGCGCAAACCTCGCGGGACGCTGCGGACGTGCTCGCGGACGCGACTCGGCTCGTCGCCACGGGCACCAAGGAGCTGCTGGTGATCGCCCAGGACTCGAGCGCCTACGGGCGCGACCTCGGGCATCGCAGCAGCCGCTTCCAGGAGCGCGAGGTGCGGGCGCACCTGGTACCGCTGGTACACGAGCTGGCGCAGCTCGGCGCCTGGGTGCGTCTGCACTACGTCTACCCGTACCCACATGTGCAGGAGCTCATCGGGCTGATGGCCGACGGGCGCCTGCTTCCGTACCTCGACGTGCCGTTGCAGCACGCCAGCCCCAGGGTGCTGCGCGCCATGCGCCGTCCTGGGGGCGCGGAGAGCCACCTGCGGACGCTGGGGGCCTGGCGCGCGGTGTGCCCCGAGCTGGTGGTGCGCTCGACCTTCATCGTGGGGTTCCCCGGGGAGACCGAGGAGGACTTCGCCCTCCTGCTCACCTTCCTGCGCGAGGCGCGCCTGGACCGCGTCGGCGCCTTCCGCTACAGCGTGGTCGACGGCGCGGACGCCAACGCGCTGCCCGGGGCCGTGCCCGAGGAGCTGAAGGAGGAACGCTACCAGCGCCTGATGGAGCTACAACAGGCCATCAGCCTGGAGAAACAGATCGTTCGCGTGGGCCGGACGCTGGATGTGCTGGTGGACGCCTACGGTGAGGATCCGGGCAGCATCGTCGGCCGCTCGAAGGCGGACGCGCCCGACATCGACGGCCGCGTGCTGGCGCAGAGCGACGGGACCGTCAAGATCGGCGACCTGGTGCGCGTTCACGTCACCGGCGCCGACGCCTACGATCTCCACGGTCACGTGGTGGAGAGCCTGCCGTGGACGCCATCCGTGCCGAGCTGGGCCGGCTGAGGGAGGCTCTTGGCGCGACGATGCGTGGAGGCGGTCCCGCCCCCACGCATCGTCCGCTCCGGCGCCGCCTCAGCCCAGCGGGCCGCGGCTTCCCTGGGCGATGCGCTCGAACTCGGCCTCCTGGCGCCCGTCCATGCCGCCCTGCCGCTGCGTGATCATGAGGCGCAGCTCGTGCGGGCTGGTGGCCATGTAGCTGGCGTCTTCCAGCGTGACGCGCCCCTCGAGGTAGAGCTCGACGAGATGCTGATCGAAGGTCTGCATGCCGCGCAGGTTGTCCTGCATCAGCGCCTCCTTGATCAGCGACGTCTTCTCCTCGTCCTTGATGTAGTCGCGGATGAGGGGCGTGTTGACCAGGACCTCCGTGGCCAGCGCCCGCCCGGGCCCGTCGGCACGCGGCAGCAGGCGTTGACTGAGGATGCCGAGCAGCGACTCGGCCAGCATGATCCGGATCTGGCCACGCTCGTGCGGCGGGAAGAAGTCGATGATGCGGTTGACGGTGCGGATCGCGTCCAGCGTATGCAGCGTGCTGAGCACCAGGTGGCCGGTCTGCGCCGCCGTGATGGCCGCCTCAACCGTCTCCCTGTCGCGCATCTCCCCGACCAGGATGACGTCGGGGTCCTGCCGCATGGCGTACTTCAGGGCGCCCACGAAATCGGCCGTGTCCAGGCCGATCTCGCGCTGGATGACCAGACTGCGGTGGTTCTTGTGTAGGATCTCGATGGGATCCTCGATGGTGATGATGTTGCGGGGGAAGCGGCGGTTGATGTAGTCGGTCATGGCCGCCAGGGTGGTTGTCTTGCCCGATCCCGTGGGCCCCGTGACCAGCACCAGGCCGCGCGGCTGCGCGGCGAGCTCCGTCACCACCGAGCTGGGAAGGCCGAGCGATTCGAAACTCGGGATGGCGTCCCCGATCACGCGCATCACCACGCCGACCGAGCCCCGTTGCCGCAACACGTTGCAGCGGAAGCGCGCCACGTTAGGGATGGTGAACGCGAAATCGATCTCGTGGCGGTGCCGGAACATCTCCCGCTGGCTCTCGCTCATCATGGCCAGCGCGATCTGCTCGGTCTGATCGGGGGTGAGGGCGGGAACGCCCTCGAAGGCCATCAGTTCGCCGTCGATGCGCATGTGGGGCGCGGCGCCCGCCTGCAGGTGGATGTCCGACGCGCCCTTGGCGACCATGTTGCGCAGCAGATCCGCGATCCGCATGCCGCGGCCCGCGTCGGCCGCGTCGTTGGTGATGTCGCTCATAGCGTCGTCTCGCCTCGGTACCCGTCGCTCATGCGCCCAGCATAGGGTCGCAACAGCGGGGGCGGCTGTGACATTCCCCCCTAGAGGATCTTCGAGAGAAACGCGCGTGTGCGTTCCTCACGCGGATTCTGGAAGAAGTGCTCGGGCGTGCCCACCTCCACCACCTGCCCCGCGTCCATGAACACGACACGGTGGCCGACCTCGCGGGCGAAACCCATCTCGTGGGTCACCACCGCCATGGTCATCCCCTCCTTGGCGAGCGTGACCATGACCTCGAGCACCTCACCGATGACCTCCGGATCGAGCGCGCTGGTCGGCTCGTCGAACAGCATCACCTTGGGCTCCATCGTCAGCGCCCGGGCGATGGCCACGCGCTGTTGCTGCCCGCCGGATAGCTGCCCGGGGTACTTGCGCGCCTGCTCGGGGATGCCGACCTTGTCCAGGAAGTACATGGCTCGTTCCTCGGCCTTGCTCTTCTTCCACTTGCGCACCCGCAAGGGCGCCAGCGTGATGTTCTCCAGCACCGTGAGGTGCGGGAAGAGGTTGAACTGCTGGAACACCATGCCGGTCTCGCGCCGCACCTGGTCGATGTTGCGCACGTCGTCGGTGAGCTCGATCCCGTCGACCACGATGCGCCCCTCCTGGTGCTCCTCGAGACGGTTGACGCAGCGGATGAGCGTCGACTTGCCCGAGCCCGAGGGACCGATGATCACCACCACCTCGCCCTGGTTGATGGAGAGGTTGATGTCCTTGAGCACGTGGAAGTCGCCGAACCACTTGTTGAGCCCATCGATCTCGATGATCTTCTGACCGTCCGCCGGGGCGTCCGCCCGCACGGTTGCCTCTTGGGGGCTCACCGCCTGCGTCATGTTGCTCCTCTCAGGGCGCTCATCGCGTACCCACGCCGAGCTGTGCCTCGAGCTGGCGCGAGGCCAAGCTCATGCGGAATGCGAAGTACCAGTATACGGCCGCCAGGAACAGCGACAGCTCCAGGCGGATGCCGCCGGGCACCAGCAGCGAGTCCGGCTGGTTGGCCACCACGTTGGAGATGTTGAAGAAGTCGAATAGGCCAACGATGAACACCAGCGAGGTGTCCTTGAACAGGCCGATGGCCTGCCCCACGATGGCGGGGATGACGGCACGCAGCGCCTGCGGCAGCACGATGAGGCTGGTGGTCTGCCAACCGGACAGGCCCAACGCACGCGCCGCCTCGCTCTGGCCACTGGGCACCGCCTGCAGGCCGCCGCGCACGTTCTCGGCCATGTAGGCGGCACTGAACAGGGTCACCGCCACCATCGCGCGGAACAGCGCGCTGATCTGGTCGGGGCTCACCGCGAACAGCAGCGGCACGAGCAGCGAGGCGATGAACAGCCAGGTGATGAGCGGCGCGCCCCGGACGATCTCGATGAAGGCGATGCAGACGTATTTGATGACCGGCAGCTTGCTGCGGCGACCGAGCGCCAGCGCGACGCCGAGGGGGAAGCTCACCGCGATGCCCACGACCGAGAGGATGAGCGTGAGCATGAAGCCGCCCCACACCTTGGTGGTGACGGCGCGCAACGGGCCGGTCGAGCCCGCCCCGGCCAGAAGCAGCACCGCGAGCACGACCGAGGCGCCCCACAGCCACGGGAGCGCGCGCACGACGCCGGGCGCGGCTCGGCCGACGCCGTAGCCAGCCAGCGCCGCCGCGGCCACCATGGGCCACAGCCAGCGCACCGAGGGCCAGAACAGCAGGGCGACGACGGCCAGCGCCGCCACCAGGTAGAAGAACCACCAGAACACCCCGCGCACGATCGTGCCCCCGGTGCGCGAGGACACGCCGGCCGTGAGCCCCAGCAGGAGCATCACCAGGGCCGCCACCAGCAGCGGCCGGAAGAGCAGGTCGACCGGGTAGCGGTAGACGGCGAAGAGCCTGAGGTTCACCCACAGCTGCTGCCAGTGCGCACTCGTGAGGATCCAGCGCCCCAGGCCGAACAACGCCCAGCCGAGCACGACCAGCGTGAAGGCCGACGTGATGCTGTTGGGTAGCGAGCCGAAGAGGTTCTCTCGCAGCCAGGCGCGGGGTCCGCTGGCACCGGGCGGTGGGGTGCGGGACGGTAGGGTCATATCAGCGCTCCACCAACGCCATGCGGGCGTTGACGATGTTGAGGACGAAGGCGAAGGCCAGGCTGATCAGCAGATAGCCGGCGATGACCATGACGGTCACCGGCACGCTGGCGCCGGTCTGGTTGGCGATGATGATGCTGATCGCGAACAGCTCTGCGTAGGCCGCCAGCGGCGCCAACGAGCTGTTCTTGGTGAGGTTGAGGTACTGGCTGATCATCGGGGGCAGGATGATGCGCAGCGCCTGCGGGAAGACCACCAGGCGGAAGGTCTGACCGTCGGAGAGCCCGAGCGCCTTGGCGGCCTCTCGCTGCCCACGATCCACCGCCTGCAATCCGCCGCGGACGATCTCCGCGATGAAGCTCGCGGTGTAGAAGATCAGGGCCAGCAGCAGGGCCAGGTAGTTGGTGGTGAGCTCGATGCCGCCGACGTAGGTACTGATGGGGATGCTCGGCGGCGACCACACCAGCGGGCGGTAACGCCGGAGCGTCACGTCCGCCTGGACCTGATCCGCCGCGGCCGACGCCTTGGGGGCCGAGAAGAGCTGCGCCGGGCTGACGTTGGTGCCCTGCGAGGCGCTGGCGGCGCCGCCCTCGGGAAGGAAGCGGGGGATGCGCGTGCGGCCGTCGCGATCGGTCACCAGGCGCCGGTGGAAGCCGTGCACGGTCATCACCAGGGTGGCATCGAAGCCCGACGCGTCGGACGTCTCGGCGGAGAGCTCCTCCCCCCGGTCGTAGGCGCCGTTGCCGTTGCGGTCGACGTACACCACCCCGCGGTTGGGGAACGAACGGTAGTCGATCCTCAAGCCCCGGCTGGCGGCGGCCTCGGCGTCCTCGAAGGTGACCTCAACGGCGTCGTACTCACCCTTGCGGAACGGAGGGAAGCGGAAGGTGCTGTGCACCACCCGCCGCGACTCCACCAGGTCCTGCGTCTGCGCCCGCAGTTGGCCGGTCCCGACGCGGGCCTCCAGCGGGACGAAGCGCAGGATGCGCTCACCCGCGCTCAGCTCGCCGTCTGCGTTGCCGTCGTGGAAGGCGGTGATGACGCCACTCTCCGCCCGGAAGCTGGCGGCGGCGTCCGGCGCTATCGGTGCGCGCCCCAGCGCCAGGTAGGCCGCCACGCCGACCACGATCAGGGCGAGCCATGCGGGGGCCGCGGCGTTGCCGGGGCGATCGATGCGCCGGAGCTGCCGGCGGCGCAGCCACCACACCGCCAGCCCGACGGCGACGGCCAGGAGGGCCAGCGGCCAGTACGTGCCCATGTAGGGGGTGGGATAGGCCCAGGGAAGGCCGATCCCCTGGTTGCTGAGATAGACGCCGCCCGGCAGTCGGGTCGCATTCAGCACGCGCCGCGGCAGCGGCGTGAGGATGGCGGTGTACCAGAACACGATCTGCACCGCCAGGGGGGTGTTGCGCAGCGTCTCCACGTAGAGGGTGGCGAGCTGGCGCAGCACGAAGTTTCGCGACAGCCGCAGCACGCCCACCAGCACCCCGAGCAGCGAGGCGGCCAGCACGCCGACGAGCGCCACCTTGAGGGTGTTGAGCACGCCTATGAGGAACGCCCGCCCGTAGCTGTTCTCCGGGCTGTAGGGGATGGGAGACTCGGCGATGGGGATGCCGGCGCGCTTGTCGAGGAACGAGAAGTTCGCGGGGATGCTGGAGGCCTGCAGGGCCGTGGTGACGTTGCGGTAGATCAGCGCCGCGCCGGCAACCAGCACCGCCGCGAAGACGATCTGCGCCAGCACCCCGAGCGTCTTGACGTTGCGGTAGAAGGGGATGCGCGGCGGGGCCGCGGTGCGGGGACGTGATGCATCAGCCATGAAGTGTCACCGCTCCCGCGCCCCCCGGGGCGCCGAATCGAGGAGGGGGTGGCGGTCCGAAACCGCCACCCCCCGAGCAAGCACAGTGGGCCTCAAGTCCTCAGCGGAACGGCGGCGCGAAGAGCAGGCCGCCCTCGGTGTACAGCTTGTTGAGGCCGCGCGGGATGTCGAACGGCGTGTCCGGGCCCAGGTTGCGGTTGTAGATCTCGGCGTAGTTGCCGACCTGTGCGATCGCCTGGAGGATGCCGTCGGCGCGCAAGCCGATGTTGGTGAGGTTGTCGCCGTCGTTGCTGAGCATGCGCTTGACGGTCGGGTTCTGGGTATTGGCCGCGATGTCCTGGACGTTCTGCGAGGTGATGCCGTACTCCTCGGCGGTGAACAGGCCGAACACCACCCACTGGACGGCGTCGTAGAGCTCGGACTCGCCGTCGAGCACCGAGGGGCCCAGCGGCTCCTTGGAGATGGTGGCGTCGAGGATCTTCTGGGCGCTCGGGTCGCGCAGCGTGATCAGGCGGCTGGCCAACCCCGACTTGTCCGTGGTCCAGGCGTCGCAGGCACCCTGGTCGTAGGCGGCGGTGAGCTGGTCGGCGTTCTCGAAGATCACCGGAGTGAAGCTGATGTTGAGCGCCGACAGCACATCGTTGAGGTTCAGCTCGGTGGTGGTGCCGGACTGCACGCAGATCTTGCGCCCCTCGAGATCCTGCAACGTGTTGATACCCGAATCCTTGCGGGTCATGAAGCCCTGACCGTCGTAGAAGGTCGTGGCCGTGAACTCGAGCCCCACCGAGGTGTCGCGGCTGCTGGTCCAGGTGGTGTTGCGGATCAGCACGTCGACCTCGCCGCTCTGTACGGCGGTGAAGCGCTCCTGGGCCGAAAGCGGGCGGTACTCCACGGCGCTGGCATCACCCAGGATGCCGGCCGCGATGGCCTTGCAGAAGTCGACGTCGAAGCCCTCGAACTCCCCCTGGGCGTTCACGCTTCCGAAGCCTGGCAGCTTGTCGTTGACGCCACACACCAGGGTGCCGCGCGCCTTGATGTCGTCTAGCCGGTTGGCGAACGCCGCCGTGGCGCCGCCGACCAGCACGAGTACGAGTGCAACAATGGCCAGTTTCCGCATACAGTTGTCTCCTGTCTGTTTCGAAACGAATCGTGGGTTGTCTGTGCCTGTTGGCACTATACCGGCATCGTGAGTGGTTGTAAAGTTTCGCGGCCGGCCATGCGGGACACCGCCGGCGCGCGAGCGCCGGCAGCCGCGGTCCTGCGTCGCGCCCTTACGGCCCCTTGGCGCCGATCCCCCGCGCGGCATCGCGGATCGCGCCACGGATGGCGTTGCGCACCGCGATGTCCACGATGGTGGTGCCGCTGCGGCCGGCCTGCAACGCGCGCACCACGTTCAGCAGGTCGAGGCGCACGTTGCTCTGAGAGATCTCGCTGGTGGCGACGCCGATGGCGCGCACCTCCGCACTCACGGCGTCGACGAGACGCAGGTCCACGGTCGCGCGGACCGTAACGGTCTCGACCTCTCCGCCGAACACGCCGAGCACGCCCCCGCCCCCACCCGTGGTGGTGACGCTGAGCTCGCTGAGGCTACCGAGCGCCAGCAGGTCCGCCCCCGTGATGCGCCCGACCTGCGCCGCGGTCGAGGGCTCCACGCGACCGCTCAGCGCCAGGTTCTGTTCGCTCAGCACCGCGTCGAGCTGGGCACGCTCCGTGATGCGGAAGCGCTCCGAGCGGAACGCCTCGGTCACGAAGATGTCGGCCACGCCGGCGCCCAGCTGACGGTAGAAGCTGTCGCCCTCCGCGGCCACGTCGACGTCGTCGAGGTGCACGGTGCTCGCCCGCACCTGGAAGTCGGGCACAGCGATGACGTAGCGGCGCTCGAGCGGTAGCGGCTGGAGCCCGATCGGATCCAGCTCGGTCGAGGTGCTCACGGAGGCCTGCGGCGCGCAACCGGCCAGCAGCAGCGCCAACAGCGCCGCCCCGGCCCACGCCCAGGCGCCGCCCGACCGAACGGGGCCCACCGCATCACGCAACCGTCGTGCCGTCCTCGCCATCACCCGACGATAGCAGGAGCGCGGCACCGAACCGCCACCGCCGGAGCCAAACAGGGCTCCGGCGGTGGCGAACGGTCCGGCGCGCGGGGCGCGCCCATCGGCCGCACCCCGGCGGACGACGCCTCAGGCGGCATCGGCCTGCTCTCGCGCCTCCAGCTTGGCCTTGATGCGCTTGAGCACCGTGACCTCCTCCAGCGCGCGCTGTTCGAGCACGCTGCGGATCTGTCGGATCTCGAAGTTGATGTTGGGGATCACCAGTTGCTCCAGGGCGTTGACACGCCGGTTGGTCTTGTTGATCTCCTCCCCGATCCGCCTCAGCCGCGTCTCCGTGGCCGCGACCTCGATGAGGGCCTCGGTGAGTTTGCGAAACTGGCGGGCGGCGGCGAGCGTCTGCGCGCCGGCACCGACCGGCGAGAAGGGCAACCGGTCGTCGAAGGTCGGGGGCTGCACCTGCGGCACCTTGACGCCGAAGATGTTCTCCATCACCAGCGAGACCTCGAGCCGCGAGCCCTGCGCCAGAGCCAGGCTCCCCACCGCCTCGGGCCCGTCCCAGGCGTTGGCCAGGAACAGGGCGAAGTACGCCTCCCGGCTGGCCTCCGTGAGGTGGCGGCGGGCCTCCAGCGAGACCTTGACGAGATCGAAGAACTCCGCCACCAGCGCGTCGCGCTTGCGCTTGAGGAGGTCCGCGCCACGGACGGCGAGTTTGCGCTGATCCCGCCGCTGCAGCAGGTTGGAACGGGTCGGAGCGATGTTCTCAGCCATGGCTTCCCTCCCGCGCTAGACGCGATCCCGGGTGACGGATCCCCACAGCTCGTCCATCTTCGCCCCGTAGTACTTGTCGATCTGGTCGGTCGCCAGGCGCGTCAGCTCGCTCTTGGGCAACCTAGAAAGCGTGGCCCAGGCGATACCGAGCGACTCCTCGATGTTGCGGTTGGCGGAGCCCTGGTTGATGAAGCGGCGCTCGAACTCGTCGGCGAATGCGAGGTAGAGTTTGTCGTTCTCCGACAGCGCGTCCTCGCCGGTGATCGCCACCAGCCTCCGCAGGTCGAGGCCGTTGGCATAGGCCGCCTGGAGCTGGTCCGAGACGTTCTTGTGGTCCTTGCGCGTCTTCCCCTCGCCGATGCCGTTGTTCATCAGGCGGCTGAGGCTCGGACCCGGGTTGATGGGCGGATAGATCCCCTTGTTGTGCAGGTCGCGGGCCAGGTAGATCTGCCCCTCGGTGATGTAGCCGGTGAGGTCGGGGATGGGGTGCGTGACGTCGTCGTCCGGCATCGACAGGATCGGGAGCTGCGTCACCGAGCCCTTGCGGCCCTCCACCACCCCGGCGCGCTCGTAGATCGACGCCAGGTCGGTGTACATGTAGCCGGGATAGCCGCGGCGGCCGGGGATCTCCTCGCGCGCGCCGCCGATCTCGCGCAATGCCTCGCAGTAGTTGGTCATGTCGGTGAGGATGACCAGCACGTGGTAGTCGTGCTCGTAGGCCAGGTACTCGGCGGCGGTGAGCGCCATCTTGGGCGTCAGCAACCGCTCCACGGCCGGGTCGTCGGCCTTGTTGAGAAACAGCACGCTGCGCGCCAGCGCACCGGTGCGCTCGAACTCCTGGGTGAAGAACGTCAGCTCGCGCTGCGTGACGCCCATCGCCGCGAACACCACCGCGAACTCGGTGTCCTCGCCGATGACGGTGGCCTGCCGCGCGATCTGGGCGGCGAGCTGGTTGGCCGGAAGGCCGGAGCCGGAGAAGATGGGCAGCTTCTGCCCGCGCACCAGGCTGATGAGCGTGTCGATGGTGGAGATGCCCGTCTGGATGAACTCCTCGGGCTTGCGGCGCGCCACCGGGTTGATCGGCGCGCCCCCGATGGGGAGCCGCTTGTCCGCCACCACCGCCGGCAGGCCGTCGATGGGCTCCCCGGCACCGTTGAAGCGCCGCCCGATCATGTCCCGCGAGACCCCCAGGCGGGCGACGTTCTCGACGAGGTTGACCGTGGTGCTCGAGAGGTCGATGCCGGAGGTCTCCTCGAACACCTGCAGGATCGTGAAGGCCGTGGAGACCTCGATGACCTGCCCACCGCGCTCGCGGCCGCTGCCGTCGGTGATGCGAACGATGGCGTTGTAGCTCAGGTCCGGGGCGTTCTGCAGGTAGAGCAGCGGGCCGGAGACGTAGCTAACCTCGGTGTATTCCTTCTTCAACAGGTTCTTGCTCATGCTCTCCCTCCGGGCCTCAGGCCGCCACGGCGAAGCCCTTGGCGAGTTCGGTCATGACGCCCTCTTGGTAGGCGGCGAACTCGTCCTCGGAGACGTAGCGCGAGCGGTTGATCTTCTCGATGACCGGGTTGCGCAGGATTTCGTCGACGGTGGCACCAGCCCCGAGCGCCGTGCGAGCCTCCTCGTAGAAGCGCAGCATCATCTGGAGCATGCCGTAGGCCTTGCTTAGCGTGCACGACGCGTCGACAGGGTCGAAGCCGTTCTGCTGCAGGAAGTTCTGCCGCAGCACCCGGCCCGCCTCGATGACGAGCCGCTCCTGGTCCTGCAGCGCATCCGGGCCCACCAGCTGGACCACTTCCTGCAGGTCGCTCTCGCGCTGGAGCAGGTCGACGGCCCGATCGCGGAGCTCCGTGTAGTCCTCGGCCACGTTCTCCCGGTACCAGTCGTCGAGGATGTCGGTGAACAGCGAATAGGAGCGGTTCCAGTTGATGGCGGGGAAGTGCCGGCGTCGGGCGAGGGAGGCGTCCAGGGCCCAGAAGCACCCGGTGATCCGGAGCGTGGCCTGGGTGACGGGCTCGGAGAAGTCGCCGCCCGCGGGGCTGACGGCCCCGATGATCGACACCGCGCCCTGGTCCCCCGCCAGCGTGGTTACGCGGCCGCCGCGTTCGTAGAAGGCCGCCAGGCGCGAGGCCAGGTAGGGCGGGTAGCCCTCCTCCGCGGGCATCTCCTCGAGGCGCGAGGAGATCTCGCGCAACGCCTCGGCCCAGCGACTGGTCGAGTCGGCCATGACCGACACGGCGTACCCCATGTCGCGGAAGTACTCCGCCAGCGTGATGCCGGTGTAGATGCTGGCCTCGCGGGCGGCGACCGGCATGTTGGAGGTGTTGGCGATGAGTACCGTACGGTGCATCAGGGGGTTGCCGGTCCGGGGGTCCTCGAGCTCCGGGAACTCCACCAACACGTCGGTCATCTCGTTGCCGCGCTCCCCGCAGCCGACGTAGACGACGATGTCGGCATTGCCATACTTGGCGACGGACTGCTGGGTGACGGTCTTGCCGGAACCGAACGGGCCGGGGATCGCCGCCGTGCCACCCATGGTCAGGGGGAACAGCACATCGAGGATGCGCATGCCCGTGAGGAAGGGCGTGACGGGGTCGAGCTTGCGCTCCACCGGGCGCGGCTGACGCACCGGCCAGTAGTGCGCAAGCTTCAGCTCGGTGCCGTCATCGAGGGTGGCGACGACGTCCTCCACCGTGTATTCCCCCGCGTCGGCGATGGTCTTGATGGTCCCGCTATGGTCCGGCGGCACCAGGATCTTGTGCGTGAACGCGAACTCGGGCACCGTGCCGATGACCTGTCCGCCCTCCACCTCGTCGCCCACCTTCACCGTGGGGGTGAAGGCCCAGGTCGCCTCGCGCGACAGGGCGTTGACGGTGATGCCGCGGTCGATGTAGGTGCCCGAGGCCTCCCGGATCTTGTCGAGGGGGCGATGGATCCCGTCGAAGATGCCGTTGAGCATCCCCGGCCCGAGCTCGACGGCCAGCGGTCGCCCGGTGGACACCACCGGCTCCCCCACCGACAGGCCCGAGGTGTCCTCGTAGACCTGCACGAAGGCGGTGTCCCGGTCGAGGCGGATGATCTCGCCGATGAGGCTCTCCTCACCGACGCGCACGATGTCGTACATGCGCGCGCCCATCATCCCCTCGGCGATCACCGCCGGCCCGGAGATGCGTTGAATCGTTCCTTCGATGGCCATGCGCCCTCCTGCTCTCACTCCAGCTTGATGTCGAAGCCGATTGCGCTGCGGACCAGGTCCTTCATGTAGGCGACGGCATCGTCGCTCTCACCGAAGGCGGCCCCCAGGCTCGGCATGGGCAGCAGCACGGGTAGATCGCGCCCGCGCATGGCGCGCGCCGAGGCGCGCAGCGGGTCGGCGATCAACCCCTCGTCCACCACCACCAGGCCGTACTCCTCGGACGCGATGATGTCGTCCAGGTCCTGGGTGGCGTGCTCATGGTCGGTCTCTCGCACCTCCACGCCCGCCAGCCGGAAGCCGTTGGCGGTCTCGGAGTCGGTCAGCACAAGCATCCTAGGCATGACCCAGCTCCCTCTCCAGCGCCTCGCGCGGCACGCCGTAGTACTTCCCCCGCGCCAGTAGCCGGAGCCGTGCGGCCTCCGCCTCCTTGCGCCGCAGGTAGTCCAGGGCGACACCGGGGCCCAACGGATCGGCCGCCAGCCTGCGTGCACTGCGGTCGAGCACGCCGCGGATGACCGCCTCGGCCGCGCTCAATCCCTCCACCGAGGCCACGGCGGCGAAGGCGGTGCCGTTCAGCGCCTGCAGCGCGCTCGCGTCGCCGTCGCTCATGAGGGCGTCGAAGAAGGTGCGCCGCACCTCGTGCCCACCCGCCAGGAACAGCTCTGCATCGGCCCCCTGACCGCGCAGCTTGAGCGCCGTGCGTAGGTTGGCGGCGTCGACCTCACGTTCCAGGTAGCGGAGCAGCGCGACCGGAGCGCCGAGCGCACGGGCGCGATCGCCCACGGCCCGGTAGTAGGCCTTGTCGAGCGCAAGTTCCAGCGCGTACAGATCGTGGTCGCCGTGGTAGCGGCGGGCGGCGCGGTGGAAGGCGGTCGTCAGCTCACCGCCACCGAACGCCAGCAGCTGCGCCGCGCTCCCCATGTCGGTGGCCACGGCCGCCTCCTCTAGCGTGGCGGGTTTGAGCTCGCCGGCCGGGAACAGCGATCCCTGGATCTCGTCGGCACCCTTACCCGCGTGCTTGCCGCGCGCGATCGCCTTGATGTTGGCGAGATCGAAGCGCATCAGCATGAGGCCGAGCAACGCACGCGGCGTGCCGTCCGAGAAACCCAGCATGCTCCGGGCGGTGCGGAAGACGTTGCGGGCCACCGCACGATCGACGGCCCCTAGCCCCTCGAAGCGCGCCTGCGCCTCCTCTAGCTCATGCATGTAGGGCGACTGCGCCAGAGCGGACGTGAAGGCGCGGAAGTCGGAGCCGTCGAGGGCGTCCCGGTAGAACTCGGGCCCGAGCAGCTTGGACTTCAGGCCGCGCACGCGCGCGTTGATGTAGCCGTAGTCGCTGGACATGTCTCAGTCCGCCGTCTCGTCGGCGAACAGCAGCGCGGACACCTCGGAGGCCAGCTCGTCGCGCACTGCATCCAGGCGACCCAGCAGGGTGTTCTCCACCACATTATTCTTGGTGGTCCGAACACGGACCCCGCCGGCAACGGCGTCGGAGGCCTCCACCTCGGCTTCGACCCCCGCCCCCGCCAGCGCCTTGCGGGCGAGCTCGACGTCCCCCTCCGCCACGTTGATCGACGCCACCTGGCTGCCCCGCACCGCCTCGAGCGCGTCGGCCAGCAGGCGGCCGAAGACCTCTGCGTAGCGGTCCCGGTCCTCGGTGAGCGCGCGCAGCGCGTCACGGGCGCCGGCGTAGACCGCCTGGACACCCTGGTGTTGAGCGCGTAGTTTCAGCGACGCCGCCTCGAGCTGGGCGCTGGAGCGCGCGCGCACCAACGCCGCCTCACGCTGGCCCGCCGCACTGCGCTCGCGGGCCGCCACCAGCGCGTCGGCCTCCTCCTTGGCCTGGGCGACGATCTCCGAGGCGCGGCCACGTGCCTCGGAGAGGATGGCTTCGATCTCCGCGCTCGCTTCCTTCTCGAGCAGAGCCGAAAGATCCGCCACGCTTACCCGCCGATCTGGTTGTTGAGGAAGAAGGCGATCACGAAGCCGAAGATGATCAGGGTCTCTGGGATCACCAGGTAGATGAGGATCTGACCGAAGGCCTCGGGGCGCTCGGCCAGGGTTCCGGCCCCGGCGCTGCCGATGGCGGCCTGCGCCAGGCCCACGGCGATGGCGGCCAAGCCGATGGCGAGCCCGGCGCCGATGGCGATGAGGCCCGCGCCGAGGCCGGGACCGGCCGTGGTCGCGGTGGCCGCGGCGTCCTGCGCGAAACCGAAGCCGGCGACGAGAGCGAAGAGCGCGACGACACCGAGAATGCGAACTACCTTATTCATCACTTTCCTCCCAGGAGTCTGAATGGTCGGTACGGACGTCCGTTTTCGTCGTAGAAACCGAACTTGGTGAAGAACTCGACATACTGCAGACGCAAGGGCTGCAGCGTATGCCCGATGATCGTGAGGGCGATGGCGATGAGGTGCACCGCCAGCCCGACGAGGATCCCCAGGATGGGTCCGAGGATCGGCAGGGTGCCGCCGATGGCATAGCCCAGGTCCGTGGACAGGTTCGCCACGAGCGCCGCAGACAGGCCGACGGCGAACAGTCGGAGATAGCTCAGGATGTTGCCGGAGTTGGAGATGATCTCCACGATCATCAGCGGCATGCGGGCCAAGACCGCGCACACCAGGAACACCAGCAGGCCGAGGCCCGATACCACGCCGACCGCGGGGCTCACGCCCCCGGAAAGGTAGGTGGCGGCGAAGAGCACCACGGCGAACAGCCCGGACAGCATGCCGACGCCCTCGAAGACGTGCGCGCGGTCGCGGTGCCGCACTCCGTAGATGACGCGGATGAGCCAGCCCCCCAACACCTGCAGTACGCCGAAACCGATCGACAGCAGGAGCAACGGGGTGAACACCTCCACGCGGAACAGCGCGATGTTGATCAGGCCGTGCCCGGCGCTCTCGTGCAGCGTGCTGTAGAACACCGGCCGGCCGGGCGGGAACCGTTCCAGCAGATTGCCGAAGAACTCGCCGTAGAGGAAACCGAACACCGCGCTCCAGGCCGCGCACCAGTAGATGACGGTGCTTATGGGCCGCAGGGCCGGCGCCTTGATGGTGATGCCCAACGGCCCGAGCCCCAGAGACCGGCCGCCGGCGCCACGGCGCCGCAGCCACCAGGCGATGGCGGCGAACATGATCCCGAAGCCGATGTCGCCGACCACCAGGCCGAAGTACAGCGGGAAGAACACCGCCAGCGTCCAGCTCGGATCGAAGCTGCCGTACTTCGGCGGGGCGAACAGCGCCAGAAGGCCCTCGAAGGGCTTGACCCAACTCGGATTGTCGAGCTTCACGGGGACCTGCACGTCGTGGTGCTCGTCGGCGGCGCGCGCGGTGAGGACCAGATCCTCGCCGAACTGCTTGCGCAACGCCTCCGCCACGCGAGCGCGGTCGGCGCTGGGAACCCAGCCCTGGAGGGCGAAGCCGTAACGCCCCGTCGCCAGGTCCTCGAGCGTGCGGTAGCGAAGCTGATGGTTGGTGGCCATCTGGAGCGCCGCGCGGAGGCGGGGGCCGTGCTGCGCGGCGAGCTTGCCGAGCTCCTCCTCGATGGCGGCCAGGCGCTTGGGCAGGCTCTGGGACCGTTCCTCCATCACGTGCGCCGCCTTGGCGACGCCGTCGTCGGCATAACGCTCGGGGAGCGCCAGTTCGGACAGGCCGGCCTTGCCGAGCGCGGAGCGGAGGGTCGCGGCGTCGTTCTTGAGGACCGCGGCCACCACCAGCCGCTCCCCCTGGTGCAGCCTCGTGGCCAGCACCATGCGCCCCTCGAGGGCCTCATCCAACGCGTCGCGCGCGGCGGCGAAGTCCTCGTCGGGCACCATGAATGCGATGCCGGTGAGGTAGTGGCTGCCCTCGAGCTGCGCCAGGGCCGGCGCGATATGACGGAACAACGGCAGGTAGCTGGCGTTCACCTCGAGCTCGTCGCGTATGTCGCCGCGCTCGGCGACCAGCCGTTCGATCTGCGTGGCGACCGGTGCGAGCTGCCCCTGCATCGCCTCAGGATCCGAGGGGAGATCGCCACGGGGGCCCGGGCGCACGTCCTCGCCGATCTCGAGCGCGTCGAGCAGGGCGGAGGACTTCGACACCAGGTAGTCCCACAGCTCCTTCTGGTGCTGGTCGCTGCCCTCGAGGCGGAGCCGCGCCAGCGCGCTCCCCTCCTCGGGCTCCAGGGTGTCGATCTGCACCACCCCGAGGCTCTGCAGGCTCACCAGCACATCCTTGGCGATCGTGCGCCGGCCTACGACCAGGAGCTGGTCCATCTGCGCGATCATGGCAAGACCTTCTCCGTAACCAGGTCCACCGCGCGCTCGACGTTGGCGCGCGCCCGCACCTCCAGCGCGGACGCGGCGTCGCGCGCCGCGCGAACCAGCTTCTCGCGTGCGGCGTCGGCCTCCTTGGCGCCGCTCTGCGCCTCGCGGGCGGCCAACTCGTCGGCCTTCCGGCGGGCCTCCTCGAGCGTCTTGCCGGCCTCGGTTCGCGCGTTCGCGATGATCGTCTCGGCCTCGGCACGAGCGGCCTCGACCTTGCCGACCAGCGACTTCTCCTGGTTCACGAGGTCCTGCAGGAGTCGTTCACCCTGAGCTTCCAAGCAGCCCTCCTTTCCTACCCCTACGCACACGGGTCTCTCACGCTGTCGGGAGATCGTAGCAACGTCTCACGAGGCACAAAAAAACGCGAACTTCGCGCTAAGAGCCGCCCCTGATGCGTTTCCGGTCAACCATAACAGGGGCCGAAAGAGGGTGTCAATCGGGACAAACGTCCCCTCCCTATCCGGGGCCGATGCGCGACACGACCACTCGGGTAGACTCCGGCGTGAGTCTGGCCCCCTCCTCCGACGGGCGCAAATCCGTCGGCGCCTACTATACGCCGCCGCTGGTCGCCGCCGCGCTGTGTCGCTGGGCCCTGCGGCCCGGGGACCGCCGGGCGCTCGACCCCAGCGCCGGGGACGGGGCCTTCGTCCTGGCCGCGGCGCAGCGCCTGCAGGCGCTGGGAGGCGAGCCCGGGGGGGTACTGGGGATCGAACTCCGGCCCGCGGCCGCCGCGCAGGCGCGCGCGCGCCTCGAGGCCGCGCGCCTGGGCTCCGCGCGGCTGCGCGTGGCGGACTTCCTGGCGCTGCGCAGCGCCGACCTGCCGCCGGTGGACGCGGTGGTAGGGAACCCACCGTACGTGCGCTTCCAGCGGCTGCCGGCAGAGCGGCGCCGCCGAGCCGCCGACGTCGCCGCCGCCGCCGGGGTGCGCCTAGACCCACTGGCGTCGAGCTGGGCGGCCTTCGTGCCGCACGCCGCCACCTTCCTCAGGGGCGGCGGGCGTCTCGCCCTGGTACTGCCCGCGGAACTCGGTCACGCCCGCTACGCCCGGCCGGTGCTCGCCTTCCTGCGGCGGCGCTTCGCGACCGTGACCTTCGTGTTGTTCCGGGCCGCGCTCTTCCCGCGCCTGGACCAGGGGGCCCTGGTGCTGCTGGCCGACGGCTACGACGAGCCCTTCGTGGGCTTCAAAGGTGCCCGCCTCCCCTCGGCCGCCGCACTCGACGCCGACCTGGGCGACCTGCCGACGCAACCGCTCGATGCCGACGCCCTCGTCGGGGGCGACGCCTACCTCCACCACGCCTGGCTAGCCCCGGACGTCGCGGGTCTGCTATCGCGCCTCACCACGGCCGGACGCGCCAGCCGCCTGGGGTCGCACGCCCGCGTGCGGATCGGCTACGTCACGGGGCACAACGGCTTCTTCAACCTGGGCACGCGAGAGGCAAGCGCGCGCTCGCTCGACCCGCGGCACCTGCGCCGCGCCGTGTTCCGCGGCCGCGCGCTGCGCGGGGCGCTCTTCGAAGACGAGGACTGGGCCTGCGCCGCGCAGACGGGCGACGCGGGCTGGCTGTTCGACCCGACCGATCCCGGGGATCCGGCGGTGGCCGCCTACCTGCGCGAGGGGGAAGCCTCGGGCGTGCCGTCGCGCGCGAAGGTGGCGCGCCGCACCCCCTGGTACCGGGTGACGCGCACGCAGCCCCCGGAGCTGTTGCTCACCGCCATGGCGGGTGGGCCGCCGCGCCTCGCGCTCCCGCGCAACCCGGTGGCGGCGTCGAACACCCTACACGGCGTGTGGCGGCTGTCGGCGACCCCGGCCGCCTCGGCCGAGGCGCTGGCCCTGGCGGCGCTCAGCTCGCTCACGGAGCTCAGCGCCGAGCTCGAGGGGCACGCGCTCGGCGGCGGCCTGCTGAAGCTCGAGCCCTCCGAGGCCCTACGCCTGCTGCTGCCGCTGCCCGACCCGGCCGCCGCCGCCGCCGCGGGCCCGGCCGCGCTCCCGCCCGAGCGTGTCGGGGCCCTGTTGATCGAGGCCGACGCACGGCTGCGGCGGGGCGACACGGCGGGCGCCCGGGCCGTGGCGGACGGCGCGTTGTTGGCGTGGTGGCCCGAGCTCGGGCCCGGCGGGGCGGAGCGGTTGGCGGCGGCGGCGGCGGAGCTGCGGGCGCTCCGCACCGGCCGCGACGCCTGAGCGGACGGATCAGCCGAGGCCCCGCCGCCTCCCCTTCCCAGGGCGCGTGTACGCCCGCGAGCGGCGCTCGGCCTCGCGGGCCCGTTGCATGTCGCGGATGCGTTGCAGCTCGGCGTACACTCCGGCCCGCTCCTCGTCGCTAAGGGAGGGGTCCTCGGCGCGGCGTGCGAGCGTCTCGAGACCGTCCATCAGCCTGGCCTGGGAGCCGGCCTTGAGACGCTCGATGTGGAGCTCGCGCAGGCGTGAGAGGGCGGCGTCGATGCCCGCCTGGACGTCGACCCGCGCGTCCTCCAGCTGCGTCATGCGGAGCACGCGCTCGAACACCACGCCCCCCTCCTCGCGCTCGCGGTACGCCAGCAGCACGCGCTGAACATCGAAGGCGTGCGCCTCGCACAGCGAACGGAACTCCTCCAACGGCGCGCCGTCGAGCTCGTTCGGGAGCGCGGCGATCACCCCCTCGAGGCGTTCGCGCAGGGCGCGCGGCTCGAGCAGCAGCAGCGCCACCACCTCGAGCTCGATGGCCCGGACCTGGCCGAGCTCCCCGCCGCTGCGGCGCATGCCGCGCACCTCGGTGGGCGACAGCGCCCGGCTGCGCTTCGCGTTGGCCTGCACCCAGGCGTCGAGGCGGGCGCCGTCGATCCCCAGGTGGTCGATGACCAGGCGCCGCATCTCACTGGCCACGGGGTCGAACACGTCGCGCGGCTGCAGGGCCGGCAGCAGCTCGGCGAGGATGGCGCGTTGCCCCTCGAGGGTGGTGCGGTCGAAGCGGGCGGCCACCCGCTGGAAGCGGAAGGCCACCTCGGTCAGCCCCTCGTCCAGCGCCGCCCGGAAGGCCTCGGCGTGGCCGCCGAGCACCGCCTCGGCGGGGTCCTTGCCGTGCGGCACGCGCACCGCGCGCACCAGCAGGCGCCGGCCCACGGCCTGGTCGAGGCCCGACAGCACCGCGCGTTGCCCCGCCTCGTCGGCATCGAAGGCGAGGTAGACGCGGCGGGCATCGAGGCGCACGAGCTGTTCGGCCTGCTCCCCGGTGAGCGCGGCCCCCAGCGCCGCCACGGCGTTCTCGAACCCCGCCTGATGCAGGGCGATGACGTCCATGTACCCCTCGACGACGATCACCTCGCCGCTCTTGCGGATGGCCGGGCGGGCACGATCGAGGCCGTAGAGCAGCTCCCCCTTGTGGAACAGCTCGGTCTCCGGGGTGTTGAGGTACTTCGGCAAGCTATCGTCCAACACGCGCCCCGCGAAGCCCACGACGCGCCCCAGTGCGTCCTTGACGGGGAACACCACACGGTTGCGGAAGCGGTCGAAACGACGGCCGCGGTCGTTCTCCCCCACCAGCCCGAGCGTGAGCAGATCGTCGTCGCGCACGCCCTTGGTCAGCGCATGCTTGAGCAGCCCGTCCCAGGCGTCCGGCGCGTAGCCGAGGTCGAAGGCGTGGATGCTGGCCTCGGTCAGGCCGCGGCGCTCGAGGTAGGCGAGCGGCTCACCGCGGAGCTGCGACCGGAAGTACTCCAGGGCGAGCTTGTTGACGTCGTGCAGATCGCGGCGCCGCCCGCCCTGCGGCCCGCTGGGCGTGACCTCGATGCCGGCGCGTGCGCCGAGCAAGGTGAGGGCCTGCATGAAGTCGACGCTCTGCGTCTGCATCACGAAATCGAACACGTCCCCCTTGGCGTGGCAGCCGAAGCAGTAGTAGAAGCCGCGGTCGAGGTGCACGTGAAAGGACGGGGTCTTCTCGCTATGGAACGGGCACAGCCCCTTGAGCTGCCCCTTGCCCGCCGGCTTGAGCGCCACCATCTCACCGATGACGGCGGCGATGTCGAGCCGCTCGCGGATCTGTTCCTTGACGTCTGCGGGCACCGCTGACCGACCTTCCCCAGGAGGGACTGCGCCCTGCCGTCCCTCAGCCTAGCACGGGTATTGCGGCCCTCCCGGAGGCACTCCCGGAAGGCCGGAGTCGACTCACCGACGGCTCAGCCGCCGCGCTCGCGGGGGTACAGCGGGAGGTGGCCGAGCGCCACCACGTCGTCGCGCTCCTCGCCCTCGGTGAACACGGCCAGCGTCGCCACCACGCGCGCACCGACCTCGGCGAGCAGCTCCTTCAGGCCCCTGAGCGTGCCCCCCGTGCTCACCACGTCGTCGACGATCGCCACCCGGCGCCCCTGCAACCGCTCGATGTCGGCTCCGTCGATCACCAGCTCCTGGGGCCGGCCCGTGGTGATGCTGCGCACGGTCTTCCTGACCGCTCCCACCATGTACGGCTTCTCGGTCTTGCGCGCCACCACGTACGGCAACCCCGTGCGCACGCTCATGGCATGCGCCAGCGGCACCGCCTTGACCTCCGGCGTCACCAGCGTCTGGACCTCGGCCGGGATGCGACGAGCCAGCTCGTCGGCCGCCGCCTCGGTCAACGCGGCGTCGCCCAGCAGGTTGAGCAGGGCCACGGAGACCTCGCCGACGTTCACGATCTGGAGCTCGCGCTCCTCCCCACCGATGCGTACGCGATGCGTGTGCATGTGCGACCTCCCGAGCCCGCGTGCCGCGCCCAGGCGGGCGCCGCGCGGCTCCGGGCCACAGCGTACCGCAGCCCGCCGGGCGTCAATCGAACACCACGGTCTTGTTGCCGAAGACCAGGATGCGGTCCTCCAGGTGGGCCCGCACCGCGCGGGCGAGCACCAGGCGCTCGACCTCCCGACCGAGCCGGACCAGGTCCCCCAGCGTCTCCCTGTGGCTGACGCGGAGCACCTCCTGCTCGATGATGGGGCCCTCGTCCAGGTCGTCGGTGACGTAGTGCGCCGTGGCGCCGATGAGCTTGACGCCGCGCTCGAAGGCACGGCGGTAGGGGTCGGCGCCCACGAAGGCGGGGAGGAAGGAGTGGTGGATGTTGAGGATGGCGTCCGGGTAGCGGGCCACGAAGCCGGGCGAGAGCACCTGCATGTAACGTGCCAGCACCACCGTGTCCACCGCGGCGGCCCCGAGCAACGCCAGCACGGCGTGCTCCTGCTCGGCCCTACCGCCGGTGGGCACCGGCAGGTGGTGGAACGCGATGCCGAACGCCTCGACCAGCGACCGGAGCCGCTCGTGGTTCGACACAACCAGCGGGATGTCGGCGTGGTACTCCCCGGCACGCCACCGCCACAGCAGCTCCAACAGGCAGTGATCGACGCGCGAGGCCATCACCGCCATGCGCTTGCGCCGGTCGGCCATCGCCAGGCGCCAGCGCATGCCGAAGCGCTGCGCCACGTGGTCGCCGAAGGCACGCTCGAGCCCCGCATCCGCCTCCGGCAGTTGGAACGCCATGCGCATGAAGAAGGTCCCGCCCTCCGGGTCCGTCGTGTGCTGATCGGCATCCAGGATGTTGGCGCCGCGCTCGAACAGGAAGCGCGACACCGCCGCGACGATGCCGGGCCTGTCGGCACACGAGATCAGCAACCGGGTCGTGGGGGGCGCGGGGGCGCTCATGGCGGCGACCATAGCAACTCCGTGCGGGGAGTGGGCATGGCGCCGGCCGCGCACCCACCGGTAGCATGCGGTCCGTGATCGCACCCGCGCTGCGCCTCCCCCTGCTACGGAAGGTCACGCGCCTGGCGCTGCCGGTCGTGCTCGCCAATCTGTTGCAGACCCTCGTGAACGTCGTCGACGTCTTCATGGCCGGCCGCCTCGGACCTGTGCCGGTGGCGGCCGTCGGCCTCGCCGCCAGCGTCGCGCTGCTCGCGCTGCTGGCGCTCCAGATGGTCACCGCCGGAGCGATGGCGCTGGCGGCGCAGGCCCGCGGGGCCGACGACGACGAGGAGCTCGCCGCCGTCACCCTGCAGGCTCTGCTGTTGGGCGGGCTGGCGGCTTTGCTGGTGGCGGCCGCGGGCGCGGCCCTGGCCCGTGTGCTGCTGACGTTCATGAACTCCTCCGGGGACCCCACCGCCGTCGTCCAGGGCACGGCATACCTGCGCATCCTCTTCCTGGGCAGCCTCGCGCTCATGGCGAACCTGACCTTGTCGGCCCTGCTGCAGGGCGCCGGGGACACCGTGACCCCCCTGTGGCTGGGGGGCGGCATCAACGTCCTGAACGTGGGTTTCGACTACCTGTTCATGTTCGGACCGGGCCCCTTCCCCGCGCTCGGCGTCCCCGGCGCCGCGCTCGGCACGGTGTGTGCCTGGTCCATCGGGGCCGCCGCGGGATTGACGCTGCTCCTGCGCGGCCGGCTGCTCCTGCGCGCCCCGCGCAGCCGGCCCCGCCCCGACCTCGCGCGCTGGCGCGACATCCTGGCCATAGGCGTGCCGGCGGGCCTGCAGGGCACCACCTACACGCTGTCACGCATGGTGCTGCTGCGCATCGTGACCTCCACGCCGGCCGGCACGCTCGGCGCGGCGGCCCTGGCGATCGGCATCCAGATCGAGTCGCTGGCCTTCATGCCCGGGCTGGCGCTCAGCGTCGCGGCGACCAGCATGGTGGGCCGGGCCCTCGGTGCCTGGCAGGTGCAGGAGGCTCGCCGGCGTGGGCAGGCGGCGCTGGTGCTGGGCCTGGTCGTGATGAGTCTGGTGGCGCTTTCGCTGCTGCTGTTCGCCCCGCAATGGATGCGCCTGTTCGAGCCGGGCGGCGAGCGGACCGTCATCGGCGCCGGTGTCGCCTACCTGCGCATCAACGCGCTGGCCCAGCCGGTGTTGGCGTTCTTCATGGTGCTCTCCGGAGCGCTGCGCGGCGCGGGGGACACGCGCCCGGCCCTGCTCGGCACCTTCGTCGGCCGTTGGCTGGTGACCCTTCCGATGGCGGCGTTCCTGGCGCTGGAGACCCCGCTCGGGCTGGTGGGGGCCTGGTGGGCGATGGCTGCCGGTACGGCGGTGCAGGCCGCCTGGGTGACGCTGCGGTGGCGCTCCGGCGCGTGGGAGGGGGTTGCGCTGCGCGGACAGCGCATCTACCGGCTCCACCTCGCCCACCTGCCCGAGGCGGAGTGCCGGCGCTTCCTGCGCGACATCCGTGCCCCACTGCTGGCGCCCGCCTACGGCCGGGAACGCGTGCACGACGCCGGCGTCCACTACCGCGGGGCCGCCGGCGAGGTGCTACGCGTGCGCTTCGCTCCGGGGCCGCAGCTGTGGACCGGCACCCACTGGGTGGAGGCGAACGCCGACACCCTGCGAGAGGTCTCGCGCAGCGCGGAGGAACGTGCGCCCACGGGCGCCGGAGCGCGCACCCTGCCGTAAGGTTCCGCATGTCGAGTGCCGGCGGACGCGTGATACTGTGACCGCGTGGAGGACGTCCGTCTGCGGCCCACCTCGCTGACCGACTACGTCGGCCAGCAGCGGCTCAAGCAGAAGTTCGAGGTCTACCTCGAGGCGGCGCGCAATCGCAGCGAGCCGTTGGATCACGTGTTGCTCTACGGCCCCCCGGGGCTGGGCAAGACCACCCTGGCGCACATCATCGCCTTCGAACTCGGCGTCGGCATCCGCGTCACCAGCGGCCCGGCCATCGAGAAACCCGGCGACCTGGCCGCCATCCTCACCAACGCGCTGGAGGACGGCGATGTGCTGTTCATCGATGAGATCCACCGCCTGGGTCACGTGGCGGAGGAGCACCTCTACCCCGCCATGGAGGACTTCAAGATCGACATCGTGCTGGGGCAGGGTCCGGCGGCCCGCTCCATCCGCCTGGACCTGCCGCGCTTCACGCTGGTGGGGGCGACGACCAGGCCGGGACTGATCACCGGGCCGCTGCGCAGCCGCTTCGGCATCATCGAACACCTCGACTACTACCGCGACACGGAGCTGGCCGAGGGAGTGAGGCGCGACGCGGAGCTGCTGGGCTACGAGCTCGAGCCCGACGCCTCGCTGGAGATCGGGAGGCGCGCGCGGGGGACCATGCGCATCGCCAAGCGCCTGCTCCGGCGCGTGCGCGACTACGCCGACGTCGCGGGCGAGGGGCGGGTGACGCTGCTCCGTACGCGCGCGGCGCTGGCCGCCCTGGGCATCGACGATGTGGGCCTCGACCGCCGGGATCGCGCGATCCTGCACTGCATCGTGGAGACCTTCGCCGGGGGCCCGGTGGGGCTGGATACGCTCGCCACCGCGGTGGGTGAGGACCGCGCCACGCTGGAGGAGGTCTACGAGCCCTTCTTGATCCAGCGCGGGCTGTTGCAGCGCACCCAGCGCGGGCGCGTGGCGACCGAGGGGGCGTACCGTCACATGGGGTTGCCGCTACCCACCGCGGCGGGGCTGTTCCAAGAGGGGGGATGAGGACGCCGTGATCGAGGGCAGCCTCCACAACCTCCCGCTCTCCGACGTCTTCCAGATCGTCGCCACCGGGCAGAAGTCCGGCATCCTCACGGTGGCGCGTGGTGAGGGACGCGCTCGCATCTACTTCGAGCAGGGACGCATCCAGTACGCGCACATCTCCCCCGGCGTCCACCTCGGGGAGATCCTGGTGCGCATGGACCTGCTGACCACCCACGAGGTGCAGGAGATCCTGCGGCGCCAGCGAGTCGAGAACGCGGGGACGCCGCTGGGGCTGCTGGCGGTCGAGCTGGGACTGATCGCGGAGGACGACCTGCACCGGGCACTGGAGCGCCAGGTGCTCGAGGTCGTCAGCGAGCTCATGGTGTGGTCCGACGGCCAATTCAACTTCGCCGAGCGCTCGGGCTGGGCCTCCCAGGTGCCTACCCACCACACGGTGGACGCCCTGGCGTTGCTGATGAGCGTGGCGCAGCGCCTGCACGAGTTCGAGGGCGGAACCGCGGAGCCCGACGCCATCTACCGCCGGGAAGGCGATCCCACCAAGGTCACCATGCCGGAGGGCGCCTGGGACGTGCTCACCATCGTCGACGGCAAGCGCAGCGCGCGCAGCGTGGCCGCGGAGCTGGACATGACCGAGCGGCACGTGCTGCACCTGCTGCACCGCCTCCAGACGCTGGGCGTCATCGAGCTCCAGCCGTTCCGCATGGAGGACCCGCTGGTGCTGGCGGTCTCCCCGAGCAGCGCGCTGCAGCGTTTGCTGCGCCTGTCCCTGCAGCGCGCGCGGCTCCGCGCCGAGGTCGCCATGGACTACGACGCGGCGCTCCGGGCCCTGCCGGCGCTGCACCCCTCGGCCCTGGTCGTCGACGACATCGACGGGGAGGGGTGGGCATTCGTCAAGGAGCTGCGCCGGCAGCCCGGGCAGAGCCACCTGCCCGTGCTGGTGTTGGTGGACGAGACGCCCAAGACGGGGCTCTTCGGCCGCCCCCGCCACCCGCGCGCGGAGGTGCTGCACAAGCCCTTCCACGAGATCGACTTCCAACAGATCGTCACCCGCCTGCTCGGCCGGACCCTGACCTGAGGCCACCCGTGGCCGGGGAAGTCCGCGGGGGTGCGCCCCGCGGCGGGAGTTCGACGCCCTCCCGGATGCCTCGGCGTTGTCCCTTGAAGGAGACACGAAGCTCGCCCTGGCCGCGCTTCCGCCTTGCCAGCGGGCCTCACGGTTGGTATAGTCGGACAACGCAACGCGATTCACGCAAGGCATGAACACCGACGAGGGTGACATGTCCTACGGATGGCCTGTACGGCGCACTTGCGTGGTCGTCTTGTGGGGTGCGTCTCGCACCCCTGGAAGAGAGGTGCTCGTGAAACGTATTGTCGTGTCTCTGTTCGCCGCCCTGGTGATCGGGAGCCTCGCATTCGCGCAGGTGACCGTCACGGTGGCTGCCGGCTCTGTCGGGCAGGAGCTCGAGCTGGCCAAGGCCGCCGCCCAGCGCTACATGGCCGACCATCCCGACGTCACGGTCAAGATCTTCGATACGCCGGATTACGTGCAGGACCGCCTCGGCACCTACCTGCAGCTGTTCGAGGCCCAGTCCAGCGACGTCGACGTCTACCAGATCGACGTGATCTGGCCCGGCGACCTGGCCGAGCACTTCGTCGACCTCAACCAGTACGGCGCCAAGGACGTCACCGACCAGTACTTCCCGGCGATCATCCAGAACAACACGGTCGACGGCAAGCTGGTCGCCATCCCCTGGTTCACCGACGCCGGCCTGCTGTACTACCGCACGGATCTGCTGCAGAAGTACGGCTTCGACGGCCCGCCCACCACCTGGGCCGAGCTCCAGTCGATGGCCAAGACCATCCAGGACGGCGAGCGCGCCGCCGGCAACCCCGACTTCTGGGGCTACGTGTGGCAGGGCGACTCCTACGAGGGCCTGACGTGTGACGCGCTCGAGTGGGTGGCCTCCTCCAACGGCGGCCACATCGTGAGCCCGGACAAGACCATCACCATCAACAACGACAACGCCATCGCCGCGATCGAGATGGCCGCCGGCTGGGTCGGCACCATCTCCCCGCCCGGAGTCACCAGCTTCGGCGAGGAGGACGCGCGCAACATGTGGCAGGCGGGCAACGCGGCCTTCATGCGCAACTGGCCCTACGCCTACAGCCTGGGCAACGGCAACGACAGCGCCATCAAGGGGCAGTTCGACGTCAGCCCGCTGCCCGCGGGCCCCAACGGCACCCCGGCCGCCACCCTCGGTGGCTGGCAGCTGGCCGTCTCCAAGTACAGCAAGAACCCGCAGATCGCCGCCGACGTCGCCCTGTACATGGCCGGGGAGAAGGAGCAGAAGATCCGCGCCATCGAGGGCAGCCTGAACCCCACCATCATGTCGCTGTACCAGGACCCCGACGTCCTCGAGGCCACGCCCTTCTTCGGCAGCCTCTACGACGTGTTCACCAGTGCGGTCGCGCGTCCCTCGACGGCCACCGCCCCGAACTACAACGAGGTCTCCACCGCCTTCTTCAACGCGGTGCACAACGTGCTGACGGGCAAGGACAACGCCACCGACGCGATGGCGCTGCTGGAGCTGGACCTGCAGGACATCACGGGCTTCGCCACCGGGCAACCCTGATCGATCCCACGTCCGCATGAGGCACGTGGGGCCGGACCGTAAGGGTCCGGCCCCACGTCGATATCCCCACCCTGAGAAGCCCCAGCCCCCTCGGGCACGGAGGTCGGCATGGACCAACCGAACGCGCAGGCGAAGGGCGGCGGCCGGCGGCACGGACGCTCGCTGCTGGCCCGGATGGAGGAGCGCACGGCTCTGTGGCTGCTCGTGCCCTCGTTCGCCATCCTCATCCTGATCGCCTTCTACCCCTTCGGCCAGGTCATCTACAACAGCTTCACCAACGCTCGCTTCGCCAGCAACCAGCCCACCGAGTTCGTGGGCGCGGACAACTACCGCAACCTGCTCTCCCTCACCATCCGGCGGCTTCCGCCCAAGCTCGACGACAACGGCAACGTGGTCGTCCAGGACGGCAAGCGCCAGTACGAGAGCTGGGTGCGGGTGCTTCCGCGTGAGCCGCGGCGGTACCGGGCCGTGTTCGAGTTCGGCTTCTTCGGCCAACGCTTCGTCGTGGGAGCGATCTCGGCGCAGTTCATCCGGGCGATCTGGGACACGGTGGTGTTCACCGTCATCGCGGTGCTGTTCGAGACCATCCTGGGACTGATCATCGCGCTCACGCTGTCGTCGGAGTTTCCGGGGCGGGCGGGGATGCGCGCGGCCATGCTGGTTCCCTGGGCGGTCATCACCGCGGTATCGGCGCGCATCTGGGAGTGGATGCTGCAGCCCACTCGCGCCGGCCTGTTCAACACCGTGTTCTCGGCTCTCGGCATCAACAACGGCGACACCAACTTCTTCGGCCAGGCCAACCTCCAGCTCCCCAGCATGATCGTGATGGACGTGTGGAAGACCACGCCGTTCATGGCGCTGCTGCTGCTCGCCGGGCTCTCCACCATCCCCTCGGAGCTCTACGAGGCCGCCGAGGTGGACGGCGCCAGCCCCATCCGACGGTTCTTCTCGATCACGTTGCCGCTGCTCTCCCCCACACTGGCCGTCGCCCTGATCTTCCGCACGCTCGACTCGCTGCGCGTGTTCGATATCTTCAACATCGTGCTGGGTAATCAACGCTTCTCCATGGCGAGCTACGCCCAGTACCTGCTCATCGGGCAGCAGGAGATGGGGATGTCGTCGGCGGCCTCGGTGATCATCTTCGTGTTGATCTTCATCTTCGCCATCCTCTACATCCGCACGCTGGGGGTGGACACCGAATGAGCCGCTCGCAACGCCGCGCCGTCGGCCGCTTCTTCTTCTGGATCCTGGTCATCATCATCTTCGTCTACCTGTTGTTCCCGTTCTATTGGGCCCTCATCTCGGCGCTCAAGACGCAACGCGAGCTCATCCAGACACCGGCGACCTTCTGGCCCGAGAACCTCACGTTCATCAACTTCCGGGCGGTGTTGAGCAACGACCGCTTCCTGCGCGCCCTGCTCAACTCCACCATCGTGTCGTTCTCCGTCACCGCCCTCAGCCTCATCGTCGGGTCGTTCGCGGGCTACGCGCTGGGCAAGATGCGCTTCCGCGGCAAGACGCCGTCGCTCTACGTCATCCTGGCGATGACGATGTTCCCGCAGATCGCCGTGCTGGCCGGACTCTACGCCGTGATCCGGCTGCTGCACATGCCGGCCATCCCGTCGATGATCCTCTCCTACATGATCTTCACCCTGCCCTTCACGGTGTGGGTGCTGACCTCGTTCTTCCGCGGCCTGCCGGTGTCGCTGTTGCAGGCCGCCCAGGTGGACGGCGCCACCATGATGCAGTCGTTCCGCCTGGTGTTGCTGCCGCTCACGGCGCCGGCGCTGGTGACCACCGGCTTGCTGGCGTTCATCCAGGCCTGGAACGAGTACCTGTTCGCGCTCACCTTCACCGTCATCGACGAGAAGGCGCGCACCGTGCCGGTGGCCATCGCCCTGTTCACCGGGCAGATCGCACGCCAGGAGCCCTTCGGGGAGATCATGGCGGGCGCGGTCATCGTGACCATCCCGCTGGTGGTGCTGGTGCTGATCTTCCAGCAGCGCATCGTGGCGGGCCTGACCGCGGGGGCCGTCAAGGGCTGAGCCTCGCTTCCGCAACCGCCGGCCCGGCACCCGACGCCTCGGGTGCCGGGCCGGTTCGTGTACCGCCTGGGGCGCGCAAACGCACCCCTCCTCATGGGACCGCGGTCATCGGCGTCACCGACCTGAGCTCCGGCGCCGTGCAGGATGACGTCAGCCGGGCTCGGCCCGACCCGCCAGCGCCCGCCGGATCCCGTCCAGCGCCCCCGGGTTGGCCATCACCTCGGTGTTGGGCACGGGGCGCCCGTTGACGAGTTGCGCGACCGCCACCTCCATCGCCTTGCCGCTGCGGGTGCGGGGCAGGTCCGGGACCTGCAGCACGCGCCGCGGCACGTGCCGCGGCGATGCCCCCCGACGGATGGCCTGGCGGACGCGGTCACGGAGCGAGTCGTCGAGGGTGAGCTCGGGGCGCAGCACCACAAGCAGCCAGATCTCCTCGTCACCGTCGGGCAGCTTGCGCCCCACCGCGGCCGCCTCCACCACCTCCGGCACCGCCTCGAGCGGGCGGTAGACCTCCGCCGTGCCGATGCGCACGCCGCCGGGGTTGAGCGTGGCGTCGCTCCGGCCGTAGACCACGATGCCCCCTTCCTGCGTGCGCTCGATCAGGTCGCCGTGGCGCCACACGCCCGGGTAGTGGGCGAAGTACGCCTCCCGGTAGCGCTGGCCGTCGGGGTCGCCCAGGAACCGCAACGGCATCGACGGGAGCGGCTGGCGGCACACCAGCTCACCGGCGCGCCCCCACACGGGGCGGCCGTCGTCGTCGAAGGCGGCAAGGTCCACTCCCAGGCCGGGGCGCTGGATCTGCCCGGCGAACACGGGCAGCGTCGGCACGCCCAGCATGAAGCAGCTCACGATATCGGTGCCGCCCGAGATGCTGGCCAGGTGCACGTCCGCGGCGATCTCGCGGTAGACGAAGGCGAAGCCCGCCGGGGACAGCGGCGATCCGGTGGAGGCCACGGTGCGCAGGGCGGAGAGATCGTGGTCGGCCCCGGGCCGGGCGCCGTCCGTCTCGAGGGTGTGAAGGAAGCGGGCGCTGGTCCCGAAGAAGGTGATCTTCAGGCGGTCGGCCAGGCGCCACAGCACCCCCAGATCCGGGTGAGCGGGCGAGCCATCGTAGAGCACGACGGTGGCCGCCTGCGCCAGCGCCGACAGCAACCAGTTCCACATCATCCAGCCGCAGGTCGTGAAATAGAAGACCACATCCCCGGGGCGGATGTCGCTGTGCAGACGGTGCTCCTTGTGATGGCTGAGCAGGGCTCCGCCGGCGCGATGCACCATCGCCTTGGGCAGGCCGGTCGTGCCCGAGGAGAACAACACGTAGAGCGGGTGATCGAAGGGGAGCGCCCGGTAGAGGGGCGCCGCGCCGTCGTCCGGCCCCAACCAGTCGTCCCAGGCCACGCCGGGCGCGCCATCGGGTACGCCCTCTCCCGGGTACGGCAGCGACACTACACCCGCCAGCCCGGGCAGCGCCTCCGCCAGGGAGAGCACCGCGGCGGCGGTGTCGAAGCGGCGCCCGCCGTAGCGGTACGTCGGCGAGGCGAACAGCAGGCGTGGGCGGAGCTGCGCGAAGCGGGCCGCGGCCGCCGCGGCGCCGAAGTCGGGGGAGCACGACGAGAACAGCACACCCATCCCGGCGCACGCCAGGACCACGGCCGCCGTCTGCGGCACGTTGGCCGCGTAGGCCGCTACCGCGTCGCCCGGGCCGACGCCGGCACGCCGCAGCGCCGCCTGCGCGCGCCCCACCAGCAGGCGCAGCTCGGCGTAGCTCAGGCGCTCCTCCGCGCCGGCCTCGGTCACACCCACGAGTGCCGTCTGGTAGGGATCGTGCAACTGCGGCGGCTCGAGTAGCGCCCGCGCGTACGACAGACTGGCGCCCTCGAACCAGCGCGTGTGAGGCATGGGATCGTCCGAGCGCGCGCGCTCCGCCCGCGCTTCGAAGGGGAGCTCGGCGTCCTCGGCGTAGAAGCGCCAGAACGCCTCCGCGTCCTCCACGCTCCAGGCGTGGAGCGCATCGTAGTCGGGCAGGGGCCGGCCCGCGGCCGCCGCCGCACGCCTCGCGAAGGACGTCAGCGCAGCGCCCGCCACGCGCTCCTCGGGGGGCGTCCACAAGGGTTGCGTCATGCCTCTCTCCTGTTCCCGCCGGTCACCACCGGGTGTTGTGGCGCCAGTGTATCGCGGGCGCCCACGGGCGCCCGCGCGTGTCCCTGGGCGGCCGCATGACCCCGGGCGCCGGCCGGGCCGGGCCCGCCGCCGGGCGTGCCACCACTCCCGGCGGCGGGCCGTGGCGCCGCCCCTCGGCCGCGGCCGGGCCGATAGACTGGGGCGTGTTCCGTCGCCCCCCGCCACACGACCGCCGCGACAGCGCCGCGCCGGGCCCCGGCCGCGGGGACCTGCGCCACCTCCGGCGCCTGTTCTCCTTCGTCCGCCCGTACCGCCTGCGGCTGCTGGTCGGCATCCTGGCCGTGAGCGTCGCGAGCGCGCTCGGCCTGGCCTTCCCGCTGCTGGTCCGGGACCTGTTCAACAACGCCTTCGGCAGTCGCGGTGCCGCCGCCCTCAACCACGTGGCGCTGCTGCTCCTCGGGCTGTTCGTGCTGCAGGGGGTGTTCAACTTCCTGCGCACCTACCAGCTGGGCATGGTCGGGGAGGCCATGGTCGCGGACCTTCGCAAGGCCCTGTTCGACCACCTGATGGGCCTGTCCGTCGGGTTCTTCGAGGCGCGCAAGACCGGCGCCATCACCTCGCGGCTCACCTCCGACGTCGCCACCTTGCAGAACGCCGTGTCGCAGGCGGTGGCGCAGTTCGTCAACCAGCTCATCACGCTGGTCGGCGGCGTGGTGGTGCTGCTCGTGCTCGACCTGAAGCTGACGCTGGTGATGCTGGCCATCATCCCCGCCGTGGTGCTGGCCGCGGCGTACTTCGGCCGCCGCCTGCGCCGCATCAGCACCGGCTTCCAGGACGCGGTGGCCGACGCCACCGCCGACGCGGAGGAGGCCATCGCGAGCATCCGCGTGGTGCAATCGTTCACGGCCGAGGCCGTCGAGCGCCGCCGCTACGCGGGGGGCATCGACGCCTCCTTCCGCCTGGCGATGCAGCGCGTGCAGGTACGGGCGCTGTTCGTCCCCACGGTCATCCTGGCGATGTTCACCGGCATCGGCGTCGTGCTGTGGTACGGCGGCCGCCTGGTGCAGGCCGGCACCCTGCAGGGAGGCGACCTGATCGCGTTCCTGCTCATCACGGTGTTCGTGGCGGGCTCCATCGGCAGCTTCACCGGTCTGTACGCGCAGCTGCAGGAGGCCCTGGGCGCCTCGCGCCGCATCTTCGAGCTGCTCGATGCGCGCAGCGACCTGCCCGAGCCGGAGGCGCCGGTCCCGCTCGGCGCCGCCCGCGGCGCCGTGCGCTTCGAGGGGGTGTCGTTCCGATACGGCGACCGGGGGGACGCCCTGGTGCTCGACGGTGTCGAGCTCGAGGCCGAACCCGGCCAGGTCACCGCGCTGGTGGGGCCCAGCGGCGCCGGCAAGAGCACGCTCGTGAGCCTGATCCCGCGCTTCTTCGACCCCACAGGCGGGCGCATCCTCGTCGACGGCGTCGACCTCCGCCACCTCGCCACGGCCGAGCTGCGCGGGCACATCGGCATCGTGCCGCAACAGACGCAGCTGTTCTCCGGCAGCATCCGCGACAACATCGCCTACGGACGGCCCGGCGCGCCCCAGGCGCAGGTCGAGCGGGCCGCCGCCGCGGCCAACGCCGAGGGCTTCATCCACGCCTTCCCGCACGGGTTCGACACGCTCGTCGGCGAGCGCGGCGTGAAGCTCTCCGGCGGCCAACGCCAGCGCGTCGCGATCGCCCGGGCGGTGCTGAAGGACCCGCGCATCCTGATCCTCGACGAGGCCACCAGCTCGCTCGACAGCGAGTCCGAGGCCCTGGTGCAGGCGGCGCTGGAGCGGCTCATGCGCGGGCGCACCACCTTCGTCATCGCCCACCGCCTCAGCACGGTGTTGGGGGCCGACCGCATCCTGGTGCTGGACGGGGGGCGCATCGTGCAACAGGGCAGCCACGCGGCCCTGCTGGAGCTCGGTGGCCTGTACCGCACCCTGTTCGATCGTCAGTTCCGCGGCCTGGATCCCACGCCCGCCTGAGCCACGTCGCGACGCCCGCAGCGCGACCGCGGGAGATACCTTAAACTCTTAGGGATATGCCCCTCGAGGTCCACTCCCCGTTCGAACCCCGCGGCGATCAGCCGCGGGCGATCGAGGGCCTTACCGAGGGGCTGCAGGACGGACTGAGGTTCCAGACCCTCCTGGGTGCGACGGGTACGGGCAAGACCTTCACCATGGCCAAGGTCATCGAGAGGCTGCAGCGGCCCGCGCTGGTCCTGGCGCCCAACAAGATCCTAACGGCCCAGCTCGCCTCGGAGTTCCGCGACTATTTCCCGGATGCCGCCGTCGAGTTCTTCATCAGCTACTACGACTACTACCAGCCCGAGGCCTACGTCCCCGCCCGCGACCTGTTCATCGAGAAGGACGCCAACATCAACATGGAGCTCGAGCGCCTGCGTCACTCGACCACGCGCAGCCTGCTCACGCGCAAGGACGTCATCGTGGTGGCCTCCGTCTCGGCCATCTACGGCCTGGGGTCGCCCGACGAGTACCAGAAGCTCCACCTGTTGCTCAGCGTGGGGCGGCGGGTGCCGCGCGAGACCATCCTCGAGACGCTCGTCACCCAGCAGTACGAGCGCAACGACATCGAGCTGGCCCCCGGAAGGTTCCGCGCGCGTGGGGACGTCGTCGAGGTGTGGGCCGCCTACGGTGAGGCACCCCTGCGCATCGAGCTGTGGGGTGACGAGGTGGACCGGCTGGTGATGGTCGACCCCGTCACGGGGGCCGACACGGAGGAGCTCGAGACCACCACGGTCTTCCCCGCCAAGCACTACGTCACGCCCTTCGACAAGCTCGAGCCCGCCATCGAGCAGATCGAGGCCGACCTGCACAAGCGGCTCGCCCTGTTCGAGAAGGCCGGCAAGCTCGTGGAGATGCAGCGCCTCCGGGAGCGCACCCTCTACGACCTGGAGATGCTGCGCACCCTGGGGTACTGCAGCGGCATCGAGAACTACTCGCGCTACCTCGAGGGGCGCGCGCCGGGCACGCCGCCCAACACGCTGCTGAACTACTTCCCGGACGACTTCATCACCTTCGTCGACGAATCGCACGTCATGGTGCCCCAGATCCGAGGCATGTACAACGGCGACCGGGCGCGCAAGCAGACCCTGGTCGACTACGGCTTCCGGCTGCCCGCGGCGCTGGACAATCGCCCCCTTCGCGAGGAGGAGTTCCTCGAGCGCGTCGGCCAGATGGTGTTCGTCTCCGCCACGCCGGCCGATCAGGAGTTGCGACTCTCCGACCAGGTGGTGGAGCAGGTGATCCGCCCGACCGGGCTGGTCGACCCCGTCATCACCACCAAGCCCAGCCGGGGGCAGATCGACGACCTGGTGTTCGCCGTGCGGGAGCGCGCCAAGCGCAAGGAGCGCGTGCTGGTCACGACCCTGACCAAGAAGATGGCGGAGGATCTGACCGAGTACCTCGCCGAGCAGGGCATCCGCGTGCGCTACATGCACTCCGACATCGACGCCGTGGAGCGCCAGGTCATCATCCGCGACCTTCGCCTTGGGCATTTCGACGTGCTGGTGGGGATCAACCTCTTGCGCGAGGGGCTGGACCTGCCGGAAGTCAGCCTGGTCACGATCCTCGACGCCGACAAGACGGGCTTCCTGCGCAGCGAGCGCTCCCTCATCCAGACCATCGGGCGAGCGGCGCGCAACGTGCGGGGCGAGGTGTTCCTCTACGCCGACGAGGTCAGCGACGCGATGCGCAGCGCCATCGACGAGACCAACCGCCGGCGCGACAAGCAGCTGGCGTTCAACGCCGCCCACGGCATCACCCCGGAGACCATCCGCAAGCGTATCCACGAGGTCATCCGCGGCGAGCATGAGGACGGCGAGGAGGCTCCCAAGCTCGATCCCTGGGAACGCGAGCTGCTGTTCGACGACCTCAAGCAGGAGCTTGCGCAGCTCGAGAACGAGATGTGGCAGGCGTCCGAGGCCCTGGATTTCGAGCGCGCCGCGGCCATCCGCGACCGCATCCGTGAGATCGAGGCGCGCCTCGAGGGCAAGGACGTGAGGCTCCCCGACCTGCCGGGCGCCAAGGCGCGGGCCCGCGCCTGAGGCCGACCGCGGTGCGCCCACCTCGGAGGAAGCGCGACACGCGAGCCGCACCGTGGGCGCGGCGTCCGAGGGGCATGGCGCTGGTGGCCGTTGCGGTGGCGGCCCTGCTGGCGGGCGCGGCGTGGGTCCGGGCGCAGCCGTACCTGGCGGGCGGCGGCTTCGACCGGCCGCAGCGTTTGGAGGCCGGCACGCCGCGCGGCGGCCTGTCGCTCGCCAGCGACGGACGGCGGGCGGTGCTCAGCGTGATCGCCGTGGACGGCATCTACACCAGCCAACGGCTCCCGGCGCCGGAGCCGGCCACGCGCGCCATCCACGGCGACAGCGTGCGCGCGATCGCCACCACCTTCGCCGGCGGCGACCTGGCGCTGGCGTGGTCGATGAGGGACCGGACCACCGGCCGCACCCACGTCCTGCTGCGCTGGCGAGGGCACACCACGGCCCTGCACGAGGGCCTCGAGCAGCTGCCGATGACCCTGGTGAGCAGCGGCGGCGTGCCGTGGCTGGCGTACGCCCCGCGGGCGGACGGGGAGGCGTCGCTGCAGCTCACCGGCGTCGACGGCCGCGTCCGGCTTGTACGTCGCACGGCCCTCACGGTCACCGGTATCTCCGCCTCCGCCGAGCCCGACGGGCGGGTGTGGGTGAGCTGGCTGGAGGGGATCCGGGAGTCGACCCCGCTGGGCGTGCGATCGGACTGGACGGCCTACCTGGCCTCGGTCGGGGAGGACGGAACGGTGTCGCCACCGACGCGGCTAACCAAGGCCTCCGTGACAGGCAGCCGCGACGTGAGCGCGGTGAGCGCCGCCGCCGGGGGCGCGATGGTGCTGTTCCCGGACGCCGACGGCGCGCTGCGGCTCGCCACCGTGGCCGCCGAGGGCGGTGTCACGCTGTCCGCGCCGCTCGGCCGCGGCAGCGCTCTCGCCGTGCTCGACGGACGTGCGCTCTGGACCGACGGGACGAGCGTGGTGTCTCGCAGCGCGACCGGCGCGGCGCCGGTCCATCTCGCCTGGTCGCCGGTGACCATCGAGGGGGCGGACGCCGCGGTCGCGGGCGGCGTCACGGCCCTCGCGTGGTACGGCAGCGAGGTGGGCGGGGGGCGGGCGGTCTACGCCAGCGACGACGCCCGCCCGTTCCGACCAGAGTGGCAGGATCGGGTGGCCGCGCACATGGGGTGGAACCCCTGGTTCCTGTGGACCGAGGCCGGGGGGCAGCTCCTCACCAGTGCGCTCGTGGGGCTGCTCGGGACCGTGGCGCTGTTCCCGTTGCTGTGGCTGGGGACGCTGCTGATCCCGAGGCTGGTGCCCGGTGTGGCGCGCTTGCACGGCGCCCTCGGCGGCGCCCTGCTCGCCGCCCTGCTGCTGCTGGCCGGCTGGGCCTGGGCGAGCTGGCGCAGCGCGACCGTGCTGGGCACGCCCGCCCGCGTCGTGGGTGGCTGGCCCGCCACACTGGTGGCGCTGCTGCTAGGAGCGGGCTCGAGCCTGCTGCTGCTGCGGCGCGGCGACCGCGAGACCCACGCCAACGCGCTGGCGGCCGCGGGACTCACCGCCTTCCTGGCGCTCGGGCTGATGGCCTTCCTCGCCTTCCCCCACTGGGCACCCCTGGTGGGGCTCCGCCCATGACCGCCGGGGGCCACGGGGACGGTGTCCCCGCGCATTCGGCACTCCGGACGCTGTGGTAACCTGGCTGCATTGTGACGTTCGAGGTCGGTGACAACGTAGTCTACCCATCGCAGGGCGCAGGGGTGGTTCAGGAACGGACCACCCGGGCGGTGCTCGGCGAAACCCAGGAATACCTGAAGATCGTCTTCGTCCGGGGGGACATGGAGGTCCTCGTGCCCCTGCGCAAGGGGCAGGAGGTAGGGCTGCGCCACACCGTGGGGATCGACGAGATCCAGCAGCTCTTCGACGCGCTCGGCAAGGCCGATCTGTCGCTGCCCACCCAGTGGCCGCCGCGCTACCGGGCCGAGCAGGACATCCTCGCCGGAGGCAGCGCCTACGACCTCGCCCGGATCATCGGCGTGCTGGCCCAGCGGGACATCGAGAAGGGGCTGGCGGCGACCGAGCGCGAGGTGCTCGAGAACGCCAAGAACATGCTCTCCAGCGAGCTGGCCGTGGTGCAGGGCGTGACCATGCAGGAGGCCTCGCGACAGCTCGAGGACTTCATCCGCGACCGCATCACGTGAGCGCCGGCGCCGCCTTGACGGCGCCCTCCACGGTGCGGGCGCTATTGCGGCGCTTCGGTCTCACCCCCAGCAAAGGCCTCGGACAGAACTTCCTGGTCGACGCGGGCGTGCTCCGCGCCACGGTGGAGGCGGCCGACCTGTCGCCAGGCGACACCGTGCTCGAGGTGGGCCCGGGCCTTGGGGCGTTGACCGCGGCGCTGGCCGCGCGCGCGGGGCGCGTCGTGAGCGTGGAGCTCGACCGTCGTTTGCTGCCCGTGCTGGCCCAGACGCTGGCGCCCTACGGAAACGTCGAGCTGGTGCCGGGCGACGCCCTGACCTTCGACCTCGGTTTGCTGCCGCCCGGCAGCCTACTGGTCGCAAACCTGCCGTACAACGTCGCCACCCCCGTCATCGCCCGGGCGCTGGAGTCCGGTCGCTTCGCGCGGCTGGTGTTCCTGGTGCAGCGCGAGGTGGGCGACCGCCTGCGCGCCCAGCCGGGCACGTCCGCCTACGGCGCGCTGTCGCTGCTGGTGCGGCACTTCGGAGAGGCGCGGGTGGTGCGCCAGGTGCCCCCGGGCGCCTTCCTTCCACCGCCCAAGGTGAGCTCTAGCGTGGTGCGCATCATCGTGCGCGGGGATGCGCGGCCCGCCCCGGCCCTGTTCGCCTTCATCCACCGCGGCTTCGCCCACCGACGCAAGACCCTGCACAACAACCTCATCCGCGCCGGGTTTGCCGCCGCCGCCGTCGAGGCGGCGATGCGGGACATGGCGCTCGATCCCCGCGTGCGCGCCGAGGCGCTCGACCTGGCCGCGTTCCGCGGGCTATGGGAACGGCTCCGCCCCGCGGACGACCCGCCCGACGCCCGAGGGGGTATACTGCCCCAAGCGAAAACGGACTCCTGAAAGCGGCGCGAGGAGCAGAGGAACGATGTCGAGATTCATTGTGGTCGGCGACGCGACCGTCGACCAGATGTACTTCGTGAAGGAATTCCCCGAGCCCGGAGGCGAAGAGAACGCTCTCCGGGCCGTCATGGAACCCGGCGGCGCCGGCGGCACCATCGCCACCGTGCTCGCCCGCCTGGGCAACGTCGTGTCCATCGCCACCCGCGTCGGTACGGGGCCGTTCTCCGAGCTGGCGCTGCGCCATATGCGGGCCGCCGGTGTGGCCGAGGACCTGCTGCAGATCGACGACCACCTGCAGACGAGCAGCGTGGCGCTCATCATCACGCCCGACGCCCAACGCACCATGATCAGCGCCGCCGGCGCGTCGCGGCACCTCGACTCCGCGGGCCTCGGCGCGGACACCCTCGACGGCACCGACGCCCTGGTGATGAGTGCCTACAGCCTCATCGGCGGGAGGCAGCGGGAGTACGCGGTGCAGGCGCTCGGACTGGCCCGCGAGGCCGGGGCCACGACCTTCATCGACCTCGGGAGCGGTGCCGTCAACGCGCTCCAGGACCGCCTCATCACCGTCGTGCGCGACGTCGACTACCTGCTCATGAACGAGAAGGAGCTCTACGCCCTCACGGGCGAGGTGAACATCTCCGATGCCGTGTCGGGCCTCAACCGCCACGGCATCGAGCGCCTGGTGGTGAAGGTCGGAGCGATGGGGTCGATCGTCATCACGCCCGAGCTCACCGAGCTGGTCGAGGCCTACGACATCGACGGCGTCGTCGATTCCACCGGGGCCGGCGACTACTACACGGCCGCCTTCGCGCACGCCATCATGCAGGGCTACGATCTGCTCGAGGCCGCCCGCCTGGGCAACGTCGCGGGCGCACTCAACACCACCAGGGTCGGTGCTCAGAGCGTGGTCATCGATGCCGACACGCTGGAGCGGCATGGCTCGGCCTTCGCCGGCGCCGGCGCCTAGCCGGGTCGGGCTGCGGCGCCTGGGCACGGCCCTCGCCGCCCTGCTGCTGCTGGGCGTCGCGTGGGCCGGGGGGGACTACGCCGAGCGCTTCGACACCGCCTGGCGCCTGGTCGACGAACGCTACTGGGACGTCGGGGGGCTGTCCGTCGACTGGGGGGCGATGCGCGAGCGCTACCGCCCCGAGGCGCTGGCGGCGCCCGATGACGCGTCCTTCTTCGCCGTGTTGGAGGCCATGTACGCGCGCATCGGGGACGATCACTCGGTGTTCGTGCCGCCGGAGAAGGTCGAGCGCATCCGACGCGAGTACGGTGACCTGCCGTGCCTGGGCGTGTTCGGCCTGGCCCAGGCGAGCGGTGCGATCGGCCATGTGGAGTACCGCATGCTCGACGACGCCGTCGGCTACGTGCGCCTCCCCGACCTCGCCAGCGACGGTGTCGCCAACGCCACGCGGCGCTCCGTCGTGCGGCTGCAATCGGCCGGCGCCAGGGCGTTCGTACTGGACCTGCGGGGCAATCCGGGCGGACGCCTGGTGAGCATGATGCAGGTGGCCGGCATCTTCACCCGGGGCTTCCTGTGGCGCACCGTCACCCATTGGGCGCTGCCCATCCCCTACCCCGCCCTGGGATCGGTGGTCACCGACCGTCCCCTCGTGGTGCTGGTCGACGCAGGTGTGAACAGCGCCGCCGAGGGGCTGGCCGGGGCCCTCCAGCAGCGCGGGCGTGCGGTGGTGGTGGGGCAGCGCACGGCAGGGAACGTCGAGGCGGTGTTGCCATTCTGCCTGCGGGACGGCTCCCAGGCGTGGATCGCCACCGGCGTGCTGGCCCCCATCGGCGGCCCGACGTGGGAGGGCCGTGGCGTCATCCCGGACCTGCCAACCGAGCCCGAGGGCGCACTCGACGAGGCGCTGCGCTGGCTCGCCCGCAGCGTCCGCCCCGCGGCCCGGTGACGCCGCGGGCGGTGCCCCGCGCCCAGCCCGTCGGCCCGGGGTTGTGGCGATTGGCGCTACGTACCGACACGCTGCCGCCCTTCGATCACGTCAACACCTACCTGATCGTCTCCAACGGCGTTGCGGCGGTGGTCGACCCCGGATCCTCGGCGCCGGACGGCGCGGAGGCCGTGACTCAGGCGTTAGACGCGCTCGGCGTGCGGCTCGTGAGGGCCATCCTGCTGACGCACGGCCACCACGACCACGTGGCCGGCCTGGAGGACCTGAGCGATCGCCTGGGACGGCCCACCGTCTACCTGCACGCGCGCGAGGCGGGGCGCGTCGCACACGCCACCACCGCCCTCGACGACGATCGCCGCATCGCCATCGGCGACGTGGTGGTGCGGGCCCTGCACACCCCGGGGCACAGCCCGGGACACCTCAGCTTCCTGCTGGAGGACGACGGCGCCGCGCTGGTCGGCGACCTGGTCGCCGGCGAGGGATCCACCTGGATCGGAGTGCCGGAGGGCGACGTGACCGATTACCTCGCCAGCCTCCGGCGGTTGCGTCGACTCGCCCCCCGGCTGCTGGGCCCGGGGCATGGGCCGGTGCGCACGGACGCCGCCGAGGCCCTCGCCGCAGCAGCCGCCCACCGCGAGGCCCGAGAGCGCGCCGTGATGCAGCGCCTCGAGCGGGGCACGGCGACGTTGGCCGCCCTGCGCGCGGCGGTCTACCCCGCGGTGCCGGCGGCGACCGTGCCCTTCGTCGAGGCCACGCTGCTCGCGCACCTGCACAAGCTCATCGGGGAGATGCGCGTGTCGCACCTCGGGGAGGGTGCCGACGGGCCGTACGCGCGCCGGCGCTGAGGCGGCGTCAGTCCCAGAGCTCCGAGCTCAGCGCACCACGCAGGGCCGCCGGGGTGGCCGCGATCGCCCGCACCCGCCGAGGAGCGCCCGTGAGCGCCTCGAGCGCCGGCGCCACCGGCGGCTCGGCGCCGGTGGCGCGGCGCACGGCGTCCGGGAACTTCGCCGGGTGGGCCGTGGCCAACACCAGCGCCGGCGCGTGATCCCCGCGCGCGGCGCGGTAGCGCTCGACGGCCTCCAGACCGACCGCGGTGTGCGGGCACGGCAGGTAGTCGTCCTGTTCCGCGCTGAGGCGCATCCGCTCGATGGTGGCCGTATCGTCCACGGTGACGGCCGAGACCGTGTCGGCCAGCGATGGCCCCAGCAGGCGATAGAGGCGCTCGAAGTTCGACGGCGCGCCCACGTCCATGGCGTTGGAGACCGTCGCCACCGTCGCCGGAAAGTCGTAGAGTTGCGCCCGGCCGGCGAGGAAGTCGGGGAAGTAGCGGTTGGCATTGTGGGCCGCCAAGAAGTGGCGCACGGGCCAACCCATGCGGGCGGCCAGTACGCCGCCGGTCAGGTTGCCGAGATTGCCGCTCGGGATCACCGCTAGTGGCGGCTCGTCGGAACCCCGCAGCCGCGCCAGCTGGATGCTCCCCCAAAGGTAATACAGCGTCTGGGGCAGCAGCCGGCCGATGTTGATCGAGTTGGCGCTCGACAGGCCGAGCCCGGCCAGCGCGGGGTCCGCGAAGGCGCCCTTGACCAGCCGCTGGCAGTCGTCGAAGGTGCCGTCGACGGCGAAGGCGCGCACGCCGGGGCGACGCTTGACGATCTGCCGTTCCTGCAGCGCGCTCACCCGCCCCTCGGGGTAGAGCAGGGCCACGCGGATCCCCTCGAGCCCGGCGAAGGCGTCCGCCACGGCGCTGCCCGTGTCGCCCGAGGTCGCTACCAGGATGGTGAGCCGCCCGCCGCGGCGGGCGCGTGCCCGCTCTACGAGGCGCGCCATGCCGCGGGCACCGACGTCCTTGAAGGCCAGCGTGGGGCCGTGGAACAGCTCCAGCACGTAGCGCTCGCGGGGCAGCCGGCGCAACGGCAGCGGGAACGCCAGCGCCTGCGCCATCCCCGGTGCGAGCTCCTCGGCGGTCGCTCCCACCAGGGGCGCCAGCACACCCGCGGCGAGCGCGGCCAGCGACGAGGCGCCCGCCCAGTCGTGGGGCAGCGGCGGCACCGGATCGGGCAGGTACAGCCCGCCGTCCGGGGCGAGTCCGCGCAGCAGCGCTTCCTCGAAGGTAACGCCGGGCGCATCCCGGCTCGCCCGGGTGCTGCGGTAGCGTACGCCGCCGGAGGCGCCGTCGCTCACGCCGCCTCCGAGCCCAGCAGCGGCTCGAGCCCTCCCAGCTCGTCCTCCTTGGCGCCGTCGTCCGGGAGCGGCACGGCGGTGGCCAGCGGCGCCGGGCCCGGCCGGCCGGCGGCCGCCTGGAGCACGTCGGCCAGCACCGCGGAGGCGGTGGCGCCGCCACCGGCACCGGGGCCGACGATGAGCACCTCTCCCAGCGGCGCGGAGCGGAGCCACAGCGCGTTCTGGACGTGGCGGGCAGACAGCAGCGGGTGCCCGAGCGGAAGCCGCACGGGCCGGACACGCGCCCGCCAGGAGCCCGTATCGGCCTCCAGCGTGCCCACCAGCCGGACCCGTGCGCCCGCCTCGGCGGCGGCCGCGAGGTGTGCGGGCGTGACGCCGCGGATCCCGCGGGTGGCCCCGCGCACCTCCGCCCAGTCGAGCTCGGGGTCGACGGCCAGACGCGCCAGCAGCGCCAGCTTGTGAGCGGCGTCGATGCCGTCGACGTCGAGCGACGGATCGGCCTCGGCGTAGCCGTCGCGCTGCGCCTCGGCCAGGGCCTGCTGGAAGGGGGCCCCCTGCTCCATACGCGCCAGCACCACGTTGCAGGTCCCGTTGAGGATGGCGTGCAGCACCAGCGGCCGGCTCCCGCGCAGCGCGCCCGTCAGGGGACCGAGCACCGGGGTCCCGGCCATCACGGCGGCCTCGGGGTAGAGCCTCCCCCGGGCCAGGTAGGGGGCGAAGGCGCCCCAGCGCTCCGCCAGGGCGGCCTTGTTAGCGGTCACGACGCGCGCGCCGGACGCCAGCGCCCGCAGCATCAGGTCGGCGGCCTCCCCGGTGCCCCCCATCGCCTCGACCACCACACGCGCGCCCGCCAGCGCCTCGCGTGCGTCCGTCGTGACGCGGCGCGACCAGTCGCGGAAGGGGCGTGGACGCTTGGCATCGCGCACCAGCACGGCACGCACGCGGAGCTCGGGGCGGGCGTCGCACAGGGCGACCGTGGCGGCTCCGACGGTGCCGGCGCCGAGCACGGCGATCGGGAGGGGTTCGCTCATGCGAGCGATCCTATCATGGCCTTCGAAGCGTCCAGCACGGCGCACCGGCGTCCGGGCACGCCCGGGCCAGGGTGCGCCCGAGGCGGAGAGGTCCGCGCCCTCAGGGTATAGTGCCGCCGCAGCGGGCCGCCCACCGGCCCGCGGGACCTCGGGAGCAAGCATGCTGGGCATCGGAATCGTCGGTCTACCCAACGTCGGCAAGAGCACCCTGTTCAATGCCATCACGCGCGCGGGCGTGGAGGCCGCCAACTACCCCTTCGCGACCATCGACAAGAACGTCGGCGTCGTGGCCCTACCCGACCCGCGACTGGAGGCCCTGCAGCGGCTCTACGTCAAGGGCGAACGCGTGCCCCCGATCGTGCCGACGCATGTGGAGTTCGTCGACATCGCCGGCCTGGTCAAGGGCGCCAGCCGGGGCGAGGGGCTGGGCAACCAGTTCCTGGCCAACATCCGCGAGGTCGCCGCGGTCGCTCACGTGGTGCGCTGCTTCGAGGACCCCAACGTGGTGCACGTCTCGGGGGCGGTGGACCCCGTCGCCGACATCGAGACCGTCGACACCGAGCTGGCCCTGGCAGACATCGCCACGCTGGAGCGGCGACTCGAGAAGCTGCGCCGCAGCGCCAAGGGCAACGCCGATGACGCGGCCCTGGTCGCTCCGCTCGAACGCGTGCTGGCCGCGCTCTCCGAGGGCACGCCCGCGCGCGCGTCCGGGGTGGAGCTGCCACCGGATGTGGGGCTGCTGACCGCAAAGCCCGTCATCTACGTCTGCAACGTGGCGGAGGCGGATCTGCCCGACGGAAACGCCCTCGTCGCACGGGTGCGGGAGCGCGCCGCGGGCGAGGGAGCCGACGTGGTCACCATCTCGGCGCGCATCGAGGAGGAGCTGACCGAGCTCGACGAGGCGGAGGCGCGCGCCTTCCTGGCGGACATGGGGCTCGAGGAACCCGGCCTGGAACGCCTTATCCACGTCGGCTACCATACGCTGGGCCTGATCACCTTCCTCACCGCCGGGGAGAAGGAGGTGCGCGCCTGGACGGTGCGCCAGGGCGCGCGGGCGCCCGAGGCCGCCGGCGTGATCCACTCGGATTTCGAGCGCGGCTTCATCCGCGCCGAGGTGATCGACTTCCACCGCCTGGTCGAGGCGGGCAGCCTGGCCGCGGCCCGCGCCCGGGGGTGGCTGCGCACCGAGGGCAAGGAGTACGTGGTGCAGGACGGCGACGTCGTGCACTTCCTGTTCAACGTGTGACGCCGGGGCCGGCGCCCCCGGCGTGGTCACCGCCCCCGGGACCCGGCAGGCGCAGCACCATCGCCACGTCCCCTGGCCGGCGCCGCCCGCACCCATCTCGGCCGCATCATGCGCATCCGGGGATGAGCGCCCGCTTCGTAATCCAGGTGTTTTTGGCATCCGGCACGCGGGAGTATGCTGGACTTTGTGGGGGGATTTCACAAACTTCGGCGCGATCCCTCGAGGATCCGGGAAGGGAGCCGGAACCCATGAGCCCAACCATCGACGACACGGTCGTCCTCGACCTGCGGACGTACCAACCCGGCGAGATCGTCCTCTTCCCCGGAGCCCCCAACCACCTGTTCCGCGTGCGCACCGGTCTGGTGCGGGTGCACTCGATGGATGACGAGGGCAACGGCCTCACGCTGCGCTACGTCAAGCCCGGTGGCTACTTCGGCGAGGAGACCCTCACGGGGGAGCCGCGCCGCTACTTCGCGGAGGCCGTGACGGCCACCGCCGTGGACGTGCTGGACCCGGCCCAGCTGGGCCCGGACGAGCAGCACGAGCTGCTCGGGCACCTGGTGCGGTCGCTCGAGGGCTTGTACCGCGCCCTCAACCGGCTGGCCGGCAAGCGCCTGCGGGCGCGCATCGCCGCCGAGCTGCTCGAGCTCGGTGACAGCGACCTTGCGTCCAGCGACGATTCCGGGCGGGACGTGGTGCACATCACGCACGACGACCTGGCCGCTGCCGTCGGCTCGGTGCGCGAGACCGTCACCAAGGTGGTCGGCGAGCTCGTGCGCCTCGGCGCCATCGACGCCGGGTACGGCAAGATCACCTTGCAGGATCTGACGAAGCTGCGCGAGGTGGCCGGGGAGTAGCCGGCGGCCGCCCCGCGCGGGCTCGGCTCAGAACACGGGGCCGACGCGGAAGGCGAAGACGCCCGTGGGGTGTCGCTGGCTGAAGGCGTAATCCATGCGGATCGCCGGCAGCACCACGCTCCCGAAGCCGAGGTTGATCTGGACGCCCACGCCCGCGCCGGCGAACACCGGCGTCTGGTAGTCCTGGAAGCCCGGCACACTCGACGCCCAGCCCACGTCCACGAAGGCCACACCGATGACCGTCTGGGTGGCGGCCGTGCTGAGCCCGAAGTCGTAGCGGTACTCCAGCGAGCTGGTCACGTAGGTACGCGAGAGGTTGAAGTCGCTCACCGTGTAGCCCCGGATGAGCGTCTGCGTGAGGCTGGTCTGGCCCACCTGGAACTGCTTGGAACTCGGGTAGTCCCCGCCGAACTGCTGGCCCACGTCGAGGCGGACGCCGAACACGTGGTTGGGATCGCTGATCTCCTGCGGGTCGAGCTCCGAGAGGCGGGCGTAGGTGCGGATCCCGCCCGTGATCTGCTCGTACACGTAGGTGGCGCGATCCGCGTTGGGGCTCGGCCGGTAGTCGTTGCCGAAGCCCACGCCCAGCGAGCCGTAGCTGTAGACGCCGGCGGCCGGGAAGTCCGGGTTGTCGCGGTCGTCGAAGGTCACGCGGGCGTTCACGAAGCTCGACAGACCGCTGGTGGGGAGGTACTGCAGCGCATCGTTGTAGCGCAGCGAGCAGCTCGAGGCGTTGGTGAGCTTCCCCTGATCGAACTCGCAGGAGCGCGAGGGGGGCTCGAGCTTGTACTCCGCGTAGCTCCCGCTGGCGCCGATCGAAAGCGACGTGTCGGGCAGGATCGGCCGGGACACGCTCACGCTGAGGCCGGTATTGCGGACCGTGTACTCGCCTACGCGCACGCGGTTGGCGTCCGTGGCGGGCAGTCCCGGGTAGGTGACGGTGGTGCTGCCCCCCGGCGTGCTCAGCGGCTGGTTGTTCTGCACATTGCTGTAGATGGAGGCGGAGATGGACGTGGGCACCTGCTGGAAGTCGTAGTCCGGGATGTAGAGCCACGGGATGCTGTAGCGCAGGCTGCCGCCGAACATCACGCCCAGGTCGGTGCTGCGCCCGTCCAGCGAGGCGCTGACGTTGTGCGCGCGCCCCAGGAAGTTCTTCTCGTCGTACGACACGGAGGCGGACACGCCCGTGTCGGTGGCGTACTCCAGCGACGGCTGGAACAGGCCGGTGCTGGCGTGCTTGACCGTGATCACCACCGTCATCTCGTCGGCGGTATCGGTCTTCTCCAGCGTGCGGCCCACCGGGGTGATGGCGCCGGTGCGGTAGACCTTGAGCAGTCCGTCGTCGATGTCCTGGATGTTCACGACGCTGCCCACCGCAGGCAGGTAACGCGTGACCACGAAGGGCTTGGTGCCGTCCGTGGCCCCCTGGTATTCGATCCGGTACCCCTTGATGTGGAGCTCGGAGACCCGCTGGATGTAGGTCCCGGCATCGAAGCTGAAGTCGGACGTGGTGGCGATCAGATAGCCCGCGTCGTTGTAGGCCTTGGCGATGGCGGCGAAGTCCTCGCGCGCGAGCGCCGACGTGAACGTGTCCGAAGTGTGGAGGCTGAAGCCCTGCGTGAGGGTCGCGTCGTCGAAGACTGTGTTGCCCTGGATGTCGATGCTATCGATCGGCCCCGCGGTCTCGGGCGCGCCGAGCGCGAACACCACGCGGATCCCGCCCGTGGGCGAACGGAAGGTCTGGAGCTGGATGTCGCTGCTACGCCCCTTGGCGAGGCGCTTGACGTCCTGGAGCAGCGCGTCGTAGTTGAACAGGTCGCCCGGTTGCAGGCTCAACGCGGACGGGTCGACGCCGAGGGCGGTGGTATCGATCGAGGCGATGGTGAGCTCCTGCAGGCGCACGGTCAGGGTGCCGTCCGAGAGCTGGGTCTGCGCAGCGTCGACGCCGCTGCCCCGGTATCCGGCGTCGGCGTAGCGCGTGCCGATCTGCTGGACGGCCGTGCGGTAGGTGGCGAGCGCGAAGGTGCCGTTGCGGACCAGCCGCTGGAAGGTGGGCTCGAGCTCGGAGGCGTCGAAGACCGTGTTGCCATCGAACACGACCGAGTCGACCGCCGCGTTCTCGTCGATGCTGTAGGTGAGCCGCACGGGTACGGCGCTGTCCTGCGTCGCGAGGTCGGGCGCGGGTTGCACCTCGAGGTTGACGTCGACGTCGAAGGGGAAGCCCTGTTGGCGGTACGCCTGCTGGATCGTGCCCTTGCCCTGTTCGGCGCGGCTGGTGTTGTACACGCGCCCGCTCTCGACCAGGTTGGCGCTCTTCAGCGCCTGCTCCAGCGTGGCCGCATCGACGCTGGCGTTGCCCTGGAAGGCGATGGCGCCGACGAGTGGGTTCTCCTTCACCCGGATGACCAGCACCGGCCCCGCGCCGCCGTCCTCCAGGGCAACGCTGACCTCCTGGAAGGTGCCGAGACTGTACACGCGGTTGCGCTCCGCCTCGAGGTCGATGCTGTCCACGGGCGTACCGGAACGCGCGGTGATGATGGTCTTGACGATGTCGGCGTAGGTGGTGGTGCCCTCGACGCGCACGTCGGCGAGGCGGCCCTGAACGGTCGGCTGGTTCTGGGCGAACGCGAGCGCACCGAACGACAGCAGCACGGCGACGACCAGGAGGCGGGAGATCGGCATGCGTGCAGTCTACCGTAGGTCCTGTGAGAGGGCTTAGAGCGCCTGGGCGCGGTCTCCGCGCGTCCGGCGAGGTCCTCGGCCGAGCCCGCGCCGGCCCCCCGGGGGGTGCCGACGGTAGAATCGCGGCTATGGAAGCTGCAATGCCGAACCCCGCTCCCGCCGCGCTGGCCGAGTCCCTGGCCGCGGTGCGGGCCGCTACCCCCCTCGAGCCGGAGGTCGCCCTGGTGCTCGGCTCGGGACTCGGGCCCCTGGCCGACGCCATCGAGCCCGGGGCCGTGCTCCCCTACGGCGCGCTCCCCGGCATGCCCGTGAGCGGCGCTCCGGGGCACGCGGGGCGTCTGGTGCTGGGCCACCTGGGCGGCCGCCGGGTGGTGGCGATGCAGGGTCGGGTGCACAGCTACGAGGGCTTCGCCGCGCGCGAGGTGGCCTTCCCGGTGCGGCTGATGCACGCGCTGGGCGCGCGCACGCTGCTGGTGAGCAACGCCTGCGGCGGCCTGGCGCCGCACTTCCGCGCCGGGGATCTGATGCTGCAGCTCGACCTCATCAACGCCACCGGCCAGAACCCGCTGGTCGGGCCGAACGACGCTGACGCCGGGCCGCGCTTCCCGGTGATGTTCGACTGCTACGATCCGACCCTCGTGGAGCTGGCGCGGCGTGCGGCCGTCCGCGAGGGGATCGTCCTGCGCGAAGGCGTCTACCTGGCCATCATGGGCCCGAGCTACGCCACGCGCGCGGAGCTGCGCGCGTTCCGCGGCTGGGGTGCGGACGCCATCGGCATGTCGACCGTGCTCGAGGTGATCCAGGCGCGCCACCTCGGCATGCGCGTGCTCGGCATCTCCACCGTGACGGACATGGCGTTGCCGGACCGCGACGAGCACGCCACCGGCGACGAGGTGTTGCGCGTCGCGGCCAACACCGGTGCGACCTTTCGCGCCCTGGTCGGCGCCCTGCTGCCGCAGCTCTGAACGCCATGCTGCCCCAGGTGATGCAACGTATCGAGGCGGCCTGTGGGCGTTGCGGGCGCGATCCCGCCGACGTCACCCTGGTGGCGGTCACCAAGGGGCAGAGCGTCGAGGCGATCCGCCGGCACGTGCTGGCCCACGGCCATCGCGAGCTCGGTGAGAACCGCGTGCAGGAGTTCGAGCGCAAGCAGCGGGAGCTGGACGACCGGGTGCGCTGGCACCTCATCGGCCACCTGCAGCGCAACAAGGTCTCGCGCGCCGTCGAGGCGGTCCTCATCCACTCGCTGGACTCCGACCGGCTGGCGCGAGCCCTGGAGGCCGAAGGGGCCCGTCGCGGGCTGCGCATCCCGGTGCTGGTGCAGGTCAACGTGTCGGGCGAGCAGAGCAAGTACGGCGTGGCGCCGGCGCAGGCACCGGAGCTGGTACGCCACGCCTCCTCGCTACCGCACCTGGCGGTGCGCGGCCTGATGACCATGGCCCCCTACGCGCCGGACCCGGAGGCCAGCCGCCCCGTGTTCCGTGCGCTCCGCGAGCTGGGTGATAGGCTTGGACTGCCCGAGCGATCGATGGGGATGAGTGGTGACTTCGAGGTCGCGATCGAAGAGGGGGCCACGCTGGTGCGCGTGGGCAGCGCCCTGTTCCCGGAGCCCCGGGTGAGGTGAGGCGATGAGACTCAGTCCGCTCGACATCCAGCACATGGAGTTCCAGCGCAGCGCTGGAGGGTACCAACGCCGCCAGGTCCGCGACTTCCTCGACCGCGTCGCGCGTGAGCGCGAGGAGATGCTGCGGGAGCTGCAGAGCACCCGCGAGGAGCTCGAGCACAAGCAGAGCCAGATCGCCGAGTTGCAGACCGCCGAGGCCGAGCTGCAGCGCGCCATCATCGCCGCCGAGCGCATCGGCAACGAGATCAAGGGGAACGCCCGGCGCGAGGCCGAGCTGATCGTGCGGGAGGCGGAGCGCCTGCGCGCCGAGCGCCTGGGGCAGCTCGACGACCGCGTGCGCCACGCCCGCGGGGAGCTCGACCGGCTGCGCCGCGAGCACACCATGTTCCGGGAGCAGTTCCGCGGCATGTTGGAGGCCTACGGCCGCTCGCTCGACCACCTGCCGCGGCCCGGCGTACTGCTGGAGGAGGACGAGGTGCTCGAGCGCCCCCCCACGGGCGATGGGCGCGTCCTGGGGAACGGGCCCCCGGCGGTCGACGGACCACCGGTCGAACAGGACCCGCCCGAAGCCCGGGCCGACGGCGACGACCCGAACGGGACCCGCCGCGACCAAGAAGCCGCTCGCGGATCGGGGGCGTCGGTCGACGCGGCGCGGCAGGGCGGCGCCGTCGACGACGTCACCTCGTAGCGGCCCGCGGCGCCCCCGGCCACACCGGCGTCAGCCGTGCGCGGACTCGTGCTCGAGCGCGGCGTCCAGCGTGGTCCAGGGCAGGGTGGCGCACTTGACCCGGGCGTGGAGCTCGGAGACGCCCTGCAGCAACGTGAGGTCTCCCAGCTCCGGGTCCGGCGCCCCGCCCCGGATCATGGCCTTGAACATCCCCGACAGCTCGGCGGCGCGCGCCAGCGTCGCGCCCGCCAGCGCCTCGGTCATCAGCGAGGCGGATGCCTGGCTGATGGCGCACCCCACACCCTCGAAGCGTGCCGCCCGGATGACGCCGTCGGACACCTCGAGGTAGAGCGTCAGTTCGTCTCCGCACGACGGGTTCACGCCCTCCTGCGTCGATGTGGCGTGCTCGAGGCGGCCCCGGTTCCGGGGCCGCCGGGAGTGCTCTAGGACCAGGTCCTGGTAGAGGCGTTCCATCAGGCCCATGGGGACCTCCCGCTCAGACCACGTGGGCGAAGAAATCGCGCGCGCGCGCGACGGCGTCGACCAGCCGGTCGACCTCCGCCTCCGTGGTGTAGACGTAGAAGCTGGCTCGAGCCGTGGCGTTGCAGCCGAGGGCCCGCATCAGCGGTTGCGCGCAGTGATGGCCCGAGCGCACCGCCACCCCCTCGGCGTCCAGCGCCGTGGCGAGGTCGTGAGGGTGTACCCCGTCGAGGTTGAACGGCACGATACCCCCGCGATCGGTGCCCTCGGGCCCGTAGAGGGTCACCCCCGGCACGTCGCGCAGGCGCCGCAGCGCGTAGCGCGCCAGGGCGCGGTCGTGCTCGGCCACCGCCTCCATGCCGAGGGCCTCGAGGTAGCGCACGGCCTCGGCCATGCCGATCGCCTCCGCGATGTTGGGCGTCCCCGCCTCGAAGCGGTGCGGGATGTCCGCGTAGGTGCTGTCCTCGAGGCTCACGCGGCGGATCATCTCGCCGCCGCCCAGGAAGGGGGGCATGGCGTCGAGGAGCTCCGGGCGCGCCCACAACGCCCCGGCGCCGGTGGGGCCCAGCATCTTGTGACCCGATAGCGCGTAGAAGTCCGCGCCCAGCGCCATGACGTCCACGGGCAGGTGGGGCGCGCCCTGGGCACCGTCCACCACCAGCACCGCCCCCACGTCGTGCGCCATGTCCGCGATGCGGCGCAGCGGGTTCACCAGCCCGAGCACGTTGCTCATGTGGAAGGTGGCCACCGCCTTGGTGCGCGGCGACAGTGCGGCCTCCAACGCCTCGAGGTCGACGCGCGACTCCTCGTCGAGCCCCACGCCGCGGATGACGATGCCGCGGCTGCGCCGCAGGAAGTGCCAGGGCACGAGGTTGGCGTGGTGCTCGGCGACGGTCACCACCACCTCGTCCCCCTCGCGCAGGTTGGCTCCGCCCCAGCTGCTGGCGACGAGGTTGAGGGCCTCGGTGGCGTTGCGCGTGAACACCAGCGAGCGTGCGTCCGGCGCACCGAGGAAGCGGGCAACGGTCGCGCGCGCGTCCTCGAAGAGGTCAGTGGCCTCGGCCGCGAGCGTGTGGGCGGCGCGGTGCACGTTGGCGTGGTGCCGGTAGTAGTACGCCTCCATCGCCTCAACCACCTGTCGCGGCTTCTGGGAGGAGGCGGCGCTGTCGAGGTAGGTGAGCGGGTGCCCATGAACAGTCCGCTGCAGGATGGGGAAATCCCGTCGGATGCGGTCCGGATCGAACGTTTCCATGCCCGCACAGTGTAGCACCGGTCCCCACGGAGGCCCGTTGCCGGCCCGGCCACGATGGGGCACGCCGCCCGGCGCCGGGTGGCCGTGTGCCGCCCGGGCGGGTCGCGTGCCCCGGAGGCGCCGCCGCATACGCGGTCTCAGCCGCTGGCCCCGGGGGTGCCCGGTAGGATGGTCAAGCTCAGGTAGAACGGACGACGCCGCTCGCCCGCGGTGGCCGGCGGCGCCTCCCCACTGACCGAGGGCTTGGAGAGCACCAGCCGGTAGAGCGCCACCAGCATCTCCCGGGCCTCGGCCTCGGTGAGCAACAGCTCGGCCGTCATGCTCTCCCCCACGGCACGGTCCGGCGTCACCAGCGCCTCTGGGTCCGACCAGTCGAAGCGCTGCCAGTCGCCGCCGGCGGATTCCTGGTTGACGGTGCCGTCGTCGCCGCGCAGGATCCGTCGCCCCTCCAGGCGGTTCTCGCGCAGCAGCCGCGCCATGGTGCGGACGATGAAGTCCTCGTCCTGGCGATGCTGCTTGCGCAGCCGCTCCTCCAGCTCCGCAAAGGGGGTCGCCTCTAGAGGCACGACGAAGCTGTCGGCAACCGATCGATAGAGCTTGATCGGGCGCCCGCGGCGCGCCCTCTGCCCCACCACGCGCAACAGCCCCGCACGCTCGAATCGCCGCACGCGGTAGTACATGGTGTCCAGGGCGCAGCCCACCTCCTCGGCCGCCTCCGCCACGCTGCGCGTGCGCGCCAGGAAGGGCCCGAAGTAGTGCACGCTGCGCGGGTCCGAGAGCAACCGGGCCTGCTCGGCGTCGCGCACCACGCGTTCCGCCTCGCCGCCCGCGGGCACCGGACTTCTACCTGAATCCTGCACTTTCATTTCGAGTAGCAGCCTAGCATGCTGGTGCCATGCCCTCCGAGACGCCCGCCCGCCTGTTCAATCGCGACTTCGTACCGTACTGGCTCGGCATCGCCATCAGCGCCATCGGGGATGCGCTGGTCTACGTCGCGTTGCCGTTCCTGGTGCTGCGGCTCGACGTCGCCGCGGGATCGCAGGCGGGGACGCTGGCAACGGTGATGGTGTTGGGTTCCCTGCCGCGCTTCGCGGGTCCCGTCATCGGCGCCCTGGCCGACCGCCTGCCCCTGCGGCTGCCGCTGGCGGCGGGTGCCGCCGTGCGGGCGCTGCTGTTCGCTGCGGTCGCCGCCCTCGCATTGCAGGGGCAACTCGCCTTGTGGGCCCTGTACCTCGCCGCCTTCCTCAACGGCAGCCTGACGATCTTCACGTTCGCCGGCGGCAACGTGGCGCTCCCCCACCTGGTGCCGGCGGCCCGGCTGGCGCAGGCGAACAGCCTGATGCAGGCCGCCACCATGGGGCTGCCGCTGATCGGCCTGGGCGCCGGCGGGGCGCTGGTGGCGACCGTCGGGGCGCCCCTCACCGTGGCCTTCGCCACCCCCTGCTTCCTGGCGCTCACGGTCTGCGTGCTGATGGTGCGCTTCCCCCCGCCCGCGCCCAGCGCGGGCCGGAGCCTGGGCGTCGACCTGCTCGCCGGGCTCGGCTTCCTGCGCCGTCGACCGGCGCTGAACCTCCTGTTGGTGGGCACCTTGGTGCTCAACGCCGCCCTCAACCTGCTCAACGTTCTGATGCCCCTGCTGATGGAGCGCCAGGGCGCCGGCGCGCGGGGCTACGGCCTGTTCGAGAGCCTCATCTCGGCCGGCACGCTGTTGGGCATCGTGGCCGTCACGGTGCTCTCACGCCGCGTCCCTACCCGTTGGCTGGTGACGGCGTCGCAGGCGACGTTGGCGCTGGGCTTCGTGGTGCTGGCCAGCGGCACGCTGGTGCGCTGGCTGGCGGGTGGCGTCGTGCTCGGCGTGGGCCTCGGCGTGGGGGAGGTAGCGTCCATCACGCTGCTTCAGCTCGTCGTACCCGACGGCATGCGCGGCAAGGTGCTGGGCGTGGTGTTCCCGGCCAACGCCGCCGGGTTGGCGCTGGGCGCCGCCGTCGCGGGCGCACTTGGCGAGCGTGTCGCGCCGTCGGCCAGCTTCCTGGGCGCCGCGGCGCTGGTGGGCTTGCTGGCGCTGACGTGGGGGCTGCTGTCGGGCCGCTTCCGCGAGGACGAGCCGATGCCCGCAGTGGCCTGAGCCGAGCCATCCGGGCCTGGACCCCACGGGGCGGTTGCCCATCGCCGTCGGGCGGGCTCCCCGCCTGGCGTTAGACTGGCGGCGTGCAGCTCCGCGCCCTGTCGCAGCTCAACGTGCGCAACCTGCGCACGCCAAGCCTATCGTTCGAACCCGGCGTGGTGGCCGTGGTCGGGCGCAACGCGGCGGGCAAGAGTAACCTCATGGCCGCGGCCTATCTCGGCTGCACCGGTGAGCTCCCCTCGGGCAGCATCGCGGAGACCTTGCGGCTGGGCGAGAGCGAGGGTTACGTGGCCGTGGACGTCGCGCATCGAGACGGCGAGAGCCGCATCGAGGTCGGGCTCGCGCCCGGCCGCAAGGCGTTGAAGCTCGACGGAAACGCGGTCCGCGCCACGGACGTGGCACGGGTCAGCACGGCGGTGCTGCTCACGCCCGAGGACGCCAACCTGGTGCACGGCTCACCCGCGGGCCGGCGTGCGTACCTCGACGCCCTGCTGTGCAAGGTGTCGACGCGGTATGCCCTGCTGCTTCGGGAGTACCAGCGGGTGCTCGAGCAGCGCAACGCCCTGCTCAAGACGCCGAGCCCCGGTCCCACCCTGGCGGTGTGGAGCGATCGCTTCGTGGGCCTCGGGAGCGAGATCGACGACCTCCGCACCCGCGCCACGGCCGCCATCGGCGAGGCCGCCACCGCCGTCTACGGCGAGGTGGCGGCCGACGCCAAGGTCCTGCGGGTCGCCCTGGTCCACAATCATCCGGCCTGCGACCTGGCGCAGGCGCTGGCGCGCAGCCGCGAGGAGGAGCGCGCTCGCGGCGTCACCGTGGTCGGGCCGCATCGCGACGACCTGGCCCTGACGCTCGACGGGCACGCGGTACAGGCCTTCGGTTCGCGCGGCGAGGCGCGCACCACGGGCCTCGCGCTGCGGGTGGCGGAGTACCGCCTGTTGTCGGAGAAGCACGGGGAGGCACCGATCCTCCTTGTCGACGACTTCACCGCCGAGCTCGACGAGGGGCGGCGTGCCTTCCTCCTCGAGCTCACGGCCTCGACGCCGCAGGCGGTCGTGAGCGGCACGGAGCCGCCGTCACGCTACGACTCGCTGTTCCACGTGCGGGAGGGGGAGGTGGCCCGTGGCTGAGCGCCACGTCTCGGAGCTGCTCGGGGAGGTCTTCCGGCGCACCGGCATGAAGCGCGCCGTGCGTCGCGCGGAGGCCGTCGTGTGGTGGCCGCGCGTCGTGGGGCGAGACGTCGCCCGCTTCACCACGGCGCGCGCCCTGCGCGACGGCGTGCTCTACGTGGAGGTCTCCGACAGCGAGACGGCCATGCACCTGAGCCTTCAGCGCACGCGCTTCCTGGAGCGTTACGAGCACACGCTGGGCCGCCGCGAGGTGCGCGACATCCGCTTCCGCGTCGGGCGGCCGGAGGCGTCGGAGGGGGTCGCCGACGGCGCGGGCACGTCGCGTGACGCGCCCGGCGCGGCGCGGCCACGCACCCCCGATCCGCAGCGCCTCGCCGAGCTGGCGCGCAGCCTGGGGGCGATGGACCTTCCCGAGCCGGTGGCGGGTGCCGCGATGCGGGCCGGGCGCTCGTGGCTCGGGTACCGCGCCAGCCGCTCCGCGGAGGGGTGGACGCCGTGCCCGACGTGCGGCGCCCTGCATCCGGACCCGGGCCCGTGCCCGGCCTGCCGGCGCTACCGCCACGAGGGGCGCGTGAAGGCCGCGGCACGCCGCCTGGCGATCGACCCGGGCCAGGCGACACCCGAACTGGGCGAGGAGGAACGAGCGGTGGCCGAGGACCTGGCGGCGGCCGCGCTCGACGCCGCCCTGCTCGAGCTGCTCCCCCAGGTCATCGCGGACCCCGAACTACGCCCCCAGCTGGAGCGCGCCGCCCGCTGCCGCGCCGCCCTGGCGTCGCGGATGGACCCCTCCGACGTGGGCGAGGCGCAGCTGGCGCGGCTCGACCCCAGGGTCCGTCGTGTGCTGGGCCTGCACCCCTGAGCCGGAGGTCGTGCCCCGGCCGCCCGACCGCGGACCCCGGCGGTAGACTACGTGCGCACGCACCCGGCGCCCCGGAGCATCGCAATCGCGCTCTGCGGGGCGCAGCGCCCCGCCCGGGGTCCTCGGTCCCCGAGGCGGTGCACGGACCGCAACCACGAAGAAGGTGAGCCATGACGCGACCCGTAGCACTCTTCATCCTCGACGGCTTCGGCCTTGCCCCGGACGGACCGGGCAACGCCGTGTCCCAGGCGCGCACGCCCAACGTCGATCGCTACCGGAACGACTATCCGAACACGCAGCTCAGCGCCTCGGGCCGGGCCGTGGGGCTGCCCGAGGGCCAGATGGGCAACAGCGAGGTCGGCCACCTCAACATCGGCGCCGGCAGGGTCGTGAAGCAGAGCCTGAGCTACATCCAGGACCGCATCGACGACGGCCGCTTCTTCGACAACGAGGTGCTCACGGAGGCCTTCCGTGCGGCCGACGGCCACGCCCTGCACCTGATGGGGCTGGTCAGCAACGGGGGCGTCCACAGCGACCTGCGTCACCTCTTCGCCCTGCTGGACCTCGCGGCGCGCCTGGGCACGGCACCCGTGTACGTGCACGTGTTCACCGACGGTCGCGACACCCCTCCGGACAGCGGCCGCGGCTTCGTGCGCGAGCTGCAGCAACACATCGACGCGCTGGGGCACGACATCCACATCGCCAGCGTCAGCGGTCGGTACTACGCCATGGACCGGGACAAGCGCTGGGAACGCACCCGGCGCGCCTTCGATGCGATCGTCTGCGGGCGGGCCGAGCACACCGCGCTCCACCCGGAGGAGGCCGTCGAGCGGGCCTACGCGCGCGGGGAGACGGACGAGTTCGTCGTGCCCACGGTGATGGTCGATGGCGACGGCGCCCCGGTCGGCGAGGTGCGCAACGGCGACGCCGTGGTGTTCTTCAATTTCCGTGCCGACCGCGCCCGCCAGCTCACCTATGCGCTGCTGGGCGACGCAGATTGGCATGAATTCGACCGCTGCCGTCACCCGCGTGTGCACTACGCCTCCCTGATGCAGTACGACCGCGAGCTCGAGGTGCCGTTCGCCTTCGCTCTGCCGCCGCTGCCGCAGTGCCTGGCCGAGGTCCTGAGCCAGGCGGGGCTGCCGCAGTACCACACCGCCGAGACCGAGAAATACGCCCACGTCACCTATTTCTTCAACGCCAAGCGCGAGGAGCCGTACCCCGGGGAGACGCGCGAGATGGTGCCGTCGCCCAAGGTGGCGACCTACGACCTCCAGCCGGAGATGAGCGCCCCCGAGCTCACCGAGGCCACGCTGGCGCGTCTACGAGACCACGACGACGCATTCGTGCTGCTCAACTACGCCAATCCCGACATGGTAGGGCACACCGGCGTCCTGCGCGCGGCCATCACCGCCTGCGAGACGGTGGACGCCGGCGTGAAGCGCCTCGTGGATGCGGTCCTGGAGAAGGGCGGCGCGGCGCTGTTGATCGCCGACCACGGCAACGCGGAGGTCATGATGGAGCCCGACGGGCGGCCGCACACCGCCCATACCACCAATCCCGTGCCGTGCATCCTGGTGACCGAGGACCCGCGCTGGCGCCACGCCAGCCTTCGGAGCGGGGGCGTCCTCGGTGACGTGGCTCCCACGTTGCTGGAGCTGCTCGGCGTGCCGCAGCCGGAGGTGATGACGGGGCGCAGCCTGCTGGCACGCTGAGGCGCGCCCGCCTCCCGGACGCCTTCTCAAGCGTCGAGCCGCAACGTCATCCACGGCACCTCCATCTCCTCGGGCTCGAGCGAGCCGTGCATGCCATGCAACACGGTATCGGGGTCATCGAGCCACAGGCTGTGGGGGCCACGCGCCAGGATGACCGCGTCCCCCACGCGCTGGGACGCCTCGGGATGCAGTGCCGAGGGGGAGCCGTACAGGCCCGCGCGGAGCGCCTCCTGGCCATCGAGCACGACGAAGCCCTCCCCGAGCGCCTCACCCGCGGCCGCCCGCAGCTCCCCGGCCGCGCCCGGGCGCGCGTAGAGGTAGGTGTGGCGCGCCTCCCCCCCGCTCGGGGCGCACATCAGGGTGCGCAACGGGGCGAGCGCCGGGGCGAGCGTGCGGTTCTCCGGCGGCGTCTGCACCAGGCCGTGGTCCGCCGTGATCCACAGGCGGGCGCCGCGCCGCGCCGCTGCCGGCCATCCCGCCACCGCCCGCTCCAGGTCCGCGACGATGCTGAGCGCCAGCGCGTCCCACGTCGGCGCCTGTGGCCCGTCGCGGTGGCTCAGGCTGTCGAATTCCGTGAGGTATCCGTACGCGACGCCGCGGCGCCCGGCCGTGGCGGCAAGCCACTCGCCGAGCTGCGCGAACAGGTCGGCGGGGTGGAGCGTGCCGCGCACCTCCACGCCGCGCAATTGCATCCGCGACAGCGGGCTGGAGCGGATGCGCGCCGGGAGGAAGGCCGCCCCCCCGACGCCGCCGCGGGCCAGCACCTGGAAGAGGCCGGGCTCGCTCAGGAAGTCCTCCGGCACCACCCCCCAGCGCTCGAGGTCGCCCACCCGTGCCTCACGGTCGCCGTCTGGGCGCCAGAGCAGCATGTTGGCGACCACGCCGGGGCCGGGCAACCGCTGCCGGAAGCCCAGCATGCCGCTGCGACCCGGCGCGGACCCGTTGCCGAGCAGGCAGGTCGTCGCCACGCTGGTGGTGGCCGGGGAGACGGAGGTCAGGCGCTCCACGCGCCCGTCGAAACGCGCCAGCAGCCGCTCGAGCGCATCCCCGCCCCCGGCGCCACGGTGGCGCGCCAGCCGGCGGTAGCCGAGACCGTCCAGCACCAGCACCACGACGCGTTCCGTGCCCGGGCGGCCGCCCGGCTGGAGTGCCCGGTCGAGGGGTGCGGCCGCCCAGCCGCCCTCGACTCCGAGCCACTGCCCCAGGGTGGGTGCGAGGTTGAGGATCGAGCCGCCGTCGTAGCGCGGCCACACGGCGTCCGGGAAGAGGCGGTCGCGGAGGGCCTGGGGCAGGGGCTCGGGCATGCCGGAGCATACCGGACCCCGGCCGCGGGCCGCGCGCCCATCGGGCACGACAACGCGGGGCGGCCCGGATCCGGGCCGCCCCGCGTGGGTGCGGTCTCGCTATCGGCGTCAGGCCGGGCTCAGAAGTCCATCCCGCCCATGCCGCCCATGTCGCCGCCCGGCATGGCCCCGGACTTGTCTTCCTTCTCGGGCTTGTCGGCGATGACGGCCTCCGTGGTCAGCAGCAGCGAGCCGATGCTGGCCGCGTTCTGGAGCGCCGTGCGGGTGACCTTCGCCGGGTCGACGATGCCGGCGGCGAACATGTCGTCGACGTACTCGTCGGTGAAGGCGTTGTAGCCGAACTTGCCGTCGTTGCGCCCCTTGATGGTGTTGACCACCACGGAGCCCTCCGCACCGGCGTTGGCCGCGATCTGGCGGGCCGGCTCCTCGAGGGCGCGGATGAGGATGTTGGCGCCGGTCTTCTCGTCACCGGTCAGCTCCGCGGCCACCTTCTGCACGCTCTCGATGGCGTGGATGAGGGTCACACCTCCGCCCGCGACGGTGCCTTCCTCCACGGCCGAACGGGCGGTGGAAAGGGCGTCCTCGAAGCGGTGCTTCTTCTCCTTGAGCTCGGTCTCGGTGGCCGCGCCCACGCGGATCACCGCGACACCACCGGCGAGCTTCGCCAGGCGCTCCTGCAGCTTCTCCTTGGCGTAGTCCGAATCGGTGTCGTCGAGCTCGGTGCGGATCCCCTTGATGCGCGATTCGATCGACTCGCGGCTGCCCTGCCCCTCGATGATCGTCGTCTCGTCCTTGGTGATGCGCACGCGCTTGGCGGTGCCGAGCTGGCCGATGCGCACGTTCTCCAGCTTGTGGCCAAGCTCCTCACTGATGAGCTCCCCGCCGGTCACCGCAGCGATGTCCTTGAGCATCTCCTTGCGGCGATCCCCGAAGCCGGGCGCCTTGACCGCGGCGATGTTGAGCGTGCCGCGCAGCTTGTTCACGACCAGCGTGGCGAGCGCCTCGCCCTCGATGTCCTCGGCGATGATGAGGAAGGGCTTGCCGGTCTGCGCCACCTGCTCGAGCACGGGCAGCAGATCCTTGAGCGCCGAGATCTTCTTCTCGTGGATCAGGATGTAGGCGTCCTCGAGGACCGCCTCCATGGCGTCGGAGTCCGTGACGAAGTAGGCGCTGAGGTAGCCCTTGTCGAACTGCATCCCCTCGACCACGTCGAGCTCGGTCTCCAGCGTCTTGGACTCCTCGACGGTGATCACGCCGTCGCGGCCCACCTTGTCCATGGCGTCCGCGATCAGCTTGCCGACCTCGGGCTCGTTGGCGGAGATGCTGGCCACCTCGGCCACGGCCTTGCTGTCCTCGACCGGACGGGCCATCTCCCGGATGCTGGCGACCGCGGCCTCCACGGCCTTGTCGATGCCGCGCTTCAACGCCAGCGGGTTGGCGCCGGCCGCCACGTTACGCAACCCCTCGTGCACGATCGACTGCCCCAGCACGGTGGCCGTGGTGGTGCCGTCGCCGGTGATGTCGTTGGTCTTGCTGGCGATCTCGATGAGCAGCTTGGCCCCGATGTTCTCGAGGTGATCGCTGAGCTCGATGTCCTTGGCGACGGTGACGCCGTCCTTGGTGATGGTGGGGCTGCCGAACTTCTTCTCCAGCACCACGTTGCGGCCCTTCGGCCCGAGCGTCACCTTGACGGCGTTGGCGACGGCGTTGACACCCCGCTCGAGGCTACGCCGCGCGTCTTCCCTGAAGATCAGATCCTTGGCCATGATGTCACTCTCTCCCGATCACTCGACGATCGCGTGGATGTCGCGCTGGCTGAGGATCATCAGTTCCTTGCCAGACAGAGTCACTTCGGTGCCGCCGTACTTGGCGAACACGATGGTGTCGCCGACGGAGACCTCCATCGGCTCGCGCTCGCCGCTGTCGAGCACCTTGCCCGGCCCTACGGCGAGAACCTTGCCTCGCTGGCTCTTCTCCTTGGCGGTGTCCGGCAATACGATGCCGCTGGCGGTGGTCTGAGGCTCATCGATGACCTCGACCACGACCTTGTCGCCGAGGGGCTTCAACGTCATGGTGTCTTCCGATACTGCCATGGTTTCCTCCGTGTCGGATGGGTCTTCATGAGATTAGCACTCACGGTGCGTGAGTGCTAACTTGGCTCATCATAGCTGCGTTTCGGAGGGGTTGTCAAGCCGCGCCTATCAACCAGATTGAGTCAAGAAGACTCAGGTTTCCGCAGGCCCCGTCAAGGGTACCCGAATGCCGTGCACGCCCGCAAGCCCCCGCGTAGTTGGGCGCGGCGCGCAGTGGGGAAGGTCCGATGGGCGCCGTGGCCAACGCGCGACGGCCACCCCGCCCAGGCCAACGCACCACGGCGCGGCACCACGGCGCCGGGCTCAGCCGCGCTTGAGCCCCCACACGAAGGCCGGTACGAAGGCCGCGGCGAACGCCAGGTTGTAGGTCAGCACGCCGAGCGCCGCGCGCCACGCACCACCCAGGGAGTCGGCACTGAGCAGCGGATCGACCTGGCTCTGGACCACGGTCCAGTTGACGGAAACGAAGCCGTAGTAGGCCAGGACCTGAAGCACCACGAACAGCAGGCCGACGAGCACCGCGAGCAGCTTGCCCACCTTCTTCAGCGCGTAGCCCGCGGCGAAACCCGCCAGCGCCCCGAACCCGAGCTGCTCGACGAACGGGAACACGGTGGTGAGCTCCGGCACCTGCACGACCGAAGCGTAGCACCCCGCGCCAGGACGGTGGAGCGGCCGCCCGGAGGGGGCCGCGGAAGGCTGCGGTACAATGCCGGGGTGAGCCTGCGCATCGCACCGTCCATCCGACAGGCACAGCGCGCGGGCCGGGCCGTCGTGGCACTGGAATCCACGGTGGTCACCCACGGGTTGCCGCGCCCCCAGAACCTCGCCCTCGCGCGCCGCCTCGAGGCGGTGGTCCGCGATGCGGGCGCTGTTCCCGCCACCATCGGCGTGGTGGACGGCACCGTGGTCATCGGCCTGAGCGACGCGGAGCTGGAACGACTCGCCTTCGACCCTGGGGCCGACAAGGCCTCGAGCTGGAACCTCGCCTGGCTGGTGGCGCACGGCCGCAGCGCCGGCACCACCGTCGCTACCACCCTCTTCGCCGCCTCCCGCGCCGGCATCCGCGTCTTCGCCACCGGAGGCATCGGCGGCGTGCACCCCCACCCCTTCGACGAGTCCGCCGACCTGCCCGCGCTGGCGCGCCATCCGCTGGTGAGCGTCTGCGCCGGCCCCAAGAGCATCCTGGACGCCGCCGCCACGCTGGAGCGCCTGGAGACGCTGGGGGTGCCGCTGCTGGGGTACCGGAGCGAGGCGCTGGCCGGCTTCCTCGTGCCCCTGACGGAGCTGCCCCTGCCCGCCCGGATCGACACCCCGGACCAGGCCATGGCCGTGCTGGACGCCCAGCACGCACTTGGGATGGGCGGCGGGGTGCTGGTATCGAACCCGGTGTCCGAGGGGCTGCAGCCACCGCAGTTGGCGGCCTGGCTCGAGCGCGCGCGCGCCGATCTCGAGCAGGCCGGGATCCGCGGGCGCGACACCACCCCCTTCCTCCTCGCCCGCATCGCCGAGCTCTCCGAGGGGCGCAGCGTCGAGGTCAACCTCCGCCTTCTCGAGGAGAACGCCCGCCTGGCCGCCGCCATCGCGCGGGCCGGCGTGCACCCGTCGGGCGACGCCTTCCTGCATGGGAGCGTGGCATGAGCGATCCGAACCCGACCCCACCCCCCGTCGGCCGGGACGCCGGCCGCCACGGCGACCTCGGCACGCAGTTGCGCGATGCACGCGCCGCCAAGGGCCTCGAGCTCTCCGACATCGCGGAGCTCACCCATGTACGCAGGGAGTACCTGCTGGCCCTCGAGGAGGGGCGCTTCGAGGACCTTCCCGAGGACGTCTACACCCGCAACTTCGTCCGCCTCTACGCCCAGGCCGTCAGCCTCGACGTGGACCGGACCGTCGAGACCTACGTCGGGGAACGGCGCCGCGCCGTTGGGATGAGCACGCTGGAGCAGCGCCTCGACCAGGAACGCCGCGGGGAACCCCCGCCGGCGTCCGGCCCCGGTCTCCCCTTCGGTCCGCTGCTGCCCACCGTGCTGCTGGTGCTGGTCGTGGTGGCGCTGGCTGTGTGGGGCTTCAACAGCCTGCTGTTCCGCCCCGCGCGCAGCGTCACCGAGCGCAACGCTCCCGCAGCGACCGCGCCCGCCGAGGCGGCCGCTCCGGACGCCACGGGGCCGCAGGCCCTACCGGCCGACGACGGCAGCCTGGCGGCCCCGCTGACCTCACCGTCCGCCGACACCCCCGCCGGGGTGGTGGGTGACGCGGTGGAGGCGCGCACGGTGCGCATCAGCATCGACAGCACGCCACCGGGGGCCAGTGTCAGCATCGACGGCTTCGCGATCCCCGGCACCACGCCGATCCGCGATGCCCCGGTGACCGCACGGGACGGGCGCGTGGTGCGCGTCGCGCTGGACGGCTACCGCACGGCCGAACAGCGTGTCGACATGCGCCAGGATCGAACGCTCAGTATCGACCTGGAGCCCGAGGCGAACGCGGCCACCACCGCTGCAGGGCCGGGGGATTCCGGGGCGGTGGGGCCGGGGCAGATCGGCATCGACATCACGGAGCGCACCTGGCTCGAGGTCTACGCCAGCACCCAACGCAATCAGGGCCAGCGCCTGGTGTACACCACGGTGGATCCCGGGACCTCCTACGTGTTCGATCTGCCCGTATACCTGCACGTCGGCAACGCCGCCGGCGTGGACATCGAGCTGAACGGGAAGGACCAGGGGCCGATGGGCTCCTCGGGCGCGGTGGTCAGCCGCGGCTACCCCGCCCCCTGAGGGCGGCGGCCCGTCCGACACAGCCATGGTGTGGTTCCTGGCCCTCCGCGCGCTGCGGCTCCGCCCGCTGCGCACCCTGCTCACTGCGCTCGGCATCGCCGTCGCGGTGGCCTCCACGGTGCTGTTCCTGTCGCTCGGCGAGGGGCTACGGCAGGTGTTCACCCAGCAGCTGGGCAGCGCCGGGCCCGATCTCCAGGTCAGCTACGGTCCGCTCGACGCCAACCTCCTGAACAGCGTTCCCAACCTCCCCCTCGAGCGCCGCGACGCGCTGCTGGCGGTGGCCGACCGCTACGGCATCCTGGACGTCATTCCCGTCTTGCTGTACGTGCGAGGTGGCCTGAGCCTGACACAGTCCTTCGTGTTCGAGGGCGTGCCGCCCCGCGTGGACCTGGCTAACATCTTCTACGACATCGAGGTGGTGCAGGGCCGCGCCCTGGCCCCGACCGACGCCGACGCCCCCGTCGCGGTGGTCGGGGAGGTGGCCGCCGAGCGCAACCACCTCGCGATCGGCGACGAGCTGCGCCTGACGCCCGACGCACGCTTCACCATCGTGGGCCTCATGCGCACCGGCGGCGGCCTGCTCGACAACTCCATCGCCGTGCCGCTCGCGCCGCTGCAACGGGCGCTGGGCATCTCCGACCGCGTGAGCTTCTTCGCCGTCAACCTGGCCGAGCCCGGGCTGGCGGATCGGACGGCGGCGGCGTTGCACGAGGCCTTCCCGGACCTCGGCTTCCAGACCCGCGCGGACCTCCTGAGCGTCATCAAGAAGGGGATCGAGGTGTCCGACGTGGTGCGCCTGGGCATCAGCGCCATCGCGCTCATCGTGGGCGCCATCGCGGTGGCCAACACCATGCTGATGAGCGTCTTCGAGCGCACCCGCGAGTTCGGCGTGGTGCGCGCCGTTGGGGGCAGGCCGCGCTTCCTGTTCGCCCTGGTGCTGGCGGAGTCGCTGCTGCTGTCGCTCATCGGCGGGGCGGGTGGCGTGCTGCTGGGCCGGCTCGGGGCGATCGTGGTGAACGAGGTCGCCCGCGGCCTCATCGGGTTGGAGGTGGCCGCGGTGACGGGGCGCCTGGTGCTGTTCGCGGTCGCCGTGGCCAGCGCCATGGGGCTGCTGTCGGGGCTGATCCCGGCCGCCCGGGCCGCGCGCATCCCCATCGCCGTGGCCGTGGCGCGCGAGTAACCGCGCCCCGACGCGTGCCTTGCCGCTAGGATGGGGGCATGCCACGCTCCATCCTGAGGATCTCAACCGCCCTGTTGCTCCTGGTGCTGCTCCAGGCGGCGCTGGCCCAACGCTTCGAATGGCGCGACGTCGTTCAGGACGTCACCCTCGATCCCGACGGAAGCGTCGTGGTGGACGACACGCGCACGCTTTGGACCAGCGGCGACTTCGGCGAGGCGTTCATCTGCGTGGGTCACGACCCCGGCGTGAGCGTCACGCTTCTCGACGGCTCCGGGGCACTGGGGAGCGGGCCCAGCGCGCGCGCGTTCAGCCAGCCCTGCGACGGCGGCACCGAGGTGGTGGTCCACAACGACCAGCGCATCTCCGAACGCCGCGTGCAGTTCCGCTACCGCCTCGATGGCACCACGGACGCCTACAGCGACGTCGTTCAGTGGTACTGGAATGTCATCCAGCGCGACCACCCCGACATCCTGGGCTACCACCTCACCGTGCACGCTCCCGGGCCCATGGCAGCACCCTTCGATGCCTACGTCCACCGCTACGCCAACCCCGAGCAACCCACCGTGACGTTGTCGCCCGACCGCAGCCGCCTCGACGTGCTCTTCGACCGGATCCCTGATGGCGACGGCGTGGAGGTGCGCTACCTGATGGACCCCGCGCTCTTCAGCCTCAACGGCACCCGTCCGGGATTGGAGAAATTGCTGCGCGACGAGACGCGCATCGCGGGCATCCAGGGCAGGGAGCGCTGGTTCCATCGCCTGCGCGGCTCCCCGCTGTGGGCACTGCTGGCATTGGCGTTGCTGCTGTGGCTCGGGCGCGGCATCCTGCGGGCGTATCAGCGCTGGGGGCGCGAGCCACAGCTACCCACCATGAAGTACCCCTTCGAGCCCCCGAGCGATCTGCCGCCGGGCGCGGTGACCGCCATGCAGATGCAGACCTTCAACAGCTCCTCCATGGGCCCCGCGTTCCACGCCACCATCATGGACCTCGCGCGGCGCGGCTACGGGACCTTCACCCCCAAGGGGCGCCGCTTCGAGATGCAGCTCGACCTCGAGCGGAGCCGCGAGGGGCTCGAGCCCTTCGAGCGCGACGTCCTCGCCTACCTCGAGAGCGCGGCCAAGACACACCGGCGCGGCGACCCCGACTACCTCGAATTCCGCGAGCTGAAGGCCTACTCGAAGTCGCACGCCTCGACCTTCATGAAGCGCTGGGCGCCGAAGGTGCGAAGCTGGCTCGAGGAGCACCGCAACGGCCCGCTGGTGTCGGCGGAGAGCCGGCGCGCGGCCAACCGCTGGGGCGGTTCGGCCGTGCTGGTGGCGCTGGCGTGCGGCGGCGGCGCCTTCGTGACCACGGACGCCGCGCGCGTGTTGTTCATCGTCGGCGCCGGCCTGGCGCTGGCGGGCGCGGTGGTCGCCGCCTCCGCCCTGCCCGCGTGGCGCGAGGACCTGGCACCGGAGATCTACGGCTGGCGCGGGTTCAAACGCACGCTCACGGACTACACCCGGATGAAGGACGCCCCCCTCGACTTCTTCGGCCTGTGGGACGTCTACTACTGCTACGCGGCCGCGCTCGGCGTGGCGGAGAAGTACCTCAAGACACTGGGGCGCGCCGCGCCGCTGGCCGGGGCGGACGAGTCCATGATGGTCTCGCGCGCCGGGTGGATGGGCGCCCACGCCGGTGCCGGCCTCACCAGCCTGTCGTCGCTGTCCTCCTCGATCAGCTCGATGTCGAGCGCCCTCTCCTCAGCCTCGGCGTCCGCCTCGTCCGGGGGGTCGTCGTCCGGCGGGGGCGGCGGGGGCGGCGGGGGCGGCAGCTCCGGCGGCCGCTGAGGCCCCGCTGCGGCCCGGTAGCCGGAGGCCGCTGAGGGCCCCGTGCCGGCCGGGTCGCCGGCGGCCGCGCCCGGCTCGCTGCCCGGGGCCGGAGCTCCGGGCGGCGGGGCGGTGGCGCGCTTGAGCGCGGTATCGTGGCAGGCGTGCTGCTCGCCAGGCGCCTCGCCAAGACCTACCGCACCCCGTCGGGCGACGTGCCGGCACTGCGTGCGTTCGACCACCGCTTCGCCCCCGGCCGCTTGAGCGCCATCGTGGGTCCCTCGGGCTCGGGCAAGTCGACGCTGCTCAACCTTCTGGCGGGCTTCGACGTGCCGACCGCGGGGGAGGTGCTCCTCGACGAGGTGTCGCTCGGGTCGCTGGCGGAGCGCGACCGCTCCGAACTGCGCCTGCGCGCCTTCGGCTTCGTGTTCCAGTCCTACAACCTCCTGAGCGTACTCAGCGCCGAGCAGAACGTCGCCTTCCCTATGGGCCTCGCCGGGGTGCCGGCGGCCCGCCGGACGCGCCGCGCCGCCGAGCTGCTGGACGCCTTCGGCCTGGCCGCGCGACGCCACGACCTGCCGCACCGGCTATCGGGCGGCGAGCGGCAACGCGTGGCGCTGGCGCGAGCACTGGCCAACGATCCCAGGGTCGTGTTCGCCGACGAGCCCACCGGGAACCTCGACAGCCGCAGCGGCGCGTTGGTGCTGGACGCCCTGCACCGGGTGGCGGGCCAGGGGCGTACCGTCATCGTGGTGACCCACGACCGCATGCTGGCGCGGCGCGCGGACGTGCGCCTGAACCTGTTCGATGGTCGGCTGGAGCGCGTCGACAGCGGCGCACCGGCCGCGGAGGAGGAAGCATGACACCCACCCCCACGAGCCGCCGCGGCATCGGCCTCGACGCGCGTGCCGCCGCCGTCTGGGGCGCCGCGCTGGCCGCCCTCGCCGTGGCCCTCGGCGCCTTCGGAGCGCACGCGCTGGACGGCGTGCTGACCCCGGCCCGCATGCACACCTTCGAGACCGCCGTGCGCTACCAGATGTTCCACGCCCTGGGCCTGCTGCTGGTGGGGGCGCTCCCGCGCCCCGCCCGCACCGCCGCGATGCTGCTGCTGCTCGGAAGCCTGGTGTTCTCAGGCAGCCTCTACCTACTGGTGGCGACCGACACGCCGGCCCTGGGCGCCGTGGCGCCGATCGGCGGGGCGCTCCAGATCGCCGGTTGGGTCGCCCTGGCCCTGTCACAGGCCCGCGGGCAGGCGCGTCCGGCGTGATCCCAGGCACGGGCGCGTAGCGCCCTGGCCCCGCACCACGCTCGGACCCGCCGCCGACGCGCCGCCCGCGGCCACGGCCTCACACGTCGCCGTTCGGGTCGGCCCCGTCGAGGCCTCGGACCTCGGACGCGGCGCCACCCTCGCGGGGCAGACCGTGATCGGCGACGATCTGGCGGTACGCCCCGAAGGAGCGTTTGGGGGTGCGCGCCATCGTTTCCGTGTCGAGCTGTACCAGCCCGAACGGACGGCCGAAGCCCTCGGCCCACTCGAAGTTGTCCACCAGCGTCCACGGGAAGTACCCCCGGACGTCGCAGCCGGCATCGATCGCGTCGGCGACCGCAAGCACGTGGCGCTGCAGGTAACGCACGCGGCGCACGTCGTCCACCGTGCCCCCGATCGGGGGCGGGTCGGCGAAGCTCGCGCCGTTCTCCGTGACCACCAGTGGCAGATCCGGGAAGCGCGCACCGAGGTCGCGCAGCACCGCGCTCAACCCCTCGGGATCCACGGCGTCCCCCATGGCGGTGCGCTCCGCGGCCGGATCCGGGGGGAGCTGGTCGAAGCCCACCAGGCTCGTGTCGCTCGCGCGGACCCGGACGCGCGTGTAGTAGTTCACGCCCAGCAGATCGAGCCCCTGCCCCAGCCTCCGCTCGTCGCCGTCTTGCAGCCACGCGGCCAGCAGCGGCCGCACGGCGTCCGGGTAGCGCCCGAGCAGTAGCGGATCCAGCACACTGCGGTGATACACGGCGTCGTAGAAGCGGGCGGCCCCGCGATCCTCCTCGGCCTCGCTCGCGGGCAGCGCCGGACGCATGTTGACCACCGTGCCGAGGCGCCACGGCCCGCCGAGCTCCCGCAGGCGCTCGATGCCCAGGGCGGTCGCGAGATTCTGGTGGTGCAGCGCCGCGGTGAAGGCGCCGAGGTCGCTGTCGCCGGGGGCATGCAACCCCAGCAGGTGGCCGAGGACGGCGTGCACGTTGGGCTCGTTGAGCATCAGCAGCGTCCCCACCCGATCACCGAGCTGCTCCCCGACGACGCCGGCGTAGTCCGCGAAGTACGAGGCCGTGTCGCGCGCCTGCCAGCCCCCGCGGGCCTGCAGGGCCTGCGGGAGATCCCAATGGTAGAGGCACGGCCAGGGCTCGATGCCGCGCGCAAGCAGGCCATCGACCAGCCGCTCGTAGGGGGCCAGCCCGGCGCGCCGCGGCCGGCCGCCCCCGCTCGGGAACAACCGCGTCCAGGCGATGGAGAAGCGGTACGCGCCCACCCCCAGCTCCGCCAGCAGGTCCAGGTCCTGCTCCATGCGCGCCAGGTGATCCGTCGCGCGGTCGCCGGTGCTGCCATCGCGGATGCGTCCCGGCCGATGGCTGAACTCGTCCCAGATGCTTACGCCCTTGCCGGGCGCGTCGGCTGCTCCCTCGATCTGGTACGCCGAGGTGGACACCCCCCAGAGGAAGGCGTCGGGGAACGTGGGCACGCGCGGCCTCCTCTCGACCCGTCGCGCCATGCTAACAGCAGCCGCCGGTCCGTCCTCCCGCCGAAGCCGCGGCCGACCGGCCCCGCGGATCCAGGCGGTACGATGGCGCTCATGCGCGCCGCTCCGCCCACCTCGCGCGTCGCACTGGTCTTGGCCACGGCTGTGGCGGCCATCAGCCTGGCCGCCATCTTCGTCCGCCTGGCCCAGGCGCCCGGGGTGGTGGTGGCGTTCGAGCGCATGGTGCTGGCGGCCCTGCTGATGGCCCCGGTGACCGTGCGCGGCCTGCGCCGCACGCCGCTTCGCGGCCGGGCGGCGCGCCTGAGTGTGCTGGCCGGCGCCCTGCTGGGGCTGCACTTCGCCACCTGGATCACCAGCCTGAGCTACACCACGGTCGCCGCCAGCGTCTCCCTGGTGAGCACCTCGCCCCTGTGGGTGGCGCTGCTGGCCTGGCTCTTCCTCGGGCGCGCACCCAGCTTCTCGGTGCTCATCGGCGTGGTGGTGGCCGTGGGGGGCGCCGCCATCATCGGCTTCGGCGGCCTCTCGGGCGGCACCACCCCGCTGCTGGGCGACGCGCTGGCGCTCATCGGCGCGGCCAGCGCCGCGGGCTACCTGCTGATCGGACGCCACGTGCAGCGCTCCGGGGTCGGATTGGACGCCTACGCCGGCGTGGCCTACGCCGTCGCCGCCGTGGTGCTGGCGCCGTTGCCCGCCCTGCTGGGTCAGCCCTACCTCGGCTACCCGGCGGCGACGTTCGGATGGATCGCGCTGCTCGCGCTCGTGCCGCAGCTCGTGGGCCACACCGGCATGAACTACGCCATGAAGCACCTCGATCCCACCCTGGTGGCCACCACCACGCTCCTCGAACCGCTGGGCGCGAGCATCCTGGCGCTGGCGCTGTTCCGCGAGGTACCCTCGCTGCTCACCGTGGTCGGGGCCGTCGTGTTGCTCTCGGGCGTGATCTTCACCGTGCGCTCCGCGGGCGGCGTGGCGCCGGGCCTCACGCCGCCCGAGGTGCCGCCTCGCGTGCCCGATCCCTGAGGCGTGCCGGCGACGCATCCGCCGGCATCGGGCGCCCGCCGCGCGGTCCCGGAGCTCCCCCGGGCGGAACCGATGTACCGCACCGGGAGCCGCCGGTCGACAACTTGGACCTCGTGCAAGAAGCGCGCGACTCTGCTAGAATGCCGTACGTGAATGTGCTCCCGAGAGCCCATGCCGCGTACGCTCGGTTGCCGTACACATCCCCGAATCGAATGACTTCCTGAATCCCTACCGCCTCGGCGGTAGTCCTCATGTTGGATGCCCGGAAGGGAGCAGGCAACGTTGAAAGAGCAACCCAGAACCTTCAAGAACGGCGACCAGGTGGTCCTCCCCCCGTACGGTGTCGGCGTGGTGTCCGGGACCACCGTGCGCACGGTGGCCGGTAGCGACCTCGACTACTACGAGGTGCAGTTCCCCAACGGGACCTCGCGGGCGTACGTGCCCGTGCATGCCCCGCAGGAGGCGGGGCTCCGCCCCGCGCTCACCCGCGACGAGGTCCAGAGCGTTTTGGAGCGCCTCAACAACGGCCGCATCACCCTGCCCAAGCAGTGGGCGGCGCGCCACCGCAAGGTGACGGACATCCTCACCAGCGGCGACCCGTACCAGATCGCCACGCTCGCATCCGAACTGCGCCGCTGGGACCTCGAGCGCGGGCTGCCCGACCTCGATCGCCAGGCCTATCGTCGCGCGCTGAGGCTCCTCGCCGGCGAGATCAGCGCGGTGCTGAACGTCACCAGCCAGGAGGCGCGCGCGCTCATGGACGCGGGCGAGGACGACGAGCTCAACTGAGGCTTGACACGCGATCTCCGGGCGCACGGGCGCCCGCGCGCGGGCCGGGCGTTCCCCGGCCCGCGCGCGCTTGAGGCATCGACGCGTGGCCCTGCGTGATTGGCTGGAGCGCCGTGCGGGCGGCCCGGCGGAGCTCTACGACGGTGTCATGGCGCGGCTCGACGCCGGCGTGCTGGCCGCACCGCGGCGTCGCCTGGCACAGGGGCTCGGCGGCGCGGTGCTCGAGCTCGGCTGCGGGACCGGCGCCGGCTTCGCCGCCTACCCAGCGGGCGCGTTCGTCACGGCCCTGGAGCCCGACGCCGCCTTCCGACGGGCGGCGGCGCGCGCCGCCCGCGACGCGTCGGCCCGCATCGAGGTCCGTGCCGGCGACGCTCGTCGTCTCCCCTTCCCGGACGCGAGCTTCGATGCCGTGCTCGGCGCGTTGGTGCTGTGCAGCGTCGATCCACCGGGGCGTGCCCTGGCGGAGGCCTACCGTGTGCTGCGCCCCGGCGGCCGCCTGCACCTGCTCGAGCACGTCCGTCACCCGCGCTGGGGCCACCTACAGGACGCCGCCGATCCGCTGTGGACGGCGGTCGAGGGGCGAGGTTGCCATCTCGGGCGGGACACGGCGGCGGCGGTCGAGGCCGCCGGTTTCTTGCTGGAGCGCGCCACCGAGGTCCCCCTGCCGCCGGTCGCGTCGTGGTTCTTCCCGCTGCTGCTGCTGGAGGCCCGTCGGCCCGCTCGCACCTGAGGCTCAGGCGCCGGGGGGGCGCTCCTGGGCCACCGACACGCGCCCCCGCTGCCAGCGAAGTGCGATCGCGTAGGCGGCGTAGTCGTCGATGGGCCGGGGCGCCGACCGCAATCCCGGCGGCAGCAGCCGTAACACGCCCCGCGGCGGGTGGTCGCGGAAGTACAGCGCCCGTGCCTCCAGCGTGGTGCCGGCCTCGTCGACCAGCTCGGGATCGAAGCCGCGGGCGCGCAGGATCGCCGCCAGCGCGCGGCTACCGGTGCCGTCCCCGAGCACGATGGGCGTGTGGGGAGGGAGAAGCAGCGCCTCGAGGTCCGTGCGGGCGAGGATCGCCAGGCGCAGCGCACGCCCGACGCCGTCCACCCAGGCCACGCCCACGTTGTGCCCGGGATCGATGGCCACCACGGTCGCCTCCGGGCCCGGTGCGGCGCCGTGCGTGCGCGGGTCCGCTCGCTCGAAACGCATCTCCCTCATGCTATCAGCGTCGGCCCCGGCGCCCCGATGGAGCACGAGGACCCGATGGAGCACGAGGAGGGGCCGGCGTACGCCGGCCCCTCCTCGTGCTCCATGGTGCTGCGTTGCGATGCGACCGGGGCTCCTGTACGCCCGCCCCGGTCGTGCTCAGGCCTCCGGCCGTTGCTCCCCCTCGGCGGCCCCGCGTGAGCCCACCGCGACCGCGGCCGCGGCCTCGGCGCGCTTCTCCAGGGTGCGGTCGTCGGCCACCCGGGTGTGGCGGATGGCGTCGAGCCCGGTTCCGGCCGGGATGAGGCGGCCCAGGATGACGTTCTCCTTCAGCCCCACGAGGTTGTCCGCCTTGCCCGAGACCGCGGCCTCCGTCAGCACGTGCGTGGTGTGCTGGAACGACGCGGCGGAGAGCCAGCTCTTGGTGGACAGGCTGGCCTTGGTGATGCCGAGCAGCACCGGCTTCCAGGACGCGGGCGTGTTACCCGCATCCAGCAGGCGGTCGTTGACCTCCTCGACGTCGAAGCGCTCGATGGTCTGCCCCTCGAGGAAATCGCTGTCGCCGGGCTCGAGGATCTCGACGTACTTGAGCATCTGGCGCACGATGACCTCGATGTGCTTGTCGTGCACGCTCACGCCCTGGCCGCGGTAGACGCGCTGGACCTCGTCCACCAGGTAGCTCTGAACGGCGTCCGGCCCGCGGGATTCGAGCAGGTCGTGGGGGTTGATGGCACCGCGGGTGAGCTGGTCGCCCGCCTCCACCTTGTCGCCGTCGCGCACCAGAAGGCGCACGTTGCGGTCGATGCGGTAGGTGCGGCTGAACTCCCCGTCCTCGCTGGAGACGCTCACGCGGAAGCGCTCGTCGTCCTCCTGGATGGACACCACCCCGTCGAGGTCGCTGATGACGGCCTTGACCTTGGGCTTGCGTGCCTCCACCAACTCGATGACGCGCGGCAGGCCCTGCGTGATGTCCCCGCCGGTGGCGATCCCGCCGGTGTGGAACGTGCGCATGGTGAGCTGCGTGCCGGGCTCGCCGATCGACTCGGCCGCGATGACGCCGACGGCCTCGCCGAGGCCGACCTCGCGCATGGTGGACATGTCCAGCCCGTAGCAGGCACGACATACGCCGGCGCGGGTCTGGCAGGTGAGGGCGCTGCGGATGTAGGTCTCGCGCACCTCGGGGTTGGCCACCACGCGCTTGGCGATGGCGTCGACGTCCTCCCGCATCAGCATGTGCCCGGCGGGTAGGTTGAGGTCGCCGACGGTGAGGTCGAGTGCCAGCCTGCGCCCGTAGAGGCTCATCTCCAGGTGGCTCCTGGGGCGGGCGCGCCCCTCCGGACCGTAGAACGCTACCGTCACGAAATCCGCGGTCCCGCAGTCGTCCTCGCGCACCACCAGCTCGTGCGCCACGTCGACCAGCTTGCGCGTGAGGTAGCCGGAGTCGGCCGTGCGCAGCGCGGTGTCCGCGCCGCCCTTGCGGGCGCCGTGGGTGGAGATGAAGTACTCCAGCACGTCGAGCCCCTCACGGAAGTTGGCGCGGATGGGGAGCTCGATGGTGTCGCCCGATGGCTTGGCCATGAGGCCGCGCATGCCCGCGAGCTGCCGGATCTGCTGCGGGTTGCCGCGCGCCCCGGACTGCGCCATGACGAACAGCGGGTTGAACGGCATGTTCTCCTGAAAGTTGTCGAACACCGCCTCCTTGACCCGCTCGGTGGTGTCGTTCCACAGTCGCACCACCTGCTGGAAGCGTTCCTGCTCGGTCACGAAGCCGCGCTCGAAGGCGCTGTTGATCTTCTCCAGCTTCTGCTGGGCCTCGTCGAGCAGCTCCCGCTTCTTCGGCGGGATGGCGACGTCGTCGATGCCGATGGTGATGCCGCTGGTGGTGGACAGCTCGAAGCCGTACTGCTTGAGCCCATCCAGCAACGCCGCGGTGCGCTCGATGCCGAGACGCTTGAAGGAATCGACCACCAGGTCCTTGAGCGCGCCCTTCTCGTAGGCGGTGTCGTAGCGGATCATGCCCGGGGGCACCTCGACGCCGCCCTCGGCCAGCGTCTCCTTGACCATGCGGGCGAACAGCATGCGCCCCGGGCTGGTCTCCAGGATCTCGCCGTCGATGCGGACCGTCACCACGTCCTGCATGTCGATCTCGCTCTGCTCGACGGCCAGGAGGGCCTCGTCCACGTTCCCGAAACGGTAGCGCAGGCGGGCCACGCTGGTCTCCCGCCCGGCCACGGTGATGCTGGAGTTGAGGTCGAGCTCGCGCCGTTCGAAGGCCTCGAAGGCCTTCCTTGCGTTCTCGAAGCTGCTCCCCACCCCGCGGTGTCCGGTGTGCACCTGGGTCAGTACGAACAGGCCGAGGATGATGTCGCGGCTGGCCTGAACGTTCGGGTTGCCGTGCGCCGGGCTCAGCAGGTTGTGGCTGGAGAGCATCTGCAACCGGGCCTCGGACTGCGCGTAGACCGACAGCGGCACATGGATGGCCATCTGGTCGCCGTCGAAGTCGGCGTTGAAAGCCTCGCACACCAGCGGGTGGAGCTGGATGGCCTGCCCCTCGACCAGCACGGGCTCGAAGGCCTGAATTCCGAGACGGTGAAGGGTGGGTGCGCGGTTGAGCAGCACGACGCGATCCTGGATGACCTCCTCGAGGGCGTCCCAGATCTCGTCACGGGTGTCGCGGTAGCGCTCGAGCAGCTTGCGGGCACTCTTGATGTTGCTGACGATGCCGCGCTCCTCGAGCTTCTTGAACAGGAAGGGCTTGAACAGCTCCAGCGCCATGCGCTTGGGCACGCCGCACTGGTGCAACTTGAGCTGCGGGCCGACGACGATGACCGAGCGGCCGGAGTAGTCCACGCGCTTGCCCAGCAGGTTCTGGCGGAAGCGCCCCTGCTTACCCCCGAGCAGATCCGTGAGGCTGCGCAGCGGGCGATCGGAGCCGGGGTGCACCACCGCGCTGCCGCGGCGACCGTTGTCGATGAGGGCGTCGACGGCCTCCTGCAGCATGCGCTTCTCGTTGCGCACGATCATCTCGGGTGCGCCCTGGTTCATCAGCTTCTTCAGGCGGTTGTTGCGGTTGATCAGTCGCCGGTAGAGGTCGTTGAGGTCGGAGGTCGCGAAACGCCCCCCCTCGACCTGCACCATCGGCCGCAGGCTGGGCGGCATGATGGGCACGGCGTCGAGGATCATCCAGGTGGGATCGTTGCCCGAGTGGAGGAACGAGCGCACGATCTCGAGGCGCTTGCGCGCCTTGGCCCGCTTGTGCCGGCTGGGGGACTGCATCTCCTCGACCAGCTCCGCCTCCAGCACCTGCAGGTCGAGGGCATCGAGCAGCTCCTTGATGGCCTCGGCACCCATCTTGGCCTCGAAGTCGTAGGACTCGATGACGCGCACCTGGCGCCGCACCAGGTCGATCTCGACGCGGCCGGAGATGTCGGACTTGAGGCGGCCCTCGTCGGCGAGTTCATCGCCGGGCAACACCCGGTCGCCGTTGACGACGATGGGCTCGTCCTCGTAGGGGTAGACGCGCGCCCGGGACACCACGATGCTGGCGGGGTGCGAGAGATGCACGGTGCCGTCCGCGGCCGCGACGATCTCCTGTGCCGCATCGATGGCGCCCACGATCTTCTCGCCGGCGCGCACCTCGGCCCCGTCCCCGATCAGCACGTGCATGGTGGGGTTGATCTCGTGCACCTCACGGCGCGCCCACACCACCTTGAGGGTGGCCGTGACTTCCTTGCCCTTGGCCTTGCTGGCGCGGATGGTGGCGCTGGCGTCGCTCGGCAGGGTCAGACGGGTGCCCGACGCCGCGCGGGCGAGCTCCATGTCCTTCTCGACGAACTCGCCGTCGCCGACCAGCACCTCCATACCGTTGGGCACGAGGTAGGAGAAGCGGATCTCCTCGTCGTCCGCGTCGCGGATGACCAGGATGCCGCCGTCGGTGCCGATCGGGAACAGCTCGGCGATCCCCTCGTCCTCGGCCTTCAGGACGATGTCCTCGCTCAACTCGGCGAGCGGCTGACCGCCGCTGTAGCCGTCCTCCTCCTCGATCCAGTCCTTCTTCGGAAGGACCATGCGGCCGTCGCGGGACTCGCGGTAGTCGAGGGTGACGCGGCGCGGGAAGCGGTACTGGGCGATGCCGACGAGCTTGGCCTTGACGCCCTTGGCCAGCGACTGCCCGTGCTCCACCGACTCGCCGTCGCCGACGACGGCGTCCTCGCCGCCCGGGACGGTATAGGTCTCCTGCATGCCGTAGCGCAGCTGACGGTACTCCTCGTCCGTCAACAGGTCACCGCGCCGCAGCGGACGCCCCGAGAGGTGCGCGCCCTGCGGATCGGTGACGATGTACTTCGCGAAGTACAGCACTTGCTCGAGCTGGCTGGTGGAGAGGTTGAGCAGCGCCCCGACCTTGCTGGGGATGTCCTTGACGTACCAGATGTGGGCCGAGGGCGTGGCGAGCTCGACGTGCCCCATGCGGTAGCGGCGCACCGTAGACTTGGTGACCTCGACCCCGCAACGCTCGCACACCTTGCCGGCGAAGCGCTGCCCCCTGTACTTGCCGCAGGAGCACTCCCAGTCCTTCTCGGGGCCGAACACGCGCTCGTCGAACAGCCCGTCGCGCTCGGGCTTGAGCGTGCGGTAGTTGATCGTCTCCGGCTTGGTGATCTCCCCGTAGCTCCAGCCCCGGATGCGCTCGGGCGAGGCGATCTGGATCTGGACGCGGGTGAACTCTCTTAGGTCTTTCATGCACGTCCCTTCAGGCGGACTTCGGCGGTTTCTCGGCTGCGGCGGCTCACCAGTGACGCCCCGACTCGTCGAACATGCTTACCGGCCTGTCGTCGTCGTCGAGCACCCGCACGTCGAGGCCGAGCGAGTGGAGCTCCTTGACCAGGACCTTGAAGGACTCGGGGATGGTGGGCTCGAGCACGTCGCTGCCCTTGACGATGGCCTCGTAGGCCGCGTTGCGGCCGTCGATGTCGTCGGACTTGATGGTCAGCATCTCCTGCAGCGTGTAGGCGGCGCCGTGCGCCTGCAACGCCCAGCCCTCCATCTCGCCCAGGCGCTGCCCGCCGAACTGGGCCTTGCCGCCCAGCGGCTGTTGCGTGATGAGCGAGTAGGGGCCGGTGGAGCGGGCGTGCATCTTGTCCTCGACCATGTGGTAGAGCTTCATCACGTACATGATTCCGACCACGATGGGCGCGTCGATCGCCTCGCCCGTACGACCGTCGTAGAGCACGGCCTTGCCGGAGCTCGCCAACGCCCGCTCAGCGGCGTGGGCATCGAGATCCTGGTCGATGACGCCGAGCTTGGAGGAGCGGCGGAACACCTCGAGCTCGCGCTTGTCGGGTTGGAAGCCCGCCTCAACCTTGGCCGCGATGTCGCGGTCGGCGGCCTCGCCCAGCTTGATCTTGATCTCCTCCTCGCGCGCCCCGTCGAAGACGGGGGTGACGTACGACACGCCGTCGCGCAGCGCGGCCAGGCCCAGGTGGGTCTCGAGGATCTGGCCCAGGTTCATGCGGGAGGGCACGCCCAGGGGGTTGAACACCAGGTCGACGGGCGTGCCGTCGTCGAGGTAGGGCATGTCCTCGGGGGGCAGGATCTTCGCGACCACGCCCTTGTTGCCGTGCCGGTTGGCGAGCTTGTCGCCCTCGATCAGGCGGCGCTTCTGGGCGATGTAGACGCGCACCATCTCCTGCACGCCGGGCTTGAGCTCGACGCCGGCGTCGCCGCGTTTGAAGCGCACCGTGCGCAGCACGATGCCGCCGTCGCCGGGCGGGACGCGCAGACTGGTGTCCTTGACCTCGCGCGCCTTCTCGCCGAAGATCGAGCGCAGCAGACGCTCCTCGGGGGTGGGGTCCTTCTCCCCCTTGAAGCTGGTGTGCCCGACCAGGATGTCGCCCTGCTTGACCTCGGCGCCGATGCGCACCACGCCATCCTCGTCGAGGTCGCGCAGGGCCGCCTCCGACAACCCGGGGATGTCGCGCGTGATCTTCTCGGGACCGAGCTTGGTGTCCCGGGCCTCCTTCTCGAACTTCTCGATGTGGACGCTGGTGTAGACGTCGCCGCGCACGAGCTTCTCGGACAGCACGATGGCGTCCTCGAAGTTGTAGCCGTCGAAGGGCATGATGGCGATGAGGATGTTCTGGCCCAGCGCCAGGCGACCGTTCTGCGAGGCCGGGCCGTCGGCGATGACCTGCCCGTTCTCCACGGTCTGTCCCAGGTCCACCACGGGACGCTGATCGAGGTTGGTGTTCTGGTTCGAGCGCTGGAAGCGCGTCAGGTTGTAGTTGTGCTCCACGCCCTTGGCGTTCTCGATGACGATGCGCCGCGCATCGACGAAGGTGACGGTGCCGCCCTCCGTCGCCAGCAGAACGGTGCCGGAATCGCGCGACACGCGCTCCTCGACCCCGGTCCCGACGTAGGGCGCCTCGCTGCGGATCAGGGGTACCGCCTGCGACTGCATGTTCGAGCCCATCAAAGCGCGGTTGGCGTCGTCGTGCTCGAGGAAGGGGATGAGCGAGGTGGGGACAGAGATGATCTGTTTGGGCGAGACGTCCATGTAGTCGACGTCCGCGGGGGCCGCGAAGATCGGGTCGCCGAGCTTGCGAGCCACCACCGTGTCGGTCGCGAAGCGGCCTTCGGCGTCGAGCGGCGTGTTGGCCTGCGCCGTGATGTAGCGGTCCTCCTCGTGGGCGGTCATATAGACCACCTCCTCGGTGACCCGACCGTCCTCGACCCTGCGGTAGGGCGCCTCGATGAAGCCCAGCTCGTTGACGCGCGCGAAGCTCGCGAGCGAGGTGATGAGCCCGATGTTGGCGCCCTCAGGCGTCTCGATCGGGCAGATGCGTCCGTAGTGCGTGCGGTGGACGTCGCGGACGTCGAAGCCCGCACGCTCGCGGGTCAGACCGCCGGGCCCCAGGGCCGAGATACGGCGCTTATGACGCAACTCGGAGAGCGGATTGACCTGGTCCTTGAACTGGCTCAGCTGGCTGCGGCCGAAGAACTCGCGCAGCGCCGCCACGATCGGCCGGTTGTTGACCAGCTTCTGGGGCGTCGCGGCGTCCGGGTTGCCGAGCAGCATGCGCTCGCGCACCCCCCTCGCCATGCGGCCCAGGCCGACGCGGATCTGGTCGGCCACCAGCTCGCCGACGGTGCGGATGCGGCGGTTGCCGAGGTGGTCGATGTCGTCCTCGGTGACGCCCTCATCGCCGGCCTGCAGGCGCACGAGGTAGCGGATGGTGTCGACCAGGCCGTAGTCGACGAACTGACCGTCCACGAAGCCGAGAAGCGTGTTCGAGGGGAATTCGAGGCCGAGCTTGCTGTTGATCTTGAAGCGGCCCGCATCGCCCAGGTCGTAGCGCCTGGGGTCGGCCAGCAGGCTGAAGAGGTAGTTCGTCGCCTTGTCGACCTTGGGCGGGTCGCCGGGGCGCAGCACGGTGAACAGGCGCAGCAACGCCTCATCCGGGGTGATGCCGGCGGCGCCCTCGGACTCCAGCGTGGGGTCCACCAGGGCCTCGTGCCCCGCGAACAGCTCGCGGATCTTCTGATCACCGTAGCCGAGCACGCGAAGGATGAGCGTGAACGGGAACTTGCGCTTGTTCACCTTCATCCACAGCACGCCCGAATTGTCGAACTCGACCTCGATCCACGGGCCGCGCTTGGGCATGGGGATGATGCTGGCCGTCAGCGAGCGCGAGGTGCCCTTGACCGAGGACGTGAAGTACACGCCGGGGGAACGGTGGATCTGCGACACGATGACACGGTCGGCGCCGTTGATGACGAACGAGCCGTCCTCGGTCATGAGCGGTAGGTCACCGAGGAAGACCTGATCCTCCTTGATGAGGCCCGTGTCCTTGTGCACCAGCTGCAGCTTGGCGAACAGGCCCGCGTGGTAGCTGAGGTCCTTCTCGCGGCACTCCTCGGGGCTGTACTCGGGGGGCTCGAGCGTGTATTCCAGGAAGTCGAGGACGAGGCCCGTCTGGCGACCACGCTCGGTCTCGTCGATCGGGAAGACCTCCTTGAAGGCCGCCTGCAGCCCGGCGTTCCCGCGCTGGCTGGTGGCGGCGTCCCGTTGCAAGAAGGTCTCGTATGACTTAATCTGGATGTTGGTGAGGTTCGGCAGGTCGATGACCTCGGTAATCCTGCCGAATGTCCGAATCTCGCGCATCTTCACCCCTTCGCTCGAAGCCGTAGCGGTGCCTGGAGCGTCACGCGGCACGGGCCGCGTTGAATGGTCATCAAGCCGTCACACGGCACGAAGCGCCGTGGGCCTGCGGCCTACGCAGCCCACTCTCCACGCGACGTGCACGAGGGTTGACGATCAAGTACGAATCCCCTGCATCAAAATATCGTCTCCTGAAGGACACGCATGTCGGCCGACGCCGAGGCGCGCGCGTTGCGCGCGCGGCGCGTGCGTTGGCGAGGGTGAGGTGCGGCCTCTGCCCATCCGACCTCCGATTCCCGGCCGAGCCCCCGGACCCGGGCCGGCGACGGTCCGAACTCCCAGTGTAAACGACCCCCGGCGGCGACCAACGTCCGCCGCGCTGCATACGCGCGCCATGCCCCGGCCCGCCGGCGCCCCGAAGGGGGCGGCCGGCGGCTCATAGGGCTCGCGTGGGTCGTCAACCGTGTCTCATCTCGGTTCCGGCCTCCGCCGTTGCATCCCAAAGCGTAACCGTAAAGCGTGATGCTCTACTTGACCTCGACGGTGGCGCCCGCGGCTTCCAGCTTCGCCTTGACCTCGTTGGCCTCGTCCTTGCCGACGTCCTCCTTGACGACGCCGCCGGCCTCCACCAGGTCCTTGGCCTCCTTCAGGCCGAGGCTGGTGATGGCGCGCACTTCCTTGATCACCTGCAGCTTCTTGTCACCGGCGCTCTTGATGGTCACGGTGAACTCGGTCTGCTCCTCCTCCACCGCCGCCTCGGCGCCGGCGCCGGGGGCCGCCATCATCATGCCGGCCGGCATGGCTGCCGCCGCCTCGACGCCCCACTTCTCCTTCAGGGCGTCCACCAGATCCACCAGCTCCAACACGGTCAGGCCGCTGAGCTGCTCAATCATCGCTTCCTTGTCGAATGCCATCAGTCTTCCTCCTTCAGCTTCTCGCCGTAGTTCGTCATCACGGATACCAGGTTCCGCTGGGGTCCCTCGAGCACACCCACCAGCTGCTGCAGCGGGGCGAGCAGCGTGCCGAGCAGTTCGCTCTGCAGCTGCTGCCGCGTGGGCAGCTTGGCGATGCGCGACAACGCGTCCGCCCCGACGAAGCCGCCTTGCAGCAGCCCGCCCTTGCCCACGGGGAGGTCCTTGGGGTGGTCCTTCGCGAAGTCGGTGATCGCCTTGAGAGGCGCCACCGGATCCTCGCCGACCAGGACCAGCGCCGTCGGCCCATTGAGCACGTCACCGAATCCCTCGACGCCCTGCTCCTTGAGCACGACGTGGATGAGGGTGTTCTTGGCGACGAGGATGCGTCCGCCAGCGGCGCGCACAGCGGCGCGCAACCGGCCGAGCTCACCAGCGGAGAGCCCCTGGTAGTCGACCAAGAAGAACGTCTTGACGTCGTCGAGCAGACCGTGCAGCTCGCGAACCGACGCTTCGTTCCTTGGGTTGGCCATGGAACCCTCTTTCGAGCTAGAACGTGGTTCCCCTCTTGTTTCCGCGTTCACCACGCGGGGGGAACGTGCCGCGAAGCGCAGCATGAGTGTTGGGGGGCCGCTCTACGCGGCCTCGCCCGCAACCGTCAACGCCTCGGCAGGATCTTTAAGCCTGGCAGGCCCCTGCTGTCTCCAACGCCAGAGGTGCATCGCTCACGCTACGCACCGGGATGCTGCATGCGCCCTCGACGGATCCCTACAGCGCCACGCGGACGCTCGGGCCCATGGTCGAGGTGAGGAAGACCGTGCGCAGGTACTGGCCGCGCGCGGCCTCGGGCTTGGCGCCCTCGAGCGCCGTGCGCAGCGCCGCGAGATTCTCGGCGAGCTGGTCGGCCTCGAAGCTGGCCTTGCCGATGGGAGCGTGGACCACGCCGGTCTTGTCGGCGCGGAACTCGATCTGGCCCGCCTTCAGCGCGCCCACGATGTCGCCGATGTTGACGCCCACCGTGCCCGATTTGGGGTTGGGCAGGAGCCCACGGGGGCCCAGCACGCGGCCGAGCTTACTGCCGACCTGCGCCATCATGTCCGGGGTGGCGACGACGGCGTCGAACTCGAGCCAGCCGTCGACGATCCGCTGGATCATGTCGGCGCCCCCGACGAAGTCCGCGCCGGCGGCCTCGGCCTCGGCCACCTTGTCGCCCTGGGTGATCGCCAGCACCGTGACGCTCTTACCGGTCCCGTGCGGCAGGGCGACCGTGCCGCGCACGTTCTGATCGGACTTGCGAGGGTCGATACCGAGCCGGAAGTGGGCCTCCACGGTCTCGTCGAACTTCGCCGTGGCCAGGTCCTTGACCAGGCTGGCCGCCTCCTGAGCCGGGTAGAGCTGCGCCCGGTCGATGCGCTTCTCGAGCTCGCGGTAGCGCTTGCCTCGCCTAGCCATCGAGCGGTATCCCTTCGACCGTCACGCCCATCGAGCGGGCGGTGCCGGCGATGATGCGGGCGGCGGCCTCGGGGCTTCCGGCGTTGAGGTCGGTCATCTTCTGGGCACCCAGCTCGATGCACTGCGCCCAGGTCAGCCGGCCGACCTTGACCTTGTGCGGCTCGCCCGAGCCGCCACTGATGCCCGCGGCCTTCTTGATGAGGTAGCTCGCCGGGGGGGTCTTGGTGATGAAGGTGAAGGAGCGATCGGCGAAGATGGTGATCTCCACCGGGACCACGGCGCCGGCCTGGCTGGCCGTGGCCGCGTTGTACTCCTTGACGAACTGCATGATGTTGGCGCCGTACTGCCCCAGCGCCGGCCCTACCGGGGGCGCGGGGGTCGCGCCTCCGGCGGGCAGCTGGAGCTTCACGAGGCCCGCGATCTTCTTGGCCATGATGCCTCCTTACGCTCCCCCAACGGCTTGGCCGGCCGTGGGGTATTCGCGTCTCGCACAGCGCGGGGCGCCGCAGCGCCTCACGCTCTGACGACCTGAGAGTAGTCCAGCTCGACCGGGGTCTCGCGACCGAAGATCGATACCAGGACCTTGACCTTGCCGCGCTCGGGGTTGACCTCCGAGACGACGCCGGTGAAGTCGGCGAAGGGACCGGCCGTGACCTGCACCATGTCGCCGACGTTGAAGGTGATCTTGATCTTGGGCGCCTCGCGGGAGCCGGTGATGCCCAGCGTGCCGAGCATGCTCCGTTCCTCCTCCGGCGAGAGCGGCACGGCACGGGTGGCGGTGCCGACGAAACCTGTCACGCCCGGGGTGTAGCGCACCACCTCCCAGGCCTCGTTGGGTTCATCGGGATTGTCGCCCAGGTCCATCTGCACGAAGATATAGCCGGGGAACAGCTTGCGCCGGACGACCTCACGCTTCCCGCCGCCGGCGTGCTCCACGGTCTCCTCGGTGGGGACCACCACCTGGTAGATCCGCTCGGCGATGCCCAGCGACTTCGCCCGGTTCATGATGTTCTCCTTGACCTTCTCTTCGTGCCCCACATAGGTGTGGACGGCGTACCACTCAATGCTCATGCTTCGTCAACCCTCGATTCAAAGAGGTCGGCACGCGAACCGCGCTGGCTCCAGGCCTCAGGTGATGAGGCCAATGAGGTTCCCCAGCGTGACATCGGCGACGAGCAGGAACAGCGCCGTCAGCACCACGAACAACAGGGTCGCCTCGGTCGCCTGAAGCACCTCCTTGCGGGTCGGCCAGGTGACGCGGCCGAGCTCCGCCCGGGAATTCCGCAGGTAATCCAGAAAGCCCTTGAACATGGTGACCGGTTAGACCTTTACCTCTCGGTGCGCGGTGTGCTTGCGGTCCCACGGGCAGTACTTGCGCAACTCCAGCTTGCCCTGGCTGTTGCGCCGGTTCTTGTGGGTGGTGTAGTTGCGCCGCTTGCACTCGGTGCACTCGAGCAACAGCTTGATGCGGACATCACTGGCCATGGTCGACTCCCAATCAGATAAGCCTAACAAATGTGAGGGCGCGTCGTGTCGTGCCGGCGTGCCCCGGGGCCGCAGCGTGCCCCTGTCCCGGACGCGCCCGCGCGTCCGGGACGGGAGCACATGCGTCGGGCGGGCCTACTTGGTGACCGCCGTCACCACTCCTGCGCCGACCGTGCGTCCCCCCTCACGAATCGCGAAACGCAACCCCTCCTCCATCGCGATCGGCTTGATCAACTCCACCGACAACTCCACATTATCCCCCGGCATCACCATCTCCACCCCACCCGGCAACGTCACCACACCCGTCACATCCGTCGTCCGAAAATAAAACTGCGGACGATACCCCGAAAAAAACGCCGAATGACGCCCCCCCTCCTCCTTCTTCAACACATACACCGACGCCCCAAACACCGTATGCGGCGTAATCGACCCCGGCCGCGCCAACACCTGCCCCCGCTCGATCTCCTCACGCCCCACACCCCGCAACAACACCCCAACATTGTCCCCAGCCATCCCCGAAGACAACGTCTTCCGATGCATCTCCACCCCCGTCACCACCGTCTTCCGCGTATCCCCCAACCCCACAATCTCAACCTCATCCCCCGTCTTCACCACACCACGCTCAATACGACCCGTCGCCACCGTCCCACGACCCGTAATCGTAAACACATCCTCCACCGGCAACAAAAACGGCTTATCCACATCCCGCTCCGGCGTCGGAATATACCCATCCACCGCATCCAACAACTCCCAAATCCGATCCACCCACACATCCTCACCACGCTGCGTCGACGGATTCGCCGACAACACCTCCAACGCCTTCAACGCCGAACCCCGCACCACCGGCAAATCATCCCCCGGAAACTCATAACTACTCAAAAGCTCCCGCACCTCCATCTCCACCAACTCCAACAACTCCTCATCATCCACCATATCCACCTTGTTCAAAAACACCACAATAAACGGCACCCCCACCTGACGCGCCAACACAATATGCTCACGCGTCTGCGGCATCGGCCCATCCGCAGCCGACACCACCAACACCGCCCCATCCATCTGCGCCGCACCCGTAATCATATTCTTCACATAATCCGCATGCCCCGGACAATCCACATGCGAATAATGCCGCGCAGCCGTCTGATACTCCACATGCGCCGTATTAATCGTAATCCCACGCGCCTTCTCCTCCGGCGCCTTATCAATCTGATCATACGACTGCGTCTCAATCGAAGGATCCGCCGCCGCAGCCGCAAACGTCACCGCAGCCGTCAACGTCGTCTTCCCATGATCCACATGCCCAATCGTCCCCACATTCACATGCGGCTTCGTACGCTCAAACACACCCTTAGCCATGGCTCTCGTCCTTTCGCTTGCGGCCTCGCCCGTCGCAACCGAAACGAGCCGGCTTGCCTGTCGGCAAGCGCGACTCCCTCTCGGCCTCTGGGGTGACGTTTGGAGCTCGTGGTCGGGATTGAACCGACGACCTCTCCCTTACCAAGGGAGTGCTCTACCACTGAGCTACACGAGCCTAGGCTCACCCCGGAGCGGTTCCATCCGCGGCGCCGTTCCCCGCCGAAGCGGACGCGGTCGCCGCGAACGGGTCCGCGACTGGAGCGGGAGACGGGATTCGAACCCGCGACATTCAGCTTGGGAAGCTGACGCTCTACCAGCTGAGCTACTCCCGCATCCGAGGGGACCTCGCGGCCCCCCTGGGATCCGGCCGGCGCCGGGTCCCCGGAGCGCGGCGCCGGCGTAGACGCGTGCGCACTCCGTGTCTGGTGGGCAGGGCTGGATTCGAACCAGCGTAGGCATAAGCCAACGGATTTACAGTCCGTCCCCTTTAACCACTCGGGCACCTACCCGCGCCCTGAACGTGCGTACGGGCCGGCCGGGTCCGTCGCCACGTGGAGCCACCCATCGGAGTCGAACCGACAACCTTCCGATTACAAGTCGGATGCTCTACCGGTTGAGCTAGGGTGGCGTACCGCGCCTTCGGTCCGCCGACGCCGCCCGGAGCCCCTGGAGGCCCCCGGCCGAACGTCCGGCTTGAAAGCGTAGCACGCCCGTTTTTGCCGTGTCAACCGGGACTGCGGGCATCCCGCCGGCGCCTCCGGACGGGCCTCGCGGGGCCCCGGTCTGGCGGGCGGCCGGCGACCTCCGCCGGGCCCGGGTAGCGCACGCCACACCTTAACGGTCCCTCATCGCCCGGTGCTATACTCACCCCCGGAGGCACCGCTCATGCGTATCGGACCCCTGGGACTCCCAGAACTGTTGATCATCCTGCTCGTCGTACTGCTCATCTTCGGGCCGCGCCGCTTACCCGACATGGCCAAGGGGCTGGGACAGTCCGTGCGCGAGTTTCGTCGCGGTTTGAAGGACATGAAGGAGGACTTCGAGTCCGAGGTCAACACCGACGACAAGCCGCGCGCGCAGAAGAAGGGCGCCGAGGCCGCCGAGGCAGCCGCGGCAGCGCCGGCTCCGGCGACCGCCGCGCCGTCACAGGCGTCGACGGCCGCGCAGGAGACCCCTCAGCAGGCCCCGCAGGAGACCGCGTCGGCAGCACCGGCATCGGACGACCGCGAGACCGAGGTCAAGGGGGCCTGAGCCTCCTTTCGGCCGGTCCGGCCCGTCGGATCCAGCTGGGTTCGGCGTGGCGTGACGTGATGCCGAGGCTTCGTTCATGACCCTGATCGAGCATTTCGAGGAGCTGCGCACGCGGCTGCTGATCGCCTTCGTTTCGTGGGTGGTCGCATCCGGGGTGGCCTTCATCTTCCGCTTCGAGGTCCTCAACTGGCTCAAGGCGCCGCTCCCGGCGAACATGACACTGAGCTTCTTCAGCGTGCTCGAGCCCTTCACCGTATCGATGCAGATCGCCACCTTCTTCGGGTTGGTCCTCGCTTCCCCGGTGATCATCGGGCAGCTTTGGGGCTTCATCTCACCCGGCCTCTTCCCGCAGGAACGACGCTACGCGGTCCCGTTCATCCTCTTCGCGGTGCTGGCCTTCGCGGGCGGCGTAGTGTTCGCCTACTACGCCGTGTTGCCCATCACCATCCCCATCCTCCTCAGCTTCCTGGGCAGCGCCGCCACGGGGCTGCTGTCGATCGGCCGCTTCATCTCGACGCTGCTGCTGCTGATGGCGGTGTTCGGGCTGATGTTCGAGATGCCCGTGCTCGGCTACCTGCTGGCGCGGCTCGGGCTGCTGCGCTCGCGCCCCCTGGTGCGCAACCGGCGATACGCCATCGTCATCGGCCTGGTGTTCGCGGCGGTCATCACGCCGACCGGCGACCCCTTCAACCTGGCCCTGGTGGCCGTGCCGCTGATCGTGCTGTACGAGGTCACGATCATCGTGGTGCGTTTCTCGCAGCGTAGGATGGACTATGCAAGGGAAGATGCGGAACCTACGAGCCCGAATTGACGACCTCAACCTGAAGATCCTGGAGCTGCTCTCCGAGCGCGCCTCGCTCGCCGAGGACATCGGCCGGCTACAGACCGAGGCGGGGCAGTCGCACTACGATCCCATGCGCGAGCAGGCGATGCTGGATGCGCTGACCGCCGCCAACGGCGGCCCCTTCGACGACGCCACGGTCAAGAGCCTGTTCAAGCAGATCTTCCAGGCCAGCATGCAGCTCGAGGAGGTCGAACAGAAGCGCCGCTACCTCACCTCGCGCCGCACCCGGCAGGAGGACACCGTGGTGCGCGTGGGGGACGTCGCCATCGGCGGAGACCACCCACCGGTGCTCATCGCGGGCCCGTGCGCCATCGAGTCGGCGGAGCAGGTGGAGGTGGTGGCGGCCCACGTCGCGGCGCTGGGGGTGCGCTTGTTCCGTGGCGGCGCCTTCAAGCCCCGCACCGATCCCTACAGCTTCCAGGGGATGGGCGAGGCGGGGTTGCGTCTGGCCCGCGAGGCGTGCGACCGGCACGGCCTCCGCTTCGTCAGCGAGATCATGGACGCCGAGCATCTGCCGCTGTTCGAGCGCTACGTCGATGTGCTGCAGATCGGCGCCCGCAACATGCAGAACTTCACGCTGCTCAAGGCCGCGGGCAGGAGCGGCCAGCCCGTGCTGCTCAAGCGGGGCCTGTCGGCCACCATCGAGGAGTGGGTGATGGCCGCGGAGTACCTGCTCAACGAGGGCAATCCCAACGTCATCCTGTGCGAGCGAGGCATCCGCACCTTCGAACGCTACACGCGCAACACCCTCGACGTGTCGGCGGTGGCGCTGGCCAAGCTCGAGACCCACCTTCCGGTCCTGGTGGACGTGACCCACTCGGGCGGGAGGCGCGACCTGCTAGTGCCGTTGACCAAGGCCGGCCTGGCGGTGGGCGCCGACGGGATCATGATCGAGGTCCACCCCAACCCGCCCGTGGCGCTGTCGGACCAGAAGCAGCAGGTCGACTTCGAGACCTTCGACCGCTACCTCGACGACACCGGGTACCACACCGCGTTGTCCGCCAAGCGCACCGAAGTGTACGGTTTCTGAGAGCGGGAGTTCGATGCCGGGATTCGATGATCTGCTGAACTTCGTGATGCGGGCCGCCAACGCCGCCCCCAAGTACAGCGCCGACCGCTGCCTGGCCGTGACGCAGTCCAGCAGCGCGTGCCACGCCTGCGTCAGCGTGTGCCCACACGAGGCCGTGAGCATCAAGCGCAGCGTCTCCATCGACGAGGTGGAGTGCACCGGTTGCGGCCTGTGCGTGCAGGCGTGCCCATCGCAGGCGCTCGAGCCACGCGTGAGCTACCTCCCCGGCAGTTCGGTGCGGTGCTCGCAGGTGGCCGGAAGTGCCCAGAGCGTGCTGTGCCTCGGGCGGTTGCAGCCCAGCGACGTGGTCCGCTTGGCGGCGCGACACGGCGACGTGACGCTTGCGCACGGCGACTGCGCGGACTGCCCGATCGGCACGCCGGCCGTGCTCGAGGCGCTCGACCGCGTGGTGGTCGAGGCCGGCCGGCTGGCGGGGCAGCACGGGGGTTCGCTCGAGGTGCGCGTCGAGCGACGCGAGCGCTTCGAGCAGGATCGCGGGCCCGTCGGCATGAGCCGACGGGCCCTGCTCACCGGCGGCCTACGCAACGTGCAGCGCTCCACCGCAGGCGCCCTGGCACCTCTGGAGGCGGTTCTGAGGCTGCAGCCGGACCCGGACGAGCCCAAGGATCTGCCGCGGGAGCTGATGCGGCGCTACCACATCATCGCGCTGGCCGACCCGGAACCCGAGACACCGGTCCCTTGGCGCCTGCCGCGCGTGTCCGACGGCTGCATCATGTGCCCCGTGTGCACCCGCGTGTGCCCCACGGATGCCTTCTCGCGCGACTTCGAGGCCGAGGACGGCGAGGGGACCGTGCTGCGGCTCGAGCCCGAGCGCTGCGTAGGGTGCGACGCGTGCGTCAGCGCCTGCCCCGTCCACGTCATCGAGATGGAGGAACCCGTGGCCTGGGGCGAGCTGTCGGGCGGCTCGATCGAGGCCTACCGCAGCGATCCCGAACGCCGGCGGGAGGGGAGCGTCTACCGCTGAGGACGGTGTTTACGACCGGCACGACGACGGTACCTGCCGGCGCGTTCCGGAACGCGTACACTGGCGTATGACGGTCGACGAGTGGGTGTACCAGGCGGTCGAAGCGTCCGGCACCAAGGGCGCGACCGTGCGTCAGGTCCAGCGCTACATCGACGAGACGCACTTCGAGGAGCTGGCGGTGGATACCATCGAGAACTCCCTGGCGTCGATGGTGGCGCAGGATCGGTTGACGCACGACGGTACCCGCTACGCCACCCTCCGTCGCGTCACCAAGGAAGACGCACTCAAGAAGCTGTTCGGGGACGGCTGACCCGTCGGGGTCGCGCCACCCGCTCGGGAGGACGCCATGAGCATCGCCGCAACCGGCGACAGCACCCTGTCGCTCAGTGACTTCTACGAGCTCGACGCGCTCTACACCACCGAGGAGCGCATGATCCGGGACAGCGTGCGCGACTTCGTGCGCAACGAGATCCTGCCGCACGTCGGAAGGTGGTGGCAGGACGGCGTGTTCCCGGAGGAGCTGCCGCGCCGCTTCGGGGAGCTGGGTCTTCTAGGCGTGACCCTGCCGGAGCGCTACGGCGGCGCCGGCGCGAGCTACAGCGCCTACGGCCTGATCAACCGCGAGGTCGAGTACGCCGACGCCGGCATGCGCTCGTTCGTCAGCGTTCAGTCCAGCCTGGTGATGTACCCGATCTTCCGGTACGGCTCCGAGGCTCTGCGCCAGCGGTGGCTGCCCCGGCTCGCCTCGGGCGAGGCGGTGGGGTGCTTCGGCCTCACGGAGCCCGACGCCGGCAGCGACCCGGGGGCGATGCGGACCCGCGCCCGCCGTGTGGGAGACGAATTCGTCCTGCGCGGCGTGAAGCGCTGGATCACCAACGGCTCGCGCGCCGACGTGGCCATCGTGTGGGCTCGCGAGGACGGCAGCGACCGGGTGCTCGGCTTCGTGGTGGAAACGGACCGCGAGGGCTTCGAGGCCGTGGACATCAAGACCAAGGCGTCGATGAGGGCGTCGGTGACCTCGGAGCTCTACCTCGACGAGGTGCGCGTTCCCGCCTCCCAGCGCCTCGACGTGGAGGGCTTGCGCGGACCGCTGTCGTGCCTCAACCAGGCGCGCTTCGGCATCGCCTTCGGCGTGCTGGGCGCGGCCCAGGCGTGCTTCGACGAGGCCGCCGCCTACGTCTCCGACCGCCCCGCCTTCGGGGAGCCCCTCGCCGCCAAGCAGCTCGTGCAGGCGCGGCTGGCCGACATGCTGGCCGACATCACCAAGGGGAGCCTGCTGGCGCAGAGGCTAGGGCGCCTGAAGGACGACGGACGCGACCACCCCGCCCGCGTGTCGCTCGGTAAGCGCGACAACGTGCGTGCGGCGCTCGGCGTGGCGCGCGCCGCACGCGACATGCTGGGCGGCAACGGCATCACCACCGAGTACGCCAGCATCCGACACATGCTCAACCTGGAGACCGTCGCCACCTACGAGGGCACGGACGCGGTGCATACGCTCATCCTGGGGCGCGCCATCACCGGGCACAACGCCTTCTGAGGTCCGCCGGGCCACCCGGCCGGGCACGCTCGCCGAGCGGCACACGCCGGCTCCGCCACAGCGGGCGCCAGCGTCGGGACGCGTCGGGACGCGTCGGTGCATGTCAGGGCGCGTCAACGCAGGGCCAGCACCGTCAGCGCCATCACCGCCACGACCGAGACGGCGCGCAGGACGTGGTGCCGGGGGACGACCCTGCCCAACACCCAGGCGGCGTTGAGGTACGACGCCCACCACCACAACAACAGGCCGGCCACGAGGATCCAGGCGGCCGCCCACAGGTGGTATCCGAGCGCCACCGCCGCGACCACCAGCACGGTGGCCGCCAGCAGGAACAGGCGGGCCACGTAGGGCCTGCGCCGGCTCACGGCCCACGCCCCGAAGGCGTTGACGCCCACGAAGCCCAGCGCGATCACCATGACCACGAGGTGCACCGGCTCAGTCTACCGGCGTCACGAGCAGGCTGTCGACGGGGTCCTCCCCGGCCAGCACGTCCTCGAGCGAGACGACCTCCAACTCCTTGTGCACACTCTCCTCGAGGCGCCGGACCAACCAGGCGTCGCTGCCGCTGGTGCGATCGACCAACACCCGCAGGGCGGCGACCCCGCCGCGCCGCGCGAACAGTCGGGCGGCGCCCAGCGCCTCGGCATCGGTGGGCACCAGACGGGCGTCCACGCGGGTGGCCTCGTCGCGCAGCACACGCGGGTCGAGCTCACCCTGCGACACCAGGTGCTCCCCCTCGCGCGCCAGCCGCCGCACCGTTCCGGGCTCGAGCAGCCAGGGCTGCCCCACCACGCCCACCGTGCGGCGCTCGGAGGGGCGCAGCGTCCAGCGCGGCGCGGCGCGGCGCGGCGGGCGGGCGGCCGCCCGGTGGCGCGCCCACACGCGACGCACCAGGGTGGGGTCGTGGAAGGTCTCCTGCAGCAGCGTCACGGCGCGCCCCTCGACCGTCGCGTCGACGTCCACCGGCACCGCGGCCACCGTCGGGATGCCGTAGAGCGTGCGACGCAGCGTCGCGGGGAAGGCGGCGATCCAGGGATCCTGCGCCCCGCCGCGCGCCGCGCCCTCCCCCGCCGCCGCGTTGAGCTCGGGCAGCAGCAGCACGTCGACCCCCGCGGCCGCCAGGGCGGCGGCCTGGGCCGCCGCGAGCCGGAAGGAGATGCCCGGGATCGACAGGATGCGCTCGTCGCCCAGCGCCTCCCGCGTGGCCTCGGGTTCCGCGAAGACGGCCTCGGCGCCGGCATCCAACAGGAGCCCCCTCCAGAACGGGCCGTAGCGCTCCCACAGCAGTTGGGTGACGAAGCCGACGCGCACGGCTGGGAAGTCTAGCACAGCCGCGCCCGCCGCGGCTCAGGCGCCGAGCGCGGCGGGCGCGCGGGCGCTGAGGCGCAGCAGCAGGGCGTCGGCCAGCACGCGGGCAGCCCGCTTGTCGAGCATCTGGTTGCCGTTGCCGCACTTCGGTGACAGCACGCAGCGCGGACAACCGGACTCGCAGGGGCAGTCGCGCAGCAGGTCGCGGGCGGCGCGCAGCCAATCGAGGAACACGGCCGCGCCGGCGCGGGCGTAACCCACGCCACCCGGGTAGCCGTCGTAGATGAACACCGTGGGCGCGTCGTCGCGCGGGTAGCGGGGGTAGGAGACGCCCCCGACGTCCGCCCTCTCACACAACACGAACGCCGGGAGCAGCCCGATGAGCGTGTGCTCCAGCGCGTGCAAGGCGCTCGGGAGCGCGTCGGGCGCCACCGCGTCGGCGACCTGCGTGGCGGTGAACCACAGCGCCTGGGTGGCGTAGCTCCATTCCGGAAGGTCGAGGGCACGCTCGTCGAGCACGGCCTCGGTCCGGTAGCGCTTGCGCACGTAGCCGTGGACGGTGGTGCTGACCCGCACGCGCCCCACCGTCACGCCGGCCGGCGGCGCCAGCAGCACACCGGGATCGGCCGCCTCCGGCTCCGACACGCCGAGCACCTCGATGTCGGTGTCGGAGCGCGGCTGGGTGTAGTAGTCCTCGATGTGGGGCAGCAGCAGCGCCAGGCCGCGCTCGAGATCGAGCTCCATCACCAGGTAGGGTTCGCCCTGATGCAGGTACACCGCTCCCGGGTGCAGCTCCCGCAGCGCCGTGGCCAGGTCCGCGCTTCCCATGCCTCGCCCCCCGACGTCGCGCAGCCGGATCGGGCGCCCCCCCTGCCCCCGCACGCGGACACGGCGGTGGGGGTAGCGCCCGAGGTGGCGCCACACCTCGCCCGAGCGCACCAGGCCCGGCACGGTGGAGACGTCCAGCCACGGCGCGATCACTCCAGGCTCGTCCTCGCGCAGCGGCAGCTCCGCGGCGGCGCACGCCAGGTGGAGGGGGTGCAGCTCGCTGTTGAAGGGGTCGGCCACGGCATCCTCCACCGGACCCTCGGTGAGCAGCTCGGGGTGTTGGAGGTAGTACTCGTCGAGGGGATCATTCCCCGGCACCAGCAGGGTCAGCGCGCGCCTGCCCTCGCGCCCGGCGCGCCCGGAGCGCTGCCACAGCGCCATCTTCGACCCGGGATACCCGACCAACACCACGGCGTCGACGCCGCCGATGTCCATGCCGAGCTCGAGGGCGCTGGTGGCCGTCAACACGCGGATGTCGCCGTTGCGGAAGCCGGCCTCGATGAGCCGGCGATCCTCGGCGCTGTATCCCGCGCGGTAGCTCTGGAGCTGCGCCACCTCGGGCCCGTCGAGCTGCCCCGAGGCGTAGCGACGAAGCAGCTCGGCGACCTTGCGCGAGTTGCAGAAGAAGATGCTCTTGAGGCCGAGCCGCACGAAGCGAGCCGCCAGGGCCGCGGCCTCGGTGGTAGCGCTGCGCCGGCGCCGTCCCGCGGCGTCGATGGCCTGCGGGCGCCACAGCACGAACTCCCTGGCGCCGCGTGGCGCCTCGTCCTCCGCCACCACGGTGAAGGCCTCCCCGCTGAGGTTGGTCGCCAGCTCGCCCGGATTGCCGACCGTGGCGCTGGCCGCCACCAGCTGCGGCGCGGCGCCGTAGTGGCGGGAGACGCGCAGCAGGCGCCGTAGGATGTTCGCCACGTGCGTGCCGAGCACGCCTCGGTAGCTGTGCATCTCGTCCAGCACGATGTAGCGCAGCGACGCCAGGAACCCCGCCCAACGGGCATGGTACGGCAGCAGCCCGTAGTGCAACATGTCCGGATTGGTGAGCACGCAGCGCGCGCTGTCGCGCACGCGAGCGCGGCGCTCCGCCGGCGTGTCGCCGTCGTAGGACGCGATGGCGTCCTCGGCGTCCAACGCGTCCACGGCACCCTCGGCATCCAGCCGCCGGGCCAGCGCCCGGAGGTGCCCCAGCTGATCGGCCGCGAGCGCCTTGGTCGGGTAGAGGAAGAGGCAGGTGCCGCCGGCCGAGAGCGCCTCCAGGGTAGGCAGCTGGAACACCAGCGACTTGCCCGATGCCGTGGCCGTCGCGACCACCACGTTGCGCCCCTGTTCCAGCAGCGTCCATGCCCGGGCCTGGTGCGCGTACGGCGTGATCCCCAGGCGCGCGGCCAGCGGTGCCCAGCGCCCGGCGTAGTCCCCCGCCGTGCGGCCACCGCGTGGCGGGAAGAAGTCGAAGGATGCGATCTGACCGGCGTAGTCGTCCAACCCGGTCAACAGCGCGTGGAAGCTCTCGGCACGGTCCTGGGACACCGTCGCCAGCGTACCGCGCGTGCGCCCGGCCGCGTCGCGCGCCGCCTCCGGACGCGCCGGGCCCACGTGCTAGACTCGCCCACGGCCTCCCGGCCGCCCATGGGAATCGCGCTCGCACTACTGCTCGGACTTGGCGTGCCCCACCTCGCCCTGCTGGGGATGGTGGTGGTGGGTATGCTACGACCCGACGGCCCCGAGGAGACGCCGGTGGCGCCCGTGGGCTGGCCAAGCCTGAGCGTCATCATCCCGGCCCACAACGAGCGCGAGCGCCTGCCCGGCACGCTCGAATCGCTGCTGGCGCAGCGCTATCCCGGCGAGCACGAGTTCGTGGTGGTGGACGACCGCTCCACGGACGGAACGGGCGCCGTGCTGCGCGCCTTCGCGGCCCGCGACGCGCGCCTGCGACCCGTGCGCGTGGCACAACCGAGCCCCCGCCATGCGCCCAAGGTGCACGCCGTGCAGCGCGGCATCGAGACCAGCAGTGGCGAGATCATCGTCACCAGCGACGCCGATTGCCGCTACCCCGAGGGCTGGCTCCGTGCCCTCGCCAGCCACCTCCACGACGACGTGGTGATGGTGTCGGGCTACGTCGAGACCGAGCTGGGGCCGGGCTCCGGACCGGTGGCGCGCTTCGAGGCCGCCGATTGGTTCTCGCTCATGCTCACCTCCCGATCGCTGCTCCGCCTCGGCATGAGCTTCGCCTCCAGCGCCAACAACCAGGCCTACCGCCGCAGCGCCTTCCGCGCCGCGGGCGGATTCGGGGCCGCCGCGCGCGCGCCGAGCGGTGACGAGGACCTGTTGGCGCAGCGTCTGGGCGCGCGCTCGGGCGGCCGCGTCGTGTTCGCCGCCTCGCCGGCGGTACGCGTGCGCACGCGTCCGATGGGCGGCCTGGCGGCCTTCCTTCGCCAACGCCGCCGTTGGGTATCGCGCTACCAGCACGTGGTGCAGTACCACCCGGCCTTCATCGCCGGCCTCACCGTCCTGGGACTCGAGAGCATCGCCCTTAGCCTGGCGCTGCTGGCCTCCCCCTTCAGGCCGGAGCTCGCCCCCTGGGCGCTGGGCCTGTGGGCCGCCCAGACCCTGATCCATGTCACGGGGATGTCCGTGGGGGCGCGGCAGCTCGGTCGCCCCGCCTTCGCCGGCCTCCGGGCGCTCCCCTGGGCCTTGCTCCACCCCTTCTTCATCGCCTTCCTGGTGGTGGCCTCGAGCCTCCGTCCCGCGGCCTGGAGCGCGGGCGCGGCGCGCTACCGCCGCCGCATCCTCCGTCGCCACCTGCGGACGTTGCGCCGCCGCTGGCTGCCGCGCTGAGCGGCCGCGGACCGGGATCGCCCCGGGGCGGGGTGCGCGGCATGGGGTGGTACACTTGCGCTGCTTCGGGCCCGTTGCGGCCCGCGCCCCTCGGCGGCCGCGGCCGCGAGCGCCCTCACGGCACCCTGGAGGACCCCATGAAGGTATTCGTACTCGGTGGTGACGGTTTCTGCGGTTGGCCCACGAGTCTGCATCTGAGCAACCTCGGGCACGAGGTGCTGATCATCGATAACCTCTCGCGGCGCAACATCGACAACGAGTTGGAGGCGGGCAGCCTCACGCCCATCCAGCCGATGGGTCGGCGCCTGCAGGCGTGGCGTGAGCTGACCGGGCGGGAGATCGGCTTCGAGCGGCTCGACATCGCGGAGCACTACCATCGGCTGCTGACGCTGATCACGGAGGAGCGCCCGGACGCCATCGTGCACTTCGCGGAGCAGCGCGCGGCGCCGTACAGCATGAAGTCGAGCTGGCACAAGCGCTACACGGTGAACAACAACCTCAACGCCACGCACAACGTGCTGGCCGCCATCGTGGAGTCCGGGGTGGACGTGCACTTGGCGCACCTGGGCACCATGGGGGTGTACGGCTACGGCACCGCCGGCATGAAGATCCCGGAGGGGTACCTGCCGATCGAGGTGACCACCGACAGCGGTGAGAAGGTGCGGCAGGAGATCCTCTACCCCGCCAACCCGGGCAGCATCTACCACATGACCAAGACGCAGGACCAGCTGTTCTTCGCGTACTACGCCAAGAACGACGAGGTGCGCATCACCGACCTGCACCAGGGGATCGTGTGGGGCACCAACACCCGCGAGACGATGCTGGACGAGCGCCTGGTCAACCGCTTCGATTACGACGGCGACTACGGCACGGTGCTCAACCGCTTCCTGATGCAGGCGGCGGTGGGCTACCCGCTGACGGTGCACGGCACGGGTGGCCAGACGCGCGCGTTCATCCACATCCAGGACACCGTGCGCTGCGTGCAGCTGGCGCTGGAGAACCCGCCCGAGCCCGGCGAGCGGGTGCGCATCCTCAACCAGATGACCGAGACGCACCGGGTGCGGGACCTGGCGCAGATCGTGGCGCGCATCGCGGGCGCCACCGTGGAGAACGTCCCCAACCCCCGCAAGGAGGACGCGGAGAACGAGCTGCACGTCAAGAACGACCTGTTCCTCGACCTCGGCCTGGAGCCCACCACGCTGGAAGACGGCCTGCTCACCGAGGTCACCGACATCGCCCGCAAGTACGCGCCCCGCGCCGACCTCAGCAAGATCCCGTGCACCAGCACCTGGACCCGCAACCACAAGCCCGGCGCTCCGCGCACCGTGGAGGAGGCGGAGCGGGCCCCCACGGCCTGACGCGCCGCTCGAGGGGCGGCGCTTCCCGGTATGCGCATCGCCTACTTCACCGAAACCTTCCTACCCAAGATCGACGGCGTCGTCACGCGCCTGGTGCGCACGCTGGAGCAACTCGGCGAGCTGGGACACCAGGCACTGGTGTTCGCCCCCCACAACCCTCCCGAGTCGTACGCCGGGCACCGCGTGGTGCGCGTGCCGGGAGTGCCCTTCCGCCCCTGGTATCCGGAGCTCTTCCTCGGCATGCCGCGGCCTCGCCTGGGGCGGGAGCTCGACCGCTTCGCGCCCGACCTGGTCCACGTGATCAACCCCGTGGTGCTGGGCCTGTGGGGCACCGCCATCGCCAAGCAGCGCAACCTGCCGCTGCTGTCGAGCTACCACACCGACATCACGCAGTACGCCGCGGCCCTGCGGCTGCCGTTCCTGACGCAACCCTCGCGCATCTTCCTGCGCGACGTCCACAACCAGGCCCACGTCAACCTGTGCACCAGCCAGCCGATGGTCAACTCGGCCCGCGGCCTGGGGATCGACCGCGTGCGCCTGTGGCCGAAAGCGGTGGACACGGAGCTGTACCAGCCGCGCCGCCGCTCGGCGGCGATGCGCGAGCGCCTCAGCGGCGGCCACCCCGAGGACCCGCTGATGGTCTACGTCGGGCGCCTGTCGGCCGAGAAGCGACTGGACTGGCTCTATGCGCCGGTGACGACGCTTCCACGCGTGCGCCTGGCGCTGGTGGGGGCGGGTCCGGCGGAGGCCGCACTGCGCGCACGCTTCGCGGGCACGCGCACCGTGTTCACCGGCTACATGAGCGGCCCGGAGCTGGCGTCGGCGTATGCCAGCGCCGACGTGTTCGCCTTCCCGTCGGACACCGAGACGCTGGGGTTCGTGGCGATGGAGGCGATGGCCTCCGGCGTGCCGGTGGTTGGCGCCCGCGCCGGCGGCATCCCCGACGTCATCGAGGACGGCCACACGGGACTGATGTTCACGCCGGGAGACCTCGGCGACTTCACCGCCAAGCTCGACGCCCTGCTGTCGGATCCCGCGCGGCGCCGGCGCATGGGGGCCGCGGCGCGGGCCGACATGGAGCGCTTCGGTTGGCGCGCGGCGACCGCTGCCCTGCTCGACTTCTACCGAATGGCGATCCGCCTGCAGCAACGCTTCGATCCGCCCTCTGCCCACTGAGTGGCACGACGCGGCGCTGCGCCGCGCGACCTCAGTGCACCGTCAGGGTGGGCACGACCACCGGCCCCGAGGCGCTGGCCAGCACCTCCACTGCCGCGCCGTAGACCGAGGCGATCAGGCCCGCGGTGAGCACCTCTCCCGGGGTCCCGCACGCCACCACGCGCCCGCCGCGCACCACCGCGACGCGGTCGCAGGCGCGCGCCGCCAGGTTGAGATCGTGCAGCACGACCAGCGCCGAGCGGCCGCGCGCCGCCTCCCGCCGCGTGATGCGCAGCACCTCCGCCTGGAACCGAAGGTCGAGGTGGCTGGTCGGCTCGTCGAGCAGCAGGACGTCGGGGTCCTGCGCCAGCGCCCGCGCCAGCAGCACGCGCTGACGCTCCCCCCCGGACAGCGCCTCGACGGGGCGCTCCCGCAGCTCCAGCAGGCCCGTCGCGGTCAGCGCCCCCTCCACCGCGCGCCGATCGTCCTCGCCCGGCGCGCGCCACAGCCCCAGGTGCGGCGTGCGCCCCATCGCGACCAGCGCCTCCACCCGGTACCCCGCCGGTAGCACCGCGCCCTGCGGCACCACGGCGACGCTGCGCGCCAATGCGCCCCGCGACAGCCGACCCACGTCGCGCCCCGCCAGGTACACCCGGCCGCGCGTCGCCGGCAGGAGGCGGGTGATGACACGCAGCAGGGTCGACTTCCCCGCGCCGTTGGGGCCCACCACCCCCAGCACCTCGCCCCGCCGCAGCGCGAGCGTCACCCCGCGCAGGACCGGGTGACCGTCGTAGGCGGCGTGGAGGTCGCGCACGACGAGGCGCGCGGGGGCACCTACGCCGCCCGGCCCGCCGGGGGCCGTCACGCCCGCCCCCCCTGGCGGCGCAGCAGGAGCAGGAAGAATGGGCCGCCGACGAGGGCGGTGATGATCCCGACGGGGACCTCGGCGGGGGCCAGCAGCGTCCGCGCCACGAGGTCGGCGAGGACCAGGAAGAGCGCGCCCCACACGGCCGAGAGCGGTAACAGGCGGGCGTGGCCGGGGCCCAGTGCCAGCCGCACTGCGTGCGGCACGATCAACCCCACGAAGCCGATGATGCCCGCCACGCTCACGGCCGCGGCCGTGGCCAGGGTGGCGGCCGCGAGCAGCGCCAGCTTGAGCGCCTCGACCGGCACGCCCAGTTGGGCGGCGCTGTCCTCGCCGAGCTGCAGCACGTCCAGCGCCCGCCCCGCGGCCAACGTCATCGCGGCGGCCGGCAGCGCCAGCGGGAGCATGGCCGCGAGGCGCGGCCAACTCGCGAAGGCGAAGCTACCGAGCAGCCAACCCAGGATGCCGGCGGTCTGGTCACGCGCGGCGAGCATGACGAACGAGGTCGCGGCCGTGAGGCACGAGCCCACCACGACCCCGGCCAGGATGAGCGAGACCGCCGGCAGGGAGGCGCCGCGCCGCGCGAGGAGGGTCACGCTTGCCACGGCGAGCAGCGAGAACAGGAAGGCCACCAACGGAACGCCCAGGCGGGCCAGCCACGGAAGCGCACCGGCGAAGGCCAACACCAGCGCGGCCCCGAAGCCCGCGCCGCTGGCCGCACCCAAGAGGTACGGATCTGCCAACGGGTTGCGGAACACCCCCTGGTAGGCCGCGCCGGCCAGGGCGAGCGAGGCGCCCACCAGCCCGGCGAGCAGCACGCGCGGAAGCCGCAGGTTCCACACGATCACGTCGTGGGCACCCTCGAGCCGCCCCTGTAGGCCGTGCACCACGGCGCTCACCACCTCCGCCGGGGGCAGGGCCACCGAGCCTACCCCCGTGGCCAGCGTGAGCACAGCGAGGAGCACGAGCACGGACAACGCCATCGGCGTGGCCGCCCGGCGGACGACCGGGGTACCCACCAGCACGCGCGCCATGGCCTCAGAACCGGCCCGGGTGCAGCACGCGCGCCAGCAGGCGTACGGCCTCGCCCATGCGGGGCCCGGCGCGGCTAAGGACGTCGACCTCGGTGGTATCGAGGGCCACCACGCGGCCCTCTCGCGTCGCCCTCAGGCCCGACCAGCCGGGGCGGGCCGTCGCGGCCGCCACGCTCTGGCCGTAGGGCGCGTCGGCGAGCAGCACCACCTCGGGATCCTGGGCGATCACGAACTCCGGATCGAGCTGCGGATAGTCCCCCATCGAGGCCGGCACGATGGTGTCCCCACCGGCCATGGCCAGCAGCGTGCCCAGGAAGCTCCCCGGGCCGACGCTGTAGGGGGTCGGATCGATCTCGACGAAGACGCTCGGCCGGGGCAACCCGGCGGTCATCTCCCGGACCGCCCGCACCTCACCCTCCACCCGTCCACGCACCACCGCCGCGGCGGACGCGCGGTCGAGCATGTGGCCCAGCGTCGTGAAGAATGCCAGCGTCTCCTCGTAGGTCTGGGGGGTGCCCGCGTACACCGGGATGCCGAGGTGCCGGAGGCTGTCCGCCAGGGCGCTGTACTCGTCCGTGAGCACCAGATCGGGCTCGAGCGCCACCAGCGCCTCGAGGTCCGGATCGAAGGCGGAGCCGAGGTGGGGCAGCGACGCCACCTCGGCCGGCCAGTCGCTGAAGCCGTCGACCCCCACCAGGAGGTCGCACGCACCCAGGGCACAGACGGTCTCGGTGTGGCTGGGGATCATCGCGACGATGCGTCTCGGGGCGTGCTCGAGTCGCACGCTGCGACCGAGGTCGTCGCGCACGACCAGCGGGTAGGCCGTGGCCAGCGCAGTCTGGAGCGCCAGCAGCAGGAAGGCGAGGGAAGCCAGCCGTCGGAACACGTTGCCTCCTCTTCAGTTCCTGCGATCCGAGAAAAAGAAGACCATCCCTACTTGGGGGATGGCCGCCGCGGGGGCCGCCTGCGCGGCCCGGGCTGCCCTTCCTCGTCCTCGCAAGGGGTGCACGTTGTCGGGCACGGTGTTCGGGCTTCGGCCGCGGGGCCGTTACCGTTGCGGGACAGCGCCGGATTCGCACCGGTCTTCCCCGTGTCGCGACAGCGCAAGACTACGCCACCGCCCACCCGCTGTCAAACCACCGGACCGCAGAAAGGCACGCGACCGAGCCAACCTCGGCCCTCACGGGACGCGTGGTAGGCTCCGCCTCGTGCCCGCACGCCTGCCCGCGCCCCGCCCGCTGCAGGACCTCGCGCCGCCGCCGGCGCCGGGCTCCCAGGCCTTCGCCCCGCCCCCGCGCTTCACCGAGGTGAGCTTCGCGGGCTACAGGCCCCAGCACCCGAGCCAGGCGCGGGCGCGGACGGCGGTGGAGACGTTCGTCAGCCGGGCGCGCGAGGTGGCGGGACGCCGGCGGCGCCCGCGCTGGCTCGGGGGACGCCCCATCCCCGGCCGTGGCCTCTACCTCGACGGGGGCTTCGGCGTCGGCAAGACCCACCTGCTGGCCTCCGCCTTCCTCGGGTGCCCGGTGGCGCCGTCCGCCTACCTGAGCTTCCAGGAGCTGGTGTACCTCATCGGCGTCCAGGGGCACGAGGCCGCGCAGCGCGGGCTGGGGCGCGCGCGCCTGCTATGCATCGACGAGTTCGAGCTCGACGACCCGGGCAACACCCTGCTCGTGAAACGCTTCCTGGCCGGGGTGTTCGAGGCCGGCGGCTGGGTGCTGACGACCTCGAACACCCCGCCGGAGGCGCAGGGCCAGGGGCGCTTCAACGCCGAGGACTTCCGGCGCGAGATCCAGTCCGTGGCACGCCATTTCCAGGTGCTACGCATCGACGGCCCCGACTACCGGCACCGCCTGCGCGTGGGAACGTGGCTGCCGCAGGAGCGCTTCGCGCGGCTGGTGCGCGGCGAGCCGGCGCCCGCACCACGCGTCTTCGCGACGTGGGCGCAGCTGCTCGCACTCCTCGGCCGCCTGCACCCCTCGCGCTACGGCGGCCTGCTGCAGCAGATCGGGACTCTCTACCTGGCCGATGTGGCGCCCATCGCCGCCCAACACGATGCCCTGCGCTTCGTGCACTTCATCGACAAGCTCTACGACCTGGGCACGGGGCTGCGCGCCAGCGGGCGCGCGCCGCTCTCCGAGCTGTTCGACCACTCGTACCGCAACAGCGGCTACGCCAAGAAGCACGAGCGCTGCCTTTCACGCCTCAGCGAGCTGCTCGCCGAGGTGCCGGCCGGCCCGGCGGACGAGGCACGGGGCACGCCTTCCCAACGCGAGGCCGCGCCTGGTTGAGCGTGCTCCGGGCGCGAGGTCGCCTCAGCGGGGGGCGCGGGCGGCGGTTGCACGCAGGCGCCGCAGCAGGTCGTCGGCGATGGCGGCGCTCCCCCCGCCACCGCCCATGCGGGCGCGGCCCGCCTCGCCCCGCCGCCGCCGCAGCGGTGCATCGTCGCGCAGGCGCGCCAGCGCCGCCGCCAGGGACGGGGCGTCGGCCGTGGTGACCTCGAGCGCCTCACCCAGCAGGCGCTTCTGGTTGGCCAGGTAGGCGGCCGTGTAGTGCGGCGGAAGCGGGAACGAGACCACCGGCAACCCCATCGCGGCCGCCTGCTCGTTGGCGGTGCCCGCGGTGCCCAGGGCGCAGCAGGCGCTCGCGAGCACGTCCCCGAAGCGCCCCTCGATCAACCACAGGCGCGCCCCACCGTGGCGCCATGCGCGCCGCAGGCCCGGGACGGGCGGTGGCTCCGCATCTGGCGCCCAGCCCGGCAGCGCGGGCGGCTCCCCGCCGCCCCAGGCCACCAGCGCCAGGGTGTCACCGAGCGCCGCGACGCCCTGCGCCATGCGCACCAGGGCCGCCGGCGTATGTGCCCGCGTCCCGGGCAGGAGCGCGATACGCGCTCCGGGCGGCAGACCCGGCAGCGGGCGCCCGACGGCGCGATCCACCATCGGGTTGCCCAACGCCACTGCCGCGCGCACGCCGTGGTCCCGCAGCCAGCGCGCGGTGGCCTCGTCGCGCGCGTAGACCACGGAGGCGAGATGCCGCATCAGCGCGCGCTCCGGGTAGCTGATGCGCTCCATGAAATAGCGATGCGGCGGGGGCGGCGACGCCGACCAGAGGTGGGCCGACACCAGCGGTTGCAACACCGCGCGGAAGCGCCCCCGCACGAGGCCCGCGAGGAGCTGGGCGTAGACGTCACCCACGACCACCACGGCATCACTACGATGTCGCGCGAGGGCGCCGAGTTGGCGCCCCGTCATGCCCAGGAAGCCGGCGCCAAGATCGGCCCTGAGGTTGGCCCAGGAGTGGAGCGTGAAGCCGCCGCTGGGCATGGCGAGGCACGGGCCGAGGCGGGCGATCCCGCGGGCCGCGAAGGCCTCCCCCCGGTCGACCAGCGGGAACGCGCGCAGCTCGAGCGACGGGTCGCGGGCCGTCAACGCGTCGGCGAGAGCGGCGGCGATGACGTCCTCGCCGTGCCCGTTGGAGATGAGCGTGAGCTCCATGCCGCCTGCCGGGGGGCGCTAGCCGCCCGGCGCGCGCCGGGCCCACACGGCGTAGAGCGGCTCGCCCCGTCCGGGGGCGCGGCACCAGCTGCGTGGCCGCCGGAACCCGCCGCTGGCACCGAAGTAGTGGCGGACCAGACGCAGGTGCGCCGCGTCGTCGGAGGCCCGCCACACCAGCACCGCCTTGTGGGGCAGCATGCGCGTGGAGAAGGCGGTGGCGAACACGCCGCCCGGGCGCAGGACGCGGGCGACGTCGGTGAAGGTCTCCAGCGGCCGTGTGAGATACGGCGCACCGGCGCTGCACACCACCGCGTCGAATGCGCCCGCCCCGAACGGCAGGGCCAGGCCGGCATTGAGATCGAAGAGCACGCGCTCGTGCAGCGCCGCGTTGGCCTCCAACTCCCAGCGCGAGAGCCCGAGGCCCACGACCCTGCGGGGGCCATCGCAAAGATGGGAGGACGCCCCCGCCATCAGGTCGAGGACGCACGCGCCCCGGGGCAGTAGCGCGCGGTAGAGCCTCTCGAGGACGGGTTCCGTGGCTTCGTCGAAGTGCCGGGCGTGGTCCTCGCCGCGGTAGGCCAGGGCGTCGGGCGCCTCGTCGCGGCGACGGAAGAACTCGGGCAGGAGCGCGCTCATCGCCCCCACGGTGCCCCCCACACGCGCCCCGGGCAAGGGCGCAGCACACCATGTCGCGCGGGCGCCGGGTCCGCGAGGCTCACGTTTCGCGCAGGCGAGGGGGCGCGCCCCAACCGAGCTTGAGGCGCAGGATATCGAAATAGCTGTGGCGTCCCGAGGACACCAGCATCAGGTCCGTGGGCGCGGCCGACACCTCCACGCGGTCGCCCTGCTGCAGGTCGAGGCGCTCCTGGCCGTCCAACACGAGCGCGAGCTCGTGCGCAGGGCTCTGCACCTCGAAGCTGACGCGGGCGCGGCCCTCGACCACGATCGGCCGATTGGTGAGCGTGTGGGGCGCGATGGGAGTGATGACGAAGGCGCGCAGCCCCTGGCTCAGGATGGGGCCGCCGAGCGACAGCGAGTAGGCGGTGGAGCCCACCGGGGTGGACACGATGAGGCCGTCGGCGCGGTACTGGATGGCGTGTGCGCCGTCCACCTCCATGTCGATGTCGACCAGCCGCGCGATCACACCCTGGGAGACGACCATGTCGTTGAGGGCGTAGTGCGGCTCGGGATCGCCGTTGAGGCGCACCTGCAGCATGATGCGCGGGTTGATGCGCCACCCCGCCAGGTCGTCGCCCTTCAGGTAGCGGTGCACCTCCTCGGCGCTCAACTCGGCGAGAAAGCCCAGCTTGCCGAGGTTGACGCCCATCACGGGGGGGCTCGAGCCGACCAGCCGCCGCGCCGTCCCTAGCAGCGTGCCGTCGCCCCCGACCGACAGCACCAGATCCGCGTCCCCGGCCGTCTGCGCCAACGCCTGGGTTCCGTCCAGGTCGAGCCCCACCTCAGCGCCGAGCGCACGCAGCTGGCGCGTTACGTCGCGTGCCAGGCCGTGCGCCTCCGGCTTGTAGCGCGAGCTCGTGACGAGGACGCGCCGCAGCTCGGCGGCCGGGCGGGCGAAGACCTCGGAGCGGTCGCCGGTCAAGCGCTCTCCACCCCCGACACCACCGCCATCACGGCGTCCACCACCTGCTCCAGCGTGAGTGCACCTGTGTCGATCACCACGGCGTCGGCCGCGGGGGCGGACTGCCGCGCGTCGAGCGCATCGCGGCGACGGATCCCCTCCTCCACTGCGGCCAGGTCCGCGGAGCGCTCGCCCACCCGCCTGCGGGCGCGCACCTCCGCGGGTGCCGTCAGGTAGAACTTGTGCTGCGCGTCGGAAAACACGGCCGTGCCCATGTCGCGGCCGTCGATGACGAAGGCGCCGGGGATCTCGCGCAGGCGGCGGCCGACCCAGGCGCGCACGCCGGGCTGCGCCGCCACGCCGGAGACGGCCCCATCCACCGCGTCGGTGTGGAGTGCCCGGGTGACGTCGCGCCCGTCGACGCGGACGAGGTCGCCCTCGAGGCTGGGTTGCAGCCGCACCTCGTGCCGCCGGAGCAACTCCAACAGGGCAGGCTGATCGCTGACGCCGACGCCGGCGCGCTCCGCCACCAGCGTCGCCGCGCGGTAGAGCAGCCCGCTCGACACGAAGGGGATGGCCAGCCGACGCGCCACCTCGCGCGCAACGCTGGTCTTGCCCGAGGCCGCCGGGCCGTCCAGGGTGATGACCTCGCGGCGCGGCTCCATGCGCCTCATGATAGCCTCCCGGACAGCAGCCCCAGGAAGTCGTGGAAGAAGCGCGGATAGGTCTTCGCCACGCAGGCGGGGTCGCGCAGCGCGATGCCGGGGAGCCGCGCGCCGGCCACCGCCAGGGCCATGGCCATGCGGTGATCGCCATAGGTCTCAAGCGTCACGGGCCCCCGCGGGGGCCGCTCCAGCGGGTGGACCGTGAGGCCGTCGTGGGCGACCTCCACCTCGGCGCCGAGCCGCCGCAGTTCCGTCGCCAGCGCCGTCAGGCGGTCGGTCTCCTTGATGCGCAGGTTCCACACGTTGGCGATGGTCACGGGCGCGTCGGCGAACAGCGCCACGACGGCCAGCGTCTGGGCCTGGTCGGGCATGTCGTTGAGGTCGAAGGCCCCCCCACGCAGGCGTCCGCGCGGTGGGCCACGGAGCTCGCAGCTGTCCTTCTCCCAGCGAAGGCTGCACCCCATGGTCTCGAGCACGTCCGCGAAGCGGGCGTCCCCCTGCAGGGTCCGCCGCCCCAGGTTGCGGATGCGCACGCGCCCGCCCGTCACGGCCGCCGCGGCCCAGTAGTAGCCGGCGGCCATGGCGTCGCCCTCGACGGCGTAGTTCCGCCCCCGATAGCGCTGCGGCCGCACCTCGAATCGGCGGTAGCCGTCGCGCTCGACGCGCACACCGAAGTCCCCCATGACCGCCAGCGTCAGGTCCACGAAGGGCCTGGACTGCAGCGTTCCGTCCACCCCCAGGGTGACGGGCGCCTCGGCGTAGGGTGCACTCATGAGCAGCGCCGAGAGGTACTGCGAGCTCCGCCCACCGGCCACGCGCGCCTCCCCACCGCGCAGGCCGCGGGCATGCAGGAGCACCGGCGGGCAGCCGTTGCCGGCCTCGCTGCGCGCCTCGGCGCCGAGCGCATTGAGGGCGTCGAGGAGGTCCTGGATGGGGCGTTCACGCATGCGGGCGACGCCGTCGAGACGGTAGCTCCCGTGGCCGAGGGCGGCCAGGGCGGTGAGGAAGCGGATGCTGGTGCCGGAGAGCCGCAGGTCCAGCTCGGCCTCCGCGGCCGGCACGCGCCCCCCCTGCCCGTGCACGGTGATGTGCTCCCCCCGGACCTCCAGGGGGATGCCGAGGCGGTTCAGGCCGCGCACCATCACCTCCGCATCCTCCGCTACCAGGACGCCGTCGAGGCGGCTGTCGCCCTCGGCCAGCGCGGCGATGAGCAGGGCACGGTTGGTGAGGCTCTTGGAACCCGGAACTCGCAGCGTCCCCTCCACGGGGCCCTGCGGCCCGACGGTCACGGTGGAAGGCAGCGTCGACATCGACCCAAAGCCTACCACCCACGCGCCCGCCCTCCGCGGCCCGGCGCTGCGCCCGGGGCGCCCGCAGAGCTGGCGGCGCGCCGCCGGAGCGCACGGGGCGCCGGGACCCGGGTGCGCGCCGGCCGCCCACCCGGTAGCATGCGAACCGGAGGCCGTCTTGCAACGATTCGATGTCATCGTCGTCGGCGCCGGCGTCGCGGGGAGCGCGAGCGCCTACCGGCTCGCGGGCCAGGCGCGGGTGCTGCTGCTGGAGCGCCACGCTCTGCCGCACGCGCTGGGGTCCTCGCACGGCGCCTCGCGCATCTTCCGGCACGCCTACGAGGACGTGCGCTACGTGCGCCTGGCGCAGGCGGCCGGGCAGGCCTGGCGCTGGCTCGAGCGCGACTCCGGCGAGCGGTTGCTTCGCACCACGGGAGGCATCGACATCGCCGCGGCCGGCGCCCCGGCGCTGCGGCGCATCGAGGCCGCCCTGCGCCAGGCGGGCAGCCCGGTGGAGCGGCTCGACGCCGCGGAGCTCTCGGCGCGCTTCCCGGCGATGCGACCCGATCCCGCCGAGGAGGCCCTGTTCCAGCGGTCGGCGGGCGTGCTGGACGCCGACCGCGCGCTGCTCGCGATGCGGCGAACGGCGCTCAGCCGGGGCGTGACGCTGCGGGAGCGGGAACCGGTTGAATCGCTGCGCGTCGCCGACGGCGCGGTCGAGCTCCGCACCAGCGCCGGGCGCTACAGTGCGGGGCGTGTGGTGCTCACGGCGGGGCCCTGGCTGGGCGAGCTCCTGCCGGCCCTGGCGGGCCGCCTCCGCGTTGAGCGGCAGCAGGTGCTCTACCTGCCGGTGGCCAGCCCCGAGCGCTTCGCCCCGGGGCGTTTCCCGGTGTTCATCCACCGCGAGGTGGGGGTGTACGGCTTCCCTCGGCTGGAACGCGCCGGGGCCATCAAGGTGTCGGACCACAGCGGCGCCCCGACCATCGCGCTGTCCGAGCGCGACTTCGCGCTGCACGAGGCGCGGGCGTCGCGCACGGTGGAGTCCGTGCGCCGCTTCCTGCCCGATGCGGGGCCGAGCTGGGTGGACTACCAGACCTGTCTGTACACCAAGACCCCGGACGAGGGCTTCCTGCTCGGACCCCATCCGGAGCACCCGGAGGTGATCGTTGGCGGCGGCTTCAGCGGCCACGGCTTCAAGTTCGGCCCGCTGCTGGGCGAGATCCTGGCGGACCTGGCGCTGTCGGGTTCGAGTCCGCGCGACCTGTCGGCGTTCCGCCTGGACCGGCCCGCCCTCGGCGGGCCGGCGGGCGGGGCCGACGGCGGCGCAAAGCAGGCGACGGGCGAGCCCGGCGCCGCGGGCTAGAGTGGCCCCGTCATGATCCCGGAGAGCCTTCAGACCATCATCGGCACCTTCCGCACGGCGCCCCGAACGCTGCGCTTGCAGCTCCTGTTGGAGTACGCCCGCAAGCTACCCCCCCTGCCCGACGGCGTCGACGGGGAACTCGAGCGCGTCCACGAGTGCCAGACGCCCCTGTTCCTCCGTGCCGGGGAGGACGCAGACGGGCGTGTGGAGTTGCTCTTCGACGCCCCCGAGGAGGCGCCCACCACGCGGGGCTTCGCCGGCGTGGTGCAGGCGGGGCTGGGGGGCCTCACCGTGGAGGAGGTGCTGGCCACGCCCGACACGTTCTACCAGGACATGGGGTTGGCCGAGCTCATCTCGCCGCTTCGCCTGCGCGGCATGGGCGCCATCATGGCCCGCGTGAAGCGCCAGCTGCGGGAGCGTCGCGCGTCCGTCGACGCCGGCCGACCCTCGGCGGGGTAACGGCGGACTAGCCCGCGGCTCACGCAGTCTGCTACAGTGGCACGGTTCGAGGCGACGCGCCGGACGGAGGACGCAACCATGAAGAAGGACATTCATCCCAAGATGGTGCCGTGCAAGGTGATATGCGAGGGTCAGGTCGTGCTCGAGACGTACAGCACCAAGCCTGAGATGCACGTCGACGTGTGGTCGGGCAACCACCCGTTCTACACGGGGCAGCAGCGCTTCATCGACACCGAGGGCCGGGTCGAGAAGTTCCAGAAGCGTTTCGGCACCAGCTACCGCAAGTAGGGTCCCGCGAGACCGCGGCCTCCACAGGGCGGCGCCCCCCGGGCGGGGGCGGCGCCCTGTGACGTGGCCCTGGGACGTGGCGGCCCGCTACTCCGGCACGGCCGCCAGGATCATGGTGCCTTCCCCGGGCGCGCTGCGCACCTCGAAGCGTCCCCCGCGCGACTCGACGCGCTCCCTCATCTGGCGCAGGCCGAGGCCGCCGGCACTGGTGACGCGGTCCCCCACCAACTGGGGATCGAAGCCGGCACCGTCGTCCTCGACACGGACGAAGGCGTGCCCGTCGGACTGGCCCCCCAGGCGCACCTCCACCGAGCGGGCATGGGCGTGCTTGGCGACGTTGTTCATGGCCTCCTGGAAGATGCGGAAGAGCACCGCCTCGCTCTTCAGGCCCAGGACCGGAAGGGAAGCGATCTCGAGGCGCACGTGGACCTCGTTCTGCTGCCCGAAGTCCGTGGCGTAGCGACGGATGGTCTCCACGAAGCCGTGACGTTCCAGATCGATCGGCCGCAGCGCGAAGATGCTGCGGCGCACCTCCTTGATCATCTCCCGCACCGTGTCCTTGGCGGCGCGGAGCTCGGCGGCCGCCTTGCCCGGGTCGCGCTCCAGCAGGCGCTGGATGAGGTCGAGCTTGAGCGCCGTGAAGGCCAGCGACTGGGCCACCCCGTCGTGGATCTCTCGGGCGATGCGCGCCCGCTCCTCGGCGATGGCGAGCTCCTCGGACTGCAGGTAGGCGCTGGCGTTGCGTACGGCAAGGCTCACCTGCCCGGCCAGCAGTCCCAGGAAGGGCAGGTTCGCCGCATCGAAGTGGTCGGGGTCGGAGTGCGTCAGCACCACCACGCCGAGCAGACCCCCGTCGGCCATCAGCGGCAGCACCACCGCGCTGGCGGCACGTGCCAGCAGCGGCCCCCCGGAGACCCTGTCGGAGTCGGAGAGGCGACTCACGATGCGGGGCTCGCGACCCCGGGCTACCCGCCCGAGCAGACCCTCCCCCTCGCGCACCGTGGCGGGCGAGCCGGTGCGGGGCACGCCCTCGGCCGAGCGCAGGTGGAGCAGGTGTTCCTCGTCCGCCAGGTACACGGCTCCGGCGCCCGCCTCGACCCGCGTGACCATCTGGCTGAGCAGGGTGTGCAACAGCCGCTCGAGGTTCCCCTCGGCCCGGATCGAACGATCGACGTCGAACAGCGTCAGCAGGTCCCGTGTGCGGCTCTGGGTGGCCTCCGCGGCTGCCGAGAACTCCGAGGCCAGGATCGAGAAGGCCTCGCGCTGGCGCGAGTCCGGGGCGCGGCCATAGTAGGCGTGCAGCGACCCCTCCAGCCCGCTCCCCCACGTCAGCGAAACCGTGAGCACCCAGGCCTCGCGCCCCTCGATCCGCGTCGCCTCGCTGAGGCGGCGGTGGGCGCGCAGCGCGCCGTCGCGCTCCAACGCGTCGCGCTCCTGTAGCGGACCGAGCCTGAAGCCGTGGGTGACCCCCAGCTCGGCGGATCCCATCACGACACCCACGGCCTCGGCTCCCGTCACGTCGCACAGGCCGCGGCTCGCGGCGTTGAGCACGCTCTCCAGGTCGGCCGCGCCCGCGAAGCGTTCGGTGACCTCCTGGATGGCGGTCAGCAGCTCGTGGCTGGAGCGCAGCTCCTCGAACAGCCGCGCGAGCTCGTTCTGGGCCTGCTCGCGCAGACGTACCTCGGTGGCGATCCAGTTGAGCGTCAGGAATGTCGCCAGCGGTCCCAGGATGCTATAGAACAGCAGCTGCGCCCAGAATTGGAAGCGCGCCCCGCCCACGGGCACCAGCACCAGCTGGTGCAGCAGCACCACACCGACGATGGTCGCAGGAAGCCAGATGCGGGCCAGGCGCACCTGCTCGAAGAGGCTGGCGGTGCGCTGGGGGCTCGGGGTCGGGGCGGAGCCTCGGATCACGCCTGGTCACGGCCGCCCCGCGACCGCTTGACCCGGAACTCGCTCATCAGGATCGGGTAGGCCAGCAGGTAGGCACCGAAGACCAACGCCATCTGGATCCACACGTTGTCCAGCCCAGGCATGCCAAGAATCGTCAGCACGATCACCAGCAGGCTCACCAGGATGGCGAAGGCCACCGACTTCAGGAGCAGCCGCAGCATCTTGCCTACGGTGACCTTGCGCGCCTGCTGCTGGGCGCGCTGCTCGGCCTTGCGCTGCTTGTTCGACTTCGACATGCGACCATTCTAGGACGGCGGTGCGTGCGGTACCGCCCGCCGTACCCTCGAGGCCCCGCTTGCCCACAGCCGCGGCAGCGGGGACAATGGCACCCGTGGAGCCGCCCTTCCTGCACTACCTGCAAGCCGCCCGCATGGCCGCCGAGGGCCCCTGGCTCGGCCAGCTCGCCACCACCGACCCCGGGGGCGCCCCGGAGGTGCGCACGGTGGTGGTGCGCGGCCTGTGGTCGGGCGCACAACCGTACCTCGCCAGCGATGCCCGCAGCGACAAGGTGCGCGCGTTGCGCGCCAGCCCCGTGGCGGAGCTGTGCCTGTGGAGCAGCGCCCGCCAGGAGCAGCTGCGGCTGCGCGGGCGCGTCATCGTGCATCCCGCCGAAGACGCGCTCTCCCGCGAGCTGTGGCGCGCGATGCACGCGGCGACGCGGGCGACATTCGCGGGCCCGCCGCCGGGGACGCCACTGTACGAGGATCGCGCGCCGCAGGATGGCGCCCCGGAGGATCGCGCGTCGGCCGCGGCCCTCGCTGAGGTTGCCGGCGCGGCGCTCCCGCCGCCGCAGCTGGTGGTGCTACGGCTCGAGCCCACGCGCGTCGACCGCCTCGTCCTCGGACCCCCGCTGCGCCGTCACCGCTGGTGGCGCGAAGCCGCGGGCTGGCGCGGTGCCCCGGTCGCGCCGTGAGCCCCGGCGTGCCGCACTCGCGCGCGGCCGCGGCGCAGCCCTGCGATACTGACGGTGATGCGACGCATCGAGTCGGCGCGCTTCCTGGACCGGGTGCGCGTTCCCCTGACGCTCTTCGCGGCCGTGTTGGTGCTCGGTACGGTGGCGTTCCGGCTGGTGTGGGCCGATCACGGCGCGAGCTGGATGGACGCGCTGTACATGACCTTCATCACCGTCACGACGGTGGGTTACGCCGAGCTCTACCCGCTGGACACCCTCGGTCGCACCATCGCCATCGTGGTCGCGGTGGCGGGCATCGGCAGCCTCTTCTATCTGCTCGCCGCCGTCATGGAGTTCCTGGTCGGGCAGCAGCTACGCGACCCCTTCGGGAGGAGGAGCATGCAGAAACGCATCGCGGCCCTGGACGGGCACGTCATCGTGGTGGGCTACGGACGCATGGGCCGGCGCTCGGCCGAGGAGTTGGCGCACGAGCGGGTGCCGTTCGTGGTGGTGGATATCGATCCCGGCGTGGCCGCCGCGCTGCACGAATCCGATATCCCGCACGTCATCGGCAACGCCGATGAGGAGGAGGTCCTCGAGGCGGCCGGCATCCGCCGCGCGCGCGGGCTCATCGTGGCCGCCGACAGCGACGCCACCAACGCATTCGTGGTCATGACCGCGCGCACCCTGAACCCCGACCTCATCATCGTGGCGAGGGCCGACGACCAGGCCAGCGTGCGCAAGCTGGAGCGGGCGGGCGCCAACCGCGCCATCGATCTCTACACCCTGGGCGGCCGGCGCCTCGCCAACACCGTGGTGCGCCCCGCCACCGTCGATTTCCTACACGGCACGTTGCGGGAACACCGCCGCGAGCTCGCCATCGAGGAGGAGGCCGTGGCGTCGGGCAGCACCCTCGTGGGCGGAAGCCTGCGCCAGCTCGACCTGCGCGGCCGCACCGGCGTGAGCGTGCTGGCGGTGTTCCGAGAGGGGCAGACGCACCCGAACCCCGAGCCCGGCTTCGCGCTCCAGGCGGATGACCGCCTGCTGGTCATGGGCACGGTCGAGCAGATCAGCGCGCTGCGGCGGCTCACCCACCCGTGAGCCCAGACCCGCCGGGGTGCCGCCCCGGCACACCCTGTGCGGGGCGCGTTCGGTAGACTCGCCGCATGAGAACCGAACCCGACGGCGCGCCCACGGGCGCGACCGCGCACTCCCGACGCGACCCGGCACCGCCGGAACATGACGCGTCCGCGGCCGCCGCGCCCGCGGACGATCCCCTCGATACCGACCTGGCCGGGATGGACCCCGCCGACCGGGTCGCCGCCCTGGCGGGCGAGCAGCCGCGAACCGAGGTGCGGGTCGGCGACGTGCGGTTCACGCTGCTGGGCACGGCCCACGTCTCCCGTACCAGCGCCCGGACCGTCGCGCGGCTCGTCGCCCACGGCGGCTTCGACGCCGTCGCCATCGAGCTCGACGAGGGGCGCTTCGCCGCCCTGACCGACGCGGACCGCTGGGCCAAGATGGACCTCTTCCGGGTGTTCCGCGAGGGGAAGGCTGGGATGGTCGCCGCCAACCTCGCCCTCGGCGCCTTCCAGCAGCGCCTGGCGGGCCAGCTCGGCATCGAACCGGGAGCGGAGATGAAGGCCGCCATCGACGCCGCGCGCACCGCAGGCGTGCCGCTGCTGCTCGTCGACCGCGACATCGGCGTGACGCTGCGCCGGGTCTACGCCAACGTCCCCTGGTGGCAGCGCCTGACCATCCTCAGCGGGCTGCTCGCGAGCGTGGTGAGCCGCGAGGAGATCAGCGAGGAGGAGATCGAGCGGCTCAAGGACGGCGACATGCTGGAGGCCACCTTCAACGAGTTCGCCGAGCGTAGCGAGCGCCTCTACACACCTCTCATCGCCGAGCGCGACGCCTACATGGCCGCGCGCCTGCGGCAGGAGGCGGCCCGCGCCCCGGGGCGCTTCCGCAACGCGTTGGTGGTGCTCGGCGCCGGGCATCTCAAGGGCGTGCGCTCGGGCCTGGCGGATGAGGACGACGCCGACGCGCGCGTGCGCGCGCTGGCGGCCACCCCGAAGCCGCGTCCGTGGGGCAAGATCGTCTCCTGGGCGATCGTGGCCCTCATCGTGGCGGGCTTCGCGCTGGGCTTCGCGCGCAGCCCCGACCTAGGGCTCTCCCTGCTCGGGGACTGGTTCCTCATCAACGGGGTCCTCGCAGGGTTGGGCGCCGCCCTCGCACTGGCCCACCCCCTGACGGTGCTGGTGACGGCGGTGGCCGCGCCGCTCACGTCGTTGAATCCGCTCATCGGGGCAGGCTTCGTGGCCGCCGGCGTGGAGCTGTGGCTGCGCAAGCCTCAGGTCGGCGACTTCGCGGCCCTGCGCACCGACGTCACGACCGCCCGCGGTTGGTGGCGCAACCGGGTGGCGCGCACGCTGCTGGTGTTCCTGCTTGCCACGGTCGGCTCCGCCCTGGGTACCTACCTGGCCGGCTTCCGCATCTTCGGCAAGCTCTTCGGCTGAGCGCGGCGCGGGCGAACGGCCACGCCGCGCACGGGGCGCATCGGGCGGCGCAGCCGTGGGGTGTCCGACGGTCCGACTAGGGCGCGTTGCCTGCCGGCGGCTGCGCGGGCGCCCCGTCGATCGCCCACTGGGCATACCCGTCGACGAAGCTGAAGGTGGTGTCCCGCGCCCCCGAGGCGAGCAGATAGTCGAGGAAGTCCGCCACGTCCTGTGTGCTGCTGGATCGGAACAGCTCCGCCCCGCCGAGGCCGTCGAAGCGCCCCCCGGTGATGGCGGGGAGGGCCTGCTCCGCGACGTCCATGCTTGCGCGCAGTTCGTCGACCAGCGTTCCGAGCAGGGCCTCGGGGCGCTGCAGGTCCGCCTGGCCGTAGAGCGCCACGCCGCTGTCGAGCCCCGTCATCGTGAGGTGACGTCCGAGCAGCACCCGCAGGCGCTGCCGCTCCCCCGCCACCGTGACGGACGCCTCGGCGTCGACGGCCCGGCCGTCCGGCGCCTCGGCGTGCAGCTCCAGGCGGTAGTCGCCGCCGGGAAGCGTGTCGGGCAACGGCAGCGTCGCGTCGTCCACGACGAATCCCACGGCGTCCTGCGGCACATCGACGGTCTGCTGGGCGGAGGCGCGCTCGGCCCCGTCGGCGCCCACCAGCACGTAGCGCACGTCCACGCTGCGCGGCAAGGCGTCACCGGGGGTGCTGAGCTCGAAGGAGGGGGTCAGCGGGTCGCCCGGGTGATAGGGCGCGGCGTCCGGGCCGCGCCGGCCCAGGTGCAGGCCCACCTCGCCGAGGATCTCGATGGCGGGCGGCGGCGCACTGAGCGTGGCAACGCGCTCCGTGGCGACGGCGCGAAGCGGAGCGTCCGGCCCGGTCGCATACAGGTAGGCACGATAGGCGTCGCGCGCGTCCGTACGGCGGCCGTCGGCCTCGTAGAGTCGTGCCAGGGCGAAGTGCACGCCGGGCTGCTCCGGGTAGCGGGCGCGCGCTCGCTCGAGGTCGTGGATGGCCTCATCGTCGACCGACGGATCGAAGCGCAGCGCGGCGGCGTAGTCCGCGAGCGCGGCATCGAGCCGTCCCGTCACGACCTCGACCAGCCCCAGGTTGTACTGCGCGATGTACTGCGAGGCGTCGAGCTCGAGCGCCTTGCGTGAGGCTCGTTCGCTCCGGTCCAAAAACCCCAGAAGGTAGTACGACCACCCCAGGTTGGTCCAGTACAGGCTGTTGTCGGGCTCGAGATCCACGGCCACGGCCAGCGCCTCGGCGGCCTCCAGCGGTCGCTCGGCGTCGAAGGCGAGGAACGAGCGGCGCTCGAAGCTGTAGGCGAGGAACGGCGCGGCATGCCCCAACAGGGTCAGTGCGCGTGCCTCGGTGGCGGTGTCGCCCGCCTGATTGGCCACCACGGACACCCCTAGGAGCGCCGCGGCGCCCGACCCACCGTCGGGGTAGCCCGCCAGCACCGCCTGCAGGTCCGCGTCTACGCCGTCGAGGCCACGCTGCCGGCGGAAGGCCGCGCGCGCGCTGCGGCCGAAGGGGTAGGCCGCCGCCGCCGCGTCGAACGCCGCGGCGGCGCCCTCCTTGTCGTTGACGTTGGCGTCGAGCGCCCCGATCCACACCTGGGCCACGGGCAGGCCGGTGGCGCGCGCCATCTCCTGGAACAGGGCCGCGCTGCGGGCCTCGTCGATGCGCGGCAGGCTCAGCGAAAGCACCGCCGCCCGCACCGGGTCGTGCCCGCCTTCACCGTCCTCGAGCAGGCTGGTCAGGTCGCTGCGCAGCGTCTCGGCGCGCGGGGACAGGGGCGCGCCCTCCGCGGCGCGCGCGAGCAACGCCGCCGCGTCCTGCGGCAGGCCCGCGCCGAGCAGCGTGAGCGCGCGCACGTAGTCACCGTAGGTGCCGGAGAGATCGATCGCCTCGTCCACCGACGGCGTGCTCCGGCCCAGCGCCGACGCCACGGCCGCCGCGCCCAGCGCCGCCAGCCGGCCGGGCTGTTGCTTGTCGCTCTGAAGCGTCAGGCGCCGCAACCCGTCGCCCGCCGAGATCCACAGCGTGAGGGTCAGCCGGTCGTCGAGCGCGGCCACCCGCCCCGTGACGGCCACGTCGGCGCCGGTCGCGCCCCGCACCAGCTGTGCGCCGGTGGGGCCCACCAGCGCCTGCGGGCCGACCAGGGTCGCCAGGTTGATGAAGCCGCCCTCGGCCAGCAACGGCGGCACCAGGCCCGGGGCGGCCTCCGGCGGAACCACCGTGGTGCCGCCGTCGGCGAAGGCCTCGGCCATCCGGTCGGCCACGGCCACACCGAGGAGCGTGTCCTGGCTGTCGAAGGGGTAGACGACGAGGGACGACGCCAGGCCGAAGCCGCCGACGAGCGCCGTGAGCAGGATGGGAAGCCACCTTCGCATGCGTTCCTCCTATGGCTGCCCAGGCTAGCACGCGCCCCTGGGGATTTCCGTTCCCCACGGGGCCTTGGCGTAGCCCGCGCGCGACCCGCCCGGACGCCGGCTGCGGGCGGTGGCCACCCGGCGTCGCCCCCGGTCTACGGGGCCGCGGCCGGGCCGTTCAACTCCCTGCCCCGGCGAGGGCGACGCGTAGGCCGTCGACCACGAACTGCACCGCCAACGCGGCCAGCAGGATCCCGAGCACACGGCTGATCACGCCTGCCCCGGTCACCCCGATGACCCGCATCAACCGGGCGGCGCTGAGCAGCGCCACGAGCGTGAGCAACATGACCAACGCCAGGACGGCCAGCACCGCGAGCGCGGCGGCCGGCCCGGCCGGCCGCCGGCCCGAGAGCAGCAGCATCGAGGCCAGTGCGCCCGGCCCGGCGATCAGCGGGATGGCCAGCGGGAAGACCGAGATGTCCTGCCGCGTCGCGGCCTCTTCGTTCTCGCGCAGGGTCGTCGAGCGCAGGCCGGAGTCGCGTGCCAGCACCATGTCGACCGACAACAGGAACAGCAGCACCCCGCCGGCGATGCGGAAGGCGGGCACGGTGATGCCCAGCGCGTGGAGCAGCGGGCCGCCCGCGAGCGTGAAGACGAGCAGGATGCCGGTCGCCAGCAGCGTCCCCTTGAGGGCCGTGCGGGTCCGCTGGGCCTCGGTATCCGCGAACGTCAGGGCGGCGAACAGGGCGGCGACGCCGATGGGATCGACGACGACCACCAGCGTGATGAAGGCGTTGACGATGAGTTCGAACATCCGTGCCCCCGGCCGCTCCGGCCCCGCGGGCAGCGCGGCCCACGACCGCGAGCCCCGCTCGTGACGCTCGTCGGCGGCCCCATGCTACCGGCTACGAAGGCTCGGGTGGCCGGACCGGCGCCGTGGGAGCGTCACTCCAGCAGCGACTCGAACTCGTCGATCAGAGCCTGCGCCTGCGCGTTGCTGCGGGCGATCACGAAGATGGTGTTCTGGCCGGCCAGGGTGCCCACGATCTCGTCGCGGTCGAGCTTGTCCAGGACGTAGGCGATGCCCGAAGCGTGCCCCTCGTCCGTGGTGAGCACCAGGATGTTCTCCCCGCGATCGATGTCGCGCACGAACAGCCGGAAGCGCTGGCTCAACTCGCCCAGCACGTCCTCCTGCGCGGTGAGTGGCGTCGACCGGTAGCGGTGTTGGCCGTTCCCCGCGGGCAGCCGGACGAGGCGCAGCTCGTTGACGTCACGGCTGATGGTGGCCTGGGTGACCTTGATGCCGCGGCGCGCGAGGTGCTCGGCGATCTCCGCCTGGGTGGAGATGAACTCGTCCTCGACGAGCTCCGCGATGAGGCGTTGGCGGTACTCTTTGCTCGGCATATTTATTCACTATACATCCATTTGTTGCGGTTGTCACCCGCCGGTGGCGGGAAACGCCTCGCGCGCCCGGTCCAGCAGCACGTCGGCCAGGTCGCGCTTGGTCATCGCGGGCAGCGGCTCGCTCGAGCCGTCGGGGCGCACCAGGGTCACCTCGTTGGTGTCGCTGCCGAAGCCCATCCCCGGGCGCGCCGGGTAATTGAGCGCCACGAAGACCGCGCCCTTCTCCCGCGCCTTCTGCGCAGCGCGCTCCACGCCCTCGTGCGTCTCCATGGCGAAGGCCACCACCACCAACGGCCGGGGGCGCGAGGTGAGCCGCTTCAGGATGTCGACCGTGCGCGCCAACGCGAGCTCGCCGGTCTCTCCCTCCTTGCGCTGCTTGCGTTCGGAGCGACGCGCGGGCCGCCAGTCGGCCACGGCGGCACTCATCACGAGCAGGTCGTGGTCGTCGGCCTCGTGCTCGAGCGCCCGCAACATCGCCTCCGCGCTTTCGACGCGGACGGTGCGCACGTCCACCGGGTCCTCCAACGCCGTGGGGCCACTGACAAGCGTGACGCGGGCGCCCCGCGCGCGCGCCGCCTCGGCCACCGCGTAGCCGGTGCGGCCGCTCGAGGGGTTGCTCAGGAACCGTACCGGGTCGAGGTACTCACGGGTCGGGCCGGCCGACACCAGCACCCGACGCCCCCCTAGGTCCGGCGAATACGCCAGCCCCAGCGCGCGGCCCGCGATGGCGTCCGCGTCCGCCATGCGCCCGACCCCGCGCCCTTCGTCGGCGCTCGCCAGCGGGCCCGCGACCGGCCCCACCAGGTCGTGGCCCAGCGCGCGCAGCGTCTCGACGTTGCGGGCGACCGGCGCGTGCCGCCACATCGCCGGGTTCATGGCGGGCGCCCACAGCACGCGCGGGACGCCCGCCGCGACCAGGGCGGAGACCACGTCGTCGGCGCGCCCGTGGGCGGCGCTGGCCAGGGCGTCCGCGGTGGCGGGTGCCACCACCATGCCGTCGGCCCAGGCGGCCCAGGAGACATGAAGGATGCCGCCGTCCGGGGCCAACCAGCGTTCCCGGTCGAGCACCGGGGAGCCCGCGGCGACCGCCAGCGATAGCGGCGTCACGAACGCGTACGCGCCATCGGTGGCCGCGGCGCGCACCTCGCACCCGAGCTGCCGCAGCCGGCGGATCAACGTCGGCGTCTTGAGCGCCGCCACGCCGCCGCTGGCCGCGACGATGAGTTTCGGTCTAGACCTCGTCGGAGGCGTCGCTGCGGGCGACACTGAAGGTCGGCTCCTCGCTGCGCCGGGTAGGCTCGGCGAGCTTGCGCAACTCCTCCATCGGAGGCAGGTCGTCGCCCCAATGCACCGCCGAGGTGGTCTCGAGCTCCTTCATCGCGATGGTGACCGTGTTGGTGGTGTGGGGCATGTCGTCGATGTCGAGGATCGACGGGATGCCGGACTTCAACTGCGCCGCACGCCGCGCCACGATCATCGACAGGCGGTACCGCGAGTCCGTCAGGGCCATCAGTGTGTCGTAGCCTTCTTGGGCCACCGGGTCCTCCTGTAGTAGCGGCGCCCGCCGTGGGGCGCCAGGGATGCGCCGCCCGACCCCAGGCGGGTCGGGCTCCGTAACCTTACGATTGTACACGACCCGCCCGGGGCCGGCCCACCCCGGGCGACCGGCGGTGCTCGCACCTGGCCTCAGGCGCTACCGTTGAGGAAGGCCCGCACCATCGCGTCCGTGATGTGCGCCGCGCGTGCGCGCTCGGCCCGGATGATGCCGCTGAAGTCCGCCACGGCCTCCTCGAGGCGATCGTTGATGACCGCATAGTCGAATTCGCGCACCGCCCGGATCTCCTCCCGCGCACGGCGCAGGCGCTTCTGGACCTTCTCCTCGCTGTCCGTCCCGCGCCCCCGCAGGCGCCGCTCGAGCTCCGTGAGCGACGGTGGCGCGATGAAGATCATCACGGCCTCGTCGATCTTCCGCTTCACCTCGCGCGCCCCCACCAGCTCCAGCTCGAGGAGCACGTCCTGGCCGCGCTCCAATGCCGCCAGCACCGGATCCGCCGGCGTGCCGTAGTAGTCGCCGACGTAGTCCGCATACTCCAGCAGGGCGTCCTCACGGATCATGCCTTCGAAGGTGTCGCGGTCGTAGAAGAAGTACTGCTCGCCGTGGGTCTCCCCCGCCCGGCGCGCTCGGGTGGTGGCGGAGATGGAGTAGACCAGGTCGCCCAGCCCCGGCACCGCACCCTGACGGATGCTGTCCTTCCCCACGCCCGACGCACCCGTCATGACGAACAGGATGCCCTTCCGCTCCGGCTTGCTGTCCAACGTCGCTCGTGCTCCCTCGTGGGACTCGTGTAGCCGCGCGCGTCACGGGCGCGCGCGCAAATCGTCGCGATGCTACCACGCGCCCTTGGCCCCCGGGGGCCTCACTCCGCCGCCGCATCCGACGCGTGATAGGCGTGGATACGCAGGCGCTCGAGCGTCACCAGCCGGTCCCAGCGGTTGCGCGGCGCCACCTCATCGCGCAGGAACGCCGCCACCCGCTCCGGAGCATCGACCAGCTCCACCACCATGGGCTGCCGCTCGGGTCGATAGAGCTGCACCGTGAGCGATACGTCCGCGCCGTGGCGGCCGAAACCGGCCAGCCCGGGGACCACCGTGGCGCCGCGCAGGCCGGCACGCTGCGCGGCGTGCACCAGGGCCTCGGCGAACGACGTCCCGCGCACGTGGTCCCCCGCCAGCGTGTAGACGCGCAGGAGCACGGCGCCTTCGAGCCCGGCCCGGTGCAGCAGCCTCACGCGCCGGACTCCTGCGCGCCCTCAACCATCGTCGTCGGAGGCCGCATAGCGCACGATCGACACGCGCTCCCGCGTGATCAGCCCGCCACCGCGGAGCAGCCCCTCCAACATCGAAACGAAGCGGTCGACCGCGGCGGTCTCGTCGACGATCTCGATGACCAGGGGTAGGTCACCCGACAGCCGGAAGGCGTTCGGCCGGTGCAGCACGCTGTTGGCCCCGAATCCCAGGCTTCCGCGCAGCACCGTCGCGCCGGCCAGCCCCGCGCGCCTGGCCTCCTCCACCACCCGCTCGTATGCGGGGCGCCCGTCGATGTGGTCGGACTCGCCAAGGAAGATGCGCAGCAGCTCCCCCTCGCGTCCGGGCACGCCCGCGGGCCGCGCCGGGCTCACCGCTCGCCCCGGGCGGGGGCGCCAAGGAGCCGGCCGCCGCTCATCCTGCACCCGCGAGGCGCAGGGCCAACGCGCGCCCGAGCACGATGGCCAGGTATCCGAGCACGAGGTTGGCGGCGATGTACAAACCGGCGCGCAGCAGCTCCCCCTGGCGGACGAGCAGGTGACTCTCCAGCTCGAAGGTCGAGAAGGTCGTGAGCGCGCCCAGGAAGCCCGTGCCGATCGCGACGCGCCAGGCCGGGGCGACCCAGCCGCGCAGCCCCATCTCCGTCAGGAGCGCCAGCATGAACGAGCCCGCCACGTTCACGAGCAGGGTGGCCAGCGGGAAGGAGGCCCACGCGTTGCCCTGCACCAGACCCTGCACGACCGTGGTGGTGAGGTAGCGCGAGAGCGCCCCGAGGGCACCCCCGACCATGACTCCGACGACAAGCATGAGACCTCCCGACTCTCCGGGGTGGGGTAGGCGTCATCAGCCGAACGCGGGACGGTGGCGCCGGGACGAACGCCATCGCCCGGGCGGAGTCTACCACCGGCGGCCCCGCCCGGCCCGTCGAATCGCATCCTGGCCGCCGTTCTTGCCCGCCACGACGGCGCACGGCCGAGCGGGTGCTAGCATGGAATCCCGGGAAGGTGAGGGAATGGATCGCAAGTACGTCTTCATCACCGGCGGGGTCGTGTCGAGCCTCGGCAAGGGCATCGCGACCTCCAGCATCGGGGCGTTGCTCCGGGCCCGGGGGTACAAGGTCACGGCCGTCAAGATCGACCCCTACATCAACGTGGACGCGGGCACCATGCGTCCCTACGAGCACGGCGAGGTGTTCGTCACCGACGATGGCGCCGAGACGGACCTCGACATCGGGACCTACGAGCGCTTCCTCGACGTCGATCTGGCGCGGGGCAACAACATCACCACCGGGCAGGTCTACCAGGCCGTCATCGAGAAGGAGCGCCGCGGGGCCTACCTTTCCCAGACGGTCCAGGTCATCCCACACGTCACCGACGAGATCAAACAGCGCATCAAGGAGGTCGGCGAGGAGGTCGGCGCCGAGCTGGTGCTGGTCGAGGTCGGGGGCACCGTGGGCGACATCGAGTCGCTTCCGTTCCTGGAGGCCATCCGGCAGCTCCGTTTCGAGGTCGGCCGGGAGAACACGCTCTACCTGCACGTGACGCTGCTGCCGTACCTCGGCACCAGCGAGGAGTACAAGACGAAGCCCACCCAGCACTCGGTCGCAACGCTGCGCGGCGTCGGCATCCAGCCGGACGGGATCATCCTGCGCTCGACGACGCCGGTGCCGGAGGACGCCCGCCGCAAGATCGCCCTGTTCACCAACGTGGAGGCCGACGCGGTCTTCAACGCCTTCGACGCCGACTTCGTCTACGCCGTGCCCGAGATGCTAGAGCAGCAGGGTATCGGCCGCTTCCTGGAGCGCATGCTCGGCCTGGAGCGGGTCACGCCTGAGCTGCGCGTGTGGCAGGACGCGGTGCGCGTGCTGCGGCAACCCGAGCGCGAGGTCACCATCGCGGTGGTGGGCAAGTACGTGGCCATGCCGGACGCCTACCTCAGCCTCATGGAGGCCCTGAAGCACGCCGGCATCGCCAACCACGCCCGCGTCACCATCGAGTGGGTGGACGCCGAGGGGCTGAACGAGGGGGCCCTGGGACCGCTGTCCGCCTTCGATGGCATCCTCGTGCCGGGCGGCTTCGGCGTCCGCGGCATCGAGGGCAAGGTGCGCGCGGCGCGGTTCGCGCGCGAGAACGGCATCCCCTACCTCGGGATCTGCCTTGGCATGCAGGTGGCCGTCATCGAGTACGCCCGCAACGTGGCGCAGCTCGAGGGGGCAAACTCCACCGAGTTCGATCCGTACACGCCTCATCCGGTCATCGACCTCATGCCGGAGCAACTCGAGGTCGAGGACCTGGGCGGGACCATGCGACTCGGGAGCTGGCCCATGCGCGTGCTCGAGGGCACGCTGCTCGAGCGCCTCTACCAACCGCTGCCGGCGGGCCACGGGCCCGTGCAGGAGCGGCACCGTCATCGCTATGAGGTCAATCCTGCCTACGTGGAGCGGCTCAAGCGCTCGGGCCTGCGCGTCTCCGGCGTGACGCCCGGCATGGCCGGGCGTGGCGAGGGCCTGGTGGAGGCCGTGGAGCTGTCGGAGCACCCCTTCTTCCTCGGTGTCCAGTCGCACCCGGAGTTCCGCTCCCGGCTGATGCGCCCGAGCCCGCCGTTCACCGGCTTCATCCACGCGGCCGTCCTGCGGGGCGCGGCCCTGAACGACCTGGCGCCCGACGCCGCCTCCGAGGAAGCGCCTTTGTGAAGCCCGTCCGGCCGCTGGTGATCGGGCTGGCGGGGGGCACGGGCTCGGGCAAGACCACGGTGGCCCAGGCGATCGTGGCGGCCGCGGGCGAGGGCAACGTCGCCATCGTGCCGCAGGACGCCTACTACCGCGCCCAGCCGGACGTGCCCGCCGAGGTGCGCGCGCGCACCAATTACGACGAGCCCTCCGCCTTCGATAGCGAGCTGCTGGTGGAGCACGTCGACGCACTCATCCGGGGCGCCGAGGTCGCCCGGCCGGTGTACGACTTCACGCGGGACGACCGCTCGGACCGCACCGTAGCGCTGGCCTCGGCGCCGGTGCTGGTGATCGAGGGCATCCTCGTGCTGTTCGAGCCCGGGCTGCGCGAACGCATGGACCTCAAGGTGTTCGTCGATGCGCCGCCCGACGAGCGCTTCATCCGGCGGCTCGAGCGCGACGTGCGCGAGCGCGACCGCAGCGCGGAGAGCGTCATCGCGCAGTACCGTCGTACGGTGAAGCCCATGCACGATCTGTTCGTGGAACCGACCAAGCAGGAGGCCGACCTCATCATCCCCGAGGGCGGCCGCAACCGTGTGGCTCTGCGCGTGCTCGCGAGCTTCGTGCGCGAGACCATCGCCGGCCGGAACGGCGCCTGAGGCGTGGCCGGAACGCGCGTGCGACGCCTGCTGTGGCTACTGGTGGTGCTGAGCCTGGTGCCCGCGTCCGTGCTGGTGGTGCGCCGGGTGCGCGCCGAGGGCACGCGTCAGCGGGTGGCGGTGGTGATCGACGAGCAGGCCCTGGCCGAGCAGGCGAACGCGCTGGGCCTGAGCAGCCTGGAGCTCGCCGAGCGCTACCGCGCCGACGGGCTCACGGGCGTCGCGCTGTACGAGGACACCATCCAGACGCTGGTGGCGAAGGGCCGGGCCGCGGCCATGACGGCCGGCGAGGCCCGCTCGCTGGCGGCCGCCCGGGGTGTAGCGCCGCCCCCCGTCGAGGGCGACGCCACGCTGGTGCGGGCGCTGACGCCGGACGCCCTCACCGACCTGCTGGCCAAGAACACCCCGCCCGCGCGCGCGTTGCGCTGGGACGGCCGCACCTGGTACGCCTACCCCGGCGACGTCCTCACGACCTTCCCGGCCGGACCCGACCGCGCCGAACTGACGCGCTGGTCCGACGCCGGCTTCGACATCGCCTACCGGCCGCGCAACGCGCCCTACGCGCTGCGCGACCCGGGATCGGACTACCCGCCCGAGGCGCACTACCTGGTGTACGCCGGCACGCAGGTGAGCGGCTTCCCCGGATCGTTGAGCCCCGTGGTTCAGGCCTCGCAGCCCTACCTCACGGCCATCATCGAGGGCACGCCGCAGGACGGCATGGCGGCGATGGCCCGCAAGATCCCAACGGTGCGGCTGCTGTCGTTCAACCAGGATTACGTCAACCGGCGGCTCCGCCCCACCGACCTCATCGACAAGTACCTGCTGGCGGTCAATGAGCGCACGATCCGCCTGCTCTACCTGCGCCCCTACACCACCACCGACCTGGGGGACATGGTGGCCAACACCGAGGCGCTGGTGCGCGGGCTGCACCGCGCGTTGACGCAGGCGGGGTACGACGTCGGGCCCCTCACCACGCTGGAGACGGACTACCGCACCACACCGTGGCTGCGCGCCGCGGCCGGCGTCGGTGTCGTCGCCGGCCTGGCGCTCCTGGCCGGGCTCTTTCCCGGCGTATGGGGGCTGCTAGTGGCGCTGGCCGTGGCGGGCCTCGCCGTGCTCGCGGGGGGCCTCCGCTGGGACGCCCTGGCCCTGATGGCCGCGCTGTGCTTCCCGGTCCTGGGGTACGGGCGGCAGCGCGACCATCCGGCGGGCGTGGCGCTGGCCACCCTCGTCAGTCTCGCCGGCGCCGCCCTGCTGGTCGCCGTGGGCAGCGAGCGCGACACCATGCTGGCCATCCGGCCCTTCGCGGGTGTCGGGGCCACCCTGGTGGTCCCCCCTGCCCTGTTCGCCTTCCACTACGCCCTGCGCTACCGGCGCCCGGCGGCCTGGGTACGCGAGCTGTGGCATGCCGAGGTGCGCGTCGGGCACGTCGTGCTCGCCCTGCTGGCGGCCGCGGCGCTGGCCCTGGCGTTCCTGCGCCGTGGCAACAGCCCGGTCATCGGTGCCTCCTCCGGTGAGCTGGCCGTGCGGCAATGGCTCTCCGACCTCTTCGTGCGGCCGCGCTTCAAGGAGCTCCTCGGCCACCCGATGGCCGTGCTGGGGCTCGGCCAGGGAGATTGGCCGGCGTGGCTTCGGGGCCTGTTGCTCACGGGCGGGGTGGTGGCGCAAGCGAGTGTCCTGAACACCTTCAGCCACTACCACACGCCGCTGCTGGTGTCGGCCGAGCGCACCCTCATCGCCCTGGGCCTGGGCCTGGTCATCGGGCTGGTGCTGCTGCCCCTCACCCGCCTCGGCGTCCGGTGGGGACGAGCCTGGCTGGCGTCCGGTGCCGCGGAGGCCAGCGACGCACGACCGTGACCTCCCCGTGCGCACCCTACTGAGCGGCTACTACGGATTGGGCAACCTCGGAGACGAGGCGCTGCTCGCGGCCCTGGTGCGCGGCCTCGGCCAGCGCGGCGCATCCGTGCGCGTGTTGTCGGGCGATCCCGGCGCGACGCACGCGCTGCACGGCGTGCCCGCCTACCACCGCACCCTGGGCCTGGCGCCCGCCCTGGGGTGGGCGCAGGTGGTGGTGTCGGGTGGGGGGGGACTGCTGCAGGACGCGACCAGCGGACGCAGCCTGTCGTACTACCTGGGGGTGCTTCGACTCGCCCGCCTGCTGCGTCGGCGCGTGATCGTCTACGGGCAGTCGATCGGTCCGCTCTCCGCGGCCGGCGCCGCACGCGTGTCGCGGGCGTTGCGGGGCGTGCCCCTGGCGGTACGCGACGCCTCCTCCGCGCGCTGGTGCGCCGCCAACGGGCTCGAGGCAGAGGTGGTGGCCGATCCGGCGCTGCTGCTCGGCGCTCTCGCGCCCGGGGCGGGCCCGGACCCGACGGGCCCGGTGCTGCTGGTACCGCGACACGGGCATCCGAGCCTCAACGACGCGCTGGCGGAGGCGGGTCGGCTCCTTGCTCGCGAGGGCCTCCCCTTGGCGACGCTCGCACTGCACCCGGCGGAGGACGCGGGGGCGCTCGGGCGGCTGCGCGCCGCGCTCCCCTCTGCGGCCCCCTGCCGGGCCGCGACACCGGAAGAGGCCCTCAGCAGGGTCGCCTCCTCGCGCTACGTCCTGGCCGCGCGGCTGCACGCCCTGATCCTGGCCGAGGTCGCGGGCGTGGGGTTCTCCGGCCTGGTCTACGACCCCAAGGTGGCTGGGTTCCTCGAGGCCGCGCGTGCGCCCGCCCACACGGTCCCGGTGAACGCCGCCGCGCTCGCCGCCGAGGCGAGCGCGGCACGCCCCCCCGAGCAGCGTGCCGCGGCCGCGCTGCGCGCGCGGGCCGCCACGGGTCTCGATTGGCTGGCGCAACACATCGGCGGTTAAGCTCGTCTCATGCGCCCGCGCTATCCTACGGCCGTGTTCCGGGTCGCCCTCCCACTCTTGCTGCTGCTCGCGCCGTTGGCGCGCGCGCAGGCCGCGTTCGAGCAGATGCGCGGCCTGCTGGACCGCGGGTACTACAACTCGGCCGCGCAGCTCAACGGGCCCGATCTCGTGGCACGCTACCCGGAGGAGGCGGAGGCGCACTACCTGTTCGCCCGCGCGCTGTACCTGACCGGGAGCCTCGACGCGGCGGCCGGTCAGCTCGAAAAGGCCACGCAGCTCGCCGGCTCGTCGGTGAACGCCTCCTACGTCCATCTGGGCGGGCTGTTGAAGGCGGCCTCCGGCGATCCGCAGGGCGCCCTGCGGGGGCTGCAGAACGCCTTCCTGCGGACGCAGGACTACGACTACGCCATGGACTGGGGCCGCGTCGCCTGGCAGGCCGGCGCCTACCAGGAGGCGCTGCAGGCCTTCCAGGCGGCCGCCGCAACGGAGACCGGGCACAACGAGATGTGGCCGCACCTCGACCGCGGGCGCCTGTACATGTTCCTTGGCGCCTACCAGGACGCGATCACGGAACTCAACGCCGCCATCGACGTGTTCGAGGCGACGGATCCGGGCGGCGGGCGGCCGGGCTCACCGGCCTACGTCGAGGCGTTCTACCGACTCGGTGAGGCCTACGAGCAACTCGGAGACCTCGATCAGGCGGAGACCAACTACCGGTCCGCCCGCACCGCCGATCCGAACTACGCACCGGCGATCGCGGCGCTCGACCGGCTGTCGCGCAGCTTCGACTGAAGTTGCTTACCCTTGCTCCTTCCGCTACGGTGCCCCACGGTGCGTCGCCGCGCGGAGACTGGAGGCAAACCATGAGCATCCTCAAGCACACATCCACGCACACCGATTGCACCCCCGCCGCACCCGTGCCGGACACGCTGGCTCTGCCTACGCGGACGTTGGAGCCTGGTCAGGTGTTGTTCGAGGCGGATCGTGAGGCGGGTAGTTTGTATGTGGTGAATTTTGGGGTGTTGAAGGCGGTGGTGCCGACGAGTCTGGGTCGGGATCGGATCGCGGATCTGTATGGGGCGGGGGATGTGTTGGGGTTGGCGGCGTTGGATGGGGGGCGTCATGCGGAGACGGTGGTGGCGGTGCATGATGCGTGTTTGACGCCGATCGATCCGGGGCAGGCGATGAATGATCGTGGCATGCGCGATTATGTGTTGCGGAGTCTGGCGCGGCAGTTGCGGCGTAGTCGTGTGATGTTGGATGAGGCGGAGATGCCGGTGGGGGCGCGGGTGACGCGGGCGTTCTTGCGTCTGGCGAGGCAGTTCGGGCAGGCCGATGATGCGGGGGCGGGCGTGAAGTTGCCGTTGGCGTTGACGCATGAGGATCTGGCGGATCTGACGGGGAGTAGTCGGGTGACGATCACGCGGATCCTGGGGGAGTTGCGTAATGAGGGGGCGTTGTCGGGCACGCGTGGGGTGTATGTGGCGGATCTGGAGGGGTTGGAGCATGCGACGGATCATTACGTGATGCAGGTGTTGTAGCCGCGTTGCGTGCCGGCGTGGCGGCGCCGCGGCGCCCCCGGGCGGGTCTCGGCCCCCCGGGGGCGCCGCGGCGCGCAACTACCGGATGGCGTAGCGCACGGTCACCTCGACGCGCACTGCGAGGCTGCCACCCTCCACCGGCGGCCCACCTCCGGCTCCCGCCACGCGAGCGTAGGCAAGCTGCGGCGTGCCCCCCGCCGGGACGGCCTCCTCGATCGAGAGCACGGAGCCGAGCGCGACGCCCGCCTGCTCCGCGAGCTGCTCGGCCCGCGCACGGGCGTCCGCCATCGCCTGCACCCGCGCGCGGGCCAGCAGCGCTTCGGCGTCAGCGAGCCCGAAGCGGACGTCGCCGACGCTGTTGGCGCCCGCGTCCACGGCGCCGGCCAGGATCGGGCCCAGCTCCCCGAGGCGGCGAACGGTGACCTCGTAGCTGTGTGCGACGTGATACCGCGCTCCCGTGATGGCGCCACCGGCGTCCCGCAGGTCCTCACGCCAGACCTGGAAGGCGACCGTGCGCACGTCCGGTCGCGCCACCCCCGCGGCGCTGAGCGCATCGCGCACGCTCGTCATGGCCGCGTCGGCTCGGTCCAGCGCCGCCTGGACGTCGGCGTCGGTGACCGTGACCCCCAGCGTGACCCAGCCCATGTCGGGCTCCGCCCGGACCACCCCACTGCCGTGCACCAGGATTCCCTCCTGCTGGGCGCGCGCCACCCCCGCGGAGAGCGCCAGGACGGCGCCGCAGGCGAGGGCGAGGGCGAGGCGGCTTCGGATGACGCCGGCTACGTTGCGCATGGTGTGACCTCCCGCACGGTGTGGCTGACCGTGACCCCTCCATGCTGGCCCGCGCCTTGCATGAGATTCGTTGGAACGCCCTCAACGCCGGCCCCCCGACGCGTGCGCCGATTGATCAGTTGACGGTCTTGGTGCGCCGCGTCTGGAAGTCCTGCAGCACGTAACGCCCGATCGTGTGCGGGGTCGTGAAGTAGGCCTTGCCCTGCGTCATGGCGGCGACGCGCTGCACGAAGCCGATGAGCTCCGGGTCGCGGGCGAGCATGAAGGTGTTGATCTGGATGCCCTGCCGGCGGCAGTTGCCTACCTCGCGCAACGTCTCGCCCAGCACGACCGGATCGAGCCCGTAGGCGTTCTTGTACACCCGGCCTCCGGGAAGCGTGATGGCCGAGGGCTTGCCGTCGGTGATCATGACGATCTGCTTCATGTCCTTGTTCTGATGGCGCAGGATCTTCTGGGCCAGGCGCAGGCCCTCCGCCGTGTTGGTGTGGTACGGGCCGACCTGCACCGTCGCCAGTTGCGAGAGCGGGATCTCCTCGGCCGAGTTGTGGAACAGCACGAAACGGATGCTGTCGCCGCGGTACTGCGTACGGATCAGATGGGCCAGGGCCAACGCCACCTGCTTGGCGGGTGTGAAGCGATCCTCGCCGTAGAGGATCATGGAGTGCGAGCAGTCGAGCATCACCACGGTCGCGGCGGACGACGTGTACTCGGCCTGCACGACCTGGAGATCCTCGTACTCGAGCGAAAGGCGCCCGCCCTCGAGCCCCCTGCGGGCCGCGTGCTTGAAGGTCTCGGCCACATCGAGGTTGAGCGTGTCGCCGAAGGCGTAGGGTTTGCTCGCCCCCGTGGCCTCCACCCCGGTGGTCTCGAAACGCGTCTCATGGGCCCCGACGCTGGACCTCCCGGCGGCCCCGAGAACATCGCGCAGGGTGCGGTAGCCGAGGAAGTCGATGGCCTTGTTGGTGAGCTCGAAGCGGGCCGAGCCGGGATCCCCCTCGCCGGGACCGGAGCCCGCCGGACCGGGCGCGCCCTCCTCGCCGCCCTGCGGCTTGAGGTACCCCTCCCGCTCCAGCCTGCGCGCGAGCTCCTTGACCATGTCGCCGAGCTGCGAGTCCATCCAGTCCTCGGCGTTCATGGCCTGCTCGAGCACGTCCTCCCGCACCAGGTCGTTGTTGATGAGGGCCTCGGCGACGGCGTCGAAGAGGTCCTGCATGGTCTGCTGCCGGTCGGGGTCGGGGTCCCACGGGTTGCTCTCGAAGCCGGACTCCATCAGGCGGCCCTGGATCATCCGCATCAGATCGGACATGTCCAGGTCGTCCAGCGTGGGTTCGTACCGGGAATAGCGGGTGCTCGGCACCTCACGCCCTCCTCGCGCGTTCGGGCACGGGGTGCGCGGCGAGCGCGGACCCCGGGGGTCGGCTCAGTTCCAACGCCGGCGCGGCGCGCCCTGCGTCGCCTCGGACTCGGCGGCGGAGAACCCACGTTCCTCGCTGCGGGCCACCAGCTTGCGGGAGTAGAGACCCTCGAGAACGAACTCCGCCGCCACCACCAGGTCGTCGTCGCCGTCCCCCTCGCGGAGCGCCCCGGCGGCCTGCAGAAGGCCCGGCAGCGGCGCCAGCAGCTCCAGCAGCCGCACGGTGGGCACGCTATCGGGCAGCTTGAGGACGTTGTCCTCCTCGAAGTAGGCGACCACCTCGTCGGTATCGAGGTGCGACCCGCGCCGGGAGAACACCTGCCCCACGGCGCGCCGCACGATGTCCTTGGCGACCGCCTCGCCCCCCTTGAGCTCCCCCTCGTACTCCAGCTCGAGCTTTCCCGTGACGGCGGAGAGCGCCGCGTACAGATCCGACACGCGCACGATGGGGCGCGCCTCCTCCACCGTCAACGCCCGCCGCTCGGCGTTGCTGACCACCGTCTCCATGAGGCTGATGGGTAGGCGCTGGGAGACGCCGGAGTGCTTGTCCACCCGGGAGTCGTCGCGCGCCTGGAACGCCACCTCCTCGATGATCTCCTCCACGAAGGCCGGGAGGCGAACCTCCGAACTGCGCGCGACCCACGCCTCCTGGCGCGTGATGCGCATCCCCTCCTCGACCGTGCGCGGGTAGTGGGTGCGTACCTCGGAACCTATGCGGTCCTTGAGCGGCGTGATGATCTTGCCGCGGGCCGTGTAGTCCTCGGGGTTCGCGCTGAACACCAGCAGCAGGTCGAGCGGCAGCCGGATGGGGTAGCCTTTGATCTGCACGTCCCCCTCCTGCATGATGTTGAACAGCGCCACCTGCACCTTGCCCGAAAGGTCGGGCAGCTCGTTCATCGCGAAGATGCCGCGGTTCGCCCGGGGCAGCAGGCCGTAGTGTACCGAGCGCTCGTCCCCGAGCTGGGTGCCGAGCTTGGCCGCCTTGATGGGATCGATGTCTCCCACGATGTCGGCCACGGTCACGTCCGGGGTCGCGAGCTTCTCGACGTAGCGGGCGTCGCGCGGCAGCCAAGCGATAGGCGTGGCGTCCCCGCACCGGTCCCTGATCTCCCGCCCCTCGACGCTCACGGGCTCGAAGGGGTCGTCGTGCAGCTCGCTGCCCTCGATGACGGGGATGACCTCGTCGAGGAGCGCCGTGAGCTGCCGCAGGATACGCGTCTTCGCCTGGCCGCGCAGTCCGAGAAGGATGAAGTTGTGCCGGCTGAGCAGCGCGTTGACGATCTGCGGGGTGACCGAATCGTCGTACCCGAGCACGCCTGGGAAGATCGGCTCATGGGCCCGGAGCCGGGCCATGAGGTTCTCCCGCAGCTCCGTCTTCACGCCGCGGCCAGCCTTGGCGGCCCACTCCGTCTCGCGCAGGGCGCCCAGTGTGACCGGCCTCACGCGTGCTCCACCGTCCGAAGATGCGTACCCGTGCGGTTCATGCCGCATGCTAGCACCGCCCCCTCGGACCGACGTGTGTGCAGGGCGGCGTTTGCGCACGCGGCCTGGGCGTTCGTCGCCGTCGCGCGCCCCGCCGACCCATCGCCCCAACCGCGCGCCCCGCCGCCCGCGGCGCGCATCTCGGTCGCGGGCACACTTGCGACGCCCGGCCCAGCGGCCGTCGCGGCGGCGGACGCACGCACGCGGAGCGGGCGCAGGCAGAAACTGCCTACGCGCGACGAAGCAGCAGCCGCGTATGCGCGACGAACGCGTCCGCGCGACGTCAACGACGACGGCCACGGAGGCCGAAAAAAGGGTGACCCTGCGTGGGGGGCGCAGGGTCAAAGAGAGGAGATGGTGGAGGGACGAATCCCTCTACTGGCTCCGCCGGGGAGCAGAGCCGTCGCCATGATACACCACCAGAATCCCGGGGATCTCACAACCGACACCCCCTGGTATGCTCGCCCATGCCCGTCATTCGCAGTGCGGAGATCATCAGCGTGGGTACCGAGCTCCTGCTCGGCGAGATCGTGGACACCAACTCCGCCGCGGTGGCCGCCAGCCTGGCCGGCCGGGGCGTCGACGTGCTGTGGTCCCAGCGCGTGGGGGACAACCGGCAGCGCATCGAGGCGGCCCTCGAGCGCGCCCTGGAGCGCAGCGACCTGGTGGTCCTGACGGGCGGTCTCGGGCCCACCGACGACGACCTGACGCGCGACGCGGTCGCCGCGGTGGCGGGCGAGGCGCCCTCCGTCGATCCGGAGTTGGAGCGCTGGCTGCGCGAGCGCTTCGCCTCCTTCGGGCGCGCGATGCCGCAGCGCAACCTCCGACAGGCGCAGGTGATCCCCTCCTGCACTCCCCTGCCCAACCCGATCGGTACGGCGCCCGGGTGGCTCGTCCGGCTCGAGCGCGGGGGCGGGCGCACCGTCGTCACCCTACCGGGGCCCCCGCGGGAGCTCGAACGCATGTGGTGGAGCGAGGCCCTGCCGCGCCTCGATCTCGGCTCGGCGACGCTGTACAGCCGCACGTTCAAGAGCCACGGCGTCGGCGAGTCGGAGGTGGCCGAGCGGTTGGGCACCCTGACCGAGGGCGCCAACCCCAGTGTCGCCACATACGCCAAGCGCGACGGTGTTCACGTGCGGGTCGCCGCCAAGGCGGCCGACGCCGCGGCGGCGCGCGCGCTCGCCGCGGAGGCCGAACGCGCGGTCGGTGAACGCCTCGGGGCGAGCGTGTGGGGGTACGACGACGACGAGCTGCCCGCGCTGGTGGTGGCGGCCCTGCGCCGCCGCGGCCAGCGCCTGGCGCTGCTGGAGATGGCCAGCGGTGGAACGCTTTCCGAGGCCCTCGGAAGCGTCCCCGGCGCCCCCGAGGCGCTCGCGGGCAGCGTGATAGCATGGGCGCCGGAGACCATGGCATCGCTCGGGATCGCCACAGAGGACCTGGCGCGGCTTCCCCGCGCCGCGGTTGAGGTGGTTGCGGCTCTGGCCGCGAGCATCCGAGCGTTGTTGCGTACGGACTATGGCCTCGCTGTCGGCCCCGCCCAGCCCGCCACGGGCGACGGGGCCGACAGCGTCTTGGGATCGGATGAGGACGAACGCGCGGCGACGCGCGTGGTGATCGCGATCGCCGCCGAGGGCGGCGGCACCGTCAAGACGCTGACTCTCCCGCCACTCGGGCGGTCTTGGTCGCGCGAACGGCTCGCCTTTACCAGCCTGTTCCTCCTCCGGTCCGCGGTCGGCTGAGGGCGACGCCCGCAACGCACGCGCGCGTCGCACCCGGAGAGGTGGCGCGAGCAGGCATGGATGATCAACGCAAGAAGGCCCTGGACACAGCCGTACTGCAGATCGAGCGTCAGTTTGGTCGTGGGGCGATCATGCGGTTGGGTGCGGAGCAGGTGGGGGCGTTGGCGGCGGGGGTGATTTCGACGGGGTCGTTGTCGGTGGATGTGGCGTTGGGGGTTGGGGGGGTGCCGCGGGGGCGGGTGGTGGAGGTGTATGGGCCGGAGTCGGGGGGGAAGACGACGTTGGCGTTGCACATTATTGCGGAGGCGCAGCGTGTGGGTGGGGTGGCGGCGTTTGTGGATGCGGAGCATGCGTTGGATCCGTCGTATGCCGCGGCGGTGGGGGTGGATATCGAGCAGTTGTTGGTGTCGCAGCCGGATACGGGGGAGCAGGCGTTGGAGATCGTGGAGTTGTTGGTGCGTTCGGGGGCGGTGGATGTGGTGGTGATCGATAGTGTGGCGGCGTTGACGCCGCGGGCGGAGTTGGAGGGTGAGATGGGGGATGCGCATGTGGGGTTGCAGGCGCGGTTGATGTCGCAGGCGTTGCGGAAGTTGACGGCGGTGTTGTCGAAGTCGCGGACGACGGCGGTGTTCATCAATCAGGTGCGGGAGAAGATCGGGGTGTTGTATGGCAATCCGGAGACGACGCCGGGGGGGCGGGCGTTGAAGTTTTATAGCAGTGTGCGTATGGAGGTGCGGCGTAAGGGGGATGTGAAGGTGGGGGCGGAGAAGGTGGGGAATCGGGTGCGGGTGAAGGTGACGAAGAATAAGGTGGCGCCGCCGTTTCGGGAGGCGGAGGTGGAGATCATGTTTGGTCGGGGGATCGATAAGGTGGGGGATCTGGTGGGGATGGCGAGTGATTTGGATGTGGTGCAGAAGTCGGGTTCGTGGTACGCGTTTGGGGAGACGCGTTTGGGGCAGGGTAAGGAGAAGTCGGTGGAGTTCTTGCGGGAGAACCCGGACCTCATCGACGCCATCCGCAACCAGGTGATGGAGACGCTGCACGGCGGCCGTCCGACGCCCTCGGCCCGCGCAGCGGACGAGGAAGGTGAAGCATGACGCTGGTGCAATGGTTCCTGGCCCTCATCATCGGCCTGTTGGTCGGCGCCGTGGTGGGCTTCGCGCTGCGCCAGCGCCGCGAGGCGGACGCCGCCCGCGAGGCCGAGGAGCGTGCCGCCGCACGCCTCGCCGAGGCCGAGCGCGAATCCGCACGCGTCCTCGAGAAGGCCACCCAGGAGGCCAACCGCCGCGCGAGCGCCGAGCGCCAGCGGTGGGAGGACGAGGAGCGTCGCGCGCGCGAGCGGCTCGAGGAGGACCTCGCCCGCGCGCGACAGGTGGCCGAGCAGGACCTGGCCCGCGCGCGCGAGGACGTCGAGCGCGAGCGCAACGAGACGCGCGGCGCGCGCGAGGACATCCGTCGCGACCGCGAGAAGATCGAGCAGCTCGAGGAGCGGCTCAACCGCCGCGGCGAACAGCAGGACGCCCGCGCGGTCCGCCTCGACGAGACCGAGGAGCGCCTCGACGGGCGCGAGGCGGAGCTGCGTGAGCGCGACCAGGCGCTGGCGGCACGCGAATCCGAGGTCGACGCCCAGCTCCACCAGATCGCCCAGCTCAGCCGCGAGCAGGCGGCGGAGATGGTGCTGGAGCGTGTCGAGCGCGAGCTCGAGCGCGAGAAGGCGGTCCGCGTCCGCGCGGCCCTCGACAAGGCCGATGCCGAGGCCAAGCGCAAGGCCCACAACATCGTGGCGCAGGCCATCCAGCGCAGCGCCTCGGAGGTGTCCGCGGCCATCAGCGTTTCCGTCGTCCCCATCCCCAGCGACGCCATGAAGGGGCGCATCATCGGGCGCGAGGGGCGCAACATCCGCGCCTTCGAGGCGCTCACGGGCGTCGATCTCATCATCGACGACACCCCCGAGGCCGTGCTGCTCTCCAGCTTCAACCCGCTCCGACGCGAGGTCGCCACGCTGGCGCTCAGCGAGCTGGTCGCCGACGGCCGCATCCACCCCGCGCGCATCGAAGAGGTCGTGCAGAAGGCCCAGCAGGACATGCAGACCTACATCCGCGAGCGGGGCGACGAGGCCGCACTGGAGGCGAACGTGGTGGGGCTCAAGCCCGGGCTGCAGCAACTCCTCGGCCGCATGCACTTCCGCACCAGCTACGGCCAGAACATCCTCAAGCACTCCGTCCAGGTCGCGCACCTGAGCAGCATCATCGCCGCGGAGCTGGGCGTGGACGAGGCCATGGCGCGCCGGGCCGGACTGCTGCACGACATCGGGAAGTCGATCGACCGCGAGATCGAGGGGACGCATACCGAGATCGGCGCCAACCTCGGTCGACGCTTCGGCGAGCCCCGCGAGGTGATCGACGCCATCGCGCACCACCACGACCTCGACCAGTCCGAGACCCTCTACCCCGTCATCATCAACGCCGCCGATGCCATCTCCGCGGCGCGCCCCGGCGCGCGGCGCGAGACGCTGGAGAGCTATCTCAAGCGCCTCGAGGGGCTGGAGAACATCGCCACATCCTTCCCCGGCGTAGAGAACGCCTACGCCATCCAGGCCGGCCGGGAGATCCGCATCATCGTGGAACCGGACAAGGTGAACGACGCGTCGGCGGTGCTGCTCGCCCGTGACATCGCCAACCGCATCGAGCAGGACATGGAGTATCCGGGGCAGGTCCAGGTCACGGTCGTACGGGAGTCGCGCGCCGTCGAATACGCTCGCTGAACCCCCGGGGGGCGCCCCGGGCGGCGCGCGCGACCGGGCACCCCCGCGCAGGAGCACGGATCCGCGGGCGCCCTCGGCGCCCCTGCCCGCCCCCGCCCCTGCCCGCGCGGGCGGGGGCGGGCCGCGCGTGTACGGGGCATCGCGGGCCCCGCGGTCGGGCGGACGTCTGCGGGTATACTCTGCTCGGCCGCCCGCACGGGCGGCCGGACGAGCCACCCCTTGCGAGGTGAACCGTGTGTAGCCGAATCCGACCGCCCGCGCGCCGCCCCGCCCGTCGCGCCGCCCCTGCCGCGCCGCGATGAGAGTCGGCGAGGACGTCAAGCTGTTCTGCGGCACCGCAACGCCCCAGCTGGCGCGCGCGGTGGCGCGAAACCTCGGTACCGAACTCGCCCACGGCACGGTCTCCCAGTTCCCGGACGGTGAGACGCGCATCCGCATCGACGAGTCGGTGCGCGGCGGCGACTGCTACATCATCCAATCGACCTGCGCCCCCGTGAACCACAACCTGATGGAGCTGCTGGTGCTCGTCGACGCGCTCAGGCGGGCATCCGCCTGGCGCATCAACGCGGTCATCCCGTACTTCGGTTACGCACGCCAGGACAAGAAGGTCCAGGCCCGCGAGCCGATCACCGCCAAACTGGTCGCCAACCTGCTCGAGACCGCGGGGGTCGATCGCGTCATCACGGTCGACCTCCACGCGGGCCAGATCCAGGGTTTCTTCGACGTTCCCGTCGACCACCTCACCGCCCTCGCCATCCTCGGAGGCCACCTCAAGACCACCGACCTGGAGGGTGCGGTCGTCGTCTCCCCCGACGTCGGCCGCGCCACCGAGGCGCGGCGGCTGGCGAACTTCCTCAACCTTCCTCTGGCGATGCTCTACAAGCGCCGCACCAGCCCCACCGAGACCGAGGTCACCCACGTCATAGGGGATGTCTCGGGGCTGCGGCCGATCATGATCGACGACATGATCTCGACGGCCGGCACCATGGGGCGTGGCATCGACGCGCTGCTCAAGCTCGGCGCCGTCGAGGACGTGCAGGTGGCCGCCACGCACGCCGTCTTCACGCCCCCGGCGCTGGAGCGCCTGTCGCACCCGGCCATCCGCAAGATATTCGTCACCGACACCATCCCCTTCTCTGGCGGCCACGACCGGGTGGAGGTGCTCAGCGTGGCCCCGCTGCTCGCCAAGGCCATCCGCAACGTGCACGATCACAACTCGGTGTCCTCGCTGTTCACCACCTGAGCGGCCGCACGCGCCGGACGCGGGCCGCTTTACAGCCGGACGGTCGGCCGCGTATGCTAACAAGCTGTTGAGATGCCGCCACGGAGCGGCAGGTCCGCGCGCGATCGACGAGCCGCACCCGCTATCGATGGGACGGCGGTTCCCGGGCGCATGCGCCATTCCCGGCCCTTGGAGGAACCATGAATTTGGAAGCGAAGACACGGAGTACGGGGACGGCCGACGCGTTGCGGCGCGAGGGCAGGCTCCCCGGGGTGGTGTACAACCGTGAGCTGAACGTGCCCGTGAGCGTCGACACCAAGGCCTTCGACAAGGTGTTCCGCGTCCGTGGCCTTTCGAGCATCATCGACCTGGATGTCGACGGCACGCTACACGCCGTCCTGGTCAAGGCCGTGCAGATGGACAAGCGGCGGCGCATACCGCAGCACGTCGACTTCTATGCGATCACCGAGGGGCAGGAGGTCGAGGTGCACGTGCCCGTCGACTTCCACGGCACGCCCATCGGCGTCAAGGAGGGCGGCATGCTCGACGTGCACCGTCGTGAGGTCGGCATCAGCGTCATGCCCCGCCTGATCCCCAACCACCTCGAGCTCGATATCAGCGCGATGGGCATCGGGGACAGCCTGCACATCTCCGACGTCGCCGCACAGCTCCCCCCCGAGGCCACCATCCTCGACGAGCTGGAGCTCACCCTCATCACCGTGGTGCCGCCGCGCCTGATCGAGGAGGAACCCGAGGAAGCCGAGGAGCTGTCCGCCGAGCCCGAGGTCATCGGCCACGGTGGCGAGGAGAGCGAAGAAGAAGAGGAAGAAAAGGACTGATCCGTGCGCCTGCTCGTGGGCCTGGGTAACCCCGGGTCCCGCTACCGAGATACCCGGCACAACGCCGGGTATCTCGTTTTGGACGAGCTTGCCCGCCGATTCGGCGTTCGCTTCCGCGCCACGGCCACCAGCGACACGGCCCGGCACGGCCGGCTGGTGCTCGTGAAGCCGCGCACCTTCATGAACCTCTCGGGCCAGGCCGTTCAGGCCGAGCTAACGCGCGCACGTGCGCACCCCGACGAGCTGCTGGTGGTCCACGACGACCTGGACCTGCCGCTGGGGCGCCTGCGCTTCAAACAGGGCGGGGGCAGCGGAGGGCAGAAGGGGGTGGCCGACATCCAGCACCACCTCGGCCCGGCGTTCCTGCGCCTCAAGCTGGGAATCGACCGCCCGCCGGCCGGATGGAGCACGGAGCACTGGGTGCTCAGCCGCTTCCGCCCCGAGGAGTCGGCGCTCCTCGAGCGCGTGGTGGGAGCCGCGGCCGACGCCGTCGAGGTGCTGCTCTCGGCCGGCGTAGAGGCCGCCATGAATCGCGCCAACGGCGTGGACCTGGCGGCCCCACAGGGCGAGGAACGCGAGCCCGGCGGGGGCTGATCCGGGGCTGTCGGCGCGCGGCAGGCGCGCGCGCCTGCGCCCGCCGCGGCGCGACGAGCCGACCCGCGCCCCGCCGCCACCGGTCCGCGGCCGTCTTCGTCTGGGACGCCGTTCACCTCCCACGTGCGCCGTCCCCGCGAACGCCCACTCCACTGTCGGAAAATCTCGGACAACGCCGCGCACGGCCGGGGCTAGCGTAGGGCTGTGCGCCAGCGCCTGCCGGGCGGCACGCCCGGGCGGGTGCATCCGTTTACGGATCAAGCGACGGTAAGGAGGAGCCATGACCCGGCCCTGGATCATGACCGACGGCAACGAGGCAACGGCCTACGTAGCCTACAAACTCAACGAGGTGGTGGCGATCTACCCCATCACCCCGGCCTCGCCGATGGGCGAGTTCGCGGACGTGTGGAGCGCCCGCGAGGACACCAACTTGTGGGGCAGCGTCCCATCGATCCAGGAGATGCAGGCCGAGGGCGGCGCCGCGGGCGCCGTGCACGGCGCGCTCCAGACCGGCGCCCTCACCACGACCTTCACCGCCAGCCAGGGGCTGCTGCTGATGCTGCCCAACATGTACAAGATCGCCGGCGAGCTCACCAGCACGGTGTTCCACATCGCTGCGCGCTCGATCGCCGCGCAGGCCCTGTCGATCTTCGGCGATCACAGCGATGTCATGGCCGCGCGCAGCACCGGCTGGGCGATGCTCTTCGCCAACTCCGTGCAGGAGGCTCAGGACTTCGCGCTCATCGCCCAGGCCGCCACCCTGCGCGGCCGCGTCCCGTTCCTACACGTCATGGACGGCTTCCGGACGTCCCACGAAGTCGCCAAGATCTCCCGCATCGACGACGCGGACATGCGCGCCCTCATCGACGACGACGACGTGCGTGCCCACCGCGCGCGCGGCCTGACCCCCGAGCGCCCGGTCATCCGCGGAACGGCACAGAACCCCGACGTGTTCTTCCAAGCCCGCGAGAGCGCCAACCCGTACTACGACGCGCTCCCCGGGATCGTGGAGGACGTCATGGCGCAGTTCGAGGCCCAGGTGGGCCGGCGCTACCGCCTGTTCGACTACGTCGGAGCCCCGGACGCCGAACGCGTGATCGTGATGATGGGCTCGGGGGCGGAGACCGCCGACGAGGCGGTGCGTCACTTCGAGGGGCAGGGGGAGAAGGTCGGCGTGGTCAAGGTGCGCCTGTTCCGCCCCTTCTCGGCGGACCACCTGCTCGCCGCCCTACCCGACACCACGCGGGCGATCGCCGTGCTGGACCGCACCAAGGAGCCCGGCAGCGCCGGCGAACCCCTGTTCCAGGACGTCGTGACCGCCATCAGCGAGGCGGTGGCCGACGGGACGGCCCCGTTCGCCGCACTGCCCCGCATCACCGGCGGGCGTTACGGCCTCTCCTCGAAGGAGTTCACCCCCGCCATGGTGCGGGCGGTGCTCGACGATCTCGCCGCGGAGAAGCCTCACCGCCGGTTCACGATCGGCATCCACGACGACCTCACGCACCTCAGCCTCCCCTTCGACGCGGAGCTCGACATCGAGCCCGACGACGTCACCCGGGCCGTCTTCTGGGGCCTCGGCTCCGACGGCACGGTGGGGGCGAACAAGAACTCGATCAAGATCATCGGCGAGGAGACCGATGCCCACGCCCAGGGGTACTTCGTCTACGACAGCAAGAAGGCCGGTGCACGCACCGTCAGCCACCTCCGCTTCGGGCCCGACCCGATCCACTCCACCTACCTCATCCGCAGCGCCAACTTCGTGGCGGTGCACCAGTTCGGCTTCTTCGAGCGCGTCGACGTGCTCGAGAACGCCGCGCCCGGCGCCACCCTGTTGATCAACACCCCCTACGGCGTCGACGACACCTGGGCGCACCTTCCGGCCACGGCCCAGCGGCAGATCCGCGACAAGGGGCTGGAGGTCTACGTCGTCAACGCCAACGAGGTGGCGCGGGAGCTGGGCCTGGGTACTCGCATCAACACCATCATGCAGACCTGCTTCTTCGCCATCAGCGGGGTGTTGCCGCCGGACGAGGCCATCCAGCGCATCAAGGACGCCATCCGCAAGACCTACGGCAAGCGCGGCGAGGCGGTGGTGCGGATGAACTTCGCGGCGGTCGACGCCTCCGTCGAGCATCTGCACCGCATGGCCGCGCCCGACGAGGTGGAGGGCCCGGCCATGCCCCCGGTCGTGCCGCCGGACGCCCCGGAGTTCGTGCGCAACGTCACCGCGGAGATCATCGCCGGGCGCGGCGACGCCCTGGCCGTGAGCGCCCTGCCGGACGACGGCACCTACCCCAGCGGCACCACGCGCTACGAGAAGCGCAACCTCGCCGTCGACATCCCGGTGTGGGATCCGGAGGTCTGCATCCAGTGCGGCAAGTGCGTGCTCGTGTGCCCCCACGCGGTGATCCGCGCCAAGGTGGTGGAGCCCGAGGCGCTCGAGGGCGCACCGGAGGGCTTCCTGGCCAGCGACGCACGCTGGCGCGAGCTGGAGGGGCAGCGCTACACGCTGCAGGTCTCGCCCGAAGACTGCACCGGCTGCACCCTCTGCGTCGAGGTGTGCCCCGCCAAGGACAAGACGAACGTGGGCCGCAAGGCCATCAACATGGAACCGCAGGCGCCGCTGCGCGAGCAGGGGCGCAAGCACTGGGACTTCTTCCTCGACCTCCCCGAGCACCCACGATTCGACGGGATCCGCTTCAACAACGTCAAGAACGTGCAGCTGCTCGAGCCGCTGTTCGAGTTCAGCGGTGCCTGCGCCGGCTGCGGTGAGACGCCCTACCTCAAGCTGGTCAGCCAGCTCTTCGGCGACCGCAGCGTCATCGCCAACGCCACCGGTTGCTCGTCGATCTATGGCGGCAATCTCCCCACCACGCCGTGGGCGAAGAACCGCGAGGGGCGCGGTCCGGCGTGGAGCAACTCGCTGTTCGAGGACAACGCGGAGTTCGGGCTCGGCATGCGCCTCACGCTCGACAAGCAGGTCGAATACGCGAGCGAGCTGCTGCGCAAGCTCCACGGCCGCGTCGGCGCCGACACCACGCGGGGGGCCGCCGGCGACGACGAGGTCAACGGCGCTGGAACCGATCTGGTGACGGCGCTGCTGGAGGCGGACCAGACCGACGAGGAGGGGATCGCCAGGCAACGCGTGCGCGTGGCGGAGCTCAAGCGCCGGCTGGAGGGTGTGGACAACCCCGAGGCCCGCGACCTGCTGAGCCTGGCCGAGGTGCTGGTGCGGCGCGACGTGTGGATCATCGGCGGGGACGGCTGGGCCTACGACATCGGCTACGGCGGCCTGGACCACGTCCTGGCCAGCGGTCGCAACGTCAACGTGCTGGTGCTCGATACCGAGGTCTACTCCAATACCGGCGGGCAGGCGTCGAAGGCCACCGGCCTCGGCGCAGTGGCCAAGTTCGCTGCGGGCGGCAAGCGCACCCCCAAGAAGGATCTGGGCCTCATGGCCATGCAGTACGGCTACGTCTACGTCGCTCAGGTTGCCATGGGCGCCAACGACGCCCACACCGTGCGCGCGCTGCTCGAGGCCGAGGCCTACGACGGGCCCTCGTTGATCATCGCCTATAGCCACTGCATCGCCCACGGCATCGATATGGCCAAGGGGATGGAGCAGCAGAAGAACGCCGCGCTGTCCGGCTACTGGCCGCTCTACCGCTTCGACCCGCGCCTCGCCGAGGACGGGAAGAACCCGTTCCAGCTCGACTCCCGGCCGCCCAAGCTGGCCTTCAAAGATTACGCACTGGCGGAGAACCGCTACCGGCTGCTGCGCCAGACCAACCCCGAGCAGGCCGATGCGCTGCTCGACGAGGCACAGGATGCCGTGACGCGGCACTGGGCCACCTACGAGCGCCTGGCACGCGGGTTCGAGACCCCGGAGAGCGCGGCCGCAGCGGCCGCCAGCGCGCCCAAGGCGGGCGCAGAAGGAGGGGCGCGATGAGCGCGATCGACCTCAGCACACGCTATCTGGGGCTCGACCTGAAACACCCGCTGGTGCCCTCGGCCTCCCCGCTGTCCCAGAGCCTGGACGGCATCTGCCGAATGGAGGACGCGGGAGCCAGCGCGGTGGTGATGTACTCGCTGTTCGAGGAGCAGATCACCCGGGACAGCCTGTCGCTGGAGCACTACCTCTCCTACGGCACGGAGTCCTTCGCGGAGGCGCTCAGCTACTTCCCGGAGCCTGACGAATTCAACGTCGGGCCCGACGGCTACCTCGACCTCATCCGCAGCGCCAAGGAGGCTACCGACATCCCCATCATCGGGAGCCTGAACGGGGCCTCCCCCGGCGGCTGGACGCGCTACGCCAAGCTCATCGAGGAGGCGGGCGCCGACGCGCTGGAGCTCAACATCTACCACGTGGCCACCGATCCGGGCATGACCGGCGAGGACGTCGAGCGCCTGTACTTCGACGTCCTGCGCGACGTCCGCGAGATGGTGGCGATCCCGCTGAGCGTCAAGCTCAGCCCCTACTTCAGCAGCATGGCCAACATGGCCGTGCGGCTCGCGCGCTCCGGCGCGGACGGTCTGGTGCTCTTCAACCGCTTCTACCAGCCGGACTTCGATCTCGAGGCGCTCGAGGTCGGACCCCACCTGGTGTTGTCGAACTCCGACGAGTTGCGGCTGCCTCTGCGCTGGGTCGCCATCCTCTTCGGGCGCGTGCAGGCGGACTTCGCCATCACCTCCGGCGTGCACGGCCACATCGACGTCCTCAAGGGCCTGATGGCCGGCGCCAACGTCACCATGCTCGCCTCGGAGCTGCTGCGCAACGGCGTGTGGCGGATCTCCGACATCCTCGAGGATCTGCAGTCGTGGATGGCGGAACACGAGTACAGCTCCGTCCAGCAGATGCGCGGCAGCATGAGCCAGCAGAACGTGGCCGACGCCGGGGCCTTCGAACGCGCGAACTACATGCGCACGCTGCAGTCGTTCCGCTTCGATCCGACCGGCCAGTTGGTGTGAACCGCGGCCGGGGCGTGAGCGTCCCGCGGCCGACGACGAAGCGCGCGAGGCGCCCTCAGGGCGCCTCGCGCGTGCAGTGGTGGGCGCCCCCGGAGGCGGCGGCTCGGGGGGGAGCCCACACGGACGACGGCGGGCCCCGCTCGGGGCCCTCAGCCGAAGTGGCCGGAGATGTAGCGCTCGGTGAGCTCCTGCTGGGGGCGCGTGAAGATCTGGTCTGTCGGACCCTGCTCGACCAGCTCGCCGAGATGCATGAACACCGTCCAGTCCGACACCCGCCCCGCCTGCTGCATGTTGTGCGTCACGATGACGATGGTGACGGCCTTCTTCAGCTCCACCAGCAGCTCCTCGATGCGCGCGGTGGCCTGCGGATCGAGCGCGCTGGTGGGTTCGTCCATCAGCAGCACGGTGGGCTCCACCGCCAGCGAACGCGCGATGCACAAGCGCTGCTGCTGCCCCCCGGAGATCCCCATGGCGGGGCTGCGGAGGCGGTCCTTCACCTCGTCCCATAGCGCCGCCTGGCGCAGGGACCGCTCCACGACCTCGTCGAGCCTGCGCCGGTCCCGAACGCCGGCCAACTTCAGGCCCGCCACGACGTTGTCGTAGATGCTCATGGTCGGGAACGGGTTGGGCTTCTGGAACACCATGCCGATGTTGCGCCGCACGCTGACGGGATCCACCGCGCGGTCGTAGATGTCTTGTCCCAGGAAGCGCACCTCCCCCACCACGCGCGCGCCCCGCGTGAGGTCGTGCATGCGATTGAACGAGCGCAGCAGCGTGGTCTTTCCACACCCCGACGGGCCGATCATGGCGGTCACCGTGTTGGCTAGCACGGTCATGTTCACGCCCTTCACGGCACGGTTCTCGCCGTAGAATACCTCGAGGTTCCGCACGTCCAGGACGGGCTCGGCCGGCTCCGCCCGGGCGCTAGGGTGGGCGTGTACGGCGGGTACGGTCATCGGCTGGGCCTCCGGAACGCGAAACGGGTCAGGGCGGTGGCGACGAGCACCATTACCACCAGCACCAGCGAGGCGGCGGACGCCATGCGGTGCCAGGAGTCGTACGGGCTGATGGAGTAGTTGTAGATCACCAGCGGCAGCGCGGCGACGGGCTTGAGCGGATCGACGTTCCAGAACTGGTTGCCGAAGGCGGTGAACAGCAGCGGCGCGGCCTCGCCCGCCACCCGCGCCAACGCCAGCATGGCGCCCGTGATGATGCCCGACGTGGCGCTCGGCACCACGATGGACAGCGTGATGCGCCAACGCGGCAGGCCCAGAGCGTATCCCGCCTCCCGCACCGACACCGGCACCAACCGCAGCACCTCGTCGGTGGCGCGCGCCACGTACGGAACCATGATCAGCCCCAACGCGACGCCGCCGGACAGCCCGTTGAAATTGCCCATGGGCACGACGATGAGCCCGTAGGCCACCAGCCCCATGACGATGGCCGGGATGCCGATGAGGGCGTCGGAGAGCAGCCGCACGGCGGGCACCAACGGGTGTCGCGGGTACTCGGCGATGAAGATGCCGGTGCCGATGCCGATGGTGAGGCCGATCACTCCCGCGATGGTGAGGAGCTCCAGGGAGCCCAGCACCGCGTGTGCCACCCCGCCGCCGGGCTCGCCGGCGGGGCGCGGAAGCTGCGTGAAGAACGCCCAGTTGATCGACCCGACGCCGTCCTTCACCAGGTAGGCGAGCACGAGCACCAGCGGCGTGAGCACCAGCACTGTGGCGAGCACCACGACGGCGGCCATGGCCGCGTCCACCAGGCGCCGGCGGCGCCGGCGCGAGCCGCGGTCGGTCAGCGCCGACACGCTCACACGCGCACCCCCTCGGGCGTGAGGTGGTGGATCAGGATGCGCGCCACCAGGTTCACCACGATGGTGATGAGGAACAGCAGCAGCCCCACCAGGATGAGGCTGGAGAGGTGGAGGCCGGGGGCGGCCTCGTTGAACTCGTTGGCGATGACACTGGACATGGTGGCCGTCTGGCCGAACAGCCCGGTCGCGATGGCGGTCCGGTTGCCGATGACCATGGTGACCGCCATGGTCTCACCGAGCGCCCGCCCCAGGCTCAACAGCACGCCCCCGAGGATCCCCCCGCGCGCATACGGCAGGACCGCGTCGCGCATCACCTCCCAGCGGGTCGCCCCCAGGGCGTAGGCCGCCTCGCGCTGGTCCTGCGGCACCAGCCGCAGCACGTCCCGGGCCACCGAGGCCGTGAACGGGATGATCATCACCGTGAGGATGAGGATGGCCGTGAACAGCCCCAGGCCGGTCGGAGCGCCGCGCAGCCAGCCGATGTCGCGGAGGCGCGGATCGAGGAAGATGGCGAGCTGAACCTGGCGCACCACCGGAGCCAGCACGAAGATGCCCCAGAACCCGTAGACCACGCTGGGGATGGCCGCCAGCAGTTCCGTCAGGTAGGCCACCGGCTCCGCCAGGTACGAGGGCGCGTACTCGCTGACGAAGAGCGCCGACCCGACCGCCAGCGGCACGGCCAGCAACAGGGCGCCGAAGCTCGTGAGGAGGGTCCCCACGATGAAGGGTAGGGCGCCGAACTGTTCCCGCACAGGGTCCCAGGACGTGCTGGTGAGGAAGCCGAAGCCGAAGGCCCGCGCCGCCTCGCTACCCCCGCGCAGCAGCTCGTATCCAGCGAGGCCGGTGATCACCAGGACCCCGCTGCCGAGCAGCAGGATCACGAGGTCGAAGACGCCGTCGCCCGTGAGCAGGGCGCGGCGCGTGCGCAGCAGGGTGCCGGGCGACGGGGCGGAGGGTGCGGGGGCGCTCTGGTCCATGGTCGCAGTCCGGGCCGGGCCCGCCACCGATCACGGTAGCGTACGCGTACCCACCTCACGAGGGTACGCGGTCGCCGTCACGGGACTGTCAGCGCAAGACCGACACAACACGGCGGTGGGGAGACCGGGTCTCTCCCCACCGCCGCCTCCACACCGTCGCGTTCGCGGCCGGAGCGCTCAGTCCAGCGGTTGTCCGCCATAGGTCAGCTTGGCGAGCTGCTGAGTGTCGAAGTCGCGCACCACCTGCGGCAGGGCGCCGTACTCGAGCTGCGCGTTGTACTGCTGCGCATCGTGGCTCATCCAGCTCACGAGGTCCTTGACCTGCTGCGCCTGCGCCGCGGAGTTGGTGATGAGTGACAGGTCCTGGTAGAGCAGGATGTAGGTGTAGGTGGCGATCGGGTAGCCGTTGGGCGCCGGGGTGTCCGTGATCGAGAAGCGGCCATCGGCGGGAACCGGCACGTCGCCGGCCGCCGAGGTCGTTTCCAGGCTCGGCACCGCGGTGTCGCCGTTGGCGTTGACCAGCGCGGCGTAGGACAGGTCGTTCTGCGAGGCGTAGATGAGCTCGACGTAACCGATGGAGCCTGGGATCTGGCTGACCAGCCCCGCGACGCCCTCGTTGCCCTTACCGCCCGAACCGGTGGGCCAGTCGACGGCGGTCCCGGTGCCCACCTGGTCGGCCCAGTCCTTCGACACCTTCGAGAGGTACTCGGTGAAGGTGAAGCTGGTGCCTGAGCCGTCGGAGCGGTGCGCCACCGAGATCGGAAGGTTGGGCAGCGTCACGTCCGGGTTGAGCGCCACAATGGCGGCATCGTTCCAGTTGGTGATCGCGCCCAGGAAGATCCTGGCGACCGTATCGCCGTCGAGCACCAGCGGCTGGTCCGGCGCGGCGGCCACGGGCGCCCAGTTGTAGGTCACGACCACGGCACCCAGCGCCATCGGGATGTGCAGCACGGGGGATCCGGTGGCGTCCCGGTAGTCCTGGAGCTGCTTGTCGCTGAGCGGCGCGTCCGAGGCCGCGAAGTTGACGGTCTTCTCCAGCAGCTGGCGCTGGCCGCCGCCGGAGCCGATGGACTGGTAGTTGACGCGGATGCCCGTCTCGCGGTTGTACACGTCGAAGATCTTGGAGTACAGCGGAAAGGGGAACGAGGCGCCCGCGCCCGTGAGGTCCTGGGCGGCGGCGGAGCCGACCAGGGCAAGCGCGGCGAGGATCAGTGCGGCACGTCGGATCATCAGGATCAACCTCCGAGGCGAGGGTACGGGGGTGGTGTCAGTGCCGTGTCAGCCATGCGGGGGATGCGGTCCCGAGCTTCGCCGACGCGTCCAGCACGGCGGTACACCGCGCGCCCCGCCACCGCCGAGGCTGGCGAGCGGCGATGATGGGGCACGACCGTGGACGTCCACAGCCAGACCCACGAGGAGGAACCGGTATGAGCGAGGCGATCCGAGCCCCCCGGGGCAGCAGCCGCAGCGCCAAGGGGTGGATCCAGGAGGCCGCCAAGCGGATGTTGATGAACAACCTCGACCCCGAGGTGGCGGAGAACCCCGCGGAGCTCATCGTCTACGGCGGCCGCGGCAAGGCGGCACGCGACTGGGATGCCTACCGCCGCATCGTGGCGACGCTCGACCGGCTCGAGGACGACGAGACGCTTCTGGTGCAGTCCGGCAAGCCGGTGGGGGTCTTCCGCACGTTCGAGCTCGCCCCGCGCGTGATCCTCGCCAACAGCAACCTGGTGCCCCGCTGGGCGACGTGGGAGGAGTTCGACCGCCTCGACCGGGCGGGCCTGATGATGTACGGCCAGATGACCGCGGGCTCGTGGATCTACATCGGCACCCAGGGCATCCTCCAGGGGACCTTCGAGACCTTCGCGGCGGCCGCCCGCGCCCACTTCGGCGGCAGCCTGCGCGGACGCCTGGTGGTGAGTGCCGGCCTGGGCGGGATGGGTGGCGCCCAACCGCTGGCGGTGACGCTCAACGGCGGTGTCGCCCTGGTGGTGGAGGTGGATCCGCGCCGCATCGAGCGGCGCCTGCACGGTGGCTACCTCGACGCCCGCGCCGACGATCTCGACGCCGCCCTGGCCCGCGTGGAGGCCGCCCGCGCCGCGGGCGAACCGCTGTCCATCGGCCTGCTCGGCAACGCGGCGGAGGTACTGCCCGAGCTGGTGCGGCGCGGGGTGACGCCCGACGTGGTCACGGACCAGACGAGCGCCCACGACCCGCTCTACGGCTACCTGCCTCCCTCCAGGCCCGACGAGGACCCGGGCGAGGCCCGGGCGCGCGACCCGGAGGCCTACCGCGCTCGCGTGCTCGAGGCCATGGCGGGGCACTGTGCCGCCATCGTCGCCATGCAACGGGCCGGCGCGGTGGCCTTCGACTACGGCAACAACCTGCGCAACTTCGCACGCGAGGGTGGCTTCGCCGATGCCTTCGCCTACCCCGGTTTCGTGCCCGCGTTCCTCCGCGATCAGTTCTGCGAGGGGCGCGGCCCCTTCCGTTGGGTGGCGCTGTCGGGGGACCCCGAGGACATCCGGCGCACCGATCGCGCGCTCCTCGAGCTCTTCCCCGACGACGATGCGCTGCGCCGCTGGCTCACCGACGGCGTCGCGCGCGTGCAGCACCAGGGGCTGCCCGCCCGCATCTGCTGGCTCGGGTACGGCGAGCGCGACCGGGCGGGGCTGCGCTTCAACGCGATGGTGCGCTCCGGGGAGTTGCGGGCGCCGATCGTCATCGGACGCGACCACCTCGATGCGGGTTCCGTGGCGAGCCCCTACCGCGAGACCGAGGCGATGCGCGACGGATCCGACGCGGTGGCGGACTGGGCGCTGCTCAACTTCGCCCTCAACGCCGTGAGCGGCGCGGGCTGGGTGAGCTTCCACCACGGCGGTGGGGTGGGCATGGGGTTCAGCCTCCACGCCGGCCAGGTGTGCGTGGCCGACGGCTCCGTCGCGGCCGACGCCCGCCTGGCGCGCGTGCTGCTCAACGACCCGGGCACCGGCGTCATGCGGCACGCCGACGCCGGGTATCCCCGTGCGACCGCGGTGGCCCGAGAGCGCGGGCTCGACCTGCCGAGCCTGTCGTGAGCCCGGCGCCGCCGGGCCAGGGTCCGGCCGAGGCGACGGCGACGACGCTGTTCACCGGCATCGGCGAGCTCTACACTCCCTTCGAACGCGTGCCCGACGCCGCCCTGGCCGTGCGGGCCGGGACGGTGCAGTGGTGCGGCCCCTCCGATGCGGTGCCGGCGCCCCTGCGGGCGGCACCCGGCGTCGACCTCGGAGGGCGGGCCGTGCTTCCGGGGTTGGTCGACGCCCACACGCACCTGGTGTGGGCGGGGAGTCGCGTCGAGGACCACCGTCGGCGGGCCGCCGGAGAGCGCTACGAGGACATCCTGGCGGCCGGCGGTGGGATCCACGCGACCGTGCGCGCCACGCGCGACGCCGACGACGATGCGCTGCTGGGGCTGGCCCGGGCGCGCGCCGCCACCTTCCTCGCAGGCGGGGTGACCACGCTGGAGGTCAAGTCCGGCTACGGCCTCACCGTGGCCGGGGAGCTCCGGCTCCTCGAGGTCGTGCGCCGCCTGGGCCGGAGCGTCCCGCAACGCATCGTTCCCACCCTGCTGATCCACCTTCCGCCCCCCGGCCGCGGGCGCCTGCGGGCGCTGGAGGACGTGATCGAGGAGCTGCTGCCGGAGGTCCACCGCCGGGCACTGGCCGAGGCCGTGGACGTGTTCATCGACGACGGCGCCTTCACGCTCCACGAGGGGCGCCGCCTGTTGGAGGCCGCGCGCTCGCTGGGTCTGCCCATCAAGGCGCACGCAGAGCAGCTCAGTCACACCGGCGCCGCGCGCCTGGTGGCGGAGCTCGGGGGCCTGTCGGCCGACCACCTCGAGCTGGCCCGTGAGGACGACCTGCGGGCCCTGGCGCGCGCCGGCAGCGTGGCCACGCTGCTCCCGGGTGCGGCGCTGCTGCTCCGTAGCCGGCTCCCGAGCGCCGCCATGCTGCGCGCCAGCGGCGTGAAGGTAGCGATCGCCAGCGATCACAACCCGGGCTCGAGCCCCCTGTATGGGCTGCTGCCGGCCCTGCGCCTGGCCGCGCCCATGACGGGCCTGAGCCTCGAGGAGGTGCTGGTGGCGGGCACCGCGCACGCCGCCGACGCGCTGGCGCGGCCGCGTCTGGGACGCCTGCAGGAGGGAGCGCGGGCGGATTTCGTGGTGGTGGACGGCCCCGAGGCGCTACTCCCGCTGGTCGCGTGGGGTGCTCCGTCGATCCGGGACCGCTACATCGGCGGCGTGCGCACGGACGGGCCGGACCTCCCCCCGCCCGCCTGACGCGGCCGGCACCGTACCGCGCGCGGCGCGCCTCAGGTGGTCTGGACCGCGTCCCACCACAGGGCCATGGTCTCGGCCAGCAGCCGTGCGCCGGCCAACGCCGTGCGCCCGGTGGGATCGATGTCGGGAGCGACCTCGGTCAGGTCGACGCCCACCAGTCGGTTCCTGCCCACGACCGCTTCGATCAGGTGCAGCGCCTCCGCCACGCCGAGGCCGTCGACCTCGGGGCTTCCGGTTCCGGGGGCGATGGCGGGGTCCAGCACGTCGATGTCCACACTCAGGTAGACCGACGCCCGGCGCGGCAACGCCTCCAGCACCTCGTCGTACGACTCCCGCAGGCGACGGGCCGTGACCAGGGTGTGCCCCCGGGCACGCGCGGCCTCCACCGCCTCGCGGTCCACCCGCAGCCCGCGCAGGCCGATGACCGTGATGTGGCTCAGGCCGGGCATCTCCTCGTCCGCCCGCCGGAACGGGCTGGAGTTCGACCAGTGGGTGCCGTTGCGCGCGTCGCTGTAGTCGAGATGGGCGTCGAGCTGGACCACGTGGAGATCGGTCTGGTCGTCGTAGGCCCGCAGCAGGGGGTAGCTGACGGAGTGGTCCCCCCCGACGTAGATCGGCAACCGAGCCACGGTGCGCACCCGGCGGGCGGCCGTCGTGATCCGCTCGAAGGTGGCCGCGGCGTCGAGCTGCACCGGATCCACGTCGCCCGCGTCGAGAAGGCGGGCGCCCGACAGTCGCGGGCGGCCGCTGTCGAGATCGAAGAAACCCTCGGGGGGCACGGCGAAGCGCCCCGAGGCGGCGCGCAGCGCGGCCGGCCCGAAACGGGCGCCGGGCCGGAAGCCTACCGCGAAGTCGTAGGGCAGGCCGAGGACGCCGATGTGCGCCTCGCCGCGCCCGGCCTCCGGGCGCAACGGCGCCTTGAAGAAGGTGGCGGGTCCGGTGAACGGTAGTTCGCGGTGCCGCATCGCGCTCATGACGCGTCACACGCTAGCACGTCAGCCGCCGGAGGCGAAGCGCTGGGCGAGCACCCGGGCACGGTGGTCGAAGATGCGCCCGAGCCGCTGGCGCACCTCCATCGCGTGCGCCAGCTCACCGAGCGGCCCGAGCGGGAGGGCGTAGTGGACGCGGTCGACCATGCGCACGCCTCCCCCCTCCGGCACGAAGAGGTGGCGGTGATGCCAGAAGCGGTAGGGGCCGGCACGCTGCTCGTCGACGAAGGCGCGTCCCGGCTCGACGTGGGTGATCTCGGTGACCCAACCGGTGTGCACGCCCGGGAGCAGCCGGAGGCGGTAGGTGATGATCTGCCCCGGGTACATCTCGCGCTCGGGCGCGGAGGTGATCTCGAAGCCCAGGTCGGGCGGCGTGATGGCGTCGAGGTTGGCGGGGGTCGCGAAGAACGGCCACACGACGTCGAGCGAGGCCGGCAGGAGCTGCTCGCGATGGAGCTGGTGGAGGCGCACGCCGCCAGGCTAGTGCGCCGCCGGGGGGGTGCGCTTGCGCCTGCGACACAGTGCCCGTCGCCGCGCCCGCGGCCGCGTCACACGGCCGCGTCACACGGGCGCCGCACCCGCGCCCGCGCGGCGCCCTTGCGGCCGCCGCCGCGCCTCAGCCCAGGGGGCCCGCGGCCTCCTCGACGGCAGCCACGAGGCTGCCGTCGTGCACCGCGGCGCACACCAGGTCGAGGTCCGGGCGCAGCAGACGATCGCGGTCGAGGTGCGGCACCAGCGTGCGGAGGTGCCGGTGGGCGGCGGCCACCCCCCGCCCCGGCCGCAGCGGCCGGTGGAAGTCCAGCGCCTGGGCGGCGGAGAGCAGCTCGATGCCCAGCACCCACCGCACGTTGTGGGCGACGGTGCGGGCCTTGCGGCACGCCCACGTGCCCATCGACACGTGGTCCTCCTGGTTGGCGCTGGTGGGGATGGAGTCCACCGAGGCCGGGTGCGCCAGCACCTTGTTCTCGCTGACCAGCGAGGCCGCCGTGTACTGGCTGACCATCAGGCCCGAGTGCAGCCCTCCCTGCTCGGCGAGGAAGGCGGGAAGTCCGGAGAGGGCGGGATTGAGCATCTGCTCGATACGGCGCTCGCTGATGTCGGCCAGCTCCGCCAGGGCGATGGCCGCGTAGTCCGCCGCGAGCGCCAGTGGCTGGCCGTGGAAGTTCCCGGCGCTGATGACCTCGTCCTCCTGGTCGAGCACCAGCGGGTTGTCGGTGACGCTGTCGAGCTCGATGCCGAGCACGCTACGCACGTGCTCCAGCGCATCGCGGCTGGCGCCGTGCACCTGGGGTGCGGCCCGCAGGCTGTACGCGTCCTGCACCTTGTCGCAGTCGACGTGGGAGCGTTGGATGTCGGATCCGAGGAGCAGCCGCCGCAGGTTGCCCGCCACCACGGCAGCCCCCGGATGGGGGCGGAGCCGGCTGACGGCCGGGTGGAACGGGCGGTGGCTTCCCTTGAGCGCCTCCACGCTCATCGCCGCCGCCACGTCGGCCGCCCGCTCGAGCCGCCCGGCGTCGAGGAGCAGCAGCGCGAGCTGCGCCGCCATGGCCTGCGTGCCGTTGATGAGCGCCAACCCCTCCTTGGCCTCGAGCTCGAGCGCGGCAAGGCCGAGGCGGCGCAGCACGACCGACGCGGGACCCACCTCGCCGTCGTGCTCCAGCTCCCCCTCCCCGATCAGGGGGAGGCTCATGTGGGCCAGCGGCGCCAGGTCCCCCGAGGCGCCGACCGAGCCCTGCGAGGGCACGCGTGGGATGGCGTCGGCGTCGAGCAGCGCCAGCAGCAGCCTCACCAGCTCGGGGCGCACACCGGACACGCCGTGCGCCAGGGACTGCGCGCGCAGCAGCATCATGGCGCGCACCACGTCCCGCTCGAAGGGTGCACCCACGCCGATGGCGTGCGACAGCAGCAGGTTGCGCTGCAACTCGCGTACCTGGGGCGCGGGGATGCGGGTGGTGGCGAAGCGCCCGAAGCCCGTGGTGACCCCGTACACGGTGCGGCCCTCCGCGATGAGACGCTCGACGTAGGCGCGATTGCGCGCCATGCGCCCCTCGGCCTCCGGGGACAGCGATACGCGCAGACCCTCGCGGGCCACCCTCCCCACGGCCTCCAGGGGCAACGACCGATCGAGCTCGAACATCACCGCCCAGCGTACCCGCGCGGGGCGGCGGACGCGGGGCTGCGACCGCAACGCATGGACACGGACGCGGCCTCAGCCGCTGGTGGCGTCGAGGCGCCGCAGGACCTCGCGGATGCGGGCCATCACATCCTGCGCCTCCTGCAGGCGCCGCCGCTGCTCGGCCACGACCTCCGCGGGCGCGTTGGTCGTGAAGCGCTCGTTGTCGAGCTTGGCGCGGGCACGCTCACAATCGCGCTCGAGCCGCGACAACCGCTGCCGCTGCCTGTCGCGCCAATCGTCTGCGTCGATGAGGCCCTCGAAGGGCAACCGCAGCTCGAGATCGGGCAGCACCTGCGCCAGCGATGCGCCCGCGGCCGGCTCCTTCAGGAGGGTGGCTCGAGCCAGCGCCTGAAGGACCTCGGCCTCGGCCGTGAGGACGCCGGCCTGCGCGCCCTGGGCGAAGACCCGGACGGCCTGCGTGGGCGGGACCTCCGCCTCGGCGCGCAGCGCCCGGATCGCGCCCACGGCCCCCTGCAGGATCCCGAAGTCGGCCTCGGCCCGCGCGTCGATCCGCTCCGGTTGCGAGCTCGGCCAGGGCGCCTGGCCGAGCTGCTCCTGGTGGCCGAGCGCGCCGAAGATCTCGGAGGTGATGAACGGCACGATGGGGTGCAGTAGCCGCAGCACGGCGTCCAGCACGGTGCGCAGCACGGTCTTGGTGGCGCCGTCACCCGCGCGCAGAGCAGGCTTGGCGGCCTCCAGGTACCAGTCGCAGAACTCCGACCATACGAACTCGTAGAGCAGCCGGTTGGCCGCACCGAGATCGTAGCGCTCCAGCGCCTCGGTGGCGCCCTGAACGGCGCGCTCGAGGCGGCTGAGGATCCAGCGATCGGCCAGCCTCAGGGGCGCCGGCGGCTCCGCGGCCGGAGGGCCCGCGCCCCCGTCGCCGAGCTGCATCAGGACGAAGCGCGCGGCGTTCCACAGCTTGTTGTTGAAGTTGCGCCCCATCTCCACGCGCCGCTCGTCCCAGCGGACGTCCTGCCCGCCGGTGGAGGCATGGGTCATGGCGAAGCGCAGCGCATCGGCGCCGTAGCGATCGACGACCTCGACCGGATCGATGCCGTTGCCCTTGGACTTCGACATCTTCTGCCCCTGCTCGTCGAGCACCAGGCCGTGGAGCAGGACATCGTGGAACGGTGGCCGGCCCGTGAAGTGGAGCCCCGCGAGCTCCATGCGGGCGACCCAGAAGAACAGGATGTCGTAGCCGGTCACCAGCACCGAGGTCGGGTAGAAGGTGCGGAAGAACGGGTCCTCTTCGTCGGGCCATCCCAGGGTGCTCATGGGCCAGAGATTGGAGGAGAACCAGGTGTCGAACACGTCCGGATCCTGCCGCAACGCCGTCCCGGAGAGCTCCGGGCGGTCCCCGGGGTCCGTATAGGGGTCCGACGGGTCGGGTACGAACACGTTCCCCTCGTCGTCGTACCAGGCCGGAATCTGGTGCCCCCACCAGAGCTGTCGGGAGATGTTCCACGGGCGCAGCTTCTCGAGCCAGTCCCGATTCACCTTGGCGTAGCGCTCGGGGATCACCCGGATCGAGCCATCGTCGAGCGCCTCCAGCACCCGTTGAGCGGCGCTCTGCGTGTCGTAGAACCACTGCAGCGAGAGGATCGGCTCGACGGGCACCTGGGTCCGTTGGGACAGCCCGATGGGCACCGTATGCGGGTCGGCGCCGAGCAGCGCGCCCTCGGCCTCGAGGGCCTCCACCACCGCCTCGCGGGCCTCGAAGCGCTCCATGCCGCGGAAGCGCTCGGGCACCAGCGGCCCGTGAAGGTGGGCCCGCAGGTCGATGACGCTGGGCCGCTCCAGCCCATGGCGTTCACCGATCTCGAAATCGGTGGGGTCGTGCGCCGGGGTGATCTTGAGCGCCCCGGTGCCGAAGTCCCTCTCCACGGCCTCATCGGTGATGATCGGGATCCAGCGATCGGTCAGCGGGATCCGCGCGCGCCGACCCACCAAGGAGCGGAAGCGCTCGTCCTCGGGGTGCACCGCAATGGCCTGGTCGGCGAAGATCGTCTCCGGGCGCACCGTGGCGATGGCGATGGAGCCGCCCGCCTCGAGCGGATAGGCCAGTCGGTACAGCGTGCCGGGTCGCTCCTCGCGATCGACCTCCAGGTCGGAGAGGGTCGTCTGGCTCTCCGGGTCCCAGTTCACGATGCGCTCGCCGCGATAGATCAACCCCCGGTGGTAGAGCTCCACGAACTGCTTGCGCACGGCCCGCGACAGCCCCTCGTCCATCGTGAAGCGCGTGCGGCTCCAATCCGCCGAGATGCCCAGACGCTGGAGCTGGCCGAGGATGATGTCCCCATAGCGCTCCTTCCAGGCCCACACGCGCTCGACGAAGGCGTCGCGGCCGAGCGCGTGGCGGTCCGTGCCCTCCTCGCGCAGCGCCCGTTCCACCTGGACCTGGGTCGAGATGCCCGCGTGGTCCGTGCCGGGTTGGAACAGCGCCTCGTAGCCCTGCATGCGCTTGAACCGGATCAGGCTATCGATGATCGCGTTATCGAAGGCGTGGCCCAGGTGGAGGTTACCCGTCACGTTGGGCGGAGGGATGACGATACAGAAGGGCGGCCTGCCCGAGCTCGGGTCGGCGCGGAACGGCTCACGCGCCCACCGCTCCGCCCAGCGCGGCTCCACCTCGAACGGGTCGTAGCGGCTCGGTAGGGTGTCGGCCTCAGCGGGCCCGGTGTCTTGCATGCACGCCTCCTGGAGGGAGGGGGCACGCAAAACGCCCCCGCCCGACGAGCTGCGGACGAGGACGGCCCCCGCGGTACCACCGCAGTTCCCCCGTGACCCACGCCACGGAAGCGCTCTTCGACCGCGCTGACGGGGCGGCGACCGGAGGGTCTAGTGGCCGGCGAGGCCGGCGTTCTTCCTCGGACGCGGGCGCCCAGGTCCGGCCGGGCCGGGTGTGCGCCGCGTCGGCGGGCGACCTTCGCCGCCGTCGCCCGACCCGGGCTCGCAGCGTGGCACCCGGGATCTCTGGCGGACGAGGGGCGGCTACTCCTCCCGCGTCAGCTGGGATTCTAGCAGCCGCGCGCCCGGGCCACAAGCAACGCCGGTGCGCAGCGCAGCACGGGGCCCCAGCCGGCGTCCGGCGGAGATCACGCGCGAGAGCGCCACCGCGGCGGCGGCCCCGGCCACACCGTTCACAGCACGGGCAACGTGGCCATGGCCTGGATGCTCACCTGCCCGGCCAGCACACGGGCCGCGCGCCGCAGCTCGACGCTGGAGGGGTCGTCGGGTCGGGCCACCACCAGGGGCACGCCGAGGTCGCCGCTCTCGCGCAGGGCGCGCGTGATGGGGATGTGCCCCAACACCGGAAGGCGCTCGGTCTCCGCCCAGCGGTCGGCGCCGCCCTCCCCGAAGATGAAATCGCGTTCGCCGTCCGGCAGCTCGTAGTAGCTCATGTTCTCCACCACGCCCAGGACGGGGATGTGGGTCTTGCGAGCCATGGTGTAGGCGCGCCGCACGTCGGCCAGCGCCACGTCCTGCGGGGTGGTCACCAGCACCATGCCGGTGACCGGCACGAGCTGCGAGAGCGACAACTGCACGTCCCCCGTGCCGGGCGGGAGGTCGACGACGAGGTAGTCGAGCTGCCCCCAGCTCGCCTGCTTGAGCATCTGCGTCAGGGTGCCGTGCAGGATGGGACCGCGCCAGGTCAGGGCCTGCCCGTCCTCCACCAGATTGGCGATGGAGAGGATGCGAACGCCGTGGCTCTCGAGGGGGAGGATGTTCTTGTCGGTGTCGGCCATCAGCCTGCGCCCCTCGACGTCGAACATCTTCGCCTGGCTGGGTCCGTAGATGTCGGCGTCGAGAAGCCCTACCGCGGCACCCTCGAGCGCCAGGCTGGCCGCCAGGTTGGCCGCCACGGTCGACTTGCCGACGCCGCCCTTGCCCGACCCGACCGCCAGGATGGTCTTGACCCCGGGCAGCGGTTCCTGTTGCGGCCCGCGCACGCTCGAGCCGAACGTGAGCGCCACCCGTTCGACGCCTAGATCGCGCCGCAGCGCGGCGCGCACGTCGCCCTCGATCTTGCCCTTGAGCGGGCAGGCGGGCGTCGTGAGGTTGATCAGGAGGCGCACGCCATCGTCCTCGATGGCCACCTCCTCCACCATTCCGAGGCTCACGAGGTCCTGGTGGAGCTCGGGATCGTCGACGGTTTTGAGCGCCTCGAGGACGCGTTCGCGGGTCAGGGCCATGATGGTCGCAGCCTAGCAGGCGAGCCGGCGCCCCACAACGCCCCGCCCTACGAGAGGAACCCGAAGTGGGAAGCCGTTCACCTTGTGACCCCCGCAGGGGGTGGCTATACTCGGCCTTGTGACGACCTCGTGCCGCGCCGCAGAGCACCGGATACCGCGCCCGCCGGCGCGCGGCCGGGCGCGGCGCCCGGTCGTACCGGCGGCATGGGGCGCGGGCCCGCCGCCGCGCGGCCGCGGAACCGTCGCGCCGGTGGCGGCATGACCGGCGCCCGGTATCAGAGCCAGGAACTCTACTCCGAACAAGGGGGCGTGACGAGCTTCCGGGGCGTGGACCCGCTGACGGGACTCCCCGTGCTGCTCTACTCCTTCCCCGGCCGGCCCACGGTCGGCGTCGGCACGCTGGAATCGGAGAACGTCCCGGGCATCCTCGCCACCCACGTCGGCGGCGACGGCGGCCAGCTTGTGGCGGCCTACTCGCCGCAGTACGGCCTGGTGGCGCCCGGCGAGGAGGTGGTCGACGACCACTTCGCGCTCGAGGCGCTGCGGGGGATGCGCGACGCGGCCCGTGTCGGCGTCACCCACGGCGACCTTCGTCCCGGCCGGCTCCTGTATGCCGACGGGCACGTCCTGATCGAGGGCTACGGCGTGCCCTGGAAGCCCGTGGATCCGGCGGTGTGGGCGCCGGAGTCCGAGCGCGATGCGGCCCCGGACCTTCCCGGCGACGTCCACGCCCTCGCCGCCACCCTGCTGCTGCTGGGGCAGGACAACCTCAGCGCCGGCGTGCGCGCCGCGTTGCGCGGCGCCGTCCACCCCGACCCGCGCTCTCGCCCGACCGCAAGCGCCCTGTACGCCGAGGTCCGGCGGCTGTGCGGCGGAGCCGTGACGCCACCGCCACAGCGCTTCGAGGAGCTCACGCTGCCGGTGGCCGGCGGCACCGCGGAGGGCGGCGGCGCGCCCCGCGACGTCGATCGCAGCCTGTCTGCCACGCGTTCGGACTTCCGACTGGACCTCGATCTCGAGCTCGAGGGGGAGCTCCCGGCGGCGGAGCCGGTCGTGCCCCGCGCGCCGCCGAGCAGGCCCGCCGCCGTCGAGCCCGAGGAGCCCAGGGTGCCCGTCGAGCCCGAGGAGCCGGACCCCATCACCCTCCACAGCGACCCGGGGCTGTCGCCACCGCGGAGCAAGGGTTCCGGGACCGTCTCCACCGGCGACAGCAGCCCCGGCTTCGTCAAGGACCTGCCGCCCGGCGCCACCTACCGCTCCGGGCAGCTCGACGGCGTGCGACCGGCCGCCCCGGTGCTGCACTCCGCCGAGGACGCACCCGCCGGTAGACGCGGCTCGTGGCGCGGCGCGCTGCTGCTCGCCCTGGTGGTGGTGGCGGCCGGGGCGGCCGCCGCGCTGGCCTTCTTCAACCGCGGGGGCGTGGCGCCCAGCGCCGGAAGCGCCGGGGCCGTGAGCTATATCGTCGACGTGGCCGTCGCCCCCAACGACCTGCCGCCGGTCGACCTCTACGTGGTGCGCAGCCCATCGGGATCCGCGACGCCGGCCGGCACCATCCTGACGTCGGTACCCCGCAAGGTGGTCTTCGATCGCAAGGGCACCTGGGTGGTCGAGGGGGTGTTCCAGGGGCGCCACTCCGAACCCGCCAGCGTGCAGCTGCCGGATCAGCGGAGCGTTACGATCCGATTCGCCCCGCTCCCCGCGGGCGGGCCGCAGCGCTGACGCTGCGCCAGAGGAGAGCCGTGCCCAGCAGCAGCATCGTCGTCGTCGACTACGGCTCGCAGTACACGCGCCTGATCACGCGGCGCCTGCGCGAGCTCAACGTCTTCTCGGTCATCGCCTCCCCCGACACCACGTTGGACGCGCTGCTGGCGCATCGGCCGCGGGCCCTGATCCTCTCGGGCGGACCCCAGAGCGTGACCGACCCGGGTGCCCAGCGCCTGCCCGAGGGGCTGTTGTCGGCCGGGCTGCCGGTCCTGGCCATCTGCTACGGCATGCAGCTCGTGGCGCGCGAGCTCGGCGGCACGGTGGAGGGTAGCCGCGTGCGTGAGTACGGGAAGGCGACGCTCCACAGCTACGACGGCGCACTCTTCGACGGCGTCGAGGGCGAGTTCGTGGCGTGGATGAGCCACGGCGACGCCGTCGCCGCGGTGCCGGCCGGCTTCCGCGTGTGTGCGGCCACCACGGACACGCCGGTGGCGGCGATGGAGGATCCGGACCGCGGCATCTACGCGCTTCAGTTCCACCCCGAGGTGCGCCACACACCCAAGGGCATGGCGCTGCTCGAGCGCTTCGTCGAGCTCGCGGGCGTCGCACGGGACTGGACGCCGGAGAACATCGTGCAGCGCATGACCGCCGACGTGCGCGAGACCGTCGGGGACGAGCGCGTGCTGCTGGGCATCTCGGGCGGCGTCGACTCGAGCACGCTGGGCCTCCTGCTGCACCGCGCCCTGGGCGAGCGCCTGGTTGCGGTGTTCGTCGACCACGGTCTGCTGCGCCTGGGCGAGGCGGATGAGGTGGAGCGGGCGCTGCGCGACCTAGGCGTGAACTTACGCGTGGTGGACGCCTCGGAGCGCTTCCTCCGCGCCCTCACGGGCGTCACGGACCCGGAGAGCAAGCGCAAGATCATCGGCCGCTGTTTCATCGAGGTGTTCAGCGCCGAGGCCCGGGCGGTGCAGGAGGAGCGCGGCCCGATCCGCTTCCTGGCCCAGGGCACGCTCTATCCGGACGTGGTGGAGTCCGCCGGTGGCATCGGCGCGGCCAACATCAAGTCGCATCACAACGTGGGCGGGTTGCCCGACGACCTGGCGTTCGATCTCATCGAGCCCTTCCGCACGCTGTTCAAGGACGAGGTCCGGGAGGTGGCCGAGACCCTGGGCCTACCCCGCCATCTGCGCGACCGCCACCCCTTCCCCGGCCCGGGCCTCGCCATCCGCGTGATCGGGGAGGTGACGCCCGACCGCCTCGACGTGTTGCGGCGGGTGGACGACATCTTCATCTCCGCGCTGCGCGAGTTCGCGCTCTACGACGAGACCTGGCAGGCGTTAGCGGTGCTCACGCCCATACGCTCGGTGGGCGTGATGGGCGACGGCCGCACGTACGCCCACACCGTCGCCCTCCGGGCCGTGTCGAGCGTCGACGGCATGACCGCGGACTGGACCCGACTCCCCCACGACTTCCTCGCCACCGTCTCCAACCGCATCGTCAACGCCGTTTCCGAGGTCAACCGGGTGGTGTTCGACATCACCAGCAAGCCGCCCGGCACCATCGAGTGGGAGTGAGCGCCGTGCGGGCGCTGGTACACTCCGGGGCATGCCCAGAGCCTGGCTGATCAAGAGCGAGCCCGACAGCTACGCCTTCGCGGACCTCGAACGCGATGGACGCACCATGTGGGAGGGCGTGCGCAACTACCAGGCGCGCAATTTCATGCGTGATGGCATGCGCGAGGGCGATCTCGTCCTGTACTACCACTCCGGCGTCGCGGAGCCCGCCGTGGTCGGTGTCGCGAGGGTGGCCGCTGAGGCGTACCCGGACCCCACCCAGTTCGACGAGGCCGACGACCACTTCGATGCCAAGGCCACGGCGGACGCGCCCCGCTGGGTCGCGGTGGACGTCACGCCGGTGGCGGACCTGCCGTCGCCGGTTACGCTCGCCCGGCTCAAGCAGGACGCCGAGGTCGAGGGGCTCGCCCTGGTACGGCGTGGCAACCGCCTGAGTGTGATGCCGGTCGAGCTCCGCGTGTTCCGCCATATCGTCGCGTTGGGGGGGTTGGATCCCGACACGGTGTAGCCCGGACGTCGTTCCCCGGCGCGGCCGGGAACCGCCTCCCCGTCGTCGTCCCCACGGCGCGCGACGGGGGCACCGTGCTAGCATGGTGGCCATGAATGAGCGCCGCGCTCGCATCCTGCAGCTCGTGGCGGAGTCCTACATCGACACCGCTCACCCGGTGGCGTCCGCCCGCATCGCCGAGAGGCTCGGCCTGAGCAGCGCCACCGTCCGCAACGAGTTCGGCGCGCTCGAGGAGGGCGGCTACCTGCAACAGCCCCACACCTCCGCCGGGCGCATCCCGACCCCGCGCGGCTTCCGGGCCTACGCGCTGGGCTGCCTGCCTCCGCGACGCCTTCCGCGCCGTCAGCGTGCCCTGCTCGAGTCGCAGTTCCGTCACGCGCACGGGGAGTCACTGTTCGGGCTGATGGCACGTTCGGCGGCCGAACTGTCCGGGTACGCGGTGGTGGTCAGCCTTCCGAGCGACGAGGCCCTCGAGATCCTCGAGATCCACCTGTCGCTCATCTCCAACCGCAGGCTGATGGCGGTCGTGGTGTTGGAGAACGGTCTGGTGCGCCAGCTCGGCATCGACCTCGACCCCACACCGTCGGACGACGTCCTCGACGACGCCGAACGCAATCTCCGGCAACTGACGCTGCCCCTGGGCGAGGTCCCCGAGGCCGTTCACGGGCTCTCGCTACACGCCGACGCCGACCTGGCGAGGACACTGCGCGCCATCGCGGCCGCTTGGCCGCAGCTGCACCCGCCGCGGCGTTTCAGCGACGGGCTGCGCGAGGTGCTGTCGGAGCCGGAGTCGCAGGATCCGTCCTTCATCCGCCTGGTCATCGAGCACGTGGAGCATGGCTCCAGCGAACCGCCTGCGGACCTGCCGCTGCATCTCGATCTGGACGACGCCGTGGCGCGCGTCACCACCATCTTCGAGCTCGGTGGCGCCCACGGCTACCTCACCCTGATCGGTCCGGCCCGCATGCGGTACCGCAACAGCATGATGGTGGCCCACGGCGTGCGCGACGCGCTCCTGTCGGAACCGCCGCCCGCCACGGCGACGCCGGGGGTGGCCCCGTGCGCGTGAGCGTGTTGCTGTTCGCCGGTCTCAGGACCGCCGTCGGCTCGCAGCAGCTGGCCTTCGAGCTGCCGGACGGGGCCACCGTTCGGCAGGCGGCCGACCAACTCGAGAAGGAGCACCCTGAGGTGTCGCTGCGGGGTGTGATGTGCGCCGTGAACGAGCGCTACGCTACGCCCGCGGCCGCGCTCGCCGAGGGCGACGTGGTGGCCTTCCTGCCTCCGGTGTCCGGCGGATGACGCAGGTGGCCGACGCCGGCAGGGACGTACTGTGGCTTGGCCCGGAGGCGATCGACCTGGCGGCCCTGGTGGCCGAGGTCGAGGAGCCGCGCTGCGGGGCGATCGCCACCTTCCTGGGCACGGTGCGCTCGCCCAACGACGGCCAGGACGTCCGGTACATCGACTACCAGGGTTACGACGCCATGATCCGCGCGGAGATGGAGCGGATCGCGGCGGAGTTGCGGCACGCGTACGACGTTCGGGGTGTCGTGCTCGCCCATCGCCTCGGCCGCCTCGCGCCCGGCGTGGCGAGCATCGCGATCGTGGTCGCGTCCGAGCATCGCGGGGCCGCGCTCGGGGCGTGCAGTGAGGCCATCGAGCTGTGCAAGCAACGCCTGCCCGTGTGGAAGTACGAGGTCGGACAGGCGCGAGAGGGCTTCGTCGCGGGGCGCAACGACGCCGCGGCGACGCTCTGACCCGGGGGCACGCGGGAACGCCCATCCCCACGGAATATTTCACAGGACCGCGGGCCACCGAGCGCCTATGCTTGGGGAGCGATGTGCCGTGGCCGGGTCGCGTGAGCGACCCGCCCGTCGTCGTGGATAGGATGGGGCGTGCTGGCGCGTTGATGTCGCGCGCCCCGGACGGAGGCGTAGGGTGCCCAACGAGGTCTACCGCTGCACGCGCGACGGGCTGGCGCGCCTGCTCTCGCCGCGCGCCGCAACTCGCGTCCTGGACGACGCGTTGCGGCACGCCGGCATGAGCCCCGATGCGCTCGAGCCCGATGGTGTGCGCGACCTGCTGATGGGACCCGTACGTCTCGAGCTGGAGGGGATCCTGCCGCGATCGGGCCTGCGCCGCACCCTGCGCCGTCTGGCTCGCTCGGTGCGGGCCGAGGCACGCGCCGCGCCGGGTCGCACGGGTGCGGCCGCCGCCGCCGGGCGGGCGGTCCCCGCGCCCCGCGCGGAGGGGCGTGCCGAACTCCACCCCGTGACGGCCTCGTCGGTGTATCTCCCCGGCATCGCGATCGCGGATCCGGCGGACCCGACGCCCGTGGCCTCGGTGCCGGCCCAGCCTGCACCCAGGCGGGATGCGGGTGCGCGGGGTGCCGTGGCGGCGCCGGGGGACCCCCTGGTGATGCCGCGCGCGCGCAACGAGGCGGAGCTCGAGTCCCTGGTGCGGCCCTTCGCGGCGATCGAGGGGGTCGTGCAGGTCCTGGCGGTCGGGGATCGCGGCGAGGTGGTACTCGAACGCGGCGACGGGCTGACGGCGGCGGTGGCCGCACCCCTCGTGCGCACCGCAACGCATATCCTGGGCCGCCATGGGCGGCTGCGCTCGATGGTCGTGGAGCACGCCACCGGCCTGCTCTTCGTCTTCCCGGTCGGGAGAGAGACCGCCGTTGTGCGGAGCCGACCCAACGTGAACATGGGTGCGGTCTTGTCAGCGCGAGCCGCGCTGGAGGAGGGTCTATGAACTGGGGCAAGCGGAACCTGGCAATCGGCGTCCTGACATTGGCGTTCGGGCTGGCGGCGTACGCCGCCGCGCAGGACGACGCCTTCCTGCAGCGTTACGACCTCGCCATCGAGAACCTCCAGGTGGCGGTGCAATCGGTCCCCGCGGACAACGCCCAGGCGCGCGACGAGCTCGATCGGGCCGTCAACGCCCTGTTGACGCTGTCGCGCGACACCACCAGCGCGACGCTGGTGAGCGCCATGGAGCGGCTCTTCGATCGCGCCCGGACGGCCGTCGAGAACCAGAGCGCCACCGATCTGGCCGTGCAGACGGCCGTGCTGGCCGGCGGATTCCGCCGCCTCGTCTACGACAGTGCGCTGCAGGCCGCCGCCAGTGGCGACCCCGATACGGCGCGCGCGCGCCTGCGCCACATCGGCCAGGGGATGGAGTTGCCCCAGACCAGCCTCGACGCCCTGGCTCAGGCCGACACCGTGGGCGCTCTCCAGCTGCGCATGGAGGAGGGCGTCGCCCAACTCATCGCCAATCGCCTCGATGTGGCCGACAAGCTGCTCACGAGCGACCGGGATGCGGCCTACCGCACCGTGGCTCGGGCCTACGGCGACTCGCTGCTCATCCAGGATTCCCCGCGCCTCGCGGCCGACTTCAATCAGAGCTTCGTGAGCGCGGCCCAGGCCATCGTCGACCAGGACGACACGGCGTTCCAACAGGCCGCCCGCGCCCTGGGCGCCCAGGCGGGACGCCTGGCCGAGGCCGATCGACAAGCGCTGACCACCGGCACCACCGAGGGCGCCACGGGCGCCGGCGCCGCGCCGGCCGAGCTCCCCTCGGTGGGCACGCCGGCTCCCGCCGCGACCACGCCGCCGGGGAGCGCATCAGGCGCCGCATCCGCCACGCCCCCGACGCCCGAGGGCGCCGCGGCGGCTGCGAGCACCACGACCGCGTCCGAGGGCTCGGCCCAGGCGGCGGCGCCGGCCACGGGCGACGCCGTCGACCTGGAGGCGTTGCGCGCTCAGCTAGAGCAGGAGCAGGACCAGCAGCGCCACGATGCGGTGCTGGCCGAGATCAACGCCGCGGGCCTCACCGGCCCGGCCGCCGGCCGCCTCGCCGACGCCCTCGTCACCGACGGCCAGACCTCGCTGCGGCAGGCGACCGACGCGCTGTATGCCGACACCTCCCGCGCCACCGCGGCGCTGCTGGCAGGCGACGCCGACGGCGCCCGGGCACTCTTGAGCGACGCCGGTGAACGCTACCGGCGCACCCTCTCCCCCGTGGTGGCGGCGCGCGACCCGGGGCTGGACGCCGACACACGCGCGTTGCTGGCGCGCTCGAGCACCCTGGTGGGGCTGCGCACCCAGGACGTGCAGACGGTGACGGGCCAGGTCGATGCCGTGTCCCGCTCCCTCGAAGCGCGGCCCGCCCCTCCTACGCAGGACTTCACGCGCACCGTGGACCGCTGGTGGGCGGGCTGGCCCCGTTTGATCGTGCTCCTGCTGTTCGGCGTGCTGGCTTTCGTGCCGCTGTACCTGCTGAACCTCGCGTTCGGCGGGGGCAACCGCAACTGGCAGCTCATCGGCGTGGCCCTGCTGCTGTTGCTGCTTCCGGTGGTCTACGAGGCCCTTGCAGCACTCGGGAGCCTGCTCGCCAACCTCACCGCCACGCCCGGCCTGGACCTCCTGGCGCGGTACTCGATGTTCGACAGCCCGATCGGTCAGGTGGCGTGGGCGCTGCTCATCGTGCTCGCGATCCTCTTCGCGATCTCGGGGCTGTATGGCATCTGCCAGCAGTTCGGACTGTTGGGACGGCGCGGCGGCAGGGCGGGCGCCGGCCAGACGGCCACCACGAGCGCCACGCGGACGCAGGAGCAGACCGACTCCATGGTGGACTGGGACGAGGAATTCTGACCCTTTCGCGCGGCCCGACGCGCGACGGCCGGCGTCGTGACACGGACCCCGTGGCAGCGGACGGAGCATGGGAATGAGCAACGCGGTCTACCAGGCGACGGTGGAACAGCTCGAGGCGGTGCTCTCGCCCCGGGTGGTGTCGCGTTCGCTCCAGGAGGGCCTGCGCCAGCTCGGCCGCTCCCCCGAAACGGTGGACTACGCGTCCGTGGAGCAGATCCTCAAGGCCCAGATCTATCGACAGTTGCAGGTGACCATGCCGGTCACCTTAGCCAAGAAGACCATCCAGGAGATCCTCGACCGCGTGCAGGGCTCTGCCGACGGCACGCCGGAGGCCGACGAGGGCGCCGCCAGCGCCGGGCTGGAGCGGCAGGCCACGCGGCTCGACGCGCTCAAGGCGGCGATGCGCCCGTTCAACCTCTACTTCGAGTGGCCGGAGGTGCAGAAGCTCCGGGCGCAGGTCCAGCTGCTGGAGTCCGAGCAGGAGGCGGGGCGGGAGGCCACCTCGCTGGTGGATGACGCGGAGGCGCAGCTGCAGGAGGTCGAGCAGAAGCTCGAGGACCACCTGGTGCTGCAGGCCCGCGAGCTCGGCGAGCTCCAGGAGGCGTTCGAGCAGGTACGCACGCTGGGCGGCGCCAAGGTGCGCCGGCTCGAGAGCCTGGTGCATCACATCGGCGAGGCCCAGGCCGGACGTCAGCTGGCGCCGGCGGAGGTGGAGCGGGCGCGCCGCCTGGCGCGCGACCTGCGCAAGCTGATGGAATCGAGCGTCTACAGCGAGGAGATGGGCGCCGCCCCCGACGGGGCCGCTGACGCCGTGCCCGGGACCGAGGCCGCCTCGTTGCCGGGGGCGGGCGAGGATGCGGGCGAGGGGGAGCCGGCCGACGCCCAGGCACACGGCGAGACGCCGGTGCCGACCTCCCTGGAGCCGTCTCTCGCCGAGGTCGTGCCCTCCGCGGAGGGTGCTCCCTCGGCGGCGGAAGCGCCGGCGCAGGAGGGCGGGGGGCTCGCGGCGGACGCCGGATTGCTCGACGTCGAGGGGGAGGAGGAGGACCTCCTCACCATCGACACCGCCAGCCTCGATCCCGAGGTGGGCGCCCGCCTGCTCCTGCTGGACCTCGAGGGGGAGCGCCACGACCTCGAGGCGCTGGCCCAGGAACACAGCACCGTGCTGGGGTACCGCCCGACGCTGCAACAGGAGTTCGAGCGCCTGCGCGGCCGCCTCGCGGAGGACGATTCCGTGGCCGAGGAGCTCGACGCGCTGCGGCACACGCTGACCGAGGCCTTCGAGTCGCAACGCACGACGCTTCGCGAGGAGCTCGGCGCCGTGGAAGCGTCGCTGGACGGCATCCGCGGAGACGTCGACGTCTCCGAGCTGCGCCAGGGGCTGCGCGTCGCGCTGGGCATCCTCAGCACCACGCTGCCGACCCTGTCCGACATCGAGCACCTGCGGCACCTCCAGCACCTGGCGCTGGAGCGGGCCGAGGAGTTCGACCGGGCCGAGGAGGAGGCCACGGCGCAGCACGAGGCGCGGCTCCGTGAGCAGGCGGCCATGCTCGATCGCCTGGAGACGACCCTGCTGCGCTACGAGGGGCAAAGCGCGGCGGAGGAGGAGTACCGGCGCCTGCAGGGTGAGGTGGAGGCGCTGCGGGAGGCCCACACCCAGGAGGCCATCGCGCCCGAGCTGCTGGACAACGTGCGCCGGGCCGAGGCCAGCCTCGAGTCCGCCATGGCCGTCCTGGCCGACGAGCGGGTCGACCGCCAGCGGGCCCGGCTGCGGACCCTGCTGACGCAGGTCCAGGCACTCCCCACCCTCGGCACCGTGGCGGCCCGCATCAGCAGCGTCGTGGGTGAGCTCGAGCGCCAGCTCGCGCAGCTCGACCACGGTACCCTCGACGAGGCCCAGCTCGAGGCCACCGCGTCCGTGGTCACCGCACTGAAGGCCGACGCACGGGTGAGCCTCCAACGCAAGCTCGAGGCGCTCGCGTCGGAGGCGGGCGAGGTCGGCAGCCCCGCGCTCCTCGAGCGCATCCGCCGTTCCATGGACGAGCTCGACGACGAGCGCTACCCCGATCTGCATCAACTGCGGGCCGCGCTCAAGCAGGAGCGCGAGGCGCAGCGGAGCGAGCAGGTCGGCGAGCTCCACCTGCTGGAGCGGGAGGCCACGCGCTACGCCGGCGTCGACTCACCGACCTACGCCCGCCTCCAGGCGCGGCTGACGGAGGCGCGCGAGCGCATCGGCCAGGGCGCGCTGGCGCCGGGCCTGGTCCAGGCCCGTACCCTACTGGAGCAGGTCGGGAGCGAAGTCGACAACCGCTTGAGCGACCTGCTCCCGCGCCTCGACGAGGCCCTGGAACGCTTCCACACCGTGGAGAAGCTCAACAGCGACGACGTGGCCACGGTGCGCCGCATCCTCACCCATCTGGACTCCCAGCGCGACGCGCTGGAGCGCGTGTCCGTCGGGTTGCGGCTCCAACTCGAGGCGTCCCTGGCGCAGGCCGAGGGCCTGCTCGGCAAGCTCCGCGAGGAGTACGACGCCACCCGCGCCATCGCGGACCAGCTCGTGAGCGCCAACGTCCTCGACGACGTCTTCGGCCTGCTCGGGGACGCGGCCGGCGACGAGACCGGCGAGGCCGGCGAGGCCCCGGACGCGGACACCCTGCTGCGCCCCTACCTCGAGGAGGAGGAGGTGCTCGGGGCCGCTGTCCTCGACGCGGACGGCCGCATTCTTGCCGGATCGCTGCCGTGGGGCGCGGAGGCGCTGGCGCGGCTGCGCGCGGCGGTCGCCCCGCTGGCCGATGCGGCCGCCGCGGTCGGAGGCGAGGAACCGAGGCTGGCGACGCTGGAGCACCGCACCGGTGCGTTGCTGCTGGGATGGCCCGGGGAGCGCGCCCTGGTGGTCCTTGCCCTGCGGTCGCGCTCGGACCTCTCGCTGCTCGCCAACCGCCTCGGCCGCGACCTCTCCGAGCTCGAGCGCGCCGTGTCGGCGCGCCAGAGCGAGCCCGGCGAGGGACCGCACGACGCCGGCGGGCCGGCCCTGGCCTGAGCCCGCGGTGGAGCCGGACCCGACGCACGCGGTAATCGCGCTTGCCACACTCGGTGCCACGCGCGCGCTGGCCGAGGACCTGGTGCGGCTCGCGCCCCCCGGGGCCCTGCTCGTGCTCAGCGGACCGCTGGGCGCCGGCAAGACCACGCTGACACGCTTCCTGGCCGAGGCGCTGGGCTCCACGGCGGAGGTCACCAGCCCGAGTTACACCCTGGTCCACGAGTACCCCACGCCGCACGGGGTGCTGATCCACATCGATGCCTTCCGCCTCGAGGACGCCGCCGCCCTGCGTGGGCTCGGCCTGGAGGAGATGCTGGAGCGCGCGCGACTCGTGGTGGTCGAGTGGGGGCTGGGCCTGCTCCCGGAGTACCCCGAGGCCCTGTGGTTGGCGCTCGAGCGCACGGGCGACAGCCGCCGCGCCACACTGCGCGACGCGAACGGTGAACGGATACCATGGAGCGCGTGAATGGCATCTATCTCGGTATCGATAGCGCCACGCGCTACCTCGCCCTTGCGCTATGGCACGACGAGCGCGGGCTGCTGGCGGAGTACGCGGAGGATCTCGGCCGGGATCACGCCTCACGCATCGTGCCCGAGCTCCAGCGGTTGTTCGAACGCGCCCGCCTCGAACCCGGAGCGGTGGACGGCATCGGCGTGGGGGTGGGCCCCGGCTCCTACACGGGCGTACGCGTGGGCATGGCGACCGCACGAGGGCTGGGCCGGGCCTGGGGGGTGCCGGTGGCCGGGGCCTCCACCCTGGCGGGCATCGCACTGCGCGGGCTGGCCCCGGGGGAGCGCGGCGTCGCGGTGGTGGACGCCCGTCGCGGCAACGTCTACGCCGCGCGCTTCCTGCGCCCGCGCGACCCGACGGAGTACCGCTTGACGCCGCTGGACGAGCCCCGCAAGCTTCCCCGCGAGGCGCTCGCGGAGCGTGCGGTCGAGGGCGACGCGCGCCTCCGGGTCGTCGAGGGCGTGCCGCCGGACGCCGCCCACACCGCCGCCGTGGCCGGCGACGAGGCGCCGCTGGAGGCCCTCTACCTGTGACGCCGCGCCGCGGGCAGCGCCCGCGGGCAGCGCTGTGCGCGGGCGGCCCGCCGGAGGGTGCGCCCGCCCCGCGGGCCGCCGCCGAGCGACGCCCACCGACGCGCGGTATACTGCGTCACTGTGCGCTGAAACGCTATCTTCGCGTGGGTGGGAGTGGGCATGTTCTTCAGACTGGGACAGGAGATCGGGGTCGACCTGGGAACGGCGACCGTCCTGATCTACGTTAAGGGCAAGGGCATCATGTTGCGCGAGCCCTCGGTCATCGCCATGGTGCGCGATACCGGCGAGGTCAAGGCGGTAGGCGAAGAGGCGTACCGCATGCTCGGCCGCACGCCGGGAAACATCGTCGCGGTGCGCCCCATGCGGGACGGGGTCATCGCCGACTACGACCTCACCGAGAAGATGCTCAAGGCCTTCGTCCGCAAGGTCATCACGGGACCCGGACGCTTCTTCAAGCCTCAGATCATGGTGTGCGTGCCCTCCGGTGTGACGGAGGTGGAGCGCCGCGCGGTGCTGCAGGCCACCCGCGAGGTGGGCGCGCGCAAGGCCTTCCTCATCGAGGAGCCGCTGGCGGCGGCCATCGGCGCCGGCGTCGCGATCGCCGAGCCGACCGGCTCGATGATCGTCGACATCGGCGGCGGGACCACCGATGTGGCCATCATCAGCCTCGGCGGGATCGTCGTGTCCGAGAGCCTGCGCATCGCCGGCAACGAGTTCGACGAGGCCATCATCCGCTTCATCCGCCACAAGGAGAACCTGCTGATCGGGGACCGCACGGCGGAGGAGGTGAAGATGAAGATCGGCGCCGCCACCATCCGCTCGGCCGAGGACGACCGCGAGATCGAGGTGCGAGGGCGCGACCTCATCAACGGCCTACCCAAGACCATCAAGGTGTCGACCTCGGACACCGTGGAGGCGCTCAAGGAGCCCATCCAGAAGATCGCCGACGGGGTGCGGCGCGTGCTCGAGCTGGCACCCCCGGAGCTGGTCTCGGACGTCATCGATCGCGGCATCATCATGACCGGGGGCGGATCGCTGCTGCGCAACTTCGACGAGCTGCTGCGGCAGACCACCGGCATCCCGGTCGTCGTGGCCGAGAACGCGACCGACTGCGTCGCGCTCGGCACGGGACAGGCCCTCGACATGATCCACGTGCTGCAGGACGCGCTCATCTCCGACAACTTCCTGCGGCGGTAGGCGTGGCCGACCGGGCCAGGGGCGCGCGGCATGGCCTTCGAGGGGGGGCGTTGGCGCGGGCCTCGCGCCCTCTCGCCGCGCTCGTCGTGCTGTGCTGCGCCGTCGCCCTCGCCCCCGCGAACGGCGCGGCGCCCCCGGGCACGGCGGCCGCCGACTTCCCGGTGCAGCGAGTCCGTCCCGGCCTGCGTGGATACGCCATCACGGCCGGACCCGGGGACACCCTGGAGCGCTTCCCGGTGATCGTGCTGGGGGTGCAGGACGACGCCGGACCGGGCTTCCCGCTGGTGCTGATCCGCGCGTCCGGGGAGTTCATCGATGCCAGTGGCGGCGTGGCCGCCGGCATGAGCGGCAGCCCGGTATACCTCGGCACGCCCGAGGGGGATGCCCTGCTGGGCGCCATCGGCTACGTCTTCCCCTCGGCCGACCACCACCTCGCGCTGGTCACCCCGATCGGGGCGATGCGCGACGCGGCCGACGGTGGTGGGGCCCCGGGGCCCGGGCCCGTGGCGCTGCCCGGGCTGGGCGAGCCCGTGCCGGCCGCCACCCCGGTGCTGCTGGGGGGCGTCGGGGCCCGGGCCGCCGCACTGCTCGAGCCGCTGTTCCGCGACGCCAGGGTCGCACCGTTCCCCGTCGAGGCCGCCGGAACCCTGCCCGAGGACGCCCAGGAGGACCGACCCCTCGTCCCCGGCTCTGCCATCAGCGTGCAGCTGCTCCGCGGCGACGTCACCATCGGCGCCGTGGGAACGCTCACCGCCGTCGAGGGTGCGCGCGTGCTGGCCTTCGGGCACCCCCTGCTGGGACAGGGGGCCGTGACGCTGGCGCTGGCGCCGGCCCGGGTGACCGCCATCGTGGCAAGCGATACCGTGCCGTTCAAGCTCGTCAACAGCGGCCGCAGCGTGCTGGGAAGCATCCGGCAGGACCGGCCGGCCGCCATCGCCGGGAGCCTGGGCGCCGGCCCGGCCATGATCCCCGTGAGCCTCACCATCACCGGCGTGGGCCCGAACCTGACGCATCATCTGGAGGTGGTGCCGGACGGCCGCATGTACGCGCCGCTGGTCGCGTCCGCCACGCTGGAGCTGCTCGATCGCGCGCTCTCCCGCCGGGGCGCCGGCTTCGCCGAGGTCGCCTGGGACCTCACGCTGGCGTCAGGGGAACGGGTCACGTTGCTCGACCAGGTGGACGCCGAGGACGACGTCGCGCTCGCCGCCGCGCGCCTCTCGGGCGCGCCGCTCGCGCTGCTGGCGGACAACGCGTTCCGCACGCCCGGCCTGAGCCGCGTGGCGCTGAACGTGCGCCTGTCGCTGCGCCGCAATGCCGCGGACATCGCCGACGTGGTCGCCGAGAACCCCCGCGTGCTCCCAGGCGAGCCCCTGGTGGCGCACTTGCGCCTGCAACCCTACCGGCGCGAGGCCGAGGTCAAGACACTCACCATCGCGCTGCCCGAGGACGTCACCGGGGAGCTCACGCTCACGGTCCGCGGCGCACAGGAGCCGGTCGGCGACGCCGACGAGCCCCCGGATCCCGAGAAGGAGCCGCGCTCGTTCGCCGAGCTGCTCGACGCGTTGCGCACCCGCCCGCAGGCGAGCGAGGTGATCGTGGAGCTGCCCGACCCCAACGGTGGCCCGCCGCGGCGACTGCTGCGCGTACCGCTACCATACGTGGTGCACGGCACGCGCACCCTGGATGTGACGGTGGCGCCGGGTCCAGAACCTGCCTCGGGCGACTCCGCGGCCGGCGCGGCCGGCGCCACCGGCGGCGACGCCGGCGAGGGAGGAGGCACGGCCGATGCCCCATGAACCCGATCGAGATCGCGGCGCCGCGGCGCCGACGGAACTCGACAGCGATGCGCTCGCGCTGCGCCTGGGCGGCCGGGCGCGCGGCGGTCCCCGGCGCGTGCGGCGCTTATCCGAGCTCCCCCGGGAGACGGGCGCGGAACTCCCGGCGGACGCGCTCGGGGACGCCGTGGTCGTCGCCTTCGATCGGCGGGGTGCCGCCGCGGCCCTGGCCGCGGCACCCGCCGTCCTGGTGCACGGCGCGGGACCCGCGGCCGCGCCCGACGAGGATCGCGGCGACACCGCCGCGATCGAGGTGGAGGATCCCCGCCGCGCACTCGCGACGCTCACGGCCCTCTTCGACCGGCGCCCGCCGCCGGCGGCCGGTGTGCATCCCAGTGCCGTGGTGGACCCCGCGGCGGTCCTCGGGCCCGGCGTGTCGGTAGGTCCCCTGTGCGTCATCGGGCCCGGCGTTCGCGTGGGCCGCGGCAGCGTCATCGGCCCGCACTGCAGCCTGGCCGAGGGGAGCGTGGTTGGGGCCGATTGCCTGTTGTACGCCGGGGTGCGCCTCTACGACGGCGTGCACCTCGGCGACCGCGTGCGCCTGCACGCCGGCGTGGTGATCGGCGCGGACGGCTTCGGCTACGCGCCGGGCCCCGACGGTGCCGAGAAGATCCACCACCTCGGGGGCGCCGAGATCGGCGACGACGTGGAGATCGGGGCCAACACAGCCGTCGACCGGGGCACGCTCTCCCCCACCCGCATCGGTGCGCGCACCAAGATCGACAACCACTGCCAGGTCGGCCACAACGTCGTGGTCGGCCACGACTGCCTCATCGCGGGCATGACGGCGATCGGGGGCAGCACGCGCCTCGGGGACGGTGTCATCGTGGGCGGTTCGGTGGCCATCGCCGACCATCTGGAGATCGGCGACGGCGCGCGCATCGCGGGCGCCAGCGGCGTGAGCAAGCGCATCCCGGCCGGCGAGGTGTGGGCGGGCGCGCCGGCGGCCCCGTACCGGCACTGGGTGCGCGGCCTCTACCTGCAGGGGCGATTGGAGCGGATCTGGGCCTACGTCCGCCCACGGGAGGCCGGCGGCGAGCGGCACCCGGACGACGACGCGGGGGGGAGGGCGCGGCGCCGGATGGGAAGCGTTGAGGGCCCCACCGTGCACGCCGGCGGCCGCAGCCGCGTGGAGCTGCACGCCGCCCCCGGCGCCGTGCGCTTCCGGCGGGCCGGCGTCGATATCCGGGCCTGCGTCTCCAACGTGATCGACACCCGGCGCAGCACCACGCTGGGCGTCGAGGGCGCGCGCGTGGGCCAGGTGGAGCATCTGCTCGCCGCGCTCCACCTGCGTGGCCACTGGTCCGACGTGCTGGTCGAGGTCAGCGCGGATGAGCTCCCCATCCTCGACGGTTCGGCGCGGGAGTGGCTGGCCCTGGTCGACGAGCTGCCGCCGCCCCGACCGGCGCCGGCGCCCGCCGCCCCGACCCGATCGTTGCGCGTGGTGCTGGGCGACGGGCGTGCGGCGCTGCGACCCGGGCCGCCGGGACTGTGCTATGCGATCGATTTCGACCATCCGGCGGTCGGCCGACAGCGTTGGTGCGGCGCGCCCGAGCGCTACGGCGAGCTGGCGGACGCCCGCACCTTCGGCTTCCTTCGGGAGTACGAGGCACTTCGAGCCGACGGGCTGGCGGCGGGCGCCAGCCTCGAAAATGCTATCGTCTTTGGTGATGAGGCGCCGCTGCGGCCGCTTCGCTCGCCCGATGAGCCTGTGCGCCACAAGGCCCTCGACGCCTTGGGGGATCTGTTCCTGCTCGGCCGCCCCATCCGGGCCCACGTCAGTTTCTGGCGCGGATCCCATCGTCTGCATGTCGCCCTTATGAGAGAGCTTCGCAAGCTTCCGAGACGACAGGTACCCGCAGCATGACCCCCCTGCGGGTGGCGGTGGTCGGAGGCGGCGTGATGGGTCGTCACCACGCCACGAACTACGCCGCGCTCCCGCATGTCGAACTCGTGGCCGTGGTGGACCCCGACCCGCTGCGGCGGGCCGAGGCCCGCACGGCCTTCGATTGCCGGGTCTATCCCGACCTCGACGCCATGCTGGCCGGCGAGCGCATCGACGCGGCCAGCGTGGCGGCGCCTACCAGCCTCCACTTCGCCATCACGCGCAGTCTGCTGCACGCAGGCGTGCACGTGCTGGTGGAGAAGCCCGTCGCCACCGAGGTGCGCCAGGCCCAGGAGCTGGCGGCGCTGTCGCGGACCCTCGGCCTGGTGCTCCAGGTGGGCCACATCACGCGCTTCTATCGCGCGGTCCAGCTGCTGAGCGAGCAGGTGCGCGAGCCATACCTGATCGAGGCGCGCCGGTTGGTGCCGTATGCCCGCATCAAGGACGTGGGTGTCATCCTCGACCTCATGATCCACGACCTGGACATCGTGCTGCGCCTGATGCCCGGGAAGCCCGAGACGATCAGCGTTTCGGGTCACGTGCTCAACGGCAGCCCTCACGAGGACGTGGCTGCCGCCCAGATCACCTTCGAGGGGGGGTGCGTGGCGCGCTTCCTGGCGAGCCGCGTGGCGCCCGACGCCGAGCGCAGTCTGGTGGTGACCGAGCCGCACCAGACGCTCAGACTCGATTTCGCCAAGGAGCCGTACACGGAGATCGCCATCTACCGGGCCCCGGCGCCGGGCAGCGATACCGGCCACGTCCAGCTCGACCGTCACGTCGTCAACGAGGACAACCCGCTGCGCAAGGAGCTCGAGCACTTCCTGGAGCGCATCCGTCGCGGAGCCGACCCGATCGGCACGCTGGACGACGACCTGCGCTCGCTGGCGCTGGCCGCACGCCTGATGCGCGACATCCGCATCTCGCGGCGCCCCGTGCTGGTGTGATGCGGGCGCCCGGAGCGCCCGCGCCCGGCGGAGCGGGCCGGGGCGCTCGGGCGCCCTGGGATACACTGCGTCCATGGTGATCGACGTGCGCGCGGTGCTTCCGCACCGCTACCCCTTCCTGATGGTGGACGCCTTCGTGTCGCAGGACGGCGACGCGTTCGAATGCGTCAAGAACGTCAGCCACGGCGAGCCCTACTTCCAGGGGCATTTCCCGGACCAGCCAGTGATGCCAGGCGTGCTGATCCTCGAGGCGCTGGCCCAGGCGGCGGCGGTGGGGCTGGCCGCCCGCGAGGGCACGGTCGGCGACGGCGGCGTGGGCTATCTCGTGGCGGTGGACGGCGCCAAGTTCCGCCGACGCGTGCTGCCCGGCGACGTGCTGCGCCTCACCGGCGAGATCGAGCTGTTCCGCAGGGGGCTGTGCCGGGTCGCGGCCCGGGCGCTGGTCGGCGAAGAGGTCGCGGCCGAGGCCACCCTGTCGTTCATGTACGCCCGCTGAGCCCCGCATGGACGCCCCCCCTCGCATCCACCCCAGCGCCGTGGTGGACGCGGCTGCCGAGCTGGCACCGGGGGTGGTGGTGGGCCCCAGCGCGGTCGTGGAGTGCGGCGTGCGTGTGGGGCGCGGCAGCGCGATCATGACCGGGAGCGTGCTGCACACGGGAAGCCGCATCGGCGCGGGCTGTCGCATCGGCCCCTATGCCGTCGTGGCCGGCACGCCGATGGACAGCCACTTCGAAGGGGAGGCGAGCCTGGCCGTGGTGGAGGACGAGGTCGTGCTGCGGGAGTTCGTCACCGTCCATCGGGCCACCGGTGAGGGCGCCGAGACGCGCGTCGGGCGCGGCACGCTGGTGATGAGCTACACCCACGTATCGCACAACACCACGGTGGGTGTGGGCTGCACGCTCACCACCGCCGTTCAGCTCGGGGGGCACAGCGGCGTCGGGGACCACGCCGTGCTCGGCTCGAATGCGCTCGTGCACCAGTTCTGCCGCGTCGGTGCGTACGCCATGCTCGGTGGCGGCAGCGCCATCAACAGGGACGTGCTGCCCTTCCTCCTGGCACGCGGAAGCTTCGCCCGTCACTACCGCTTGAACCGCGTGGGCCTGCAGCGTCACGGCATCGACGGCGAGCGCTACCGGGCCCTGGAACGGGCCGTGCGCGCCCTGCGGCACCGCGACGAGGGCGCGCTGGCCGCCCTCGCCGAGGCCAGCGCCGAGGTGCGCGCGCTGGTGGCGTTCATCGAGGGCTCGACGCGCGGCATCGCCCGCTTCGTCGGCGGGTGAGCGCGTGACCCGCGAGGCCGTCCTGGTGAGCAACGGGCCCGGCGAGCTCTACACCTGGGCCCGACCGGTGCTCGACGAGCTCCGTCGCTTCGATCCCGGCCTGAGGGTGAGCATCAGCCTCATCCCCTGCCAGTTCGCCAGCGGCCACGAGGCCGACATCGCGCGCGGCTTCGGTGCCGACGTGGTGACGACCCCGGCGCAGTACCTCCGCTCCGCCGCGCTGGGCGGCGTGCCGCCCGGCCTCGGCGCGGACGCCGGCTTCGTCCTCAGCCTCGGCGGCAACCCCGGCATGGCGGCGGACCTGGCTCGCAAGCTCGGGTACGCGCTGTACCGCTACAGCTTCGAGCCGGGCCTGCACCGTGCCGTGCGCCTGCTGTTCGTGCCCGACGAGCGCACGCGGGCGCGGGCGCGCCGCCTCGGGGCGCCCGCGGGACGCGTGCGTGTGGCGGGGAACCTGGTCGCCGACGCGGTCGCGCTCGATGCGCCCGCGTCGGACCCGGGCGCCCCGCACGTGCTGATCATGGCGGGCAGCCGCGACGCCTTCGCGATCCATCTGATCCCGTTCTTCATCGCGCTCGTCGACACGTTGGCGACGGCACTACCCGGGGCGCGCTTCGTATGGCCGGTGTCCCGCATGCTGCGCGAAGACACGCTCGCCGCGGGCATCGAGGGGCGCGAGCGGGCGACGCTGGGTGGGATGGCGGGGCGACGCGAGGGGTCGATCATCCACACGCCGTCCGGTGCCGTCCTCGAGATGGTCCCGGAGGAGTCGCGCTACGCCCACATGGGTGCGGCGGACCTGGCCATCACCATCCCCGGTACCAACACCCTGGAGCTCGGCGTGGCCGGGGTGCCGGCGGTCGTGCTGCTCCCCCTCAACCGGCCCGAGATCATCCCGTTGGAGGGCGTGGGCCACTGGCTCGGGTTGCTGCCGCTGGTCGGCCGCTACCTCAAGCGCTACGCCGTGCGACTGTTCGTGGAGGGCCTGAAGGTCCCGGTGTCGCTGCCGAACCGCTTCAGCGGCGAGCCGTTGATGCTGGAGCTGAGCGGCCGTCTGGACGTCGCCGGTGTGGCGCGCCACACGTTGGCGCTGGCCCGCGACCCGGACGAGCTGCGCCGGCGCCGCGAGGGCCTGGTCGCATATATGCCGGCGCGCGGCGCCGCGCGGGCGCTGGTGCGCGCGCTGAGCGAGGACCTCGGCGGAGCCCCCGGCACGCCCCGCGGCTGGGCGGAGCCGTCGTGAGCCAAGCGGGCGTCGCCGGCGCGGCGCGGGCGCGCGAGGACGCGGCGGCACCGCTCCCCCCGCTGCTGCGGCCGTCGCGCTTCGGTGCGCCGTGGGGGGTGGCGGCGGCCCTGCTGAACGCCGGGCTGCGCGTGGCCATCGTGCCGCTGTTCATCACCCCCGTGTTCGATCAGGTACTGGGCGCGGGGGACCTCAGCGGGTTGCCCCGCATCCTGGCGATCGCGGGCACGGCCGCGCTCGCCGGCGCGCTGGCGCTCTGGGCCCAGGACGCGCTGTTGGGGCACGCGGCCGCCCAGGTGTCGGCCGCCTGGCGGCGCGGCCTGTACCGGCGGCTGCTGGCGCGCCCGCCCGGGACGCTGCCCGGCACCAGCGGCGGCCTGGCGAGCCGCGTACTGACAGACCTCCAGGAGGTGGAGACGTACACACGCTACGGCCTCGGCACGCTGGTGTCCGAGAGTGGCACGGTGATCGCCATCCTCGCCTATCTGGCGGGCACCAACCTGCGCGCGTCGGCGCTGCTGCTGCTGTTCGGCCTGCCCACGCTGGTGGCCCTGCGCTGGGTGGGGGCGCGCCTCCAGCGCATCGCCGATAGGTCCCAGGCGGGCACGGAGGCTCTCGGCCGCCACCTGCAGGAGGGCCTGCGCCACCACGAGACCGTGCGTGCCTTCGACGCCCAGGAGCTGATGCTGCGCCGCTTCGAGCCGGAGAACCGCCGGACCGCGCGCGCCATGAGCGCCCGCAGCCTCGTCGGCGGCGGGCAGGTGCCGCTCACGCAGGTGATGCTGTTCGCGGCCGTGGGCCTGCTGGTGGTGGTGCTCGCCGCCAGCGTCGCGCGCGGGGCGATGACCTCCGGCCAGTTGGTGTCGTTCGTGACCCTGGTGGCCCTGATGGCGACCCCGATGCAGCTCCTCCCCAAGGGGTACGCCATGCTGCGCCAGGCGGCCGCGGCGGCCGCGCGATTGGAGGCGCTGGCGCGCGCGCCACGGCCGCGGTCGCCGGCCGCCGTGGCGCGCGTTGGCGTCGGGCTCGAGCTCGACGAGGTGAGCTTCGCCTACCCGGACACCGGGCAGGTGTTGCACGCGCTGCGGTTGCTCTTCCCCGCGACCGGCCTCGTCGCGATCAGCGGCGAGAGCGGCGTCGGCAAGACGACCCTGCTGCGCCTGCTGCTCGGCTTCCTCACCCCCACCGTGGGCTGCGTGCGCTTGGGCGGTCGCCCCCTGGGCACGCTCCCGGAGGCGGAGCTCCGGCGCCGCGTGAGCTATGTTCCCCAGGGGCACGAGGTGCTCTCGGGGCCGCTGCGTGACAGCCTGCTGATGGGGCGCGCCCTGCCAGAGGAGCGCCTCTGGGCCGTGCTGGAAGACGTCGGCCTGGCCGCCGTGGTCCGCGCCCTCCCGCGCGGCCTCGACCACCCCCTGTCGGAGGACGGCGCGGGCTTCTCCGGCGGCCAGCGCCAGCGCCTGGCCTTGGCCCGCGCCCTGCTGACCGAACCCGAGGTGCTGCTGCTCGACGAGCCCACCTCCAGCCTCGACGCGGAGGCGGAGCGGGAGCTGGTGGCGCTCCTGGGCGTGCAGGCCCACCGCCGGCTGGTGGTTGCGGTGGCGCATCGCCCGGCGCTGGTGGCCGCGGCGGACGCCGTATGGGATCTCGCGGGGGGGCGGTTGCGGGCCACGCGGCCACCGGCCGTGTCGGCACGGGAGCGGGGCTGAGGTGGGGGTCGCGACCCATGCCCCGCTGTACGACGATCCGGAGCTGTACGACGCCCAGTATCGCGGGTATCGCGACGACCTGCCCTTCTACCGCGGTCTGGCCGAGGACTACGGCGGCCCGGTGCTGGAGCTCGGGGCGGGCACCGGGCGGGTGAGCGCGGCGCTGGCGCACGCCGGTGCCGAGGTCGTGGCAGTCGATGCCTCCGAGGCGATGCTCGGCGCCGCGGCCGAGCGGCTGCGCTCCGAGCGCCTGGTCCATGCCGTGACGCTGCGCCGCGGCGACATGCGGACCCTCGAGCTCGGACGCCGTTTCCCGCTGGTGATCGCGCCCTTCAATACGCTCATGCACGCCTACACCGTCGCCGACCAGGACCAAACCCTGGCGGCGGTGGCCCGCCATCTCGCGCCCGGGGGTGCCTTCGGGTTCGACGTCTACCGGCCACGACTGGGTCCGCAGGGCGTGCTGCGCCGCGAGGCGGAGTGGGGCGGCGTGGGCGGCGAGGGGGCGGAGCTGTTCCTTCTCCAGCACCACGACCCGCTCGCTCAGCTGGTGGAGAGTCGGTATTACCTCGACCGCACGGACCCCGACGGGCGCCTCACGCGCCGCGTGACCCGCGTGGTGCAGCGCTACTACACGCGCTTCGAGCTGTTGCGGGCACTGCAGCTCGCCGGCCTGGGAACGGTGCGCTTCTTCGGCGGCTTCGACCGGGCGCCGCTCACGGACCGCAGCGCGGTACTGGCCGGCATCGCGCGCCCGGCCTGAGCCGGGCGCGGCCGGGCCCGACGCCTTGGCGGCGCCGTCGGCGCGCCACACCTGCACGCGGGTCACGCCCTGCCGGCGAAGCGGCCTACGCGGGATCAGCCCGAGGGGTGGCGCTCCCCGCCTCGCGCCTCGGCGCCTGCGCGCCGGGAACGCATCCGCGCGGGCCCACGACCGTCGGCCTCGGCCGGTACGGGGCGGGTCCGCGCGGAGTGCTCGTCCCACGACACGCGACACTCGCACACGAAGCGCGCTTCAAGCAGGCGCTCGCTCTGTGGTCGGATGGACATGGCCCAGCATAGCAAGCGCAGATCGCGCACGCGGGGACGCACGTCCCAGGGCTGCCCGTCAGGCGGGCGTGTCCAGCGCGATGCGCTCCTCCAGGCGCGCCTCGGGCCACCCGAGCACCAGCGCCTCGGGCATCTGGAGCCCGCGCCACAGGCCGTAGGGGTCCAGATCGTTGTGGCGGGCGACGAACAGGCTGAGCACGGTCCCGTGGGTCACTACCGCCGGACGGTCCTGCGCAGCGGACGCCAGCGCCCGCCGCAGGCCACACTCGAAGCGGGCCAGCGCCTCGTTCGCCGTCTCGCGGCCGAACACCAGGGCATCGGGCGTCCCGAAGAAGCGCCGCACGGCGTCACGCCACGCCGCCGGTTCCAGCACCGGCAGGCTCCCGCGCTCGTGTTCCTGCAGGCCCGGCGCGGTCCGGAACGGCGCGCGCAGCGAGCGCGCCAGTATCCGGCCCGTGGCGATCGCCTTGGGCTCGACGCTGCTCACCACCCCGTCCGGCGCCAGCGGACCAAGATCTTCGGCGAGCCGTCGGACACGCTCCTCCGCGCCGGCCGCCAGCGCCCACCGGGAGGCCGGCCGCGCGGGATCGACGCGGGTCGGGGCGTGCCGCACCAGCACCACGCGCTTCACCGCTCCAGCACCTCCAGGGCGGCCGCCACGCCCGCGCCGAAGGGCACGCTCCGACCCGCGGCCCTCAACGCCCGTTCCATCGCAGCGGCGAGCGTGACCGCATCGTAGGCGTCGGCCCATCCGAGCACGCTGGGGCGCAGCAGCCGGGGCTCGAGCGCCTCCTGACCGCCCGCGATGCGCACGCCCTCGGCCGCCATGTGCCGGACGAGGGCGGGCGCCGCCACCCCCTGGGGCGTGCGGAGCGCCGCGACCGCGGGGCTCGGCCGCTCGGCGAAGCGCTCCAGGCCGATGGCCTCACCCGCAGCCAGCACGGCCTCGTTGAGGCGGGCGCGCCGCGCCCACAGCGCCTCCACGCCGTCCTCCAGCACCAGCTCTAGGGCGACCTCGAGCGCCGCCACCAGGGCCGTGGCCGGCGTGAAGGCCGTCTCTCCGCGGCGCTGCTTGCCACGCTCCGCGTGGAGATCGAGGTAGAAGCTGGGCGCACGCCGCGGTGCGCGATGCCAGGCGCGCTCGGAGAGCCACGCGAAGCCGAGGCCGGGCGGGAGCATCAGGCCCTTCTGGGAACCGGCGAACACGCCGTCAAGGCCCCAGGCGCGCGGCCGGAGCTCGGCGGCCGCCAGGCTGGTGACCGCGTCGACCAGCACGAGCGCCTCCGGCGCCTCCTCGCGCACCGCGCCCGCGAGGCCCTGGACATCGTGCAACACGCCGGTGGAGGTCTCCGAGTGGGTGGTGGTGACGGCGGCCACGTCCGGAGCGTCGCGCAGTGCGCGCCGCACCTCCCGCGGATCGAGGGCCCGGCCCCAGGGCGCCTCGACCGTCCGGACGTCGAAACCGTAGCGTCGGGCGAGGGCGGCCCAGCGCTCACCGAACTTCCCCGCATGCAGTGCCAGCACGGTGCCGCCCGCCGGTACCGCGGCCAGCAGGCCGGCCTCGAACGCCGCCGTACCGCTGCCCGTCACCAGCAGCACGTCCTCGCCCGGCACGCACGCCAGCTCCGCGAGAAGGGTACGCACGCGCAGCACCAGCGCCCGAAACCCCTCGGTGCGGTGGTGCAGCGCGGGCCGGGCCAGCACCTCCCGGACCTGGGGCGGGATCTCGACCGGTCCCGGCGCCAGCAGGCGCGCCTTGTGCATGCCGCTCCCCCGCCCTACAGCCGCACCAGGCGCAGGCTGCGGATCACGTCACCGAGGTCTCGGAGCACGTCCAGCACCGCGTCCGGTGGCGCCTGGTCGAGGGTGAGCACGAACATCGCCAGCCCGTCCTCGCTGGTACGCGACAGTTGCATGCTGTTGATGTTCACGCCCGCGTCGCCCAGCACCGTGCCCACCCGCCCCACGGCGCCGGGCCGGTCGTAGTTGGTGCACACCAGCATGGTCCCCTCGGGGCGGATCTCGATGGGGTAGCCGTCGATCGAGACGATGCGCGGCTGGCCGGCCAGGACCGTGCCGCCGACGCTGGTGCGCCCCTCGGACGTCACCGCCGTGACGTGCACGTGGGCGGTGTAGCCCTGCTCGCGGGCGTCCGTGGCCCGGCTGACGCGGATGTCGCGGTCGCGTGCGATCGACAGCGCGTTGATGTAGTTCGGCGGCTGGTCCAAGAACGGCTCCAGGAACCCCTTGGTGACGGCCGTGGCGATGGGATCTGGGTCGATGGGGAACGCGCCCGCGAACTCCACCTCGAGGTCGCGGACACGGCCGTGCGCGAGCTGCGCGGCGGTGCTGCCGAGCAGCTCCCCGAGGCGCAGGTGCCCGCCCAGGGCGCTCATGACCTCGGGCGCGAGCGCCGGGGCATTCACCACCCCGCGGGAGTAATCGCCGCCCAGGGCCATCACCGTGCGCTCGAGGATCTCGCTGCCAACGCGCGCCTGGGCCTCGATGGTGTTTGCGCCGAGGTGTGCGCTGAGCACGACGTCGTCGCGCCGGGTGAGGGGATGATCGACCGCGGGCGGCTCCGCGACGTAGACGTCGAGCCCCGCGCCGAACAGGCGCCCGGCCTCCAGCGCCTCGAGCAGGGCGGACTCCTCGATGATGCCGCCGCGCGCGGCGTTCACCACCACCGCGCCGGCCGGCATGCACGCCAGCTCGGCGGATCCGATCATCCCGCGCGTCTCCTCCGTGAGCGGCGTGTGCACCGTGAGGAAGTCGCAGCGCGCAAGCATGGTGTGCAGGTCGTCGAACAGCTCCGCCTTGAGGTCCTCGGCACGCCGACGCGTGATGTAGGGGTCGAACGCCAGGACCTCCATGCCCATCGCCTGGGCACGCTGCGCCACCAGCGAACCGATGCGCCCCAGCCCGACGATCCCCAGGTTGGCGGCGAACAGCTCGCGCCCCAGGAAGGCTCGGTCCCAGGTCCCCGCGCGGATCAGGCGATCGGCCCGCGCCACGCCCCGCGCCGCGTTGAGCATGAGCGCGATGGCGAGCTCGGCGGCGGAGATGTTGTTGGCCTCCGGGGCGTTGACCACCAGGATGCCGCGGCGGCTGGCGGCATCGAGATCGATGTTGTCGACCCCGACGCCGCCACGACCGATGACCTGGAGCCGCCCGGCCGCCCGGATCAGCTCCTCGTCGACGTGCGTTCGACTGCGCGTGATGATCGCGTCGTACTCCGCCACGGTCGCCAGCAGCTCCTCGCGGCCTATGCCGGCGCGGTCGACGACACTCACACCCGGGTATTCCCTGTCGCCCAGTTGAACGTTGTCCGTGACAAGGATTCTCGCCATACCGGGGAAGGATAGCATGGGCCGCGCGCGCCCCGCGGGCCGTGGGAGGGCGGGCCGTGGGAGGGCGTGTCGCCGAGCGCGCGCCGCCGGGAGGGCGGGACCCTCAGGGGCCGTTGCGGTCGGCGTCCACGAAGCCGGTGACCTCCCACCCCTCCGGGACCTGGAACGAGTCGACGCCCAGGACGTCCATGTAGAGCGAGCCGCGTACCCGCAGGAGGGTCGGGATACCCTGCAGCGCCGCATCGAGCGCGGCCTGTGCCTCCGGCTCGAGCTCACCGTGCACTGGGTAGAACAACATGTCGATGCGCCCGTCCTGCCCCGCCGCCAATGGCACCGGCCGCATGTCCTCGCGCGCCAGCGGCTGACCGGCCAGGGTGAGCGTGAGGTCCTTGCCGTAGAGGAAGTAGCCGACGTCGCCGGGGTTGCGGGCCTGCACCACCACCTGCACCACCGGCACGTCGGGGCGCAGGAGGTAGACGCGGCTCTCGGACTCGTCGAGCCGCAGCACCGGGGCCTGCACGGTCTGGCGCGCCAGCGTGCTGCCCGAGACCAGCACGCGGTTCTTGGTCTCGAATGCGTAGCTGGCCGAGGTGAAGCGCAGGCTCCCCTCGATGCGGAACGACAGGGGGGTATCGGCGAAGGCGCGCACGACGGCCCGCAGGAGGTCGGGCTTGCGGCGCAGGTCGGTGGAAACGGTGAAGCGCCAGGGCGCCGTGGCCCCGGCGTCGAGGAACAGATCAGGCGTCAGCTGCTCCCCGCTGAGCACGCTCTTGCCCTCCAGGTACACGCTGTAGTCGACGCGCGTGAGCCGCACGGGGAAGCCGTTGGGGTTGCGGGCGAGCGTGCCCACCGTCATCTCCAACCCGGCGCCCGCGCCGGGAGGATCGAAGCGCTCGATGCTCGTCTGCCCCGGCACGAGCTCGAACGTGGGCGGCAGGATGGCGCCCAACGGCTCGGCACGGCGGATGTCGGTGCGGGGCGCGCAGGCGCCGAGCAGCAGCGCCGCGACGAGCAGCAGCGCCGAGCGGTGCAGCCACCTCAGCACACGGCCTCGCATCGGGGTCGGCAAGGGGGCCCTGGGCACGCCTCCAGTGTAGCAGACCGGGGAACGCGCCAGGCGGCTCGTGGACGGTCTCCGTCGGCTCCGGGAGGGCTCAGCGGCGTCGGCGCAGGAGGCCGCCGCCCGGCCCCGCGGGGGGCGCCGGTACGAACACCAGCAGGGCGCCGGTCGCGAACAGCGTGGCCCCGAGGTAGACCGCGGTGGGGATGATGTCGAGGTCGATGCCGGCCGTGCGCAGGCGCCAGGAGTACAGGGCGAAGGGGAGCAGACCGTAGACCAGCGCCACCAGCGAAGGCGTGAGGGCCGCGAGCCAGGCCCGATGCGGAACGCCGCGGCGCCCGATCAGCCAACCGGCCACGCCCACGGCCGCGCCGCCAACCAGGTAGAGCCCGAGCCCGAGGAGCGTGGCCCCGTGCTTCACGGCGGCCAGTGCCACCACGGCCATGTGGAGGGGCAACGGGACCAGGGCCAGGCCGACCAGGGTGCGCAGACGGCCCCGCGTGAGCACCAGGCGCAACACCAGGCCGACCACCAAGCCGGCCATGAGCAGCGCCCCTGAGAGGCGGGTGAGAACGCTCATATGATCTCCCTGAAGGCCACCGCACGGCTGCGGCGCCGCAGTTCCAGTCTCAGCCGCGTGGCCCAGGCGGCCCGCAGCTCGGGGTCGGCCTCCAGTATGCGTTGCGCCAGCGCCCGCGCCTCCTCGATGATGGCGCCGTCGGTCGCGAGGTCGCCGACGCTGAGGTCGGGCAACCCCGACTGGCGGGTCCCGCGCAGCTCGCCGGGCCCCCGCAGTCGCAGGTCGTGCTCCGCGATGGCGAAGCCGTCGCCGTTGTCCGCCACGATCCGCAGCCGCTGCTGCGTCTTGCGGCCGCGTTCCCCCGCCACCAGCACGCAGGTGCTCTCGTGCGCTCCGCGCCCCACCCGACCGCGGAGCTGGTGCAGCTGCGACAGCCCGAAGCGTTCGGCGTTCTCGATGATCATGACGCTGGCGTTGGGTACGTCCACCCCGACCTCGATGACCGTGGTGGACACCAGCACGTCGAAGTCGTGGGCCCGGAAGCGGGCCATCACGCTCTCCTTGTCCTCCCCCGCCATGCGGCCGTGCAGCATCTCGATACGGCAGGCCTCGGGCAGCAGCGACCGCAGGTCCTCGGTGAGGCGCGTCGTCGACACGATCTCCTCCAGCGCCTCGCTGTCCTCGATGAGGGGCGTCACGACGTACACCTGCCGTCCCTCACGAATCTGCTGGTAGGCGAATCGGTAGACGTCGCGACGCTTGCCGGCGTTGACGAGCCGCGTCTCGACGGGCTTGCGGCCCGGCGGAAGGGCGTCGATCACGGTGAGCTCCAGATCGCCGTAGAGCGTCAGAGCGAGCGACCTTGGGATCGGGGTCGCGCTCATCACCAGGGCGTCGGGGAGCCCGCGGAGAAGGCTGCGGCGCTGCTCGACGCCGAAGCGGTGCTCCTCGTCGATGACCGCGAGGCCGAGGTCGTGGAAGGCCACCCCCTCCTGGATCAGGGCGTGCGTGCCCACGACCAGATCGGCCTCCCCGCCGGCGACGCGCGCGCGGGCCTCCCGGCGCTCCCGCGCCGACATGGTGCCGATCAGTAGCTCGCTGCGCACGCCCAGCGGGTAGAGGTAGTGCTGCAGGTTGAGGAAGTGCTGCCTCGCCAGGATCTCGGTCGGGGCCATCATCGCCGCCTGGGCCCCGTTCCGCACGCTCACGAAGACCGCCGCCGCCGCCACGGCGGTCTTGCCAGAGCCCACGTCGCCCTGCAACAGCCGCGCCATCTGGCGGGGTGCCGCCATGTCCGCCAGGATCTGTTCCAGGGCGCGCTCCTGCGCGCCGGTAAGGGTGAACGGCAGGCTCGACCGGAAGGCGTCGAGGTCGCGCTCGCGCACCGCGAACGCGCGCCCGGTGAGACTGGGGTCTCGGCTGCGCAGCACCACCAGCTCGAGGAACAGGAACTCGTCGAACTTCAATCTTCGCAGCGCCTCGACCAGCGCCTCCTGCGACGGCGGGAAGTGGGCGTCGCGCAGGGCGCGATCGAGCGGCGTCAGGCCGTGGCGCTCGAGCGCGCGGCGCGGCAGGTGGTCCGGTAGCGGCGGCAGCGCGTCCAGCAGCCGCTTGGCCGCACGCCGAAGGTACGCCTGGCTCAGCCCCTGGGTGGAGGGGTAGATGCCGACGATGCGGTTGAACGATAGCGACTCGCCGTCGTCATCGACCTCGTGACCGCTGACGTTGAGCTCCACCGCGCGCCCCTTGCGGCGTACCTTGCCCCCGAGGATGAGGCGCTGTCCCGGGTAGAGCTGCTTCTCCACCCACGGCTGGTTGAACCACACCGCGGTGAGGCGGCGCCCGCCGCCGTCCTCCAGGGAGGCGCGCAACACGTGCATGCCGCGCCGGCTGCGCAGCCCCTTGCGGGACACGACGGTGCCCGTAACGGTGACCACGGAATCGTCCTGGAGAGCGCCGAAGTGAGGCAGCGCGCGCCGATCCTCGTAGCGCCGCGGCAGCAGGTAGAGCAGGTCCCGGTACGCCCTCACCCCGATCGCGCCGAGTTTCTTCTCGGCGAACGCCCCGACGTCGATCCGCCGATCGGCCAGGGAGGCGTCGAGCACGTCGGCCGGGGCGCCCCCCTCGGGAACCGCCCCCCGGCCCGCCGTGCCGCCCGGGGCGGGAGTCCGCGCGGCGGCCCGCGGGCCCGCGGGCCGGCCCCCCTCAGGGTGCCGGGTGCGGCCCGCGGGCGCGGGCGCCGCGCCGGCCGGCGCGCCCCCCGCACGCCCGCCCTCCCGTTCCCCGTCGGGCTCGAGCAGCGCCAGGGCCCGCCGCAGGCGCTCGCGGCGGCGCTCCGGCGGCCATTGGGCGTACCCCTCGAGCGTCTCGCGCACCTCCCGGAACGGCATCGCCAGGCCGCCCAGGAGGCCCTCGAGGCCACCCACCACGGTCTGGTCGAGGCAGCCGGAGCGCAGCTCCTGCTCGAGCGGCCGCCGCAATCGTTCGCGCAGTTGCGCCACGCTGGCCACGCGCTAAGTCTACCGTCGCTCCCGGATGGGGAACCCTTTACCCGAACGCTGCATGGGCGCTACACTTGTAGGTGAGCCGCAAGGAGCCAGGAGCGGGGTAGGGGGATCTCCTGCGACACGCGATGCGGGCGTCGGGTGCCCACCACGGAGGTGGTGGCCGTAGATCACATCGATGCCGGGCACACGCGTATCGGGAGGTGACGCACACAGCACACGGCTCCGGCGGTACTCCGTCCACCCCGCAGTTCATCCCAGCCGCACACGCACACCGTTTCTTTAGGAAGGGACCACGGATGAAACGATTCATCGCACTACTCGCTGCACTCGGTCTGATGGCCGGCATGGCCCAGGCCCAGGGCAAGCTCGAGATCTTCTCCTGGTGGGCCGGGGACGAAGGCCCCGCCCTGCAGGCCCTGCTCGACCTCTACCAGCAGCAGAACCCCGGGGTCGACGTCGTCAATGCCACCGTGACGGGCGGCTCGGGCGTCAACGCGCGTGCCGTGCTCAAGACCCGCATGCTCGGCGGCGATCCCCCCGACAGCTTCCAGGTGCACGCCGGTCAGGAGCTCATCGGCACCTGGGTCGCCGCCGACCGCATGGACGACCTCACCTCGATCTTCCAGTCGCAGGGGTGGATGGACGTCTTCCCGCAGAACCTGATCGACCTGATCAGCACGCCGAACGGCATCTGGAGCGTCCCTGTCAACATCCACCGCTCCAACGTCATGTGGTACGTGCCGGGTAAGCTGCAGTCGTGGGGCGTCGAGGCTCCCAAGACGTGGGACGACTTCCTCGCCATGTGCCCCACCCTCCAGTCGCAGGGCGTGACCCCGCTGGTGATCGGCGAGAACTGGACCCAGCAGCACCTGTGGGAGTCCGTGGCCGTCGCCACGCTCGGCGCCCAGGGGTGGAACGACCTGTGGAGCGGGAACCTGAAGTTCACCGACCCCAAGGCCGTGCAGATCTGGGACACCTTCGGCAAGATCCTGGCGTGCGCCAACGATGATGCCGCCGGGCTCTCCTGGCAACAGGCCACCGATCGCGTGCTCAGCGGTGAGGCCGCGTTCAACGTGATGGGCGACTGGGCCGCCGGGTACATGACCACCACCAAGGGCCTGACCCCGGGCGAGGGCTTCGGCTGGCAGCCGTCCCCCGGCACCCAGGGCACCTTCATCATGCTGGCCGACTCCTTCGGGTTGCCCAAGGGCGCCCCGGACCGTGACAACGCCGTGAAGTGGCTCGAGCTCATCGGCACCAAGCAGGGGCAGGACACCTTCAACCCCCTCAAGGGATCGATCAGCCCGCGCCTCGACTCCGACCTGAGCGCGTACAACGCCTACTCGCAGTCGGCCGCCAAGGACTGGCAGTCCGACACCATCGTCGGCAGCCTGGTGCACGGCGCCGTCGCCAAGGAATCGTTCATGAGCCAGTTCGCGGACGTCCTGGAGATCTACCTCAACTCCATGAACAGCCAGCAGGCCGCCAACGCCGCCCAGGCCATCGCCAACCAGGTGAACCTGGGTCAGTGACGCCCACGGTCTTCGCGCGGGGGCCCCTCGGGGCCTCCGCACCCCTCTTCCGGCGGCGCGCCCCGCGCGCCGCGCCGGACGGCGGCGGCTCCGGCCGCCCCCTCTCTTGCCACGCGAGCAACCCTATCTGCTACCCCGACGCGCCCTGCCCCATGGCACCGCTTTCGACCTAGGAGACAGGAGCCGCCCCGCGATGAAGCTCACCCGCGATCGCCTCACGGCCATCCTCATGCTGCTGCCGTCGGTGGTGCTGTTGGCCATCTTCGTGTACGGCTTCATCGGCCGCACCTTCTACGTCTCCCTCACGAACTGGGGCAAGGACCCCGCCCAGGCGCTGGCGCTCCATCCCAAACTCGCCTTCGTGGGGTTCGAGAACTACCGCAGCCTCTTCAGCAACTTCATCGAGACGCGCTTCCGGCAGGACCTGGTCAACACCTTCTTCTTCACCGTGCTGTTCCTGGCCGGCTGCCTGGTCGTGGGGCTCGGCCTCGCCATCCTCCTCGATCAGAAGGTGCGGGCGGAGGGGCTGTTCCGGACCATCTTCCTGTTCCCCTTCGCGCTGGCATTCATCGTGACCGGCACCATCTGGCGCTGGCTGCTCCAGCCGCAGGGCGGGCTCAACCTGCTCCCCACGCTCGTCGGCCTGCCGCAGGGGCGCTTCCGTTGGCTTACGAGCCGGACGCAGATCCTGCGCTTCGACTGGAACGCCGTGCCGCTCATCCTGGGGGTGGCGGTGGCGCTCGTGCTCGGGCTGATGGCCTGGCGCTCGGCGGTCGGCGCACGCCGCGGCCGCGCCTGGACGCTGGGCGTGCTGGCGGCGCTGGCGCTGCTGTGGGCGCTCACGCTCGGCCGCCGCGCCGAGCTCCTGCCCCTCCCCGAGACCCACGGCTTCAACGTCGCCTTCGTCGGCATCATCCTGGCGGCCGTCTGGCAGATGTCGGGCTACACCATGGCCCTCTACCTGGCCGGCCTTCGCGGCGTGCCGGACGAGTTGCGTGAGGCCGCCCGCGTCGACGGCGCCAGCGAGTGGCAGCTCTACCGACACGTCATCCTGCCGTTGCTCGGGCCCATCACGCTCTCGGCCATGATCATCCTGGGACACATCAGCCTGAAGATCTTCGACCTGGTGTGGGCCATGGCCGGGGTGGACAACGCCACCACGGACGTGCCGGCGCTGCTGATGTACCTGCGCTCGTTCCGGGCGAACCAGTTCGCCGAGGGCGCCGCCATCGCGATGGTGCTGCTGATCATGGTTGCCGCGGTCATCGTGCCGTACCTCTGGACCAGCCTGCGCGGCGAGGTACGCCGATGAGTGGCGTCGCCAAGGACCTCACGGGCACCCGCCAGCTCCCCGCGAAGCGCGGGCGCTGGCGCTGGCTCACCTACCTGCTGCTGATCATGGTGGCCGCCATGTTCCTGGTCCCCATCTACCTGGTCGTCATCACCAGCCTCAAGGACCCGGGCGCCATCACCCTGGCCAACACCTGGAAGCTGCCGGAGCGCTGGAACTGGGCGAGCTACGCCACGGCCTGGAGCGCCTTCGCGCCCAAGCTGCGCAACAGCCTCGTGCTGGCGGTGGTGGCCACGGTGGGATCCGCCCTGCTCGGCTCCCTCAACGGCTACATCCTCTCCAAGTGGCGCTTCCCCGGGGCGAACGTCATCTTCCCGCTGATGCTCTTCGGGATGTTCATCCCCTACCAGTCGATCCTCATCCCGCTGTTTCAGTTCCTGCGCGACGTCGGGCTCTACGGCTCGCTGTGGGGACTCATCCTCACGCACATCGTCTACGGGCTGCCCATCACCACCCTGATCTTCCGGAACTTCTACGCGGAGATCCCGGACGAGATGATCGACGCCTCCAAGATCGACGGAGCGGGCTTCTTCGGCATCTATCGCCAGATCATCTTCCCGCTGTCGATCTCGGGCTTCGTCGTCGTCATCATCTGGCAGTTCACGCAGATCTGGAACGAGTTCCTGTTCGCCGTCACGCTCACGCGCCAGAGCTCGCAGCCGATCACCGTGGCGCTGGCGCAGCTCGCGGGCGGGGAGGCGGTCAACTGGAACCTGCCGATGGCGGGGGCGGTGCTGGCGGCGCTCCCCACCCTGATCATCTACATCGTGCTGGGCCGTTACTTCATCCGTGGACTCCTGGCGGGCTCCGTCAAGGGCTGAGCGCGCGGGCCCGCCTTGCGATAGATTGCATCAGCGGGTATGGTCATGCACGAGACCATCCCACGAGGAGGCCCTATGAGACGATTCGCCTTCACCCTCCTGTCCCTTGCCTTCGCGGTCGGCTTCGCGCAGGACCTGGGCGGACGCACCATCATCGTCGGTTCCGACACAACCTACCCGCCATTCGAGACCGTCAACGATCAGGGGCAGATCGTCGGCTTCGACGTAGACGTCGTGAATGCCGTCTGTGAGAAGGTCAACTGCGTGCCCAAGTTCCAGACCACCGCCTGGGACGGCATCTTCCCGGCGCTCGCCAACGGCGAGTTCGACATGGTGGCCTCCGGCGTCACCATCACGCCGGAGCGCGCCCAGGTCGTGGATTTCACCGATTCCTACTTCTCGGTCGATCAGGCCATCGCAGTGCGGGTGGAGGACGAGGGCCTGACGATCGGCGACTTCACCGCCGACGGCAGCAGCCTGACGCTGGGGGCCCAGACCGGCACCACCAACGCCAAGACCGCCGAGGACATGGTCGGGCGCGACCGGGTGCGGCTCTACGACGACTTCAACGCGGCCGTGCTCGGCCTCATCAACGGCGACGTGGACGGCGTGATGATCGACGACGTCACCGCCGACGCCTTCGTGCAGCAGTACGCCGGCCAACTGGCCGTGGCCGTTCGACACGTGCAATCCGGCGACAAGCTGGGCTTCGCGGTACAGCAGGGCGATGCGTTGTTGGACGCACTCGACGCGGGCTTGAAGGCGATCAAGGACGACGGCACGCTCGACGCCCTCGTCCAGAAGTGGTTCTGACAAAGAGCATGACGCGTGAACCGCGGTGCGGCGCCGATCCGATCGGCGCCGCACCGCGGTGTTCTGACGCCGGCGGCGGGAGGCCGGCGCAACCGTGAGCCGACCCGTCACCGCGCCCGCCCGACGGGGCTGGCTCAAGCGCATCCGCCCGAGCCACCTGATCCTATTGAGCGCGGCGCCCTTCGTCGTCTACCTGTTCCTCACCGCCTCGACCTATCAGGACGCGCTGGCCTTCCTGGCCCCGGGACTCACCACCACCGTGATCGTCACGGTGTCGGCGTACCTGGCGTCCGCGGTGCTCGGCATCGTGCTCGCCAGCCTGCTGGTGTTGAAGCTCGGGGAGCACACCCTGCTCCGCTTCGGCATCGCGGGAGCGCTGTTGCTGGCGGGGAGCGTGCTGCTCTTCACGCGACCGCCGGTGAGCTACAGCCTCTTCGGCGGCGGCGAGGGGCGCGTGGCCATCATCAAGGGGACGCCCTCGGGGATGTCGGACCGTATCAAGGCCGGCGAGTACCCCGGCGCGCCGGGCACCCGCAGCGTCCGCGGCGTGGAGGATACGGACGCCGCCCTCGCCAGGCTCGCCGACGGCACCGTCGGCGCCGCCTTCGTCCCCTCCCCCGCGGTACCCGCGGACGCCACGGTGCTGTGGGAAACGCGCTTCCTCCCCCCCGCACTCAAGAAGCCCGCCATGCTCCTGATGGTGCTCGGCGTCGTGCTGCTGCTGCTGAGCTTCGGGGCCTGGCAGAGCGGGCACCACCCCATGGCCATCTTCGCCGAGCTCTACATCGACACGCTCCGCGGCATCCCCATGCTGGTGGTCATCCTCTACGTGGGGTTCCCGCTGCAGGGAGCGATCCGCGACGCCACCGGCGGCTTCATCGACATGTCGCGCCTCACGCGCGGCGTGGTGGGCATCTCGCTCGGCTACGCCGCCTACATGGCGGAGATCTTCCGTGCCGGCATCGAGGCGATCCCGCGGGGCCAGAGCGAGGCCGCCCGCAGCCTCGGCCTGAGCGGCTGGCAGACCGCGCGCTACATCGTCCTGCCGCAGGCGCTGCGCATCGTCGTGCCCCCCCTCGGCAACGAGTTCATCGCCATGCTCAAGGACACCTCGCTGCTCTCGGTGCTCTCGGTGCGCGACATCACGCAGCGGGCGCGGGAGTTCCAGGCGGCCACCTTCGAGGTGTTCCCGCCGTTCAACACGGTCGCGATCCTCTACATCAGCCTGACGCTGGCCGCCTCGAGCCTGGTCAAGTGGCTGGAGCGGCGCACCAGCTGGACGCGCTGAGCGGCCGGGCGGCGCGGGCGCGCCCGCGCCGCTCCGGTATGCTGACGGACATGCTGAGCGGTCCGGTTGCCACCATCGATCTCGCCGCCCTGGAGCACAACCTCGAGCGCGTGCGCGCGCACCTGCCAGGACGCACGGCCGTGTTGGCGGCGGTCAAGGCGGACGCCTACGGCCACGGCGCCGTGCCCGTGGCGCGCCACCTCGAGGGGCGCGGCGTGGCGTGGTTCGGGGTGGCCACGCCGGAGGAGGCCCTGGCCCTGCGCGACGGCGGCGTGACCTCGCGCATCCTGGTGTTCGGCCCCGTCCATCATCGCGGGGCGCTGGCGCGCCTTCTCGACGCGGGCGTGGCGCTCACGGTGGCCGACGAGGACTCGCTGGAGGCGCTGCGGGCCGCCCGCGCGGGCGTGATCGCGCGCGTCCACCTGAAGGTCGACAGCGGCATGGGGCGCCTGGGCCTCCCGTGGCGACGCGCCGCCGAGCTGGCGCGACGGGTCGACGGCGACGCGGGGATGGTCCTGGAGGGCGTGTGGACCCACTTCGCGCGCTCGGACGAGGCCAGCCGCGACGCCACCGAGGCGCAGATCGATGCCTTCGGCCGGGCGCTCGCGGCGTTAGCACGCGACGGCATCACCCCGGCGCTCCGGCACGCGGCGAACTCCGCCGCCGTCTTCGCCTACCCCGATGCCCACCTCGACCTGGTGCGCCCCGGAATCGCGCTCTACGGCTACCACTCCAGCGACGTGGTGGCGGCCCTCGAACCCGGCCTGCGCCCCGCGATGCGCCTGCAGGCGCCCGTCACCTTCGTCAAGCGCGTCCCCGCCGGAACGCCCGTGTCCTATGGCGGCCAGTGGAGGGCCGAGCGCGACACCACCGTGGCAACGCTGCGCATCGGCTACGGCGACGGCTACCCGCGCCGCCTCTCCGGCCAGGGCACCGTGCACCTGCTGGGGGCCACCCTGCCCGTCGCCGGGCGCGTGTGCATGGATCAGATCATGGTCGATGCCGGCGACCTCGAGGTCCGGCCCGGCGACGTCGCCACCGTCTGGGGACCCCCCGCGCCGGATGCCGAGATCCTCGGTCGACGCGCCGGGACCGTCGCCTACGAGCTGCTCACGCGGGTCTCTCCGCGCGTAGCACGGCGCTACCTCGGCCAGGAGCCGTCGTGACCCGCGCCCGTGGCGGCGGCCGGCCTCAGGTCGGGCCCGTTGCCGCGCCCGCGGCGCCGTCCGCGCCGCCGGCCCCCGGGCCCGCGGGCGGCGGGCCGGGCCTCAGGCTGCGGCGGTAGATCCATAGCGCAGGGAGCAGCAACGCCCCGCACGCCGCGAACGCCCACGACATCCCGGCCCGCACGGCCAACAGCCCCAGGAGCGGCCCGCCGGCGATCTGCCCCAGGGCGTCCATCTGGTTGGCGAAGGAGAACAGTGTCGCGCGACTGCGGCGCTCGGCGCTCTGGTTGAGCCAGGCCCGGAACAGCGGTGCGTTGACGCGCCGCACCAGCACGGCGGCCAGGTAGAACGCCAGCGCCGTGAGCGCGTTGCCGGCCAGACCGAAGCCGACCACGGCCAGCGCCAACGCCGCCGTCAGGCCCATCAGGGCGCGCGCCACCGCCCGGTGACTGGTGCCGTCGACCCGCCGCCGCGCCACCTCGGCCGCGGCGATGCTGAGCACCATGGCCAGGGCCGCCACCACCCCGAACAGCCCCGCGCTACCGAGCCGGTCGCCCAGGGGGAGCGGGAACTGCAGCACGCGGGCCTGCCACAGGCGATCGAACACCTCCGACGCGGCGCCTCCGATGACGGCGATCACCAGGATCCACCGCAACAGGGGACGACCGCGGACGGCCTCCAGGCCGGCCGCGAGCGTGCGGCGCAGCGGCGCGAACGGATTGCGCGACGCCACCCGCTCGGGCCGGAAGCCGTGCTCGGCCATGGTCAGGGCCAGCACCACCCCGAGGGCGAGGAAGCCGAGCCCACCGGCACGCAGCGGCCAGGCGAGGTTGCGACCGCCGAGCACGCTGGCGAGGCCGATGCCCAGCAGTCCTGCGACCTGCGCCACCTGCGTACCGCGTAGGAACGCGTCCGCAGCGGCGGACTCACCCACCTCGTCGGTGATCCAGGCGTCGACGGCACCGCTCTCGAAGGTACTGCCCAACCCCCACACGAACTGCGCCAGCAGGATGGGGGCGAACAGCGGCCAGCGGGCCTCGATCAGGAAGCCCGCGCCCGTGAGGACCATGCCGATGACCACGGACAGGCGCCGGCTCACCGTGTCCGCGACCACCCCGGTGGGCACCTCGAAGAGGAAGACCGCGCCCTCCAGCATGGTGCCCACGAGCACGAGTTGGAGGGCGTCGAGGTGCGCCACCTCGACGCGGTACACCGTCGAGAGCGTGGCGTAGGTGGCGAAGAACAGGGCGCTGCCGCCCGCGTACAGCAGGTAGGCCGTGCGGGCTGGAAGGCGGAACGACGGCACGGGCACTCCAATCGCGGAGACCTAGGGGCTGGGCAGCGTGGTGCGGGCACCGGTGTCGAGGGTGGGCATCCACAGCGACGCAGGGCGTCGCTGCCGGCCACCGCCCGCGGGCGATCCTCTCCCGACGGAGCGCCGCCCCCCGGCGCGTCCCCTAGGCCTCGGCCTCGTTGAGACCGGTCTGGGCAGGCACGGGCGCTTCCTGCCACGCCAGCACCGTCATCACCCGGCGCTCGTCGGCCTGCTCCACGATGAAGCGCACGCCCCCATGCTCCATGTCCTCGCCGGCCTGCGGGATGTGCCCGAGCTCGTCGATGAGGTAGCCGGCGAGCGTGTCGTAGTCGCCGTCGTCCTCGAAGCTGAGGTGCAGCTCGTGCCCTACCGCCTCGAGGTGCGCCGATCCCTGGATGCGGTAGCGGCCGTCCTCGAGACGCACGATGTCCTCTTCCTCCTCCTCGTCGGTCTCGTCGTAGATCTCGCCGGTGATCTCCTCGATGATGTCCTCCAGCGTCACCACGCCCGCGGTGCCCCCGAACTCGTCCACCACGATCGCCATGTGGTTCTTGCGGATGCGCATGTCGCGCAGGAGGTTGAGGATCGAGAGCGTCTCCGGCACGTACTGCGGCGGGGTCATGAGGTCCGCCACGTGCGTGTCCTGCAGCGCCTCGGGGCGCCCGAGGTAGGGCAGCAGGTCGCGGGCGTAGACGATGCCCCGTACGTCGTCGATGGTGTCGCGGAAGGCCGGCAGGCGGCTGTAGCCGTGCTCGGTGGTGAGCCGCAGCAGGTCCATCATGGTGGCGTCCTCGGCGACGGCCACGACGTCCACCCGGGGGGTCATCACCTCGCGCACCACGGTCTCCTCGAGGTCGATGATCCCCTTGATCATCTCCTCCTCCTGCGCCTCGATGACGCCGGACTCCTCCGCACTGCGCAGCATCAACCTGAGCTCGTTCTCGGTGAGTAGCGGGTTGCCGGTGGGCTCGAGCCGGAACAGGCGCAGCACCGAGCTGGTGATCCAGGTGAACGCCAGGCCCACCGGGTAGAGCACCACGGACAGGACGTACACGGGCCGGATGACCGCACGCGAGAACGCCACGGCGTGATGCACCGCGATCGACTTCGGGGTGATCTCGCCGAAGATCAGCACCAACACGGTGGTGACGCCGGTGGCGTAACCGACCGCGAGGGACTCCCCGAAGCCGTAGGTGCGGGAGAGCTGGATGGCGATCTGCGTGATGAGCGCCGTGGCGGCGATGTTGACGACGTTGTTGCCGATCAGCAAGGTGGTGATGAAGCGCGTGGGCTGCCGTTCGAGCAGCGCGAAGGCGCCGGTGGGGTCGAGGCCGTCCTCGCGGAGTTGCCGGATCTTCCATTCCCCCAGCGCCGTCAGCGCCGTCTCGGAGCCGGACAGCAGCGCCGAGAGGAGCAACATCACGACCAGAAGACCCACCTGCGGGAGGCTCACGCCTTGACGCGCGCCGGGGATCTGGGCGATGGCGATGCTGACCAGGGGAAGGGCAACCACCAAGAAGACGAAACGGAGAAAACGGGTAGATCGGTCCGCTATGTTGTCTTCCATCAGCTAGGCGGATTGTAGCACAGCGTTTCCTGGCCGCAGGAACCACGCCGTCGCGCCTCTTGGGGCCCCACCGAGGGCGGCACGGCGGCCGCCCGGACCCCGGTATACTCGGGCGGTATGTTCGGAGGACGGCCATGGCCTTGATCGTCATCGAGGGTCCGATCGGAGTCGGGAAGACGAGCCTCAGCCGCCTTCTGGCCGACGAGCTGGACGCCCGCCTGGTACTGGAGGTGGTGGAGGAGAATCCCTTCCTGCCCGCCTTCTACCGCGACCCCGCCCATCACGCCTTCCAGACCCAGGCGTTCTTCCTCCTGTCGCGCTTCCGGCAGCAGCAGGCGCTCAACCAGGATGCGCTGTTCCACGCACACACCGTGAGCGATTACCTCTTCGACAAGGACTTCCTGTTCGCCTCGTTGAACCTCGAGGGGGACGAATGGGCCCTGTACCGGGAGCTCTACCAGCAGCTGCGCCCCAGGCTGCCCTCACCCGACCTGGTGGTGTACCTGCGGGCGCGTCCGGAGCTCTTGCTGGAGCGCATCGCGCGGCGTGGGCGGAGCTTCGAGACCCCCATCGAGGCGGAGTATCTGCGGCGCATCGGCGAGGGCTACGACCGCATGTTCTCGCACGCTCCCTACCCGGTGCACGTGGTGGAGGCCGAGGAGCTCGACTTCGTGGCCTCGACCGCCGACCGCCGCTCGCTGCTCGACGCCGTGACGGACCTGGCGCGGGTGCGCGCCGCCTGAGGCGGGGGGACCGGTGTACGTCGCGGTCGCGGGCAACATCGGCGCGGGCAAGTCGAGCCTCACGCGGGTACTCTCCGAGCGCTACCACCTCTCCCCGGTCTACGAGGCGGTGGACGAGAACCCGTACCTGGAGGACTTCTACCGGGACATGGGGCGCTACGCGTTCCACTCGCAGATGTTCTTCCTCGCCACCCGCCTGCGCCAGCACCTACGGGAGGTGAACCCGGGCCGGCGCGTCATCCAGGACCGCACGGTCTACGAGGACGCCGCCATCTTCGCCCGCAACCTCTTCGAGGAGGGCGTGCTGGACGCACGCGACTACGGCAGCTACCGCACCATGTACCAGGCCGTCTCGGCCGCCTTGCGGCCGCCGGACCTGCTGATCTATCTGCGGGCCGGGTTACCGACGCTCAAGCGGCACATCCGGCAGCGGGGGCGCGGCTACGAGTCCGAGATCCAAGACGGCTACCTGGAGAACCTCAACGCCCTGTATGAGGCGTGGATCGAGGGCTACGACCTGTCGCCCGTGGTGTCGTTGCCGGCCGACGATCTGGACTTCGTCAACCGCGCCTCCGATCTCGCCCGACTGCTCGACATGCTCGAGCGCCAGGGGTTGACCGCGCCCGTGGTGCGCTGACCCCGTGCGCCTCGGAACCCTGCTGGAGGACGCGCTGGGGCGGGCGGCGCCACCGGGCTCCGCGGACGTGCAGGTCGTGGAGGTGGCGCAGGACCACCGTCGGGTCGGTCCCGGTGCGCTCTTCGTGGCCCGGCGGGGCGCCCGTTTCGACGCTCACGACCGCCTGCCCGAGGCGGTGGCCGCGGGAGCCGTGGCCGTGGTCGGCGAGGCCGATCTCCCCGCCCGGTTGCCATGGGGCGGCGTGCCCTACCTGCGGGTGCCGGACGCCCGCCGCGCACTGCCGCTGCTCGCCGCAGTGATGCATGGGCGCCCGGCGGAGGCGCTCACCGTCCTGGGAATCACCGGCACCGACGGCAAGACCACCACCGCCTTCCTGTTGCACCACCTGCTCGGGGGGCGCCGCCCGGCCGGCCTCATCAGCACGGCCGGAATCCGGCTGGGGCACACCGCCGCCCCGCTGGAGGGGCATTTCACGACGCCCGAGGCGACCGAGGTGCAGGCGCTGCTTGCGCGGGCGCGAGACGCCGGGGTGCGCGAGGTGGTGCTGGAATCGAGCTCCCACGGGTTCTCCCTCCACCGGCTCGACGCCGTGCCTTACGCCGTCGGGGTGTGGACCAACCTCGCCCCCGAACACCTCGACCATCACGGCACGCTGGAGTCCTATCGCGACGCCAAGGCCACGCTCATGCGGCGCGCCCGGGTCTCGGTGCTGAACCGGGACGACGAGGCCTACGACTTCTTCGCCGCCGCGGCGCGGGAGGTGGTCAGCTACGGTGCCCACCCCGATGCCGACCTTCGCCTCCAGCACGTGACGCCGCGCGCAGGCGGCCTGGAGCTCCGCTGGACACGGCGCGGCTCGGCCGCAGATGCGCTGCACTCGGTGTTGCCGATGGTGGGCACCTACAACGCGCACAACGCCCTCGCGGCCGTCGCGGCGGCTGCCGCGACGGGCATACCCGAAGCGGAGTCCGCCCGGCGCCTGGAGAGCTTCCCGGGGGTTCCGGGACGGATGCAGGTGGTGCAGGCCGCACCGTTCACGGTGGTGGTGGACTTCGCCCACACACCCGGCGCCCTGGCGAAGGCGCTGGAGGCCGTCCGCCCGGCGCCTCCCGGACGCCTGCTCGTGGTCGTGGGCGCGGCCGGCGAGCGCGACCCCGGCAAGCGCGCGCCCTTGGCGGCCGCGGCGATCCACGGCGCGCAGCTCGCACTGTTCACGGAGGAGGACGCGCGCGGCGAGCCGATCGCGACCATCCTCGAGCGCATGGCCCTGGGCGCGCGCGCCGCCGGGGGCCGCGAGGGCGTCGAGTTCCGCCTGATCGAGGATCGCGGCGAGGCGATCCGCACGGCCCTCCAGGAGGCCCGAGCGGGTGACGTGGTGTTGCTGGCCGGCAAGGGGCACGAACGTACGCTCGAGCGCGACGACGAGGTGTTGCCGTGGGACGAGGTCGCCGAGGCGCGGCGCTGGCTGTGAGCCGCGGGGCTTTCCCGGGCGCGGCGTAGGGCGGCGTAGGATGGGGGCATGACATCCTCCCCCCTGCGGCCCGTCGACGTCGTCGAGGCCAAGCGCAACGGCGAGGAACATGCCCCTGAGGAACTCGAGGCGTTCCTGCGCGGATACCTCGCGGGCGAGGTGCCGGACTACCAGGTGTCGGCCTGGCTGATGGCGGTGTGTTGGCGCGGTATGACGGAGCGCGAGACGGCGGCGCTCACCGACGTGATGGCCCGCTCCGGCGACATCATGGACCTCGCGGATCTCCCGCACACGGTCGACAAGCACTCCACGGGCGGCGTGGGCGACAAGACCAGCCTGGTGCTGGCGCCGCTGCTGGCGGCCCGCGGCGCGACGGTGGCCAAGATGAGTGGACGCGGCCTGGGGCACACCGGCGGCACGGTGGACAAGCTCGAGAGCATCCCGGGTTTCCAGAGCAGCCTATCGGACGCGGCGTTCCTGCGCCAGGCGCGCGAGGTGGGCGTCGTGATCACGGGGCAGAGCAAGGAGCTGGCGCCGGCCGACGGCCTGCTCTACGCCCTGCGGGATGTTACCGCGACCGTGCAGTCGTTGCCGCTGATCGCGAGCAGCGTGATGAGCAAGAAGATCGCCGGCGGCGCGCGCGCCATCGTGCTGGACGTCACGGTCGGCAGCGGCTCGTTCATAAAGACGCTGCCCGACGCGCGCGCCCTGGCGCAGACCATGACGGCCATCGGCCGGCACCACGGCCGCCGCATTCGGACGGTGCTGAGCAGCATGGCCCAACCCCTGGGGCGCGCGGTCGGAAACGCCATCGAGGTGCGCGAGGCGATCGCCTGCCTCCGCGGCGAGGGCCCGGATGACCTGCGCGAACTGTGCATGGTGGTCGCCGCGGAGGTTCTGGAGGCCAGCGGGCTACCCGCCGATCGCGCGGAGCTGGACAGGGCACTCGACGGGGGCAGCGCCTACGCCCGGTTCGAGCGCTGGATCGCCGCACAGGGCGGCGACGTCGGCGCCCTGGATCGGCTGCCCCTGGCGCCCGGCCGTGCCGAGGTGCGCGCCCCCCGCGGCGGCGTCCTCACCGAGCTCGACGCCCTGGCCGTGGGGAGGGCGGTCGGGATGCTCGGCGGCGGGCGGTCCCGCAAGGGCGACCCCATCGACGCCGGCGTCGGTGTCGAATTGCTGGCCAAGGTGGGCGACACGGTGTCCTCGGGCGACGCCATCGTGAGCGTGTTCCATCGGGACGGCCGGGGGCTCGACGCGGCGCTGGCGACGCTCGGGCGGGCGCTGAAGATCGGTGAGGAGGCGCACCCCACACCGCTGGTGCTGGAGACAGGCCCGGCATGATTGATTCGGGGTGCCTTGCCCCCCGGATCGCCGCGCGCGACTACAATGGTGCATGTTCGACCGTCAGCAGCTCGATCGCTACGCCCGCCACATCATCCTCCCCGGGGTCGGCGCCGCCGGACAACGTCGCCTGCTCGACGCCCGCGTGTTGGTGATCGGCGCCGGCGGGTTGGGCTCGCCGGTACTGCTCTATCTGGCCGCTGCGGGCGTGGGTCACGTGACGGTGGTCGACGGGGACGTGGTGGACGCCAGCAACCTGCAGCGCCAGGTGATCCATGCCACGGATGCGGTCGGCCGCCCGAAGGTCGAGGTCGCGGCCGAGCGGATGCGCGCGCTCAACCCGGACGTGCACGTGAGTCCGGTGGACGCCGTGGTGAACGCCGGCAACATCCGCGCGCTGGTGCGGGAGGCGGACGTCGTGGTCGACGGCAGCGACAACTTCCCCACGCGATACCTGGTCAACGATGCCTGCGTCCTCGAGGGGCGCACCCTGGTGTACGGCGCGATCTCTAGCTTCGAGGGGCAATTGAGCGTGATGGCCGGACCCCGGGAGGGGTCGGAACGCACCCCGTGCTACCGCTGCCTCTTCCCCGAGCCGCCGGAGCCGGGGACGGTGCCGAGCTGCGCGGAGGCGGGCGTGTTGGGCGTGGTGCCGGGCGTGGTGGGGAGCCTGATGGTCAACGAGGCCCTCAAGCTGCTGCTGGGGCTGGGGCGACCGCTGCGCGGGACGCTGCTGACCTTCGACGCGCTCGACGCCCGCACGCGGAGCTTCGAGCTGGCCCACGACCCGGCCTGCCCGGTGTGCGGCGACGCCCCGTCGATCACCTCCGTGCGCGACCAGGACTACGCGACCTTCTGCGGGGTTCCGCTGCCCGAGGCGCGCACCACCGCGCCTTGACACGCCGCTCGCGGCGGCGTTACACTTGTCTTTGCGCCGCCGCGGGGTGGAGCAGTCTGGTAGCTCGTCGGGCTCATAACCCGAAGGTCGTTGGTTCAAATCCAACCCCCGCAACCACGCGCACGGAAGGGGCCCCAGCCGGGGCCCCTTCTGGTTTGCGCGCGCGCAAGGATCGTCCGGCCACCGGCCCCGCCACGGGCGGGACCGCGGGCGGCGTTCGGTGGCGGCGCGCGAAAGGAGAGGACGGCCGCATGCCCGAGCTGAACTCTGATGACCTCCAACCCGCCACGACCAACGAGGCGACCCTCACGGACCGGGACGACACCGCGGCGAGCGCCCCGGATGGCACCACCTATTCGGGGTTCGTCGCCATCCTGGGGAAGCCCAACGTGGGCAAGTCCACCCTGCTCAACACCCTGCTTGGCGTCAAGGTGGCGCCCATCACGCCCAAGCCGCAGACCACCCGGCGCGGCGTCCGTGGCATCTACACCTACGAGGACCGGCAGCTCGTATTCGTCGACACGCCGGGGCTGCACCACGGCCGCACGGAGCTCGACGACTTCATGCGGCGCGAGATCCGCGACGCTGTGGTGGACGTCGACGTCGTGTTGTGGGTGGTCGACCTGCGGCGTCCGCCCGGCCAGGAGGACCGCGAGGTGGCACGGCTGCTGGCGGGACAGCCCGGGCCGACGCCGGTGATCCTCGTGGGCAACAAGGTCGACGCCGCGAAGTACCCCGATGAGGCGCTGGGGCTCTACAAGGAGCTCTACCCGGACGCAGAGCGGGTGGTGGTGCTCTCCGCGCTGAACGACCCCAAGGCGGTCTACGCGCTGCGGGACGACCTGTTCGCGAGGCTTCCCGAGGGGCCGTTCTTCTTCCCCCGAGACATCCGCAGCGACCAATCGCGTGAGCACTGGGTCGCGGAGCTGGTCCGCGAGAGCGCCATGATCCACCTACGCCAGGAGTTGCCCTACGCGGTGGCCGTGCTGGTGGTCGACTGGCAGGAGCCCCCCGAGCGCAGCGGGGAGCCCCTGGTGATCGCGGCCGAGATCTGGGTGGAGAAGTCCGGCCACCGACGCATCGTGATCGGCAAGGGGGGCGCCATGATCCGCGAGATCGGCCGCAGCGCGCGGCGCCAGCTCGAGATCTTCCTCGACCGCCACCTCTTCCTCGAGCTGGAGGTGGTGGTGCGCCCGGACTGGAGGGAGGACCGCGAGGCCCTCCGCGAGCTCGGCTACGGGGCCTGACCCGTGATATCGGCACGCTGGCGCCGCCTCGATCGCCTCCCCGCCGCTCGCGGACGCGACGCCATGCCCGGGGTCTACGAGCTGGCGGACGCCGAGCGCCGGCTGATCTACGTCGGGCAGTCGGCGCGGGACGTACCCAATCGGCTGCGCCAGCACCTCGCGCGCCCCGGCTGCATCGGCGAACGGGCGGCCTACTGGCGCTACCGATTCAGCCGCGTGCCGCAGGCCGACGAGGCCGCCCTGCTGGCGGACTACCTCGCACGTCACGGGGCGCTGCCGGCCTGCAACCGGGCCACCCCGCGCTCGCGCGACGCGCTCCGACGCTACGCCGAGCGCTCGTCCGGGGTGTGAGGTCGGGTTGCGGCCTCCTCAACCCCGGAAATATCCGATACCCATCGCATACATGTGAAACTGCCTACTTGTGACCGAAAACCCCCTATGATATAACCAGCGGAGGCGAGGAGAACGTCCAGGTCTTCTCAATTCCCGATTTTGGAGGGTTTGCATGCGCAAAATCTTGATCGCCCTGTTCGCTGTGGCCATGATTGGTGGCGGCTCCGCCTTAGCCCAGGACATGGGCATGGGCACCCATTACTGGGTCGGCCTGAGCGGCGGGTACCCCGGCGCCGAGGCTCACTTCGGCGTCCGTGACGTGGCCCCTAACCTCAGTGTTCGCGGCAACCTCGGCTTCGGCTACTTCGGCTACGGCTTCACCGTCGGGGCCGACGTGCTGTATGCCCTTCCCGTGGACACCGGCGACGTTCCCATCGAAGTGTACGCCGGTGGCGGCCCGACGGCTGCGTTCGGCTACAACGGCGGCCTGGCGTTCGGCGTGAATGTCTTCGGTGGCGTCGAGTACCGCCTCGGTGACGTCGGGTTCGAGCCGGGCGGCGTGTTCTTCGAGGCCGGCCCCGGCATCTACTTCACGCCCAACTTCTTCGCCGGCTTCATCGGTCGCCTCGGGTTCAACTACCACTTCTAGAACGAGACATTGCCACGCAGGCAAACCGTCCGGGGCCCGTCGGGCCCCGGACCTCCCTTTGTTGGCTGAACCCGGGGGCGCGACGCTCACTCCACCAGGTACAGAACGTCCTGGATGGCGCCGGGTAGCGCGTCGGTCTTGAGGCCGCGCTTCTTGATGCTGAACCCGGGCGGGTAGCGCGTCACCTCGACCTTGAAGGGCAGCGCCCGCAGCCGCCTGGGGTCGAAATCCAGGTTGTCGAAGTCGGCGTCGAAGCTGACCTGCACGTCGGTCATGTGCTCCTTGACGCTGGCGACGCCCTTACCCGAGGCGAGCAGGCGCAGGCGCACGAGGTCGACGAAGGCCTTCACCTCGGGGAGGAAGGGCCCGAACGCCTCGCGCATCTCCTTGGCGATGCGGCTCAACTCCGCGAGGCTGCGCGTCTCCGAGTAGCGCCCGTAGTAGTTGATGCGCACGTCGTCGTCCTGGATGTAGTCGGGGCTCAGGCGTGCGTCCAGGCCCAGATCGATGCTCACCTCCGGCGCCTCCGCCGCGGCCGTCTCCCCCTTCAGCTTGGCGATCTCCTCGGCCAGCAGCTCCGTGTAGACCTCGATCGACACGGCGGCGATGTGGCCGTGCTGCTCGGGCCCCAGCAGGTTGCCGACACCCCGGATCTCCATGTCCTTCTCCGCCAGCAGGTGCCCCGAACCCAGGTCGTTGAGCTCCGCGATGGCGTATAGCCGCCGCTGCGCCTGCTCGGTGAGCTTGCCGGGGTAGAGCAGGTAGGCCCAGGCCTCGGTCTCGCGCCTGCCGACGCGGCCGCGCAGCTGGTAGAGCTGCGCCAGGCCGAGTCGATCCGCGCGCTCGATCACCAGGGTGTTGGCACCGGTGATGTCGAGGCCCGACTCCACGATGGTGGTGGAGAGCAGCACGTCGTAGGCATCCTCCTCGAAGCCCAGCATGATGTCCTCGAGATCGTCCGACGCCATCTGGCCGTGGGCCACCCCGATGCGGACCTCGGGAACGAGCTGGGACAGGGTGCGGGCGCGCAGGCTCATGGAGCCGACGCGGTCGTGGATGTAGAACACCTTGCCGCCGCGCTCGAGCTCGAACAGCACCGCCTCGCGCACCACCATCGGGTCGTAGGGCTGCAGCACCGTCTGGATCGGTTTGCGCCCCTCTGGCGGGGTCATGATCTGCGTCACGTCGCGGAGGCCGACGAGGCTCATGTAGAGCGTGCGCGGGATCGGCGTGGCCGACAGCGATAGCACGTCGAGGTTGGCCTTCATCCCCTTGAGGCGCTCCTTCTGCCCCACCCCGAAGCGGTGCTCCTCGTCGATGACGAGCAGCCCGAGACGCTTGTAGCGCAGCCCCTCGTTGAGCAGCCGATGGGTGCCGACCACGATGTCGACGGTGCCGTCGGCGAGGCCGGCGAAGATGGCGCGTGCGTCGCGGTCCGAGGTGTAGCGTGACAGCATCTCCACGCGTACCGGGAGGCCCGCGAAGCGCTCGCGGAAGGTGTCGAAGTGCTGCTTCGCGAGCACCGTGGTCGGCACGAGCATGGCCACCTGCACGCTGTTGCCGACGGCGCGGTGGGCCGCTCGGATGGCCACCTCGGTCTTGCCGAAGCCGACGTCGCCCGAGATGAGGCGATCCATCGGCACGTCGCGCGCCATGTCCGCCAGCGTCTCCTGAACGGCCGTCTCCTGGTCCCGCGTCAACCGGAACGGGCAGTTCTTTTCGATCAGGGGGTCCCAGTCCGGTTCCGCGGGCAGGCTGCGCCCCTGCGAGACCTGGCGGGCGGCATAGGTCTTGATGAGCTCGGCCGCGAGGGCCTGGGCGCTGAGGCGCGCCTTCTCGCGCGCCCGCGCCCACTCGTTGGTGCCCAGGGTGGAGAGGCGGGGAGGATCGTCGGTGGTGCCGGGGTGGCGCCGAAGCAGCGGGAGCTGCTCCACGGGCAGGTAGAGCTTGCCCTCGCCGGAGTACTGGAGCTGCAGGTAGTCGCGCGTGACCCCCACAACCTGGCGCGCCTCGAGCCCCTGGAAGCGCCCGATGCCGTGGTCGGGGTGGATGAGGTAGTCCCCCACGGTGAGCTGCGAGGCGTCGTGCACGCCGCGCCCCGGCAGCTTCTTGAGCTTGCGGCCGCCCTGGTAGCCGTACAGCAGCTCCTCGCTGAGCACGACCTCCTTCGCCGCGGCGTCACGGTAACCGCCGCGCGCGCCGCGCGCCAGCAGCAGCGACACCTCCCCCGGATGGGGGGCGACGCGGTTGCGCCAATGGCTTTCGAGCTGATCGATGACCTTCTCGCGCAGGTAGCGGCCGGTCCGCTCGAACTTGAGCAGCACCTGCACGCTGTATCCGTCGCGCACCCATGTCTCGATGTCGGCACTGACGTCGCGCAGTTTGCCCCGGTAGTACCCCAGCGGCTCGAACGGGCTCGACGCGTCCGGCAGCTCCAGGGCATCGCGCCCGAACGACACCACCTCGCGACCGGCCAGGTACTCCCACAACCAGGCGTGCGCGCCGGGGTCCCCCAGCGCACCGGCGTAGAGCTCCGGCACGTCGAGGAACACCGCGCCCGGAAGGTGTTCGAGCAGGCGATCGCGCCAGGTGGCCGGCTCCAGACCGCCCACCACCCGCGGCGTCAGCACATGGCGCTCCACGCTGCGGCCGCGCCGCTCGAGGTGATCGAGCTCATCACCGAAGAACTCCAGCCGCACCGTGTCCTCGGCGTCCTCCTCGTCCAGGAAGAGCGTCACGGTGTCGCCGCGCACGCCGAAGCCCGGCAGCTCGTCGCGCTCGTAGCCGTAGCGCACCAGGCGCTCGAGCAGGTCGTCGCGGCCGTAGCGCTCACCCTGCTCCAGCGCGAACGCGTAGCGCTCGGGCGCCTCGGGGAAGCGCACCAGCGCGTGCTCCAACGTCAGCAGAACCTTCTCGTTGCACTCGTGCCAGTCGGACAGGTCCGGGTCTTCGCTGACGCGCGCGCCGAAGGCGTCGGCGTCGCGGTAGAGATCCGCACGATCGGTGGTGGTCAGCAATACCGCCGGCCCCGGTGCGCGCGCGAACCAGGCGAGGCGTGCCACGCTCGGCAAACCCAGCGCACGCCTACCGCGGCCGACGTCTTCGGCCGCTGGCGGGGCGCCGGCCTCGCGGATCGGGGGTTCGGGGTTGCCGGTGTCCATCGTTCCTCCGGCCGCCGCGCTGGCGGCGGCACAACCGCACCATCATACCGGGCGCCCTCGCCCCCGCGCCGGCCGCCGCCCTACACCACCGCGCCCTACGCCATCGCCCGGCGGGGCTCCCGATCAGCCGCCGGATTCCTCGGGATGGTGCAGGGCCAGCGCGTACGCCTCGTTGCGCGGCACGCCCAGCGCCTCGAGTGCATCGCGCAACGTGCGGCCACGGATGCCCACCCGCGCCAGCGCGGCCGCCTCGGTCTCGCCCGCTGCGGGCGGTGCGACCTCCTCGGCCGGACCGACCACCACGACGAGCTCGCCGCGCGCCGGCTGCGCTCCGAAACGCGCAGCAAGCTCGCCGAGCTCGCCGCGCTCTGTGGTCTCGAAGCGCTTGCTGAGCTCCCGGCTGACGCTGGCGGGGCGATCGTCCCCGCAATGCAACGCGAGCTCCGCCAGGGTGGCCGCCAACCTCGGCGGCGCCTCGTACAGCACGGTGGTGGCGGTCGACGCGGCGATGCCGCGCAGGCGCGCGCCGCGCGCGCTGCCCTTGCGGGGCAGGAAGCCCTCGAAGGTGAAGCGCGCGGTGGGCAGGCCGGAGAGCACCAGCGCAGGCACGAGGGCGGTAGCGCCGGGTAGCACCTCGACCGTGACGCCCCTGCGCAACGCCAGGCGGACCAGGTCCGCACCCGGGTCGCTGATGCCCGGCGTGCCGGCATCGGTGACGAAGGCGAGGCGCTCGTGCGCCTCCAGCAGGGCCGGACCCCTGCGCTCCATGGTGTGCGCATCCAGCCGCTCGAGGGGCGTGGCGATGCCGTGGGCGTCAAGCAACACGCGGCTGCGACGCGTGTCTTCGGCGGCGATCGCATCGGCGTCGCGCAGGGCCTCGAGGCCCCGCAGCGTGATGTCGCCGAGGTTGCCGATCGGCGTCGGCACGAGCGTCAGGCGACTCACGACATGGGGAATCGTCGGCTGGTGTAGATGGGGCGCAGCATGCGGCCGCGCGAGCGGCGCCGGGCGTTGCGCCGCAGGGCCGAGCGCAGGGTGGCGCGGAGGAGCTCTCCCTCCCCGATCGTGACCGTGACCACCGCGCCCTCCGGTAGGCGCACGGGCTCGGCCAGCTCCACGTGACCGTCCTTGATCACACCTCTATAGGCTCGCATGGGTCTCCTCCTGGGCCTCGCGCCGGCGCAGCGCCCCGCCCTCGGCGACCCCCACCGCCGCGCCTCCCGGCGCAAGGGCGCGCCCGTCGGCGCGGGGCACCGCGCCCTCGCGCTCGACGCCGGCACCCCGCAGCGCCAGCCGAGCGTTCACCGCCCACACGGCCACCACCACCGCAGTGGCCAGCAGCACCAGCGCCACGCTCGGCCCGCGCCCGACACCGAACGCCTCCAATGCGCGGACCACCAGCGGGAGCGCGAAGGAGGCGGCCGCGAGCACCGGCAGCACCGCCGCGTAATTCACGGGTGACCCCGTGTCCGGCTCATGCTCCAGCCTATCAGGTCGTTGTCGCGGGTCATCGTGGCCGCACCGGCAAACCTGATGCATTTTGTAAACTAAGCGACGCGTCGCCCCGCCCCACCGTGGTTCGATGCCGGCATGCACGCGCTTCTCGACCTCATCCGCCAACCCTGGCCGTGGTACGTCGCCGGGCCGGCCCTCGGACTCACGGTGCCCGCGTTGCTGCTGCTGGGGAACAGGGCCTTCGGGGTCTCCTCGAGCCTGCGCCACGCCTGCGCCGCGATCCGGCTCCCCCACCCGTACTTCCGTTACGACTGGCGCAGCGTCGGGGGCTGGAACCTGTTGTTCGCGCTCGGCATCGTCGCGGGCGGGACGCTCGCCGCCACCGTGCTGGCCTCCCCGGCGCCGTTGCGGGTGGCCGCCTCGACGCAGCGCGACCTGGCCGCATTAGGGGTGGCGGTCGACGGCGGCCTGGCGCCGGCCGCGCTCTTCGGGCTCGGGGCGCTCGTGCGGCCCGCCGCGCTCGTGCTGTTGCTGGGCGGCGGCTTCCTGGTGGGCTTCGGCGCCCGCTGGGCCGGTGGCTGCACCTCCGGACACGCCATCACGGGCCTGGCGCACCTGCAGCGCGCCTCGCTGGTCGCGGTGGTGGGGTTCTTCGGGGGCGGGCTGTTGACGACCTTCGGCCTCTTGCCGCTTCTGCTGCACCACTAGGAGGGCACCGTGGAACGCTCGGCCCTCACACCACCCGCGGCGCAGGATGCGGCGGCGGCCGATCCGGCGGTGCGCGCCGCGACGCGCCCACGCCCACGGATCCGCATCGCAGCGTACCTGCTCCTCGGAACGCTCTTCGGCGTCGTCCTGGTCAAGGCCCAGGTGGTGTCGTGGTACCGCATCCAGGAGATGTTCCGCTTCCAATCGTTCCACATGTTCGGCGTGATCGGGTCGGCCGTGGTGGTGGCCGGAGCGACCACCTGGGCCCTGCGGCGCGCCGGGGCCCGCACCCTGGACGGAGAGCGCCTACATGCCGTCGCCAAGGGCCCCATAGGGATCCACCACCTCCTCGGGGGCGTGGTCTTCGGCCTCGGTTGGGCGGCCACGGGCGCCTGCCCCGGGCCCGTTCTCGCCCTGGTGGGGGCGGGCCTCCCCGCCTTCGCGGTGGTGCTGTTCGCGGCCACCGCCGGCACGGCCTGTTACGGTCTGGTACGCCACCGACTTCCGCACGGCTGAACGCTATCTCCCCCGGGCCCCGAGGCGGAGGCGCGGGGGACCCGCGTCCCGCCCGTTCATCGCCTATAATACCCCCAGTGGGTACCTCCGGGCACGCGGCAGGCGCGGGTCCGGGTGTCCCGGACACGATGGGTGGTGCGCCCGACGCGCACGCACCGGGATCCGTCGGAGGAGTCGAGGCGTGAACATCACCGAAGACGAGAAGCGCAAGATCCTCAATCGGCTGCGGCGCCTCGAGGGGCAGGTGCGCGGCCTGCAGAAGATGGTGGACGAGGGGCGCGGCTGTCACGACGTGCTCACCCTGCTCTCCGGCGTGCGCAACGCTCTCGACGCCACCGGTGACGTCATCCTCGAGAAGTACCTCGACGCCTGTCAGGCGGATTTCCGCGAAGGGCACGGGGACGTCCACGATCTGATCAGCGCGGTGCGGCTGGCGCGCGGCTGAGGCGCCCCGGCCGGCTCAGCGCGCGGCCGACCGGGTCGTGGCGGGCACGCGCCGCACGAGCCGGGTCGCCGGGTAGTAGAACGCCAGGATCTGCTGGAAGTCGTAGCTCTCGGCGGCCAGCGTGCGGGCGCCGTACTGGCTCATGCCCACGCCGTGCCCCCACCCCTGCCCCGTCACGGTCAGCCCCCCGGCGCTGCGGAACAGCGTCGACTTGAGGCCCCAACCGCGCGCCAACGAGGTGAGCAACGCACCCTCCACCACGGTGGTCCCGGAGCTGCCGCGGATCTCGAGCGCGGCCACCCGACCGGACTCGCTCAGGCCCACCACGCGCACGGCGCGGACGGTCCCCACGTCGCGGCCGAGGCCAGCGAGCGAAGCGGCCACGCGTAGCGGATCGAGTGTCGCGCGCCACTGCCTGTGCGGGCTCGAGCCCTGGACGTCGGGCCGCGCGACGAGGTACGGCAGCGCCATGCCCCACACCTCCTGGCTAGACGCCACCTCGCCGCCGGAGTCGGCGTGGTAGTAGGTGCGGGCCGGTCCGCCGGCGTAACTCACGATCACGCCCCGCGTCTGGGCGACGGCCTCGTCGCTGCGCGGGTGCTCGGCGTCCATGCCGCGGTAGACCTGACAGTCCACGGTGGCGCAGAGGTCGTAGCCGGCCTGCGGGGCGAGCTTGCTGAGCGTGTAGCTGCGGGCGGCGACCGCCTGCGCCTTGAGGGCCTCCATGGGCCAGCTCGGGGCCATCTCGGCCGGCACCACGCCGCGCAGGTAGGCCTCGATATCGAGCTCGTTGACGACCTCGATGCCGCCCGCGGTCGCCGTGAGGCGAAGCGCCCCGCGGTAGCGGTGACCGCCGACCTCGAGCGGCGCCCCGCTCCCCTCGAACAGCAGCGTCCGCCCGACCGAGCGGCCCTCTACCACCAGCCGTCCGCCCTCCTCGGACACCGGCCAGCGCAGGCCGAGCGGCGTGGTGAAGGCGGGCACCCCATCCACCGACCCTCGGTGGGCGCCCTCTGCCACCACCTCGACCCGCGGCGCCTCGAGCAGCAGCACCCGCACGCTCTGGGCGGCCGCCGCGCCGGCGAGTACGGCGGCGAGTACGGCGGCGAGAACGAGGGCCACGAGGGGGCGACGGAACGGTGGGCACATGGCGCACCCAGTATGACGCGGCGAGGCGCGCGCCAGCCCCGGGAAATCCCACACCCCGGGACCCGCGGTGTCGGGACGTGCGACCATGGGCCCATGTTCAGTGACGGTTTGCTGGCGGACAAGGTCGTCCTGGTCACCGGGGGCGGCAGCGGGCTCGGCCGCAGCATGGCGCAGCGCTTCCTACAGCTCGGCGCCCGGGTGGCCATCGCCAGCCGGCGGCTCGAGCTCCTCGAACGCGAGGCCGAGGCGCTCCAACGCGAGACGGGGGGCGAGGTCCTGCCGCTCGAGCTCGACGTGCGCGACCCCGATGCGGTGCGCCTCACGCTCGACGCGACGGAGGCGCGCTTCGGAGGCATCGATGCGTTGGTCAACAACGCGGCAGGCAACTTCATCGCCCCCACCGAGCGGCTCAGCACGCGCGCCTTCGATGCCGTGCTCGGCATCGTCCTGCACGGCTCCGTGTACGCCACGCTGGAGTTGGGCAAGCGCTGGATCCGTGCGGGTCGCGGCGGCGTCGTGCTCAGCATCGCCGCGACCTACGCCGAGACCGGGTCGGGTTATGTGGTGCCGTCCGCCGTAGCCAAGGCCGGCGTCGTGGCGCTCACGCGCTCGCTCGCCGGGGAGTGGGGCAAGCACGGCATCCGGCTCAACGCCATCGCTCCCGGACCCTTCCCTACCGAGGGTGCGTGGAGCCGCCTGATGCCCACCCCGGAGATCCAGGCCCTGTTCGAGCAGCGCATCCCGCTCGGGCGGGTCGGCAGGCACGAGGAGCTCGCCAACCTGGCGAGCTACCTGCTGTCCGACGGCGCGGGCTTCATCAGCGGGGACCTGATCTACATCGACGGCGCGGAGCACAGCTACGGCGCCGGGGAATTCAACGTCTTGGACGCGGTCGACGCGGAGACCTGGGACGCCCTCGAGGCCGCCCGCAAGCGCAAGGCGTGAGCGCCGCGGAGGCCGGCCGGGCGGCGCGCCTCAGAGCTGGCTGGCGGTCGGGAGGCGCAACCGGAACAGCCCGGTAGCGTCCTTGAACTCCATCACCACCGTGTAGTCCCCCGTGCCCGCCTCGAAATCCTGGTTGATGCCGACCGCCTGCCCCTGAGTGTAGGTCTGGTCGAACAGTATCCGATCCGGTCCGGCGCCGGCGCCGGTCTGGAAACTCGACGGCCTGCGGTACTCGATCTTCACGGAAACGGTGCCGTGGCGCACGCGCCCGGTGAGCCGCACCGGGAGGCTCTCGCGATTGATCGTTCGCCGTGTCGCCTGCCCGACCGCGGTGCGCTTGTAGACGAACACGGGCGTCTGCGACGGGATGCCGATATACCAGCCGCGGGTCTCCCCGACCGCGAAGAAGACCACCGCGAGCACCACCAGAAAGATGAGGAAGTCCCGCATGGGTTGAGTATACGGGCTGGCGCGCCGACGGCGCCCGCACTCCGCACCCCGGCCGCGCACCCCGGCGAGGACGGGCGCGCACCGATGCATACGTGCGCGCCCGTCGCCCGGAAAGCGCCGCGCTCAGGCCCTGGCGAGCTCGCCGCGGCGGATGTTGCGCAGCACCGTGTGAAGGATCCCACCGTTGCGGTAGTAGCCGATGTCGACCTCCGTGTCGAGACGGCTCAGCACCTCGAAGGTGCCCCGGCTGCCGTCGTCGCGCTCGAAGCGCACCGTGAGGCGCTGGCGAGGTTGCAGGTCGTCCCCCGTGTGAATGGTGAAGCGCTCGGTCCCGTCGAGCCCGAGGCTGGCCGCGTCTTCGCCCTCGAGGAACTGGAGCGGCAGCACCCCCATGCCCACCAGGTTGGAGCGGTGGATGCGCTCATAGCTCCTGGCGATGACGGCGCGCACGCCCAACAGGTAGGTGCCCTTGGCGGCCCAGTCGCGGCTCGATCCCATGCCGTAGTCCATGCCCGCCAGCACGATGGTCGGGATGTCGGCCTCCGCGTAGTGGAGGCTCGCCTGGTAGATGCTGGTCACCTCGCCGGTGGTGAAGTCGGTGGTGACGCCGCCCTCCGTCCCCGGCGCGAGCTCGTTCTTCAGGCGGATGTTGCCGAAGGTCCCACGGGTCATCACGCGGTCGTTGCCGCGGCGCGACCCGTAGGAGTTGAAGTCCGCCTTCTCGACGCCGTGCTCGTGCAGGTAGGCGCCGGCCGGGCTGTCGTTGGGGATGGCCCCGGCGGGCGAGATGTGGTCGGTGGTGACCGAGTCTCCCACCTTCACCAGCACACGGCCGTCCCGGATGGGGCGGATCGGCTCCGGCTCGAGCGCCATGTCGACGAAGAACGGTGGCTCCTGGATGTACGTCGAGTCCTCATCCCACTCGAACAGCGTGCCGCCCTTGACCGGGATGTCGTTCCAGGCGTCGTTGGAGCGCTCGATGCCGCCGTACATGCGCCGGAAGACCTCGGGGTTCATGGCCGCCTCGAGGTGCGCGGCGATCTCGGCGTAGCTGGGCCAGAGGTCGGCAAGGTAGACGGGCTCGCCGTCGGCGTCCTCGCCCAACGCGTCCCGGGTGAGGTCGATGTCCACGCTGCCGGCGAGGGCGTACGCCACCACCAGCGGCGGGCTGGCCAGGTAGTTCGCCTTCACGTGCGGGTTGATGCGCCCCTCGAAGTTGCGGTTGCCCGAGAGCACGCTGGCCGCGACCGTGTCGCCCTCCTGGATCGCCGCCACGACGGGCTCCGGCAGCGGCCCGGAGTTGCCGATGCAGGTGGTGCACCCGTAGCCGACCAGGTAGAAGCCCACCTGCTCGAGGTAGGGCATCAGCCCCGCCTCCGTGAGGTACTCGGTGACCACCTTGGAGCCCGGCGCCAGACTGGTCTTGACCCAGGGCTTGGCGCGCAGCCCGCGCTCGGCGGCCTTGCGGGCCACCAGCCCGGCGGCCAGCATCACCGACGGGTTGCTGGTGTTGGTGCAGGAGGTGATGGCCGCGATGACCACGTCGCCGTGCCTGAGGTCGTGCTCCACGCCCCGGAACGACAGGTGCCCGGTGCGCTCGAGCCGTTCGCCGGAGAGCGCGAAGCCGCGCTGGTCGACCGGCCCGCGCAGGTCCTCGCCGAACTGGCGCTGCATGTCGGACAGCAGGATGCGGTCCTGGGGACGCTTGGGGCCGGCCAGGCTGGGCTCCACCGTGGACAGGTCGAGCTCGGCCGTGTCGGCGTACTCCGGATCCTCCATGTCGTCGGTGCGGAACAGGCCGTTGGCGCGGGCGTAGCGCTCCACGGCCTCCACCTCGTCATCGAGCCGGCCGGTCTGCCGCAGGTAGCGCAGCGTCTCGGCGTCGATCGGGAAGAACCCCATGGTGGCGCCGTACTCGGGCGCCATGTTGGCGATGGTGGCACGGTCGGGCACCGTCATGGCCGACAGCCCGGGGCCGTGGAACTCCACGAACTTGCCGACCACGCCCTTCCGGCGCAGCATCTGGGTCACGACCAGCACCAGATCGGTGGCGGTGGCCCCCTCGGGCAAGCGGCCGGTCAGCTTGAAGCCCACCACCTCGGGCGTCACCATGTAGTAGGGCTGCCCCAGCATCACGGCCTCGGCCTCGATGCCGCCGACGCCCCAACCGAGCACGCCCAGGCCGTTGATCATGGTGGTGTGGCTGTCCGTGCCGACCAGGGAATCTGGATAGACCACCTCGCGGTCCCCGTGCGGACTGTGCTGGACGCCCTTGGCGAGGTACTCCAGGTTGACCTGGTGCACGATGCCGGAGGCGGGCGGGACGACGCTGAAGTTGTCGAACGCCGCCTGCCCCCAGCGCAGGAACTCGTAGCGCTCGCGGTTGCGGTGGAACTCGATGTCGGCGTTGTTCAGCATGGCCAGCGGATCGTCGTACTCGTCGACCTGGACGCTGTGGTCGATGACGAGGTCGACGGGCACCTGCGGGTTGATGAGGCCCGGGTCGCCCCCCATACGCTCCATGGCGCTGCGCAGGGCGGCCAGATCCACGACGGCGGGCACGCCCGTGAAGTCCTGCAGGATGACGCGCGCGGGCTTGAACGGGATCTCGTCGCGCGCCGGATTCCTGGGGTCGTAGGCCGCCAGCCGCCGCACGTCCTCGGCCGTGACCAGGGTGCCGTCCTCGTTGCGCAACAGCGACTCGAGCAGCACCTTGATCGAGAAGGGCATGCGGTCGATGCGCCCGAGGCCGTCCTCCTGTAGCTTCGCCAGCCGGTAGAAGTAGGCCCTGCCGGAGCCGGTATCGAACTCGTCGCGAGCGGAGAAGGTGTTGCCGCTGTGAGGTAGTGTCATGCTCACTCCTTTGCATGCCGGGCGTTGTCGGACCAGGGATCTTCGTGCCGGCGCCCCGCGGGGTTCCCGGGCGGCGCGCCGCGGCGGCACGGAGTTGCGCCATTGTACCGGCCGCGCACCGCATCACGCGTCGCCTCCTCGGCGTTCCCGTCGGCATCCGCCCGGTCTCCCTGAGCGCGCGGACAGGATGGGGACGCTCGGGTGGATGGGAGCGGGTGCGTCGAGGGCCCGGCGCGCACACCGTCAGTGTCCGGCTAAGCTACGTGACATGCAACAAGACGATTCACCAAGCGAACGGCGCGCTCCATCCGCGGCCCTCGTACGCGACCCGGCCGCGGCCGCCGTGCTGCTCGATCCCGATGCGCTGCGCCACGTGGCACCGTTCCTGGGGCGCGCCCTTTCGGTCTCGGAGGCCGCCCGGGAGACCGGCGAACGTCCCAACACCGTGCTCAAGCGCGTCCAGCGCCTGATGCGGCTCGGACTGTTGGAGGTCGCCCGGGAGCGCCCGCGGCGGGGGCGCTCCGTGAAGGTCTACCGCACGGTGGCGCCCGCGTTCTTCGTACCCTTCGCGGCCACCCGGGCGGACTCGCTGGAGCAGGCCCTGGCCGAACGCGACGCCTACTGGGAGCGGCTGCTGCGCCGCAACGTCGTGCGCACGCGCGCGGAGGCGCTGGGAACCTGGGGAACCCGCGTCTACCGCGACGGCCGGGGCCGCCTGCAGGTGCAGACGGCGCTCACCCCGGAGGCCAACGCCACCACCCTCGATCCCGCCGCCCCTGCCGTGCTGTCGGCCTGGCGCGACGGCGTGCAGCTCGACTTCGCGGACGCAAAGGCATTGCAGCGCGAGATGTTCGACCTGCTGCTGCGCTACCAGCAGAAGACCGGGGCGCAGCGCTACATCGTGCGCCTGGGGCTCGCCCCGGTACGGGAGCCGTGAGGCACGACGCGGCCGGCCCGTGTAGCATGGGGCCATGACCTTCCCGCGGACCCTTCGCCACGCGGCGCGGACCGGCGCCACGCTCCTCCTCGCGCTGCTGGTCCTGTCGGCGTGCGCGCCGACGAGCACCACGTCGCCGTCGCCCGCGGCAACGGCCGAGCGGCAGGCCCTGGAGCGCACGGCGTACATCGTCTACCACCGGATGGCCATCGGCTATCTGGAGACCGGGACGTACACCACCAACGTGTTGGTAGACGTCGCGCTCCCCCAGGGCGTCCGTTGGACGCTGCTGGAGTACCCGCAGGACCGCTCGTCGTACACCCTGCGGCTGACCAGCGACGCCGTGGAGGGGCAGGCCTACCGCGTGTCCCCGGCCGGCGTCCGCCTAGTCGCCGTGCGCTGAGGCGCCGGCCCACGGAGGTCCCCATGGCCCGACCCGACCGCCGACCCGACCGCCGACCCGACCCCGGCACCCACGCCGCGGCACCCACCCGCCCGCGCCTGCTCACCGCCGTGCTGCTGCTGTTCACGGCCGCCGCGGTGCAGGGCGCGGCCGCCGCACCACCGCCCCTGCTCTCCGTGCTCCCGGCAGACGCACTGGTCGTGATCCACCACGGCGCCGGCGGCGCGCCCCACGCCACGCTCGTCGCAGATCTGGAGGCGCTCGACATCGCGGGCAAGCTCCGGGCCGTGCTCGGGCCCATGGGCCCGGTCCTCGGCGACGAGGGTGCGCGGGTGTTGGACGCGTTGGACGCGTGGGACGCGTGGGCCGAGGGGCGCGTCCCGCCCGTTGCCGACGCGCTGGCGCGGCGCTGCCCCGCCCTGGCTGGGGCCCCCGACGCGCTCCCCCGCCCGGAGGAGTTCCTGGCGGGTGTGAGCCTGCACCCCGCCAACCCGCGCCCGGCCGTGACCGCGGTGCTGCGCGCGGCCGACGCCGGGGCCGCGACGGCCCTCGACGAGGCGCTGCGCGACTGCTTCGGGCAGGGTGCGCCGCTGCGCCAGGACGACGTGACGCTCCACCCGTTGCACCTCGGCGAGGGTCCGCCATGGATCCTCGCCCGTTCCGACGCCGTGCTGGTGCTGGCGAGCGATCCGGAGCGCGCACGGGGGGTCGTGCGGCGCCTGGCGGGGAGCGCCGAGCCCTCCCTGAGCGACACCGCGCTCGGCAGCAGCCCGGCGCTGCAGGGGCCCGGCCTGGGGTTCGCCGTGCACTTCGCCGCCGTGGCAGACCTGCTCGATGCGGTCCCCGGCGTGGAGCGGGGCTCCGCGGCGGGCCACGCTCTGGAACGCGTGCGCGCCGCGCTCCGCACCGTAAGCGTCCTGGCCGGGGCGGTGCGTAGTACCCCGGAGGGGTTGGAGATGCAGCTCTGGACGTACGTCGACGACGCCGGGGGCGACCCCGAGCTGGCCGCGTTGCTGCGCTGCGTCGACTGCCGTGTGCGGCCCTCGTTGTTGCTGCCGAAGGGCGTCTGGTCGGTACGGTCGGCGCCGCTGAGGCTGCAGGGGTGGAGCCGCTACCTGTTGGACCTGGCCGGGGACCTGCAGGCGGCCACCGGCACGCCGCTGGACCCGCGCGCCGCCGTGCGCGACGCACTCGGCATCGATCTCGAGCGCGACCTCTTCGCATGGCTCGGCGATCGCATCCACGAGGCGACGCTCCCTCCGGTGCGGAGCAACCTTGCCGGTCTATCCGGCGCTCCAGCGCAACTCACGCTGGTGCCGGTGGCCTCCGAGTCCGAGGCGTGGGCCGGCCTCGAGCGCATCGCCGCGGCGCTGGCGCCGCGGCTCGCCTCGCTGCCCGGGGAGCTCGGCGGACGCGGCGGGTTCCGGGCCGCCATGGTCGCGGTGCGCCAGGGTGCGTACCGTGGCGTGCGGGTGACGCGCCTGCAGCTCGGCCCCGCCACCGATGTGGGCGTGGCCGTGGTCGGCAGCCACCTGGTCCTGGCGCAACCGGCGGCCGCCGTCCGGCCGGTGATCGACACCTTCTTCGGGGCCCCGAGCATCTACGACAACCGGGCCCTGCAGGCCGCGTTGCAGGCGCTCCCCGAGCAGGCGCAGGCGGTCTATGCCGGGGACGATGCCCCCGTGCTGCGCGCCCTCGCGCCGACGGCCGAGGCGCTCGCCCAACCGCTGTCGTTCGCGGCCCTCACCGCCCTGACCCAGGAGGGCGCCGAGGCCCCGCCGCTGGCCGCGCTGCTCGACGCGGCGGAGCTCCCCGCGGCGGTGATGCGCGTGCTGGCCGACCACCTCGGGGTGGAATCGGGCGCCGTCGTCGAGCGACCCGAGGGGGTCGTCTGGAGCCTGCGGGTACCCATACGCTGACGTGGCGACCGCTCGGCACGCCATGACGACGGGGCGCGCACCGTGGGGTGCGCGCCCCGTCGTCATGGCGTCGATCCGGCGGCCGGACCGGTCCGGCGACCGCACCGCTCAGCCGGCGGGCAGGTGGCGCTGCAGGCGCGCCTGGTAGGCGCTCTTGGGTTGCGCGCCGATCATCGTCTCGACCGGCTCGCCATCCTTGAACAGGATGACCGTCGGGATGCTCATGACCCGGAACTGCATCGCGGTCTGCTGGTTGTCGTCGACGTTGAGCTTGCCGACCTTGAGCGCGCCCTCGTGGTCCTGGGCCAGGTCCTCGATGACCGGCCCGACGAGGCGGCAGGGGCCACACCAGGGAGCCCAGAAGTCCACCAGCACCAGGCCGTCGTTGGTCTCGGTGCCGAAGTTCGCGTCCGTGAAGACATGCGTGTCCGCCATGTATCCTCCTCGAGCCCGGCGGGGACCCGTCCGGGGGTTGCCTCAATCTACGGTCGATCCCGTGGCCCCGGATGTCATGCAGTGTACACGGGCCAGCGCCACAGCGCCGCTGCAGGATCGCCGCGCACGACGCGCGGGGTCCGCATGCCGAGGGAGCGGTAGCCCCCCTTCACCGCGGCACGGACCAGGGCCTGCGGCGCCGCCCGTCCTCCGTGCAGGCGGCGTGCGGCCGCCACCTCGGCCGCGACCTCCAGATCGGGGCTCGAGCCGCGCGAGTCGGTCCCGAATCCCACGTCCACCCCGTGCCGCGCGTAGAGCTCCCACGGGAAGAGCCGGCATCCCAGGGCCTCGTTCGAGCGCGGGCAGTGCACCACGGTGGCGCCGGCGCGCTGCACGCAACGAACGTCCTCCTCGTCGACCTCCACCATGTGGATCAGGGTCGGCGCGGTGCGCAAGACGCCGAGCGCCTCCAGGTAGCCCACGGGCGAGTCCCCGCTGGCCCGCCAGGGCACGCCGAGGGAGCCGAGGAACGCCGCCAGCGGGCCCTCGCCGCGTCGGTGCAGGGCCGTCTCGGCCGGGCTCTCCGCGACGTGGATGGCGACCGGGATCCGCTCGCTGTGGGCCCAGCCCACCAGGCGCCTGAGCAGCGCTGCGCTCACGGTGTGGGGCGTGTGGGGGCTCACTCCCACACGCATCCCGCCGGGGCGCTCGAGTGCGCGGAAGCGCTGGATCTGCTGCCGCGCACGCTCGAACAGCGCATCGGCCTGCTCGGGATCCGGCCCCAACACCTCCCAATAGGCCACCCCGCGCAGGCGCGGGTGACGCAGCAGCCATCGCATGACGTCCTCGTCGGTGACGACGTCCCCGATCACCTCGACACCCTGCGTAAGGATCTGCTCGGCCCCCTGCCGGGCCGCCTCGAGCCCACGCGCACCCGTGCGGCCGTGGTCGATGACGGCCCGGATGAAGTCGCCATACCGTCCCGGGCTGTACGGCATGCTGCTGAGGTCGAGGTGGGTGTGGGCGTTCACGGGGGCCGGGGAGAGCGCGAAGCCGGCATCCTCCTCGACGGCCGCCGGGAACGCGTCCCGGGCGCGCGGAAGCGAGTCCAGGGCGATGACCCGCCGCTCGGTGCCGTCGTCCTGCACCACCACCACGCCGTCCGCACGGGGGGTACCCAGGCCGTTGTAGACGACCTCGGCCCGCAGCAGGGTCCGCGTGAGCACGCCGCCCGGACTCAGTCTGCGGCCGCCCCGGGTGCCGCCGGCGATCCGCCCTCGCCCCCGTCGGCGCCGACGGGGTGCGCCAGCATCGCGGCGGTGTCGGGTTCGCGCAGGATGCGGTAGAGGCTGTCGCGCTGGGCAGGGGCGAAGCCGGCCTCGACGATCTGCCGGACGATCTCCCGCTCGGGCGTGGCCCGGTGCCGCGCACCCGCCTGGGACACCACGTTCTCCTCCAACATGGTGCTGCCGAAGTCGTTGCAGCCGAAGAACAGGGCCGTCTGCGCGACCTTGTACCCCATGGTCGGCCAGGAGGCCTGGAAGTTCGCGACGTTGTCGAGCAGCAAGCGGCTGACCGCGACGTTCTGGAGGTACTCGTGGGCGCCGGCCCCCGGAGCCTTGCCCTGGATGCGCACGCCCTCGGTCTGCAGGGTCCAGGAGATGAAGGCGCTGAAGCCGTTGCCGTGGCTCGCCAACGCGCGGTCCTGCTGCTCGCGTACGCGCATCATGCTCTCGACGCGCTGCGCCGGCGTCTCTCCGAATCCGATGACCATGGTGGCCGTGGTGTACAGGCCGAGCTCCTGCGCCTCCCCCATGATGCGGATCCAGTCGCCGGCGCCGATGCGGCCCGGTGCGACGTGCGGGGCGTGGCGCACGGCGTCGACCAGGATCTCGCCGCCACCGCCGGGGAGCCCGTCGAGGCCCGCGTCCCGCAGGGCGGCGAGGACCTCGCGGCTGCGCATCGAGGTGAGGGCGGCCATGCCCTTGATCTCTTCCGGGCTGAAGGCCTCCACCCGCACGTCGGGGTGGTGCGCCTTGAGGTGGCGCATGAGGTCGATGTACCAATCGAACGGAAGGTAGCGGTTGACGCCGCCCTGCATGAGGATGCGGGTGCCGCCGACGGCCTCGAGCTCGCGCACCTTGGCGGAGATCTGCTCGAAGCTCAGCGTGTAGGCATCGTCCTGGCGGCGGGTGCGGTAGAAGCCGCAGAACGCGCACGCAACGCTGCAGACGTTCGAGTAGTTGATATTGCGGTCGATGAGGTAGGTGACGCGCTCGGGGTCGGTGCGCGCCCGCCGAGCCGCGTACGCCGCCGACGCCAGGGCGAACAGCGGCTCGTCGTACAACGCCAGCCCCTCTTCGGGGGTCAGGCGCTGGCCGGAGGCGGCCTTCTGCAACAGATCCATGGGATCGAGCATAGCACCGTCCCCGACGACCTCCGGGCATCGCGCCGACGTCGCTGCCGGGGGCGTGCAGGGCACGCCCCCGACCCCCTTGTGTACTTGTATACCGTTGGGGTTACACTGTGGGTCCATGGCATCGCAAACGACCGGCGAGCACGTCAGCCCCTGGCGCCCCATCTTCGAAGACGTACGGCGCGCCGTAGGCAACCGCCGGGACGACCACGGTGTCCTCGGCAGCATCAACTGGCTTCGCAAGGAGATGGACAGCCGCGGCGCCAATCCCAACGTCGTGCGCAACATCATCTACCGCGACAAGGGCAAGCTGGGGGACAAGCGGGTGCTGTTCGAGATCCTCAACGAGCTGTGGACGGGCGCGGGCCAGCCGCCGTTGCGCGCCCCCGAGCTGGAGGTGTTGCTGTCACCGGGCAGCAGCGCCGAGCAGGAGATCCTGCAGCTCCTGGGGCGCGAGAAGCGGCGCGCCTATCGCAGCTTCGTCGGCGGCGTGCGGGCGGGCAACCGTCCCAAGCTGTTGGTGACGGGCCGACCGGGCTCCGGCAAGACGCTGCTGGCCGACTACATCCAGCAGGCGCTGGAGATCGAGCCGCGCGCGGCGGACCGCATCGTGCGCCTCGAGTTCTCCAGCAACGACCTGGCCGCCGCGCTGAGCCGTCTGGCCGCCGCGCTGAGCGTGCCGCCGGAGCTGATCGAGTCCAAACTGCTACGCATCGGAACCTCGGGCGCCTTCGCCGTCCAGGCCGATGCGGAGGCGGACGTCGCCCGCGTGATCATCGACGCGGCGCGCAGCGAGGACGCCAGCCTGGCGCTGCTGGTGCACGTCTCGCAGTCGCTGGCGGGGCAGGACAGCCTGGGGCTGGCGCCGCTGCGCCTCAACACCCCCGAGGTGCCGCGTGTCACGGCCTCCGAGTGGCTGTGGCTGTCGTTGTTCGAGCCGTTGAGTCGCCTGCCCGAGGTGGCCCTACTCGTCAGCATGACCGACGTTCCCGCTCGCGCGATGCAGCGCCTCGGTCCCTTCGAGGGCCCCATCAAGCTCACGCCGCCGACCACCGGCGAGGCGAGGCGCTTCGTCAGGGCACGGCTGCCGCAGCTCACCCCTGCGCAGCAGGAGGACATCGTGCAGCGGGCCGGGCGTTCGTTCGAGGAACTGCGTACGCTCACGCTCCTGGCCGAGGTGCGGGAGCCGGGTTCCGAGGGGGGCGGCGAGGACTTCGCGCTCTCCATCGAGCAGCTCAGCAAGCTCGTGGAGTCCGCCGGAGATCCCCGGCTGCGCGAGTTCCTCTCGGCCCTCGCCGTCCTCTCCATCCCCGAGTTCGCGACCTTCCGGGGTGCCACCCTGCTGGCGCTGAGGCGCCTCAGCCCGGCCGAATTCAACACCTTCGAGCTCGCCTTCCTGGACCAGGTCCCGGGCTCGCCGGACACCTACCGCTGCTTCTCGCGCCAGCTGGCCCGCGCGCTGCGGCAGCGGCTGCACACGTCGGATCTCGTGCGCTACCGCGAGCTCAACGGCGACGCCGCGGCTGCCTACCACGACGCCGCCTGGTTTGATCCCCCCGGCGAGGATGCGGCGCGCTTCCTGCATCACGTGTTCGAGGCCCGCGACTGGGCCACGCTGGAGACGTGGCTGCGCCGCCACAGCATCCAGCAGTCGCTCGTGCGGCGCATCTGGCAGGCGGCCGAACGGGAGTTGCGCGGCAGTCCGGCCTTCGCGGGCATCGCCCAGCAGGTGGCGGCCCACTACGTGAAGCTCGGCAGCTACGACCACGCCGACGCGCGGGGGGCGCTCGACGCGCTGGCCGCGTCGCCCGACGGCAACGTGCGCGCCTGGACCACCCTCAAGCGGGCCGAGGGCGAGGTGCTCAAGGGGCACTACGACCGCGCCGAGGCCCTGCTGGCCGACGGACCGAAGACGGACCAGGCGCTGCTGCGCGCCGAGCTCGCCCTGGTGCGGGCGAGCATCGCCCGCTGGCGCAGCGAGCTCGACGAGGCGGCCCGGGGCATCGACGAGGTGGCGAGGCCGCTGCTCGCCGGCCTGCCGGGGGAGGACGGCGCGGTCCACCTGGCGCGCGCCAAGGTGGCGGTGTGGGCCGGTCTCATCGCCAAGGACCGGGGCGACCTGGTGGGCGCCCTGCGCGAGTTCGAGTCCGTGGACACCTCCGACGACCTCATCCGCGCCCGCCTGGCCTTCCAGCGCGGCGACGTCAGCATGAAGCTCGGGCGCTTCGACGAGGCGCTGGCGGCGCTCAATCAGGCCGTGCGCCTCTCACACCGCTCCGAGGCGCTCGTCCAGGAGCAGACGCGTTACCTGGCGCGGCGCGGCACGCTGGCCCGGCGGATGGGCGACCTGGCCGGGGCACGGGAGGACTTCACGGCCGCGCGCAGCATCCTGGAGGCCGCCGAGGCCGGCGACGTCGAGCGCGCCTACTGGCTGGCGCGCGTCGACGACGAGGCCTCGCTCGCCCTCCTCGCCGAGGGCGCCTTCGAGGAGGCCACCTTCGTGCTGGCCCGCACCATCGAGCGCTTCCGGGCCTACGCCCGGGCGCTCGAGGTCGACGCGGAGTATCGCATCCTGCGGAGCACGCTGCGCCTGGCGCTGGCCTACGGTTGCCGCGGCCTGGCGCTCCCGTTCCGTCGGCCGTTGCCACCGCTGCGGATGCCGATCGGCGAGCTCCCCGACCTGCGCCATGCGCGCGAGCGCATCGCCGAGGTGCAGCGGGCGGTCGAAGGGCGACGCGATCGCGAGCACCACGAGGCGTTGCTGCGCGGCACGAAGATGCTGTGCAGCCTCTTCGCGGACGACGGCGCGGCCGCCGTCGCGTCCGCCCAGGCCGCGCTGGCGGCGTCCCCCTTCCCCTACCAGCGGGCGGAGGCGCATGCCATGATCGCCGCCGCCCACTTACGAACCGACCACGGCGACGAGGCCTTGAAGAGCGTGGCCGCGGCCGAGGAGGCGCTCAGCAGCAGCCTCGACGGAGCCCCACCCGAGGAACGCGGGGACCTGGGGCTGCGCGCCCAGCTCGTGGCCGTCGCCTGCCACGCCCACCTGGCGCGCGGCGACGGCCCGGAGGCCGCCGAGCGCCTGGCCGCCGCGCTCGAGGCTCCGCAGCTCGGCGCCTACCACGAGGGGTTGTTGCGCGCCTTCGGCGAGGCGGCCGAACGTGCGCCGGAGCGTGCGTCGGGGTGGCACTCTCAGGCGCGCCTGCGCACGCTTCTCGAGCTCGGGCAGCTGGAGGAGGCCGGTCCGGCGCGATTGCCCGACGCGCTGGTGGCCCGATGGCGCCAGCGACAGCGCGACGTCGCGCTGTCGTGACCCGGGGGTCCGCGCCGCGGACGATTCCGTGAGCCGCGACGCCGCTGCCGACGCAGTCGAGCGGCTGATCGCCTGCGCCTCGGCCGCGCAGCTCGGCAGCCTGCGCCCCCATCCTGGGCTCGACATGTTCCGCCCCCCCGAAAAGCAACACCAGGCCCTGATCGGCATCGCGCGCGATGCCGGCGCCTGCGTCAGTGTGGCGGACGCCGCGGGAGGGCTGGTGGCGTACGCGGCCTTCCACCCACCCTCGGACATCGAGTCGTGGGGGGAGGACCGCACCGGGCGCATCCTGGAGCTCGGGGCGGTGGAGGTGGCGCCCCCGTATCGCGGCCGCCGGTTGGCCGAGCGGCTGCTGGAGGCGAGCTTCGCGGGCGGGCGCTTCGACGCCACCGTGGTGATCGCCACCATGTACGTGTGGCACTACGACCTGAAGCGCACCGGGCTGGAGGACTTCGCCTACCGGCGGCTGCTCGAGCGGCTCTACGGCAGCGTGGGGCTCGCGCCCTTCCCCACCGCCGATGCGGAGATCCGCAGCAACGCGGCCAACCTGCTCATGGCGCGCATCGGGCCCGACGCCGACCCGAGCGTGGTGGAGGAGTTCCACCGCCTGCGGACGCGCCCCCGTTTCCCCTTCGCCTGAGCACCCGCCGGCCTGCCGCCGGCGAGTTTCGCGGCCACCGGCGCGCGACCGACCGACCGCGTCGCGGTGCCGGGCCGGGGCGGTGCGATAGCATCAGGGGGGACACCCCCGCACCGGAGGCCGCCATGTTGGTTTCGGACATCATGACGCGCGAGGTCGTGGCGATCGGGCCCGAGATGCCCATTCGTGACGTCAATGCGCTCATGCAGCAACGCAACATCCGCCACTTCCCCATCCTCGAGAGCGCCGGCAACAGCACGACGGTCGGCTCGGGCGACGAGGGCGGCGATCGCCTCGTGGGGATCGTCTCCGACCGCGACCTTCGGCTCGTCGGCGCCGATCACCCCCAGGCGCCCGCGGGCGTAGGGGCGGGCGACCCGGTGCGGCTCGTGATGGCCTCGCCGGTGTTCACGGCCCATCCGCTCGATCCCGTCGAGGAGACCGCCAAGGTCCTGCGCGAGCACAAGATCGGCGCCATGCCGGTGATGGAGGACGGCTGCCTGGTGGGGATCGTCACCGGCATCGACATGCTCGACGCCCTCATCAGCATGTCCGGCGTCCACGAGGCGGCCACCCGCCTCGAGGTCGAGGTGGCGAACCGCCCGGGCATGCTGGCCTCGCTGCTTACCGTCATCGCCGAGCGCAACGTCAACGTGTCCAGCGTGATGACGTCTCACAGCGACAGCGAGAGCGTCGCATTCGTGCTGCGCGTGAACACCCTGGACGGGCGCGGCCTCGCGGCGCACCTGCGTGGGGAGGGCTACACGGTGCTGTGGCCGGTGGCCAAACCCACCACGCCGTGAACGCGGAGGCGCCCTCGGCGGTTCGCTTCGTCTACGATCCGGCGCTGGCCGACTACGCGCTGTCGGACGATCATCCCTTCAAGCCGGTGCGCCTCGAGCTCACGCGGACGCTGCTGGAGGCGTGCGGGCTGCTCCTGCCCGCACACATCGCGGCGCCGCTCACGCTCGGGGACCGGGCGCTCGCGCGGGTGCACGACGTCCGCTACATCGACGCGGTGCGCGCCGCATCGCGCGGCGAGGGGGGCGAGAACGGCTACGCCTTCGGCCTGGGGACCGGCGACAATCCGGTGTTCGCGGGCATGCACGAGGCCGTGTCGGCGGTGTGCGGCGCCACCGTGGCGGCGGTGGAGCTGGTCGCCTCCGGCGATGCGCGGCGCGCGGCCAACTTCGCGGGCGGCCTCCACCATGCGCTGCGCAACAAGGCCTCGGGTTTCTGCGTGTACAACGACCTCGCGCTGGGCATCCGTCACGCCTTGGACCGCTTCGGCCTGCGCGTCGCCTACGTCGATCTCGACGCGCACCACGGCGATGGCGTCCAATGGTCGTTCTACGACACGCCCGACGTCATGACCATCAGCGTGCACGAGTCCGGGCGCTACCTCTTCCCCGGGACCGGGAACACCTTCGAGACCGGGCGCGGTGCCGGCCGGGGCACGGCGGTCAACCTGCCGCTCGAGCCGTTCACCGAGGACGCATCCTTCCTGGAGGTGTTCGATGACGTGGTGCCCCGTGCACTGCGCTCCTTCGCTCCCGATCTCATCGTCCTGCAGGCCGGCGCCGACATGCACCGGCGCGACCCCCTGGCCGACCTTTCGCTGAGTCTGCGCGGCATCGTGGCGGCCTACCGCAGGGTGGTGGCGCTGTCCGAGGAGTTGTGCGACGGCAGGATGGTGGTGACCGGGGGGGGCGGCTACGATCCATACCGCACCGTGCCGCGCGCCTGGGCGCACCTGTGGGCGGCCCTGGTGGGGGGCTCGGTACCGGAGCGCCTGCCGGAGTCGTGGCGCGAACAGTGGCGCGAGCGGAGCCCGGTCTCGCTCCCCGAGTGGAGCCTCGACGACGGCGAGGGGACGCCGATCCCCCGGAGGCAGGCGATCGCATCGCACAACCGAGCGGTGGCGGAGCGCTTGATGGAGGTCCTGACGGCGATCTGGCGAGAGCGCGGCGGCGCGGGCCTGCCCCACCAAGACCCCGGCTGAGCGCACGGCGCTCGACGGCACACCCACGAGGAGGACGGCACATGAGGATCGGATTCATCGGCCTGGGAACGATGGGAGCGCCCATGGCGCGACGCCTGATCGAGGCGGGTCACGCGCTGGTGGTGCACAACCGCACACGGGAGCGAGAGCAGCCGCTCGCGGAGCTCGGCGCCCGGCGCGCCGCCTCGCCGCGGGAGGCGGCGCGCGATCGCGAGCTCGTCATCACCATGGTGAGCGATACGCCGGACGTGCAGGCCGTGGTGCTGGGCGACGACGGGGCCGCCATGGGGATGGAGCAGGGCAGCGTGCTGGTGGACATGAGCACCATCCGGCCGGCCACCACGCGGCTCATCGCCGCGGCCCTGGCCGAGCACGGCGTGAGCATGCTGGACGCGCCCGTGTCCGGTGGCAGCGAGGGAGCCGCCAACGGCGCGCTGTCGATCATGGTGGGCGGCGACCCGTTGGCCCTGGAGCGGGCGCGCCCCGTGCTCGAGGTGCTGGGCAGGACCATCACGCACGTCGGCCCGGTCGGGAGCGGTCAGGTCACCAAGGCCATCAATCAGGTCATCATCGCGGGCACCTACGCCGCCGTGGCGGAGGGGATCGCCCTCGGCCTCGCCGCCGGCATCGACATCATGGCCGCCCACGAGGCCGTCTCCGGCGGTGCCGCGGGTTCCTGGGTGCTCACCAACCGCGCGGGCAACATGATCCGTGGCGACTACCCGTTGGGCTTCCGGACCCGCCTCCACCGCAAGGACCTCGGCATCGCACTCGACGCCGCACGCGAGTTGGGCGTGTCGGTGCCCGTGACCGCCTACGTCGAGCAGATCGAGACCAGCCTGCTGCGGCGCGGCTTCGGCGACGAGGACGTGTCCAACATCGCTCGCATCGTGCGGGAGCAGGCCGGCCTGGAGTGAGCGCCCGGCGCCGGAGGAGCGGCCGACCGCGCGCTCAGCCCGGTCGTCGGGCGACCATCCACACGCGCGCCGCGTCCGGCGAAGCCGCGCCGCCGCCCGGGTAGGCGAGCGCCTCGATGTCCACGAAGCCGGCGGCCTCCAGCCAGTCGTGGAGCAGCGGGGGGTCGTAGGGGCGCTCGAAGTGGACCTCCGTGAAGGAGCCCTGCTCGGTCTCGCAGTACGCCTCGACCTGCGCCAGGCCGGTCGCCTCGTCGAAGCGGTGGGTCCAAAGGTAGTACACCTCGTCGGCCCACCCCTCGACGCGCCCGCCGTCCCACAGATCGCGGAGCCCCACGGTGGTGTTGATGTCGAAGACGAAGAAGCCGCCGGGCTCGAGGTGCTCGTACACGCGCCGCAGCGCGCTGCGGAAGTCGCGTTCGGCCAGCAGGTTGTTCAAGGCATCGAAGACGGAGAACACGAGGGCGAAGCGCCGTGCCAGGGTGAGGCGCTGGAAGCGCTGGCACACGAAGTGCGAGGACTGGAGCTTGCGCCGCGCCACGCGCAGCATGTCCTCGGAGGCGTCCACCCCGGTGACGCGCAGGCCGCGCTGGACCATGGGCGCCGTGGCGTTGCCGGTGCCGCAGCCGAGGTCCAGCGCCTCGCCTCCCCGCCAACCCCGGCGCTGGATCGTGTCGAGGATGAACGCCGCCCAGTCGTCGTACTCCACATCGGCCATGATGAGGTCGTAGACGTCGGCGAGCGCCGTAAATGGCGGGGCGTCCATGCGCGCACAGTATACGGCGCCTCCGGCGGGCGATCGGGACTCGCCACGCCCCGGTCGCCCGCATTTCGACATGTTGACGCCGCCGGGAGGAACATTCCGCACGGAACAGCCATCCTTGCGCGCGGTTGAGCCGCAGATTCCTGCCGGGCGTCGCTAGGCAATCGTACGCCAGCGCGCAATGACCCCCGCGCCTTCTGCTATCCTACGGGGGAACTTTGAGGGTCTCTTCGCACCCCGCTGCCCCCCCGGCGAAGGCACTCTCAAGGTTCTTCTCTTGTTCCATTCGAGGTCTTCCGTCCGAGGTTCTCCACTCGAGGCCCCTTGACGCCGTCGGATGCCGGCCTGGGGGCCCGCGGACCGGGCAAGCAGCGCCCCCCCGGCCGGCCCCCGAGCTGGCCCGATGCCTCGGCCGCGGTCCGTGCCTCACACGGAGCGCTCGGCGCCCTCGCGCACCTGTAGAACGATCTTGCCGATGTTCTCGTTGGCCCGCATCAGCGCGTGGGCGCGCTCGGCCTCCGCGATGGGCAGCACCGCGAAGACCGTCGGCGCCAGGCGTCCCTCGGCCAGTGCCTGGCCGAAGCGCTCCAGGAACGCCTCCCGGATGCGGATCTTCTCCTCCTGCGGCCGCGCCCGCAACGTGGAGCCCTTGAGGGTCGCACGCCGCGCCATCAACCGGCGGATGTCGAGCGTCGCGTGGCGACCGCCCATCGTGGCGATGAACACCATCCGCCCACCCACGGCGAGCAGGTCCATGTTCCGCTCGAAGTACGGCTCCCCGACCATGTCCAGGATCACGTCCACCTCACCGCCCGCGGGGTGGGCCCGGATGCGGTCGGCGAAGTCCTCGCGGCGGTAGTCGATGGCCAGATCCGCCCCGAGGGCGTGGCACGCCGCCACCTTCTCCTCGCTGCCCGCGGTGGCGAACACCGTGGCGCCCGCGAGGCGCGCCTGGGCGATCGCCGCGGTGCCGACGCCGCTGGCCCCGCCGTGCACCAGCACGCGCTCCCCGGGTCGCAGGTCGGCCTCCAGGAAGAGGTTGAGGAACGACGTCAGGGCCGCCTCGGGCAGCGCCGCGGCCTGCACCAGGCTCCACCCTTCAGGCACCGGCATGAGCATCATGGCGGGCACCGCAATCCGCTCGGCGTACCCGCCGCCCGCCAGCAGGGCGCACACCCGGTCGCCGCGGTGGACGCCACGCACCCCCGCGGGCACCTCGGCGACCACGCCGGCCGCCTCGAGACCCAGGATCTCGCTCTCGCCCGGAGGGGGAGGGTAGTGGCCGGCACGCTGCGCCAGATCGGCGCGATTGAGTGCGGTGGCGTGCACGTCCACCAGCACCTCGCCGGGCCGTAGCCGCGGCTCGGGCACCTCGCGCCACGCGAGGGTGTCGCCGTCGTCGCTGACGATCGCCTTCATCGCACGCTCCTTCCCGCCCCATGCTACCGGACGCGCCGTGGGCCCCGGCCACACACGACGCAAGCCCAGACCTGTTAGCGTAGCGCCATGATCGGGGTAGATCTGGGCACCACCAACGTCCGCATCCACGTCAAGGGCAAGGGCGTGCAGTTGCGGGAACCCGCGGTGATCGCGGTCGTGAAGGGCACCACCGAGGTCAAGGCCGTCGGGCAGGAAGCGTACCGCATGCTCGGACGAACGCCCGGCAACATCACCGCCGTCAGGCCGATGGCCGACGGCGTCATCGCGGACTACACGCTCACCGAGAAGATGCTCAAGGCGTTCATCTCCAAGGTGCTCACGGGCCCCTCCCGCTTCCTGCGCCCCAACATCATGGTGTGCATCCCCAGCGGCATCACCGAGGTAGAGAAGCGCGCCGTGCTGCAGGCCGTGAACGAGATCGGCGCCAGGCGCGCATTCCTCATCGAGGAGCCCGTCGCCGGCGCCATCGGCGCGGGCATCAACATCGCCGACCCGGTCGGCTCGATGGTCATCGACATCGGCGGGGGTACCACGGACATCGCCATCATCAGCATGGGTGGCATCGTGGTGTCCGAGAGCCTGAGGATCGCGGGCAATACCTTCGACCGGGACCTCATGGCCCACATCAAGGCGCAGCACAACCTGCTCATCGGGGACCGCACCGCCGAGGAGATCAAGCGCACGGTGGGCGCCGCCATGATCGGCGGCGACGGTGAGGAGCGCACCATGGACGTGCGCGGGCGCGACCTTATCGACGGCATGCCGAAGACCGTGTCGGTCTCCACGGGCGACGTGGTGGCGTCCCTGCAGGGGTCGCTCGACAAGATCGCCGCGGGTGTGCGCAAGGTGCTCGAGCAGGCGCCACCGGAGCTCGTGTCCGACGTCATCGAGCGCGGCATCGTGATGACCGGCGGCGGTGCCAAGCTTCGCGACCTCGACGCCTTCCTGCGTCGCGTCACGAGCATCCCGGTGGGCGTCGCCGACACGCCGGAGGACTGCGTGGTGCTCGGCACCGCCAAGGCGTTGGACATGTCCCACGTGCTGCAGGACGCACGCCGCGCGGTGGTGCGGTACTGAGGCGCACGGGGCGCGCGCCGACTCAGCCCCCGGCGTGGCCCCTGCGTGCCTCCCAGTAGTGGTAGTCGTGGTGCGGCCCGAATCCCAACGACCGGTACAGCGCCAGCGCGGGAGCGTTTCCGGGGTGGACCTGGAGGAAGGCGCATCGCGCACCCTGCGACACCCCCCAGACGCACGCGGCGCGGAGCACGGCGCTCGCCGCACCGCACCGCCGCGCCTCGGGCACGGTAGCCATGTTGAACACGCCGAGCCACGCGCCGCGGGCCACGCCCAGCCCCACCGCCACCGTCACGCCGTCACGCCGGAGCGACACGAAGGCCAGAGGAGCGGGCACCCGGCGCAGCGTCGCGGCGCGCAGACCGCGGACCTCCTCCTCCTCGCCGCTGCCACGTCGGTGGGCATCGAGCCAGGCCTCATCGGGGGCGGCCGCGACCGTGGTGTGGCAGTCGCCGTCCCCCCGCGCCAGCGCCGATAGCCCGGCAGTCTGGACAGAGGCACCCGCCTGCACGCGGTACCCGCGCGCCTCTAGCGTCGCCTCGAGCCCGCGCGGGAGGGACGCGGCGGTGAGCTGGAAGCGCGTGAGGGCCTCGCGGGCACCGTAGAAGGCCTCGGCCCGCTCGATCTTGGCCTCCAACGCATCCGCGCCGGCCGCCTCAGCCAATACCGAGTTGCAGCGGCGGGTCAGGCCGTCGTTGAAACGCAGGCGCCAGCCGTCGTCGTCGACGCGCTCCCTGCAAGGCAGGGCGTCCGCGGCGGCGGCCTCGATGGCACGGATGCGCTCGGTCGCGAAGGACACCCCCGCCCCGTGCTCAGTCGTCGATCGCGACGAGCTCGAGCTCGAACGTCAGCGGCTCCCCGGCCAGCGGGTGGTTGGCGTCGAGCTTGACGCTCTCGTCGGCGACCTCGGCCACCGTCACCGGCACGGCCTTGCCGTCCGGCTGACGGAGCTCGAGCCGCATGCCGACCTCCAGCTCCATCCCGTCTGGGATCTGTTCGGCCGGCATGTCCAGCACCAGGTCGTCGCGACGCGGCCCGTAGGCGTCGCCGACGTCGATGCGCGTCTCGCGGGACTCTCCGACCCGCATGCCGTCCACGGCCTCATCGAAGCCGGTGATGACCTGTCCGGTTCCCAGCGTGAACGCGAGCGGCTCACGCTCGCGCGAGGAATCGAAGACGGTGCCGTCCTCCAGCCGGCCGGTGTAGTGCACCTGCACGCTGTCGCCGGTCTTGGCGGTAGCCATGGTGGCTCCTTCCCTGGCGCGCGCCGCCCCCGCGGTTCCGGGGGCCGGGCGCACCGCGTTGGCAGTGTACACGCCGGGCGGCGGCGGGCACGTGGGCCGCGCGGCGCGGCCCGTGCGCCACCCCGTGAAGCTCAGCGGAGCACGAGGATGCCCAACAGCCCCCCGCCCACGATCAGCAGCGCCGGGTGCACGTTGAAGCGCAGGGCGAGCAAGAACGCCGCCCCGGCCAGCAACCACAGCGCCCAGTTGCGCACCCACTGGGGCGGCAGGCCCAGCGCGCGGGGCGCGAACTCCCACACCACCAGCGCCAGCAGGGCGATGACGACCGGGCGGACGCCCTTGAGGAAGTGCTCGAACACGGGGTTGTCGCGATAGCGCAGGTAGACCGTTCCCAGCGCGATCATGGCGATGATCGTCGGCACCGCCACCCCGACGAGTCCCACCGTGGCTCCCGGAATGCCGGCCACCTTGTAGCCGACATACCCGGCCATCTTCGTGGCGATGGGGCCCGGCAGCGCGCTCCCGAACGCGAAGGCGTCGAGAAACTCGTCCCGCGTGAGCCAGTGCTGGACCTCGACCACCTCTTCCTGGATCAGCGGGATCATCGACGGCCCGCCACCGAAACCGAACAGGCCGACCTTGGCGAAGGACCAGAAGAGCTGGAGCAGTCGCATGGTGAGAAGTGTAACGCGTACCGGCGGACCGGCGGCACCGCCCCTGCGGCCGGGCCGCCGGGTTAGGCGGCGGTGCCCTGCTCCGGCCGCACCTCGGCCGCAGCATTGCGTCCCAGGCGCCCGACCAACAGCGCCCCCAGGCCGTACGCCAACGCCAGCACGCCGAACAGGGCGGCGAGCGGCAACCCGCGCTGGCCGGTGGCCAGCGCCAGGGCCAGGAACCATGCCGGGGTAGACAGCACCACCGCCATCAACAGGGCGCCCGAGAGCGCCGCCTGGCGCCCGGGTCGGCGCTGCGCCAGGGCCGCCAGCCCCGCCCCGAAAGGCAGTTCGGCGAGCGCCAGCGCCACCAGGACCCAGCCCAGGAGCGCGTTCGGGCTCGCGGCGAGGCCGCTGAGCCAACGGGCCAGCAGCGCGATCACCGCCGCCACCGCCGCCTGCGCCACGAACATGGCCAGGTAGGCCGCACGCAGCGTGGCGGCCGCGCGCGCCGGGCTCAGGCGGGGCGCACCCAGGTACCCGGCGAGGCCGAGCCTGCGGGCCCACACACCGGCCGGGCGGGCCTGGCTGGGTCGATCAGTGGGCGCCGGGCTCCTCCGAGTTGTCCGCGAGCCACTTGGCCACCACCACGAAGGTGAGCGCCAGCGTCCCGAGCAGAGCGACGACCGCGACACTGTTGCGAGCGATGGCGAACAGGGTATGCACGAGGGCCTCCGGCTGCACAGTCTACCGTAGCGGCTCGGCCCGCGCTGCGGGCAGCCCCCGGCCGCCACGGACGAAGCCGAGGAAACGGTTGAGCAGCAGCGCCGCCGCGCTGCCGAGCCCGGCCACCATGCCGAACCAGAGCCCGGTCGGCCCCACCCCGAGCCGGAAGGCCAACAGCACGGCCACGGGGACGCCCACCACCCAGTAGGCAACCAGGGTGAGGACCATCGGCACGCGCGTGTCCTTGAGCCCACGCAACGCGCCGGACGCCGCCACCTGCAGTCCGTCGAAGACCTGGAACAGGCCGGCGACGGCGAGGAAGCGCCGGGCGAAGCGGACCACCTCCGCGTTGGCCGGGTCGTGCACCGGCAGGTAGAGGCCGATGACGAGCGTGGGCGCGAGCCAGAACAGGGCTGCGGCGAGGAGCATGAACGCCCCGCTCAGCGCCATGCCGACGCCTCCGGCCCGCGCTACACCGGCCCGCTCGCGCCTCCCCACCGCCTGGCCGACGCGGACGCCGGTGGCGATGCTGATGCCCAGCGGCACCATGAACGTGGTGGAGGCGCTCTGCAGGGCGACCTGGTGCCCGGCCAGCGCGGCGTCGCCGAAGCGCCCCATCAACAGCGCCGTCAGGGAGAACAGGCCGGCCTCGAAACCCAGCGTCAGGCTGATGGGCCAACCCACCCGCAGCAGCTCCCCCAGCATGGCGGGGTCCGGCCGCCGCATGCCCCTGAACACGCGGTGCCGCGGGTAGCGCCACGCCACGTAGAGGCCCGCCAGCGCGGCCATGGCCACGTAGACCAGGCTGGTGGCGTACCCGGTGCCCACCAGCCCCAGGGCGGGCAGGCCCCAGCGCCCGAACATCAACGCCTGGTTCGCCACGATGTTGAGGCTCACGCCGAACACGGCCACCGCCAGGATGGGGCGCGTATCCCCCTGCCCCTCGAGGAAGCCGCGCAGGGCGGTGAACACGAGCGCCGACGGCAGTCCGTAGGCCATGGCCGCCAGGTAGCGCCCGCTGGCCGCGGCCGTGGCCGGGTCCTGGCCGGTCCACAGCAACAACCCCTCCGCGCGCAGGCACACGACCACGCCGGGAACGCTGAGGCCGAGCGCGAGCCACAGCCCCTGGCGCGCGGCCCGGGCGGCGCCCTCGCGGTCACGGGCGCCGTGCGCCTGGGCCACCAGGGGACCGACCGCCAGCAACACGGCCATCAGCAGGATGAAGACGAACATGAACACGGTGCTGCCCAGCGCGATGCCCGCCAGGGCGTCGGCCCCCAGCCGACCCACCATCAGCGTGTCGATGAAGCTCATCCCGTTCTGGGCGAGCTGCGTCAGCACCAACGGGACGGCCAGAGCACCCAGGATCCTCAGTTCACCCCACCACGAGCGCCACATGCCGCCACACCATACGCTGCCGGGCGGCGCCGCCGCGACCTTGCCGCGCGGATGCGAAGTGGACCCCGGACCCGGGGCACGGGCCGCGTTAGCATGGCCCCATGCGTGCCCTGGTAGCAGCCGTGTTGGTGGTGGCGATCGCCCTCGTCGCCCTGTGGCAGTTCGGTGTCCTCGGATTCGGGGGCGGGGGCGCCCGCGGCACGCCGCCGGCACCCGACCTCGCGGCGGCCGTGCGCGCCGGCGATCCCGCGGCGGTGGACGCCGCCATCGACCAGGGTGCCGACGTGCACGCCCTGGACGACGCCGGCCTCACGCCCCTGATGCTCGCGGCCTCGCTGGGATCGACCGACGACGTGCTGGCCCGGCTCCTCGACGCCGGGGCGGAGATCGACCGGCAGGCGCCCAGCGGGGTCACGGCCCTGATGCTTGCGGCCGGCGACGGCACGTCGGCCTCCGTGCTGTGGCTCATGAACGCAGGTGCCGATCCCACGCTGCGCGACGCCGACGGGCGCAACGCGCTGGACTACGCCGACGGCAACAGCTCCGTGCGCAACTCCGGCATCTACGCGCGGCTCGCCGAGCTCGCCCCGGGCCCGTTCCTGCGGGGTTGGCCGAGCGGCTACGTGATGCCCGTCGAGGGCGCGACCGTGAGCTCGCGCCAGCACCATCTCCCCGGGGCCCCACGCAGCTACCGCAACGGCGTCCACGAAGGCTTCGACTTCTTCAGTGGCACGGTGAGCGTAGCCATCGAGTACGGCACTCCCGTCCTGTCGGTGGCGCAGGGGACCGTCATCCGGGCGGACACCGACTACCAGGAGATGACGCTGGAGCAGTACCAGGCGGTCATCGAACAGGCGAAGGCGGCCCTGGACACGCCCCCGGACGTGCTGGACAAGCTCCGCGGTCGACAGGTCTGGATCCGTCACCCGGGGGGGTTCGTGTCGCGTTACGCGCATCTCTCGGCGGTCGCCGACGGCGTTGTGGAGGGAGCCCGGGTGCGCCAGGGGCAGGTCATCGGCGCCACCGGCAACTCCGGCACCGAGGAGGCCGCGCGCGGGACCCGGGATGATCCGCATCCGCACGTCGAGGTGTGGAACGGTGACCAGTACCTGGGCCAGCAATTTCAGGGCGACGCCCTCTACCAGGCCGCGGCCCAGGTCTGGGGGCAGGCGGCGCTACCTCCGTACCACGATTGAGGCCGGGGCCCCACGGAGGGACGTGCCTCCGTGGGGCCCCGGTATGCGCGCTCAGTGCGCGTCGATGGCGATCTTGCGGACCTTGGCCGCGGCCTGTTTGGGCATCGTCAGCGTGAGCAGCCCCTGCTCGACGCCGGCCCGGATGGCTTCGACGTCGACGCTGGCCGGGAGGCGCACCGTGCGGCTCATCTCGCCGCGCGGGATGCCCTGCATCCAGTAGCGCCGGCCGCCGCCGTTGCCGACCTCGGGCAGCGTGGCCCGGATGCTGAGCTGCCGCCCCTCGATGCTCACCTCGATGTCCTCGGAGCGCAGCCCGGGGACCGCCAACTCGAGCACCAGGTCCTCGTCGGTCTCGTACAGGTCCATCGGGTAGTACATCGCCTCGCCGCGCGAGACCATCGGGTTACCGGCCTCGCTGAAGAAGCGGTCGAACTCCTCGAAGGGGTCGAGCGCCCAGCGTCGGACCGGGAGCGTGCGGGTGGAACGAACCAGTGCCATGAGAACCTCCTCGTAGGGTCTGCCTTGACGGGGCGGCCCGAGGGCGCGCCCTTACACTTCACAGTATAGAAACCTGAGCGTATTCATGTCAAGTCTAATGATGTCCGCAGGGCCATGTTTATTTAGCGGACACGCGCGGCGGGGCGGGAGCAGGCGGCGCCGTGCCACCACCACGGCAGACGCCAGACGTCAGGCGCGCGACGCACCACGCACGACACGGGCCCGGAGGTTCCGGGCCCCGCCGTCCCCCGCGGAGCGGCCGCCATAGGCGCGACCTCACCAGGGCAGGTTGAAGCCCCCGTGGTGCTCACTGCGGTAGTAGTCGTCGATCTCGCCGGCGATCGTGCTGATGTCGTCCACGACCTTGAACAGGTGCAGGTCGCGCTCCGAGATGGTGCCCGCGCGCAATAGCGTGCCCTGCAACCACTGCAACAGGCCGCGCCAGTACTCCACGCCGATCAGGTAGACCGGGAAGGGTTTGAGCTTGCGCGTCTGGATCAGGGTCAGCGCCTCGAACAGCTCGTCGATGGTGCCGAATCCACCGGGGAACACCACGAAGGCGGTGGAGTACTTCACCAGCATCACCTTGCGCACGAAGAAGTACTTGAACTTCAGGCTGTCCGTCTGGAAGCCGTTGGGCGCCTGCTCGTGGGGCAGGTCGACGTTGAGGCCGATGCTGCGCCCCGCCGCCTCTTTGGCTCCGCGGTTGCCCGCCTCCATGATGCCCGGGCCGCCGCCCGTGATGATGGCGTATCCCGCCCGTGCCAGGTCCCCCGCGAGCACCACCGCCTTGCGGTAGGTGTCGCTGTCCTCGGTCATGCGCGCCGAGCCGAAGATGGTGACGGCCTTGCCGACGTCGGCCATCTCCTCGAACCCCTGCACGAACTCCCCCATGATGCGGAACATGCGCCAGGAGTCCTCGGCCAGCGCATCGATGACGTATTGCTTCTCCGTGCCGTCCATGCCGCATGCTACCGGCTCGCGCGGGGGCGGCATGTGAAGCGGGCGCCCACGGGGCGCGGCGCGCCGGCGCGCCGCCCTACAGCAGCGAGGGCAGGCGCGTCAGGTCCGGCTCGAGCGCGTCCGGCCGTGCCTCCCGCAACCGCTCCGCCGGGTGGGTGCCCCAGCTGACCGCGTAGGTGCGCAGGCCCGCGGCCCTGCCCGCCAGCACGTCCCCCACGGTGTCCCCCACCATCCATACGCCGTCACCAGACACCGCCGCCAGCGCCCGCAGGATGACGTCCGGCGCCGGCTTGTGCGGAAACCCGTCGGTGCCCTGCACGTGGTCGATGCGACCCGCGAGGCCCATGGCCTCCACGAAGGCCCGCGCCATGGCGCTGCGCTTGGTGGTGGCCACCACCCGCAGGAACCCGCGCCGCCCGAGGTCGTCGAGAAGCTCGGGGACCCCCGGGAACGGGGCGCTGGCATCGGTGAAGTGCTTCGGGTAGTGCGCGCGGTAGGCCTCGCACAGCGCCCCCACCTGGGCCGCGGGGGCGAACGCGGCGTACATGTCCTCCAGCGGCTGCCCCACGGTGGCCCGCACCGCAGCCGCCTCCGGGCGCGCCAGCCCGCGGGCGTCGAAAGCGTGCAGGAAGCTGCGCAGGATGTCCGGCAGCGAGTCCACCAGGGTTCCGTCGAGATCGAAGGCGATGACCGGCCGCATGCGCCGAGTATCGCACGCGGCCGGCCCAGGTCGGCGGCCGACGTGCGCGCCCCGCACCCGCGGACCCCGCGCCGCTCGAGCTACGGGCGCAGGTAGGCGACCGTGACCCCGTGCCCTCCCTCGTACGGCACGGCGTCCTCGAAGCGCTCCACCATGCGCTCGCCCCGCAGGTAGCTGCGCACGGCGTCCCGCAGCGCACCGGTCCCCTTGCCGTGCAGGATGCGCACGCTCTCCACCTTGAGGGCGTGGGCCTCTCGCACGAAATCGCGCACCTTCTCCAGGCCCGCCTCGACCCGCTCGCCACGGATGTTGAGCTCGGCATCGAAACGCGGCCCGGGTGCCGCGGCGCCCGCCCCCCGCGACCCGCCGTGCTCGGGTGCGGTCGGTCGGGGGCCCACGGGCGTCACGTCGCGCCTCGGCACCTCCACCTTGAGCAGCCCGAGCTGCACCAGCAGGGCGTCCCCACGGTCCTCGAGGATGGGGCCCTCAGCGTTGTAGCTGGCCACCAGCACGGGGTCGCCGGGGCGTAGGCCGGGCGACGCGGCCGGCGCCTCGCCGCGCGTCGCCGTGCGCCGCGCGTCGCGCCGCAGTTGCTGGATCTCCTCCAGCGCCCGCGAGCGCTGCTCCGGCTCGTGCGTGGCCGTGCGCCTGAGCCTGACGGCCTGCTGCAGCGTCTCCTGTAGCATGCTGTCCGCACGCTCCGCGGCCTCGGCCAGCAGCTCCTCCTCGCGACGGCGGAGCCGCTCGATCTCGCCGCGCAACAGCTCGGCCTCGCCGCGCGCCTCGTCGCGCGCCTGACGCGCCGAGGTCAGCTCCTCCTCCAGCTCCCCGCGCTGGCGCTCGAGGGTCTCGAGCAGCGCCTCGAGACGCTCCCCCGCCGGCCCCAGCAACTGCGCGGCGCGCCCCAGCAACCCTTCGTCCAACCCCAGGCGCTCGGCGATCGCAAGGGCGTAGGAGCGGCCGGGTTGACCCACCACCAGGTGGTAGCTCGGCGCCAGGCTGTCCACATCGAAGCTCATCGAGGCGTTGCGGATCCCCTCGGTCTCGGAGGCGAAGACCTTGAGCGGCGCCAGGTGGGTGGTGATGAGCCCGCGGGCGCCGCGCGCCAGCACCGCCTCCAAGATCGCCTGGGAGAGCGCGGCGCCCTCGTCGGGATCGGTCCCGCTGCCGAGCTCGTCGATGAGCACCAGGGTGCGGTCGTCGGCGCGCTCGGCGATGGCGCGCAGGTTGCGCAGGTGTCCGGCGTAGGTGCTCAGGCTCGCCTCGATGCTCTGCTCGTCCCCGATGTCGCTGAGCAGAGCATCCACCCAGGGGAGCAGCGGTCCGCGGACACCGTCGGGAACGTCGGCGGCCGCCACGAACAGGCCGCTGGTGGCCATCACGGCGGCCAACCCCAGGGTCTTGAGCAGCACGGTCTTGCCCCCGGCGTTGGGACCCGTCACCACGACCAGCCTCTGGTTCCCGTCGAGGACCACGGTGTTGGGGACGCAACCTTCGATGAGCGGGTGGCGCGCGCGCTCGAGCCGCACCTTCCCCTCGGGATCGAACGCGGGGCGCGCCAGCCGCCAATCCCGCGCCAGGCGGGCGCTGGCGTTGACCACGTCGAGGATGGCCACCACCTCGAGCGTATCGTCGACGCCGGGCGCGCCGGCGAGCCTCTGCCCCAGCGCCAGCAGGATGCGGCGCACCTCGTCGCGGTCCTCGAACTCCAGCAACGCCAGCTCGTTGTTCAGCGGCACCACGGCGGCCGGCTCGATGAACACCGTCGCCCCCGAGTCGCTGCGGTCCAACGCGATGCCCGGCACCTGCGCCTGCAGGTTCGCGCGCACCGGGATGACGTAGCGGTCGCGGCGCAGGGTGATGATCGGGTCCTGTACCGCGTCTGCGTGCGACTCCAGGAGGCGCGTCAGCCGATCCCGGATGCGGCCGCGCAGCGGATTGAGCCGACGCCGGATGTCCGCCAGCTTGGGCGTGGCGTCGTCGCGCACGTTGCCATCGTTGTCCAGCTGCTCGCGCACCTCGCGCAGCACGCCGTCGAAGCTACCGATGCGGGCGGCGAGAAGCTCCAGGGCCGGGCGCCCCCCCGCATGGATCGCGCGCCGCAGCGTCGAGGCCCCGTCCAGCGTGTAGGCGACGCTCAGCAGCTCGGGCCCCTCCAGCAGCGCGCCGTCCCGGATGCGGCGCAGCAGCGGCCGGATGTCCTCGATCCCGCCCAGCGACAGGTCGCCGCCCTCGACGACCTCCTCGACCCGGTCGAGGGCCTCCACGACCTCCTCGGCGGGGAGCCCCGGCCCGACCGCCAGGGCACGCTCGGCGCCGAGGCGCGTGGCCGCACGCTCGGCCAGCGCCGCGCGCACGCGGTCGAAGGAGAGCTTCGCGAGGGTGGTGTCGGAAACCTGCATGGCGCCGACAGTATACGGCCTGCCCGCGCCGACCGCGGCCCCAGAGGGGCGGCCCGCGCGCGCCAGGCGGGGCACCGGTCGGAGCCTCGCCCACGGTAGGCTGGCGCCATGCCCGCCTTCCCATGTGAGAGGACGCGGCCGTGAGGGCCGCCCAGTACGACGCCTACCGCGGCCCCCTGCGGGTCCTCACCCTGCCGGACCCGGACCCGGGGCCCGACGGCGCCGTCGTAGAGGTGCGCGCCAGCGGCGTGTGCCGCAGCGACTGGCACGCCTGGATGGGGCACGACGCCTCGGTGGAGCCCCCGCACGTGCCCGGGCACGAGTTTGCCGGGGTGGTGGTCGCGCTAGGGCCGGAGGTGCGCCGCGCGCGGCTCGGCGAGGCGGTCACCGCACCGTTCTGCTGCGGTTGCGGGCGATGCAGCGAGTGCCGTGCCGGACACCAGAACCTGTGTCACCACGAGTACCAGCCGGGCTTCGACGGCCCGGGCTCGTTCGCCACGCACGTATTCGTCCCGCACGCCGACGTCAACCTCGTCACGCTCCCCGAGGGCCTCGGATTCGTCGAGGCCGCCAGCCTGGGTTGCCGCTTCATGACCTCGTTCGCGGCGCTGGTCGACAAGGCGCGGCTCGCCGCCGGCGAGACCCTGGCGGTGTTCGGCTGCGGCGGGGTGGGTCTCTCGGCGATCCTCATCGGGGCGGCGCTGGGCGCGCGCGTCGTGGCGGTGGACACCGACCCCCGCAAGCTCGAGGTCGCCCGCCGCATGGGCGCGGACCAGACGGTGCCCGCGGACGTGCCGGATGCCGCACAGGCGGTGCGCGAGCTCACCGACGGCGGGGCGCACGTGACGCTCGACGCGGTCGGTGCCCCGGCCACCGCCGCACAGGGCGTGCGCGCCCTGCGCCGGCGCGGGCGCCACGTCCAGGTGGGGCTGCTGCTGGGCGACGACGCCGCACCCCCCATGCCGATGTTCGAGGTGATCAAACGCGAGCTCGCGGTGCTGGGCGTGCACGGCATGGCCGCGAGCCGCTACCCCGACCTGCTGGCCTTCGTGGCGGGGCGGCACCTCGACGTGGGGCGGCTGATCGGGCGGCACCTCCCCCTGGCCGAGGCCGGGGAGGAGCTGGCCGCCATGGGCACCTTCTCGCAGCTCGGCGTGTCGGTCATCGACCGCTTCTGACGACCGCCCCCCGGAAAATCGCGCGCGGCGCACGCCGCTCAGCTCCCCGGGGCCACCCCCGTGCGGGCCAGGGCGGCGCGCTCGAAACGCGCCACCTGCTCGGACTGGATGGCCGTGAGGGCGATGGTGTAGACGATGTCGTCCACCAGGGCCCCGCGGGAGAGGTCGTTCACGGGCCTGCGCAGGCCCTGCAGCATGGGTCCGATCGACACCACGTTGGCGCTGCGCTGGACCGCCTTGTAGGTCGCGTTGCCGGTGTTGAGGTCCGGGAAGATGAGCACCGTGGCGCGCCCCGCCACGGGGCTGTCCGGCGCCTTCGAGTGGGCCACGCTGCTGTTGATGGCCGCGTCGTACTGCAGAGGCCCGTCGATGAGCACACCGGGAAGGCGGTCGCGAGCCAGCTCGGTGGCCCGGCGCACCTTCTCGACCTCGCTACCGGTCCCCGAGGCGCCGGTGGAGTAGCTGATCATCGCCACCCGCGGCGCGATGCCGAAGGCCTCGGCCGACTGTGCGGACTGGACCGCGATGTCGGCCAGCTCCTCGGCCGTCGGGTCGGGATTCACCGCGCAGTCACCGTAGATCAGCACTTGCTCGGGGAGGCACATGAAGAAGATCGAGGACACCAGCCGCGCGTCCTCGCGGGTCTTGATGAGCTGCAGTGCGGGCCTCACCGTGTTGGCCGTGGTGTGCACGGCGCCGGAGACCAGGCCGTCGACCTCCCCGCGCGCCAGCATCATGGTGCCGAGCACCACGTTGTCCCTCAGCTGCTCGCGGGCGCCGTCGGCCGTGAGCCCCTTGTGGCGGCGGAGGGCCACCATCGCCTCGACGTAGCCCTCCCGCAGACCCTCGGTGGGCTCGAGCACCTCCACCCCATCGCCCAGACTGACGCCCTGCGTCTCGGCCACGCGCCTGACCTCCGACGGATCGCCGACCAGCACGCAGCGCGCGATGCCGCGCTCCGCGCAGGCCGCCGCGGCCCGCACCGTCCGGGGTTCCTCCCCCTCTGGCAGCACGATGCGACGGTTGCCCTCCCGCGCCCGCTCGACCAACCGGTAGAGGAAGGCCGGGGGCGACAGGCGCGGTTCCCGGTCCGTGGCGATGCGCGCGCGCAGCGGCTCGGTGTCGATGTAGCTCGCGACGGTGTCCATCACGCCCTCGATGCGCTCCTGGTCGTCGATGGGCACCTCCATGTTCATGGCGGCGGCGCGCGCGGCCGTGACGTAGGAGTCGCTGTCCACGATCAGCACCGGCAGGCCGGTGGCGACCGCCTTCTCGCACAGCTTGAGGATGCGTGGGTGGGGCTCGATGCCCCCCGTCAGGACCAGGCCCGCCAGCGGGACGCCGTTGAGGGCGGCCATGCACACGGCCAGGATGACGTCGTCGCGATCGCCGGGCGTGATGAGCAGCGCGTCGGGGCGCAGTCGGTGGGTCATGTTGGCCACGGTGCGGGCCACCATCGAGACGTCGACGACCCGCCGGCGCCCGATGTCACCGGGGTACAGCGTGCGGGCGCCGAGGTGCTGCACCACGTCGAGTGTCCGGGGGGACACCATGCTCTGCTGCCAGGGCACCGCCCCGAACAGCCGGAAGGCATCTTCGCTGAAGACCTCGCACGCCTCGAGGATGCGCTCCGGCGTGAGCACGGTGGCCGGCGGACGGAGCTGCGTCCGGGTGCTGGCCACGACCTCCTGCTGGGGGGCGTTGAGCTTGTTCACCAGCACGCCGAGCACCTTGGGGTCACCGACCCCGCCGTACTGGGCCGCCGTCAGGTCGAGCCTGTCGTTGAACTCCGACAGCGTGGCCCTCCCCACGGCGCTCACCAGCAGCACCTCGGCGTCGAGGGCCTGCGCGATCTCGGCGTTGAGCGTGTCCAACCCCGGCTGGTCGGCCGTGGCCACCAGCCCCTCGATGATCACCACGTCGGTGCCGGCGGCGGAGGTCTGGTAGCCACCGACCACCCGCTGCAACAGCTCGGGCCGCTTGCCGGCCGTGAGCATGGCCTCGGCCTCATGGAACGGCATCGGCTCGAGGGGTTCCAGGGTGGTGGTCCGGCGTACGAAGTGTGTGGAGCGCTCGGGGCCGCTGTCGGGACCCGGTTGCCGGATCGGCTTGTAGAAGCCGACCCGCAGCCCCTCGCGGTCGAGCGCCCGCACCAGCCCCAGACAGACCGAGGTGAGGCCCACGCCCGGGCCGGTGGGGACGACGTAGAACGCGTGCGTCTGAGCCATGGTCGCGCCCCCCGGCCATTTCCGGCCGGCGCGGGGCGCCGGCGCGCCGGGGGTCCTCCTGCGACCCACCATACCGCGGGCGCCCGCGGGGGCCGAGGGACGCCCGCCCCGAGCGGGCTTCCCTATGCAGAAGCGGTCGGCTGGTCTACACTGGCGCAAACACCATGCTTGCGGTGCCGGCCGGGCAGCGGCCACGGCAGCCACCCAGGGAGGGGAGCGTTGCATGAGCGATCCGACACCCAACCCCGCGCCCGAACCGGAGCGCCCGGTGCCGACACCCGAGCCGACGGCCGGCGCCGCCACGACGGCCGCCCAGAAGGCCGACATCGGCAAACGCGCGCTCGCCGCGCTCATCGACGGCGTCATCGCCGGGGTTCTGACCTACATCCCCTGGATCGGCTGGCTGCTCGGCGCGGGCTACATCCTGGTGCGTGACGGCCTCGATTACGAGTTCATGGACACGCGCTCGATCGGCAAGCGCGTCATGAAGCTGCGCCCGGTCGTGATCGACGGGTCGACCATGACGCTGCAGCGCTCCGCGCAGCGCAACTGGCCCCTGGTGTTCGCGTCGCTTTCGCGCGTGCTGCTGTTCATCCCCATCCTCGGCTGGATCCTGTTCCCGCTCGTGGCCCTGGCCGGCGCCGTCGTCGGCATCGTGGAGATCGTCCTGGTGCTCAACGACCCGGAGGGTCGCCGCTGGGGCGACCGCCTCGCCGGCACCAAGGTGATCGAGGTGGCCGACTGAGCCGCTGAGACGCGCGCGGCTCGCGGCGCACGCGCGCCGGGGCCGTGCGCTCAGGCACCGCCCCGCCCCGCGCCGGCGTCTGCGTCCGGGGCCCCCGCATCTGGCGGCGGGGGCGCAGCCGCGCTGGCGGCCCGCGCCGCGCGGCTCCGGCGCCACAGGGTCTCGCGCGTCACCACGCGCCGACTCATGGCCCAGGCGAAGCACGCCATGGCGCCCAGGACCAGCACGCCCGAGGCGACGAACAGGGCGTGGGCCGGCGCCCCACCCCCCAGGCGCGTCCAAGGCTCCCCGATGACGCGGGCGATGATGCCGGCGTTCAGGAGCACGAAGGTGGCCGCCTCCCAGCCGCCCTGGCGCAGGCCGCCGGGTCGGGGCATCATCCAGAACGCGACCCCCATCACGGTGGAGAGGAAGAAGCCGACGAGCCCGAGGTGGGCATGGGTCGGGCCCAGGACGCCCACCCACCCGGGGCGCAGGGTGAAGCCGACGCCGAGCGCCCCGGTCAACAGCAGGTAGACCAGCCCCATGCGCAACAGCCACGCCTGCATGCGACTCACGCCCACACCCGCGAGCCGGCAGCCAGGGCCACCACGGTCACGACGCCGTAGGCCGTCTCCAGCAGGCCGAGCCGCGCCGCGGGGAGCACGGCAGCTCCCGGCCGCAACCCCTGCCACGCGCGCCAGGCCAGTAGCCCGAAGGCGAGCGGGGCGACCCACGGTAGGCGCGCCGCCGCCGCCAGCGCCAGCACCACCGCCAGGGCGACGCCGTGCGCGAGGAACACCGCTCCCCGGGCGAAGGGTTGGCCACGCTGGAGGCGGAGCCGCGCGCGAAGGTAGAGCACCGAGGGGACCGCGCGCGCCGCGGCGGCGCAGCCGAAGGCCGCGCACGCCGGCCACGCCATGCCGCCCGCGGCCGGGATGGCACCGGCCAGGGCCGCCAGGGCGACGGCCCCTGCCAGCTGTGCGCCGGCGCGCCTGCCCTGGTTGCGCGCGTCGAGACGGAGCTGCAGCAGGGCAGCCAGGACGGCGGGGGCGAGAAACGCCAGGGTGGTCCGGGGCGCGCCGAGGGCAACGGTGAGCAGCGCCGCGACCAGGGCCGCCGCGCCGTAGAGCACCGCCAACACGATCGCGGGCCGCGTGCGCGGGAAACGTCGCGCCCGCCGCAGGTCGGCGAGCGCCATGCCGGCAGGGTGCTGGGCCAGGAAGGCCGCCAGCGCGGCCAGCGCCAGGGCCGCGCCCGGCGCGGACGGGAGGACCCAGGAGCCCAAGGCGATCGGCTCGAGCAGCAGCGCCCAAGCCCCGTGCTCGTTGGGCAGCGCCAGCACGCGCCAGCGGGTGCGCGCCGGCCCGGTACGGGAGCCGCTCACCGCTGCGGGCGTGGGAGCAGCGTCAGCAACAGCACCACAGGGCCGTCGGCGACGACGCTGTGGGGTACGGAGGCGTCGAGGCGCAGCACGGCGCCCGGCCCGAGCGTCAGGGCATCGCCATCGACCTCCAGGCGGGCGCGCCCGGAGACCACCTGGAGCAGGGCGGCGCGCGCGGAGGTGTGCTCGCTGAGGCTCTCGCCGGCCGCGAAGGCGAAGTGCGTCACGTTGACGCCCCCGTCGTTGACCAGCGTGCGGCTGAGGATTCCCGCCTCGGGCACCGACCCCGGACCGTCGCCGGAGAGGACCTCGTAGCGGGGCGTGCCCGCGCTCACGCCGGCTCCGTGCGCGTGATGCGCACGCGCCACCGCTCGGGCCCGGCCTCGAGCGTCTCCCACAACGCCTGAGCGGGCCGCTCCCCCTGGAGCTGCCAGTACAGCGGCCTGGGGTCGTGGTCGTTGATGAGTTCGAAGGACTCGCCGGGACGCAGGCCGTCGAACAGCGCGAAGATCCTCGGGTGACGCTCGCGTGGCGCGAGGCGGGTGACGTCGAGGGTGGGCATGGTGGGGACTCCTTCCAACCATTGGATGGCACCGACCGGACACTGTGCCATCGCCTCGAGCGCCTCGGCCGTGGCCGGGATGCGCCCGGGGCGGTCCAGGATGCCTGGGACCAGCACCTCGCACACGCCGCACTCGATGCACGCATCGAGCAGGACCGTCATGGCCTCGGGCCTACGCAGCATGGCGGCGGACCGGGGCCGAGTACGGGCGGCGCGCCCCGGGCTGCCGGGGCGGCCGGCGTTGGGTTGCGTCGGCCGGGGCCGAGCGGGGCGGGCGGAGGGGTCGATGCATGGGCCCAGCGTGGCGCCGCGGGTGGGCCAACGGCCATGACCCAGGTCAAGGCGCGGCCCTCGGCGGCTCGGCCGGGCCGGCGCCACGGACGACGCGGGCGCGCGCCCGACGCCACCCCGGGAACGCACCGCACGCCACGGCAGCCGCGGACCCAGCGGGCGTCGCGCCCTCGTCGCTCAGCGTCCGGCGCCGTCGGCCAGCACGCGCAAGGCGGACCGATCCAGCGCCACCACCCGCCGCCCCTCGAGCCGCAGGGCGCCGCTCTGATGCAGCCGCGCCAGGTTGCGGCTGACCAACTCCGGCACGGTGCCGATGCGCGCGCCGATCGCGGCGTTGGTGTCGAGGGTGACGGGGAGGCCGTCCGCGGCGCTGCTAAGGATGTCGCGGGCCAGGCGGTGGATGACCTCCTGGAACGAGATCTGCTCGATGAGGCCGACCAGCCGCCGGAGACGACGCCCGAGCGTCGCGAGCAGCCGCTGCGCCAGCCCGGGCCGCGTCGCCAGGAGGGACTGCAGCCCCTCCTGATCGAGCCACAGCAGCTCCCCGTCCTCGAGCATCTCGGCGCCGGCCGGGTAGCGTCCGGCATCGAACGCCACCAGCTCCGCGACGGCCTGGTACGGGCGCTCCACGGTCAACACCATCTCGCGGCCGCTGGCGGGCGAGAGGATGGAGACCTTGACCGCGCCCCGCATCACCAGCGGCAACCCCCGGGCAGGCTCCCCCGCCAGGAACAGCGTCTCCCCTGCGCTCGCGGTGCGGCGCAGGCCGATCGCGGCGAGGGCTCGCACGTCGGCGTCGGGCAGTCCCGCGAACAGCGGGCAGCGCGCCACGATCTCGGCGTCGTTCAGCGGCGCCTCGCGGCTCACCACCGCGCGCCCCGCGAACGCCGGGAGCGGCGCGGCGCACCACCGCGCCGCCACGCCGGCGCGGCCGCGTGGCCGCACGGCTCGGGCCGGCCCGTGCTCACCAGCGCGGGTGTACCGACGCGCGGAGCCGCCGGTCGTACACCTCCCGCACCCGCTGCATCGCCTCGGGGCGCAGCGGCGTCAGCTCGGCGGCGGCGACGTTGTCGCGTACCTGCTCGGGCCTCCGGGCGCCCGGGATGACCACCGACACCTCCGGGTGCATGAGGATCCAGCGCAACGCCAGCTGGGCCAGCGTGTGCCCCGGCGGCACCAGCGCCTCGAGCTCCTCGGCCGCGGCAAGTCCGGTCTCGAAGTCGACACCGGAGAACGTCTCGCCGACGTCGAAGGACTCTCCGTGGCGGTTGAACGACCGGTGGTCGTCGGCCGCGAAGCGGCGCTCGCGCGTCATGCGACCCGAGAGCAGCCCACTCGCCAGCGGCACGCGGGCGATGACGCCCACGTCCGCGGCACGCGCCGCCCCGAGGAACTCGTCCGTGGGCTTGAAGCGGAACATGTTCAGGATGATCTGCACGCTGGCCACCACCTCGTGCTCCAGGGCCAGCAATGCCTCCTCCACGGTCTCGACGCTCACCCCGGCCCAGCGCACCATGCCCTCGTCGCGCATGCGCTGCAGCGCCTCGAAGGCGGTGTCGGCGCGGTACACGTCCGTGGGCGGGCAGTGCAACTGCAACAGGTCCAGTGCGTCGGTGCCGAGATTCTCCAGGCTGCGCGCGACGAACGCCGAGAGGTGCGGGTAGTCGTACCCTGTCGCGACGTGCGGGTCCAGCCGGCGCCCCGCCTTGGTGGCGACCACCACACGCTCTCGCGCCCCGACGTCGTCCAGTGCCCGCCGGATGAGGCGCTCGCTGCGGCCGTCGCCGTACACGTCCGCGGTATCGAGGAAGGTCACACCCTCCTCCAGGGCGGCGCGCAGCGTGGCCAGCGCCTGCTCCTCCCCGACCTCGCCCCAGCTCCCGCCGATGGCCCACGATCCGAATCCGACCTCGCCCACGGCGTAGCCGGTCTTCCCGAGTCGTCGCGTCTTCATGGTCCTCCCTCGCTCTCTGACAGCCGTGGGGTTGACGATGCCGCGCGCCCGCCACGCGACCGCACGCCTTCGCGCGCGCCCACCACAGTGTAGGACGCGCGGAGCGCAGCGGGCCGCGCCGCGGAACGCGCGCCGCGCGCGCAACCCCGGGCGGAGCCGGGGCGGCGGGCGCCGAGCCGGACCTTGACAGCGGGGGTGCGACGCCGTAGCGTCGAGCAGTCACCAGGGGTGCCCCGCGGGGCTGAGACAGACCCTTGAACCTGATCCCGATCATGCGGGCGGAGGAAGCGTGACGTACCCGGAAACCCACGGTATCCACGCGTCCCCATCACCCACGGTGGCGGAAGGGACGACCATGATCCGACGCAACCGCGCGCTGTGGCCGCTGCTGCTGGCCTCGCTGCTGACCCTCTCGCTGCTGACCCTAGCCGGCGCCCGCGCCGAAACGCTGACCTTGCTGACCCACGACTCCTTCGCCGTCTCGCAGGACGTCCTGCAGGGCTTCACCGATGCCACGGGCATCACGGTCCGGGTGCTCCAGGCCGGCGACGCGGGCGCGATGGTGAACCGCGCCGTTCTCACACGCGATCGCCCCATCGCGGACGTGCTCTACGGCATCGACAACAGCCTGCTGCCTCGCGCGCGGCGCGCCGATCTGTTCGAGCCATACCTGAGCCCGAGGCTGTCGACGGTGGACCCGCGTTACCGCTTCGATCCCGAGCATCTGGTGACCCCGGTCGACGTGGGGTGGATCACGCTGAACGTGGACCGGGCGGCCCTGGCGAGGTTGGGCGTCCCGGCGCCCACGGACCTCGCCCAGCTCACCGAGCCGCGTTACAGGGGGATGCTCGCGGTCGAGGACCCCGCGACGTCCAGCCCCGGCCTCGCCTTCCTGCTCATGAGCGTCGCCCGCTTCGGCGACGGCGGCGAGGGGGACTGGCTCGACTTCTGGGCCGGGCTCCGAGACAACGACGTAGCGGTGACCCAGGGGTGGAACGACGCCTACTACACCGACTTCTCGCGCTACGGGGGGGACCGTCCGATCGTGGTGAGCTACAACTCGAGCCCGGCGGCCGAGGTCGTGTTCGCCGACGCCCCGCTGCAGGACAGCCCTACCGCCAACGTGTCGTGCCCGGGCTGCGCCTACCGTCAGATCGAGGCCGCGGGGATCCTCAGGGGCACCTCCCACCGGCGGGCCGCGGAGGCGTTCATAGACTTCCTGCTCTCGCGCCCCTTCCAGGAGGACATGCCCCTGACGATGTTCGTCTACCCGGTGGTGGCGGGGGCCGCGACCCCGGAGGTCTTCCAGCGCTACGCGCCGGTGCCCGACGCCGCACAGACCGCGAGCGTGGACGACGCGACGCTCGACGCCGCCCAACAGCGCTGGCTGCGCCAGTGGACGGCCGTGGTGAGGCAGGGGCGTGCGCCCGAAGCCGTGCGTTGACGCCGGGCGTCGGTGGATCGCCGGCGCGCCCGCGCGGCGGCCGCATGGCCTCAGGGTAGGCTGTGGGGGTCGCGTGAACGGCGGGCCCAGCGCTCGAGCACGCGGCGTTCGTTGCGGATCGACGCCGCCACCGCGCGGTTGCTGCGCGCGACCGGGCGACGCCGGAGCCTTCTCAACCATCGGAGCATGAGATGTGTCCCTCCTCGCATGCCGGCCCCCAGGTATACCGGACGGCGGCCGGCCCCGTGTGTCTTCCACCGCACCGAGCCCGCCGCTACCCCGTGGCTCCGGAGATCTTCCGTGTGCCGGACGAGTCTCCGACGCCGTCCGGGCCACCGTACAGCGCACGCAGCTCGCTCGAGTCGGCCCGCGCCGTCGCAGCCGGCCAGCACGCTGGAGACGGTGCGGATCGGAACGCCGGCCGCCGCCGCCAGGGCCATCTGGCGCGCCGATGCCTGGGGCGTGACCTCGGTCCGGAAGCCCGCGTGGGGCACCGCTGAGACGTACACTGCGGGCCATGCGCCGCAACCGCCTCGCGGATCTTCTGGGGCTCGGGGCAAGCGCCTTCCTCGCGTGCTTCTTCGTGCTCCCCGTGGCCGTCATCCTGGCGCGCGGCCTCGGCGACCCGGCCGCCCTGCGCGACGCGGCGACCAACCCCTACCTCTGGGGCCGGCTGCTCTTCACGACGGGGCAGGCCCTGCTGTCGACGCTGCTGACGGTGGCCCTGGGTCTGCCCCTGGCGCTGCTGTTCGCCCGCTACCGCGTGCGCGGGAAGCGCCTGTGGACGGCGGCGTTCTCGGTGCCCTTCGTGATGCCCACGGTGGTGGCCGGGATCGGCTTCCTGGCCCTGGTGGGGCCACGCGGCGTGCTGGGCGTGAACCTGCGCGACACGCTCGTCCTGGTGCTGCTGGCGCACCTGTTCTACAACTACGCGATCGTCGTGCGCGTGGTGGGGAGCGTCATCGAGGGGCGCATCGCCCCGCTGCTGGACGCCGCCCACACCCTGGGAGCGGGCGGTGCACGCGCGCTGATGCGCGTCACGCTACCCCTCGCCCTGCCCGCGGTGCTGGCGGCGGCGACGCTGGTGTTCCTGTTCTGTTTCACCAGCTTCGGCGTCATCCTGATCCTGGCGCCCGCGCCGCGCTTCGCCACGCTTGAGGTCGAGATCTACCGGCTGACGGTCCACCTGCTCGACCTGGATGGTGCCGCCGTCGTGACCCTGGCGCAACTCGCGGTGGTCACCCTGGTCACGGCGGCCTACACGCGCCTGCAGGCGCGCCTGGCGGTCGAGCTGCCCGACCGTCGCCCGTCGCCCGCGCCCGCGAGGGGCGCCGCCCGCGCGCTCCTGGTCGGCCTGTTGGCGGCGGCGGCCGTGCTGATCCTGGCGCCCCTGGCCGCGTTGGCCGCGCAGGCGCTGCGCGCGCCCTCGGGTGCATTCCCCTCACTGGACAACCTCACGGCCGTGTTGCACGCCCCGCCGACGTTGGGCTTCGCATCGCTGGGCCTGGCGTTGCGCAACTCGCTTGCCTTCGCCTCGGCCAGCACGTTGCTCGCCGTGGCGGTGGGCTTCGCGTTCGCCTACGCCATCGCTCGTGGCGGTTGGCGGGTACTGGACCAGCTGAGCCTGCTCCCGCTCGCCACCAGCCCGATCACCCTCGGCTTCGGCTACCTGCTGACCTTCCCGCTGCTGGTGACGCGACCGTGGGGCATCCCGCTGGCCCACGCCCTCATCGCCTTCCCCTTCGTCACGCGTACCCTCCTCCCCGCCATGCGAAGCCTCGACCCGGCGCTGCACAGCGCCGCGGCCACGCTCGGCGCCGGACCGGCGCGCACGCTGTGGCGCGTGGAGCTGCCACTTCTGGGCCCCTCGCTGCTGACCGCGGCGAGCTTCGCCTTCGCGGTGTCGATGGGTGAGTTCGGAGCCACCCTGCTGCTGGTGCGCCCGGAGTACGCCACCCTGCCGGTCGCGGTGTTCGACCGCCTTTCCCGTCCGGGCGCGGCGTCCTACGGCGAGGCGTTGGCGCTGGCGTTGGTGCTGATGCTGGTGACGGCCGCCGCCATGCTGCTGCTGCAGCGACGGGGCGGCGAGTTCTGAGCGCGCGGTAGCATGAGCGCCGTGACGCGCGCCCGATTGACCTTCCTCGGGAGTGGCGACTCGCAGGGCGTGCCGCGCTGGTGGTGTGACTGCGAGGTTTGCCGCGAGGCGCGGGCGGGCGGCGTCAACGCCCGACGGCGCCCCTCGGCCCTGCTCGAAGACGGGTACCAACGCGTGCTGCTCGACGCGGCCCCGGAGGCCCGTCTGCAGCTCTCCGACGCAGGGGTGCGGGCGCTCGACGCCGTGCTGGTCACCCACGCGCACAACGACCACGTCCTGGGGCTCGGGGAGATCGCCGACATGGCGCGCTGGACCGGGTGCACGGTGCCGATCTTCGCGCCGGCCGAGGTCCTCCCCCAGATCCGCGAGCGCTTCGCCTACCTCACGCGTGGGGCGTACGCGGAGCGGGTCCCGATGCGTCCGCTGGAAGCGGCGGGCCGCCGATTCGCCGGTTGGGACGTCACGGCCGTCCGCGTGCCCCACGGCTTCAACGGGCACGCCTACGGGCTGCGCTTCGACCGGCCGCACGCCGCCTGGGGCTATCTCCCCGACAGCCTCGACCTCACCGACACCGCGCCCTGGAAGGCGCTCGGGCTGCTGGTGCTGGGCACCTCCTTCCGCCATGAGACCGCTCCCAGGGCTACCAGGAGCGTCTACGACATGGTGGAGGCCGCGGCGCTGCTGGAGCGGCTGCGACCGCGACGCGTGGTGTTGACCCACCTGTCGCACGGCGTGGACGTACGGCAGTCGCCGCCCGCGGGCGCCGGCTTCGCGCGCGACGCTATGATGATCGACGTCCCATGAGCCTGCGCCTGGACGAGCTTCGCAAGCACTACGGCGCCACCCGGGCCGTGGACGGCGTCACCCTCGAACTCGGGGATCGCGAGACGTTGGCGCTGCTCGGGCCGAGCGGTTGCGGCAAGAGCACGCTCTTGCGGCTCGTGGCCGGCCTCGAGGTGCCCGACGGCGGGCGTGTGGTTCTCGACGACCGGGACATCACCCGCGATCCGCCGCAACGGCGGCGCTTCGGCATGGTGTTCCAGGACTACGCGCTGTTCCCCCACCTGGACGTGGCGCGCAACGTGGCCTTCGGGCTGGTGGAGCTCCGCCGACCGCCCGCGGAACGCCGGCAGCGCGTGGCCGAGCTGCTGGAACTGGTGGGCCTGCAGGGGTACGAGGGCCGGCACGTGCGACAGCTCTCGGGGGGCCAGCGGCAACGGGTGGCACTGGCGCGCGCGCTCGCGCCCCGCCCCGAGGTCCTGCTTCTCGACGAGCCGCTCTCGAACCTCGACCAGACCCTGAGAGAGAGCCTCAAGGACGAGCTCCAGTCACTCCTCTCGTCGCTCACGGTGCGCGCCGTGTACGTCACCCACGACCGATCCGAGGCCTTCACCATCGCACGGCGAGTGGCGGTGATGCGCGCCGGTCGGATCGCACAGGTGGGCGACCGGGAGGAGGTCCTGGAGCACCCCCGCGATGCCTGGCTCGCCCGCTTCCTGGGGCACCGCAACGTCTTCCCGGCGTCGGCGCTTCGTGGCGTGCCGGGCGCCCCGCAGGGCGTCGAGGCGCTGCTGCGCGCCGACCTCGTGCGGGTGCTGGGCCGCGACGGGGAGGTCGCTCCCGGAGCCGCGCGCGCGGCGGCGGAGGTGCTCCGCCTGCGGCGCTCCGGTCTGGCGTGGCAGCTCGACCTGGACCTGCCCGAGTGGCGGCTGCGCCTCGCCTGGGAGGGCTTCCCGAGGGAGCTACCGGGACCGCCAGTACCCGGCATGCGTTTGAGCGTGGAGGTCCCCCCTCACGCCTGGCTGCCGTTGGAGCCCGCGTGAGTCCGCCCGCGGGAGGCGCGGCGCGGCGGGCGGTGGTGCTGGCGGGTGCGCCCATCCACCCGAGCGCCGCCCTGGTCGCCCGGCTGCGCGGGGTCGCGAGGGTGATCTGCGCGGACGGCGGCCTGGCGCACGCCGGCCCGCTCGGCCTGCGACCCGACCTGCTGGTGGGCGACCTCGACAGCGTCTCGCCCGCGGCGCTGCGGGCGTACCCGGGGGTGCCCCAGCGGCGCTACCCCCGCGAAAAGGGGGAGCTCGACCTGGAACTCGCGGTGGCGGCGGCCGTCGAGCAGGGCGCCAGGGAGCTCTTGCTCGTCGGGTGCCTCGGAGGCCGCCTCGACCAGACCCTGGCGGCGCTCACCATCGCGCTGCGCCTGCGCCGCGAGGGACTCGCGGTCAGCCTGCACGACGGCTTCCAGGACGTGTATCCGATGATCGACGGCGACCGCATCTCGCTGCGCCTGCCGGCCGGCACGCGCTTCAGCCTCCTGGCGATGGGCGAGGCGGGGGCCGTGGTGGACGTGACGGGGGCGCGCTACCCGCTGGAGGCCGCCGCGCTCCCGTACGGGGCGGGCCTGGGCGTATCGAACGAGGCTGCCGGGGGCCCGGGGGTCGTCGTGCGCGCCGGGCCCGTGCTGCTGGTGGTGGGCTCCCACGAGGCCGCGGCCGGCGCCTCCGCCCCGGCGGAGGGCGGGGGCGCGGCATGAGCGGGGCCGCCGTGGACCCGCGCCCCGCGGAGGGTGGATGTATGCCGCACCGCGGCCCGGGCGCCCCAGGCGGGAAAGCCTGCGCTGCGGCGCCACGCCCGCGCAGCTGCGCGAGAGCGCGCTCCACGGCGCCCCGCTCGTGGGCCTCCCCCGCGCGCTCGCGCCCTTGACAGGGCAAGCCGGGCGGGTGCATACTCGGGATACGAGGATGTAAACGTTTACAGGCGGGCGCGACCACGACCGCTCACGGATGCGCAGGCAGGGCGGCGAGGGCCGGGGCCGGGCGCGCCGCGCCGTCGCGCGTCCGGATGTGACGCCCACCCTGGGGAGGTGCATGAAGCGCAAGCCCACCATGATCGACGTCGCCCGCCGAGCGGGCGTATCCGTCGCCACGGTCTCCCGCGCGCTCAACGGTGGCCCGGTCAGCGCCGACGCCACGGCGGTCGTGCGCTCGGCGGTGCGCGACCTGGGATACCGCACCAACCGGCTCGCCAAGGGACTCGTCACCGGCCGCAGCGGGGTCATCGGGGTCGTCGTCCCCGACCTGTTGGGGCCCCTCTACGCGGCCATGGCGCACGGCATCGAGGACGTGCTGGTGGAGCGCGGGATGCACGCCGTGCTCGCCACCGACGAACGCGACGCCGGCAAGGAGCGCGCCTCCATCGAGCTGCTCATGGCCCGCCAGGTCGATGGCCTGGTGCTGGTGGGCAGTGGTCTCGACGACCAGACGCTGGCGGATGTGGCGGCGGAGGTTCCCCTGGTATTGGTGCAACGCGAGTCGGCGGGCGTGAGGTTCCCGGGCATCGCCATAGACAACGCACACGGCGTCGCGCTGGCCGTCGATCATCTGCTGGCCGCCGGCCATGACGCCCTGGGCTACGTCGGCGGCGTCCGGCGCGATGGCCGCGAGCGGGCCGACGCGTTCCGCGCAAGGCTCGCACGGCACCATCTGGAGCCCGCGATCGTGGTCGAGGCCGACTTCAGCGAGGAGGGGGGCGTGGCCGCGGGCGAGCAGTTGCTCGCAAGCGGACGCGCGAGCGCCGTGCTGTGCGCCAACGACCGCATGGCCGTGGGGGTGTACCACACCCTCGCCAAGCGCGGCCTACGCGTCCCGAACGACCTCTCGGTGATCGGATTCGACGATCTACCCTGGGTTCGCTACCTCGATCCACCCCTCACCACGGTCCGCCAACCCGCCCGACACATGGGCCGGTTGGCCGTGGAACACCTGTTCGATTCGGCCGCCGACGGCCCAGACGCCGCGGAGCCGCGGTCGGCCGCCGATCTGGTCCGCCCAGAGCTCGTCGCGCGCGCTTCGGTCGGTCCACCCGCGCGATCCGCTCGAGGGAGGTGATGCGCCCACCCGCCCCCGCACGTCTTTCGAAGGCAAAGGAGGAGCCATGAGAAGAACCCTCGCAGTCGTCGTCGCGCTGGCCGCGCTCGGTATGGCCTCGGCCCAGCTCGTGTTCTGGACCACCGAGGTCCAGCCCGAACGCGTGGCCAAGCAAGAACAGATCGCCGCGGCCTACCAGGCCGCCACCGGCACCAGCGTGCAGGTGGTCCCCATCGAGGAGAGCGACCTCGCGCAACGCGTCACGGCGGCGTACGCCGCCGGCGACCTGCCCGACGTCATCATCACGCCCCAGAGCCAGTCCATCGGCTGGGCCGATGCGGGCGTGCTCGACACCGCGGCCGCCAACGAGGTCGTCGACACGCTCGGCCGCGCTACCTTCGCGCCCGGAGCCCTCGACCAGGTCGCCTACCAGGGCGACACCGCCGCCGTCCCGCTGAGCGGTTGGACCCAGCTCATCGTGTACCGCAAGGACCTCTTCGAGGCCGCCGGCCTGCAGCCACCCACCACATTCGCCAACATCACCGCCGCGGTGGACGCGCTCGGCGACCCGCCGAACATGTTCGGCTTCGTCGCCGCCACCGACCCCAACAACGACTACACGATGCAGGTGCTGGAGGAGTTCTTCCTGGCCGACGGCGTCACCCTCATCGGGCCGGACGGCACGGTCAACATGGACAAGGACAAGACCGTCGAGGTCCTGAACTTCTACAAGAAGCTGGCCGACGCGAGCCCCGAGGGCAACCTCTACTGGCAGCAGTCGCGCGAGCTGTACCTCGCCGGCAAGGCCGCCATGGTGGTGTGGTCGCCGTTCATCCTCGACGAGCTGGCGGGCCTGCGCGACTCCGTGCCCGTCACGGCGTTCGACGACCCGACCAGCCCGCAACTGGCCGAGAACACGGGCGTCGTGACCCGCGTGGCCGGTCCGAGCAACCCTGGCGGTGCGGGGTGGGCCAGCGTGACCTACCTGGGCATCACGGCGGACGCCGACACGGCCGCCGCCGAGAACTTCGTCGAGTACCTGCTCTCCGACGGCTACCTCGACTGGCTGTCGTTCGCCCCCGAGGGGTTCTTCCCGGTTCGCCGCGGCACGAATGATGAGCCCACCAAGTTCGTCGACGGCTGGGCCAAGCTCCCCATGGGCGTCGACCGCAAGGCTCCCATGTCGCAGTTCTACGCTCCCGACGTCATCAACAGCATCGTCGAGGGCCTCGACACCGGCAGCCGCTGGGCGTACTCCAAGGGGCAGGGCGCACTCATCGGGCGCCTGTACGGCACCCGCGTGATGTCCGAGCTGGTGCGCTCCTTCCTGGACGGCGAGTACACCGCCGAGGAGACCGCGGACCTGCTGCAGCAGCGGGTCAGCGCCCTCCAGTAGCCTCGCATCGAGCGACCGGGGGGCGCCAGCGGCGCGCCCCCCGGCGCCACTCGGAGGAGCGATGAGAGCCTCGACGAAGAGGGGCACGCTGGCCGCACGTGAGGCCAGGCTGGCGTTCTGGATGCTGGCACCGACGTTCGCAATCGTCTTCGCCATCGTCCTGTTCCCGGTGGTGGCCAACTTCTGGATCAGCTTCAAGGCCGTCAAGCTGGCCGACCTTCGCGCCCCGCAACCACTCGTGCAGGTGCGTGTCCAACGGACCCCCGCCGCCCCGGGCGACACGCTGACGCTGCGCTACCAGATGCGCAACAGCTCGCAAACGGTCACGGTGGACGACGTGATGCTGTTCGACACCCTCCCGCCGGGCCTGGGCCTCATCACGGCAGAGCCCCGCTGCGCCTACGAGGCCCCCCGCCTGCAGTGCGCCCTGGGAGCCTGGCAAGGGGGGGAACGGGCCAACCTCGATCTCGACTTCCGGGCCGACGGCGCCTACTTCGCGGCGGGAGCGCCCGTGCCCCCGCGCGACAGCGCCGACATCCGCGGCCGGGCGCCCAACGTGCTCACCAACCTCGCGTTCACGCTGGAGAACTTCCGGCACGTCCTCACCGGTCCGGACTTCTGGCCGGCGCTGCGCGTGACGCTCTGGTACACCGTGTTCGGCACCCTGGCGTCGATCCTGCTGGGCCTGTTCGCCGCCCAGCTGCTCAACGTGCCGTTCCCCGGCAAGGGTGTACTGCGCGGCCTCTTCCTCTTCCCATACGTGGCGCCCGTGATCGCGGTGGCCTTCACCTGGGCGTTCCTGCTCGACCCCCTCTCCGGTTCCGTCAACGCCCTGGGGCAGCGCTTCGGCATCCTGGGCAGCGCCGTGGGCTTCCTCAGCCAACGGCACGTGGACCTCGAGGTGCTGGGCATGCATCTCCCGATCCCCCTCGCGCTCACCACCGTCATCGCCTTCGAGGCGTGGCGCTACTTCCCCTTCGCCTTCCTGTTCATCCTGGCGCGCTTCCAGGCCATCCCGCGCGACATGTACGAGGCCGCGGAGGTCGACGGCGCCAGCACCTTCCAGCAGTTCTGGTACATCACGCTGCCGCAGCTGGTCGGCATCATCTCGACACTGTTCCTGTTGCGCTTCATCTGGACGTTCAACAAGTTCGACGATATCTTCCTGCTCACCGGCGGCGCCGCGGGCACCAAGACCCTCACCGTCGACGTCTACGACCAGGCATTCGCGCGGGCGGACATCGGCGCCGGCGCGGCCGTCGCCGTGGCGCTGTTCGTGATCCTCGCCCTGTTCATGGTCATCTATTTCCGCTATGCACCCGAGGGGGAGACATGAGCGCCGATCGAACCGTGCGACGCCGCGCCGTCTCCGCCGGCGGGCTCGCCGCCGCGGCCGTCCTAGGCGCTCTCTCAACGGCCCTCACGGTGACGGCGTGGTCGGTCGCCGCCACCGTCTTCGGCGGCCACGACGTGAGTGTTCCCATCGTCCCCGCGTTGCTCGTGGGGGCCGCGCTCGGAGTCTTCGTCGGCGCGTGGCGCAGCGAGCGCGACACCCCCGTGCTCGCGGTGCCCGTGATCGGCGTGGTGGCCGCGGCGGCGTGGTGGGGGCTCTCGCGCGGGCACCCACTGGGGGGAGAGGCCCTTGGCTGGGGGTGGGGCGCGGCCGGCGCGCTGGCGGCGCTCCTGAGCGCGACCCAGCTCGCCCGCTACGGCCTGCGCGACCTGCGATTGGCCGCGGTGCAGCGCAACGACCTGGAGGTGCTGGGGCTCCGTGCGCTGCGCGCGGTGGGGTTCACCTTCTTCCTCACCATCGTGGTGTTCCCCTTCTACTTCATGGTGGCATCGTCGCTCAAGAGCCGCGCGGAGATCCTCCAGGACCCCAGCTTCCTCGGCGTGCGCCTGGATCGATCGCTGGGGCAACTGCTGGTGGGGTATCGCGAGGTCCTCACCACCTTCCAGTTCGGCCGCTTCATCCTCAACAGCACCTTCGTGGCGGTCGTGACCGTGATCGTGACCCTGGTGCTCGCCGTGCTCGGCGCCTACGCGGTGACGCGCCTGCATTTTCCGGGCCGCGCGCTGCTGTCGCGCTCGATCCTGCTCATCTACATGTTCCCGGCCATCGTGCTGGTCATCCCGCTCTACACCATCTTCACCCAGCTCGGCCTGCGCGACACGCTTCCCGGGCTGCTCATCGTCTACCCGGCCACCACGCTCCCGGTGGCGCTGTACATGCTGCGGAGCTACTTCCAGACGCTGCCACCCGACCTCGAGGAGGCCGGCATGATCGACGGCTGTACGCGGCTGGGCGTGATCGGCCGCATCACGCTGCCGCTCTCGCTCCCGGCGCTGGCGTCGGTCGGGCTGTACGTGTTCATGATCGCCTGGAACGAGTTCCTCTTCGCCTTCATGTTCCTCGACACGCCGGCCATCTTCACGCTCTCCCGGGGCATGGTCAGCCTCAACTCACAGGAGGTGCCGCGCCAGTTCCTGATGGCCGGCGCCGTGGTGGTGACCGTGCCCATCATGGTGCTGTTCGTGTGGTTCGAGCGCTACCTCGTGGGCGGCCTGACGGCAGGCGGGGTCAAGGGGTGAGGCTAGTGTAGAGTACGCCGAAGGAACATCTGATGAGCATCATGCATCCCCTTCAGACGGCCGCTGCGCGCGCGACGTACCTGGAACGCGCCCGCCGCACGCTCGTCGCCAACGATGCCGGTGACCTCATCAAACCCGGCCCGCACCGGTACCCGCGCCCGTGGAGTCGGCACGTCGCCCTCGTAGCGATGGGCCTCGCGCACCCCGATGTGGCACGGGGCCGCGTGGACGCACGCTCCCTGCTCGTGGGCACGTGGAGCGTCGGCGGCCCTGCTGGCGCGAGCGACGCCTCCCGGAGCGCGGCGCTGGCCCCCGAGATGCTCGAGCCGCGGCCGGCAGGGGCGTGACGCGATGCGCCGGGCACTGATCCTGAGCACGCGGCTGGCGGGCACCGATGGCGTCAGCCTCGAGGCCAGCAAGCTGTGCATGGCCCTGGCGCGGATCGGATTCGAGAGCGTCGCCTGCGCCGGGGAGCTCGACCAAGCAACGCGCCGCGAGACCGACGGGGCGGCCGACCGTGGGGTCCGGGAGGCCGTGCCGCCCGAGGGAGCGTTCGCGGCTGGGTGGGAGATCCCCGCCATGCACTTCCGCGACCCGGCGGCCGTGGCGCTGGGTGAACGCGCGTTCGGCGGGGAGGATCCCGACCCCGGGCTGGAGAGGGAGATCGAGGGAGAGGCCCGCGCGTTGGCCGAGTCTCTACAGGAGGTGGTGCGGCGGGTCCGCCCGGAGCTCCTGGTGGTGCAGAACGCCTGGGCCATCCCCATGCAACTCCCGCTGGCGGGGGCGCTGGCGCGGCTCGCGCAGGCCACCGGGCTCCCCGTCCTGTCGCACGAGCACGACTACTGGTGGGAGCGCGAGCGCTTCTCCCGCACGCGCATCCCGGCCCTCCTCGCGCGCCACTTCCCGTACCACGGCCCGCGCGTCGCGCACCTGTGCATCAACGGCGCCGCGCGGCGCGAGCTGCGCCGCCGCCGCGGCCTCGAGGCGCGCGTGCTGCCCAACGTGATGGACTTCGCCACCCCGGCCCCGGGGGTGGACGCCTTCAATGCAGACTTCCGGGAGGCGGCCGGTGTCGGGGCTGGCGAGCGCCTGTTCCTGCAGCCGACCCGGGTCGTCCCACGAAAGGGGATCGAGCTCGCCATCGACCTGCTGGCCGCGCTCGACGACGCACGCAACGTCCTCGTCATCAGCCACCCCGCGGGGGACGAGGGGCTCGACACGCTGCGCCGCCTCGAGGAGCGCGCCCGCGGCGCGCGCGTCGCCCTGCGCTACGTCGCCGACCGCGTCGGTGACCGGCGCGGCCGCGACGCCAGCGGCCGCAAGCGTTACGCGCTCACCGATGCCTACCCTCACGCCGACTTCGTGACCTACCCGAGCCTCTACGAGGGCTTCGGCAACGCGCTGCTCGAGACCGTCTACTTCCGGCGGCCCGCCCTCGTGAACCGCTACCCCGTGTACCGCGAGGACATCGCGCCGAAGGGCTTCCGGTTCGTGGAGATCGAGGGTCGCGTCGACCAACGCGCCGTGGCCGAGGTGGCCCGCCTGCTCGACGCTCCGGACGAGGTGGAGGCGATGACCGCCCACAATTTCGCCCTGGCGGCGCGCCACTACGGCCTCGATACCGTCGAGCGCGTATGCCGCGAGGCCCTCGCCGACGTCCGGGAGGGCGCCGCGTGAAGCCCACGCCGCTGGCGCCGAGCCTGCGGACGCTCCTGGTCGAGCTCTATGGCGAGGCCGCCGGCGAGCGCCTGGCGGGGTTGCTGGCCGCGCGCGCCGACGCCTTCAGGCGAGAGCACCCGCGCGCGGCCGTGCCGCCGGCGCGCCGGCTGGATCAGGACGACGTCCTCCTCATCGCCTACGCGGGACAGGTCCGCGCCCAGGGAGAGGCGCCCCTTCGAAGCCTGGGGCGCCTGCTGCAAGGCCCGTTGGCGGGCACCGTCAGCGGCGTGCACCTGCTGCCCTTCTACCCCTACTCCTCCGACGACGGCTTCAGCGTCATCGACTATCGGGCGGTCGACCCCCAGGTGGGCGACTGGGACATGGTCCACACGCTGGCGCGCGAACACCGGTTGATGTTCGACGCGGTGGTCAACCACGTCTCCGCCCAGAGCGCCTACCTGCGCGGATACCTCGCCGGCGATCAAAGATACGCGGACTTCTTCCGCGAGGAGGCCCCGGACGCCGACCTCTCGCTCGTGGTGCGCCCGCGTACCAGCCCCCTTCTGACGCCCTTCACGGACGCCGAGGGCCGGTCGCGCTACCTGTGGACCACCTTCAGCGCGGACCAGGTCGACCTGGACTACCGCACGCCGGCCGTGCTCGAGGAGATCCTCGACGTGCTTCTGGGCTACGTCCATCACGGCGCGGAGCTGTTGCGCTTCGACGCCGTGACCTATCTGTGGAAGGAGCGCGGCACGAGCTGCGCCAGCCTGCCGCGGACGCACGCCCTGTTGCAAGTGGTGCGCGGGGTCCTGGAGCGCGCGGCCCCGTGGGTGGTGATGCTGACCGAGACGAACGTGCCCCACGAGGAGAACCTGACCTATTTCGGCGGAGGCGATGACGAGGCGCAGATGGTCTACAACTTCGCGCTGCCGCCGATGATGCTCCACACCGCCCTGTCGGGCGACGGTGAGCCGTTGCGGCGCTGGGCGGCCTCGTTGCGCACGCCGGGTCCGGACACCGCCTTCCTCAACTTCCTCGCGTCGCACGACGGCATCGGGCTCCGGCCGGTCGAGGCGCTCCTCCCGGCCGAGGCGACCGCGGCACTGGTGCGGGCGACGCGCGCACGGCGCGGAAGCGTATCGAGCCGCGCCCTGCCGGACGGAAGCGAGCGCGCCTACGAGCTCAATATCAACCTCCTCGACGCCCTCACCCCGCCCGGCGACCGGGATCCCGAGCGCATCGCGGCCCGCATGCTGGCGGTGCACGCGGCCATGCTCTCGATGGCGGGCGTGCCGGCGATCTACCTGCACAGCCTGCTCGGATCAAAGGGGGACACCGAGCTCGCGAGCCGCACGGGCCGACCGCGCAGCGTGAACCGCGCCACCCTGGAGCTCCGCACGCTGGCCTCCGAGCTGGAGCGCCCCGAGGGCCTGCGTGCACGCGTGCTGAACGGGATGCGGGCGCTGCTCGCCGTTCGCCGCCGGCACCCCGCCTTCCATCCGCAGGCCACCCAGCACGTGCTCGCCACGCGGGGTGCGGTGTACGCGCTCCACCGCCGCGGAGAGGGTGCACCGGTGTGGTGCCTGCACAACCTGGGGGAGGCGCCGGCGCGCGTCTCAGGAGGCCTGCTCCCGCGGCGCGCCACGGATCTGTTGCGTGGCACGGTCCATGCCCTGGAGGCCGGCGTCGATCTGGCGCCCTGGGAGGTGCGCTGGTTCGAGGGCTCCTGAGGGCCGCTGCGGACGGTGTACCCCGCGGCGGGGGTATGTCCGGGTGGCGCGGGGACGGGTGGTTCAATGGGGAGAAGGAGCCCAGCATGCCAGAGCGCGACGACCTCGCCTTCGACACGCGCGCGGTTCACGGCGGTCACGACGTCGACCACGAGACCGGCGCCCACGCCACGCCCATCTACCAGACCTCCACCTTCGGCTACGGGAGCTTCGACCGGGGCGCGCGGCTGTTCGCCGGGGAGGAGGAAGGCTACGTCTACAGCCGCATCGGCAACCCCACGACCCGCGCCTTCGAGAGCACGGTGGCCGACCTGGAGGGCGCCGAGGACGCGGTGGCCTTCGCCTCGGGCATGGGCGGCATCGCGGCGCTGTGCCTCACCGTGCTGCGGCCCGGTGACGAGTTGCTCACCCTGGGACCCCTGTACGGGGGCACCGCAGGGCTCTTCGCCGACCTGTTGACGGACTACGGCGTCGTGGTCCACGACGTCGAGGAGGACGCCCTCGAGGGCGCGATCGGGCCCCGCAGCCGCATGATCTACCTCGAGACCCCCACCAATCCGACGCTGCGTGTCCACGACCTGCGCCACGTCGCGACGCTCGGCCGCCGGCACGGCCTCCTCACGGTGGCGGACAACACCTTCAGCACCCCCTTCCTGACGCGACCCCTGGAGCACGGCATCGACATCGTGCTGCACTCGGCCACCAAGTACCTGGGTGGGCACGGCGACGCCCTAGGGGGCGTCGTTGCGGGCCCGGCCGAGCGCATGGCGGAGCTGCGCGCGCACGGTCTGCGGCATGTCGGGGCGGCGCTCGGCCCCTTCGAGAGCTACCTCCTGCTCCGCGGAGTGCGGACGCTCCCCCTGCGCATGGCGCGCCACTGCGACAACGCCGAGCGTCTGGCCGACGCCCTGCGCGCCCACGAGACGGTGGCACACGTGCACTATCCCGGCCTTGTTGACCACCCGGGCCACGACCTGGCGACGCGCCAGATGCGCCGCTTCGGGGGCATGGTGTCGCTCGAGCTCCACGGCGGGAGGGAGGCCGCGGCGCGCTTCCTGGACCACCTCACGCTGTTCACGCAGGCCGTGTCGCTGGGCGACGTGCGGTCGCTCGCCAGTCACCCGGCCAGCACCACACACCAGCTCCTGCCGGACGAGGTGCGTGCGCGGCACGGTATCAGTGAGGGGCTGGTGCGGCTCTCGCCGGGCATCGAGGACCCCGAGGATCTGGTGCGCGACGTCCGTCGGGCGCTCGCCGTCGCCGGGCCGGTGGGCGCGTGAGGCGACGGGCTCATTGTCGGCCTCAGGATCGCAGGACGGCATTCTCCGTTCCCTGGTCGTTGGGCACGACGCCGTCGGCGTCGGCGTCGTTCACGTAGTCGACGGCGCCGCCACGCTCGATGCGGTAGCGGAACTGGTAACGGCGCCCGGGCTCGACCTCCTGGACGAGCTTCCACGCGCCCCGCTTCTTCTTCTCGAAGGGCACGGCCTGCCAGTCGTTGAACTCCGCCAGGAGCTGCACTGCGTCCGCGTCGCCCGCCACCTCGGCGGGCACCTCGAAGGTGACCTTGGTCGCGTTCCGGGTCTTCAGCCGCTTCATCTTGATCATGGGAGGATCCTTTCGGAGGACTCCACGCTCTCGGGCACCCGCGGGCGCCTCGCGCCGCGTGCGGGTTCGAGGAAGTGTAGGCCAGCCCCGGGAGCGCGTCAACCGTGCCGCGTCCGCCGCACGGTGACCCGCCGCGGCGTAGGCTGCGTTCATGATCGAGGAGAGCACGACGCACTTCGTCGTTGCCGTGGCGGCGACCGTGTTCCGGGACGGCCGCGTGCTGGCCATGCGCCGGTCCCCGGCCCGCGAGGCCGGCCCCGGGCTGTGGGAGACGCTGTCCGGGCGCGTGCGGGAGGGCGAGGATCCGCTCGACGCCGTGCGCCGCGAGATCGGGGAGGAGTGCGGCCTCGACGTGCGCGTGTGGCCGCGTCCGGTCACCTGCTACCAGGCGCGGAGGGCCGGGCACCCCATGATCGTGGTCGTCTACCGCGCCGACGCCACGCCCGGAACGGTCCGGCTCAGCGACGAGCACGACGCACACGCCTGGCTCACGCCGGACGAGTTCGCTGCCACCACCAGCCTCGCGCCGCTGGCGCGGGCCGTGACCCTCGCCTGGCACCTGGAGCGCGACGATGGCGCCGCGGACGCCCTCCCCGACACACGATGAAGCACCCGGAGGCACCCGCGCCCGGCGTGGGCGACCCGCGTCGCCCGTGAGACTGGCCGAGGCGGTCGCTCGCCTGGGTGCCCTCGGGCTACCGGTCGGGCACTACGCCGTCCACGCCAGCGGCGTGCTGTTGGCCCACGGACTGATCGACGAGGCCGGCGACCTGGACGTGGTGGCGCGCGGCCCCGCGTGGGAGCGTGCCCGGACGCTGGGGCCCGCGCGTGCGGGCCGTTGCGATCGCGTCATCCCCGTGGCGCCGGACATCGAGGTGTTCGACGGCTGGCTGGGCGCGGACGTCGATGCACTGATCGCCGCCGCTACCTGGGTCGGCGGGCTCCCCTGCGTGCCGCTCGAGGAGGTCCTCGCCTTCAAGGAGCGCCTGAACCGAGAGAAGGACCGTGCCCACGTCGCGCTTCTGCGCGCCCACCTGGGGCTCCGGGGATGAGCCGGCGTTGACACGGCCGCGGGGGCCTGCTAGATTTGCGCCCGAGTATGCACCATCTCACCCCCCGGCCCTGTGACGACAATTCCCATGGCAGGCGACTCGGGGCGTAGACTTCACGATCGACGATTGGTACTCCCCGAGGCATCACCTCGGGGCGTTTTCGTTAGGAGCGAGGCATGCAGACGGCAACCGAACCGCGCACACTGGTCAGCGCCCTGCCCACCCGCCTCGGGGAGCGCGCGACGCTGCTGGGGTGGGTGCACAACCGCCGCGATCTCGGCGGCATCCAGTTCCTGTTGCTGCGCGACCGTAGCGGCGTGGTGCAGTGCGTCCTGCGGGGTGCGGAGCTGCCGCTCCACGAGAGCTGCGTGCGGGTGTCGGGCACGGTCGTCGCCTCGGACAAGGCGCCCGGGGGCCTCGAGCTGCAGGCCGACCAGCTGACGCTGGTCAGCGGGGCCGACGAGCCACCCCCGATCGAGATCTCCAAGGAGGACTGGCACGCCAACCCGGACACGCTGCTGGAGTACCGCCACGTCAGCCTGCGGGGCCTCAAGGCGCAGGCCACGCTCAAGGTGCAGGCGGAGCTGGTCAAGGCCTTCCGCGCCTACCTCGACGCCCGGGACTTCACGGAGATCTTCACGCCCAAGCTGGTGGCGGCCGGCGCCGAGGGCGGCGCCAATCTCTTCGAGGTCGACTACTACGGCAAGCGGGCCTTCCTGGCGCAGTCCCCGCAGCTCTACAAGCAGATCATGGTCGGGGTGTTCGAGCGTGTCTACGAGGTGGCACCCGTGTATCGCGCGGAGCTCAGCCACACCAGCCGCCATCTCTCCGAATACCTCTCCCTCGACGTGGAGTTCGGCTTCATCGAGGACGAGACGGACGTCATGGACGTGCAGGAGGGTTTGATGCGCAGCATGGTGGCGGGCGTCGCCGAGCGCTGCGCCCCCCAGCTCGAGCGCCTCGGCGCCGAGCCGCCGGCGATCGACGGGCCCTTCCCGCGCATCCCGCTGCTCGAGGCGCGCGCCCTGGTGGCCGAACGCTACGGGCACGCCAGCGGCGGCAAGGACCTCGATCCCGAGGCCGAGCGTCTGCTGGGGCGCTGGGCGGCCGAGGAGCACGGCAGCGACTTCGTCTTCGTCACCAAGTACCCGGAGGCCGCGCGCCCCTTCTACACCTATCCCGAGGGCGACGGCCTCACGCGCGGACTGGACCTGTTGTTCCGGGGCGTCGAGATCACCTCGGGCGGGCAGCGCGTGCACCGCTACGAGGCGCTCCTCGGGGAGCTCGCCAAGCGCAACATGGACGCCGACGCCTTCCACGGCTACCTGGAGGTCTTCAAGCACGGCATGCCACCCCACGGGGGCTTCGCCATCGGCGCAGAGCGCATCACGGCGCTGCTGCTGGGGATCTCCAACGTGCGCTTCGCGCGGGCCTTCCCCCGCGACGGCAGCCGGCTACAACCGTGAACGGCGCGGGGGTTCGGCTTGCGCCCCGACCCCCAGCCGAGGCGCCCGGGCGGTAGGCACGGGCCGGCCACTGGGGTCGGCTCTCCGCCGGGGCCGCGTGCGGCCGCAACCGGCAGCCTCGAGCGCTGCGCGCAGCGACCGTCGGTCGCTGCGCTCCCGAGGCTCCGGCCGTACACTCTGGTGTCAACCCAGGGAGGCACCATGCAACGCTTGGCACGACTGGTCATCGGCATCCTGGTTGCGCTCGCGGCCCATGCGAACGTGCACGCCCAGACGCGCGTCGAGATCGTCCTCGACGCCTCGGGTTCGATGTGGAACCGTGTCGCGGACGGACGCTATCGCATCGAGGCGGCCAAGGACGCGCTCGGCGAGCTCATCCGAGCCCTGCCCGACGCCGGTCCCGACGTGGGCCTCCGCGTCTACGGCGCCGAGGTCGACGCCCTCATGCCCGGTGCGTGTGACGACACCGTGTTGCGCGTTCCCATTCAGGGGGTGGACAAGGCCGCGCTGCAGGGCACGGTCGACGCCGTCACCGCTCGGGGCGCAACCCCCATCGCGCGCTCGCTGCAAGCGGCTGTCGCGGACTTCCCGGCCGGCCCCGGAACGCGCGTGATCGTGCTGGTCACCGACGGCGAGGAGGCCTGCGGCGGCGACCTTGCGGCTGCGGTGGCCGCGCTCCAGGCGGCCGACCCGCCCATCGAGCTGCGCATCATCGGCTTCGATCTTCCCGACAAGGCGGCCCGGACCTTTTCGGCCCTAGCCACCTTCGTCAACGCCGAGGACGCGCCCGGCCTGGCGAGTGCGCTGCGGGGCGCCGTGAAGGACGTGGTGGCTCCGCCCGCCGAGGCAACGACGCTCGCCCCGGCCACGGTCTCGCTCGAGGCGCCGGACGCGGTGCCGGCCGGAACCTCCTACCACGTCCGCTGGAACGGAACCCCCGTGCCCGGCGACGCCATCGTAGCCGTGGCGGCCGGTGCGCCCGACGACGACCCGGGCGAGCTCCTCGGATACGTCGCGGACAAGGACGTCGTGGAAGCCACCGCGCCGCTCGAGCCCACCACGCTCGAGCTCCGCTACCTCAGCGCCGGCACCATCGCCGCCCGCAGCACCCTCGAGGTGACGCCCAGCCCGGCGACGCTGCGGGTGGTGGACGACGCGGTCTTCGCGGGGGCGGCGTTCACGGTGGCATGGACCGGGCCGGACGGCCCCAACGACTACGTCACCGTGGTCGAACCCGACGCGGCCGACGGGAGTTACGGCGCCTACGTCTACACCCGGGAGGGCCCGGAGCTCGCCTTCACGGCCCCCTCGGACGCCGGCACCTACGAGCTGCGCTACCAGTCCGACGACGACCCCGGTACCGTGTTGGCGCGCGCGCGCGTCGCGGTGCTTCCGCCCAAACCCATCACCATCGAGGCCACCGGAGAGGTGATCGCCGGGGCGGATTTCGAGGTGCAGTGGACCGGTCCGGACGCTGCCCAGGACTACATCACCATCGTGCCCGTGGGCTCCCCCGAGGGGACCTTCGATTCCTACCAGTACACCCGAGAGGGTAGCCCCATGACGCTGCGGGCGCCCCTCGTGCCCGGGTCCTACGAGCTGCGCTACTCCACCGACCGTGCGGACGCCCACGGACGCGTCTACGCCACCTATTTGATCACCGTGGTGGCGGCCGACATCACGCTCACGCCGGCGGGCGACATCCGGGCGGGCTCGCCCTTCGATGTCACCGTCACGGGTCCAGGTCACGACGCGGACTACGTCACGATCGTGGCCGCGGACGCCCCGGACGGCAGCTACGAGAGCTACGCCTACGTGGCGCAACCAACGATCACCGTGTCGCTGTTGGCTCCGTCGGCGCCCGGGGCGTACCAGATCCGCTACCAGAACGACGACGACCCCAGCACCGTGCTGGCGCGCGTCGCGGTCACCGTAGCGCCGGGCGTGCCCGTCACGATCGATGCGACCGACAGCGCCACCGCCGGCGACACCCTCGAGGTACGCTGGACCGGCCCGAACGGGCCGCAGGATTACCTCACCATCGTGCCTGCCGATGCGGCCGACGGGGAGTACGGTACCTATACCTACACCGAGGCGGGGTCGCCACTCACCATCGATGTCCCCACGGAACCCGGTGCGTACGAGATCCGATACCAGAGCGACCGCAGCGAGGTGGGGGTGCTGGCCCGCAGGCAGCTGACCGTCCGCTGACCACCGGCTCACGGGCCCTTTGACGGGGCGTTGACGACCCGAATGTAGGCTACGGTCGCCGAAAGGAGAGACATGATGCCACGTCGTATCGCCCCGACCGTGATACCCCTGTTGATCGTGCTACTCGCCGCCTGCGCGCCCACCGCCACGGAGGCGCCGTCCACCGAGGCAACGGACACCGCCGCCGTCGAGGACGCCGGCCAGGAGGCCTGCGCCAGCAGCGAGACCCCCGTGGTCGCGATCTTCGAGTTCGAGAACACCACCTCCCAATACGGCACCACGGTGACCGGTGTGGAGTCGGCCGCCACGGCACGGCTCATCACCCGCATGAAGGCCTCGGGCTGCTACACCATCGTGGAGCGCAGCGAGCTGCAGGATCTGATCGCACAGCAGGGGTTGGAATCGCTCGACCCCGTGGCGCTGGCGCAGGCCGCCGGCGCCGGCTACGTGGTGACCGGGGTGGTCACCCGCGCCACCATCGCGAAGCCCACGGTCAGCCTGTTGGGCGTGACGCTGGGCTCCACCACCGCCCAGGTCGAGGTGGACGTGCGCGCCACGGACATCATCACCGGCGAGGTGGTGGTGTCGATGACCGGCGCCGGCGACGCCTCGAACCCCAACGTGGCGGTGAACCGCATCCCCACCGGCCGCATCGCCTACGACGATCCGGAGGTGGGCCCGCTGCTGGCCGAGGCCTCCAACGCGGCCGTGGATCAGGTGGTGGGGGCCATCCGCACGGAGTTCTAGCCCCGAAACGCGTACGAGTCCGAACACCCCCCCGCGGGCCGGCCACGGCCGGCCCGCGGGGCTGTCAACGGGCGGCGAGTTCGAGCTCGACGGACGCGTCCCCACCGACGCGCACGTCCTCGAACGTGCGTGCGCCCTCAACCGCCACACGGTAGACGCCCGCGGGCACCTCCACGGCGTCCCCGCCGACGCGGCCGGACGCGACCACCGACCCGTCGACCGAGAGGACGGTGAAGGCCGGGTGCGCCGCTTCGGTCACCGACGCGCGCAGCGCGTCGACGCCGGTGACGTCGACATAGCTGCCCCCGGCCGCCTCGGCGAGGGCGCCGAAGCGGCCCCTCGCGGCGTCCTCCTCCAGGCCCAGGGACACGATGGCGAGCCGAACGTCGACGCCCGCGTCTCGAAGCGCGACCAGCGCCGCCGCAGGGTCGCCCCCGCAGGACTCCTCGCCGTCGGTGAGCAGTAGCAGCGTGCCGCCCGCGGGCGCCCCCTCGAGGTCCTCGGCCACGGCGGCGATCGAATCCGCCAGCGGCGTTTGCGACAGCAGCTTGGGTTCGATGGCCGCGATCACGTCGGAGGCGGCCGCAGGGTCGAGGGGCGCGAGCGGCATCTCCAGCCGGGTCTCGCACGACGACGGCTTGATGTGCCCGAAGGCCCGCAGCGCGAAGGGCGTGCCCTCGGGCACCACCTCCGACACGAAGTCTCTCAGCACACCGCGCGCCGCGTCGATGCGCGAGGTGCCGTCGGGGAGCTTCTTCCCCATCGAGCCCGAGGCGTCGAGGATGACCTCTACGGCCGGCAGCGTCGCGCCCGCTCCCGCGACCACGCGGATCTTCCCGGGCCCGGGCGGCGTCTCGGCACTGGTGGTGAGCTCGACGCGGTAGCGCTTGGGACGCCGGAGCAGGCAGCTCGCCCGCGCGAAGCCGACGTCGAAATCGCCCACGTTGCGTGCGTAGTCGTAGAAGCCGTGGTTCACGTCGGCCCAGGACTGCATCAAATCCTGCGAGTAGTCCGAGCCGGACGTGCTGATCTCGAAGGTGAATACGCGTGGCCGCGTCTGCTCCAGGCTGCGCCACAGCGCGGGCGTCAGCGCGTAACCCGGGGACTCCGCATCGGTCATGAACAGCACGGCGCGCGTGCCCTCGCGCTGGGACAGCGCCCGGCTGGCCGTGAGCAGGGCGAGCTCGGAGTTGCTCGAATCGGCGTCGCGATCGAAGTCGTTGATCGCCTGCTGCGCGCGGGTGGGATCGGCGCTCCAGTAGGGCAGCAACCAGATCGGCGCCGGGTCGTTGAAGGCCAGGAGCTGCACGTACTCCCGCTCCGGGTCCAGGTCGCGGGCGAAGCGCGCCAGCGAGGCGTAGGTGATGGGCGTGTACGGCCCCACGCTTCCGCTCGTGTCCCAGGCGAAGATCACCGAGCGCTTGGGTTCGGACAGCTGGAGGTCGTACGTGCCCGGCTCGACGAAGGCGCGGAGCACCACGGCGTCGCCGTCCGCCGACTCCTCGTACGGCACGGGTGCACCGTCCGCGTCGGTCAGCTCGTAGCGGTAGGCGATGGTGGGGTCGCCTTCGAGCCGCAGCTGAAGGTGGTTCTGCCCGTCTGGCACCGTCACGCGGTACCAGTCCACGTCCTCGGCGACCGCTACCGTGCCCTCCGCGACCTCGCCCGTGGCGAGGGGTTGGGCCGCCTCACGCGTGTCGTTGTCATCGGCCTCGGTCACGGCGGCGGCGGGAGCGCGGTCGCGCATCCACTCGTAGGCCGCCTCCCGCCGGTACTGCCCCCACTCGCCGAGGATGGAGCGGTAGCCGTCCCCCGCCGCGCGCTCGATCACCCGCAGCGTGTCGGGCGGGAAGAGCGTCCGCGCACCCTCCTGCTGGCCGCGGGCGGTGAACCGCAGGTACCGCGCCCAGATGGGCTCGTCGAGGCTCAGGACGGCGACTCCCCCAGCATCCCGCTGCAACTCCCAGGAGGCGAGCGGGCGCCACGGGCCCACCGGGGAGGTGAGGCTGGCCTCCACCACCACGTCCTGGAACTGTCCTTCGGGCCGACTGTCGGGCGACTCCGCCCACTCGAGGCGCGCGACCTGGGCGGCGCGGTCGTGCTGGAAGCCCACCACCCACACGGCCGAGTCGACGCCGCGCCCGTCGACGCTGGGGCGGTTGGCCTCCTCGTCGAGAAGGCTGGCGTGGCCGCGCGCCTGCGGCACCAGCGGGTCCGACCACACCACGTGGCCGCCGAGGGCGGGATCGGCGAGGTTGGCGGCCGGCAGCGGCGCGTCCTCGGCCGCGATGAGCTTCCACTCCCCCAGGGAGCCATCGGTGCGGCCACCCTGGTCGGCACCGTACTCGAGGCGCGCGTAACGCGCCGGCACCGGCTCCTCGAACACGAACGCCTGCTCGACGCGGGCGGCAGACAGACGCCCCTCGAGAACGGGCGTGAAGCTCGAGCCGTCGAGTGAGACGAGGACCCGGAAGTCGCGGAGTTGGCGCCGGACGGCCGAGCCCGCCTGGGGGTGCAGGGTGGTACCTGCCAGGAGGATCGGCTCATCCCCCGCGAGGTCGATCGTCACGGACTCCCCCACGGCGTGGTGCGCGCCGGTCGCCGGAGAGGTGCGCCCGTCGAAGAGCTCGGCGTCGCGGCCGGAGTCGTCCACCACGGACGCACCCAACCCCGTCCAGGCCACGTCCAGGCGTCCGAGCAGCGGCTCCGGCAGCGCCCACGAGGGGCGAGGCGCCACCGGCGGCGCCTCGCAGGCGGGAGCGATCCGTGCCGCGGTCGTCACCAAGCCGATCTCACTTCGCGCGCCCACGGTGATGCGCACCGGCTGGTCGTCGCGGGCGTCGGGCGCGATGCGCACCGTCACCGGCACGCTGCCGCGCTCGCCGGGGCCGAGATCGAACGTGGCCGGCACCTCGGGGGTGAAGTCCACATTGCTGGACGCGGCCTGGAGCGCGTAGCTCTGCGCGCGGTCCGCCCCGTTCTCCAGGGTGAGCTCGCCGGTCCACACCTGGCCTTCGTGCCAGTACGCGGCCACGCGGGAGTCGGGCTGCGCGAAGCTGGCACTGGTGTGGGTGTCGCCTTCCGGCGGCCGGAGCTGGGAGGGGTCGACCTCGGCCCCGAACGCGAGTGTCATGCGGTAGCGACCGCGCCCCGACACGCGCAGCGCCAGCGGGGTGTCCGCAGGAAGCTCGGCATCGAAGGCGCCCGGCTCGCCCCCGTCGAGACGCGGCGCTCCCTCGCCCAGCAGCGCGAGCCGCACGCCCGCATCGTCGTTCTCGAGCTCGACGTGCAGCGTCGTGGCGGTGGCAAAGGTGGGGAGGGTGTAGAAGTCGTCGCCGTTGATCTCGCCTACGCGACCGGGAACGACCAGGTCCGCCGGCAGGCGGTTGGCCGTGGCGACGTCGTCGTTGGGCTCGGCGTCCGCGGGGAGCGCCAGGGGGTCGAGCTGCGTCATGCGCAGCTGGTAGTACCCGTCCGACGCGATGTCCGGGCGCAGACGCAGGAAGTAGTTGCCCGCGAGAAAACGGCGTTCGAGCACGGCGCTCTCGCCGAGCGCGCCGGGCTGCGCCCGGATGCCCACCTCAGACACGTCGAAGAAGACGCTGCCGTCGGCGGGCGGTACCGCCTCGATACGCAGGTACTGGTCGCTGGCCAGGTAGAAGCGGTACATGTCGACGTCGTCCTGGCCGGGGAGCGCTCCGACGCGCACGACGGAGGACTCCAGGAGCTCGGCGCGGCTCTCATCGTCATTGGGCTCGAGCTCGGACACCCCGGGGGGCGGTGGCGGACCGGCGGGCTCGATGGCCTCGGGCCCGGATGGCGGCGCCGCGGCCGCCGGCTCGAGCGCTGCTTCGTCGTCGAGCGACGGCGCAGGCGCGGCCCGATCGGCCTCCGGCACGGGCCCCATCGGGAGGGCGCGCAGCACGTAGCGTCCCTCGTCGCCGGCGACCTCGATGTAGTGCTCCCCGGGGAGGAGCACCAGGTTGTCCAATCGGATGCGCCCCTCACCGCGCAGCGACGCCTGGCGCGTGCCCCCGGCGTCGTAGGTGGCGAGCGTTTGCACACCCGCCCCGACGACCTGGATGCGCCAGAGCTGGGCCGGGGAGCCGGCCGTGAAGCGGTAGACGTCCTTGTCCTGGGGTTGCAGCTCGCCCTGGACCGTCAGCGCGTCCGGCAGGGGGTCGGCCACCACCAGCGCGTCGTTGGGCTCGCTCTCGCGGCCCTCCTCCGGTGGTGCGCCCGCGGAGAAGGAGAGGGTGTAGGCGCCGTCGTCCGGCGCCCGCACCGTGACGAAGTAGCGCTCGCGATCCAGCAACAGGCCGCGCAGCGCGCCGGAGGTGCCGCGCCGCTCCTGCAGGGGGCGGCGCTCGGTGTCGAAGAGGCGGACATCGAGCTTGGCCGCGCCCTCGACGTTCAGGTCGAACGTGTCCCCGAGCCGCTCGGGCGGCACGTCGAGGACGAAGGTGTCCGAGCCCGGACCGGCGGCGTGCATCGGACGGTCCAGGGTCAGCACGTTGGCCTGGCTCCAGTCGTCGTTGGGCTCCACCTCGTCGCCGTCGGTGAGCACGCCCGTCGGCACGGCGGCCAGGGTGTAGGGCGCACCGGCGGAGGCGCCGCGCACGACGATGCGGTAGTCGCCGGCCCCGGGCCCCAGCGACCGGAGCGCCGCCCACCCCAACGCGTCCGTGGTGGCCTGCGCCACGGTGGCGCCGTCCGGCGCGACCAGAGCCAGGGTCACCGCGTCGCCCAGGGCCGTCCGGAGCTCGATATCCCAGCGGCTCGGTGGCCCGTCGGCCGCCACCGTCCACGGCAGCTCCAGCCCCCCGTCGAGCATGCCGTAGTGCGCGAACGCGTTCTCCACCGTGTCGGCCCCCTGGCCCGGGCGGCGGCCGCGCCGCAGCTCCTCCCCCGGCCGCAGGTGGACGACGTACTGCCCTTCGCCCCCGCTCTTGGAGACGCCCAGGACGTAGCGCCCGGGAGCGATCAGGAACGGGGACCCGGCCTGCAGGCTGCCGTCCCTCGTTCCGAAGCTGCCGAGGGTCTCGACGCCGGTCACGTCGCGACCGTTGTCGGCGAAGGTCACGCGCAACAGGTCGACCTTGGTTACCTGACCCGCGATCCCCTCGGTCTCGACGACCCAGGGCGTCGCGGCGTCCTCCTCGGTCACGGCCCAGAGGTAGGCGTCCTGGTCCTGCCCCGCCATCTCGCCCACCAGGCAGGCGTGCCCGTCTAGCGCGTCGGCGTCGGCCGGCACGTCGTTGGGCTCGGTCTCGAGCGTGCAGTCCTGGGCGTACACCGCGCCCATCGTCACGCCAACGATCAGCACGAGCAACCAGCGGGCGAAGCCGAACGTCGCCCACGCGCGCCCGGCCCCACCATCGTGGGTGCCGGATCGGCGACCCGTCCGGTGTTGCGGGAGGCCCTTGGTCATGGCGCCCCTACCCTCACAGGTCGTCGAGATTCGTTGGGTCGATGACCTCGCAGACGCCCATGTTCGCCGCGAAGTTGGGGACCGCGTTGGCCGCGCTCATCACCGTCAGCATGCTGCTCCCCGCCACGCCGAAGGCGCCGCCGACGGCCGCACCGAGGGGCATCCCCACGATCACGTTGTTGACGTAGACCTCCATCAGGCAGCACACCCTCTCGCTCAGCTTGGGCTTGGCGTCGCAGGCGTGGAGGTCGCGGACCATCAGGGCGATGCCCGCGTAGTCGTTGAAGAAGCTGAGCGTCTCGGTCACCAGGTACTCGGTGGTCTCCTGCCCCCGCCCCGCGCCGGCGAGCCCCAGGGCCACGCCGCGCCCGGGATCGACGCGGAACCATGCCGCCTCCCGAGCATCGGCCGGCGGGCCCTGCGGCAAGAGCACCACGTACCCCGCCTCGATGTCGCGCGCCGCGGCGGCCCGGCTGCGGGCGGGCCAGTCGCCCGGCAGGCCCGAGGCGTCGCGCACCACCACGAGCGCCGCGCCATCGTCGAGCGCCGCCGCGACGCTGTCGAAGGCGCCGTGGCGGGCGATCCCGTCGCCTGCCAGCGGGAGCCCCTCGGTGCGGGTCTCCCACACACCGCGCCGCAGGACCTCCCTCGGCAACGGCGCGGGGCCGTCTTCGCGCATGGTCAGCGCCCTCGTGGGGTTGGCGATCACGTCGACCACGTCGCGACCCTGGGGCCAGTGCTGCTCGAACGCCACCAGCGTCGGGGCGGGACGGAAGACCACCGCGCCCTCGGGCGCGGGCCCGGCATCGAAGAGGTCGAACAGCCGCACGTGCGCCATGGGGCGCGTGGCGTCGGCGAGCTCCGGGGTGGGGCGGTAGCTCCGGAACGAGTCGGAGCGGAGCGCCTCGTCGATGCGGGCGAGCTCGTCACGCACCGCCACGGTGGCGTCCAGGGCGCGCCGGAGGCTGTACGCCTCGCTGAACGAGCCGGTCATGGCCATGAGCGTGGTGCTGCCCTGGAGCGCCTCGAGCATGTCGATGTCGCTCATGTCGTTCCCGAACGCGCTGCTCCCGCGGGCGCGGTTGGCGGCGCCCACCCGATCGAGCAGGTCGCGCCGCACGCTGCGCTCCTCGCCGCCCGGGAGGATGAGCGTGTAGCGCACGAACACGGAGGCCAGCGCCATCGCCCCGGCATCGTCTTCGGCGCCGTTGCTGCCCAGGTCGGCCAGGGCGCTCGTGGCCTTGTTAGTCGCGTCGGAGACGGTCTGGAAGAGCGCCGCGGCGACGTTCCCGGCGGCGTCGGGCGGCACGACCCGCCCGGCGAGGTCGAAGACCTTGCCCCCTGGGGGCAGCGCCCCGTTGAAACTGGGGGCGAAGAAGTGCGTGGCGTCCAGCACGGCCTGGGCGTCGCCGGCGGCGTAGGCGGCGTCGTCCATGCCGTCGGCGGAGATGTCGAGGGTCAGCGGAAGACCGAAGAGGTTGGCCGTGGGGCGCTCCCACGGTTGCATCAGGGGCTTCTCCTCCAGCCGGTCGCCGAGGCGCTGCTCGAGCACCAGCTCGATACGCAGGCGGTGTTGGTGTTCGGGGGGCACGGCGTCCTCGAGGACGCCCGCGGGCTCGAGCGCCAGATCCGCGGGCGCCTCCGGGAACGCGGGGTGCACGTCGCGCCAGTCGCCGCCCGGAAGCCGCACCTGGACCCAGGCGTAGTCCTCGACGTCGGCGAGCAACGCGGCCCGCTCCGACGCGTCGGCGCCGATCTCGACGCCCGCGCCCTCCAGCGCCGCGAGCAGGCTATCCGCCATGGCATCGCTGCGGTCCCGCAGCTCGCCGAGCTGCCTGTCGGCTTCGGCGACCCAGGCCTCGGCCTGATCCGGATCGAAGCCCAAGACCGTGCCGAGCTCGCCCAGCGGGACGGCGACGTCGGGCGCCGCGCTCGGCGGTGCCGCGACGGCGGCCAGCAGACGCGCCGCGGCACCCTCGGGCAGCCGTGCGTAGGCGATGCGGGCGTCGAACGCGGCGTCCTTGAGGAGCGTGGCGAGAAGCAGGGCCTGATCCCAGGCGTTGCCGGCACCGGTGACGATGGTGCCCTCGGGGCCGCGCAGCACCCCCGCGTACGGTTGGTACGCGACGTGGCTGCGCACCCAGTCGACGATGGCATCCGGCTCCTCCATCGCCAGCTCGAGGCTCAGATCATCGAGCGAGCGGCGCCCGGGCTCGGTGTCGTCGAGCCCTGTGCGCACGATCGCGATGTAGCGGTCCAGGTCCTGCAGCCACACCGGACGCCCCGACGCGTCGCCCTGCGCGGTGGCCACGGTGGGGGCGATGAGCAGCGCGAGCACCACGAGGAGGCGGGCCCAGGGCCGGACCGATCCGGCGCCGGTGGCCGAACGGACGTGATGGCGAGGGGGGCGTCGTGTCATCGGGGTCTCCCTCCAACGGATGACGGCCGCTCGGCGGAGCCGTTGAACGGGGGGCGGGGGCCGCGGGCGCCGGGGGCGCCAGGGAGTCACAGGCCGAAGACGGAGAGGGCGAAGGCGGCGTCGAGCGCCTCGGCGTGGGGGGCCACCAGCTCCACGTTGGCGGCCGGCACGGGTGCCTCCTCGACGGGGACGTTCCCCCGCCCCGAGGCGAGCTGCGATGGGTCCACACGATACACCGCGTAGCCGGCGGCCCGCAGGACCTGCCCGCGCACCCAGGCGTACTCCGCGAGGGAGAAGCCGTTGCGGTTGAGGGCACTCACCTGGCTGCGCTTGGCCTCCACCAGCAGGCCCGCGACGTCGGACCAGGCGCGCGCCAGCTCCCGGAAGCCGGGCTCTCGACCGCTGTCGTGGAGGGCCTTGTAGCGACGGTCGAGCTCGTCCACGCGTCCCTGGAGGTCGCCGGAGATGGCGGACTGGACGGCCACGAAGCGCTCCACCTGGTCGGCCTGTAGCACGCCGTCCGCGGGGGGTTGGTAGTCCCCGCGCTCGCGTACGTCGCGGTCCAGCGACTGGAAGGCGGCCACCTGCTTGGCGGCGGCGAAGGCCTGTTGGGCGGGGCGCACGAAACGCACGTAGGCGAAGATGCCACCGGCCAGGAACAGGACCACGAAGACGCTGAGGCATCCGATGGCGAGCTTCTTGCCCATGGCTCAACGCTCCCGGTCTTCGCCCTGGTCCGCGCCGGTCGGACCGGTCGCGGGCGATGGCGAGGGCGCCCGGGGCTCGTCGTCGGCGGGGAGCGCCGCGGCGCCACCGCCAGGGCTTGCGGACCCGCGGGTCGCAGGATCCGCGCCGGCGGCGGCCGTCGCCGCGCCCGCCGGGGGGGCGGGGCGGTGTGACTCGGCGCCGCCGGGAGCAGCGCGGACCGCCTCCGCCGCCTTGCGCCCGAGCTCCTGGAACTTGTTGCTGACGCCGGCGATCTTCGCCTTCCATTCCTCGTCCACCGCGAGCCCCTCGGTGGCCCGGTGGTAGGCGATGAGCGTGGCGGCGAGGGAGAAGGCGTCGGCCAGCGCGAGCTTGAGCATCCAGGCACCGATGATGACGCCGATGCCCAGCGCCAGGCGCAGGCCGGGCAGGGCCGCACCGATGGCGACCGCCGGGAGTCCCAGCACGATCAGGAACAGCACGAACTCGACGTACCCGATCAGGGCCAGCACCACGGCGTTGGCGAGGATCGGCTTCCACGCCTGGGCGTAGAGCACCACGCCGTCCTGGGCGACCTTCCAGACGTTCTGCTCGCGCTCCTTGTAGGCGCGCGACAGCACCGCCTCGTCGATGAAGGTGGTGGACATCACCGCCACGCGCTCGATGAGGCGGCCGATGCCCTGGATGCCGGGGATCGGCAGGATCCCCGCGATGCGCGTGAAGGTGCGGACGATGGCCTTGACGATGCCGTCCACCAGCACATCGACGGCGAACAGGATGCTGGTGTCGCGGAAGCGGGCCATGACCTGCTCCTTGCCGTAGGCCACCTGCGAGCCCTGCGGCCCCCGCCCCTGCGTGATGAACTCCGTCATGACGGCGGTGTGGGCGGCCTTGAGGAGGTAGAAGTAGTAGCGGCTGGCCCAGCGCACCACGCCGATGGCGCCGACGAAGGCGATGAGGAACACCAGGAAGCCGAGCGGCGCCCAGAGGCGACCGAGCAACCAGGCGACCCCGCCCAGCACGCCGAAGTAGACGCCCAGGGCCACGCCGAGGACCAGGTAGCTGCCGAGCCTGATCCACAGGAACGGCAGCGTCTTGCCGATCAGACCTAGGGCTTCGCCGAGGTAGAGCTTGGGCATCGGATCTCCCTCCAAGGAGCCTCGGCGGCCGGGGCGCGCCGAGGTTGGCGCAACGTGCGTGCTTGGGTGTGAGCCTAGGGCAGGCCCGTCAAGCGCCCGTCAACGAGGCTCCGCCACGTCGGCCGGCGGCCACGCGGGCGCCTGCCACAGGGGGCCGCCCCACAGGCGCCGGCAGACCCCGCCCCCAACCGACACCGGGGCGTCGGGGTCGCGTTCCGCGGCCCGGAACAGCCGCTCGGGGAGGCGCTGGGGCGTCAGGCGCCAGCGGCCGACGGCGGCCGGTATCGAGCAATCGAAATCGTGCGCGCCCATCTCCATCTCGCTGCGCACCAGCAGCCGGCAGGCGTCTCCGCGCAGCCCGAGCACGCGCACCGACTCCGACCCCAAGGCCCAGTAGAAGCCGTCGTCTCGCGGCTCACAGGCGGCGACGTCGATCGTCAGCGAGGGCGCGTCGGGCGGCCAGGCGTCCGCGGATGCCGGGGCGTCCGCGCCCGGGGGATCCTCGGCGCCGGCCCCGCACGAGACCGCGAGCAGGGTGAGCGCCATCAACCGGACGAGGCCGGGCGGCCCGCCGCGACGCCTCACGGCTCTCCATCCGTGCCGGCGGCCCCGTCGTCGTCGGATCCTGCGCCCGCGAGATCCCCGCGCCCGGCGCGCTCACCGCGCTCGCTCGCCCCTTCCGCCCCCGGCACGGCGGGCGACCGGCCGCGCGGCGCGTCGCGATGGAGGAAGTCGAGCAGCCGCTCGAGATCCGCGAAATGGTGTTGCTCGCTCGTCTCCAGGTGCCTCAGGCTGGCGCGTGCGGCGCCGGCGCCGTCGCCGTCGCGCCAGACGCGAAGCAGGTAGCGTTCGTCCCGTGGTCGCACGTGGCTCCTCCCGTGGCCTCCGCGGCGCCGCCGGCCGGGTCCTGCCCGAAGCGCGGCGTCGGTGGATCGTGTGATAGGAGCGTAGGCGGGCGCCGTCAAGCGCCCGTCAAGCGGTGAGGGATTCGCGCAGGGGCGCGGGTAGGCCGGGCGCCTGCGCGCCCGCGAGCGCGCGGGCGCGCTCGCGGGCGACGTCGGCGTCGTGCTCGCCGACCGCAGCCCGCGCGGCCAGCCGCCACATCAGCGTCGCCTCGACCACACCCAGCGACTCGAGGGCGTCGGCGGCGCGTGCCAGCTCCGTGGCGGCTCCGGCCGCGTCGGCGCGCCACCGGGCCCAGGCGCGGGCCCCGTCGGCCAGGAGCGCCCGGTGCGGGTTGCCCGGCGCCGCGGCGCCACGCTCCGCGCAGCGCATCGCGTCGGCGGCGTCCACGGCGCGTAGGGAGCACTCCAGCCACAACCAGGCGGCGAGGTCCTGCTGACCGGCGTCCTCCATGGCCGTCAGCACGCCCTCGGCGTGCTTCGCGGCCGCCCCCGCACCGACCCTCATGACGGCCAGCTGCCCCGCCAGCTGTCGCGTCTTGCGCTCGTCCCCCAGGCCCCGAACGATGCCCTCGGCCTGCAGGAACAGCGCCTCGGCGCGCTCGTCGGCCAGGCAGTGCCGGGCGACCTCGGCGCGCAGCTCGAGCGCCTGGGCACGCATGCGGTCGTCCGCGCGTTCCGTCGCCATCTCCTCCACCTCGACTGCGGTGTTCCAGGCCGGCCCCAGCGCCCCCTGTTTGATGTACACCGCGGCCAGATTCGCCAGCAGCCGCGCCTCGTAGGCCTGGTTGCCACGGTCTCGCGCAAGCCGGCGGGCCTCCTCGAGGTGCTGCGCCGCGCGGCGGTACTGCGCCATGCGCTCCGCCGTGGCCGCCAGGTTGTTGAGGCAGGCGCCCGCGTCATCGCGGCGCCCCTCGCTGCGGGCCAGCGTGAGCGCCGCGTCGAAGTGCCGGTAGGAAGCCGCGAGGTCCCCGCGCAGGCCGGCGATGGCGCCGAGGTTGTTGCGGGCGCGGAAGCGCTCGGTGGCGTCTTCGGCGTCGAGGCTCGATCCGAAGGCGCGCTCGGCCTCCTCCATCCGGCCGGCGTAGAACAGCGCACCGCCCAATCCGTTGCGGGCGCGGCTGACCAGGCGCGTGTCAGCCACGCGCTCCGCGGCGTCCAGGGCACGCTGGGCCAGCTCCAACGCCTCCTCGACACGCCCCTGCGACAGACGCTGGCGGGACCGGCGCAACCGCACCTCGATCAGGTCGCGGTCGTCCTGCCCCTTCCAGGCGATGCCCTCGGCGGCGTCGAGGGCGGCCTCCTGCGTCTCGGTGTCCTGACGTTGCGCCGCGGCCCCCTCCAGCAGGAGCAGGGCCCTCAGGCTCACCCGCGGCTCCCCCTCGGCGGCCCACAGGGCGCGGTAGCAGCGCCGCTGCGTGGCGCCCGGGTCGCCTTCGGCGGCGGCGGCCTCGGCGGCCGCCAGCAGCAGGGGCGCGGCGCGGTCCGGGCGGTGGGCGCCGAGCCAGTGGCGCGCCACCGCACCGGGTCCGGCCCCGTCGGTCTCGAGCCACTGCGCGATGCGCTCGTGCATCAGCCGCGCCACCGGGGCCGGCGTGGTCGTCGCCGCGTCGTACAGGACGTGGCGCGCCACGCCGTGGTGGGCATCGAGCAGGCGCCGGCGCTCGAGCTCCACGAGTCCGGCGGCGACGTCGTACGGGTCGCGTTCGAGGGTGTGCGCAAGCGCCGCGGCGCCCAGCTCCCCGCGCCCCACCGCCACCGCCTGGAGTAGTCGTTGGAGCCGCTCGGGCAGCGCCTGCACGGCGGCGTGGACCGGGAGCGGCAGGCCGCGGCCGATGGCGTCGGCCAGCTCGACGGTGACCGGCAGGGGCGCCGCGTCGAGCTCGCGCCGAAGCACCTCGCGGCAGCGCTCGAAGGCGGCCACCGCCTCGGCCGCGTGTCCCAGTTGGTAGTGCAGCCGCATGGCGCTGCGGTAGGCCGTCTCGTTGAGCGGGTCGGCCGCGAGCAGGGCGTCGACCATGGCCAGCGCGTCCGCGCTCAGCCCCTCGCCCTCCAGCTCGATGGCGCGCAGCTGCATGACCTCCAGCCGGGCCATGTCCAGACGCGCCTGCTCCACCGCCAGCCACTCGCGGAACGGCCCGGCGCCGGGGTCGTCGAGCTCGGCGAGCAGCGGACCGCCCCAGCACTCGAGCGCCTCGCCGTGCTCGCCCGTCGTGACGGCGTCCTCGAACGCAGCCACGTCGGTGGATGCGCGCACGCGCACGCGCCCCTCGCGCTCCTCCATCCAGGCGTCCGAACCCGGCAGCTTGCGCAGCTCGTACAGCGCCTGGCGCACGCTGCCCAGCTTCCCGGGCGACCAGAGCAACTCCGCGAGTTGCTCTCGCGTCGCGCCCTCGGGATTCAGGGCCAGGTACGCCAGCAGCGCGAGCGCCTTGCGCGAGCCCAGCGTCACCTCCGAGCCGGCCACGCGGATGCGCGGACCCCCCAGGAGCGTCACGTCGATCGCCTCCGACACGCCGGAGGCCTAGCGGGCCAGGTCGAACAGGGGCGTGAGCCGGGCCGAGCGCACCACGGTGTGGCATGCCCGGCAGCGCGGCTCGTAGCGCTCGGCGGCACCCACCAGCACGACGGGGTCGTCGACGTGCGCCGGGTGGCCCGCGATGAGCCGCTGCGTGCGGGTGGCGGCGCGCCCGCACGAGCAGATGGCCGTGAGCTTCTCCACCACTTCGGCGTGCGCCAGCAGGGCCGGGATGGGGCCGAACGGCTCGCCGCGGAAGTCGAGGTCGAGCCCCGCGATGAGCACGCGCTTGCCGGCGTCGGCGAGCTCGAGCGCCAGCGGCACGAGCCCGCCGTCGAGGAACTGCCCCTCGTCGATGGCGACGACCTGGGTGTCCTCGGACAACCGCGCGCGCAACTCCGCCACGTCGGCCACCGGCACCGCCTCGAGGGTGCGGCCGTCGTGCGACGCCACGGCCACCGCGTCGAAACGGTCGTCGATGGCGGGCTTGAACACCTGCACGCGCTGCCGCGCGATGAGCGCCCGGTTGACCCGACGGATCAACTCCTCGGACTTGCCGCTGAACATCGGCCCGACGATCAGCTCCAGCCAGCCCCCTGCGTACTCGTGCGCTCGCATGGCGTCATGCTACCCCGGTGGCGCGCCCCGCCCGGGTCGGACGCCACCCGGCCCCGCGCCACGGATACTCCGCCGCAGGCGGCCAACTGCTACGCTGCGGAGCGTATGGAACGAATGCATGGCACTACCATCGTCGCCGTCCACAGGGACGGCGTGACCGCCATCGCCGGGGACGGCCAGGTCACCCTCGGCGACACCATCGTCAAGCGCGGCGCCGTGAAGGTCCGCACGCTGGCGGACGGCCGCGTCCTGGCGGGCTTCGCGGGCGCCGTCAGCGACGCCTTCACGCTGCTCGAGAAGTTCGAGGGCTACCTCTCCGCGGCCAAGGGGAACCTGCTGCGGGCCGCGGTGGACACGGTCAAGGAGTGGCGCACGGACCGGGCGCTGCGCAACCTCGAGGCCATGCTCATCGTGGCCGACGAGGAGCAGATCCTGACGCTCTCGGGGGTGGGAGACGTCATCGCCCCGGACGACCCGGTGGCCGCCGTGGGATCCGGCGGCCCGTACGCCCAGGCCGCCGCGCTGGCCCTGCTGCGGAACACGGATCTGGGTGCCGAGGCGATCGCCCGCCAGGCACTGGGGATCGCCGGCGAAATCGACCTCTACACCAGCGGCACCGCGTCCGTGCTGGTGGCGGGTGCCGACGCCGAGGGGTCGGAGGACGACGAGGAGCACCCTGCGCCGGACGACGGGTCCGAGGGCAGCGAGGGCGGGGAGGCGCGGTCATGAGCAATCAGGCGCTGGTGGCGCGGGCGGCGGAGCTCACGCCCCTGCAGATCGTCGAGGAGCTCGACCGCCACATCATCGGCCAGAGCAAGGCGAAGCGCTCCGTTGCGGTGGCGTTGCGCAACCACTACCGCCGCCGCCAACTCCCCGCCGAGCTGCAGGCCGAGGTCACACCCAAGAACATCCTGATGATCGGCCCCACCGGGGTCGGCAAGACCGAGATCGCGCGGCGCCTGGCCAAGCTCGCCCGCGCGCCGTTCCTGAAGATCGAGGCCACCAAGTTCACCGAGGTGGGGTACGTGGGGCGCGATGTGGAGGGGATCGTGCGCGATCTGGTGCGTGCGTCCGTGGCCATGGTGGAGGCGGAGAAGAAGGAGGAGGTCCTCGGCAGCGCCCGGACGGCGGCCGAGGAGCGCCTGCTCGACGCCCTGCTCCCCGGCGGCACCGAGGAGGGACGCGAGAAGATGCGGCAGCTCCTGCGGGCGGGGGACCTCGAGGAGCGCACGCTCGAGATCGAGGTCCGCGAGGAACGCTCGGGCGCCTTCGCCATGCCGGGCATGGAGGAGATGGGCCTGAACCTACAGGACATGCTGTCGAACCTGATGCCACAGCGCAAGGTGCAGCGCAAGGCGAGCGTGCGGGAGGCCAGGCGCATCCTCGAGGACGAGGAGGCCGACCGCCTGATCGACCACGACGCCGTCGGGCGAGAGGCGGTGTACCGGGCTGAGACCATGGGCATCGTGTTCATCGACGAGCTGGACAAGATCGCGGGCTCCGAGGGGAGCTCCGGCGCCGACGTCAGCGGCGAGGGCGTGCAGCGCGATCTATTGCCCGTGGTCGAGGGCACCAGCGTCAACACCCGCCACGGCCCGGTCAAGACCGACCACGTGCTGTTCATCGCGGCCGGCGCGTTCAACGTCTCCAAGCCCAGCGACCTGATCCCCGAGCTGCAGGGGCGCTTCCCGATCCGGGTCGAGCTCGAGGAGCTCAGCGCCGGCGACTTCCAACGCATCCTCACGCAGCCGCGCCATGCGCTCACCAAGCAGTACATCGAGTTGCTGCGGGTCGACGGCACCCACGTGGAGTTCGACGAGACGGGCATCGTCTCCATCGCGGACTACGCCGAGCGCGTCAACCGCAGCGTCGAGGACATCGGCGCCCGGCGCCTGCACACGGTGCTCGAGACGGTCCTGGAAGACGTCGCCTTCGGCACCGACCTGGGGCGCGTGGTGATCGACAGCGACTACGTACGGCGCAAGCTCGAGGGGATCGTGGACGACGAGGACCTCAGCCGCTACGTGCTGTAAGACCTGCGAACGGGAGGCGCGGTGCGCACGAAGGTGATGGGCTGGCTCGACCGGCTCGGCTCGAGTTACTGGTTCCTTCCCGCGCTGATGGTACTCGGCGCCCTGGTGTTGTCGGCCCTCACGGCATGGCTCGATCACGGGATCGGCGGCCGCCAACCCTTGACCCTGGCGTGGATCGGTGGGCTGGAACGTGCGGACGGCGCTCGGTCCGTGCTCAGCACCGTCGCCGGCTCCCTCATCACCGTCGCCGGCGTGGTGTTCTCCATGACGCTGGTGGTGCTGTCGTTGGCCTCACAGCAGTTCGGTCCGCGGTTGGTGGGCAACTTCATGCGCGACCGGGGCAACCAGCTGGTGCTCGGCACCTTCGTGGCGACCTTCGTGTATTGCCTGATGGTGCTGCGCACCGTGCGAACCGCCGATCCCATCGCCGGGACCCAGGCGTTCGTCCCCCAGCTGTCGTTGGCCACGGCGCTGGTCCTCACCCTGGCCAGCCTGGGCGTGCTGCTGTACTTCATGCACCACACGGCCGAGAGCATGCAGGCGAGCTACGTGCTGGCTCGGGTGTCGCGCGCGTTGACGGCCCAGATCCTGGCGTTCCCGGAGGCGCCGCGCGAGGAGGCGGTCGGCTCCGCGGAGGCGGACGAGGAGGAGGGGAGCGACGATGGCGGCGCCAGGGAGGGGACGCCACAGGGCGCCGCCAGCCGGCCACGGCCGGAGGAGATCCAGGCCCTGCCGGAGGACTTCGGGCGGCGCGCGGTGACCGTCCGGGCACGCCGCGGTGGGTACGTGCAATCGATCGACAGCGCCGGGCTGGTGGAGCTCGCCACGGAGCACGACGCCGTGTTGCGGCTGCACCACCCGCCCGGCAGCCTGCTGATGCTCGACGGTCCGTTGGCCGACGTCTACCCTCCCGAGGCGGCGGACGACCTGATGGGCCGCATCGAGTCGCACTACCTCCTGGGCCCCGTGCGTACCCCCAATCAGGACCCGTACTTCCTCTTCGATCAGCTCCTCGAGGTGGCCGTGCGGGCCCTCTCCCCGGGCATCAACGACCCCTTCACCGCCACCAGCTGCATCGACCGCATCGCCGAGGCGCTCAATCTGCTTTCGCGCCGTCGCCTCCCGCCACCGACCCAGGTGGACGAAGGGGGGACCCTGCGCCTGGTGGTGCCCCGCCCCGAGCTGGCGCCGCTCGCGCACCACCTGTTCTCCGAGCTGCGCGCGCACGGCGCCGGGGACCCGCTGGTCGCGGGGCACCTGGCGATGACGCTGCGCCGGGTCCAGGCCAGCACGGGCAGCGACGCCCTGGCACGGGCCGCCGAGGTCGAGGTGGGGCGCCTGCTCGAGAGTGCGGCCCGCCGCCTGACCGCGGCGGACTTCCGCGAGTTGGTGGAGGCCTCGCGCCGCGTGACGCGCTGGATCCGGGTCGAGCCCTGAATCTCAGCGATCGAACGGCAGCGGCAGGCTCCAGCTCCCGGCCTCCCACGCCCCCTTGAGCGCCGCGAAGTCGGGGTCGTCCACCGGTGGGGTCGCGCGTTCGGCGTCCAGCGGCTCCCCGGCGAGGTAATTGAGGAAGTAGGCGTTGGCGCCCGGAACCACCGCCACGGGGTGGAAGCCACGCGTCACCAGCACGGTGTCCCCGTCGGCGACCGCGAAGCGCTCATCGAGGTCCCCCTCGCGCGTGTAGTTGCGGTGCAGCGCGAATCCGGCGGGCCGATCGAAGCGGTAGTGGTAGACCTCCTCGAGCACCACCGAGCCGTGGCGGCCGTCGTGGCAGTGGGGTGGGATGCCCGACCACATGCCGCCCGGCACGTACACCTCGTAGAGGATCAGCCGTTCGGCCGGCAGCGGCGGGGCCAGCACGTGGTGCACCTCGCGCCGCGCCGCGCCCCCGCCGCGCACCTCGACGCGCATCTCGCCCGGTTCGAACAGGCGCGTCGGGTATCGCCCCTCCGCCGGGGCGCCGCCGTAGGCCAGCTCCGCCCCCTCGGGCCCGGCCCGGAGCTCCGCATCCGCGCCGGGAGCCAGGTAGAGCACGCGGGGGAGCTCCGAGAACACGCCGCGCCGATCGAGCGCGAAACGCTGCGCGCCGACGACGGCCTCGAGCGCACCCGAGAGGGGCACCACCGCCACCTCGGCGCCGGTCGTGTCAGGGCGCAGCAGCGCGCCCGGCGCGAGCCGCTCGACGGCGAAGCTCAGGTAGCGCCAGCCGGCGTTGGCCGGCGTGATGCGGACCGGGGCACCGCCCGGGGCCGAGGCACGTAGGTGGTGCGTCATCGTCTCCTCCTCCCGCCGGGCGCTCACCCGGCCACCAGGATCCGCACGCCCTGGTCCTGCAGGCTGCGCGCCATGTCCCGCGGCAGCGGGCGGTCGGAGACCATGGCGTCGAGCTCCGCCCAGGCGCAGAACGGGGCGAGGCTGGCCCCGCCGATCTTGCTGTGGTCGACCAGCGCCACGCGACGATCCGCCGCGCGCACCATGGCCGCCTTCGTCTCCGCCTCGATCAGGTTGGGGGTGCACAGCCCGCGCACCGGGGACGCGCCGGTGGCGCCGAGGAACGCCACATCGGCGTGCACGCGCGCCAGCCCCGCGACCGTCAGCGGTCCGATCATCGCGAGGCTGTGCCCGCGCACGGAGCCGCCGAGCGACACCACCTCCACCTCCGCGTGCCCGGAGAGCTCGGCGACGATCGGGAGGCTGTTGGTGACCACCGTCAGGCTGCCAACGTGACCGCGCAGGCGCCGGGCCAGCGCCAGCGTGGTGGTGCCGGCGTCGAGCAGCAACGTATCGCCGTCGTGGACGAACTGCAGGGCGGCGCGCGCGATGCGCGCCTTGGCTTCCTGGTGCTGGTCGAGGCGAGCGCCGATCGAGGGATTCCACTTGCTGCGGTGGGCCAGCTCGGCCCCGCCGTGGACGCGACGCAGCAGGCTGAGGCGCTCGAGGTCGCGCAGATCCTTGCGGATGGTCACGTCGGACACACCGTAGGCGTGCGCGAGCGCGGACACCACGACCCGCCCCTCGCGGTCGAGCCTCTCGAGGATTCCCTTCTGTCTGTCGCTGAGCGAGGACTCCTGCATGCTCCTCCCGATGGTCCGGGCCGCGACCGGCCGAGGTTTCGACCGAAAGTGTAGCACCGACACAACGTTGACTTTCGAAATCCTCCAAATTATATTCGGAACAAGACGCACGATCCGTGGCGGGCGCGTTCGCGCCCGCCCCAGCGGTACGCCGGTCTCCCTTCCGGTCGTGGGTCGGCCACGACGTCGACGTCTGTGTGCCGCCCCGCCCCCTCCGGGCGAAGGGCGTGCCTCGCGACGTCGAGCACCCGCGGACGGCCCCGGGCCGAGGTGTGGAGGGCGATGGTGGGCAGAGGCGACGCAACCGGCGACGACCGGCTCCAACACTCCCCCGAGGGGGCTCGCGCGGCACGGGTGAACCCGTGGTGAGCGCGCGTTCGGGCCCACCCGGCGTGGCCCTGCTGGGCGCCGGCCGCATGGCCGGCACGCACGCCCGCACCCTGGCGTCCTCCGGAGCGCTCGAGGTGCGCTACGTGATCGATCCCGATCCCGCCGCCGCCGCCGCGCTGGCCGAGCGGCTCGGGGCCGCCGCGGCGACCGACATCGACGCCGCCCTGGCCGACGAGCACGTGGAGGCCGCCCTCATCGCCACGCCCACGCCGACACACGCGGACCTCGTCGAGCGCGTCGCGGCCGCGGGTCGTCACGTCTTCGTCGAGAAGCCGCTGGCGGGGGACCTCGACGCCGCCGGAAGGGCGGCGCGCGCCGTGGAGCGCGCCGGGGTTCACTGCCAGGTCGGGTTCCAGCGCCGCTTCGACCCGGCCTACGTGGCCGCGAGGCGCCGCCTGCAGGCCGGCGAGGTGGGCAAGCCCGAGGTCCTGCGCCTCATCAGCCGCGACCCGCACCCCCCAGCTCGGCGCTTCCTGCGCGCCTCCGGCGGGCTCATGGTGGACTTCGCCATCCACGACCTCGACCTCGCACGGCACCTGCTGGGCCCCGTCACCGAGGTCCGCGCCGTGGGCGCGGCGCTCATCGATCCGAGCCTCGCCGAGGAGGGGCTGTTCGACACCGCCGTGGCGTTGCTGCGTTTCGCCGACGGTGCCCTCGGCGTCCTCGAGGCCGGCCTGCGCACCGGTTACGGCTACGAGATCCGCACCGAGGTGGTGGGCTCGCGTGGGCGCCTCCAGGTCGAGGTCGCGCGCGGCGAGGCCGTCACGCTGTCCGATGAGCACGGGGTGCGGTATGCGCCGCCGGCGGACTTCGAGGCGCGCTTCGGGGCCGCCTACCGCGCCGAGCTCGACGCCTTCGCAGGCGCGCTCCGCGGCGGGCCGCGCCAGGGTCCCGACGCGCGGGACGCCGTGCTCAGCCTGGGTCTGGCCCTGGCCGCCCAATCCGCGCTGGAGACCGAGCGGCCGGTAGACGTCCGGCGCTTCATGGAGGAACGAGGATGAGCCACCGACGAAGCGAAGGCATGACGGTCGGGCACACCGTGGTCCGCTACCTCGCGGCGCAACACAGCGAACGAGACGGCGAGCGACAGCGGCTCGTCGCGGGGACCTGGGGGATCTTCGGGCACGGCAACGTGGCCGGGCTCGGCCAGGCGCTCGCGGAGCTCTCGGGCAGCGTGTCCATGCCCTTCTATCGGCCCCAGAACGAGCAGGCCGCGGTGCACGCGGCCGCGGCCTTCGCGCGTCACCGCCGGGGCCTCTCCACCCAGGCCTGCACCGCCAGCATCGGTCCGGGTTCCACCAACATGCTCACCGGCGCGGCGCTGGCCACGATCAACCGCCTGCCGGTCCTGCTGCTCCCCTCGGACTACTTCGCCAACCGGATCCCGGACCCCGTGCTCCAGCAGCTCGAGCACCCCAGCCAGCACGACGTGAGCGTCAACGACGCCTTCCGCCCGGTGAGCCGCTTCTTCACGCGCATCACGCGTCCCGAGCAGCTGCTCTCGGCCCTGCCCGAGGCGATGCGGGTGCTCACCGATCCGGCGCAGACGGGTGCGGTCACCATCGCTCTGCCCGAGGACGTGCAGGCGGAGGCCTGGGACGTGCCTGCGGCGTTCCTGGAGCCGCGCGTATGGACGATCCGGCGCCCCGTGCCCGAGCCCGAGGCGCTGAGCGCCGCCACCAACGTGCTGCGCGGCTCCCGGCGCCCGCTGCTGATCGCCGGCGGCGGCGTGCGCTACAGCGGTGCCGAGGCCGCGCTCCGCGCCTTCGCCGAGGCCTTCGGGGTGCCGGTGAGCGAGACGCAGGCGGGGCGCGGCAGCCTCCCCTGGGACCACCCCCTGGCGCTCGGCCCCCTGGGCGCGGCCGGCGGCAGCGCCGCGAACGCCATGGCCGCCGATGCGGACGTGGTCATCGCCGTAGGCACCCGCCTCGGCGACTTCGTGACCGGCTCCCGGAGCGCATTCCAGCGCGACGGCGTGCGGTTGCTCGGCGTCAACGTCTCCCCCTTCGATGCCGGCAAGCTCCAGGGCGCCCCACTGGTGGCCGACGCACGCCGCGCGCTCGAGGCGCTCCGCGGCGCGCTGGCGGAAGCGGGCTGGCAAGGCGCCGAACCGCAGGCGCGCCGCGAGGCGAGCGAGGCGAAGGCGCGCTGGGACGACACCGTCGCGGAGCTGCGCGCCGTGCGCGACCCCGCGCGACTGGCCCAGGCGGAGGTCATCGGGATGGTCAACGACGTCTTCGGGGGGGACGCCGTGATGGTGTGCGCCGCCGGCAGCATGCCCGGCGACCTGCTCAAACTCTGGCGGCCCACCGCTCCGGACGCCTACCACGTCGAATACGGCTACTCCTGCATGGGGTACGAGATCCCTGGCGGGGTGGGCGTCAAGCTCGCCGATCCTGACCGGTCGGTGGTGGTGATGATCGGGGACGGGAGCTACCTGATGCTCAACAGCGAGATCGTCACCGCCGTGGCGGAGGGCGTCGACCTCACCGTGGTGGTGGTCGACAACCACGGGTATCAGAGCATCCACGGTCTGCAGCGCGCCACCGGTACGGCGCAGTTCGGGCTCGAGCTGCGCTACCGGGACGCCGACAGCGGAGCGCTCGACGGCGCCACCCTCCCCGTGGATTTCGCCGCACACGCCGCGGCCATGGGTGCCCACGCCGTATACGCCCCGGACCGCGATGCGCTCGACACCGCGCTGCGGGCGGCGCGCGCCGCGACGGGCGTGCAGGTCGTGGTGGTGCCGGTCGACCCCGAGCGGCGCGTGGGATCGTACGGCGGCTGGTGGGACGTGCCCGTCGCCGAGGTGAGCGGGGACGAGGACGTGCGGGAGGCCCGGCGGCGCTACGAGACCGAACGGCTGCGGCAGCGCCGCTACCGGCCGTGACAGGCGCACGCGCCACGCCCCTGGGCGTCGGCCTGCTCGGCGCGGGCCGGATCGGCGCCCTGCACGGGCGGCACCTCGAGGGCGCGGTCCGCGGCGCGCGGCTGGTGGCGGTGTTCGACGCCGACCCGGCCGCGGCGGCGCGCGCCGCCGCCGGCGGCGCGGAGGCCGTGGGGAGCGCCGAGGCGCTGCTCGCCCATCCCGAGGTCGACGCGGTGGTCATCGCCTCACCCACCCCGCAGCACGCCGCCCAGGTGCGCGCCGCAGCGGCCGCCGGCAAGGCGATCTTCTGCGAGAAGCCCGTCGCCCTCGACCTGGCCTCCACCATCGAGGCCATGGCGGCCGTCCGTGATGCCGGCGTCCCCTTCCAGGTCGGCTTCAACCGCCGCTTCGACCCCGGCTATGCGGCCCTGGAGCGCCGCGTGCGCGCCGGGGAGCTCGGACGTGTGGAGCTGTTCCGCAGCCAGTCCTCCGACCCCGCACCCGCGCCCGAGGCGTACATCCGGGCCTCGGGCGGCTTCTACCGCGACTCGGTGATCCACGACATCGACACCGCCCATTTCGTGGTCGGCGCCATCGAACGCGTCACGGCGCTCGGCCGCGTGCTGGTGGACCCGGTGTACGGCCGCCACGGCGACGTCGACACCAGCGTGCTCACGCTGGAGTTCGCCTCCGGGGCGCTCGGCGTCGCCATGAACTCGCGCCGCACCGTCCACGGCTACGATCTCCGCGTCGAGGTGCACGGGGAGCGCGGCAAGCTCGTCACCGAGGATGTACGCGCGACGAAGCTCTGGCGCTTCGACGCCGACGGCCTCCACGGCGACACCTTCGACTTCTTCCTCGATCGCTTCACGGCCGCCTATCGTCTCGAGCTGCAGGCCTTCGTCGACGCGCTGGAGGGCGGCCAGCCCCCCTCACCGGGAGCCGACGCGGCGATCGCCGCGCTGCGGGTGGCGGACGCCGCGACCCTCAGCCTGCGCCAGGGGCGTCCGGTGGCCGTCGAGGAGATCGCCCCGGGAGGTCCGCCGTGAGCCTCCGCCTGGGCAACGCCCCCTGCTCCTGGGGGACCATCGAGGGGTTCGACGAGGGCCGGGTCCCCTTCGAGCGCATGCTCGACGAGCTGGCGGCCACCGGCTACGCCGGTACCGAGCTGGGCGACTACGGCTACATGCCCACCGATCCGGCGCGTCTGTACGAGGAGCTCGAGCGCCGCGGCCTGGTGATGCTGGGCGCCTTCGAGGGCGTGCCCCTCGCGCGGCCCGGGATCATCGAGGAGTCCTGGCCGCGCGTGAGGCGGATCGCCCGCCTGCTGCGCGGCGTGGCGGACCTCGACGGGCGCCGCCCGGTCGTGGTGTTGGCGGACCAGAACAACGTCGACCGCGTCCGCCAGCGCGTGGCGGGGCGCGCCCGCCCGGAGCACGCCCTCCCACCCGAGGGCATGCGCGCGTTCGGCGGTGCGGCGAACGAGCTGGCCCGCCGCGTGTTGGACGACACCGGGCTGCGCACCGTGTTCCACCCGCACTGCGCCGGCTTCATCGAGACGCCGGCCGAGATCGCCGCCTTCCTCGACGCCACGGACAGCGCCCTCGTCGGCCTGGTGTTCGACACCGGCCACGCCACCTACGGCTCCGGGGAGGACGACGACGGCGCCACGGCCCGCGCGCTGCTCCGGCGCTACCGGGCACGCACCCGCTACGTGCACTTCAAGGACTGCCACCCGAAGGTCGCCGCGCAGGCCCGCACCGCCGGCTGGGACTACGCCACTGCGGTGCGCCAGGGGGTGTTCTGCGAGCTGGGTCAGGGCACGGTCGACTTCGCGGGCATCCTGAGCGACCTGCGCTCCTGGGACTACGACGACTGGATCACCGTAGAGCAGGACGTCCTCCCCGGCATGGGTACGCCGCGCGCGAGCGCGGAACGCAACCGCGCCTACCTGCGGGGGCTTGGGCTGTGACGGCGCGGCACCGCGGGGCGCGGCGGCGTGCCGGGCGGACATGCGGCGGCCCGGTCCGTAGCCACGCCGAAGCGACACCGCGCACACCACCGCCGATCAGGCCCTATCCTGGAGGCACGCACAATCACGTCGGGCCGTGCGGGAGCCGCGCGCCCCGCCACCACGGAAGGACCACCCCGTGAGCGACGGGACCCCCGATCTCATCACGTTCGGACGGTCGTCGATCGACCTCTACAGCAACGACATCGGCGCGCCGTTCGAGGACATCACCAGCTTCGCCGCCTATGTCGGCGGCAGCCCCACCAACATCGCGGTGGGCGCCGCGCGGCTGGGCCTGCGCGTGGCCCTGCTCACGGCCGTGGGGCGCGACAGGGTGGGCGACTTCATCCTGGCCTTCCTGCGGCGCGAGGGCGTGGACGTGAGCCTGGTTCCGGTGAAGGAAGACCGCCGCACCAGCGCGGTGCTGCTCGGTATCGCGCGGGACAGCTTCCCCCTGGTGTACTACCGCGACAACTGCGCGGACATCGAGCTGACGATCGACGACGTGACCCCGGCGCCCATCGAGAACGCAGGGGCCCTGGAGATCTCCGGCACGGCGCTAAGCCGGGAACCCAGCCGCAGCGCCGCGTTCTTCGCCGCCGAACGAGCACGGGCCGCGGGCCGCCCCGTCTACCTCGACCTCGACTTCCGGGCCGACCAGTGGCACGACCCGCGCGCCTTCGGCCTCACCGTGCGCGCGCTGCTGCCGCTGGTGAGCGTGGCGCTGGGGACCGAGGAGGAGGTCAACGCGGCGATGATCCGCGACCCCTCGGACATCGTCATCCTCGACCAGCAGGTCTCCGCGCCCGAGATCCGCGGCGACATCGAGGCGAACGTGGAGGCGGTCCTGGCGCGGCGCCCGGGACCCGAGGCGCTGGTCGTGAAGCGCGGCCACCGGGGCTGCACCGTCCACCTCGAGGGCGGGGAGGTGCTGAGCGTGCCCGGCTTCCCCGTGGACGTGATGAACGTGCTCGGCGCCGGGGACGCCTTCGCCGCCGGCTTCATCTACGGCCGCTCGCACGGCTGGGACTGGTACCGCAGCGCCCGCATGGGCAACGCCTGCGGCGCCATCGTCGTGACGCGCCATGGCTGCGCGAATTTCATGGCCTACGAGCCGGAAGCGCTGGCATTCATCGAGGAGCACGGGGGCTTCTGATGCCCTACGTGGCGCACGGGCGTGCCCTCATCGCCGACGTCTACCGGCGGCGCTTCGCGCTGCCCGCGTTCAACGTCTGCAGCGCCGAGATGGCGCGGGCGTGCATCAACGCCGCGGCCGAGCTGTCGGCGCCCATCGTGCTGCAGGCATATCCGGACGACCTCGAGCAGATCCCTCCTGAGCCGCTCGTGGCCCTGGTCCGGAGCCTCGCCGACGCCGGCGCCGCGCCCGTGCTGCTGCACCTCGACCACGGCCGCGACGCGGCCATGGCGCGCACCTGCCTGGGGGCGGGCTTCGGCTCCGTGATGCTCGACGGTGCCGGTATGGAGCCCGCCGCGTTGCTGCGCGAGGCGCGGGCGCTCGCCGCGGTGGCCCATGCCCAGGGCGCCGCCCTCGAGGTGGCCGCAGAGAGCTTCGACCACGACGCCGCCGCTCCCACCGACCCGGCCTTCGCGCGGCGCCTGCATCGCGAGGGCCACGCCGACATGGTGGCGGTGTCGGTCGGGAGCGAGCACGGCCGCACGGCACACATCGACCTCGAACGACTCGAGCGCATCGCCTCCCGGGTCTCCGCCCCCCTGGTGTTGCACGGCGGCAGCGGTATCGCCGCCGACGACCTGCGGGCGGCTCGAGCCCTGGGCGTGTCCAAGGTCAACGTGGGCAGCGCCCTCTACCGAAGCCTGCGCGCCGTGTGGGAGGGGAGCTCGGATGCCCCCTCCCACCGTGCGGTCTATGCACGCGCACGCGCCGCCCTTGGCGATGTCGCCAGGGAGCGCATCCGCGCCTGCGGAGCCGAAGGCAGATCGGAGGTGGTCGCACCCTGAGCAACTGCGGCCGGCCGCGGGCCCGCCCGGGATCTCGGGCCACGGGAACGCCGAAGCCGCACCGCACCGCCACGCGACCCCGCCGCCGCGCGCCGCCCGGCGCACGGCATCCACACCACCCAGGAGGGACTCGATGACACGACGCATCAAGCTTGCCGCCCTTTCGCTGCTACTGGCCCTGCCGCTCGGGCTCGGCACCGCCTTCGCACGCGTGAACCTGCTGTGCAGCCCGGACCTCGCCTGGTGCGAGCAGCTCCCCGCCGCCTTCAAGGACGCCACCGGCATCGATCTCGATTTCGTACGCCTCTCCTCCAGTGAGGGCCTGGCGCGGCTGCGCGCCGAGGCCGCCAACCCCACCTTCGACGTGTGGTTCGGCGGCACCGGCGACCCGCACCTCGTCGCCCACAACGACGGCATCACGGAGTTCTACAAGCCCACGGTCTGGGACGAGCTGCTGCCGAGCCTGACCAAGGCCGTCGGCGAGACCTACATCCCGCTGTACACCGGGGCCATCGGCTTCGTGGTGAACCAGGGGGTGCTCGACGAGATGGGCCTGCCCACCCCGCAGTGCTGGGCCGACCTCAGCGACCCGCGCTACAAGGGGCTGCTGGCCATGCCCAACCCCAACACCTCGGGAACGGCGTACACGATCATCGCTACGCTGGTCCAGATCTTCGGTGAGGACCAGGCCTTCGAGATGCTCAAGGGGATCCACCAGAACATCGCCCAGTACACGCGCTCCGGCGGGGCGGTCGGGCTGCTGGCCGGCCGCGGGGACGTGGCGGTGGCGATCCAGTTCCTCCACGACGGCGTGAAGTACGCCAAGGAGGGGTTCCCCGTCACCAACCTTGCGCCATGTGAGGGCACGGGCTTCGAGATCGGCGGGCTGAGCCTGGTGGCCAACGCCCCGCACCGCGACGACGCCATCACCTTCATCGAGTGGGCGCTCACGCCCGAGGCGCAGAAGATCGCGGCCGAGCGCGGCGACTCCTACCAGGTCCCGTCCAACAGCAACACCCCGGTGCCCCCGGAGTCCCCGGACCTGAGCAAGATCAACCTGATCGACTACGACTTCGAGACGTACGGCAGCCCCGAGGTCCGCGACCGACTCGTCGGCAAGTGGACCAACGAGGTCTTCCCCCTCCCGCGTTGAGCGGGACTCGGCCCGGCCCGTCGGTGCGGGCGCCGCGGCCCTCCTGAGGACGGCATCGTGGCCATCGCTTCGGCAAGGGACCCCACCAGGACACGCGCGCCCTCGCGCGCGGTCGTCCCTGCATCGCTCGCGGCCGTGGCGTTCCTGGCGCTGCCTTTCGGTCGCCCCGATCGGCCCTTCTGGCCGCTCGACCCCAACGCCTACCCATGGGCCCTGCACGGCCCGTGGCACTGGCTGGTGCTGGCCTTCGCGCTGCTGGCGGCGGTGGCGAGCCTCCTGCCGATCGCCGTACCGCGACGCGGCGACCTTCTCAGCGTCGCGGGCGCCGGCGGCCTGCTGGCCGGCGTGGCCTACCTCGTCGCGACCGGGCTCCCGTTCGGCTTCGGCGCCCTGTTCTCGCTGTTCGGGCTCCTCGTCGTCACAGGCTACGGCCTGAGCGAGTCCGGCCGCATCCAGAGCGATGCCTTCGTCGCCTCCAGCGTGCTGTTCGTGGCGCTGTTCATCGTCCTGTTCATCCTCTTCCCGCTGGGCATCGTGCTGCGGACCGCCATCGTCGTCGACGGGCGACTGTCGTTGTCGAAGGTGTTCGCGACGCTCTCCAGCCCGCTGTTCCTGTTCCTGGAGAACCCCTTCACGGAACGCAGCGAGCTGCTGCTGATGGTGCGGTGGTCGGCCGTCGGCGCGGGCGCCGCGCTGCTGTGGCGCCTGGTAGGGCGGGCCCGGCCCCTCATCGTGGTGCGGGACACGGTGCTGGCGGCCATCGTCGCCTTCGTGGTGGCGCTCATGATCTACGGTCGTGGCGCGCTTCCCACGAGCCTGCTGGTCGCAACCGTCGTCGCCAGCGTGTCTACGATCACCGGCCTGGTGTTCGCCCTGCTCGGGCAACGCAGCCGATTCGCCATGGTGAGACGTTCCCTCGCCGCCATCAGCCTGCTGCCCATCATCACGCCTCCGTTCATCCTGGCGTTCTCGATGATCTTCCTCTTCGGCCGCAGGGGGCTCATCACCTACGACGTGCTGCACATCTCGACCAACGCCATCTTCGGCATCACCGGCGTGTCCCTGGCCCAGGTGCTGGCCTTCACGCCCATCGCCTACCTCGTGATCCGCGGCACCGTGGCGTCGCTGGATCCCGCCCTGGAGGAGGCCTCACTCACGCTCGGCGCGGACCGCTGGACGCTGTTCCGCACCGTGACCTGGCCGCTGCTGCGTCCCGGGCTGGCCAACGCCTTCCTGCTCACCGTCATCGAATCGTTCGCCGACTTCGGGAACCCACTCATCCTCGGCGGCGATCGCGGGTACCTGGCCACGGAGGTCTTCTCCGCCTTCTCGGCCCGCTACGACCCCCAGGAGGCCGCCGTGTACGGCTCCGTCCTACTTCTCCTCGTGCTGGGCGTGTTCTTCGCCCAGCGTCGGTGGCTCGGTCGATCGTCCTTCGTGACCGTGACCGGCAAGCCGACCAGCGGCAATCTGACACGCCTCCCTGCCGCACTGGAGGGCACCCTCACGGCCGTCTTCACGGTGTGGACCGTGCTGGTCCTCGGCCTGTACGTGTCGGTGCTGTACGGCTCCTTCGTGCGGCTGTGGGGGATCAACAGCACGTTGACCTTGCAGCACTACCGCGACTTCATGAACGTGGGGTGGCCCGTGTTCCTCTACACGGCGCGCGTGGCGGCCATCAGCGCGGTGCCGGCGGCCCTGCTCGGTTTCCTGATCGCCTACCTGGTGGTCCGCCAACGCTTCGCGGGCCGCTCCTTCGTGGAGTTCGGCTCCATGCTCTCGTTCGCCACGCCCGGCACCGTCATGGGGGTGGCCTACATCCTGGCGTTCAACACCGGCCCCTGGCTGCTCACGTCGAGCACCGTCATCCTGGTTCTCGCCTTCATCTTCCGCAACATGCCGGTCGCCATCCGCGGTGGTGTCGCCGGCTTCGCCCAGATCGACCCGAGCCTCGAGGAGGCCTCCACGACCCTGCGCGCCTCCTCGAGCGTGACACTCCGCCGTGTCCTGGTCCCCCTGCTCATCGTGCCGCTCGTGGGCGGATTGATCTTCGCCTTCGTTCGCGCCATGAGCGCCATCAGCCAGGTCATCTTCCTGGTGAGCCCCGGCAACATGCTCACCACCGTCCTGTTGCTCGGCTGGGTCGAGCAGGGCCAGCTGGGCCGCGCCGCCGCCATGGGCAGCGTGCTCATCGTGTCGATGCTGCTCGTGATCCTGCTGCTCTCGCTCTTCACCCGCCGACGCGGGGGCGCGGCCGCGGTGGTGGGGCCATGACCCTCCATCGCGCCGAGAGCGCCGCACCCGTCGTTCTGCGCGGCGTCTCCAAGCGCTTCGGCCGGGACGTCGTCGCCGTCGACGACGTGACCCTGGAGGTCGAACCGGGGTCCCTGTTGACCTTGCTCGGCCCCTCCGGTTGCGGCAAGACGACCACCCTACGCATGATCGCCGGACTGGAGCGCGCCTCCACCGGCACCATCCTCATCGACGGCCAGGACGTCACGCGCCTTCCCGCCAACCTGCGCGACGTCACCATGGTCTTCCAGAGCTACGCCCTGTTCCCACACATGAACGTCTTCCAGAACGTGTCCTACGGACTGACGGTGGCCAGGAGGCCCCACGAGGAGGTGCGCGAACGGACGCTCGAGGCCCTGGCCCTGGTGGGCCTCGAGGGCCTCGAGGACCGTGCCAGCAACGCGCTGTCGGGCGGACAGCAACAGCGCGTCGCGCTGGCGCGAGCCCTGGTCATGAAACCCAAGGTGCTGCTCTTCGACGAGCCGCTCTCCAATCTCGACGCCAAGCTACGACGGCGCGTGCGCAACGAGATCCGCCAACTCCAGCAACGCCTGGGGATCACCAGCGTGTACGTGACCCACGATCAGGAGGAGGCGCTGGCCATCAGCGACGTCATCGTCGTGATGAACCGCGGCCGCATGGTCCAGCAGGGCGCCCCAGACACGCTCTACATGCGACCAGCCAACCGTTTCGTCGCCGGCTTCATCGGCTCGGCCAGCCTGCTGCAAGGCCGCTATGACGGCGCCGCCATCGATCTCGGCGGCCACAGCCTGCCGCACTCCCAGGACATCCCAACCGGTGACGTCACCGTCATGGTCCGCCCGGAGGCGGTCCAGCTCTCCCAGGACGGCGCCGGCCTACCGGTGACCGTGGCGACCGCCGCCTACCTCGGCGCCGTCACCGAGTTCGTGTTCGATACTCCCGCCGGGGAACTGATGGCCACGGTCCAGGGGGAGGGGCGCGTGCCACTCGCCGTCGGGGACACCACCACCGTCACGCTCCGCCGGGCCGGCGTGCACCTGCTGCCGCCCCAGCCCGGCGCGACACACCCACCACAGGAGGAACCATGAGAAGGACGCTCGTGCTCGCCATCGTGCTCGTAAGCCTCACCGCCGGCACCGCCCTCGCCCAGGGGCAGGTGGCCTCCGCCGAGTTCCAGGGGGTCGACATGACGCTGCCCCACTCCCGTGGCGTGAGCGGCTGGATGGCCGACGGCAGCGTGGGTGAAGGCACGGTCGTCGTCCTGGCGCTCGACGCCTCCGGCAAGCCGGTGGCGGGCGCCCCCGTCGCCTGGACCGTGACCAACGCCACCGACAGCGTCGTGTACGTCGTGGCCGGTAACGGCGTGGCGGACGTGCTGTCCGCCTACAACGGGATGGCGCTGAGCATCACCGGCGGCACCACCGGCGCCGACGGCACCGCGCGGTTGGTGGTCGACTCCCTGAGCTCCGGCGACGCGCGGGTGGCCGTCGAGGTCGGCGGCATGGAGGCCGAGACCTACAGCGGCGGCAGCATGCGCGTGGTGTGGTTCTAGGCCGGAACGCCTGACTCCCGCCCCCACCCCGGTCATCCGTCGCGTCGGGCGGCGGGGCGCACGCCGCCCCGCCGCCCGACGCCGCTTCGCGAACGCGTCACACCCCCGCGCGGACGCACGCCCGCCGCCCTCCCCTCAGCGCGCCAGCGCGGTATCGCCCGCGTCGACGGCCTGGTAGACCGTCAAGCCGTCGGGCCGCAGAGGCACCTCGCTGTCCGGGGCCTGCACCTCGGCGGCCTCACCGGGTGCGGCGAGGCTGGACAGGCGCAGGCGCCATGCGCTTCCCTCGGGCGGAGCCGGCAGCCGGAAGCAGCCCGCCGCGCGGCCGTGGAACAGCACCAGGAAGGAGGCGGCGCGCCGCTCGGCGCCCTCCGCGGCACGCCCGCGCAGCCCCGCGCCGCACAGCAGCATGCCGAAGGCGTCGCCGGGCAACGCGCGCCAGTCGGCCTGCTCGAGCTCCCGTCCGGAGGGGTGATACCAGGCCACGTCCTTGCACCCCGAAGGGCCCAGTCGGCCCGTGAGGAAGGTGCGCCGCCGGAACACCGCGTGCTCGCGGCGCAGTGCCAGCACCCGCCGCACGAACGCCAGGAAATCCTCGTCCTGTTCCCGCAGCGACCAGTCGAACCAGCTCAGCTCGTTGTCCTGGCAGTAGGCGTTGTTGTTCCCACGCTGGCTTCGGCCCAGCTCGTCGCCCCCGAGCAGCATGGGCACCCCCTGCGATAGCACCAGCGTCGCCAGCAGGCTGCGGCGCCGCACCTCGCGCCGGGCGAGGACGGCGGGGTCGTCTGTGGATCCCTCCACGCCGCCGTTGCTGCTGAGGTTGTGGTCGTGGCCGTCGCGGTTCTCCTCGCCGTTGGCATCGTTGTGCTTGCGTTCGAAGCTGACCAGGTCGGCCAGCGTATAGCCGTCGTGCGCGGTGACGAAGTTGACCGACGCATAGGGGCGACGGCCGTTGTGCACGTAGAGGTCGGAGGAGCCGCTGACGCGGGTGGCCAGCTCGCCGGCGCGGCCGGCGTCACCCCGCCAGTAGCCCCGCACCGTGTCGCGGTACTTGCCGTTCCATTCGCACCAGTGCCACGGGAAGTTGCCCACCTGGTAGCCGCCCGGACCGACGTCCCAGGGTTCGGCGATGAGCTTCGCGCGCGACAGCACCGGGTCCTGCTGGATCACCGTGAAGAAGGGCGACAGCATGTCCACGTCGTACAGCTCGCGCGCCAGCGCGGACGCGAGGTCGAAGCGGAAGCCGTCGACGTGCATCACCTCCACCCAGTAGCGCAGGCTGTCCATGATGAGCTGGAGCACGTAGGGGTTGCCCGGGTCGAGGGTGTTCCCGGTGCCGCTGTAGTCGATGTAGTGCTCGGGCCTGCCGGGGTGGAGCTTGTAGTAGCTTCGGTTGTCGATGCCCCGGAAACTCAGGGTGGGGCCCAGATGGTTGCCCTCCCCCGTGTGGTTGAACACCACGTCCACGACCACCTCGAGGCCCGCCGCGTGGAGTGCCTTGACCATGGTCTTGACGTCGTCGACGGCCTGCACCGGCCCGTTGCTCGAGTAGCGCGGCTCCGGGGCGAAATAGCTCAGGCTGTTGTACCCCCAGTAGTTCACGCGCCCCTGGTGGGTCAGCCTCCCCTCCTCGGCGACGGCGTGCAGGGGGAGCAGGTCCACGGTGGTCACCCCCAGCGATCGAAGGTGCTCCAGCACCGCCTCCTGGGCGAGCCCGAGGTAGGTTCCGCGGAGCGGCTCCGGTACCTCGGGGTGGCGCATCGTCATGCCCTTGACGTGGGTCTCGTAGATGACCGTGTCCTCGAAGGGGATGTCGGGCCGCCGGTCGTCGCCCCAATCGAAGTGCTCGTCGACCACCACACCGAGCGGCGCCACCGTGGCGCTGTCGCGCTCGTCGGGGAGCCGGACGCCGCGCTTCAGCGCCTCCGCGTCGTAGCCGAGGAGCGCGCGGTTCCACCGCATGGGGCGGCCCAGCGCGCGTGCGTAGGGGTCAAGCAGCAGCTTGTTGGGGTTGAAGCGGTGCCCCCGGTGCGGCTCGTACGGCCCGTGCACGCGGAACCCGTAGCGCTGGCCCGGTCGCACACCGGGGACGTACCCGTGGAACACGGGGCCGGTGCGATCCGAGAGCGCGTGGGTGCGGGACGGGGCGGGGTCGTAGGCGGTCTCGAACAGGCACAACTCGACGCCCTCGGCGTGCTCGCTGTAGAGCGCGACGTTGACGCCCTGGCCGTCCCAGTGCACGCCCAAGGGGTAGGGCTGGCCGGGGCGCACGGCCACCTGGCGCACGGTATCCGGGGGGGAGGGGTCGGGGATCATGGCGTCGGACCGGAGTCTACACCGGCGCACGAGCCGCGCGCGGTGCCGTCGGTCCGCGTCAGATGTCCCAGAAGTGCAGATCGGCCGCCGACACGCCGGGTTCGCTCGCCGCCGCGAAGGCCAGCAGTCCGTCCCGGTCCGGCGGCTCGAGGTAGTAGCGGAAGTTGGCGAGGTAGCGCTGCACCACGGCCTGCGAGAGGCCGAGACGCTCGGCCTCCACGGCCGACACCGCCGCGAGGTTCCCCAGCCCTGCCTCCCGCGCGGCGCGCAAGCGCGCGACCAGCATCTGCGACGGGGGTCGCTCGTCGAGCGTGGCCCACACGGCGAACGTGAACGGCAGGCGGGTGTGCTCGTACCAGGCCTCGCCCAGGTCGGTGACCGCCGGTCGGCCGCGCGCCAGCTCACGGCGCGCCACGGCCTCGCGCAGCGCCGCATCGCCGATCAGGAGGGCCGCGTCACACTCGGCCATCATGGCGTCCAGGTCGCTCGGCCGCGCTACCAGCTCCGCCTCGATGCCGTCCAGCGCGAGGAGCACCCGAAGCAACTCGACGCTCGTCGCGGAGTGCGTGGTGACCGCCACACGGGCGCCACGCAGCGACTCCCAGGGGCGCCAGTGGAACAGCATCACGCTGTACACGGACCCGAGGGTGGCGATGGAGAAGTCGGGGAGGGCCCGCAACCGCCGCCGATGCCGCACGAACTCGATCGATGACATGAGCGTCACGTCGATGTCGCCGGCCAGCAGGGCCGCGTTGAGCTCGGTGGGTACGCCGCGCACGAAGACCGCGTTGGCCTCGGGCCCGCGCCACGGCTCGAGCCCCCAGTGCAAGGGCGCCACATTCGTGTAGGACACGATGCCGAGCCGTTCCGTGCGGGTCCCGTGCGCACCGCTCGCGCCACCGCGGTCGCCGAAGCGAAGGCCCGCCCCCGACCCGCCCGCCATCAGGCGAACACTCTCAGCTCGTTGTAGAGCGCGTCGCGGCGGACCGGCACGCGCCCGGCGTCCTGCACCAGGCGGACCAGCTCCTCCTCGCTCATGCCGGCCTCGGTGACGGCACCCGACGCGTGGGCGATGCGCTCGTCCTTGATGGTGCCGTCGATATCGGAGACGCCCGCGGACAGCGTCACCTGGGTGAGCTCGGGCGTGATCATGATCCAGTACCCCTTGATGTGGGGGAAGTTGTCCAGCATCAGCCGCGAAACGGCCAGGTTGCGCAGGTCGTCGACGCCGGTGGTGTGCCGCGTGCCGAGCTCCAGCGCCAGGGGATTGTTGTCGGGCTGGAAGGCCAGTGGGATGAAGGAGTAGAAGCCCGGGCTCTCGTCTTGCAGCGTGCGCAGGCGGAGCAGGTGGTCGATGCGCTCCTCCAACGTCTCGACGTGCCCGTAGAGCATCGTGGCGTTGGTGGGGATGCCCAGCTCGTGGGCGGTGCGGTGCACCTCGAGCCACCCCTCGGCGCTCACCTTGGCGCGCGCGATGCGCGTGCGCACCCGCTCCGCGAAGATCTCGGCGCCGCCCCCCGGCATGGCCACCAGGCCGGCGTCCTTGAGCTCGGACAGCACCTCCCGGTAGCTCTTGCGCGGGCGCGTGATGCGCGTGAAGTGGTGGATCTCGGCCGCCGTCCAGGCCTTGACCTGGACGCCCGGGAAGCGCTCGGTGAGGCCCCGGACGAGGTCGAGGTAGTAGTCCCAGGGGCGCTTGGGGTGGTGGCCCGAGGCGATGTGGACCTCGGTGAGATCGGGGTGCCAGTAGCGCTCCACGTAGGCCCAGACGTCGTCGAGGTCCATGTCCCACGCGCCCTCCTCGCCCAGCTTGCGCTGGAAGCCGCAGAAGGTGCAGCCGACGTAGCAGACGTTGGTCTGCGACAGGCGCAGGGAGTGCACGTAGTAGGCCTTGGCGCCGACCTTGCGCGCACGCACGATGTCGGCGAGTCTGGCCACCGCCGGCAGGTCGCGCGTGCGGAACAGGGTGAGGCCGTCCTCCATGCCGAGGCGGCGGCCCTCCAGCACCTTGTCGGCGATGGGGTGGAGCGCGGGGTCGAGGATGGTGAGGTCACGGATACCGGCAACGGTCACAGATGGATTATACCCGTGCGGCACGGGCGCCACGGAGTCCCCCCTACCCAATGTCGCTCGTCGCGCCGGCTCCACGCGGGGAGCCGGTCGGGACCGGGGCCCGGCCGGCGTCAGAACGGTCCCGGCAGCCGCAGGATCTCCCGCAGCGCCGGATCCGCCTCATAGCCGTCCAGCCAGGCCGCCTCGAGGCCACCGTCGGCGAGCGCCACACGCACCATCTCGCGGTTGAAGGCGTGCACCCCCGGATGGCGCAGGAACTCCTCGAGCGCCATCCAGCGCGCCTCCTGGATCTCGTCCTCCTGGGGCGTGAGGGCCTCGCTCAACGGCGCCAGCCGACACACGAAGTACAGGTCCGAGAGACCGAAGCGCGCGCCGTGCCAGTTGCGCACCGCCACCACGCGCTCGAACGCGGTGCGCACGCCCGTCTCCTCCAGCACCTCGCGGACCACGCCGTCCTGGATGTGCTCGTCGGCCTCGATGAAACCGCCCGGGAGCTTGTAGCGCGGGCCGGCCGCGCGATCGGCACGCTCCCACACCGTGAGCAGCTCCCTCTGGTCGTTGAGCACCACCGCCCCGGCGCCCACGAAGTGCGTGGGGGCGGGAACCTCCACCGTCGCCCCGATGAGCGGGCGCACCAGCGTGAGGCGCTCCGGGTGGGCGTGGTGGTAGCGGAAGCCCTCGGCCACCGCGATCGGGATGAGGGCGCTGCGCGCGATGGGAAGCTCGAGCAGCACCAGCCGGTAGCCGCCCGCCGACCAGGCCTCGAGCGAGAACCGCAGGGCCTCGGCGAAGGCGTCGGCCTCCCCTGGCAACCCGGCCGGATCGGGCAGCACGGCGCCGTAGCGGTTCGTGGTCGACGCCAGCGGCGCCGCCGCGACGGATGGGTGGCTTTCCCGGGGCCGCCTCAGGTGTGGATCGCCCGCCCGTCCACCGCCAACGCCGCCTCGCGCACGACCTCCGACAGCGTCGGGTGGGCGTGCACGGTGCGCGCGATGTCCTCGGCGCTGGCGCCGAAGGCCATGGCGGCGACGGCCTCCGCGATGAGGTCGCCCGCGCGCGCGCCGATGATGTGCACCCCCAGGACGCGATCGGTCTCCGCGTGCGCCAGGATCTTGACCTTCCCCTCGGTGTGTCCCATGGCGCGCGCGCGGCCGTTGGCCTGGTACGGGAAGACGCCCTTGCGGTACGGCACGCCGTCCTCCTCGAGCTGCTCCTCGGTGCGGCCCACCGTGGCGATCTCGGGCTCGGTGTAGACGATGCCGGGCACCAGGCCGTAGTCGACGTGCCCCGTCCCGCCGGCCAGGCGCTCCATGAGCGCCACCCCGTCCTCCTCGGCCTTGTGCGCCAGCATCGGGCCCGCGACCACGTCGCCGATGGCATAGACGCCCTCCGCCGTGGTCCGGAAGCCCTCGTCCACCCGGATCCGGCCGGCGTCGTCGAGCTCCACGCCCGCCCCCTCGAGGCCGAGGTCGGCGCTGTTGGCCCGGCGCCCCACGGCAACGAGCACCTTCTCCGCCTCCACCGGCTCCGCGCCCTCCACCGACACCACGGCGCGGCGCTTCGCGCCCTCGCCCTCGACGGTGGCCCCGGTGACGCGGGCCCCGAGCCGGAACGCCAGCCCCTGGCGCTTGAAGCTCTTCAGCGCCTCGCGGGCCAGCTCCCCGTCCATGCCCGGGAGGATGCGGTCGAGGTACTCCAGCACGGTGACCCTGGACCCCAACCGGGCCCACACCGAGCCCAGCTCGAGCCCGATGTAACCCGCACCGATCACCGCCAGGCTCTCCGGCACGCGGTCGAAGGCGAGCGCCTCGGTGCTGGTGCCGACCACGTCGCCGTCGAACGTCACGCCGGCAAGGCCGACCGGCGAGGAGCCGGTGGCGAGGACCACGTGCTCGGCCTCGAGCTCGGTCTCCTCGTCGTCGCCCTCGACGCGCACCCGGCCCGCGCCGGCCAGCACCCCGCGTCCGCGGTAGCGCGTGACGTGGTTGCTCTTCATCAGGTAGGCCACGCCTTCGGTATTCTGCTTCACCACCTGAGCCTTGCGCTGCTGCATCGTCTCGAGGTCGAGCGCCACGCCTTCGGCGCGCACGCCGTGGGCGGCCAGCTCCTCGCGCGCCTCGCGGAAGCGCCCGCTCGACTCGAGCAGGGCCTTGCTGGGGATGCAACCGACGCGGACGCAGGTGCCACCGAGCGCCTCCTCGGCCTCCACCACGGCCACGTCGAAGCCGAGCTGGGCGCCACGGATGGCCGCCACGTAGCCGCCGGGGCCGGCGCCGATGATCACGATGTCGTGCTTGGGCATGGTGCCTGTCCTTTCACGGCCCGGCCCCGCCTGCGGCGGGGCTTCGGCGCGCGCCAGCGGGGCCGGTGCGCTCGGCGCGGGCGCCGGGGCCTCAGACCTCGAGCAGCAGGCGCGCCGGGGTCTCGACGGTTTCCTTGACGCGCTTGAGGAAGGTCACGGCCTCCCGGCCGTCGACGATGCGGTGGTCGTAGCTCAGCGCGACGTACATCATCGGCCGGATGACCACCTGGCCGTCGACGGCCACGGGACGCTCCTGGATGGCGTGCATGCCGAGCACGCCGGACTGTGGCGGGTTGACGATGGGCGTCGAGAGCAGGGAGCCGAACACGCCGCCGTTGCTGATGGTGAAGGTGCCACCCTGGAGCTCCTCCGGGGTCACCTTGTTGGTCGCCGCGCGGCGCCCGAAGTCGCCGATGGCCGCCTCGGTCTGCGCGAAGCTCATGCGTTCGGCGTTGCGCAGCACGGGAACGATGAGGCCCTTCTTGCTCGACACGGCGACGCCGATGTCGTAGTAGTTGCGGTACACGATGCTGGACTCGCGGATCTCGGCGTTGAGCTGGGGAACGGTCTTCAGGGCGTCGATGACGGCCTTGACGAAGAAGGACATGAAGCCCAGGCGGACCTCGTAGCGCTTCTCGAAGGCCTCCTTGTACTCGCTCCGCAACGCCATGACGCCGGACATGTCGATCTCGTTGAAGGTGGTCAGCAGGGCGGCGTTGCGCTGCGCCTCCACCAGCCGCTGCGCGATGGTGCGACGCAGCGGGCTCATGGGCACGACCTCCTCGCCGCGCTCCGCCTCGGGCATCGGCGCGGGGGCCGTCGCATCGTCGGCCGCGGCGCGACGCTCGCGTTCCGCCAGGTAGCGCTGGACGTCCTCCTTGAGCAGCCGGCCACCGGGGCCGCTGGCCGGCACCTGATCCGCGGCCAGGTTGTGCTCGTCGAGCAAGCGCTGCGCGGCCGGCATGACGGCGCCGCCGGCGGCCGTGCCGGCGCCGGAAGCGTCGGCCCCCTCCCGCTCGGCGGAGGTGTCGGGCCCGGTCGCCGCGGTCCCGTTGCCCGCCGCGTGCTGGGCCCCAGACGCCTGGCCCGCCGCCTGCTGGCCCGCCGACGCCTCCGGGCCCTCGCGGGCGGCGGTGGCCCCGGCGGCAGCGCCCTCGGCGGCCGCGCCCTCCTCGATGCGGGCGATGACCTCGCCGACCTCGGCCGCGTCCCCCTGCTGCTTGAGGACCTCCCGCAACACCCCGCCGACCGAGGACGGCACCTCGAGGGTCGCCTTGTCGGTCTCGATCTCGACGAGGGGCTCGTCCTTCTCCACGGTTTCGCCCTCGCGCTTGAGCCAGGCACCGATGAACACCTCGGTGATCGATTCGCCCACGGCGGGCACCTTCAGGTCAACTGCCATGCTCCATCGCTCCTCACACGCACCGGCCCGTCCCCGCGAACCCTCAGACGTCGAGCTCGAAGGCCGTACGCACCAACTCGGCTTGTTCCAGCTTGTGGGCGGCACCGGAGCCCGTGGCGGGGCTGGCCGACGCCGGGCGATGCACGCCGCTGAAGCGGCGCCCGTGCAACAACTCGCCCCACTGTACCCGCAGGTAGCGCCACGCCCCCATGTTCTCCGGCTCCTCCTGGACCCACAGCACGGGCGCCTGCGGGTCGAACGGCTCGAGCGCCCCCGCCAACGGCCCGGGCGCGAGCGGGTAGAGCTGTTCGAGGCGGACGATGGCGACGTCGTCTCGCTCGCGCTCCTCGCGCGCCTGCAGCAGCTCGTAGTAGAGCTTGCCGCTCGTCAGCAGCACGCGCGTGACGCCACCCGGCTCCACCGCGTCGTCCCGGATGACACGCTGGAAGCTGCCGTGAGCCAGGTCGTCGAGCGAGGACACGGCCCGCGGGTGCCGTAACAGGCTCTTGGGCGTCATGACCACCAGCGGCTTGCGGTAGGGGCGCACCACCTGGCGCCGCAGCAGGTGGAAGATCTGCGCCGGCGTGGTGGGGTACGCCACCTGCAGGTTGTCGTCCGCGCAGAGCTGCAGGAAGCGCTCCAACCGTGCGCTGGAGTGCTCGGGGCCCGCCCCCTCCATGCCGTGCGGCAACAGCATCACCAGCCCGGAGAGTCGCTTCCACTTGTCCTCGGCGCTGGCGATGAACTGGTCGATGATGACCTGCGCGGCGTTGACGAAGTCGCCGAACTGGGCCTCCCACAGCACCAGGCCGTCGGGCGTGTCGAGCGAGTAGCCGTACTCGAACCCGAGCACGCCGGACTCGGACAGCGGGCTGTTGTGGACCTCGAACAGGTGCGGGGCCTCGGCCACCACCTGCAGCGGCACCACCTCGTGGCCGTCCTCCATGTCATGGAACACGGAGTGCCGGTGGCTGAAGGTACCGCGCTCGCTGTCCTGCCCCGTCAGCCGCACCTTGACGCCGTCCTCGGCCAGGCTGGCGAAGGCCAGCACCTCACCGGCCGACCAGTCCAGCGGTTGCTCGCCGTCGGCGATGGCGATGCGGGCCTTGAGCGCCCGACCGATCTTGCTGTTGAGGTGGAAGTCCTCCGGGACCTCGGTCAGCGCCCGCAGCAGCCGGCCGGCGCGCTCCGGGGTGATGCCGGTCTCCGCCTCGGGTACCTCGGCGTCCGCCTCCACCGCGAAGTCCTTCCACACGCCCTCGAAAGCGGAGTAGTGCGGCTTGAAGCCCTCGCTCCTCGCCACCGACAGCTCCTGCTCGAGGTGCTCGCGTCGGGCCTCGCCGATCTGGTCGGCCTCCTCGCGCGTCACCTCGTTCAGCGCCAGCAGCCGCTCGAGATACCCCTCGCGCACGGTGGAGCGCTGCTTGATCTTGGCGTACATCACGGGCTGCGTGAACGACGGCTCGTCGCCCTCGTTGTGGCCGTGCCGGCGGTAGCAGTACATGTCCACCACCACGTCGCGCTTGAACTCGAGGCGGAAGTCCATGGCGAGCTCGATGACCTGCGCCACGGCCTCGGGGTCCTCGCCGTTGACGTGGAAGATCGGCACTTGAAGCATCTTCGCGACGTCGGAGGCGTACGTGGTGCTGCGCCCCTGGCGCGGGCCGGTGGTGAAGCCGACCTGGTTGTTGACGATGATGTGCAGCGCCCCGCCGACCCGGTAACCCACCAACCCCGAGAGATTGAGCGTCTCCTGCGTCACGCCCTCGCCGATGAAGGCCGCGTCGCCGTGGATGAGGATGGGAAGCACGTGCTCGCGCTTCTTGTCGCCCATGCGGTCCTGCTTGGCGCGCACCCGCCCCAGCACGACGGGGTTGACGTACTCCAGGTGCGACGGGTTGAACGCCAGCGAGAGGTGGAGGGTACGCCCCTGTTCGGTGGCCCAGTCGTTGCTGTAGCCCAGGTGGTACTTCACGTCACCCCGCCCGAGATAGCTCTCGGGGTCGGTGTCCTCGAACTCGCGGAAGATGGTGCGCGGGTTCTTGCCCAGGATGTTCGCCAGCACGTTGAGCCGCCCGCGGTGCGCCATCCCGAGCACCACCTCACGGGTGCCCTGGGTCCCCGCCTTCTCGATGGCGAGATCGAGCAGCGGGATGAGCGTCTCGCCCCCCTCCAGCGAGAAGCTCTTGGCGCCGACGTACTTCTTCTGGATGAACTCCTCGAAGATCACCGCGTCGGTCAGCTTGGTGAGGATGCGGAGCTGCCGCTCACGGCTGAGCCCCAGGCGGTTGCGCGTCGACTCCATGCGGCGCTGCAGCCAACGGCGCACGTCGAGGCTGTCGATGTGCATGAACTGCGCCCCGATCGAGCGCGTGTAGGTCTCCTTGAGCGCGTCGATGACCTCGCCCAGCGTGCGGGCACCCGGGAGCGTCGAGTCCAGCACCGGCCGCTCGAAGTCCGCGGCCGTGAAGCCGTAGTAGGCGGGGTCCACCTCGGGGGCCTCGAACGGGTCGCGGCCCAGGGGGCTGAGATCGGCCAGACGATGGCCACGCACGCGGTAGTTGCGCACCAGGCGGTCGAGCCGCTGCTGCAGACCGGCGGCGTCCATGCCCGCGCGGTCGAGCTGCTGCGCCGAGGCGCCGCCCGCGGGGTTGAACAGGCTGCGCGCGGCGAAGCTCGGCCCCATGCGCTCGCGCTGCGCCAGGCCATTGCCCGGCATGGCGGCGAAGTAGCCGCGCCACGCCTCCGGCACGCTGGCCGGATCGCCCAGGTACGCCAGGTAGAGCGACTCGACGTAGTCGAGGCTCGAGCTGTTGAGCAGGTCCTGCGCTTCGGTCATGGGCAACCTCCGGCCCCTTCGGTCGATGGTACGAGGGCGGGGGCGCCCGCCACCGCACACGCGCGACGTCCCGCGCCGGCCCGTCTCGGGCGCGAGGACGCGGGGGCGCCTGGGAATCGCGTTGCGGTCTGGTTAGGGGTCACCCCGAGCGCCACGCCCGGCCGGGTCGTCGGCCGCGGTAACGCTATCGCGTCGTCCTGCAACGCGTCGTCAGGCATGGTCGGATGCGCGTGGGTCGCGGTTCAGAGCCGCTGCGCGCGAGACCTCCCTCATCGCGTCCACTGTTGTATCACGCGTACCGCGCCGGGGCGGACCCCTGCCCTACCTGGCACCGACGCCCCCGCGGCGTCTGGGCCCGGCCGCGGGCCGCCCTGCGGTAGGCTACCTGCCATGAGTGACCATCCCCAGGCCCTCGCGCTCGGCGAGCTGCTCATCGATTTCGTGCCCGAGGAGAACGGACTCACCCTGGCGCAGGCCCGGGCGTTCGTGAAGGCCCCGGGGGGTGCGCCGGCCAACGTTGCGGTGGGGATGGCGCGCCTGGGCGTCCGCACGGGGTTCCTCGGGAAGGTCGGCGACGACCCCTTCGGCCACTACCTCGCCGGTGTGCTGACGGAACACGGCGTGGACGTGAGCGGGCTCCACTTCGACGACCAGGCGCGCACCGCCCTGGCCTTCGTCTCGCTGACCGCGGCGGGGGACCGAGACTTCCTCTTCTACCGCCACCCCTCGGCGGACATGCGGCACCGTGCGGACGAGATCGACGCGGGCGCGGTGGCGGCGGCCCGCATGCTGCACGTCGGCAGCATCAGCCTCATCCAGGACCCGTCGCGCGGCGCCACCCTGAGGGCACTGGAGCTGGCGGAGCAGCACGGGGCGTGGGTGTCGTACGACCCCAATCTGCGCCTGGCCCTGTGGCCCTCACCGGAGGCCGCCCGGAACGGCATACGCAGCGTGTGGCGTAAGGCCCACATCATCAAGATCAGCGAGGACGAGCTGGAGTTCCTGACGGGTGCACGCGACCTGGCGGCGGCACGCACCCTGCGCCACGAGCGGCTGCGTCTGCTGGTGGTCACGCGCGGCGACGCCGGCGTCACCTACCTGACGCGCCAGGGCGAGGGCGAGGTCCCCGGCTTCAGGGTCGACACGGTCGACACCACCGGGGCCGGGGACGCGTTCACCGCGGCCATGCTGGCGAGCCTGCTGCAGACCGACGCGCTCGAGGAGGACCGCGCCGCGCTGGTGCGGGCCCTGCGCCGCGCCAACGCCTACGCGGCGCTCACCACCACCAGGCGCGGCGCCATCCCGGCTTTGCCGACGCGGCGCGAGCTCGACGGCTTCCTGTCCAAGCAGGGCTGAGCACGGCTCCAAGCAGGGCTGAGCACGGCCGTGGCGCCGGCGCGCCGCGCACGACATCGTCCGGCGATCGCGCCCCAACGGCACCACGACGGGCGCGCCGCCCCTACGATGCCGGCACGACGGCGCCGCCCAGACGCAGTCACGAAGAAACGCGCCACGAAGAAACGCGCCTCTCGGCGCGCCGGACCCTCTCAATCAATGTGTCCACATTATAGCCGGATATGCATCATCCGTCAAGGCGATGCAGCCGAGTCGGCCGCAGGTGCGTCCAAACCGGCGCGCGGGGCGCCGACCCGGCGTCCCGGCGTGCCACACTGGGCGGGTGAGCCCGGACAGCCCCCTCCCCACCCCTGCGGATGTCGCCGCCGCCGCCGAGCGCATCGGAGCCACCGTCATCCACACCCCGCTGCTGCGCCTGCCTATCGACGACGCGGACGGCGCCGTCTACGTCAAGCCGGAGAGCCTGCAGCGTACCGGCTCGTTCAAGCTGCGCGGTGCGCTGAACTTCCTCGCATCCCTGCCCACGGATGTGCGGCGCCGCGGCGTGGTCACCCATTCGAGCGGCAACCACGCCCAGGGCGTGGCGTTCGCCGCTCGAGCCTTCGGCGTACCCGCCACCATCGTCATCCCCGAGGGCGCGCCCGAGGTGAAGGTGGCCGGGACCCGGGCGCTGGGCGCGCGGGTGCTCCGCTGCGAGAACACCAGCGCCTCCCGCCACGACACGGCCCAGGCCGTCGCGGACGAGACCGGCGCCACCCTCGTGCCCCCCTACGACCACCCCTGGATCGTGGCCGGCCAGGGCACCGTGGGGCTGGAGATCGCGGCCGACCTGCCCGATGTCGCCAACGTATTGGTCCCCATCGGAGGCGGTGGGCTCTCCTCGGGCGTGTCGCTGGCGCTCTCGGAGCGCGCACCCGCCGCCCAGGTGCTGGGCGTGGAGCCCGCGCTCGCGGCCGACGCTCACGCGTCTCTGGCGAGTGGCACGCTGCAGTCCTGGCCGGCCGAACAGGTCACACGCACCATGGCCGACGGCGTCCGCACGCAGAGCATCGGAGCGCTGCCGTTCGCGCTCCTGCGCCGCCACCTCGCCGGCGTGGTGCGCGTCGAGGAGCGCGCCATCGCCACCGCCACGGCCTGGTATGCGCGCGCCGCCCACCTGGTGATGGAGCCCACGGGAGCGCTGTCACTGGCAGGCTGGCAGGCGCTCCGCGACGACCCGGAGGCCGGGCTCGCCCTGCGGCCGGGCCCCACGGTGCTGATCGCGTCGGGCGGGAACGTGGACATGAGCCGCCTGTGCGCGCTGCTCGAGGATGTGCCGCGGTGAGCGCCGGCCGTTGGCGCGGGGCCCGGCCTCACCGCGCCCCACCGCGGCGACGCGCCTGCGGGATCTCCGCGCCACGTCGGGCGCGTTGCCGGCGCGGCCCCGCTGCACTATCCTAGGGCGTGTCCGCCCTCACCGTGATGCTGCTGCTCGGCTTCTTGCTGGTCATCGCCCTGAGCCTCACGATCTGGGCGGCATTGACGCTGGGCACGCCCGCTCGCCCACCGGAGCCCGTCAGCGCCCCGCCGCTCGAGGATCCGCCCGCGGAGCGACCCAGCAACGACGAGGTCCGCGGCGCCCGCGCCGCGGTCCAGCGCCGCGCCGAGGGGGAGGACGCCTTCGAACGCTTCCGGCGCGCCGAGTCCGATCGCCCGCCCTCCTGAGCCGTGGGCGCCCCCGCGGGGCGCGGCATGGCCCGTGTCCGGCAGCGACGCGTTCCCAGGGGGCGAGCGCGCGCCCGGCCGCTAGGATGATCGCAGCTCCGTACGAGACCAAGGCCACCACACGGGCGCCGGACGCACGGCCGGCGCCGCGCCCCGGGAGGGTCCCATGACCGACGATCGCTACCAGCGCCTGGAGTTGACGCGCCCCGAGAAGGGGATCCTCGTCATCACCATGAATCGGCCCGAGCGCCTCAACGCCGCGGACGAGGTCATGCACCGCGAGCTGGCGCAGATCTGGCGTGACGTCGACGCCGACGACACCGTGTCCGTGGCCGTCCTGCGCGGCGAGGGGCGGGGCTTCTCGGCGGGTGGGGACCTCGACATGGTGGAGGCGATCATCGACGACTGGGAGACCCGGGTGCGCGTGTGGAAGGAAGCCCGGGACCTCGTCTACAACCTCATCAACTGCGGCAAGCCGGTGGTCTCGGCGATGCACGGCCCGGCCGTGGGCGCGGGCCTGGTGGCGGGCCTGCTGGCGGACGTCTCCATCGCCGCACGCGACGCCCGCATCATCGACGGGCACACGCGTCTCGGCGTCGCGGCGGGGGATCACGCGGCCGTGGTGTGGCCGCTCCTGGTGGGGATGGCGAAGGCCAAGTACTACCTGTTGACGTGCGAGCCCATGACCGGCGAGGAGGCCGAGCGCATCGGCCTGGTGTCGCTGTGCGTGGACGCGCCGGAGCTCGACGAGCGGGCCATGCAGGTCGCGCGCCGGCTGGCCGCCGGCAGCCCCACCGCGCTGCGCTGGACGAAGTACGCCCTCAACAACTGGCTGCGCCTGGCCGGACCGACCTTCGACGCCTCGCTGTCGCTTGAGTTCCTCGGCTTCACCGGCCCCGACGCTCGGGAGGGGGTCGCCTCGCTGCGTGAGAAGCGGGAGCCGCGCTTCGGGACGCGCTCTGGGTTGTGACGGCCGGGCGCAGGCGCTCGCCGAGACGCACCAACAGGTGCACGATCAGGGCCACCGCCACCGCGCCACCGACGACACCGAGCGCGCTCCCGAGCTGGTTCATCATGTCCGGCCGAAACACCAGCACCAGGGCCAGGGCCAGCATCACCGTGCCACCGACGAGCTTGAGCACGCGCCCCTGCCCCTCCTCGAGGCGCGTGACGCGGAGCGTCACCAGGGCGACCCCGAAGAGCGCCAGCTCGTCGAGCAGGAACACCACCAGGTAGACGGCCAGCAGCAGGCTGAAGCCCACCAGGCCCGGCGACCACTGCACCACCAGATTCGCCCACAGCACGGGGAACCCGACGGTGCACGGCAACTCGAACAGCGTCACGCCGGCCGCCATGCCGGCCGTTGCGCCAACCATGGCCAGTGGATGGCCGCGACCGCTCATGATGGCGCGGATGCCACGATAGATCGCGGGCTTGCCGGACTCCGGGATGGTGAGCGAGGGCCCGCGCCGGAACCACACGTAGTCCTTGATGTTCACCAGAGCGAAACCGAGCGCCAACAGCGCGACCGCAACGCGCACCCAGGGGAGCATCCCGGCCCACGCCAGGACGTTGACCAGGCCCGCGATGAACAGCGCGTAGACGGTTGCGCTCACGGTCAGGAACGTGACCCCCACCGCGAGCACGGTGCGGCGCGAACCGCTGTTGATGACCACGGCCAGCAGCAGGGAGAGCACCCACAGCGAACACGGGTTGAAGCCGTCCACCAGGGCGATCAGGGCGGTGGACGCGAGGTGCGAGCGCCCCGACAGGCGAACCTCGCCGAAGACGGGGAGCCGCAGCGTCGCCGGCGGGGCACGGGTCGCGGCGCCGGCCGGCGCGGCGGCCGTGGCCGCCGGCGCGGCCCCCGGCGCCTCGCCGGGCAGGGAGGCGAGGATGCGTGCCATCGGGTCCGGGCACCCCCGCGACCTGCAGGTCGCGACGCGCTCGGCCAGGGTGCGCTCCATCCCGGGCGCGTAGCCCACGAAGACCTCGTCGCCGATCAGGATGACGGGCACGGCCCGGGCATCGAAGCCGAAGGCGCGTCCCGCCGCCGCCATCAGCAGCCGGTTCTCCTCGCTGCCGTAGACCTCGAAGCTCCTGAGCGTCACGTCCGGCGCGCCTGCCAGCGCGTCGAGCACCGGTTTGGCGGCGGCGCAGTGGGGGCACCCCTCACCCCAGAAGAACACCATCGTGGTGGACGCGGCGTGCCCCAGCAGGGACCCCGCCAACAGCGCCAGCCACGCCAACACGCGCCACGACACGGCAGGCGCCGCACGCATCCGGACCATGCCGTCACGGTATGCGCCAGCGCCGCACCGTGGGTCGGCGACTCCCGCACAGCCGTGTCGGACAATCACCGACGGCCGCGTGCCCGGGGGCGCCGCGGGGGATACACTCGCGCCGTGGACGTGAACGACCGGCTCGCTCGCCTCGAGGCCCTCAATGCCCTTGGGGACGTGCTGAACGCCGCACCCACCTTCGCCGAGGCCGCCCCCCGGGCGTTGGCGCGCCTGGTGCCGCGCGTCGGCGTGCGGGCGGGCTGGCTCTTCCTCACGAGCGTGGCGGAGGGCGACGCCCACCAGGGGACGTTCCACCTCGCCGCCGCCCACGGCCTGCCGCCGGCCCTGGAGCGCCACAACCGGTCTCCGCTGTGCGACGGCAGTTGCGAGTGCCAGCGGCTGTTCCGACAGGGGCAGCTCGACCGCGGCATCAACATGGTCACCTGCAGCCGGCTACGCGATGCCGTAGGGGAGCGCCAGGGGTTGGTCCTCCACGCCAGCGTGCCGCTCCTGGGAAGCCGGGGGCCGGTGGGCATCCTCAACCTGGCGGCGCCGGGGCGCGAGCGCTTCGACGGCGAGACGCTGGCGTTCCTGTCGGCGGTCGGCAAGCAGCTCGCGGTGGCATTCGAGCGCTCTCGCCTGCTCGAGGAACGCACCGACGAGGCGCGCTACGCCGCCACGCTGGAGGAACGCCAGCGGCTGGCCCACGAGATGCACGACTCGCTCGCTCAGCTGCTGTTCGCCGCCGACCTGGCGCTCGGCGTGGCGGCCGCGGGACCGGCCGCGGCGCGAGACCAGGCGGTTCGCGACGCCTCGGGGATCGTCCGTGACGCGCTCGAGGAGTTGCGCGCCCTGGTGGAGGTGCTCCGCCCCGCGGATCTGAGCGCGGGGCTGCATGCGGCCCTGGTGCGCCTCGCGCAGCGCGGCGGCGGCAGCCTCGAAGTCCACCTCGAGGCCGAACCGGTCGAGCCTCCTCCGGCCGTCGCGGACGCCCTCTACCGTGTCGCTCAGGAGGCGGTGCACAACGCCCTGCGCCACGCCGGGGGGACGCACCTGTGGATCCGGCTGGGGCTGCGTGGCGGCCACGTGGCGCTCAGCGTCGCCGATGACGGGCGCGGCTTCGGCGACGAGCCGGACACCCACGTCGGCCGCGGCTTCGGGCTCAGCGGTATGCGCGAGCGGGCCACGGCACTGGGCGGCACACTGCGCCTCGATGCCCGACCCGGCGGTGGCGCGCGGCTCTGCGTGGAGGTCCCGTGGCAGCCCGGCTCCTGATCGTCGACGACCACCCGGTCGTGCGGGCCGGCCTGCGGACCTTCCTCGACCTCCAGGACGACCTGCGGGTGGCCGCCGAGGCCGGCAGCCTGGCCGAGGCGCGGACCGCCGCGGCGGAGCAGCCGTTCGACGTGGTGTTGCTCGACCTTCAGCTCCCCGACGGTAGCGGACTCAGCCTGCTGCCGGAGCTTACGCAGGGGCCCGGCTCCCCCCGGGTGCTGGTCCTGACCAGCTTCCTGGACGAGGGGCAGGTGCGTGAGGCGATGCGCCGCGGCGCGGCCGGCTTCCTGCTCAAGCATGCCGGACCCACCGCGCTGCTCGACAAGATCCGAGCCGCCCTGCGCGGCGAGCTGCCGCTCGATCCGGGCGCCGTCAGGGCCCTCGCCCACCCACGGGAGGATCCGTTGGCGGAACTCACGGCCCGCGAGCGGGAGGTCCTGGGCGCCATCGCGGAGGGGTTGAGCAACAAGCGCATCGCCGCCCGCCTCGGGATCACCGAGAAGACCGTGAAGACGCACGCCGGCCACGTGTTCGCCAAGCTGGGGGTCGGCGACCGGGTGCAGGCCGCCCTGCTGGCCCGCGATCTGGGCCTGTGAGGCGTGCGCTCGGCCGTGCGCGGGTCCCCGCCCTCAGCCGTCGGCCTCGGCCCCCGGCGGCCATGGCACCGCGGGTTCGATCGTCTCGACGTCCAACGTGATCGTCTCCGCCGGCGCGCCCCGAACGCGCCGCCATAGCTCGTTCACGAGGCCGCCGAGCATGCGACCGGGCCCGAGCACGTTGGGAGACAGACCGGTCTTGCCATCTGTCTGCGAGGATGCCAGGCGCACCAGGCCCGCGGCGGGCACCTCCAACGGCGTGCTCCACAGGCGCAGCACCGTCGCCAGCGGCGCAACGCGACGCTCGAAGCCGCGCACCGCGCGTACCCGACCCACGAGGTCCGTGCGCATCAGCCCGGGATTGAAGGCGAACACGCCCACGCCGCGCCCGCGCGTCTCCTTGGCCAGGGCCAGCGTGAAGGCGCGGGCCCAGGCCTTGGACGACGCATAGGCGTTCTGGTAGGGCACGGGCCGACGGTCGCCGCGCCCCAGCACGTTGATGAGCTTGCCGCTGCCCTGTGCCAGGAAGTGCCGCACGGCCACCATCGAGCCCAGATAGGTGCCGCGGATGTTGGTGTCCAGCACACGCAGCACATCCTCCTCTTCGATCGCGGGGGTGGGCCCGTAGGCGCCCGACAGCCCCGCGTTGTTGATCCACACGTCGAGGCGCCCGAAACGCGCGAGCGCGAGGTCGCGCAGGGATGCAACGTTCGCCGCGTCGGAGACGTCCGCCGCCGCGCCCGCCGCATGCTCCTCGCCGAGGAGGGCGACGGCCTGCTCCACGGCGGAGGGAGTCCGCGAACTCACGACCACGAGCGCGCCGGCGGACCGGAACGCCTGGGCCGTCGCCAGCCCCAATCCGCGCGTGCTGCCGGTGATGACGACCACCCTGCCGTCGAGTCCCCGAGCGTCCATCGTCGCTCACCTCCAGGCCGGGCCGGTCGGCTCCGGCGACCCTGTTGACGCGCCGGACTGCGACCATGGTCGCAGTCCCACACCGGACCAAACGCCGAGGCGCCCGACCGCTCGGCACACGATACTGCCGCCAGGAGGTAGCACCATGCTTCTGGAGCACGCCCCATCCACCGAACTCCTCGCCCTCGAGCGCATGCAGCAGGCCCGGCGCGAGGCCCGGGCCGCGCGCCGCGGCGCCCTCGTCCGCCCCCGCCCGTGGAGAGGTGCGGGTCTCGCACGGCACTCGATCCGCGGCGCGCTACACCGAGCCGTCGTCGCCGTCGCCCGACGCCTGCGGCGCGACCGCACGGCCCGTACCGCCCGCCGCGACGCCCGACGCGGTCGGCAGGCGCATGGCCGGCTGCCCGGCCCGGGCGCGCGCCCGGGGCACGGCGCCCACGCCTACGCGCACCGCCCCGTACCGTGCCCGGTGTGCGTATGAGCGCCGCTCGGGCGCCCGTCGGAGAGCCGGAGGCGACCCGCACACCCCACCCCGTCGCCCTCATCACCGGCGCCAGTCGCGGCCTCGGCCTGGCGCTGGCACGCTTCCTCGCCGGCCAGGGCTACCACCTGGTCCTGACGGCCAGGGGCGGGGAGGCGCTGCGCCGCGCCGCCACCGAGCTCGCGGACCTCACCGACGTGGTCGCCGTGGCCGGTAGCGTCACCGATCCGCCCCACCGGCGCGCCCTGCGCGAGGCCACCTCCGGCGGGCTCGACGTGCTGGTCCACAACGCCTCGAACCTGGGCGCCAGCCCCCTGCCGGCGCTGGCCGCGCTGCCCGTCGAACGCTTCCGCGAGGTGCTGGAGACCAACCTGGTGGCGCCTCTCGCCCTCACCCAGGAGCTGCTGCCGGCGTTGCGCGCGCGCAGCGGTTGGGTCGTCTCCATCAGCTCCGACGCTGCGCGCGGGGGCTATCCGGGTTGGGGCGCGTACGGCGCCAGCAAGGCCGCCCTCGACCTGCTCACGGCCACGCTGGCACAGGAGGAGCCGGGGCTCGCCGCCGTGAGCGTCGACCCCGGCGACATGCGCACCCGCATGCACCAGGACGCCTTCCCGGGTGAGGACATCTCCGATCGGCCCGAGCCTCAGGTCACCCTGCCGTTCTTCGCGTGGTTGCTGTCGCAACCCCGTGGGGCGGTCACCGGGCGCCGCTTCGGCGCCCAGGACGACACCTGGACGCACGAGGACGCGCGGCGCGCGGACGCCCGTTGACGCTGCGGGCGGCCGACCTACGATTCGAGCGGCCCGCACGCCTCGAGGCGCAGCGGCCCCCCGAGGCGCGTGGCGCCGGCCGCTCCGACGTGCGCTTGCTGGTCTCGAGCGAGCGGGGACACGCGCACCATGCCTTCGAGGAGCTCCCCCGGCTGCTCCGCCGGGGGGACCTGCTGGTCGTCAACGACAGCGCGACGCTGCCGGCGGCCCTACCGGCCGAGGGGCCGGGTGGCCGCTTCCGGCTCAACCTGTGCACGCGCTTCGGCCCTCGCCTGTGGCTGGTGGAGCCGCGCAGGAGTGCCGCGGAGCCTGGACCCGTGCCCGGGCTGGGCGCCGCGGTCACGGTCGCCGTAGGGGGGACGCCCGTACGGCTCGTGTGCGCCCACCCGGGCCTGCCGCGCCTGTGGTTCGCGCTTGCGGAACAGCCCTTGGAGCCGGTGATGCGGGCGGTGGGAGAACCGATCCGCTACGCCTACGTGCGCCAGACGCTGCCGCTGCAGGCCTACCAGACCGTCTTCGCGCGGCGGCCCGGGAGCGCCGAGATGCCCTCCGCCGGCCGCCCGTTCACCGAGCCCATGCTGCGGGCGTTGCGGCAGCGCGGCGTCGGGATCGCGCCCCTCACCTTGCACACGGGCGTGAGCAGCCTGGAACTCGAGGGGGAGGCGCTCGAGCGCGCCACGCTCTTCGCGGAGGCCTTCGAGGTGCCACCCGCCACGGCGCGGCGCGTGAACCACGCGCGCGCCGCCGGGGGCCGCGTCATCGCGATCGGGACGACCGTCGTGCGCGCGCTCGAGAGTGTGTGGGACGGCCAGCGAGTGCGCCCGGCCCGCGGCTTCACGCGCCGCTTCGTGCGGCCGGGCAACGGCGGCGACAGCGTCGACGGCCTCCTCACCGGCCTGCACGACCCGGGCGCCAGCCACCTCGCCATGCTCTTCGCGGTGGCCGGTAGGTCCCTGGTGCACGACGCCTACGCCGAGGCCGTGGCCCACGCATACCTGTGGCACGAGTTCGGCGACAGCCATCTGCTCCTTCCGGGGACCGCCCGGGCCTGAGCGGCCACGACGGCCCCACACGCGACCCCCGCGTCCGGCCACGGCGGCGGGCGCCTTCGGACACAATGGCCGCAGGAGGAAGCATGATCCGAGCCCATTCACCCCGGCCCGCGCGCCGCCGCGCGGGCGGCCCCCGGCGGCGACCATGAGCGCCACCACCGTGTTCGTGTGCGCCACCTGCGGCACCGCGTACCCGGCCGCGGCGCGACCCCCGGACCGCTGCCCGATCTGCGAGGACATCCGTCAGTACCTTCCGGACGGCGGGCAGCGCTGGAGCACCCAGGCCGAGCTGGTATCGGCCCACGCCAACCGCATCCGGCGCCTGGAGCCGGGGCTCTACGCCCTGCGCACCGAGCCGAGCCTGGCCATAGGCCAGCGCGCGTTCCTGCTGCAGACCGACGAGGGCAACGTGCTGTGGGATTGCCTCACGCTGTGCGATCGCCCCACCGTCGAGGCGCTTCGTGCGCTAGGGGGCGTGGCCGCCATCGCTATCAGCCATCCGCACTACTACGGCGCGCAGCGGCAGTGGGCGGAGGCCTTCGACGCCCCGGTGTTCCTGCACGGCGCCGACGGCGACTGGGTGATGGACGCCCACCCGCGCCTGCACGCCTGGGAGGGCGAACGCCGCGCGCTGCTCGGGGGCACCATGCTGGTGCGCGCCGGTGGCCACTTCCCGGGCGGCACCGTGCTGCACTGGCCGGCCGGCGCCGATGGCGCCGGCGTCCTGCTGTCCGGCGACATCCTGCAGGTCACGCCCGATCGCTCGGTGGTGGGGTTCATGTACTCCTACCCCAACTACCTGCCGCTGCCGGGATGGGAGGTCGAGGCCGTGGCGGCGTCGGTCGCCGATCTGCACTTCGAGCGGATCTACGGGGCCTTCGAGGGTCGGCAGGTCCTGCGTGGGGGTGCGGAGGCCGTCGCGCGCGGCGCGCGCCGCTACCTCGCCGCACTGCGCGGCGACCTGCCCGGCATGCGTCCCCCACCCGGCGCCGGCTGACGCCCCATCGCCGCCAGCAGGCGCCGCCAGCAGGCCCGCGCGGGCGCACCTCGCCGGACGCCCGCGCGGCCGGCCGCCGCGCGGGCGTCAGGCCGCCTGCTGCATCTCCTTGAGGCGACGGTACGCGGCCTCGGCACGGATCCGGAGCTGGCCGGTGTCCGCCTTGCCCGCCATCATCAGGTGCATGTTCATGTGCTGGTCGACGTCGCCGAAGATGGAGTTGAGCACCTCCACCTCGTCGCGGCTGCGCAGCGACGCGTCGTCGCGGAACATGTGGGTGTACATGAATTCGAACTGGTGCTCGTCGATGACACCGCTGAGGAACTGCTCCAGCACGTCGACGTAGGGCTTGAGGTCCGCGCCCGCGTCGGCGCCCTCGGCCACGGCCGTGCCGCCCTCCGGCAAATGGTCGAAGCCGACCTCCAGGGCCTCCGGGGTGATCCCCCAGTTGTTGAGCTCGAATACCGGCCGGCCCTCGTGGAACCCGATCACCTGGGGGGACTCGTGACGCAGCCCGGTACGCTCGGCCACGGCGTTGCTGGCGGGGCGCGCCTCGACCACGCGGATCACGCCACACATCAGGTCCTCGCGGGGCTCCAGCTTCTCCTGCACGAATCCGAACCCCTGCATGGTCTTGTGGCAGGTCCCCGCCTTGAACACGACGCTCGTGGGGTACCGCTCCAGGAACACGGCGACGGCTTCCGGCTCGTTCAGCAACACGATGCGATCTTTCAGCATGCTCTCTCCTCCTGTGCTGCAGCGATTGTAGAAGACAACGAGGGTCGGGGCATGTCGCCCGCAATCCCGTCCCAGCGGAGCAGAACCTCGGCGGACGGCCATGACCACGCGCGTTGACCGTCCCCGAGGCGCCTGATAGACTACGCTCTGCATCTCGGCGGATGGAGAGGTGTCCGAGTGGTTGAAGGAGCACGCCTGGAAAGCGTGTAGGTGGGCATTCCCTGCCTCGCGGGTTCGAATCCCGCCCTCTCCGCCACAGACGAATTGGAACGCCCCGGGCCGCGGACCCGGGGCGTCGCATTGTGGCACCGGCGTCGCGGCGCCCCCCATTGGGCTCCCGCCCCTTGTTAGGTATTTGCCTAGTCTGGTATGCCTGGCTGTGCGTCGGAGCTGCCCCCCACAGTTCCGGCGCTTTCTCGTGAGGGGTGCGGCGGCTGCCGGCCCGCCGCCGCCGGCTGCGCGGGTGCGGCGCGCCTATCCGACGCGGAGGCGCCGCGGTGCCGGCCGATCCGTGAGGCACGAGACGCCCGTTCCGCGACTTCCAGGCCGCGGCGCACCCGTCCAGGACCTTTGCCCCTGGTGGGACGCGCCCCTGGCACTAGGCTTGATGCAAGGCCCCGGTGACCCGCCCTGCTACCGGGGCCGCTTCCATGCCCGCCGATACGCATCCGCCCCCGGCACCGCAGGGGGCCGGGGGCGTGGTTGCCGGTGGGGGTGGTTGCCGGGGCCCTGGTTGCCCGGGGCGTCCGGCCGGCGCGCTGCTGCGTGCCGACCGGGCTCGGGGCGGCCTCAGGCCTGCGCGGCGGCGCCCGCCGCCTGATGCAGCGCGTCGGCGAAGGCGTGCTCGGGCTGCGCGCCCAGCACGCGCGCCTCGCTCGAGCCGGTGACGATGGTGTCGGGCACGCCCGAGATGCGGTACTGCTGGGAGAGCTGCGGGAACTCGTTGGCCTCCACCCCTTCAGCCACGATGCGATCGTTGACCAGGGCGAAGCGGAACGCCGTCAGCACCGCGCGCGGGCAGTAGGGGCAGGTCGGCGTGACGAAGGTCTGCAGGTGCAGTGCGTCCTCGATCTCCTGCACCGTCTCCAGCGTGGGGGTCACCTCGAGCTCGTCGGTGCCGAGCATCAGCAGGGCCTCAAGCAGGGTGGTGAACTCGTAGCCGCTGGGGATGCCCAGGAAGCGCATGTTGTGCCGCTCGGTACCCTTGCGGCGGAACAGCGTCGTCGGCGCCCGGGTGATCCCGTTCGCCCGTGCGGTCTCGTCGCTCGCCAGGCTCTTCTCCACCACCTCGACGTGGTCGTTGAGCTCGGCGACCTCGCGCAGCAACTGCAGCGTGGCCTCCTGCTCGCCGGCCGCTTCCTGACCCGGCACCACCACCTTGCCGCCGGTGTACACCACCATCTCCACGTCGTGCTGAAGGCTGCTCAGTGCGTCCCGAACCTGGGACTTGATGTTGTCATCCAGAAAGGCCATGGGCTGGCACTCCTTTCGATCGTCCGTACACGGAATGTAGCCTAGCACATACCCCTACCGGGTATCTAGTCGTCCACTCGACACGCCACGCAGGCGGGCGTCTCACGCATGTCATGCGGACCTGAAACCGGTCTCACGCGCGGCGCCTAGGATGAACACATCGAACGCGGAGGCGCGAGAAGGATGGCGCCCGGGAGGAGGGTTCCGGATGGAATCGAGCGAACGCGTATGGATCCGTGACGCGCGGGGCGTCCACGCCGCGGCCGTGGTACCGCCGCCGGCCTGGTGCCAGCAGCGCGGATGCTTCGTCGGCCCCTTCTCCAACGCCCAGTCGGCCCGGGCGTTCTTGCTGCTGCGGCACCGCGGGCCCGGTGGAACGCGCGTCTTCCCGGCCGGAAGCGCCTTCTACGTCGAGATCCTGGAGTGACGCCACAGCCGCGCCTGGACGAAGGATTGTCCACGTCGGGCACGGCGGACGGGTGGTAAGCTGGCCGGGTGCTGAGCCTCGCGCGCAAGCCGCTCGGTGTGTTCGACTCCGGCGTCGGCGGTCTCACGGTCCTGAGCGCGCTGCGGCGCGCCCTGCCCAACGAGTCCTACCTCTACCTCGGCGACACGGCGCGCGTCCCCTACGGGTCCAAGCCTCAGGAGATGGTCCGCGACTTCGCGGCGCAGATCAGTGACGCCCTGCTCGAGCGCGGGGTCAAGGGCATCGTCATCGCCTGCAACACGGCCTCCGCCGCCAGCCTGCCCGCGCTGGCCGACGCCCTCCCCGTCCCGGTTTGGGGCGTAGTGGAGCCCGGCGTGGAGGCGGCGCTGCTCCGCGGGCGCGGCGGGCGCATCGGCGTGCTCGGCACCGTCGGCACCATCCGCGCCCGGGTCTACCAGGACCGCCTGGAGCGCGCCGGCGCCGCCACCTGGGCCAAGGCCTGTCCGCTGTTCGTGCCGATCGTGGAGGAGGGCATCTCCGACTCCACCATCGCCCGCCTGGTCGCCGATTACTATCTCGCGGACAGACCCGAGCTGGATACCGTCATCCTGGGTTGCACCCACTACCCCGCGCTCCGGGCCACCCTGCAACAGGCCCTGGGCCCCGACGTGGGCATGGTGGACTCGGCCGAGTCGACGGCCGCGGTGGTCGCTCGCGACCTCAGAACCATGGGGCTGGCGGCTCCACCGGGGCAGGCGGGCATCGTGCGCCACCTGGTGACCGGAGACGTCGACAGCTACCGCCACACGGCGCGCATCCTCCACGGCCCCGACGGGCCGGTCGAGCGCATCGAGCTCGCGCCGCGGATCACGGCGGCGGGCTGACGGCATGCGCCAGGACCGCGATCCCTTCGCGCTACGAGACATCCGCGTGACGCCCGGGTACAGCCGCTACGCCGAGGGCTCGGCCCTTGTCGAGTGGGGCGACACCGTCGTGCTCGCCACGGTCACCGTCGACAACCGGCTGCCACCGCACCTGCGCAACCGCCGAACCAAGCAGGGGTGGCTGACCGCGGAGTACGCCCTGCTTCCGCGCAGCACGCAGGAGCGCAGCTCACGCGAGCGCCTCTACGCCGGGGGCCGCACGCAGGAGATCCAGCGCCTCATCGGCCGCTCGTTACGCAGCGTGGTCGACCTCGGGCTGTTCCGCAACCGCACGCTCATCGTCGATGTCGACGTGCTTCAGGCCGATGGCGGGACCCGCTGCGCCGGGATCACGGCGGGCTACGCGGCGCTGCACCACGCCGCGACACGCATGGTGTATGAGGGCGCGCTGTCCGAGTGGCCACTGCAGCACGAGGTCGCCGCCGTCAGCGTGGGGATGGTGGAGGGCGAGACGCTGGTGGATCTTCAGTACAGCGAGGACGTGGTGGCGGCCGTCGACCTCAACGTGGTGGCGACCGCCAAGGAGGAGGTGGTGGAGGTCCAGGGCGGCGGAGAGGACCACCCCATCCCCGCAGAGAAGTTCGTGCAGCTCGTCGCGGCCGGGGTGACGGGCGTCAAGCACGTGCTCGACATCGTGAGGCCTCAGCTCTCATGAGCCGCCTCCGTCTCGTCGTGGCCACCGGAAACGACGGCAAGCTGCAGGAGTTCAGGCAGGCCCTGGGGCGCCTGGACGTGGCGTTGCTCTCGGCCGACGAGGCCGGCGTGCGACGCTTCCCGGAGGAGACCGGCGTCAGCTACGAGGAGAACGCCCTGTTGAAGGCCGGCTACGCCGCGCTCGGCAGCGGCTTGCCCGCCCTGGCCGATGACTCCGGTCTCGAGGTGGACGTGCTCGACGGCGCGCCCGGCGTGTACTCCGCCCGGTTCGGCGGCAACCTCACCGATGGCGAGCGCATCGCCTATCTGCTCGACCGCCTCAGGAAGGTTCCCAAGGGCGCCCGCGCAGCCAGCTTCGTGAGCACGGTGGTGCTGGCGACCCCAGGGGGCGAGGTCAAGAGCTTCACCGGAGAGTGCCGCGGCGAGATCCTCCAGGGGCCGCGAGGCGAGCGCGGGTTCGGTTACGACCCCGTGTTCTTCAGCCCCGAGCTCGGCAAGACCTTCGCCGAGGCCGGTACCGAGGAGAAGCGCGCGGTCAGCCACCGTGGTCGGGCGCTGCAGCGCTTCCTGGAGTGGGCGCTGACGCCGGTCGGCAAACGCACCATGCAGGAGACAGCCCCCCGTCGAGACGCCAAACTCTGAGCGAGCGCCACGCGGTGGTCGCGAGGGAGGCGAGGGCCCGCCCCGCTCACCAGGGAGCCGCGGGGAGGTCGCGCACCGTGGCGCACGCCTGCTCCAGATCGCGGGCGAAGCGCTCCTCCCACACCCCTCGCCGCACGCCCGTGGCACGCTCCAGCGCGCGCTCCCCGTCCAGGGCGGCCTCGTCGGCGAGGACCCGCCGCAGCCTCCGCACCCAGGCGTCGTCGTAACGCGCCAGCGTCTGGGCCCGCAGCAGGCACTGCGCCGACGCCACCAGACGGGCACGCGGGCCAAGGCGCGCGAGGTCGCGAAGCAGCGGCTCGGGGAGCGGCTTGCGCCAACGGAACACGCCCGCCTGCTCCGCCACGTAGGCGGTCCAGGCGTCGCGGTCATCCCACGCCCGCACCAGCGGGAGCAGCGCCGCCTCCACCAGCCAGTCAGGGGAGCGCGGGGCGCTCCAGGGCAGCGCCCCCTCGCGCGTGCAGCGATACCAGGCGATGCGCCCGAGCTGGTAGGAGAGCACTCCGGCCGTCCGGGCCGAGGGCCGGTGGAGGCCGCGTAGCGCATGCCGCAGCACGCCCGTAGCGGGGTTGGCCCCGCTGACGCGCGGTTCCGCGAGCAGCTCGAGCCGGAGCCCACCCGCCCCGCCGACCGCCTCGCCGTCGGCCGCCACGCCGAGGTAGCGCTGCACGACCGGCCACAACGTGCTCAGCAGCGCGACGGCCGCCTCGGCCTCCGCCTCGGCGCCCACGGGGTGGCGGACCGACACGCCCCCGCCCTGGAACTCCGCGATCTGGTCGAGGCGGATCGAGGCACGCTCGGCACGACGCACGCCTCAGTATAGGGAGCGCCGGCGCGACAGCCGCGCCGGCGCCCCGCACGCCGCGGCGCCGCGCGCGTCGCCGCGCCCGGCCGGTGGCTCGGTCAGATCTGGACCGTCACGCGGGCGCCGTCACCGAGCAGATGGATGGCGTCGCTGAAGCGGATGACCCGCGACTGGTAGCCCAACGTGACGCTGTGCGTGCGGGCGCCGTTCTTGAAGAACTTCACGCCGCGAAGCATGTCCCCGTCGGTGATGCCCGTGGCGCTGAAGACGATGGTGCGGCCCGGCGCGAGGTCCTCGGTGCGGTAGATACGATCGACGCTCGCGCCCATCGCCTCCAGGCGCTTCTGCTCGACCTCGTTGCGCGGCCGGAAGCGCCCCTGGATCTCCCCTCCGAGGCACTTCAGTGCCGCGGCCGCGAGCACCCCCTCGGGCGCGCCGCCGGTGCCCATCACCGCATGCACGTTGGTGCCACGGACGGCGGCCGAGAGGGACGCGATGACGTCCCCGTCCCCGATGAGCTTGACGCGTGCGCCGGCGTCCCGCACCGCCTTGATGAGGCCCTCGTGGCGTGGCCGGTCGAGGATGACGACCGTGAGGTCATCCACCGCACGGTCGAGCGACAGCGCCACCGCACGCAAGTTGGCCGCCACCGGCCAGGACAGGTCCACCTTGCCGGCGGCGGGCGGCCCCACGATGAGCTTCTCCATGTAGGTGTCGGGTGCCTGGAACAGCCCGCCGTGTTCCGCCAGCGCGATGACGGCCACGGCGTTGCTGACCATGCGGGCGGTGATGCCCGTGCCCTCGACGGGGTCCACGGCGATGTCGACCTTCCAGGCGCCCTCCTCGGCCAGGCCCAGCTTCTCGCCGATGAACAGCATCGGCGCCTCGTCGCGCTCCCCCTCGCCGATGACGATCTCGCCGTCGATGTCGAGCTCGTTGAGCACGCGCCGCATGGCATCGGTTCCGGCCTGATCCACCAGATCGCTGTCACCCTTACCCGCCACGCGGCTCGCGGCGATCGCCGCCTGCTCCGTGACCCGAACCATGTCGAGCACCAGGGCACGCTCCATGTGCACGCCACCCGGGTCGCGACGCTTCGGGGGGCTGGCCGCGGCCGCCGCCGGGCCCTTCGGTCGACTCTTCGAGGGGTTCGCCATGCGTTGCATTAAATCAGGGCGCCGCAGCCGGCGCCGTGTTGTACGCCCGCGGTAGGGAGGGCCGGGACGCCGCGGCGGGCGTCCGTCGGGCGCTCACGGTGTGGTCAGGCCCCGCTGGTAGCCGAACCCGTCGGGCGCCGGAGGCAGGACGAAGGTGGAGGTCGGGAAGCGCGTCGGATCCGGTAGGCCCAGTGCCGTGATCATGGAGGCCACCCAGGCCGCGGCCTCGTTGTAGCTGCGCCCCAGCGTGCTGTGCGCCTCCCCCGCACGGATGCCCCACAGGTTCGCCCCGCTGCCGTTGATCCGGAGGTTGGGATCGTCGTCGTAGAGCACGTTGGGGTCGAACGACAGCAGTCGGAAGCGGGTGCGCACCTCGAGGCCGTAGATGACGTTGGCCGGCACCACGTCGTTGATGTCCATGCGGTGGTCCTGCCCGGGGACGGCCAGCGTCCCGCACGGGTCTCCCTGGTCGAGCGGGAAGGGGATCGGCCACACGCCCCGCGTGAAGGTGTCGCGGATGTACCCCTTGTGCTTCGCCCACCACAGCCAGCAGATGCCGTCGAGCGAGATGAGGGTGTCGAAGGTGACGTCGAGGTTGTTCATCGCAAGCAGGGTCGCCCACACGGTGCCGTGAGAATGCCCCAGCAGCACCACGTGCGTGGGGTTGGAGACGCCCTCGATCCAGTCCCGCTTGACGTGATCCAGGTAGGCCTGGGCCTGCAGATAGCCGGGCTCGATCTTGCCGGTGTGGCCGCTGACGTGCGCCGTCACGAAGGAGCTCACGGAGAACACCTCCACGCTCAGCCCCTGCTCCAGGTACGCCGCACGGACCGCGTCCAACACACCCACGCCGCCCGTCAGCTTAGTGGCCTCGTCCAGGTAGGCCCAGGTGTCGGTGGTCGGGCAGAACACGCCGCAGTGGCCGGAGAACGACAGGATCACCACGTCCGGCGCGCCGGCGGGGCGCGGCCTCGTGGGCGCCGCCTGCGCCGGCGGGGCCGGCACGCCCGCCCACCCCTCGGCCGGGACGTCGGGCTCCGTGCGCGTGCTCGCCGCCTCGACCAGCGCGGCGTGCTCGCCGGCGCTGGGAGCGCACGCGGCGGCCAGCGCGGCCAGCAGGAGCGCCGCGCCCACCAGCCGCCACGCGGCCTGGAGCGGGCGGCGCGCGCCGCCCGGCGCATGCGCCCGAGAGCGGGCCAGGCGGCGGCGATCGTTGCGTGTGGGACGGTCCACGGTGGAGACGGGGCGCGGACTCAGCCGCGCGCCGGCGCCTCGCGGTGCCGCTCCGCGAGCTTCGCTGCGACGTCCTGAAGCCCAACGCCACGCTCCTGCAGCAGCACGGTCAGGTGAAAGAGCAGGTCGGCGGCCTCCCCCACCAGCTCCTGGTCGGCGTGCTCCAGGGCGGCCACGGCACTCTCGCCCGCCTCCTCGATGACCTTCTGGGCGACGTAGCCCAGGCCGCGCTCGTGCATGCGGCGCACGTATGACCCCTCGGGCAGATCGCGCAGGCGGTCCGCCACCACCCTCTCCAGCAGCCCCAGCACCTCCCCCGCCGATGCGGCCGCGCCGTCCTCGACGGCACGGTAGAAGCAGCTGCGGTTTCCGGTGTGGCAGGCCGGGCCCGTCTGCCGCACGCGGTAGAGAAGCGCGTCGCTGTCGCAGTCGTAGCGCACCTCGACGACCTCCTGCACGTGGCCGCTACCGGCGCCCTTGCGCCACAGCTCCCCGCGGGAGCGGCTGTGGTAGTGCGCCTGGGCCGTGCGCAGGGTCGTCTCCACCGCCTCGCGATCGGCGTAGGCGAGCATCAGCACCTCGCCGGACACGGCATCCTGGGTCACCACCGGCACCAGCCCGTGGTCATCGAAGTGGAGGTCGGGGACCGTCATGGGCCCCAGTCTACGGCGTGGCCCGTGAGGACCCGGTGACCCGCGCTCCGGGGATGAATCAGCCCCCCAGGGCCTGCGCCAGGTCGGCCAGCAGGTCGTCGGGGTGCTCGAGCCCCACGGACACCCGCAGGAGCGACCGCGGCGTGGCGCTGTCCGGTCCCTCGATCGACGCGCGGTGCTCGATGAGGCTCTCGACGCCCCCGAGGCTGGTGGCACGGCGGAACAACCTCGTGCGCGCGGCGACGCGCATCGCCTCCGCCTCACCGCCCTCGCCCTCGCCCTCGCCCCGCAGCGTGAACGACAGCATCCCCCCGAAGCCCGCCATCTGCCGCGCCGCGACGGCGTGCCCGGGATGGTCCGGAAGCCCCGGGTAGTACACCCGCTCGACGGCGGCGTGGCGCGCCAGGAACGCCGCCACCTTGCCCGCGTTGGCCTGATGGCCACGCATGCGGTAGGGCAGGGTGCGCAGGCCGCGGTGCACCAACCAGCAATCGAAGGGGCTCGGCACGGCGCCCTCGTTGCGCTGCAGGAACACCAGGCGCTCCCAGCCCTCGTCCTCACGCGCCGCGATCACCGCCCCGCCCAGCACGTCGCTATGCCCGGACAGGTACTTGGTGGTGGCGTGCACCACCAGGTCGGCGCCCAACCCCAGGGGGTCCGCCACGCCCGGCGGCGTCCAGGTTGCATCCACCACCACGCGTGCGCCCACCGCATGCGCGCGCCGCGCCACCGCCTCGATGTCCGTGATCGAGAGCATCGGGTTGGAGGGGGTCTCGATCCAGACCAGGCGCGTGTTGGGTCGCAGGGCACCTTCCACGGCCGACAGGTCGGACAGGTCCACCCAGTCGAGCTCGAGCCCCCACGGCTGCAGCGCCTCCGTGAGGAGTTTGCGGATGCCGTGATAGAGCTCGACCGGCACGATGGCGTGGTCGCCCGGGCGCAGCGAGCGGAACACCGCCGAGGCCGCGGCCGAGCCCGACGCGAAGGCGGCCGCCGCCCCGCCCCCCTGCAACACCGCCAGGGCCGCCTCGAGGGCGCGGCGATTCGGGTTCTCGCTGCGGCTGTAGACGTAGCCCCGCGGGTAGCCGCCGTCGGCATCGCGCTCGAAGGTGGTGCTGAGGTAGATCGGTGGCGTCACGGCGCCCGTGGCCGGGTCCGGCTCGAGGCCGGCGTGCACGGCGAGCGTCTCGAGGTGCGGGCGCCCGGCCGCCATGTCAGAGCGTCCGGACGGTCAGGCCGGCGTCGGCGCACACGCGCTTGACCTCGGCCACGGTGAACTCGCCTCGATGGAAGATGCCGGCGGCCAGGGCCGCGTCGGCCTCCCCCTCGAGAAGCACGTCGCGCAGGTGCTCGGGGCCCCCGGCGCCGCCGCTGGCCACCACCGGCAGGTCCACCGCGCGCGCCACGGCGCGCGTCGCCTCGATGTCGTAACCGGTGTTCATGCCGTCGGCATCGATGCTGTTGAGGACGATCTCCCCGGCCCCGAGCCGCTGCCCGCGCTCGGCCCAGGCCAGCAGGTCGAGCCCGGTGGCGCGCCGTCCCCCCGCCACGAACACCTCCCAGCCGGCGCCTTCCGGCCGCCGGCGCGCGTCGATCGATAGCACCACGGCCTGCGAGCCGTAGTGCTCGGCCGCGCGCCGCACCACCTCGGGATCGGCCACCGCGCCCGAGTTGATCGACACCTTGTCCGCCCCGGCCAGGAACAGCGAGCGGAAGTCCGCCAGCGTCCGCACGCCGCCGCCGACCGTGAGCGGCATGAAGCACTGCTCGGCCACCCGGGTGGCGACGTCCAGGATGGCGCCGCGCCCCTCGCTGGTGGCCGTGATGTCGTAGAACACCAGCTCGTCGGCCCCCTGGGCGTTGTAGCGCAGCGCCAGCTCCACGGGATCGCCCATGTCGCGGAGCTCGCCCCGCTCCGCCCGCCCGAACTGCTGCCCCCGTGTGGCACGGCCGCCCGCCACGTCGAGGCAGGGGATGATGCGCTTTGCCAGCATGGCGCGAGCATACCGCGCAGCGCGGATCGTCTTTCAGCGTTCGAAGATCGACAGCAGCTCGATGTGGTGCGTATGCGGGTAGAAGTCGAAGGGCTCGAGCCGCGCCAGGCGGAGCCCGCCCGCCTCCATGGCGGCGGCGTCGCGGGCCCAGGTGGCGACGTCGCACGACACGTAGGCCAGGCGCGGCACCCCGCTCTCGAGGATGGCCGTGCGCAGGGCGGCCGACAGGCCGGCGCGCGGCGGGTCCACCACCAGCAGGTCGGCGTCGGAGGGCAGGGGTGCGGCGCGGGCGTCGCCACGCACGAAGCGCACGTTGTCGAGGCCGAGCCGTGCGGCGTCGCGCTCGCCGCGGCTCAGCGCCGAGCGGTCGATCTCGAGCGCCGTGACCACCTCGAAGCGGGGCGCGAGGTGCATGGCGATGGCGCCGGCGCCCGCGTACAGCTCCCAGGCATGGCGCCCGTCGCCCGCCAGCTCCGCGAGGCGGCCATAGAGCGCGGCGGCCGCGGCCGGGTGCGGCTGCGCGAAGGAGGTGGCCTGCACCGTCAACTCCATCGATCCGAACGCCTGGGGCAGGGTGCGCGCCCCCGCCAGACGGCTGCTCCCACTCCGGAAGCGGCCGCGGGCGTCGACCGGCGCCAGGCCGACGCCGCTCAGGCCGGCCCGCACCAGCGTGTGCGCCGTGTCGAGCAGCGACCGCTCCGATCGGTCACTCACCAGGGCCGCCAGCGCCTCGCCGCGGTGGTTTGCGCGGATGACCACCTCCCGCACCCCCTGCAGCGCCTCGGCGTGCGCGGCCAGCACGTCCCAGGCGCGGCGCACCCCGTCGTCCGCCACGGGGTCCTCCCCGAGCACCACGACGTCGTGCGTGCCGGGGCGGCGGTAGCCGAGACCTGCGCCGGCAAGGGCCGGCTGGACCGAGGCGCGGTAGTGCCACAGCTTGGGAGAAGGGCGCAGCTCCTCAACCGGCCGCTCGCGCCCGGAGGCGCGCCGCAGGGCGTCCTGCAGCACCTCGCGCTTGAGCGCGAGCTGGCGAGGGTAGGCGACGAAGCCCAGGTCGAGGCCCGGGTGCGTCGGTGCCGGCACCCGATCGGGGCTGGGCTCCAACACGCGGATCACCTCTCCGCGCCACACGCCCTTGCGCTGCTCCAACGCGGCCTCGACGCGCTCCCCCGGCACGCCGCCGGCCACCAGGGCCACCGCGCCGTCCGGCAGGCGCGTCAGGGCCAGGCCACCGTGCACCATCCGCTCGAGCGTCAACGCCGCCTGCACGGGCGTAGTCTACCCGGCCGGAGCCGGGCCCGGGGACGCCGCTCGCGTCCGGCGATCCCGATCGCCGCGCGGCCGCGTGGCGGCGGCCGGGATGTGCCTGGGGCGCTTGCTATACTGCCTGCATGAAGCGCTCCCTACAGGAAGTCGTCGAACTGGTCGTGTTCGGGCTCATCGCCCTACTCGTAGGCACCGGAGTGCTGTGGCTGGTGGGGTGGGTGTTCGGTCTCGTCGGCCTGCTGTTCAAGGTCCTCGCCGGCCTGATCTGGTGGTTGCTAAGATTCATCGTCCCGGTCGCCATCGTGGCCGGCCTGGTGTACTTCCTGGTGCGCGTGTTGCAGGGCCAGGGCGATCGTCGCCCACAGCCGGCGGTGACGCCGACGCAACCCGCATCCCCCGCACCGGAGCCCAGCGTCGCGCCCGCGGCGCCCACCACCGAGCAGGCGGCCTCCTCCGCGACCGCAGCCGAGGACCCCGCCACACAGGCCGCACCCGTGGAGGACGCCGACGCCGGCGACACCCCGGGGGACGGTGCCGACGCGGCGCCCGACGAGGACGACGAGCGCACCACCTGAATCGAGCACCACGACCGCACGCCTCGAGCCGAGCGCCGGGCGCCTCCGGGCCCCGGCGCTCGTTGTGCTGTGGGGAGCCGGTGCGCGCCGCACTACACGGCCCCAGGGGCGCGCGTGGTCCACCCTGCAGTCCCCACAGGACGGGCGCGCCACGGCCCCCGGACCCCACGGGGCCCCTGGTAGACTCGCCGCATGCGTCGCGCGCTCGCCGTGCTGCTGGCCCTCCTCCCGCTCCTCGCACTCTCCGTCGCCGCGTCGCAGCGCGGGGCGCCCCCGCCGCCGGGGAGCCGCGAGGGCGGGCGCATGGCGGCCATGGTCGAGCCCGGTGCGCGCCTACACACGCCGGGGCACGACTACGTCGCCTCGCTGATCGAGGGCGCGAGCGATCAGGTGGCGGCCGGCGCCCACACCTATCACCTGGTGTGCGAGGCCTGCCACGGCGCGAGCGGGTTGGGCCTGGCGGAGGGGCGAGAGTCGTTCCCGCCCACCCACCAGCGCTGTGAGCGCTGCCACCGAGACTCGAACAGCGCGCTGTGGGACCAGACGGCCATCACGCCACGCAACTCGTTCGCACTGGGCGATCCCCCGGCGCTGCGGGGCCCGGGAACGCTGGCGAAGCTACCCACCGCGCTCGTGTTGCACGCCTACGTCCAGGCCGCCATGCCACGCTACCGGCCGGGGGTGCTCGACGACCAACAGTATCTCGACCTCACGGCCTTCCTGATGGTGCTCCACGGCGACCTGCCGAAGGACGCCGTCATCGATCTCGCCGCGGCCTCCGACCTGCCCATCGGCCACGGCAACGCCTCGCCCTGACGATCTCCAACGCGGTCTCCCACGCGGGTTGCATCTCCCCTGCGCACCAGACCACACACACCGGCACACGGAACCCGTCCCCGGCGGGCCGACCACGAGGAGCGGCCCCGCGCCGCCCGTGTCGACGCACGAGCGCGCCCCGCAACGCGAGGTTGCGGGGCGCGCGGGGTCTGCGCATCGGGGGAGCGTTCCGTCGCCGGGAGGCTCAGCTGCGGACGTCGAGCACGTCGCGCACGGCGTCGCCCAACAGGTTCCAACCGAGCACGAAGACCACGATGACGATGCCGGGCCAGAACGACACGAACCAGAAGGCGAACGGTTGGCCGGGCGGACCCTGGATCCAGTCGCGGGCGAAGTTGATCATCTGCCCCCAGTCGGCGTAGCCAACCGGAGCCCCCAACCCCAGGAAGCTCAGTGCCGCCGCCGTGAGCACCACCGAGCCGATGTCCAGGCTGGCGATCACCATCAAGGGGCCCAGGGCGTTGGGGAGGATGTGGCGCCCCACCACGCGCGGGCCCCGCGCCCCCAGGGCGCGCGCGCCGTCGACGTAATCGCGCTCCTTGATCGACAGGATGTCGCCACGCAGGATGCGCGAGTACGGTGCCCATTGCACCGCCATGATGGCGATCATCACGTTGGTGAGGCTCTGCCCAAGGATGGTCACGATGACGATGGCGATGATGAGGCTGGGCACCGAGAAGATGACGTCGACGAAGCGCATCAAGAGGTTGTCGACCCACCCACCGAGGTACCCCGTGAGGCTGCCGACGATGGCGCCGAGGAAGAGCCCGAACCCGACCACTATGATGCCGACGTAGAACGCGGATCGGGTGCCCCACACCAGGCCGTAGTAGATGTCGTAGCCACCCGAGGAGGCGCCCAGCCACAGCTTCTTGGACATCGGCTGGGGCACCGAAGAGAAGCTCGCGCGGGGGATCGAGAAACACGCCTTTGGCGGCGCCACGATGCTGCGCCAGAACACGCCCTTGAGCGGGTTGGCGATGTTGCCGATCTCCTCGCGGCCGAGGCCGAGATCCCGGACGCAGGTGTTGCGGAAGGTCTGCAACTGGGTGACGGTGAGCTGAGGCGCGAACACGGCCACCAGGACGTAGAACACCACGATCACGGCGCCCGTGATCGCCAACGGGCTGCGCCGGAAGCGCTTCATGGTCTTCGAGCGCCAGAATCCCTTGGACTGCTCGGGGTGGGCGAGCGCGCCGGCGGCGAGCTCCTGTTCGTCGAAGGTGCGTTCCATCAGTCGTACCGGATCCTAGGATCGACGAGGCCGTAGAGCACGTCCACCACCAGGTTGGCGAACACCACGACCACGGCCGTGAAGACGGCTCCGCCGAGCACGGAGGAGTAATCGAGCTGGGTCGCGGCCGTGGCGATGAACGCGCCCATGCCGGGGTAGTTGAAGATGGTCTCCGTGATGACCACCCCGTTGAGCAGGCTGATGAGCGTGAATCCCGCCAGCGTGAGCACCGGGATGAGCGCGTTTCGGCGCGCGTGCTTGCGGTTCACGACCGCCTCCGCCAGCCCCTTGGAGCGGGCGGTACGCACGTAGTCCTGCCCCAGCGCGTCGAGCAGTGAGGAGCGCATCACGCGCATGATCTGCGCGCTGGAGACCGCTGAAAGCGTGATGACGGGAAGAACCAGGTGCCACAGCACGTCGCCCAGGATGTCGAGGCGGCCGTTGATGATGGAGTCCAGGGTGAGGAAGTTGGTGTAGCGGTGGAAGGTGCCGTTGGCCACCTCGTTGGCCAGCTCGATGGCATGCGCGCCGGTCACCTGCCCGGGCGTGAACCAGTTTAGGCCGCCGTAGAAGATGACGAGCAGCCAGATGCCCAGGACGAAGGTCGGCAGCGACCAGCCGATGATCGATAGCACGCGGGTGAACTGGTCGATCAGCTTGTCGCGGCTGAGCGCGGCGGCGGTGCCGAGCGTGATGCCCACCCCGATCACCGGCAGCAGGGCCAGCAGCGCCAGCTCCACGGTGGACGGGAAGCGCAGGCGGATGGCCCGCATCACCGGCATCTTGGCGGTCTTGGAGTAGCCGAGGTTGCCGTCGGCGGCGGCCTTGAGCCACTCCCAGTACTGCCGGTACCAGGGCTCGTCGAGGTGGTACTGGTGGATGATTGCGTCGATATTCTTGAGCTGGGCCTCGGAGGTGACGTAGGAGGCCGCGCGCTGCGTGGGGCTGAGCAGCTGCATCAACAGGACGATGCCGAGGGTCACCCCGATAAATACGACGGGCAAAAAGAACAGGCGTCGAACGATAAAGGCGAACAAGGCGGTGCTCTCCCTGAACCGCGGCGACGGCAGAGGGAGGCCCGTGCGGGCCTCCCCATGTCGTCGCGGATGCGGTCAGTTCTTCGAGAGGTCCTTCCAGAGGAAGTTGCCGCTGTACATCGGGTTGTCGTAGACGCCCTGCACGTTGTCACGCATGTAGAACATGACGCGCTGCTGCGGCAGCAGCACGAAGGGCGCATCCTGGTACCCGAGGCGACCGATCTGGCTGTAGAGGAACTTGCGCACCTCGGGGTTCAGCTCCGTGCGGGCCTGCTGGTCGAGGTCGTCGATCTGCGGGTCCTTGAAGCTGGAGCGCGCGGCGTAGTAGCCGGTGCTGGCGTAGAAGGTGTGCACGTAGTTGTCCGGGTCGGCGTAGTCGGGAATCCAACCCACCACCGAAACGGGCAGAAGCCGTTGGTTACGCTGGCTCAGGAAGTCCGGCCAGGCGATGCCGCGCACGTCCACCTTGAACTTCGGGTTGAGGTACTCGAGGTTGGACTTGAGGATCTCGGCCGTGGTCTGCCGGCCCAGGTTACCGGTGTTGTAGGAGATGGTGAGCTGCATGCCCTTGTCCCACAGCTGGCCGTCCCAGGCAGCCTTGCACTCCGCGGTGGCCTTCTCCTCGTCGAAGCTGTACTGCGGCACGCTGGCGTCGTAGCCGAGGTATGAGGGCGGCAGCGCCATGGTCAGCGTGTTGCCGAGGCCGAGCAGCACCTGCTCGATGTAGGCCTGCGAGTCGAAGGCGTAGTTGAAGCACTTGCGGACGTGCTCGTCGGTGAAGAAGTCCACCGGGATGCCGTTGCCATCGAGCTTGCCCGAGCCGATGCTGGTGTTGTCAGCAGGGTTGATGTCCTGGTTCAGGAAGGCCGCGTTGACGGCCACCGAGCTCCAGCCCAGGTCGCCGTTGCGGTTGTAGATCGTGACGCCGGGCAGCCCCTCGACCTGCGTCAGGGCGGAGAGTTCACCGAGGATGATCTGGTCGGCGTCGCCGTTCTTGAGCGCCAGGATTCGGGCGTTCTGGTCGGTGACGTTCTGGACGAGCACGTTCTTGATGGTGGGGGCGCCGCCCCAGTAGCCGTCGAATGCCTTCGCCACGACGCGCTGCCCGGGGGTCCAATTGACCAGCTCGTAGGCGCCGGTGCCGCTCATGTGGTCCTGCATGTAGTACTGGCGCAGGTCCACGCCGGCCCAATCGCGCCAGGTGGCCTGGGTGCCGTCCCACTCGCCGTTGTCGATGGCCCATTGGCTGTCGACGATGGCGCCGGCGTAGAACAGCAGCTTGGCGAAGAACGCCGGGTCGGGCGCCACCAGGTTGAACACCGCGGTGTAGTCGTCGGTGCAGGTGACGGCGTTGTCGATCTTGTCCCAGAATGCCTGCCAGTCGGCGTCCGTGGCGCTGTCACCGAGCTCGTCGGCCGCGTTGGCGCTGTGGCCGATGAGCGGTTCACTGACCACCCAGGCCCCGGAGTCGGCCGGGTTGGTGACCAGCGCGCGCTTGAACGAGTACGCCACGTCCTTGCAGGTGAAGTCGTTGCCACTGTGGAACTTGACGCCCTGGCGCAGGGTGAAGGTGAAGGTCTTGCCGTCCTCGGACTGGGTGTAGTCCGTCGCGAGGCGCGGCTCGTACTCGTCGACCTTGTCACCCTTGTAGCCGAAGAGCGGCTCGTAGACATTCTCGATGATCTGGCCCGAGGCGCTGTCGTACGCCTGCACGGGGTCCATCGTGTCGGGATCGCCGAAGCTCTGGTAGACGAAGGTGTCCTTCGCCGACTGGGCGAACGCGAGGCCCATGGCCAGGGCCGCGGACGCGAGTGCGATTAGAAGCAGAAGTTTCTTCATTGTCCTCCCATAACCGAGTGGTGTCGTGAGGAGTGCGAGGCTGGTGGTTTCGGGCACAAGACATGGCGGTCGGCGCCCGAACACCGGATCCATTCGTTTCCGCGCTAGCTTGGCGACGCCTCCTTCCGTAACGGGGCCGGGATGGACCCCCTCTTGAGCGGTCGTAGCAGTCTACCAAAGTGGACCGCGTCCAAGCTTAGAAGTGCCGATGCCCGGCCCGAGTCCGATTCGAATGTTGACTCGATTATATACATGTATCTACGGGCGCCCGCCCCGCGGGGCACATCGCGTACACGGCACGGGTAGGATGGGGACCGTGTCCACCACTTCCCGCGCGCCCCGCCGGCCGACCGGCGCCCTGCTCGTGGCGCTGTCCCTCGCCACCCTCGTGCTGGCCCTGTCCGGTTGCCTGGATCGCTCGGACTCCATGGCGCCGATCGTCAGCATCACGGATCCCAAGAGCGGCACCACGCGCACCACCGACAACCTCAACATCGTGGGCTACGCCATGGACGACAGCGGCGTCCAGGCCATCAAGATCAACGGCACGGACGTGCTCGGCGATTCCGCCTACGCCGGCGAGCGCGGCAAGAAGCTCATCCGCTTCCGATTCACCGTCAGCGGCCTCGCCGACGGCGAGGTCACCAGCCACATCGACGTGACCGACGTCGCCGGGCGGACCTCGTCGCTCAACTACCAGCTGACCATCGACAACACCCCGCCGACGGTGGAGCTCAGCAACGTGGGCGCTGCGGGCGCCGGCCAGCTCCACGTCGAGGGGCGGGCACGGGACAACACCCGCGTCGCGCGCATCACCATCGACGGTCAGCCGCTGGCGTTCACGCCGGGTCCCGACGTGCCCTTCTCGGTCGATGTGGCCACCGCCCCGGACGGCACCATCGTGGTAGAGGACAGCGCCGGCAACCAGGTGAGCCGGCCGCTGCAATGACGCTCGCGCGGCGCGAGGACGTCGCCGGGGAACCGATCCTCCCCATCGGCAGCGAGGAGGTGCTGGGTGGGTTCACCGCCGAGCGCAGCATTGCCGGGGAGCAGGCGCACGCGAACGGCGACCTCATCACGCTGCTCGACCACCTGGGCATCGCGGGCCCCTTCACCAGCCAGAGCCCCTGGGAGCTCCGCGACCCCGACGGGCGGCATCTGATCCATGCCGGCGGCTATGCGGCCGTGCCGTTCGGGGAGGCCTACCCGCCGCTGGTGGCGTTCCTGCAGGCGTACCTCGAGCGCAACCGCCAGGTCGGCCTGCCCCAACAGAGCGCCAGCGCCTGGCGTGCGGCGCTCGGCACCAACCTCGTCGCGGCGCTGGCCCACTTCGCGCCGAGCCACGCCGACAGCCGCGTGTTCTTCTCCAACAGCGGGGCCGAGGCCGTCGAGACCGCCATCAAGATGGCGCGCGCGGCGCGCCCCAAGGCGCGGACCTTCATCAACTTCGGGAGTGCGTATCACGGCAAGACGCACGGCGCGCTGGCGTTGACGCCTAACGAGGAGTACCAGGCGCCCTTCCGGCCGCTCGCCCCGCGCGTCGTCACGGTGCCCTTCGGGGACGCCGACGCCCTCGAACACGCCCTCCGGCAGCACCGCGGCGACGTGGCGGCGGTGGTGGTGGAGCCCATCCAGGGCGAGGCAGGCGTCATCCTGCCGCCGCCGGGGTTCCTGGCGCGCCTGGGAGAGCTGGCGCAGGCACACGAGGCCTTGGTGGTGGCCGACGAGATCCAGACGGGGCTCGGGCGCTCCGGGCAGTGGTTCGCGAGCCTGGCGGACGGGCTCGAGCCCGACATCGTCACGCTCGCCAAGCCGCTGGGCGGCGGCCTACTGCCGATCGGGGCGACCATCGCCCGACTCGACATCTACCGGGCCCTGCTCCATGGGGTGTCGAGCAAGCGCCACTCCACCACCTTCGGCGGCGGCTCCCTGGCCGTGGCGGTGGGCCTGCGCTCGCTGGAGCTCATCGCGCAGGAAGGCCTCGTCCGCAAGGCCCGTCGCGACGGCGCCTACGGTCTCGAGCGCCTGCGCCGCACGGCCGCGCGGCATCCGCGGCTGTTCGACGAGGTGCGCGGTGCCGGCATGCTGTTCGCGTTGACCCTCCGCCCCGTCGTGGGCCGCTCCCTACCGGGCATCGACGCCGAGACCATCGAACAGCTCGGCAGCGGCCTGGCCCTGCGGGCGCTCCACCTCGGCGGGGTGCACGCCTGTTTCTCGGTCGCCACCAACCGCACCGTCCGCCTGACCCCCCCGCTCAACCTGCCGCAGGAGCTGCTCGTGGAGCTCTTCGATCGCGTCGACCGGGTGGCCGCTCGCCACCCGCGCCCGTGGCTGCTGCTCGCACGCTTCCCGCTGCCGCGACTGCTGCGCCTGGCGCGCTTCTCCCTGTGAGCGAGAGGGCCCACCGGGCGCGTGAGGCGGGCCGGCGTCGGGCGCCCGCCGGCAGGTTGTCGACGCGGCCGCGGGCGCGCGTGTAGCATCGCGCGCATGAGGCCCGAGGCGACCTCCGCCCCGCCGGTACGGCGGGCCCTGGCGGGGGCCCGGGCCATCCTGCCGCT
>CAVUBJ010000009.1:617500-1410992 GCA_963739805.1 uncultured Trueperaceae bacterium
GGACGGCACCCTGGTGCAACTCAGTTGGAAGGCCGGCACGGCCTTCCGCTGGGCCCGAACCACCTTCAACCCGGAGGGGACCTTCGCCTACGACGGCGAGGGGTGGGGGCTGTGCTTCGACGGCACCGAGCTGATCATGAGCGACGGCAGCGCCACGCTGACGCGGCGCGACCCATCGACGTTCGCGGTGCTGGGGCGGGTGGAGGTCAGGAACCGAGGCGCGCCCGTGCCGCGCCTGAACGAGTTGGAGTGCGTTGGGGACGAGGTCTACGCCAACGTCTGGCTCACCGACGAGATCGTGCGGATCGACGCGCGCTCGGGCCGGGTCACCGCCACCATCGACGCCTCACCGCTACGCCGCGCCATGCCCACGCTCACCGACCAGAACGCCGTGCTCAACGGCATCGCCTACGATGCGGCGACCGGTCACCTGCTGCTGACCGGGAAGCTGTGGCCCTCGCTGTTCGAGGTGGACCTCAAGCCGGCCGGAGACTGAACCGCCCCCGACACGGCGCCGCGCACCGCCCCAAGAGACCCCTCGGCCCACCGAGGCCTCAATCCGCCGAGCCGCCCCCGCTACCAGGGGCCGGCTTGGACGGCGTGGCGGCGCTCCCGCCCGCCTTCTTGTCGGCGCCCGTGCCGGTGCTCGGAGCGGCCCCGGCACCGGACTTGCCGCCCGAAGCGGTCTTGACCTTGCCCCCGCCGCGGCTGTCGGTCACGTAGAATCCCGAACCCTTGAAGGCGATGCCCACGGGCTGGATCAGACGCTTGACCGGGTCCCCCGTCTCGGGGTGCTCCGTCAGGGCCGGCTCCGTCATGCTCTGCGAGAACTCGAAGGTCTCGCCGGTCGTCAGGTTCTTGTAGACATAGACAGGCATGCGTCCTCCACGCGCTGTGTGTGGTTTTGGTCGGCAACGACGCATGGCGCTCGCCGACGCCGAGGGTCACTCTAGCACCCCCGCCACGCCGGAGGCATGTCCCACACGTCACCACCACGCGTCCTCGCCGTGCGCGGCGGCGGCGCCTGGGGCACGGTGCTCGCCACCCTCCCGGCCGACATCGAGGCGGGCCACCTCACGGCCGAGGGGATCCCCGAAGCGCTGGCGGTCCAAGACAGATCGCTGGAGACGGGCCCGGACCTGCCCATCTCCAGCGAGGTGTGCCGCGTGGTCTGCAAAGGCTAGGGGCCGGCCGCGGCCATGCGAGCCCTCAGGAGGCGGGAGGCGGGGGCGGAGTGAGGTCGACCGCTCCGGTTCCCGTCCCCGCGGTGCCGTACGACGAGGCTACTCGGCCTCCACCGACGCAGGCGCCAACGACGCCTGGCTCACGGTGCCCACCGAGGTGGGGATGAAGACCGCCGACAGCGTGATGTCGGAGATCGTCACGGTGGTGGTGGTGGGGCGATCCCCCACCGCGTAGAACGTGTGTGCTCCGGCCGTCACGGGGAAGATCTTCTGGGCACTGGTGGTCAGCGTGTAACTCCCCGACGGAGCAGCGCTCGGGATCGTCACGTCCTTGTCCTGGTCGTTGTCGTACGTCGTCCCCACCTCCGAGACTCCATAGTTCATGTTGCTGAGGGTCCCGTTCGTGTGGTTGAAGATCATCTCGGCCGAGGTGATGACCAGCACGTAGCCGGCCGCCGGCGCGCTGACGGCCACCGAGGCGAGGGACGAGGTGGTCGTGTTGACCGTGATCGCGCCGGCGTCCACGCTCTGGGCGGCGCCGACCTGCGCGGCCTGGAGAGCCGCGATGTCCGAGCCGTTGGTGGCGATGTCGGACTCGTTGTTGTTCACGGCCGTCTCGACCGCGGTGAAGTTGGCGTTCATGTCGCCGGCGCTGATCACGTCGCCGTCGGTGAAGCTGTTGGGGATGGTGACGGCCGCGCCCCACACGAGCAGGCCGAGCGCCGTCACGGCGAGCAGGATGTAGCGGAGTTGGAATCGTTTCATCAGATCGAACCCCTCCTTGGGTTCTGGGGGTGGGAGTAGACGGGGGGTGGGACGGGTCCGCGCCTTGCACCGTCACGGTCGCAGGACGCGGGTCCCAGGGTCACGGACCCCAGGTGCCGCTACCCCACAGGCTGGTGCCCCACACCGCGGGTCCCGCGGCGCCGGACACCGTCACCGTCGTGCTGGCCGTGTCGTTCCCGGCGCTATTGGTCGCCGTCAGGGTGTAGGTGGTGGTGGCCGCCGGACTGAGGGAGACGCTGGAGCTGCCGCTCACGTCGCCGACCCCCTGGTCGATGCTGAGCGTGACGGGGCTGGTGCCCGTGACGGTCCACGACAGGGTGCTGGACCCGCCGCTCGAGATCGAGGACGGGCTGGCGCCGAATGCCGTGATGTTCGGCGCGGTGGCCGAACCGCCGGTCCCGCCGCAGGCGGTCAGGGCGCCGAGAAGCAGCGCCATCGCGGCCGCGGCGAGCAGGTTGCGTGGTCGCATGGTGCCTCCTTCCTCCCCCAGGGTGGTGTCCCCGAACCGTAGGGCGCACCGGCGCCGGTCCCCGATAAACCCCCCCAACCGGACGACGGAAGCGTCCGGAACCTTGAAACTACCGCTCGGGCTCGCTCGCATCATGAACCAGGCGTTCGGAGACGGTCAAGCAAAATCGCGTGCGACGGCACGATGTACGCGATGTCACACCGGCCCACGGGATGGCCGACGCCGGTCCCACGCGCGCCCCGCACCCCGTCCCGTAGACTGGAACGCGGCCGCCCCCACCGACCCGCCCCGGGCGGCGGCGGCCCACGGAGGGACACGTGAGCAGCGCCATCACCGCCACCTCGCTCGCCAAGTACTACGGTCGCGTCGCGGCCGTGGACGGGCTGAGCTTCGACATCGCCCCCGGGGAGATCGTCGGATTCCTCGGCCCCAACGGCGCGGGCAAGACCACCACCCTGCGCATGCTGGCGGGCCTGGTCCGCCCGACCCATGGGAGCTGCCAGCTTCTGGACCGGCCCGTGCCCGGGCCTGGTCTGCGCGAGGTGGGTACGATGATCGAGGAACCGAGCTTCTACCCCTACCTCACGGGCCGAGCCAACCTTCGCCACGCGGCGCTGCTGCACGGTGACGTGCCCCGCCGCCGCATCGACGAGGTACTGGCCTTCGTGCGCATGGAGAACGCCGCGGACAAGCGGGTCAAGGCCTACTCGCAGGGGATGCGGCAGCGCCTCGGCCTGGCGCGGTCCCTGCTGTGGAGACCCAGGGTGCTGCTGCTCGACGAGCCCACCAACGGCCTCGACCCCTCCGGCATCGCGGAGGTGCGCGAGGCCCTGCGCGAGGTGGCCGCGCAGGGCGTCACCGTGCTGGTGTCGAGCCACATCCTGTCGGAGATCGAGAAGCTGGTGGAGCGCATCATCGCGGTGGACAAGGGCGCGCTGCGCTTCGACGGTCCCCTGACGGCGATGCTGCACGCCGCGGACGCCGCCACGGTGCGCTTCGAGATCAGCGCCACCGATCCCGAGGCCCTCACCGGTGCGCTGCGCGACCTCGAACTCGAGCCCACGCCACACGGGCCCGCCGTCCGGGTCTCGGTACCGCAGGCCGACGCCGAGGAACTGCTCTACCGCCTCGCGCACCGCGGCGTGCGGGTGCTGGAGGCGACGCGCGAGGTGGACACCCTGGAGAGCGCCTACCTGCGCCTGGTCGGCGCAGAGGGGAGGCCATCGTGAACGCCGTGGCGCACGTGATCCGCGCGGAGATGTTCAAGGCCTTCCGCAAGCGCCGCCTGTACGTCCTGGTCACGCTCTACTGGCTGCTGTTCCCGCTGGTGGCTTTGATCGTCGCGGCGGTGATCCACCGCAACCTCGGGGCATCCTTCGCCAACGAGGCCGGCTCGGTCGCCCAGGCGCTCCAGGGCTTCGCCTCGCCGTACGGCCTGGCGCGCCTGGCCCTGATGGGGCCCGCCCTGATGAGCCCGACGGCCTACATCATCGGCGTGGCGCTGTTCGCGGGCCTGCTCATCGGCGAGGAGCGCAGCCAGCACATGTGGAAGACTGCGCTCTCCGCTCAGCCTCAACGGGTGGCCGTGCTGCTCGGAAAGGTCGTCGTCGGCATGCTCCTCCTGGGACTGCTGCTCGCCGGAGGGTTGATCGCGGCCGTGGTCGGGGGCGCGATCGGCACGAGCTTCCTTCCCACCACCTTCGCGGGCGCCTGGGGCGCGCTGGTGGGGCTGTTCGCGCTGCAATGGCTCCACCTTCTCGGCGCCCTGTTGCTGGCCTACCTGCTGGTCTTCCTGGTGCGCTCCGGCACGCTCGGCATCATCATGGTGATCTTCCTGCCCGCGCTGCTGGAGGGGCTCTACAGCCTGCTCACCGCATTGGGCCAGCTCCAACCCTTGACCCGCATCAACGCCGTGTTCCAGGTTCTGCGTCTGCGCCAGGCCTGGGAGGCATTGCCGAGCTACTTCTTCACGGCCAACCTCTACGCCCCGGCGCGCAACCCCCTCAACGAGCTCATCACCTCCCTCGGCGGCACCGCGTCGCAAGACATGGGACCGCTCAACGCCTTCCTGGGGCGCGGCATCACGCTCCCCCACGCCGCAGCCGTGATGGCGGGCTACGTGGTCGTGTTCGGCGGCCTGCTGCTATGGCTGTTCCTGCGTCGCGACGTCGAGTGAGGCGGCGGGCATGAGCGAGCTCCGCACGCAGCTCGGACGGCGCATCCTGGTGCTCGACGGCGCCATGGGGACGATGATCCAGCGCCTCGGCCTGGACGAGGCGGCCGTGCGCGGCACGCGCTTCGCCCATCACCCACGCGACCTCCGTGGCGCGCACGACGTGCTCAACCTCACACAACCCGGCGCCATCCGGGGCATCCACGAGGCCTACCTCGGGGCCGGCGCAGACATCATCGAGACCAACACCTTCAACGCCACCTCGGTCGGCCTGGCCGAATACGGGCTCGACGCCCACATCCACGACATCAACGTGGCCGGTGCCCGCCTGGCGCGGGAGGCCGCCGACGCCTTCGCGACCCCCGAACGGCCGCGCTTCGTGGCGGGCTCGGTGGGACCCACCAACCGCACCGCCAGCCTGTCGCCCGACGTGGAGCGCCCCGGCTTTCGCGCCATCACCTTCGACGCGCTGCGGCGCGCCTACCGCGACCAGGTCTTCGGCTTGCTCGACGGCGGCGCCGACCTGCTGCTGATCGAGACCGTGTTCGACACGCTCAACGCCAAGGCGGCCCTGGTGGGTGCCGGCGACGCCTTCGACGCCCGCGGTCGCCGGCTCCCCATGATCGTGTCGGGCACCATCGTCGACGCCAGCGGGCGCACCCTCTCGGGGCAGACGCTCGAGGCCTTCGTCATCTCCGTATCCCACGCCGACCTGCTCGCCTTGGGGCTCAACTGCTCGCTCGGGCCCACCGGCCTGGCGCCGCACGTGGAGGAGCTGGCGGGCCTCACGGACCGGTTCACGGTGGCCTACCCCAACGCCGGGCTGCCCAACGCCTTCGGCGGGTACGACGAGGGTCCCGAGGCCATGATCACCGTGATGGAGGATTTTCTGGCGCAGGGGTGGGTCAACATCGTCGGAGGCTGCTGCGGCACCACCCCGGAGCACGTCCGGGTGTTCGCCGAGGCCGCCGCCCGCCACGCGCCCCGGAAGCCGAAGGCGCTCGCACCGTTCGCCCGTTTCGCGGGGCTCGAGCCGCTGGTGGTGCGCCCCGAGAGCAACCTCGTCAACGTCGGTGAGCGCACCAACGTCTCGGGCTCGAGACGCTTCGCGCGGCTTGTGCGCGAGGGCGCATTCGACGAGGCCGTGGAGGTCGCCCGCGACCAGGTCGACGGCGGCGCCCAGATGATCGACGTCAACATGGACGAGGGGCTGCTCGACAGCGTCCAGGCCATGGCGACCTTCCTCGACCTGCTGGCCTCTGAACCCGACATCGCTCGCGTGCCCGTGATGCTCGATTCCTCCGACTGGTCCGTGCTGGAGGAGGGGCTGAAGCACCTCCAGGGCAAGGGCGTGGTCAACTCGCTCTCGCTCAAGGACGGCGAGGAGGAGTTCCGGCGCCGCGCCCGCATCTGCCGCCGCTTCGGCGCCGCGGTGCTCGTGATGGCCTTCGACGAGTCCGGCCAGGCCGACACCCTCGAGCGACGCGTGGCCGTGTGTGAGCGCGCATACCGGCTGCTGATCGAGGCGGAGGGGTTCGCGCCGAGCGACGTCATCCTGGACCCCAACATCCTCACCGTGGGCACCGGCATGGAGGAGCACAATCGCTACGCGCTGGACTACCTCCGTGCCACCCGCTGGATCAAGCACAACCTGCCCGGCGCCCTGGTATCCGGGGGCGTCTCCAACGTGAGTTTCTCGTTCCGCGGCAACCAGCCCGTGCGGGAGGCGATGCACGCCGCCTTCCTCTACCACGCGCGCCAGGCGGGCATGGACATGGGCATCGTCAACCCCGGCCTGCTCGAGGTCTACGAGGAGGTGCCGGAGGAGCTGCTTCGCCGGGTCGAGGACGTCCTCTTCGATCGCGCGCCCGAGGCCACCGAGGAGCTCGTCCGCTACGCACAGACCGTGCGAGGGGGCGAGGAACGTGCCGTGCGCGCCGAAGCGTGGCGGGAGGCGCCCGTGGCCGAGCGGCTCCGCCACGCCCTGGTCAAGGGCATCACCGAGCACATCGAGGCCGACGCGGAGGAAGCGCGCCGCACGCTGGCATCCCCGCTCGCGGTCATCGAGGGGCCTTTGATGGACGGCATGAACGTCGTCGGAGACCTCTTCGCGGAGGGCAAGATGTTCCTCCCGCAGGTGGTCAAGAGCGCCCGCGTGATGAAGCGCGCGGTGGCCTACCTGACACCCTACCTGGAGGCGGAGAAGCAGCGCACGGGCAGCGCCGGCAAGGTGGTGCTGGCCACCGTCAAGGGGGACGTCCACGACATCGGCAAGAACATCGTGGGCGTGGTGCTCGGTTGCAATGGATTCGAGGTGCTCGACCTGGGTGTGATGGTGCCGGCCGAGCGCATCCTGGACGTGGCCGAGGCCGAGGGCGCGGACGTCATCGGTCTCTCGGGACTCATCACACCCTCGCTCGACGAGATGGTGCACGTCGCGCGGACGATGGCACGGCGGGGGGAGCGGCGTCCGCTGCTCATCGGCGGGGCGACCACCTCGCGCGCGCACACCGCGGTGAGGATCGCGCCCGCCTACGACGGCCTCACCGTGCACGTGCCGGACGCCTCCCGCGCGGTGGGCGTCGTCAGCCGCATGCTCAAGCCCGGCGAGGCGCCGCGCCTTGCGCAGGAGACCGCCGAGCTCCACGCCCGCGTGCGCGAGCAGCACGCCGCGCGCCAGGACGGCCGCACCCTGCTCCCGCTGGAGGCCGCGCGGGCCAACGCAGCGGTGTTCGATGCGGGGACCGCGCGGCCGCAGGCACCACGTCGGCCCGGCGTGCACCAGGCGGACGTGCCCCTGGCGGATCTCATCGCGCGGATCGACTGGAGCCCGTTCTTCCACGCCTGGGAGATGAAGGGGCGCTACCCCGCCATCCTCGACGACCCGGTCCTGGGGCGCGAGGCGCGCGCGCTGCACGCCGACGCCCTCGAGCTGCTCGAGGACATCGAGGCGGGGGCATCGCTACAACCGCGCGGGGTCGTCGGGCTGTGGCCCGCCAACCGGATCGGGGACGATATCGAGGTCTACGCCGACGAGCGACGCGAGCGGGTCGTCGGGGTGTTCCATACCCTGCGCCAGCAGGGCGAAAAGCGCGCGGGGCAACCCAACCTGGCGCTGGCCGACTACCTCGCCCCGCGAGGCACGCCGGACTGGCTCGGGGGCTTCGTCGTCAGCGCGGGGCATGGGGCCGCCGAACTGGTCCGGCGCTTCGAATCGGAACACGACGACTATCGCGCCATCCTCGTCAAGGCTCTGGCGGACAGGCTGGCGGAGGCCTTCGCCGAGGAGCTGCACGCGCGCGTGCGTCGCGACCTGTGGGGCTACGCACCCGACGAGGCGCTCGGCCAGGAGGCGATCATCCGGGAGCGCTACCGCGGTATCCGGCCGGCGCCGGGGTACCCGGCGCAACCGGACCACACCGAGAAGCGCACCCTGTTCGCGCTTCTGAACGCCGAGCGGCGGGCCGGCGTGCACCTCACGGAGTCGATGGCCATGGATCCCGCGGCGTCCGTCAGCGGGCTCTACCTGGCCCACGCCGACAGCCGCTACTTCGCCGTGGGACGCATCGGGCGAGATCAGGTGGAGGACTACGCCAGGCGCAAGGGAATGACGACGGCCGAGGCAGAGCGCTGGCTCGGACCGATCCTGGGCTTCGAGCCCGACCCCACCCCCGGCTGAGCGCCGGATCGAGCGCGGATCGCCCTCCCGCTCACGGACCGCGGCCGAGCTGCGCGGCGCCGCCCAGGCTGAGCCACAACGCCACCACCGCGCCGTGCAATACCACGCCCGGCCACAGCGAGCCGCTGCGCTCCCAGGCGAGCGTGGCGGCCGCGCCCAGCAACGTCGCCTCCAGCAGGAACGCGGCCGTGTCGAACACGCCGAGCGCGCCGTGCCTGACCGTGGCCGCGAGCAGCGGGTGGGCCCCGACGTAGAGCAGCAACGACGCGGCCCACCACGGGGCCCGGCGCCGCCACGGCCGCAGCAGCCGCGGGTGCGGCAGGAGCAGACCGCGGAACAGCACCTCCTCTGCCAGGGCGGGCACCACGAAGGGGAGTACCTGCAGGCGCCAACCCCACTGGGCGGCGGCGCCCGGCGCCAGCAGGCCGCTGGTGAGCGCCACGGGGAGTCCCAGCAACAGCACGCCCGCGGCGGGCAGGCTGCGCCGCCAGGAAAGCCCGTCGGGCCATCGCAGGAGCCCGAGCCGCAGCCCCCGGAGGCGCGTGCGCGGGCCGTCTGCGGCGCGGAGGGCTGCGTCCGGCATGCCCCCATCATGCGCCCAACCCCATCGCGCCGCCGGCACTCGCCGGCGTTCGTGGATAATGGCACGGATGGAATGGATCGCCTCACCCGAAGCCTGGATCGCCCTGCTCACGCTCACCGTCCTCGAGATCGTGCTCGGCATCGACAACATCGTCTTCATCTCCATCCTGGCGGGTCGGCTGCCGGCCGACCAGCGCCCGTCGGCGCGCCTGCTCGGGTTGGCGATGGCGATGGTGACGCGCATCGCCCTGCTGTTCTCCGTGAAGTGGCTCAGCACGCTGACCGCGCCGCTGTTCGCGCTGCTGGGTGTGGAGGTGGCCGGCCGCAACCTGGTGTTCTTCGCGGGCGCGCTGTTCCTGCTCGCCAAGAGCACCCAGGAGATCCACCAACGTCTCGAGGGCGAGGAGGAGCACGGTGGCGGGCGGGCCGCGCCCAGCCTGGCGGCGGTCGTGACGCAGATCGCCCTGCTCGACATCGTCTTCTCGCTCGACTCCGTGATCACCGCCGTGGGCATGGCCGAGCACCTGTCGGTGATGGTCATCGCCGTGGTGATCGCGGTGCTCATCATGATGTGGGCGTCGGGCCCGATCAGCGCCTTCGTCGACCGCCACCCGACCGTGAAGATGCTGGCCCTGAGCTTCCTGCTGCTGATCGGAATGACGCTGCTGGCCGAGGCCTTCGATCAACACATCCCCAAGGGCTACATCTACTTCGCGATGGGCTTCAGCATCTTCGTGGAGACGCTCAACCTCAGGGCCGCGCGGGCCACGGACGTGCCGGTGGCGCTCCGCCGGCGTGTACCGGGGCCGCCCGGCGAACGCAACCCGGACGGCTGACCCGGGCGCCCGGGCCGGGGCGTCCGGGCGGGGATGTCCGGGCCGGGGCGTCCGGGCGGGATGTCCGGGCCGGGATGTCCGGGCGGGCCACCCGCGCGACGGGCACCGCGGGGTACGCCGTCGCGACGACCCCGCCGGGGGGGACGACGCTAGGGCGACGGCCGGTCGGGCCGAAGGATGCCCTCCAGGTAGGCCCTGGGCCCGACACGGATGGGCATGAAGTAGATGTCGGCATCGCGCTCGCGTGCGAACGCCAGCGCCCGCTCGGCCATCCGGCGGCTCCACGCCAACGTAGGCTCGAAGTCCGCCGGGAAGAACGCACCGTTGCGCGCCTGCCAGTACCGCGCCGAACGCTCGCCCACGACCGAGGTGACCCCCCAGAACACGGGCGTGCCCTGGAGCAGGTCGGCCACCACCTCCAGATACCTGGCGTCGAAGAAGGGCTGCGTGAAGAGCCCGTCGGCTCCCGCGTCGAGCTTCTGCATGGCGTACTCGCGCTCGCGCCTCAGCCCCTGCCGGTACGGATCGAACGCGGCGTAGACACGCACCTCCGGGTGCTCGCGCCTGATCTTGCCGATGACCTGCAACACCGTGGTCTCGTAGACGCGCTGCCGCATGTCGGTGGGGGCGTCGCCGGACACCACCAGGACCTCCTGCAAGCCGTGTCGGGTGAGTGCCCCCGCAGCCGCCAGCGGCCGGCCGGGGTCGATATCGATCGCTCGCAGATGAGGGATGGCGCGCGGCACGAACGCGCTCGCCATGGCACAACCGTCCCAGCTCCGCACGGGGAAGCGCAAGATGTCCGGGACGTTGACCGTGTCGACGTGCGGGAAGGCCTCGGCGACCTCGCGCAGCTGCGCCTCCAGGGCCGCCTCGCTCCGCGGTACCAGCTCGATGGATACGCGCATCTAGGGATTGTACCGGGGCCGGGCCGCGGCGCCCCCGGGGACGGCTCGGGCGCCGAAGCGGCGCGAGGGTGACAGCGGCCCGGCCGTGCGGGCCGTCCATCGGCTACGCTGCGGGCACTGGTTGCCCCCTCCGGCGCCGCGGTCGCGGCGTGGGCAAGAGGGCGACGCCGCGCGCGGAGTAAGGGTTCCGTAAGTGGGTGGAGCTATACTTCTCGCGAGGACGCGATGAAGCCTGTTCTGCATGTGGGCGCTTGGGACAGGTGGAGCGAGTAGCGCAACCGGCCTCATGTGCAGTGGCGTCGCACCGACGCCCCCTCCCGTGATCGTCAGGTAGAGCGCCCATCGTCGTCGCCTTGGGTGCGCGTGTCACATGGCACGCCCGAGGCGCGTGAACCTCGAAAGGTTCGGAGGCGATGAGCCGAGACTCCCAACATGGGCATCAAGGGACTCGGGGAGCCAGTGATGCAACCGGCCGAACCTGGGATCGCGGCAGTACCGCGCTCGCAGCGCCGCCGTGGCTCCCAGCGAACCGCCGATTGCATCCGTCTCGGGAAGGTGATGACGGATGCGCCGTACCGCACTCGCCCTGATTCTCGCCGCCCTGCTGGCCGTTGGCGCGCGGGCGCAGGCCCAGGACCATGCCAGCCACAGGGTTTCCGTCACGATCCCCACCGTGCTTCGTCTGCGGCTCGACGAGGGCGCCCGCCGCGATATCGCTGACGTGGAGCTCACGGTCGACGTCGAGAACGGCAACGCCGCGGTGCGGCCGGAAGCGAGTGTGTTGCACCTGCTGGCAAACAGCGCCTGGACCCTCCACGTGAGCTTCGCCGGTGACCCGGGGCTGGGGCTGCGTGCCCGTCTCGACGGGGCCGCCTCCTGCCCCTTGACGTCGGGCGACTGCGTCCTGGTCAGCGGCGGCAACACTGGCGGCTGGCAGGCGCACCGCGTCGACTACCTGGCACCCGACCACCTCATCGCGCTACCCGACGGCCGCTACGGCGGCACGGTCACCTACACACTGACCCATCCGTGAGTCCCGTCGGGGCCCGGCGGTCGTCGGGTCAGCCCTCGCCCCAGGGGGCATCCGCGGCCTCGTGCCGCGCGGGCTCCGCCGCCGTGCCCTCCGGCCCGGGGGACACCCTGGGCTCCTGCGTGCCGCGCCCGGCCGAGGGGTCGGTCGGTGCCGCCTCCTCCGCCTGCTCCAGCGCCGGGGGGCCGCGCACGGTCCACCAGAGCGCGCCGCCGATCACCAGGATCAACAGCGCCACGCCCAGCGGATCGCCGTTGAGCAGGTGCGCGCCGCTCAGCCGCTGCACCAGCGCGAGGCCGGCGAAGGCCGCCCCCACGACGACGAAGGCGAGCGCCAGGAATCGGTAGCCGCGACGGGCCTTGGGGTCCATGGCCGGCCATCATACCGCCGGTGGGTCGCGAGGGGCAGAGGCCGGCTCAGTCGTCGTCGAGGCCGTAGAGGTCGCGGTACTTGCGGTCCAGGTAGCGCAGGTAAGGGGCGAGCTTCATGTCCGAGCCCGTGGCCCGCCGCACGAGCTCGGCCGGCGTGCGCGAGCGCCCGTGGGCGTAGACGTTGCGACGCAACCAGTCGTGGAGCGGGCCGAAGCGCCCGGCCTCGAAGGCCGGAGCCAGCGGCCCGAGCTCGGCCTGGGCGGCCTCGAAGAACTGGGCGCTGAGCACGTTCCCCAACGTGTACCCCTGGAACTCCCCGCCGATGGCGCCGGCGTACCAATGGACGTCCTGGAGCACGCCCTGGGCATCGTTCGGAGGCTCCACACCCAGGTCGCTGCGGTAGCGCTCGTTCCACGCCTCGCGCAGGTCGCGGACCGCCAGCCGCCCCTCCAGCATCTCGATCTCCAACTCGAAGCGGACGATCACGTGGAGGTTGTAGGTGAGCTCGTCGGCGTCCGTGCGGATGAGGCTACGCGCCACGCGGTTCACCGCCCGGTAGGCATCCTCGGCGTCGGCGCCGGAGGTCTGACGAGGGAAGCGCTCCCGCAGGCGCGGGAAGGCCCAGAGCCAGAAGGCGCGGCTGCGCCCCACCTGGTTCTCCCACAACCGCGACTGGCTCTCGTGGACCCCGCTGGAGGTGCCGGCGGCGAGCGGCGTCGACTCCCAAGCGTCGTCGATGCCCTGCTCGTAGAGGGCGTGACCGGCCTCGTGGAGGGTGCTGAACAGGGCGTCACCGAGGTCGTCGGCGCGCACGCGCGTGGTGATGCGCACGTCCCGGTTGCTGAAGCGCGTGGCGAAGGGGTGGTGGGTGAGGTCCTGCCGCCCCCGCCTGGTGTCGTAGCCGAAGGCCTGCGCCATCTGCAGGCCGAAGGCGAGCTGGTCCGCCTCGGGGTAGCCGCGCGTGAGCACCGTCGCGTCCGGCGCGGGACGCTCGTGGATGCGCCCGACCAGCGGCAGCAGGGCCGCGCGCAGGTCCGTGAACAGGGGGCGCAGGCTGGCCACCGTCACGCCCTCGTCGCTTTGGTGGATCAGCGGATCCGCTGGGTGCTGCGCCTCCGGGAAGAACGCGGCGAAGCGACGGCAGAGCTCCAGGGTGCCCTCCAGATGCGGGACCATGGCGGCGACGTCGTCGGCCGAGCGGGCCACGCTCCAGGCCTGGAAGCTGGCCGAGCCGTGCTCGCTCCACTCCGCCAGGAACGCTGCCGGGACGCGCGTGTCGCGCTCGTAGTCGCGCCGCACGACGCGTACCAGGCGGGCGTCGGGGTGATCGCTCGGCAGGGCTTCGGCGTGCGCCTCCAGCCCGTCGAGCCAGCGCCCGACCTGGGGGTCGACGAAGCGCTCGTGCGCCAGGCGTTGGAGGGTCGCGAGCTGCCGCCCGCGGGCCAGGGCCCCATCGGGCGGCATGTAGGTCGATTGGTCCCACGACAGCAGCGCGGCCGCCGCCCGGAGGTCGGTGACCTCGGCCAGGCGTTCCTTGAGCCGCGCCAAGCGCGCCTCCGCCGTGCCGATTCCGGTGTCGGCGGTGAGGGCTTCAGGATGCGAGTTGGGCATGGCGGAAACACTCCAAGACGTGATCGTTCACCATCCCGGTGGCCTGCATGTAGGCATACACCGTGGTGGAACCGAGGAAGCGGAAGCGCCGCCGCTTGAGGTCGGCGGCGAAGGCGTCCGACTCCGGGCTCGTGGCCGGGGGCGGATCGGCGGCCCGGTAGCCGTGCGTCTGCGGCGCACCGCCGACGAAGCGCCAGCGGTAGGCATCGAAGCTGCCGAACTCGCGGGCCACCTCGAGGAAGGCCCCGGCATTGCGGACGGCCGCCTCGATCTTGGCGCGGTTGCGGACGATGGCGGCGTCCTCGACCAGGCGGCCGACCTCGGCCGCGCCGTAGCGCGCGACGCGCGCCGGATCGAAACCCTCGAACGCCCGGCGGAAGGCCTCTCGCTTTCGTAGGATGGTGATCCAGCTCAACCCCGCCTGGAAGCTCTCGAGCACCAGCATCTCGAACAGCGCCCGGTCGTCGTGCTGCACGACGCCCCACTCCTCGTCGTGGTAGCGCCGGTACAGCGGGTCCTCCCCGGCCCACGCGCAGCGCGTCGTCATGCGCCCTCCGCGTCCGCCGCTCCGGCCGCCTTCCCGCCGCCGCCGTCTGCATGCAGCACCAGCGCGGCGTGGATGAAGGCGTTGACGGGCGTCGGCACGCCGTGATCGCGCCCGAGCCGGATGACCTCGCCGTTGAGCGCATCCAGTTCCAGCGGCTTGCCGGCCGCCAGATCCTGCGCCAGCGAGGAGGTCATGCTGGGTTCGAGCCCCTCCCCGGCGAAGCGCAGCGTCTGCTCTACGACGCCCTCGGGCAACGCCACGCCGACGCGGCCGGCGAGTGCCACGACCTCCGCCATGGCGCCACGGAACAGCTCGCGCGTCTCCTCGTGCCCGAGGATGTCGCCGATGGGCCGGCGCGTGAGCGCGGTGACGCCGCTGAACGCGCAGATGAACAACCACTTGCGCCAGATGGACGCCTGCGGATCGGCGACGCGCTCCACCTCGATGCCCGCCCCACGGAGCACCCGCTCGACCTCCAGCGCGGCCGCGTCGCCGGCCACCAGCGGGCCGAACACGATGCGGGCGAAGGGGCTCTTGTGCACGACCACGCCCGGCGCCGCGACCACGGCCTCGAGGTAAGACACGCCGCCGAATACCCGCTCCTCGCCGTATGCCCGGGCGAGTGCGTCGACGTTTCCGACGCCGTTCTGAAGCGTCAACACGCGCGTATCGCTCCCCACCAGCGGCGCGGCCCGGAGCAGCGCGGCCGGCGTGTCCTGGGACTTGACCGTGAAAAGCACCAGCGCGACCGGTCCGACGTCGCGCGGGTCCTCCACGGCCCGCACCGGCCGTAGCGTCGCGTCGCCGAGTGCGCTGTGTAGCTCGAGCCCGCGCGCGCGCATCGCCTCGAGATGTCGGCCACGCGCCACGAAGCTCACCTCGTGCCCGGCCTCGGCCAGCCGCACGCCGAAGGTACAGCCGACCGCCCCGGCCCCCATCACTGCGATCTTCATGCGTTGGAGCATACCGTAGTGCCCGCGCGCCGGCGGCCGGACCTAGGCAGCCACGGCCCCACGGCGCTCAGCGCGCTCCCTGTCGCCGCCTCTTGTGCTCATACATGCGCTCGTCGGCCTGGCTCAGGAGCGCCTCGAAGGACTCGGCGTCGTCGGGATACAGGGCGGCGCCGACGCTCGCGCTGATGTGCACCGTGAGGTGAGCGAGGTGGACGGGCTCCTCCAGGGCTTGCATCAGGCGCTCGGCCACCCGGTCGAGCGTGCCCATCTCGGCGTCCGCGAGCAACACCGCGAATTCGTCACCCCCGATGCGGGCCACCATCTCGCCGGGGCGGACGCCCTGCTTCAGGCGTTGTCCGATGACCGACAGCACCTTGTCGCCCAGCTCGTGACCGTGATCATCGTTGATCCGCTTGAAACCGTTGAGGTCGAAGTACAGCACGGCCATGGGCACCCGTCGCTTGCGCAGCACCCAGAAGCGGGACTTGAGGTGGCGGCGATTGGCGAGGCCGGTGAGATCGTCGTGGTTCATCAGCTCCACGGCCTGCCGCAAGACGTTCTTGTAGTCCGTGATGGAGCGGAACTCCGCCACCACGTACTCCTGCTCCACCGGCACCAGGGTCACGGCGTACCAGGCGACGTCGGGTCCGGGGGGTGCACTCACCTCCCCGCACGGCCGGCCGTCCCCCGCCGCGCCCCGGGGAAGCGGCAACGCCCGCTCGAACTCCATGGCGACGCCGCTGTGCATCACGGCGAGCAGGCGCCGAAAGAGCCGCGGATCGAGGTGGTCCGGGTAGCGGTCTCGCAGGCGGCGACCGAGAAGGTCGTTGGGGACGCAACGGAGCACCTCGGCCGCCGGCGCATTCATGTCCACCCATTCGAAATCGCGCACCCGGTCACGCTCGTTGCGGACCGCGCCCAACACCACGACGCCGTGCGGCGCTCCGCGAAAGAAACCGCGCCAGAACTCGTCGGGCATCACGCGATGTGCGCTGTTGGCCATGTCAACCAGACTCCGGAACGCCTACGGCGTCCGCGCTTCGCGCAGCACCACCGACCCCCGGTGACGCACCGCCGCCCGTCGCGACCGGCCGTGCACCCGTGGCCCGCGCCGCCGCGAGAGGGCGCCGGGCCCGCGTCACGGCTCCTCGTCCCCCGTCGCCACGGGCAACGCCTCGTGGCTGCACCAGTCGCTCCACGACCCAGCATACAGGCGCGAGCCCGGTAGCCCCGCGGCCTCCATGGCGAGGATGTTGTGGGCGCCGCTGACGCCGGATCCGCAGTAATGCACCACCGTCTCCCGGCCTGCGGCCACCGCGAAGAGCCGCCGCAGCGCCGCGGTGTCGCGCAGCCGGGGGCCGTCGAAGGTGTGCTCGTAGGGGCGGTTGACGGCAGACGGCACGTGGCCGGCCTTGGGATCGAGGGGCTCGACCTCGCCGCGGTAGCGCTCGGGCGCACGCGCGTCGAGCAGGAGGACGTCGGGCGCGTGCAGGTGGGCCCGCACGTAATCGACGCCCACGACCATCTCGGGGCGCAACCGCACGCTCAGCGGGGCCGCCTCGTGGTGCGGCTCCTCGCGCGTGATGCGGCCACCCGCCTCGAGGTACGCCGGCAGGCCACCGTCGAGCACCCACACCCGATCGTGGCCGATGTAGCGCAGCATCCACCACGCCCTCGAGGCGTAGAACGTGCCCCCCTGGTCGTACACCACCACGTCGTGGCCATCGCCGACACCGCGATCCGCGAGCGTCCGGGCGAAGCGGTGCATGTCCGGTAGCGGGTGGCGCCCCCCATGGCGCCCGGGCGGCGCGGCAAGGTCCTCATCGAGATCGACGAACACCGCGCCCGGCACGTGCCCCTCGTGGTAGGCGCGTCGGCCTGCGGGTGGCTCGACGAGCTCAAAACGCGCGTCTAGCACGCGCAATCCGGGGTCGTCCAGGCGCTCGAGCAGGCGTTCGGCGGCGAGCAGCGGCTGCATGACCTAGTCTACCGGACGCCGCCCGACGCCCGCGCAGCGGCGCTCCCTGGCGCGGCTTAGAATGCCGCCATGCCGCCGCAGCGCCACGTCGACAGCCCGCGCAACCCGCTTGTGAAGGAGGCGGTGCGGCTGCGTCAGCGGCGCGCGCGCGACGCCTCGGGGCTGTTCCTGGTCGAGGGGGCGCGCGAGGGCCTGCGTGCGCTGCGAGCCGGCGTGCGGCTCGAGCGCGTGCTGCTGTGCCCGGAGCTCGACCGCGAGGGCGGCGTCGCCACGCTGGCCGAGGCGGCCCACGCCGCGGGAGTCGAGGTAGTGACGCTGGCGCGCGAGGCGTTCGAGCGCGCCAGCCAGCGCCAGGGGCCGGACGGCGCGCTGGTCGTCGCGCGGCGCCCGGAGTGGTCATTGAAGGCGCTGCAGTTACCCGCCCACCCGTTGCTACTCGTACTGGACGCGCTCGAGAAGCCGGGCAACCTCGGGGCGCTGCTGCGCACGGCGGACGCGGTCGGCGTCGACGCGGTGTTGGTGAGCGGCGACGGCACCGACCTCGCCAACCCCAACGTCGTGCGCGCCAGCATGGGTAGCCTCTTCGCGCTGTCCGTGGCGGCCGCCCCTGCCGAGGTCCTGCGGGCCGCGCTGCGGGCGTGGGGCGTCCGCCTGGTGGCGACCGCACCGGCGGCCACGACCGACCATTGGGACGTGTCCTACGAGGGCTCCGTCGCCGTCGTGATGGGCGCGGAACACCACGGGCTCGACGACGCCTGGCTGTCGGCGGCGGAGCAGCGGGTTCGCATCCCCATGCACCCGCGCGCCGCGGACAGCCTCAACGTCGCGGTGGCCGGTTCGGTGGTGCTGTACGAGGCGCTGAGGCAACGCAGCCCGCGGGGCTGATCCTTCGCCGGTCAGCCCTCCGCGTCCGGGGTCGAGGCCGCGAGCAGCTCCCGAACGGTGGCCCGGAAGTCCTTGCCCTCCAGGGGCTTGATGATGACGCGATCGGCCTTGGCGAGGCGGGCCATCTGTCCGGTGCGCTCGTCCTTCAGCACGGTGAGGATGATCACGGGCACGTCTTTGAGGCGTGGCACGCGCTTCATCCGATCGCACACGTCGATGCCCGACACGTGCGGCATGTTGACGTCGAGGACCGCCAGGTCGGGGGTGTGCTCCTTGAGGTACTCCAGCGCCTCACGGCCGTCCGCGACCGCGTGCACCACATACCCATCGGCACTGAGCAGCATATCGAGGACCATGCGTTGCCCCTCGAGGTCGTCGGCCACCAGGACCGTCGTCACGTCGTTCACGTCCTAAGCGTACGACAGCGGGGCCGCCCGCGCCCGTGGTAGGAAAGGCCATGGACGACGTGCCACGCTTCGACGCCGTCATCGGCTTCTACCCCGTCGAGGACCTGGCCGCCACCCGGGACTTCTACGAGCGCGACCTCGGCCTGACGCTCGAGCGCGATCAGGACCGCTGCCTCATCTTCCGAGCCGGCCGCGGCTATCTGGGCTTCTGCCGGGCGGAGCACGGCGCCGCCGGGCACCCGCAGCTCATGCTGACGCTCGTGTGCGACGACGTCGACGGCGTGTATCGGCGCCTTCTGCGCCTCGGCGTGGAGACCGAGGGGGCGCCCCGCGAGGACGGTGCGCTCGGCCTCCGCCACTTCTTCGCGCGCGATCCCGATGGCTACCGCGTCGAGGTGCAGCGCTTCACGCGCCCGTTGAGCCCATCCTGAGGCCAACGATGGCGGCGGAAGGCGTAGACTCGGACCATCCCATGGTACCTCGGAGGGATCATGCTCAAGGAGTTCCGTGACTTCATCGCGAGGGGCAACGTGCTCGATCTGGCGGTCGCCGTCGTCATCGGCGCGGCCTTCGGCGCCGTCACCACGTCGCTGGTGAACCAGGTGATCATGCCGGTGGTGGGTCTGCTGCTCGGCGGCACGGACTTCAGCAGCCTCGGCATCATCCTGAAGGACCGGGCGCTCTACGCCTCCGTCCCGGATGCCGTCGCGGCCGGCGCACCCGTGATCCAGTACGGCGCGTTCCTCAACACCATCATCAACTTCCTCATCATCGCCGCCGTGCTGTTCATGGTCATCCGCTCGTTCAACGCCCTCAAGGCGCGGGCGGCGGCGCCAGCCGAGCCCGAGGCTCCCGCCGCGCCGCCCGAACCCAGCGCCGAGGAGCGCCTGTTGGCCGAGATCCGCGATCTCCTGGCCCGGAAGGCGTAGCCCCGCCACGGCGGGGCCGCGGAGCGCTGCGGCGGGGCCGCGGAGCGCTGCGGCGCGACCGGCCGGCCCGGCACGCGGCGATCAGTACAGCACCATCAGCTCCAGCCGGGCCGGGCCGGCCCGGAAGACGTCGGCGGTCGCCACCAAACCGATGGTGACGGGTCCCTCGAGCCGCAGCAGCAGGTTGGTGAAGGTGTCGTCGGTCACCTGGCCGAAATCGGGCAGCTGCATCTCGTCGAGCCCGGCGCGTCGCAGCTTGCGCAGCGCGTCGGACTTCAGCTGTGCGAGGCTGTTGCGGAGCTCGTCCTGGCTGGCGGGGAATGCCACCGAACCGAGGTGGATCTGGCGGCTGACGATGAGCTGCCCCTTGTCGAACAATCTCGTGTTCTCGATGGCCTCGACCGACACCACGATGGTGGAGCTGTACTGATTGGTGGGCGAGATGAGGCGCACCAGGTCCGAGTCGGGGGTCTGGGAGATGACGTCGACGAGGCTGTTGAACTGGTCGCTGGTGACGCTGACGCGCTCGACGCCGCGGCGCGACGCGACGGCGGTGGCGTCCGCGATGAACTTGGCGAGCTCCTCACGGATGGCCGCGGGATCCTGAGCGGCGATGGCGCCGGAGTAGATGAGCTGGTCCTTCTGGTAGTACACGTCACCGCTCGCTGCACGCTGGTACTGCTGCTGCAGGGCGTTCAGGCGCGCCGCCTGCGCCTCGACCGTGGTGTTGAGCTCCTGCAGGCTCCCCTGCAGCTCCCGGACACGCTGGTTGCTCGTGGTGATCTGCTGTTGGAGCTGATCCTTCTGATCGCTCAGGATCTGGTTCTGCTGGACGAACTGCGTGTTCTGCTCGGAGAGCTGCTGACTTCGCGCCTGCAGCGCGGTGTTCTGGCTGCTCAGCTCGGTGGCCTGCTCGCGCAACTGGCCCTGCTGCGCCTGGAGGCCCGCGACCTCGCCCTGCAATGTGCCGACCTGTCGCCGAAGCGTGTCGGTCTGTTGCTGGAGCGCCGTGGCCTGCTGCTGTGCCCGATCGCGCTCGCTGAGCGCCTGCTCGCGCGCCTGCACGGCATCCGCCTGCGCCGCCCGGGCCGTGGCGAGGTCGGACTGGGCCGCCTCCAGCCCCTGTTGCGCGCTGGCAAGGCGCGCCTCCGCGTCGCTGAGCTTGCCCTGGAGCGCCTGAAGCTGCGCGTTCGCGTCGTCGAGCTGCGCCCGTGCACCCTTCACCTCCTGCTGCAGCGCGTCGGCCTCCTGGCGGGCGTCGGCCGCCGCGGAGCGGGCGTCCACCGCAGCGGCGATCGCCTGGTCGCGCGCCTGCACGGCATCCGCCTGTGCCGCCCGGGCCCCCTGGAGGTCGGCCCGCGTGCCCGCGAGCTGGCGCTCGGCCTCGTCGAGCTGCCCGTTCACCGCGTCGACTCGCGCATTGAGCGCCGTCACCTGGCCCTGAAGGTCGTCGCGCTGGGACACCAGCACGTCGCGCTCAGCCTGCGCGGCGTCCCGCTCGGCCTGCGCGGCGTCCCGCTCCTGGAGCGCCGCATCGCGCTGCGCCTGCGCGGTGGTGATCGTCTTCTGCGCCTGTTCGAGCTCGCTGCGCAGGTCATCGAGCTGCCCGCTGAGCTCGTTGACCTTGTCCTGCTGCACCCGCTCTTGCGCCCGCAGGCGCACCAGCTCGTCGGCGGTGCGTTGCGCGTTGATGAGCGTTTGCGTGGCGTTCTGGAACGCCAGCGACAACACCCCGAGGGTGGTGAGCATGATCACGATGCCCACCACCACGCCAACGATCTGGCCGGTGCGACGTGGGCGCGCGCCGAAGAGGCTGAGGCGCCGGCGCCCCACCAGGGTGCCCAGGCGATCGCCCAGGAAGGCGATGACGCCCGCCATGACAGCCAGCAGGCCGACCAGCCCGAGGATGTAGATCATGCGGTCGCCTCGGCCGCGTCGGCGTGGGGTGCGGGCGGGACCACGGCCGCGCTCAGACCTGGAAGTCGTGGCCGAGGTAGTAGGTGCGGACGTCGCGATCCTCGGCGAACTGCTCCGGAGTGCCGTCGAAACGGACGCGACCGTCGAACATCAGGACCACGCGATCGGCGATGGCGAGCGTCTCCCGTACGCTGTGGTCGGTGAGCAACACGCCGAGCCCGCGGCGCTCGCGGAGCTCGGCGATGAGCATCTGGATCTCGCGGATCGACTTGGGATCCACGCCCGTGAACGGCTCGTCCAACAGGATGAAGGCGGGATCCACGGTGAGGCTGCGCGCGATCTCGAGACGGCGCCGCTCGCCGCCGGACAGCGTGTCCGCGCGGTGGCGGGCGAGGTGCGCGAGGTGGAACTCCTCGAGCAACTCGTCGGCCCGCGCCTCCTGCTGGGTGCGCGTCAGCGACTGGAACTCGAGGATCGCCATCAGGTTGTCTCGCACGCTCAGCTTTCGGAACGCGCTCGGCTCCTGGGCGAGGTATCCCAGCCCAAGGCGCGCCCGGCGGTGCATCGGCCAGCCGGTGATGTCCTGGGTGCCCAGTCGGATGCGCCCGGCGTTGGGGCGCACGAAGCCCACCATCATGTAGAAGCTCGTGGTCTTGCCGGCCCCGTTCGGCCCCAGGAGCGCAACGATCTCCCCGCGACGGAGCGCCATGTCCACGCCATCGACGACCTTGCGCCCGCCGTAGCGTTTGGTGAGCCCGGTGGCGCGAAGCTCGAGCTCGGCGCGGCTCGGCGTCATTCCCTGCAGGGCTCCCGTGACCGCCGACATACCGCGCCATGCTACCACGGCCCCCCATGAGAGTCTGTTGAGCTTTCGGCGCCGCAGACGGCGATCTCGGCCTTGCGGCCGGCCGCGGGCCGGCCGGCGCCGGCCCTGCCCTGCCCGCGGCGGCCGCGCGCGGCTCAGCCCTCGAGCGCCATCAGGAAGGGCTCCTCGATGGCCTGGCAGATCCACCGCAGGAAGCGGGCGGCCGCCGCCCCGTCGATGAGTCGGTGGTCGTAACTGACGGAGAGGGGCATGATCAGGCGCGCATCGAAGCCCCCGCTCTCCGCGTCGTAGACGGGCTCGAGTGATGCACGGGAGACGCCCAGGATGGCGACCTCCGGGGGATTGACGATGGGCGTGAATCCGGTCCCCCCGATGCCCCCGAGGTTGGAGACGCTGAAGTTCCCACCCTGCATGTCGTCGGGCGTCAGCTTGCGGTCGCGTGCCTTCTCCGCCAGGTCGCCGAGCTCCTTGGCGAGCTCCAGCATGTTCTTGCGATCGGCGCCCTTGATCACCGGCACGAGGAGCCCGGCGTCTGTGTCCACCGCGACGCCGATGTTGACGTAGCGCTTGTGAATGATCTCGTTGTTGGCCGAGTCGATACTGGCATTGAAGTCCGGGAAGTGGCGCAGCGCCGCGGCGACCACCTTGAGCAGCATCGCGGTGGGGGTGAGCTTGGCGCCCATGGCCTCGGCCTGCGGCTTGTAGCGTTTGCGCAGCGCCTCGAACTCGGTGATGTCGGCCCGGTCGAACTGGGTGACCATGGGGACGGTGCTCCAGGCGTTGGCCATGGTCCGCACCGTGGCCTTGCGGATCCCGCTCATCGGGCTGCGTTCCACCTCACCCCAGCGGCTGAAGTCGGGCAGCTCCGCCGGCCGGGGGGCGGGCACGGCGCCCGCCGGCGCCCCCTCGGCCCGCGTGCGCACGTCGGCGGCCCCGATCCGGCCCAGGATGCCGCTGCCGCGGACCTCGCGGATATCCACCCCGAGCTCACGCGCCAGGCGGCGCACCGACGGTGCGGCCGGCACCAGGGAGTCGGGGCCGCCCGACGGGCGCGGCGCCGGCGCGGCACCCGCCCGGGGCGCCGTCTTCGGCGGCGCCCCGGGGGACTCGGCGTCGCCCTGCACGCGCGGGCGTGCGGGCGCCTCGGAACCGCCGTCGGCGTCCTCGGATGCCGGCCGCTCGGTCTCGGCCCGTGCGGACCCGGCCTCCGCGGACCCGGCCTCCGCGGACCCGGCCTCCGCGGCCCGGGCTTCCGCGGCCCCAGCACCTGCGGCCCCGGCCTCTGCGGCCCCGCTCGACGGCGACGGCCCCGCCTCGGCTCCCGCCCCGCCGGCCTCCAGCGTGACGATGACCTGTCCGATACGCGCCTCGGCGTTCTCCTGGACCTTGATCTCGCTCACCGTGCCCGCGGCCGTCGACGGCACCTCGACCACGGCCTTGTCGGTCTCGAGCTCGATGAGGGGCTGGTCCACCTCGACGGTGTCGCCGACCTTCACCAGCACGCTCACGACCGTACCGGACTCGATGCCTTCTCCGACCTCGGGCAGTTTGACTTCGGTAGCCACGCGTTCGTCCTTTCCTGACCCTCGCTAGCAGGCCGATCAGTCGACGTAGGGGTTGAGCTTGGAGGGATCGACGCCCAGGTCGGCGATGGCCTTGGCCACCGTGGCGGGGTCCATCTCCCCCTCCTGGGTCAGCGCCTGCAGCGTTGCCACCACGATGTGCTTGGCGTCCACCTCGAAGAAATCGCGCAGCTCCTCGCGCGCCTCGCTGCGGCCGAACCCGTCGGTGCCGAGCGCGACCATGGGGCGCGGCAGGTGGCGTGCCAGCGCGTCGGGGAGGATCTTCATGTAGTCCGACGCCGCCACGAACACGCCCTTGGCGCCGTCGAGCTGCCGCCGCACGAAGGGCACCTGGGGCTCGTCCTCGGGGTGAAGCCGGTTGTGCCGCTCGACCTGCAGCGCGTCCCGATGGAGTTGCTTGTAGGAGGTCACGCTCCACACGTCGGTCGCCACCTTGTAGTCGGATTCGAGGATGGTCTGTGCCTTGAGGACCTCGTTCATGATGGCGCCGCTGCCGAAGAGCTGCGCGTGCAGCTTGCTGCGCTTGCGGCCGGCCGGGCGGAACAGGTACAGGCCGTCGAGCACGCCGCGAGCGAGCGCCTCGCGATCGAGGTGCTCGGGCGCCGCGGGCTGCTCGTAGTTCTCGTTACCGACCGTGAAGTAGTAGAACACCGCGTCCTGGTCACGGTACATGCGGTTCATGCCGTGGCGCACGATGATGGCGATCTCGTAGGCGAAGGCGGGGTCGTAGGCCATCAGGTTCGGCACGGTGTACGACAGCACCAGCGAGTGCCCATCCTGGTGCTGCAGGCCTTCGCCGGCCAGCGTCGTGCGACCGGCAGTGCCGCCGACCATGAATCCGCGGGCGCGCATGTCCCCGGCCGCCCACGCCAGGTCGCCGATGCGCTGGAACCCGAACATCGAGTAGTAGATGAAGAACGGCAGCATGTTGACGCCGTAGTTGGCGTAGGCCGTGCCGGCGGCCAGGAAGGACGACATCGAGCCGGCCTCGGTGATCCCCTCCTCGAGGATCTGACCGTCGCGGGACTCCTTGTAGAACAGCAGGTTGTCGCTATCCACCGGCTCGTAGAGCTGACCGGCGTGCGAGTAGATGCCGATCTGCCGGAACAGGGCCTCCATCCCGAAGGTGCGCGCCTCGTCCGGGATGATGGGCACGATCTGCTTGCCCCAGGCCGGGTCTCGCAGGAGCTTGCGCAGGATACTGACGAAGGCCATGGTGGTCGAAACCTCGCGCCCCTGGGTGCCCGCCATGAACTCCTCGAAGTGATCCTCGCCGGGGGCCTCCTGGGGCTCGGCCTGCACCAACCGCTCCGGCTGCCAGCCGCCCAGCGCGTCGCGCCGCTGTTTGAGGTAGCGGTACTCGGGGCTGTCCTCGTCGGGCCGGTAGAACGGGTACTTGCCGATATCCTCGTCCGCGACCGGGATGTCGAAGCGGTCGCGGAACTCCCGCATCTCGTCCTCGTTGAGCTTCTTCTGCTGGTGGGTGACGTTCTTGCCCTCGCCGGCCTCGCCCAGGCCGTAGCCCTTGACGGTGCGAGCGAGGATCACCGTGGGTTGCCCGCGCGTCTGCGCGGCACGCAGGAACGCGGCATAGACCTTGCGCGAGTCGTGGCCGCCGCGATTGAGTTGGCCGATGTCGTCGTCGCTCCAGCCGTCGATCAGCTTCTTGAGCTCGGGCGAGTTGAAGAAGTGCTCGCGCAACTCGGAGGCGCCGAAGGCCGCATAGCGCTGGGACTCGCCGTCCACCAGCTCCTCGAAGCGTCGCGCCAGCACGCCGTCGTGGTCCTTGGCCAGCAACTCGTCCCACTTGCTGCCCCAGGCCAGCTTGATGACCTCCCAGCCGGCGCCGCGGAAGATCGCCTCGAGCTCCTGGATGATCTTGCCGTTGCCGAACACGGGCCCGTCGAGGCGCTGCAGGTTGCAATTGATGACCCAGATGAGGTTGTCCAGCTTCTCGCGGGCCGCGACGCGTATGGCGCCGAGCGTCTCCGGCTCGTCGGTCTCGCCGTCGCCCAGGAAGGCCCACACCTTGCCGTCGCCCTGCGGGTAGAGGCCGCGATCCTCCAGGTAGCGCCGGAAGCGCGCCTGGTAGATCGACATGATCGGCCCGAGCCCCATCGACACGGTGGGGAAGCTCCAGTAGTCGGGCATGAGCCACGGGTGCGGGTAGCTCGACAGACCGGCATCGTCCTGCAGTTCGCGGCGGAAGTTGCGCATGCGCTCGACGTCGAAGCGGCGCTCGACGTAGGAGCGCGCGTAGATGCCGGGGCTGGCGTGCCCCTGGAAGAACACCAGATCGGCGTCCGGGCCCTTGCCGGCGCCGCGGAAGAAGTGGTTGAACCCCACCTCGTATAACGTCGCCGCCGAGGCGTAGGTGGAGATGTGGCCACCGATGCCGTCCGAGAGCTTGTTGGCCCGCACCACCATGGCCATGGCATTCCAGCGGATGAACGACTTCACCCGGCGCTCCAGCGCGAGGTCGCCGGGGTACTCGGGCTGCTCCTCGACCGGGATCGTGTTCAGGTAGGGCGTCGTGGCGTTGTACGGGATGACCACGCCGTGGCGGTAGGCGTGGTGCTCGAGCCGCTGCAGGATGTCGCGGACGCGCTCGGGCCCACCGCTCGCCAACACGTAGTCCAACGACTCCAACCACTCGCGCAGCTCGGTCTCGTTGAGTTCCCGCAGCTCCTCGGGTTCGAGCTGCGACCTGTCCAGGTTGAGCAGTTCATCCAGAACGTCTGACATCAAAGCGGAGTCCTCTCCAGAAGCGGCCCTGACAGGGCGTCATGACGTGCCGCGTGGTCGCCGGCGACTCGCACCGGACCCGGTTCGGCTGCCCATTGTACGCCACGTCACGCGCGGCCCCGGACCAGGCAGCTTACGTGGGGAGCGCGCGCTCCCCTTAGGATGGGGCCGGCCGACCGGGGGCCGGCCGGAGGGAGTGCACAGGTGGACTTCCGCGACAACGTCGTGATGAAGGAGAACTACAGCTTCCTGGTGGCCGACGCCGACGGTGCCGTGGGCGGCGGCGAGAAGGGACTGTATAACCGCGACACGCGCTTCCTTTCGCGCTACCGCTGGGACCTCGGGCAGGGCTTCCAGACGCTGCAGGCGCACGCGGCGAGGCTCGATCGTTTCGAGGCCCACCTCGGCCGCATCGAAGGGCACGCCCAGATGCTCGGCGCGCACCGGGAGGTGGCGCTCGAGGCGCGGACGATGCGCGACCGCGTCACGCTGCACAACACGGGACCGGATGCCGTCGAGCTGCGGCCGCGGCTCGAGCTGGAGGCGGACTTCCTCGACCTGTTCGAGGCGCGCGGTTGGTTCGCCCCGCCCGACCGCAGGCCCGAGCGGGAACAGAGTGCCACCCGGGTGCACTTCGGACACCGCGCCCGCGACGGCGTGGAGCAGGGTATCGGCGTCCGCGTGGCGGGACCCGGCGCGACCATCACCGAGTACGGGGCCGCGTGGCGCGTGCGGCTCGCCCCGGGCGAGCGCGCCGTTCTCGAGGCCCGCACCACCATCGAGAATCCGGTCGACGCGCCACGTGCGGGCATCGACTACCAAGCCTGGCGCGCGTCCTTCGCGGGCACCGAGGTGGTCGGGTGCGGAGGTGCCGCGATCGCGCGAGCGGTGGACGACCTGCGCGGGCTGCTGCTGTTCACCGAGGACGGGCCGGTGCCCGCGGCCGGCATCCCCTGGTACGTCGCGGCGTTCGGTCGCGACGCGTTGCTCACCGCCCACCTGCTGCTGCCGTCGCGGCCGGATGTGGCCGAGGGCACGCTCCGCTACCTCGCACGCTTGCAGGGGACAACGACGGACGCGGCCCGCCTGGAGCAGCCCGGCAAGATCCCCCACGAGATCCGCTTCGGCGAGCTCGCGCGCATCGGCGCCGTTCCCCACACCCCCTTCTACGGCACGGTGGATGCCACCCCGCTGTTCGTGTGGCTGTTGGGGGCTCTCGCCGAGGCCACCGACTCCGATGTCGTGGTGCGCGCGCTGCGTCCCGCCTGGGAGGCGGCGCTGGCCTGGATGACCGGGCCCGGGGACGCCGACGGCGACGGCTTCCTGGAGTTCGACAGCACCCCCACCCGCCCCGGTTCGGGCCTGACGGTGCAGTCGTGGAAGGACGCCGGGGACTCCATGACGCACGCCGACGGCTCGCTGGCCGCGGGGGCCATCGCCGTCAGCGAGGTCCAGGGCTACGCGTACGCCGCCTACCTGGCGGCCGCCGGCTTCTACCGGGCGCTGGAGGAGCCGGAACCGGCCGCGTCCTGGGAGGCGCGCGCGCGGGAGCTGCGGGCGCGCTTCCACGAGGCGTTCTGGCTCGAGGAGCTCGGCAGCTACGCCCTCGCCCTCGACGGGGAGAAGCGCCCCCTGAAGGTCCATGCCTCCGATGCCGGCCAGCTGTTGTGGACCGGCATCGTGCCCCCGGAGACCGCGCCGGTCCTGGTGCGGGCGCTGTTCGATGCGCGGCTGTGGAGCGGATGGGGCTTCCGTACGCTGGCCACCGGCGAGCGCCGCTACAACCCGGTGAGCTACCACAACGGGAGCGTATGGCCCCACGACACGGCGCTGATCGCCAGGGGCCTGGCGCGCTACGGATTCACCGAGCGGGCGGGCGAGGTCGCACGGGCGGTGCTGGACCTCGCCGAGCTCGAGCCCGATCGGCGGCTACCGGAGCTGGTCGCCGGGTACGCCCGCGGCGCCGCTCCGGCGGTGCCCTACCCGGTCGCCTGCCGGCCACAGGCGTGGGACGCCGCCGCCCTGCTGGCCCTCGCGCGGCTGCTCCCCTGAGGCGTGCCCGGCCGGGCACCCCCCCGCGTCCGGGCCGTGGCGGCCTTTCAGCCCGGTGTCGCGCCCCCGGCGGGGTCGGCGAGCCTGCGAAGCACGCCCCGCACGACGTGCTTGGCGCGCTGCGCCGCGCTCCTGGTGAAGCTGCGGAAGTCCACCTCCGCGCGCTGGTCCGCCGTGTCGCTGATGCTGCGGACGATGACGAAGGGCACCCCCCAGCGGGAGCACACCTGGGCCACCGCGCCCCCCTCCATCTCGGCGCAGGCCGCACCGAAGGTGTCGCGCAGCCAGGCGACGCGGGCGGGGTCGGCGATGAACTGATCGCCCGAGGCGATGCGGCCCGCCAGCGCGCGCACCCCCTCGAGCTCGCCGGCGGCCTGCAGGGCGAGGCCGCAGAGTTCCGGGTCTGCCGGCCAGGCCCGCGGCTCGCCCGGGACCTCGCCGGGCGCGTAGCCCAGGCCGCCTACGTCGACATCGTGTTGCACTGCGTCGTTGGACACCACCACGTCGCCCACCCGCAGCTCCGGGTCGACGGCGCCGGCCACGCCGGTGAAGAGCACGCGCCGCGCCCCGGCGGCCAGGACGGCCTGGGTCAGCGCTGCGGCGTTGACCTTGCCGATGCCGCAGCGCGCGAGCAAGACGGGCCGCCCCTCGAGCGTTCCGCGGTGGAAGGTGAAGGGCCCGACGCGCTCCTCGCGGGCACCCACCAGCGCCTCCAGGAGGGCCTCGATCTCCTCGGGCATGGCGCCGAGCACGGCGCTCGGGCCGTCGGACCGGGCGAGCGACGTGGGAGGCGGCGCGCTCAAGCGGGGGAGTTGTAGAACACCAGCCGGCCGAGGTAGGCGCCGGCGACCACGCCGGGGGCGGCCAGGCCGAGCATGAGCCAATCCATGCCCAGCTCGGGCCGGACGATCCGGGCCACGCCCACCCCGAGGACCAGCAGCACGCCCGACACGAGCGTCATCACCAGGCCCCGGGCCGCGCCGCGGCGCTCGAGGTAGAGCACGGAGAAGTAGCCGAACAGCAGGAAGAAGCCCGCGCCCGTGATGCTCGTCAGGGTGGTGGCGTCCTTGGTGGGCACGGCCGCCTGCAGCACGATGAAGAACACGGTCGCGATCATCAGGGCGCCGGAGAACCGCCCGGGCATCTTGCGCCGTTGCTCGGGCGTGAGGGGCTTGGAGCGGTCGCGCGCGGGCCCGGCACCGCCGGCACCCGCACTCTTGCCTCCGCCGGAGGCCGGGCGCCGCTCGCGGAGCGTCTGCACCCGCCGGCGACGGGCGGCACGCTTGCGCTGCTTCTCCTTGGCCGCCTTCTTGTCCATCTTCGCCTGCTCGCGCCGGATCTGTCTGTTCATGCCGCCCAGCATAGCCGCCCGCGCCGCGGCCACCCGCCGCCCCGGATCGCCCGGCGCGCGCCGACGGGGTCTGGGCCCGGCCCGGACGCCCGGCCGCCGCCCGCCGCGGCGGGAGCGCGTGCTACGCTCGCGTCGCCGTGATGACCGACCCCCTGCTGCTCGCCATCGCCGAGCGTTTCGGCACCCCCACCTACGTCTACGATCTCGACGAGGTCGACGCCCGCCTGGCGTCGCTGCGGCGCGCCCTTCCCGGTGCGGCGCTGCGCTACGCCGTCAAGGCCAACCCCAACGGCGCGCTGCTCCGACACCTGGCCGGCGGGGATGTCGGCGCCGAGGTCATCACCCGGGGCGAGCTCGAGCGCGCGCTCCGTGCCGGCATGATCCCGGCCACCCAGGTGTTGGGCGGACCGCGCCAGGATCCCCCGCTCGTCGCCCGCGCCGCGGAGCTCGGCGTGGGGTTGGTGAGCCTCGACGGGGAGCGGCAGTGGGATCACTGGCGCGCGTACCTCGAGCTCACCCCGACGCGCTTCCTGGTGCGCGTCAACCCGGGCCTGGATCCCCACACCCACGAGCATCTTGCGACCGGAGCAGCGAGCTCGAAGTTCGGCCTGGCCCCGCACGCGGCCGAGGCGCTCGCCCGGAGCGTCGCGGCGAGCGGTCGCCTGGCGGGCTTCCATCTGCACGTCGGTTCCATGATCCGGGACGTGTCGGTGTACGACGCCCTTGTCGAGCTCCTGGAGGGGATCTATCGGCGCTTCCCGGCGTGCGACACCCTCGACATGGGGGGCGGCTTCGCCGTGCCCGACTTCCCGCTAGAGGGATTCGCCCGGCGCATCCTCCCGCTGGCGGCCCGCCACCGGTTGGCGTTGGTCGTCGAGCCCGGGCGCTACCTGACCGCCACCGCCGGCACCCTCCTGAGCCGCGTGCTGCACGTCAAGCCCGGGGACCCCGCACACGTCATCGCGGATGCGGGCATGGCGGACCTGCTGCGGCCCGCGCTGTACGCGGCGGAGCATCCGATCCGCCGCGTCACGCCCCAGGCGGACCGGGACCCCGCTCCCGCCTGGCGCGGGGACGTGGACGGGCCCCTGTGTGAGAACGCCGATCGCCTGGGCCGCGATCGCACCCTCGACGGGGTGCGCCCGGGGGACCTGCTGGCCGTGGAGCAGGCGGGCGCCTACGGCTTCGCCATGGCATCGAACTACGCCTCCAGCCTGCGCCCGGCCGAGGTGGTCGTGCAGGCAGGCGTGGCTCGCGCCGCCCGGCGGCGCGAGCGCCCCGAGGACCTGTGGCGGCTGGAGGACGAGAGCTGAGCCCGGCCGCCTGGTCGGCGCCGGCCGCCGGCGTCACGGACTGTGGCCGGCGCTCAACGGCGCCGGTCGCGACCCCACCTATACTGCGGGAGTGAGCAAGCGCATCGTCGTCATCGGCTCGGGCTTCGGCGGCCTGGGGGCAGCGGCACGCCTGGCCGCGTCCGGCCACGACGTGACCGTCCTGGAGAGGCGCGACCGCCTGGGCGGTCGCGCCTACGTCTACGAGATGGACGGATTCCGCTTCGACGGCGGCCCCACCATCATCACCGCCCCACAGATGATCGACGACATCTTCGCCAAGGCGGGCAAGCGGCGCGAGGACTACGTGGAGCTCGTCAAGTGCGACCCGTTCTACCGCATCTACGACGCCGACGGCCGGGCCTTCGACTACAACGACGACGAGATGTTCATCCTCTCGGAGATCGATCGCATCCGCCCCGCGGACAAGCGTGGCTACCTGAACTTCGTCAAGGGTGCGCGCGACATCTTCGCCAAGGGCTTCGAGGAGCTCGCCGATACCCCGTTCCTGACCGTCTGGGACATGCTCAAGGTGGCGCCCGACCTCATCCGGCTGCAGGCGTACAAGAGCGTCTACCGCTACGTCTCGCAGTTCGTGAGCGATCCGTTCCTGCGGCAGGTGTTCAGCTTCCATCCGCTGCTCGTGGGGGGCAATCCCTTCGACACCACCTCGATCTACGCCATGATCCACTACCTCGAGCGGGAGTGGGGCGTGTGGTACGCCATGGGCGGCACGGGGGCGCTGGTGGAGGCGCTGGGGCGCCTCATCCGGGAGTCGGGTGGCACCATCGAGCTGGGGGCCGACGTGTCCGAGATCGTGCTCGAAGACGGCGCCCGAGGGCCGCGCGCCACGGGCGTCAGGTTGGCCGACGGTCGCGCCCTCGAGGCCGACGTGGTGGTGAGCAACGCGGACGTGGCGTTCACCTACATGAAGCTCATCGCCCCCCGCTTCCGGCGTAAGTACACCGACCGCAGGCTCGAGCGCATGCGCTACTCCATGAGCCTGTTCGTGATCTACTTCGGCACCGACCGGCGCTACCGCGACACCGGCCTGAAGCACCACAACATCCTGTTGGGGCCGCGCTACGAGGGGCTGTTGCGGGACATCTTCCACAACCGCGGCCGGCTGGCGGAGGACTTCAGCCTCTACCTCCACATGCCCACCTTCACGGACCCGGGCATGGCGCCCGAGGGCCACGAGTCGTTCTACGTGCTCTCCCCCGTGCCCAACCTGCGCTCGGGGATCGACTGGCGCACGGAGGCGAAGCCCTACCGAGACGCCATCATGCGCTTCCTCGAGGAGCGTTACCTGCCCGAGCTGTCGAAGCACCTGGTGGTGGAGCACTGGATCGACCCCATCCACTTCCGCGACACGCTCAACTCGTACCAGGGCTCCGCCTTCAGCGTCGAACCCATCCTCACGCAGTCGGCCTGGTTCCGTCCGCACAACCGAAGCGAGGACATCGCCAACCTCTACTTCGTGGGGGCGGGCACGCACCCGGGCGCCGGCCTGCCCGGGGTGCTGTCGAGCAGCAAGATCGCCGACGATCTGATCAACGCGGAGGACCGAGCGCAGGGCTGAGCGCAGGTCTGAGCACAGGACGTAGCGGGGGACGGTGTGGGGGACGGAGCGCAGGGCGGGTCTCGCGGGGCCGCTGCTAGACTTGGGCATGGACGCCACCAGCACGATCGAACGCCGCTTCCTCACCGACGTCTGGCACGAGGCCGGGCGCAGCTACACGCTCACCAGCCCCGCCACCGGCGAGCCGTTGGCCGAGGTGGCCGATTGCGGGGCCGACGAGGGGCGGGCGGCGGCCGCCATCGCGTGGGAGGCGTTCGTCGCGTGGCGGGCCACCACCGCCTTCGAGCGCTCCGAGGTGCTGATGCGCTGGCACGACCTGATGATGGAGCGCAGGGAGTCGCTGGCCCGCACCATGAGCCACGAGATGGGCAAGCCCATCCGGGAGGCGCGCGGGGAGGTCGCCTACGCCGCCGGCTTCGTGCGCTGGTACGCCGAGGAGGCCAAGCGCGTCTACGGCGAGGTGTTCCCCTCACACGTCGGCGACAAGCGCCTGTTCGCCATCCGGCAACCGGTCGGTCCGGTGTTCGGCGTCACCCCGTGGAACTTCCCGCTCGCCATGGTGACGCGCAAGGCGGCGCCCGCGCTGGCGGCGGGGTGCACCTTCGTGCTCAAGCCCGCCGAGCAGACGCCCCTCTCTGCCCTGGTGCTGGCGGAGCTGTGGCGCGAAGCGGGGGGGCCGGACGGCACGCTGCAGGTCCTGCCGGCGCTCGATCCGGTGCCGGTGTCGGACGCGCTGATGGAGGACCCGCGCATCCGCAAGGTGACCTTCACGGGCTCCACCGAGGTCGGGCGCATCCTCTACGGCAAGTCCGCCGCCACCATCAAGAAGCTGTCGCTCGAGCTCGGCGGGCATGCCCCCTATCTGGTGTTCGACGACGCCGATCTCGACGACGCCGTGCGGCAGGTGCTCGCCTGCAAGTACCGCAACGCCGGGCAGACCTGCGTGTGCACCAACCGGATCTACGTCCAGCGGGGCATCCTGGAGCCGTTCGTGGCGCGCTACAGCGAAGCCGCGGCCGCTCTCGTGGTGGGCGATCCGCTCGACGAGGCCACCGACATCGGGCCCCTGGTGGACGAGCAGGGGCTCCACAAGGTCGAGCGCCACATGCGGGACGCCGTCGCCCGGGGGGCCCGCGTGGTCACGGGCGGCGCGGCCGTACGCGGTCTTTATTTCGCCCCCACGGTCGTGGTGGGCGTCACGCGCGAGATGGAGATGATGCAGGAGGAGACGTTCGGGCCGGTCTCCCCCATCCTGCCCTTCGATTCGGAGGCCGAGGCGATCGCCGCCGCCAACGACACCCCCTACGGCCTGGCGGCCTACCTCTACACCAACGACCTGTCGCGCGCGTTCCGGGTCTCCGAGGCGCTCGAGTACGGCATCGTGGGCGTCAACGACGGCGTCCCCTCGGTACCCTACGCCCCCTTCGGCGGCGTCAAGCAGTCGGGTCTGGGGCGTGAGGGCGGCCCCTGGGGCCTGGAGGAGTTCCTGGAGACCAAGTTCATCTCCATGGTGCTCCCGCGCTGAATGGCGAACGACGCCGCCATCGAGACGCACGGCCTCTCGCGCCGCTTCGGCTCCGGGCCCTCCGCCACCCTCGCCCTCGACCGGCTCGACCTGAGCGTCGCCCGTGGAGAGGTGCTGGGGCTCCTGGGTCACAACGGCGCGGGGAAGACGACCACCGTGCGCCTCCTCAACGGTCTGCTGAGGGCCAGCGCGGGGGAGGCGCGGGTGCTGGGGATGGATCCGTACCTCGAGGGTGCCCGCCTGCGTGAGCGCAGCGGCGTGCTCACGGAGACGCCGGCGCTCGACGAACGCCTCGACGCCACGGAGGCCCTGTTGGGGTTCGGGCGCATCTACGGCATCCCGGCGGTCGAGGCACGGCGGCGCAGCGCCCGCCTGCTCGAGGAGTTCGGCCTCGAGGCGCGCGCGCGCGAGCCCGTCCGCGGCTTCAGCAAGGGGATGAAGCAGCGCCTGGCGCTCGCCAGGACCCTGCTCCACGACCCGGAGTTGCTGTTCCTCGACGAGCCCACCGCCGGGCTCGACCCGGTCGCCGCCCGCGACGTCCACGAGCTCATCACCCGCCTGGCGGGGCAGGAGGGGCGCACGGTCGTGCTGTGCACCCACAACCTCGTCGAGGCGCAGCGCCTGTGCCAGCGCGTGGCCGTGCTCCAGCGTGGCCGCCTGGTGGCGCTGGGCTCGCCGGAGGAGCTCGCCGAACGACTGGCGACCCGGCAGCGGCTCACGATCGCCACCTCGGCGCAGGAGCGCGATGCGGTCGTGGCCATGCTGCGCGCGAGCGAGGGCGACTCCGCCGTCCGCGCCGAGCAGGAGCCGGGGCTCATCGCGGTGGACGGCGTCACGCGCGAGGCGGTGCCCGCGCTGGTCGCGCGGCTGGTGGCGGCTGGGTACCCGCTGTACGCCGTGGTTCCGGACGCTCCGGATCTGGAGGACGTGTACTTCGCGCTGCTGGGGGGCGAGGACGGGGTGGCGACGGAGACCGGCGTCCCCGGGGCGGGGGCGCATGGGCCGGTCGGCGCGCCGGCGGCCGCGCGAGGGGGGGCGGACACGTGAGCGCGTCGGCGGCCGGACCCCGAGCGTACCGGCCGGAACGCGCCTGGGCCGTGGCGCGCCGCGACCTCTCGGTGGTGTTCCGCAGCAGCGCGGTGCTGCTGCCGTTGATCATCGTTCCCCTGGTCCTGCTGGTGGTGTTGCCCGCCGCCGTCGGGCTGATGGCCCGCTTCGGCGCCGACGCGCTGTTGCGCTCGGGCGACCTCGAGACCCTGCTGCGCAACCTTCCCCCACCGATGCTGCGCTCGGTGGCCGGGCTCGAGCCCGTCGGGCAGGTGGTCGTCGGCTTCCTCGCCTACCTCTTCGCCCCGATGTTCCTGATCCTCCCCCTGATGGTGGCGAGCGTGATCGCCGCCGACAGCTTCGCGGGGGAGAAGGAGCGCAAGACCCTCGAGGCGGTCCTCTACACGCCCACGACGGACCTCGAGCTGTTCACGGGCAAGCTCCTGGCCGCGTTCGTGCCGGCCCTGGCGGTCACCCTGGCGGGCCTCGTGCTGTACGCGACCGTGGCGGACGTGGCCGCGTACCCCTACGTGCACCGCCTGCTGCTCCCCAACACCCTGTGGATGGTGCTGACGCTGTGGGTATCGCCGGCGGTGGCGGGACTGGGGCTCGGGCTCACCGTGGTGGTGTCGGCGCGCGTGTCCTCCTTCCAGGAGGCGTACCAGCTCGGCGGCGTCGTGGTGCTCCCCATCGTGGCCCTGGTAGCCGGGCAGGCCGCCGGTGTGCTCTACCTGGACGTGCCCCTGGCCCTGCTGGTGGGACTGGGCGTGTGGCTGCTGGACGTGGTCCTCATCCGCGTGGGACTGCGCCGCTTCGGTCGGGACACCCTCGCCTCCGGGGCCGGCCGTGCCTCCTGAGCACGGCGCCCCGACCCCCGGCCGGACGGCCGAGCAGGCGCTCGACGCGGTCCTCGCGGCGCTGGCGCGCGACGGTGCCGGGCGCCCCCGGCACGGTCCCGCCGCGGTGTACGCCCTCGCCTCGGATCGCATGCGCTCGCTGGTGGGGGACGCCGCGGCCTTCGAGCGCGCCTTCCGAACGACGCTCTACGCCCCGCTGGTGGGGCACCGTGTGGCCGCCACGAAGGACTGGGACCGCCTCGGCAACAGCGCCCGCTGCCACCTCAGCGTGGTGGGCGCCGACGGCCTCGAGGCCGGCTACACCGTGGCCCTGACGCGCTCGGCGGAGGGCGCGCGGGGGGGCCGCTGGTTGCTCAGCGGCATCGTGCGCGACGGCGTGGAGCTGTGAGCGGTTGCGGGTGAGCGCGGGCGCGTCGCCGGACCCGAGGCGGCCTCAGCGCACCACGCGGAGGGCCACCGTGACGGGCTGCGTGTTCTTGCCCTGAGCCAGCGTCGCGCGCAGCCAGTACGGGCCGGCCACGGCCGTGGCGGGCGGCGCGGCGCGGAACACCACCTCCAGCGTGCTGTCCGTGGTGCTCTTGTCGAACGAGCGCGCCCCGCTCACGGTGCGCTGGGTTCCCTTGACCTGCGCCAGCTCCAGGCTCCAGCCGGCCGGCACCTGCACGTCCTGCAGCGTGAACCGCGCCGTGAGGATGGCGGAGCGCCCGTTGACCCCCGCGGGGAACCACAGGTTCCCGGAGAGCTTGCTGGGGTCCACGCCGAGGTCATCGAAGGTGTAGCCCGTCTGCACGTACACGCTCCCCCCCGGGGTCACGCGGATGTCCGCGGCGTGCAGGTCGTAGGCGCTCGCCACGCTCGTCCCGGTGGCGCTCGGCGCACACGAGGACAGCAACAGGGCGAGGGTGAGGGCCGTCAGGGATCCCGCGATGCTACGTCGTTGCATGACACCCAGGCTAGCAGAGCGCCGGATGAGGAGCCCGCGCGACCCTCAGCCCCCGGGATGGGCGGCGGGGGGGCGCCGCACGCTCCCGCGCAGGTTGAGCACCAGGACGCCGAGCAACACCAGCAGCACGCCGCCGATCTGTACCGCCGACAGCGTCTCCTGGAACAGCAGGCGACCCCACACCACCGTGAGGATCGGCTGCACGAGCAGCATGACGGAGGTCTCGAGCGCCGGTAGGCGCGGTAGGGCCGTGAGGATCAACAGCCAACCGACGGTCTGGGGGCCCAGGGCCAGCAGGATGAGCCAACCGTGGGCGGGCCATCGGAACACCAGCGAGAAGCCGGGGTCGGTGGCCACGCCCACCAACAGCGTCGCCACGGCCGCACCGAGCGAGGCGTCGAGGAGGATGGGGCCCGGGAAGCGTCGCGCCCGGTTCACGGTGCGGAACAGCAGCAGGAAGGAGGTGTACACCAGGGCGTTGCCGAGCCCCCACGCCGCACCGGCGATCGGGGCACTGCCGTAGGCATCCGATCGGCCCAGGCCGGTGGTCAGGGCCACGCCCGCGAACACCACCGGTACCGCGACGAGCGCCAGGTTGTTGGGCCGCTCGCCGTACAGCAGCCACGCCGCCAGCCCCACGAACACCACCTGAGTGTTGCCCAGGACCGTCGCCGCGCCCGCACCGATGCCGGCGATGGCGTAGTTCCAGAAGGTGAACGCCAAGCCCATGAGGGCGCCGGCGAGCAGCGTCAGGCCACGCTCGCGCGGGCTGCGCTCATCGCCGCGGCGGGTGAGCAGGCCCAGCACCAGCAGCCCGGGCAGCGCGTACGCAGGGCGGAAGAAGGCCATGGTCGAGGCCGAGAGGTCCGCCAATCGGATGAACACGGCCGAGAAGGAGATGGTGGTGGCGCCGAGGAGCGCGAGCAATCGGATCATGCCGGCGCACCAGCATACCCGGGCCCCGGGGGCGCCGCCTCCGGGCACCCCAGCCGTGACGCGCGTCGCGCCGGACACCCACTCCGGAATACTTGAAGATTAAAGTCGCGCATGCCCGATGGCTCCAAGGCACCCCGCCGCGCGCCGCGCGACCCCGCCGCGCGCCGGCGTTCCCGCGCCGTCGCCGCCTGGACGCGCATCGCCCGCCTCTACGCGCGGACCGTGCGGAACGTGGGGGAGGTCCTGCGCCCCTTCGGCCTGAGCAGCGCGGAGTTCGACGTGCTGGCACAGCTCGGCCCGGCCGAGGGGATCTGCCAGCGGGAGCTCGCCCGGCGCCTGCTGGTCACGCAGGGCAACGTCACCTACCACGTGCGGCGGCTCGAGGCTCGCGGCCTGCTGGAACGCCGTCACGCCGGGCGCCGCAAGCACCTATACCTCACACAGGCCGGCCGCACGGCGCTGGCCGCGGCGCTGCCCGAGGTCGAGCGCTGGCACGAGCAGCAGTTCGCGCCGCTCGAACCCGAGGGCATGCATGCCCTGCTGCGGGCCCTGCGTCGGCTCGACCGTGGCGGATCCGCGGCGCCGGCCGTCCTCGCCGAACCCGAGCGGGTCGGGCGGGCCCGCGACCACCGTCCGGACTCCCAGGAGGATCCACAGGCATGACCCCCGAACTCCACGGCATCCACCATCTGACCGCCGTCACGGCCCGCGCCCGCGACAATCTCGCGTTCTACACCGACACCCTCGGCATGCGCCTGGTCAAGAAGACCGTCAACCAGGACGACGTCCGGGCCTATCACCTGTTCTACGCCGACGGCCGCGGCTCCCCCGGCACCGACCTGACCTTCTTCGACTGGCCCATGGCGGCCCCCGAACGGCCGGGCACGCACAGCATCGCCCGCACCTCCCTGCGCGTCTCCGGCGGCGAGGCCACGCTGGGCTACTGGCGCGACCGCCTGCGCCAGCGGGGCGCCGCGGTCGGCGCTCCCCAGGAGCGCGACGGTCGGCCATCGCTCGATTTCGAGGACGGTGAGGGGCAGCGCCTGACGCTGGTGGACGACGGCGGCACCGGCGAGGCGCACGCCTGGAGCTCGAGCCCGGTGCCCGAAGAGCGCCAGGTACGGGGCCTCGGCCCCATCCGCCTGAGCGTGCCCGACCTGGCCCCCACCGACGCGCTCCTCACCGGGGTGTTGGCGATGCGGCGCGAGCGCCTCTACCGCGACGGACCCGTCGATATCCAGGTGTACGCCATGGGGAAGGGCGGCCCGGCCTCGGAACTCCACGTCGCCGTCCAACCCGAGCTGCCGGCCGCCAGGCCGGGCGCCGGCGGGGTGCACCACGTGGCGTTCCGGACGCCGGATGCCGCGGGTCACCTGGCCTGGCTCGAGCACCTGCGCCACCACGGCGTGCCCAACAGCGGCTCCGTGGACCGCTTCTACTTCCGCAGCCTGTACTTCCGTGAACCCAACGGCATCCTCTTCGAGGTCGCCACGGACGGCCCCGGCTTCGCGGTCGACGAGCCGGAGGAGCGCATGGGCGAGGGCCTGGCGCTGCCCCCCTTCCTCGAGCCACGGCGAGCGGAGATCACCGCCAACCTGAGGCCGCTCGCGTGAAGCCGCAGGGCCCCGACACGCCACCCGCCACGCCGGACACCGCGTCCGGCGGCGACCAGGGGGACGAGCCCACGAACCGCGGCGCCCAGGCCGACGGGGCGACCCCGGACGCGGTGAGGCACGACGCCGCGGCCCAACGCTACCTTCTGGAGATCGAGGGGCACACCGCCTTCGCGGAATACCGGCGCGTCGGCGAGGCCGTGATGTTCACCCACACCGAGGTGCCCCCGGCGCTCGAGGGGCGCGGCGTCGGGGGTGCGCTGGTCGCGGGTGCGATCGATCGGGTGCGGCGCGACGGCCGCCAGATCATCCCCCTGTGCCCGTTCGTGCTCGCCTACATGCGGCGCCACCCCGACACGCACGACCTGCTGGCGCCGGTGGCGCGCGCGACATTCCGCGCCGCCGGGGGTCCCGCGTGAGCGACCCCTCCGGAGCCGGAGGCCACCGCCCGCAGGCCTTCGTCCACCGCTGGGCGGGCCCGGACGGCGGTGACGCGTTCGCCACGGTCGTCGCGCTGCACGGCACCGGGGGCGACGAGACCAGCCTGGTACCCCTGGTTCGACGTGTCGCTCCCCACGCCCGGATCCTGGGAATCCGCGGCCGCTCGACCGAGGAGGGCGTAACCCGTTACTTCCGGCGCTTCGATGCGCTCCGATACGACCAGGACCACCTGAGATCGGAGGCCGCGGCCCTGGCCGCGTTCGTCCGCGGCGCCGTCGCCGCGGCCGGTGGCGGCGACGAGCCCGTGGTGGCGATCGGCTACTCCAACGGCGCCAACATCGCACTCGCCGCGGCCCTGCTCGAGCCCGGAACTTTCTCGCACCTGGCGTTGCTGCGGCCGGTGCAACCGCTGGAGGACCCGCCGCGGCCCGACCTGCGGGGCACGGAGATCGCACTGCACTTCGGCACCGCCGATCCGTACTTCTCGGCGGGGAGCATGCTCCCGGAGATGCTCACAGCGCTGGGCGCGACGGTCGAGCCGGTGACGCTGCCTGCCGGCCACGCCCTGGTGCAGGACGACGTCACCTCGCTGGCCGCGTGGTACGCCGCCCACGTCGGGCAGGCACACCCATGAGCGGGGGCAAGCGCTACCGCGGCGCCGCCGTGGACGTCACCTTCGACCCCCGGCGAGATGGCGGGAAGGCCCGCCCCGAGCGGGACGTCTGACCGTGCGCCGGCGCGCGTGCGCCGCCTATGATGGGGCATTCGGGCCCGCCCGGCCACCCAGCGTCGAGTTCCGGCGGGACCGGGCGACATAACGCCAGGGAGGCGCTCGGCATGACCCTATCGGTTGCACGCTTGGCTTGGCGCAACCTCTGGCGCCACCGCAGCCGTACCATGCTGTTGCTCGTGGCGGTGGCGTATGCCACCCTTGCGATCATCGTGTTCTGGGCGTTCTACGACGGCTTCGTCGCGTCGTTGCTCAGCAGTCAGGGGCGCTACGCCAGCGCACCGGTCCTGGTGACCACCGCGGCCTACCGCCGCGACCCGGACCCGGAGAACGCCCTACCCTCGCTCGCCTTCGTCGACGCCCTCACCGACCTCGAGGACGTGGGAGCGGCAGCCCCGCGCGTGAGCTTCCCGGCGCTGCTGCGCTCGCCCTACACCAGCGTGACGGCGAGCGTCCGCGGCGTGGATCCGGGGCTCGAGCCTCGCGTCAGCGATGTGCCGGCCGCCGTCGGCCACGGCCGCATGCTGCAGGGGCCGGGCGAGATCGTGCTGGGGAGCGAGCTCGCCGACAAGCTGGACGTGCGCGTGGGCGAACGCCTGGTGGTGGACGCGCAGTCGCAGGCCGGGCCGCAGGCGCTGGGGCTGCGCGTGGTCGGGCTGGTGAACTCCGGCATCCGTTACGTCGACAGCAGCGCAGTCCTCATCGACCTTGGCGACGCACGCAAGCTGACCGGCGTCGCGACCGCCACCGGCGTGGCGCTCGACGTGCCCTTCCAACGGGAGCGGACCGTCGCGCGGCTGCTGGACTCCGGCGGCGCCCTGCCCGCCGGCGTTCGTGCCTACAGCGTCCAGGACCTGCTCTCTGGCCTGATGGCGGGCATCGAGGCGAAGCGCCGCGGAATGGTGCCCATGGTGCTGCTGTTCGCCGTCTTCGCCGCCGTGACGGTCCTGAGCACCGTGGTGGTGAGCGTACTGGAGCGTACGCGGGAGTTCGGGGTCATCGCCTCGCTGGGGCTCGACCCTCGGCGCCTGGGCGCCATGGTCACGCTCGAGGCCGCCTTCACCACCGGCCTGGGGTTCCTGGTAGGCGCCGCGGCCGGCGTGGCCCTGAGTCTGGTGTTCGGCACCTGGAACCTGTTGGGGCCGCTGTTCCAGGAGTTCTACGGGGGCTTTCTCAAGGACATCGCGTTGAGCGATCAGCTCTACTTCGCGTTCTCGCTGACGTACCTCGGTTGGGCCAGCGTCACCATCCTGCTGGCCTCCGTCTTCGCCGCGCTGGCGCCCGCGCGCCGCGTCCGTCGCCTCAACCCGGCGGACGCCATCCGGGGCGTCGGATGATCGCTCTGGCGTGGCGCAACCTCTGGCGCCAGCGGCGGCGCAGCGTGACCACGGCGGCGGCCGTCGGGATCGTGGTCTGGATCGCCATCGTGTTCTACAGCTTCGGCGGCGCGTTCCGCAACAGCTTCTACCAGGACATCACGGAAAGCGTGGGACACGTGCAGGTCAACCCTGAGGGGTACCGCGACGCGGTCGCCTTCGACGATCGGCTGCTTCGGGGCGCGGCCGACTTGCGCTCCGCGCTCGAGGGCGCCGCTCCGCGCGCACAGGTGGTGGGCGTGCTGCAGGTCCCGGCGCTGATCGCCGGGGACCAGCGCTCCCGCGGGGCCCTGCTCGACGGCCAGGACTGGCCGGAGGGGCTGCGCGATCGCTTCGTCGATCGCCACCTGACGGCGGGAGATTTCGTCCGCCCTGGCGATCTCGAGGGCATCGTGTTGGGGAGCAGCCTGGCGGACGCCCTGCAGCTCTCGATCGGCGACGCCGTGTACGTGTACGCCCCCGGAACCGAGGGGCTCGGCGCCTCGGCGTACCGGCTGAGCGGCCTGGTGCACCTCGACGATCCCACCCAGGAGATCGCGGCGGCCTACCTCTCCCTCGCCGCGGCGCAGGAGCTGGCCGCGCCGGGTTCCGTGCAGCACTACGAGCTTCACCTCCCCGCCCTGCGACAGATCACCTCCGACGACCAGACGCGCGCCCTCGCGCAGGGCGTCCGCGCCGTCGTGGGGCCGGGGGTCACGGTGGAGACCTGGCGTAGCGTGGATCCCACACTGGTCGCGCTCATGGATGTAATGAACCCCGTCCTGTACGGCATGTCGCTGCTCTTCTTCGCGCTCGCCGGGCTGTTGGTGGTCAACACCGTCTACCTATCGCTGATCGAACGCGTGCGCGAGTTCGGCCTCATCATCGCGCTCGGCGCCCAGGGACGTCAGGTGGTGCGCATGATCGTCACCGAGAGCGTGCTTCTGTGCCTCACAGGCGCGGTGGTGGGCGCCGCGGTGGGGCTCGGCATGGTGGCGCTGCTGGCGCCCGGCTTCAGCATGCCGGGCTTCGAGGGGTTGTTCGCCGCGATGGGCATGAATCCCGTGCTCTATCCCAGCGTCTCGGCCACGCAGGTCGCGTTCGCGTTCGGCTTCGCCGTGCTCACCGCCATCGCCGCGGCCCTGTGGCCCGCCTCTCTGGCGGCCCGCATCGAACCCGTGGAGGCGATGCGCTACACCGCCTGACGATGATCGCACGGCGGCCCACGGCGCCGCGCCCGGGCGTTCCCCCGTGCTACCGTGAGGGAGCCGCAGCACGGGGGTGCGCGTGGCGCTCGTGGGGACGCGCCGGGCAGGCGCGCTTGGGCGGCGGATCGAGAGGATCATGGAGCGGACCGGGGCCCGCGCATCGGATGTCGTCGCGCTGTACGAACGGATCGCCCGAGACGTGGTGTACCGCTACGAGCTCGCGCCGACCCGCGGCTTCCGCTACCTGAGCCCCTCGGTGCTCGAGCTGACGGGCCATCCCGTCGACGCCTTCTACCACGATGCCGAGTTCTACCGACGGCTGGTGCACGCCGACGATCTCGCCCATCTCGACTCGCTCGACCCGCGCGAACCGCCCACCCATCTGACGCTGCGCCTGGTGCGCTCCGACGGCACCCTGCGGGTCACCGAACACACCCTGCGCGCGGTCCGCCGGGGCGGCGAGGTGGTGGCGTTGGAGGGCACGGTGCGGGACGTCGACGAGCCGGAGCACCAACGCAACCGTGCACGCCGCCTGGTGCGCCTGCGAGGCGCGCTAAGAGCCCTCACGCGCGAGTTCCTCGAGGGCGAGTTCGACGCCCGCTTCTACCAGCACGTGTTGGACCGAGCCGTCGAGATGGTGCCGGGCGCCCATGCCGCGAGCCTCTCGCGCCGCACGCCCCGGGATACCTTCGAGTTCGTCGCCGTGGCCGGCTTCGGCAAGGAGATCCTCGGCATCGAGCTGCGCCACGACCAGCTCCTGCGGGACACCGAGTCCCAACGCCCGACCATCCTTCGGGGATACCCGCCCCACGACCTCGACCCGCGCGCGCGCGCCGTGCTCTACGGGCCCGCCGGGCGTACCGAAGATATCCGCGCCACGCTCTCCGTGCCGGTGTTCGTGCACGGCCGCGCCGAGGCGTTCTTCAACCTGGACAATTTCGACGACGAGGACGCCTTCGGCGAGGAGGCCCTGGAGATCGCGGATCTGTTCGGGCAACAGATCGCTGCCCTGCTCCACCGCGTCGTGCTCGAGGAGACGCTCGCCCACGAGGCCCATTACGACGCGCTCACCGGCCTCCCGAACCGCCGCCTGGCGAGTGATCGGCTCGAGGTGGCAAGGCGCCGTTCGATCCGCAACGGCCACGCCACCGCCGTGCTGTTCGTCGACCTGGACAACTTCAAGACCGTCAACGACGGGCACGGGCACGGCGCGGGAGACGCCCTGCTGGTCCAGGTCGCGAGCCGGCTCGCGGCGGCCACCCGGGACTCCGATACGGTCGCCCGCTGGAGCGGTGACGAGTTCATGGTGGTGCTGTCCGACCTCAGTCACCCCGCGGACGCCCAACGCCTGGCCGACACCCTGCTGGCCGCACTACGCAGGCCCTACACCGTGGGGGAAGTCCAGATCTACGCCAGCGGCAGCATCGGTTACACCGTCGCCCCCTGGGACGATGGGGACACGCAGGCGCTCCTGGGGCACGCGGACATGGCGCTCTACCACGCCAAGGGCCGGGGCAAGGACACGGCCGTGGCCTACAGCGGCGAGATGAGCGCGCGCGCGCACCGCTGGTTGCGTGTCTCGCGCGCGCTTCGTGACCTCCTGGAAACCGGCGAGGGCCTCGAGCTCCACTACCAGCCCCGCATCGAGATCAAGACCGGACGCATCACCAGCTACGAGGCCCTCGCACGATGGACGCACGCGGAAATGGGCGTGGTCTCCCCCGCGGAGTTCATCGCCGTGGCGGAGGAGGGCGGCCTCATCGGCGCCCTGGGCGACGCCATCCTCGACCTCGCCTGCGTGCAGGTGAGGCACTGGGCCGATGAGGGCCTGGAGCGGGTGGTGGCCGTGAACCTCAGCGCCCGCCAGCTGCGTGAGCCGGACGTGGTCGAGCGCGTCGCGCGCTCGCTGGCCGCCCACGGGCTTCGCGGGAGCCTCCTCGAGTTCGAGGTGACCGAGTCGGCGGCCATGACCGACATCGACGACAGCGTGCGCAAACTCACCGCCCTGCGGGAACTCGGCGTCACCATCTCGGTCGATGACTTCGGCACCGCATACTCCTCGCTCGCCTACCTCCAACGGCTCCCCGTCGACGCCATCAAGATCGACCGGTCCTTCCTGGGCGCGCTGGGGCACGAACCCAACCCCGCCGCCAACGAGGCCTCCATCGTGGTGGCCATCATCGCGCTCGGCCATAGCCTCGGGCTGCGCCTCATCGCCGAGGGGGTGGAGTCCGCCGCCCAGTTGCACTTCCTCGAGGCCGTGCACTGCGACGAGGCCCAGGGCTACCACCTGGGCCGTCCCGCCCCAGGCCCGAATCTCCCCTGAGCCGCGCTCAGGAGGGTACGACGGCGCGATCACCCGCGTCGAGGTCGTCCACCCGTACGGTCACCGCGGCCGAGTAGCGGATCGAGCGTTCCGACCAGGAGCTGTTGCCCGCCATGCGCGCTTGCAGCGCGTCCGCGATCTCGAGGAGTGCGCTGCGATCGGGGCCCTCGAGGGCGCGAACACGCTCGCGTGCGCGCAGGAAACGTTCCACCTGGGCGTCGTGCATCGCCGCGGCGCGCGCGAGGGCCTCTTCCAGCCCCAGCCCGTGTGCGGCCTGGAGGGACAGCACCAGGTTGTGCACGTCGTTCTCCTGCACCTCCTTGTTGAGCGAGTACAGGTCGTTGGCCCAGCACACCACGCGATCGGCGGCAGCATACAGCTCGGCCCCCAACGGGTGGTCGCTCGCCGGCATCTCGTCGAGGATCTGGGCCAGCTGGGTATCCACGGCCACGCCGCTGGTGCGCAGACGCATGCGCTCGTAGGTCTCCAGGTCCGGCGTGGCCTGACGGGATCGATTCCCTGCCTCCCAGCGTGTCGCCTCGAAGTACGCCTCGGCCGCCATCTGGAAGCGCGCCATCTGCTCTTCGGAGGCGTGCCGCCCGAGGCGAGCGGTCAGATCCTGCAGCAGTCGGACGAGCATCCCCCCTCCCTCGGGCGCCGGCGCCGCCGCCCCGCGGAGCACTGCCAGGAACCTCTCGTGCAGGACCACCAGCGAACTCGGGTCCCGCCCGTGACGCGTGGCGTCGCAGTGATCGTCGTGGAGGAACATCCAGAAGTACCAGTCCGCCACGATCTGCAGCTTCTCGGAGCCCAGACTCCGGTGCAGGTTGGCCGCCAGGCGGCCCGGCTGCACCGCGTCCACCCACCGGTACAGCGTCTCGGGCGGGGCGACCTGGTAGCGCTTGAGCCACGCCAGGGTGCCCCGCTGGGCCTCCCCCGCATCGCGCCACGGCACCTCGAAGGGGCTCGCCAGCGACGGCATGGTGACGTGCTGGACGTACTCCTTGATGAGCGCCTCGACGCGATTCTTTCCGGCCTGCTTGGCCACGTAGTGGGCATCGTCGGAACGCTTGAGGAGCGCCTCGGCGCCGTCCCCGACGCGGTAGCTGGTGACCCCGAAGCTGGCCGTGACGGTGCCGACGCGAGCGAACGGTCGGTCGGCCAGCGCGGACCGCAGCCGCTCGGCCAGCGTGATGGCCCCGCGCAGATCGGTGCCCGGAGCGATCACCAGGAACTCCTCGCCACCCCACCGTCCGAGCACGTCGGGGCGGCGCAGCACGCCCTCCCCGCGGCGCGCCGTGGCGCGCAGCACCTCGTCCCCGGCGTCGTGCCCATGGGCATCGTTGACACGCTTGAAGTCGTCGAGGTCGAACAGGATGAGCGACAACGGCTGCTGGTTGCGCGACGCCAGGGCCAGCCAGCTCTGCAGCGTCGCCTCCAACTGGCGGCGGTTGGGCAACTTGGTCAGCGCGTCCTCGTGGGCGAGCTCGTGCAACCCGGCGACCTGCCCCTGGAGCGTCGCCACGTTCAGCCGCAGCCGCGACAGGGCGTACGCCATCCCCAGCAGGACCGCCGTCGCGAGGAAGAACTCCGCCACGTGCCCGGGCAATCCCACGTCCGAGCCCGCGCGCAAGGCGATGATGCCGCCGGTCACGAGCACGACGCCGCCCGAGGTCACCAGGGCGGGCATCGGCTCGAACAGCACGAAGGCCAGCACCGGGAGCAGCGGCGCCCACACGTAGATCTGCGTCAGGTCGGCGCCGTCGAGGCTGGACCACACCTTTCCCACGTACACGGCGATGAACAGCGCATACACCACGCGTTCGAGAATGTAGGGGGGCAGCCTGCCCAGGAGCAGCAGCAGGACCAGCAGCCACAACACCCCGCTGACCACGGGCAGCACCCTCGCGTCGTACGCTACGCCCTGACTGAGCAGTCCGGTGACGAGCGTGGTGACCGCAAGGACGGGCAGCAGCACCGCGTACAGCCGACCCTTCAACTCGGCGATCTCGGCGGAGCCAGCGAAGTGCACCCGGCCCACCGGCTGCTGGTCACGCCCATCGATCGGCACGGTCGAACCCCATCTCCCCCACTCCAGCCAATGGTACCGCCCCCGTGGCCCACGGGCCAAGCCCGCGGCGGCCCGGCCGCCGCCCCGGGGGACGAAGGCAACGCCGCCCACCGCGGCACGCCGCCGTAGCATGGAGCAGCGCCGCGAGCGGTGCGGCGCCCCGGCAGGTGCCGGCGCGCCATGAAGGGGGGATCGCCGACCCATGGACGCACAACGACGAGGACACGTCGCCCTGGTCGCCGGCGCCACGCGGGGCGCCGGGCGCGGCATCGCAACGGAGCTGGGCGCGTCGGGCGCCACCGTGTACGTCACCGGCCGGAGTTCCCGGCGCGCGCCGGGGCCCAGCGGACGAACCGAGACGATCGAGGGCACGGCTGCCCGCGTGGACGCGGCCGGCGGCCTCGGGATCGCCGTCCGTTGCGACCACACCGACCCGGAGCAGGTCGCTCGCCTCGCCGAGCGCATCGAGCACGAACAGGGCGGGCGCCTCGACGTGCTGGTGGACAACGCCTGGGGCGGGGACGCCTGGATCGAGTGGCGGCCCCTGTGGGAGCACGATCTGGACAACGGCCTCCACGCGCTCCGCAACGGCCTGGAGAGCCACCTGGTGACGCTCCATCGCCTCCTCCCGTTGATGGTCCGCCGGGGTTCCGGCCTCGTCTGCGAGGTCACCGATGGCGACGACATGTTCAACGCCCGCTACCGTGGCTCCATGTTCTTCGACCTGACCAAGACGGCGCTCTCACGCCTCGGCAAGATGCTCAGCGAGGAGGTGGCGCCGCGCGGCATCACGTCGGTCTCCCTCACGCCCGGGTACCTGCGTTCCGAGGCGATGCTGGAGCGCTTCGGCGTAACGGAGGAGCGCTGGCGCGACGCCATCACGAAGGACCGATGGTTCGCCATCTCGGAGTCACCGCGCTACATCGGGCGCGCCGTGGTCGCGCTGGCCGACGATCCCGAGCGCATGCGTTGGTCCGGCAAGGCGCTCTCGTCGGGTCAGCTCGCCCGTGTCTACGGCTTCACGGACCTCGACGGGTCGCGCCCCGACGCGAGCCGCTATTTCGCCGATGCCTACTTCGGCGACCGCAAGGACGCTTCGGCGGAGTCGTACCGCTGAAGCGTGCATCGACCGGGGCCCGCGCCGGGACTAGCACCGGCCCCACTTCCCGGTACTGCCAGCACCCGCACGCCGTGACCGCTCGTCAGCCCTCACCCTCCACCACAGCCCGAAGCCCGTGGATGTCAAACGAGAGCTCGCCCGCGCGCAGGCGTTGACGCACGCCCGCCTCCCTCTCCTGACGGGCCCGCCCCCTGTCGAGGACCTCGTCGACGCGCTCGCGCTCGACCACCACGGCGCCGTCGGCGTCCATCACCACGATGTCCCCGGTCCTCACGGTGGCGCCCCCGACCTCCACCGGAACGCCGAGGGCCCCCACCTCGCGCTTGCTGGCGCCCCGCACCCGGACGTAACGCGCCCAGATCGGTAGGCCAAGCTCGACCAGCTCGTCGACGTCGCGCGCCGCGGCATCGATCAGCAGGCCCGCCGCCCCGCGCACCGTGGCCTGCGTGGCGAGCAGGTCGCCCACCAGGGCCACCGGGGCCGGCGCGGGCATGCTCAGCACAAGGACCTCGCCGGGCCGGATGTGCTCGATGGCCGCGTGCACCATCAGGTTGTCGTCCTGAGCGCAACGCACCGTCCTGGCGGGGCCGGCCACGCGGCTGCCCGGCACGATCTGGTGCAGCGCCATGTCGACCAGGCCGCTTCGTCCCGCGGCCTCGTACACCGTGGCGACCCCCATGGCGACCAACGCATCCAGCGTCCCTGCGTCCACGTCCTGTGCCATCACGACACCTCCCGGGCGCGGCGCCGCCGCCACGCCGTGCGCCCGGAACCGCCGCCCCCCGGACCCGCCGAGGCGCCCCCAGGCCGAGGGCACGGACCACGAGGCTCCGGGGAGGGCGACCGCCCGGCCGCTCGGCACATTGTCGCACTCCAGGATGGTCGCACTCCAGGACGCGGCACGCGCGGGCGGGCGCCACGAGGGCACCCCCTGCGCGGAGACACGCGCTCGAGGTGCTCGATGCCGACGCGCCGCAGGCCGCCGCGCAGGCCACCCCGGGCCGCCACATGCGCCACCCACGGGCCGCCGCCGAGTGGGCCCGCTCGCTGAAAGAGCTGTGCGTCGCCCGGGCTCACGCCGGCGGTCGGTGCGCTCGGGCCCCTTGAGCCGTGGCGCCCGCGATGCTATCCTCTTGCTCCGGCGGCGGGGGAGCCACCACCACCCCATCCCCCGTCGCGTGCCGGCGCCCACCACCCCAACCACCGCGCCGGCACCACCCCACGACCGGGCCACGCTTCCCCCACAAGCGTGCCCGGTCTACAACGGGCCCCGACCCCACCCCGGGTCGGGGCCCGTCTGTACGATCCGCAGCCGCCCGGACGGCTCCCACGACGCGTTGAGCGGCGGCACCGCGGCCCCAGCGACCGTCGGGGGTGATGCCCTCGGTGGACTAGCTCAGGACGACGGGCCTTCGCCGCCGGCCACAGAACGCTGAGCGGACCCCGAGCATGCGCCCTTGACGACGGTTGGTACCGATCCGACGGCATGTGCCGAGGCGGCCCGCTCCGGTTGTACGTCCCAGCCGCAAGCCCCGTGCGGCTCGATAAGAGGGCCGGATCAGGTAGGTCCCGGGCCCTGTTCCACCGTGCGCACCGACCGAAGGTCTAGTACATGGTCTACCGTGGACAGGAGCTCCGGCAACCCAGCGAGCACGCCATCGGGCCAGCAATCGTCGATGGTCGCCTCGGGGTGGTAGCGGCGGTAGGGGCTCCCCTCGAGCTGTGCCTCCAGGAACGCACGGAAGGCGCCGTGCAGGGGGCGCTCCCAGGGCGACGCGCCGGACAAGGACACGGGTAGATCGGGGGCCACCCAGAGCACCGGCACACCCGCCCGACGCGCCCCGAACACGTCGTGCAACAGCGTGTCGCCGACGAAGAGATCGAGCGGTCCAGCGGCCTCGAACAGGCGCGGATCCGGTTTGGCGACACCGAATGCATCGGGGCTATAGAGTCCCTCGAAGTGCCGCGCGATGCCCAGGGCCTCCAGCACCGGCCACTGATACGCGGCGAAGCCGTTGGTCACGGCGCGCACCCCGATGGCACGGTCCTCTAGACCCGTGAGCGCCTCGGCGACGCCGGGGAGCAGCGCGATCATGCCGGGAACGGTGCAGTAGTAGCGCACGAGACCCGCGACGCTTGGGACCAGAGGACCGCCGACACGTTGGCTCACCGTCTGGTAGATGTCGTCCCAGTCGTACGCGTCGCGGAAGCGTCCCGCCGCCATGCGGGCGGCCACCTCCTGGTGAACCGCCACCCCAACGTCGCGACGAGCCTCCTCGGGCGGCACGCCCGCGAGCGCGGGGGACGTGGCCAAGACGCGCCGGAGGTGCGGCATGACACCCCTGCCGAAGGGGTTGCGGATGAGCACACCGTCGAGATCGAAGCCGATGCGGCGGCGAGCACTCATCCCTTGAGCGCCCCGACCGTGACGCCCCGCAGGAAATACCGCTGGAAGCCGAAGAACACCGCGATCACGGGCACCGCCGCGAGGACCGCGGCGGCCATCTGCAGGCCGTAGAAGAGCGGCACCTGCTCGCGGATGAGCACCAGCCCCACCTGCAGCGTGCGCATCTCGCTAGAGCGCGTGGCGACCAGGGGCCACACGAAGACGTTCCACTGGGCCACGAAGGTGATGATGCCGAGGAATGCCAAGCCCGGCCGGACCAGCGGAAGAACGATGCGCCAGTAGATCTGAAACTCGTTGGCGCCGTCCACCCGCGCCGAGTCCATCAGCGCTGACGGCAGCGTCTGGATGAACTGCTTCATCAGGAACACGCTGTACGGATTGGCCAGCAGCGGCAGAATGAGGCCGGCGTAGGTGTCCACCAGGCCGAGGCGGGCCACGATCAGGAACAACGGCACGAGGATCGCCTCGAACGGCAGCATCATCGAGAGGATGTAGGTCCAGAACAACATGCGTGAGCCCCGGAAGGGCAACTTCCCGAAGGCGTAACCGGCCATGCTGGCTGTCAGCAGCGTCACCAGCGTCACCGTGCCCGCCTGCACGAAGGAATTGAGTACCCAGCGCAGGAAGTTCGGCTGCGCCAACACATCGCGGTAGTTCGCGAGCGTGGCGTGGCGCGGGATGAGCTCGGGCGGGAACCGCACGGTCAACGCGGACGGCGTCAGGGAGGTGATGAACATCCAGTACAGCGGCACGAAGGAGAGCAGGCCGAGAACGGTGAGGAGCACCAGCGTGACGAGAGCACCGACCCGGGTAGGCACCACCGGGTGGTCGAGATCGCGGATCCAGCCGCGGCGTGTGGGTGCGGCGCGCACTCAGTACTCCACGTTCTGGCCCAACCAGCGGAACTGGAGGGCCGCGAGTCCGAAGGTCAGGATGAACAGCAGGATGGCCTGCGCGGAGGCGACGCCCAGGTGGAATCGTTGGAACGCCTCCTGGTAGATGCGGTACACCACGGTCGTCGTGGAGAACTGGGGGCCGCCCTGGGTCATCACATAGACGGCCTCGAACACTTGGAACGTATGGATCGTCCCGGTCACCACCAGGTAGAGCAGGGTGGGCCGGATGAGCGGCACGATGATGTGACGGAATATCGCCGGCCGACGGGCGCCGTCGACCAGTGCGACCTCGTAGAGGTCGCGCGGGATGCGCGCCATCGCGGCTGACAGCAGGACGATGCTGGATCCGCCGCCCATGATCACCTGGATGGCCATCAGTGCGGGAAGCGCCGTGCGGGTGTTGCCGAGCCAGGACACGGGTTCCAGGCCGATCGCCAGCAGGCCAGCATTGAGCAGGCCGAAGCTGGGGTTGTAGATCCACAACCACACGAGCGAGATGATGATGCTTGAGGTCACCGCCGGCAGGTAGAACGCGCTCTTGAAGAACGTCTGCAGGCCGCGCGACAACGGATCGATGAGATAGGCGATGAGCAGCGCCTTGCCGAGCCAGAACGTGACCACCACGAGCGTGTACAGCACCGTGTTGCGCAACGCCCGCGCCATGAGCGGATCGGTCAGCGCGGTGTGGAAGTTGTCCAGGCCGACCCAGGTGATGCTGTTGGGCCGGTAGTCCAGGAATGCCAGGACGAACGCCGCCAGCACCGGGAGCAGGAAGAACGCCGCGAACAGCAGCGTCTGGGGCAAGACGAACAGCACCCCCCAGCCGTTGCGGCGCCACCCGCGCCCCCACCGCGTCATGCGGGGGCGCGGGTGGCCGGGGGTCAGAGCGGAGCTACGCACGCCGCAGCGTCAACCCTGGGCCGGGATGCCGCGGTCAGTTGCCGAAGACAACGCGGTTGGCATCCTTCACGAAGTCGTCGAGCGCCTGCTGCGGTGTCTTCTGGCGGCTGAGTGCCGCCTCCATGGCCGCGGTGAAGTACTCGATGGCAGGCGTCACGTCCACCGACGGCGGCCCGAAATACGGGATGCCATACGAGATCGCGTGGAGGTAGGTTTGGACCTGCTCCTGGATGTCGTCGGTGTAGGCTTGCACGTTCTCGAACGACAACGTGGCGTTCGTCGAGGCGCGAGCGGTGAGGTAGAGCAGCGACTCCAGCATGGCGCTGTTCTCGCGGTTGGTGATGAACTGTGCGAGCTCCATCGCCGCCTGGCGCTTGGCGTCGTCCTTCTGCTTGAAGACGATGAAGCCGCCGGAGGTCTCCTGCGCCACCGGCCCCGTAGCCGGGTTGTTGGGGAAGGGAGCGATAACGACGTGGACCGGGTTCTCGAGCTTTCCCTCGTTGATGTAGCGATCGATGCGCCCGATCTCGTAGATTCCGCCGTAGCCCATCGCGGCCCGCCCCTGGTGAAGGTTGTCGATCGTGTCGTAGACGCCGAGCGCCTCACCACCCTCCGGTGCGATGCCGTACTTGTAGACCATGTCGACCATCAACTGCAGCCCCTGCACGGCTTCCGGCGAGTTCAGCGCGAACGCGGTGGCGTCCTCGTTGAGCATGTGGGCCCCGTATCGGTACATCCAGGCCAGCATGTTGTCGGTGTCCTTGGCCGCGAGCGTGATGGCGTAGACGTCGGTGCGGCCATCGCCGTCACGGTCGAAGGTGAGTTGCTGGGCTGCAGTGAGGAACTGGTCGATCGTCCAGTCGCGTCCCGGGAGGCTGGGGAGCGCCACGCCTCGCTCGTTGAAGATGGCGGTGTCCAGCAGCAGCGTGGAGCCCATACCGTTGTTGGAGTTGTTCCAGGGCCAGATATAGTGCTTGCCGTCCACCTCGCCCTTGGCCAACGCATAGGGAAGGAAGTCGGCGGCATCGTCCGGCGACAGGTAGGCATCGATGGGTTCCAGCAACCCCTCGCGCGCCCAGTCCGGGTTCCAGCCCAGGTCCTTCATCACGTCGGGCGGGTTGCCCGCGAAGACGGCGGTGGTGACCTTCTCCTCGAACCCCTGATTGGGGACGATCTCGTACTTCACCGTGATGTTGGGGTGCTCCGCCATGAACTGCTCACTGATGTAGCGGGCGAACTCCTCCCCCGTGGGCGACGCGTCCGCGGCCATGTCGGGCGTGCGGATGCGCCAGGGATTGATCCACCACGTCAGCGTGATGGGCTTCGCCTCCTGCGCCCACGCCGGCACCGGCGCCAGCATGGCAACGAGAATCAAGACGATGATGGGTCGTTTCATGGTGATGACCTCCTTCGCGAGACGCGGACTGTGACCGCCCCCAATATACCAGTGCTATACCGGCTGCGGTCGCCGGGCTCCGGCAGGCAGGACACGGGCGTCACCCGGCACATAGCCCGGAAGCGGTCCCGTGCCGCCGGTGCGGCACCAACCATCGCCGCCGAGATCGACGAGCAAGGGATCGGCGTGCGGGCGGCGGCGGGAGGCGGCGCAGCGGTGACAACTTGACTTCCCGCCGGGCAGGGCCGATGATGGCGCATCTCGGTGACCGCGGAATAACACGATCAAGGGCGGCCGCCCGGCCGAACCACGCCTCTCGACCCCGGTAGCATCGGGGCGGGCGGCGCTCCCGTTGGGGCGCGGCGGCCGCGGTCAGGAGGAGACCATGGGTCAACCGGTGCTGCTGACGGTGGACGACGATCCGGCGGTGTCGGCTGCGATCGCGCGCGACCTGCGCTCGGGCTACGGCGATCGATACCGGATCGTGCGGGCCGACTCGGGCAAGGCCGCCGTCGAGGCCATCGAGGCGCTCACCCTGCGCGGTGACGTGGTGGCCCTGATCCTCGCCGACCAACGCATGCCCGGGATGACGGGCGTGGAACTCCTGGCGAAGGCACGCGGGTTGGTGCCGGACGCCAAGCGCGTGCTCCTCACCGCCTACGCCGACACGGATGCCGCCATCCACGCGATCAACGAGGTACGGCTGGATCACTACCTGATGAAGCCGTGGGATCCGCCGGAGGAGAACCTGTACCCCGTCCTGAATGATCTTCTGGAGGACTGGCAGGCAAACTATCGGCCCCCGTTCGAGGGGGTCACCGTGGTGGGGTACCGCTGGTCCGCGCCGTCGCACCGGGTCAAGGACTTCCTGTCGCGCAACCTCATCCCCTACCGCTGGTTGGACGTCGAGGACGACGACGAGGCACGCACGCTCCTTGACCTCGCCGAGGTCGATGCCGCCGACCTGCCGTTGGTGCGCTTCCCGGACGGCTCCCACGTAGCCAACCCCACCACCGTGGACCTCGCCGAGCGGATCGGGCTGCGTACGCGGGCGGAGCTCCCCTCCTACGACTTCGTGATCGTCGGCGGCGGGCCGGCCGGGCTGGCGGGGGCGGTGTACGGGGCCTCGGAGGGGCTCAGCACGCTTCTGGTGGAGGGCGAGGCGCCCGGCGGACAGGCCGGCACCAGCTCCCGCATCGAGAACTACCTCGGGTTCCCGTCCGGGCTGAGCGGCAGCGACCTGTCGCGCCGGGCCGTGGCGCAGGCGCGCCGCTTCGGCGCCGAGATCCTCACCCCGCTCACCGCGACAGGCATCACCGTCCAGGATCCCTACCGCATCGTGCACCTCAGCGACGGGTCCCAGGTCGCGTGCCGCGCGATGCTCGTCGCCACGGGGGTGGCCTATCGCACCCTCGATGCGCCCGGCATCGACCGGCTCGCCGGTTCCGGCGTGTACTACGGGGCGGCGATCACGGAGGCGCTGAGCGCCCGGGACCAGGACGTGTTCGTGGTGGGCGGCGGGAACTCGGCCGGGCAGGCGGCCATGTACCTGGCGCGCTACGCCCGCAGCGTGACGCTGGTCGTGCGCGGCCCATCGCTCACGGACAGCATGTCGCACTACCTCATCCGGCAACTCGATGCCGAGGAGGCCATCCATGTGGCGGTGAACACGCGGGTGAGCAGCGCGCACGGCGAGGACCACCTCGAGGCCCTCACGCTACGGGACTCGGAATCGGGCACGGAGCGCGTGGTGGACGCCGCCGCCCTGTTCATCTTCATCGGTGCGGCGCCCAAGACCGACTGGCTCGGCGACACGGTGGAACGCGACGAGCGCGGCTTCCTGCTCTCCGGCATCGACCTGGTGCGCCGCGGCCGCCCGTGGCGCGGTTGGACGCTGGAGCGCGACCCGTTCTGGCTGGAGTGCAGTGTCCCCGGTGTGTTCACGGCCGGCGACGTGCGGCACCGATCCATCAAGCGTGTGGCGTCGGCCGTGGGCGAGGGCTCCATGGCCGTCCAGTTCGTACACCAGCATCTCGGGGGCGGCTGATGGGACGTGTGCCCGAAGGACTCCACACGAGTCCGGCACCCGGATCGGTCGGGCGGCCCCACGAAGCAAGACGTACCGCGCATCGCGCGTGGGGGTGAGCGTGGACGGGCCCGAGCGGTCGATGCAGGACACACGACATCCGGCGGTGCTGGCCACGGTGCGTCGCCAGGCGCTCTTCGCGGACCTGAGCGAGGGCGACTTGGACGAGCTGTTGACCATGGCGTCGGTGCGTGAGGTCGAGGCCGGCGAGGTGCTGCTCGAGGAGGGGAGCGACGGCGACGACATGTTCATCATCCTCTCCGGCGAGATCGAGATCTACCGCGACCACGGGAAGGCACGGCGGGTCCTGGTGGTGCGTGGGGAGGGCGAGGTGGTGGGCGAGATGGCGCCGCTTGGCGGCACGCGGCGCACGGCCTCGGCACAGGCCCTAACTGAGACACGGTTGCTGGTCATCGGTCACGAGGCTCTGCAGACGTTGCTCTCTTGCAGCGCCACGGCCGCACTCACCATGGTGCGCACCGTCACCGGCCGCCTGCGCGGCGCCGAAGCCATGCTGGTCCAGCAGGAGAAGCTGGCCGGCCTCGGGACCATGGCGGCGGGGCTCGCCCACGAGCTGAACAACCCTGCCGCCGCCATCGCCCGTTCCACGGGGCAGTTGGATGGAACGCTGGACACGTGGACCGCCGCGATGATGGCGCTCGCGTCCGAGGCGTGGACCCCCGCGGAGCGCGCCTCCGTGGAGCGCCTGCTGACCGAGGCCCGAACGATACCGGGCGACGGCACGCCGCCGTCGGCACTCGAGGCGATGGACCTCGAGAGTGACGTGGCCGCCGTCCTCGAGGAGTTCGGGGTGCCCGACGGATGGGAGTCGGCCGCCACCCTGGTGGCGGCGGGGTGGACACCGGAGCGTGTGCGAACCCGCCTCCTGCCCTTCGCGGGCCCACGCGCGCCCGCCGTGGTGCGCTGCCTCGCCGCCGCCAGCGAGGTGGGGCAGCTCCTGACGGAGTCCCGCACCGGCTCGGAGGCCATCGCCGCCATCGTGCGCTCGGTGAAGAGCTACAGCTACCTGGACCAGGCGCCACAACAGGAGATCGACGTACACGAGGGACTGGGATCCACCCTGGTGATGCTGCGCCACAAGCTCAAGGAGGGGATCGATGTGGAGCGACAGTTCGCGTCGGATCTCCCCCGCATCCAGGCGTACGGCAGCGAGCTGAACCAGGTGTGGACCAACCTCATCGACAACGCCGCCGACGCCATGGACGGACGAGGCACCCTGCGGCTGCGGACGGCTCTCGACGACGGGCGGGTGGTCGTGGAGATCTGTGACGACGGCCCGGGCATCCCACCAGAGATCCAGTCCCGGGTGTTCGATCCCTTCTTCACCACGAAGGCCGTCGGCTCGGGCACCGGCCTCGGCCTACACGTGGCGTATAGCATCGTGAAGCGTCATCACGGGGAGATCCGGCTGGAGTCCGTGCCGGGCCAAACGTGCTTCCGGATCGAGCTACCCACCGACGGCTGACAATCGAACGGGCGTCGCGGCCGCCCGAACATGAAGGCGTTCACCCTGGCGATGCGCACGCATGTGCCTAGGTCGATGCCCAACCAGGACCCTCCGCTCGAGGGCGGCCATGTCCAGGTAAGTCTCCCAGCGCAGCGCCGGCGCAGTACAATGGAGGGCGCGCTCCCCGAGTCCGGCGTGGCCTCACTACCACGTCGTCCCAACGGTGCCCGTCCCAGTCGCCGCCATGCCCAGGCGGAGTGGGGGATGTCCTGGCGCGAGGGAGGAGCACCATGTTCGAGCACATCCTGGTCCCGCTGGACGAGTCCCTCGCTGCCGAGTGTGTGTTGCCCCACGTCACGGCGATCGCAGGGCTCACGGGCGCACGCATCACGCTGCTGCGCGTGCTCGAGATCCCGACGACGGCCGGGCAGGTGCAGCCTACCAATCCAGTCACGTGGCGACTGCACCAGGACGAGGCGACCTCGTATCTGGCCGGAGCGGCCAAGCGCCTGCAGGAACGGGGCCTCCCCGTGGACGTCAGACTCCTGGAGGGCGATCCGGCCACGTCCATCATCGGCCAGGTCCGCAGCGAGGGTGTCGACCTCGTTGCCCTCGCCAGCCACGGACGCACCGGCGCAACGGGGGCCGAACTCGGCGCGGTGGCCCACAAGACCATCCTCGGAGTTCACGTGCCCCTGCTCCTGGTTCGGGCGTTCAGCGACGGGCCAGAAGGTGAGGGCGACGCGCAATACGCGAAGGTGCTCGTCCCACTGGACGGCTCGCGACGGGCCGAGTGCGCGCTCCCCATCGTGCATCGCATCGCCGACAAGCACGGTGCGTCGCTGCTCCTCGGCCACGTGGTGCGGTCGCCCGAGGTGCCCCATCGGCTCCCGCTCACCGCGGAGGAACAGGCGACCGTCAACGGCCTCGGCGCCCTTGCTCACCGCCACGCCTCCGCGTACCTGGCCGCACTGGGTGGAGATCTCGAGAACGCCGGCCGCCACGTGAGCGTCCACGTCCTCGGTGGTGACGATCCGGCCGCCTTGCTCGAGGAGCTCGCCGGGCACGAAGACGTCGATCTGGTCGTGATGAGCGCCCATGGCGCCACCGGCAGCACGCGGCGACCGTTCGGGGCGGTCACCGAGAAGTTCCTCCTGTACAGCGCCCGCCCGGTGCTGGTGGTGCAGGATCGCTCGCGCGAGGAGATCGAGCCCAGTCCGGCCCGCTCGGCCGCCAATCAACGAGCCGGCCACCCGTGATCGAAGGCGCCCCGGCGCCACCTGTCGACGTCGAGACCCTGACACATCACGCCGAAGCGCTCGCGGCCATGCACGCGTTGGCACCCTGTCGCGGGTCCCCACGCCGCATGCGCCACCGCATCGGCGTGATGCGGGAACATGTTCGCTCCGTCTACGAGCGCCTGCCAAGCGACGCCGTGCTCGTTACGAGTGGACAACGCTGGCTGCTTGACAACGACTACCTCGTGCTCCGCACCGTGCGGCTTGCGAGCGAAGAGGTGTCCGACGCGTTCTGTCGGGTGCTGCCGTGCGTGCAGCAAGGCACCGAGTCTCGCCTGCGCATCATGGAGCTCATCGACACGTTCCTCGACCGGCGCCGTGGGCGCGTGCAGATCGCCGTGCTCGAGCAGTTCGTCGATGCCTACCAGCGCATCGCGCCCCTTACGCTGGCCGAGTTGTGGGCCCTGCCCGCCATGCTGCGCGTGGCCTCGCTCGAGCGCCTCGTCGAGGCGGCCGACCGGGAACTCCTCCCTCATCGCGAGACGGCCGGCGGGGAGGAGACGATCGCCAGGATCGTGCAGGGGCTGCACGAGATCGAACGACAGGATTGGACGGAATTCGTCGAGTCGCTCAGCGTGATCGATCGTTGCCTGCGCTCCGAGCCCGCCGGCGTGTATGCCCGGATGGACATCGCAACGCGCGATTCTTATCGCCGGATCGTCGAGACCGTCGCCCGGAGGAGCGGACGTTCCGAAGCCGACGTCGCGGCGGAGGCCGTGCGCATCGTGGGGGAGGCCGCGGACACCGAGCACGTCGGTAGCGTTCTGTTCGGACCGGGGCGCCGCACGTTCGAGCGGCGTCTCGGTGTCGGCGTGGGCATCAAAGGGGTCCTCGGCGCCTGGGTCCGGCGCGCGCGAGCGCCCCTCTACGTCACCGCCGTGGGCACGCTCACCGCCCCCATCCTGGCCGGCGTAGCACTCCTGGCGGCGTGGAACGGCGCGAGGGCAGCGCTCCCCCTGCTGCTCATCGCCTTCCTCGCCCCCGCGACCGTCGCGGCCGAAACCCTCGTGCACTACGCGATCACGCACCTGCTCCCGCCGAGGACGCTCCCGAAGTTGGACTTCTCGGACGGCGTTCCTGATCGTGCCCGCACCCTCGTCGCGATCCCGGCGCTGGTCTCCGCGGCACGGGACATCCCCTCGCTCTTCGCGCAACTCGAGCGCCACGCCGTCGGCAACCCGGACCCCAACGTAGGCTTCGCCCTGCTCACGGACTTCGCCGATGCACCCGAACGCGTCCTGCCACAGGACGCCGCGCTGCTGGCATCGCTCGAGACGCACCTCGAGGCCCTCCGCGCGCGCCACCCCGACACGCGTTTCTACCTCATGCACCGCGAACGGCGCTGGAACCCCTCCGAGGGGTGCTGGATGGGGTGGGAGCGCAAACGCGGCAAGCTCGTCGAGTTGAACGCCTGGATCGCGACAGGGGAACGAGGCAGTTTCGTTCTTCCCGAGGGCGTTCCCGGCGATTCGGTCGATGGACCGGCCCGCTACGCGTTCGTCATCACACTCGACGCCGACACCGTGCTACCGCCGGGCGGCGCGGCGCGCCTCGCCGGCGCGATGGCCCATCCCCTCGTCCGGCCCCGCTTCGGGGAGGATGGCGCGCTGACGCGGGGCTACACCGTCCTGCAGCCTCGCGTGGACATCCTCCCCACGCACGAGTCGCGGAGCCCCTTCAGCCGCGTGTTCGCGGGCAGTTCCGGGGTCGACCTGTACGCCCGGGCGGTGTCCGATCCGTACATGGACCTGTTTGGAGAGGGGATCTTCGTCGGCAAGGGCATCTACGACGTTGACGCCGTCACGCGGCTCGGGCGCGGCAAGGTGCCGGAGAACGCCATCCTGAGCCACGACCTGTTCGAAGGCGGGCTGGGGCGCGCTGCCCTCGTGAGCGACGTGGTCGTCCTGGAGAACTACCCCGCCACCTACCTCTCCTACGTGCGTCGCCTCCACCGGTGGGTGCGAGGCGACTGGCAGTTGCTGCCGTGGCTGGGCCGACGCGTCCCCGCACCAGGCGGTGGGCGCGACGCCAACCCCCTGACCTGGCTGACGCGCTGGTTGATCCTCCAGAACCTCGTTCGCAGCCTGTCGACGATATCGCTTGCGGCAACGCTCGCTCTGGTCTGGACCGTTGTGCCCGGACCCACGTGGGCGTGGACCCTGCTCGCGCTGAGCGTATCCGCGGTCCCGTTCCTCCTGGGCCGCCTCACGCGGCTGACCCGCTCGATCCGACGGCAGGAACGGGGCCCGTCGAGCTGGGTGCGCGAAGCGCGCCGCTGGCTCGCCGACCTCACCTTCCTTCCGACCACGGCCAGCGTCTCGATCGCCGCGATCGGGAGCACGCTGTGGCGCCTGGTCGTGTCGCGAGACCACCTGCTGTCGTGGCACGACGCGGCTCGGACCGCGCGGGACATCGAGCTGCAGGACGGACCTCGGGCCACGTGGCGCGAGATGGCGCTCGCGCCGCTGTCGTCCGTTGCACTGGCCACCCTCGTGGGTTGGAGTCGACCCGAGGCGCTGCCGGTCGCGGCGCCGTTCCTCCTGGCGTGGTTGGCATCCCCAGCCATCGCGTACCGATCGGGGCGCACCGTCGAGCGTGCGGAGCCGGCCCTCAGCGGCGACCAGAGGCGCTGGCTCACGACCGTTGCCCGGCGAACCTGGTTCTTCTTCGAGCAGTTCGTCGGACCGGGCGACCACTGGCTACCCCCGGACCACTTCCAGGAGGCCCCGCGCGGAGCGATCGCGCACCGCACGTCGCCCACCAACATCGGGCTGTTGCTGACGTCCACGCTGGCGGCGCACGACCTGGGCTTCCTCGACGCGCGCACGGCCCTTCATCGGGTCGGCAACACCTTCGCCACGATCGCAACGCTCGAACGGTCGCGCGGGCACCTGCTGAACTGGTACGAGACGCAGACGCTGCAGGCGCTCCTTCCGAGGTACGTGTCCTTCGTGGACAGCGGCAACTTCTTGGCCTGCCTGGTCACGGTGAAGCACGGCTGCCTGGAGATCCTCGAGCGGCGGCCCGTGGACCGCTCGTCTTGGGGTGGCGTACTGGTCCTGCTGGACCTGCTGGAAGAGAACGCCCGCTCGCTCTCGGGCGACACATCCGCGATCGAGGCCGGTCTTGCCGTCGCGCGCGCGAGGATCGAGGCGCTGGGGGACGCACCCGAGCGCTGGTCGGACACCATCGACGAGCTCCTCGCCGAGGACCTGCCGACCCTGGACGCGCGGATGCTGGAGTTCCTGCGGACAACCGCGCCCAATATCGACCGGGACGTCCTCACCGAGCTCGCGACCTGGTCTGGACGCCTGCACGGCCACGCAGAGAGCATGCAACGCGAACGCGACGTGTTCCTCCCGTGGCTGGCGCCGGGGACCCGTACGGCCCGGTTCGACGCTCCCGCCCCCGCGTGGCCGTCCTCGCCGACCTTCGCCGAGCTCGATGACATCTACGCTCGCGTCCTCGAGTCCCTAGGGAGCGCGCCCGAGCGCGCCGGGGCCCAGGAGGGCGCAGGGGACGCGGGAACCGACGTGCTCCTGCGCCGAGCCGTCGTCGCGGCCGGCACGGCGCTCGCCGACGTCCGCAACGCCGTTCAGAACGTCGCAGACGAGACGGAGCGCTACCTCCAGGAGGCGGACTTCGAGACGCTCTACGACGCGCGACGCAAGGTCTTCCGCATCGGCTTCGAGGTGGACACGGGCCGTCCGGACGAGCACGCCTACGACCTGCTCGCCTCCGAGGCAAGGATCGGCAGCTTCCTGGCCATCGCGCTGGGGCGCGTGCGCCAGGAACACTGGGTCCACCTGGGCCGGCCGTTCGCGCTCGCTGGAGGGCAGCGGGTGCTGCAGTCGTGGAGCGGCACCATGTTCGAGTACCTGATGCCGTCGCTCATGTTGCGGACGCCGCCCGATAGTCTTCTGGGCAAGGCGAGCCGTGCGGCCGTGCGGCGCCAGATCGCCTTCGGCTCGGCACATGCCATCCCGTGGGGCATGTCGGAGTCCGGCTTTGCCCGGACCGACGTGCATGGCAACTACCAATACCAGGCGTTCGGCGTGCCCGACCTCGCCATCTCGCGCACGGAGACCGACGCGCGCGTCATCGCACCCTACGCGACCCTGATGGCGTTGCCGTTCGCGCCGCAGGAGTCCCTTGACAACCTCGAGCGGCTCGCGGACGCCGGCGGCATCGGACGCTACGGCTTCTATGAGGCCATCGACTACACCCCCGCACACCTGCCGCTGGGCCGCCAGAACGTGGTGGTCCGTTCCTTCATGGCGCATCACCACGGGATGTCGCTGCTCGGCCTCTGCACCGTCCTCGATGGACCGAGGTTCGTCGATCGCTTCCATGCCGACGTACGGGTGCGGAGCTCCGAGATCCTCCTGTACGAGGAAGCCTCCGGCGCGCCGGCGCTCGAGCAGGAACGAGGCGACGCGAGACCCGCCACGCGGCGTCCTGCCACCGAGACGACGCACGTGGCTCCCCGACGAGTCCCGCATCGCACCCCCGTGCCACTCGTGAACGTCCTCTCCAACGGCCGCTACACCGTCTTCGTCAGCAACGCCGGAGGCGGAGGCGCCCGATGGGCGGGACTGGATCTCACCCGGTGGCGGGCCGACGCGACGCGCGACGCGCGCGGGGCGTGGACGTACCTGCAGGACCTCGAGTCGGGGGGCCTCTGGTCCGCGACGCGGCAGCCAACGGGCGTGGACGGCCACGACGAGACCGTGTCGTTCTATCCGCACGCCGCGGAGTTCACGCGCCGTGTCGACGGAATCGTCACGCATCTCGACGTGACCGTGGCCCCCAACCAGGACGTGGAGATCCGCCGGCTTGCCATCACGAACCAGGGGGAGGGCACCCGGCGCCTGGCCATCACGAGCTACGGAGAAGTGGTGCTCGCACCGCACGACGCCGACCTGCGCCACCCCGCCTTCGGTGGCCTGTTCATCGAGAGCCGCTGGCTCCCTGAGGTGCACGGTCTACTGTTCCGCCGCCGGCCGAGGGGCCAGAACGAGAGCGCCCACCTGATGTTGCACCGGCTGGTCGTGGAGGCCGGCCGACCCGCGGACGTGGAGTACGAGAGCGACCGCTCCCGCTTCCTCGGCCGGCACGGCAGCGCGGCGCATCCTGCGGGTCTCCGGGCCGACACGCTGTCCGGAACCAGCGGCGCGGTTCTCGACCCCGCGTACGCCCTTCGAACGTCCCTCGTCATCCGGCCCGGCGCCACGGTTCGCCTCGCCTTCCTCACCCTGGCAGGGAACGATGAGCCCGCGTTGCTCGCGGTCGCACAACGCTTCGACGGCTGGGAAGCGATCGAAGCGGCGTTCCGCGACGCCCGCACGCACCAGGCGACGGTCCTCGAACAGCTCGAGCTCGAAGGAGACGAGTGGTGGACCATCGAACGCCTCCGCTCCCACCTCTTCTATCAGGGTGTTTCGATGCGCGCCCCGGTCCGGATCCTGGGCGAGAATCACCTTGGTCAGCAGGCCCTGTGGGGCCACGGGATCCCCGGCGACCACCCCATGGTCCTCGTCCGCGTGCGGGAGTCCGAAGACATGGACCTCGTCGCCCTGCTGCTCAAGGCGCATCGGTACTGGCGCGAACAGGGGCTCGCGACGGAGCTGGTGCTGCTCAACGAGCAGGACGACGGCTACCGGCAGACGGCGCAGGGTCTTCTCAGGGCCCTCGTCCACACCAGCGGCAACGACGCCTGGCTCGACCAGCCCGCCGGCATCTTCGTGCTGGGATCCAGCGGCTTGGACGAGGCGCAGAGGACCCTGCTCCTGACGGTGGCGCGCGTGGTGGTGGGTGCCGGCGTGCCACTCGAGGGCGCCTTGGCCCTGGCCCGCGACCGCTTCGAGAAGCGTCTGCCGACGATGATGGCCACCCGCAGCATCACGGATCCGGCCGAAGCGGAGCTGCCGCCGCTGAGCACCGCGGCCCTGCACTTCGACAACGGCCTTGGGGGGTTCACCGAGGGCGACCTCGAGTACCGGATCGTACAGGACGGGACCCCGACGCCGGCGCCATGGATCAACGTCCTCGCCAATCCCGAATTCGGGTGCCTCGTGAGCGAGTCCGGATCGACCACCAGTTGGGCCGTCGACAGCGGAGAGAACCACCTCACGCCCTGGTCCAACGATCCGGTGACCGATCCCAGCGGAGAGGTCCTCTACCTGCGCGACGAGGAAACGGCCGCCGTGTGGACCCCTACACCCCAGCCGATTCCCGACGGTGCGCCCTACCACGTGCACCACACGGCCGGCTCCACGCGCTTCGACCACCGCAGCCACGGCCTCGATCAGCATCTGGAGTACTTCGTCCCGACCGACGCGTCACTGAAGGTGGTGCGGCTCCGGATCGAGAACCTCCTACGACGCCCGCGCCGGTTCACCGTCACCTACTACGCCGAATGGGTGCTGGGCAGTACCCGCGAGGGCGCGCAGGCCTTCGTGATCCCCGAGTACGACGGCGACCTCGAGGCGCTGCTGGCCCGCAATCCGTACCATCCCTCCTACCCTTCCCAGGTGGCGTTCCTCGTCGCCAGCCGTGTCCCGCACGGACTCACCACGGACCGAGAGGAGTTCCTCGGTCGGGAGGGAAGCGTGCGCCGACCGGCCGCGCTGACGCGGGTCGGGCTGTCCGGGCGCGTGGAAGCGGGGCGCGATCCCTGCGCCGCACTGCAGATCCACGTCGACCTCCCGGCCAACGGCACCGAAGAGGTGTTCTTCCTGTTGGGCGCCGGTGCCGACCTCCCCGCGGCCCGGGATCTGATCCGTCGCTACCGTGATCCCGCCCGGATCGACGCCGCCGGAGCGGCGCTGCAACGCGAGTGGGACGACAGGCTCGGCGCCATCCGCGTGCGCACGCCCGATCCCGCGATGGATATCATGCTCAATCGCTGGCTCCCGTACCAGACGCTCGCCTGCCGGCTGTGGGGCCGCGCGGCCTTCTACCAAGGCGGCGGCGCGTTCGGCTTCCGCGACCAGTTGCAGGACGTCATGGCGGTGATGCACGCCGCCCCCGAGCTGACGCGTGCTCAGCTCCTGGTCGCGGCGCGACATCAGTTCGAGGAGGGCGACGTCCTGCACTGGTGGCACCCGGGGGGAAACCGCGGCGTCCGAACCCGCATCTCCGACGACCTGGCCTGGCTGCCGTTCGCGATCGACCACTACATCGATCACACGGGTGACAGCGCCGTCCTGGACGAGCGCCTCCCGTTCTTGAGCGCCCCGCCGCTGGAGCCGGAGGAACACGACCGATACGACCGGGCCGCCGAGACCGAGGAGACGTTCTCGCTCTACGAGCATGCCTGCCGGGCGCTGGACCGGGCCTGCACCGTGGGTCGACACGGCCTGCCGCTCATGGGCGGAGGCGATTGGAACGACGGCATGAACCGGGTAGGGATCGGCGGTACCGGGGAAAGCGTGTGGCTCGCGTGGTTCCTCGTCGCCACTCTGCGACGCTTCGCACCCTGGTGCGACGCACGCGCCGACAAGGCCCGCGCCGACCGCTATCGGCGCCAGGCGGAGGACTACCGCGCGGCCGTCGAGAACCACGCGTGGGACGGTGACTGGTACCTGCGTGCCTTCTTCGACGACGGCACCCCGCTCGGTTCGCACCGCGGCGACGAGGCGAGGATCGACTCCATCGCCCAGTCCTGGTCGGTGCTCTCCGGGGCGGCCGATCCCCAGCGTTCACAGTGGGCGATGGCATCGCTGGACGAGCACCTGGTCCGCATGGCTGACGGCATCGTGTTGCTGCTCGCACCGCCGTTCGACCGCGGCCCGAAGGACCCCGGCTACATCAAGGGCTACCTACCCGGCATCCGCGAGAACGGAGGCCAGTACACGCACGCGGCGATCTGGGCCGCCTGGGCCTTCGCGGAGCTCGGCAACGGCGACAGCGCCCACCGCCTGTTCGACCTCCTCAACCCGCTGCGGCATACCGACACGCCGGGGGCGGTCCAACGGTACAAGGTAGAGCCCTACGTCATCGCCGCGGACGTGTACGGAATCGCACCGCACCTCGGCCGCGGTGGATGGACCTGGTATACCGGCTCGGCCGCCTGGATGTACCGCTTGGGGATCGAGGCGATCCTCGGCCTACACCGCCACGGCGACGCACTCGACATCCAACCATGCATCCCCAACGGCTGGGGCGCGTTCGAGGTGGACTACCGATACGGCTCGAGCTCCTACGAGATCCATGTCGAGAACCCCCGCCACTGCGCCCGCGGCGTGGAGGAGGTGCTCCTCGACGGCCGCACGCTGCCGACCCATCGCGTGCCCCTGCGCGACGATGGGGGTACCCATTCGGTGACGGTCCGGATGGGGCAGCGCGATGCCCGCGCGTGATCTGCGTGGGGCCGCTCGGACCGGTCGAGGTGGAGCGGGCGCGGTGAGGCGTGCCACGGGCAACCGGGGCGGCCCAAGCGGGCCCCTCCGCGAACCCTGCGTAGGGCGACTGCCTCACCAGGGCCGGGGTACGAGCCTCTGCCGGGGGCCGGGCCACCCCCCTAGGATGGGTTGTGGGGGGCGCCTGGTCAAGCGTGGGAAGGCCCGTTGCCGTGGCCCCCGATCCAGTCTAGGGGGGCCTCGGGCACTGCCCGCGCGAGGGGTTCGCCGGAGAGAGGCGCGCATGCTCGCCACGTCGGCCACCATCGGTGTGCCCCTCTGGGGGCAAGGCATGCTCGACGGGACGCGCGCCGGGTTGGCCCGTCTACATCCTCATCATCGCGGCCGGGCTGCCGTTGGTGCACCCGCTGCAGCGTCGACGCGCATGATGTCGCGCCAAGGTGGGGCACGGGCCACGGGCACGTCGGCGGCTCCCGGAGCGTCATCCGAAGCGAGGAGTGTGGAGCGATGGACCAGGAAGCGATCGCCCTGAGTCAACAGATCGCGGACAAGTTGAGACCGCGCTACAGGGAGCTGCAGAGCCACCCCGACACGTTCGGGGTCTTGTACCGTGAAGCGGTGATTCTCGTTGCGCAGGCCCGCCACATGACCGAGGCCAAGACGCGATTCTTCTCGCGCGATGTGCTCCAGCGCATCATGAATCTGGTCATGCCATGACGTTCCCCCTGCCCGGGGCCGTCGGTCAGAACGCCGCGCGCGCGGCGACGGCGGGTGCGAGCGTCACGCGGGGCCACGGGAGCCAGGCCGCGGTCTCCGGCCTACCGCCAGCGCGCACGACCGTGGCTCCGCGCCGGGGCCGTCGCATGCGGCTTCGGATCTACCGTTGGAGGCGGATCCATGATGGCTGAGCTCCTTCCGCTCGGCGACCTGGCTCGGGGGTCGACGCCGGGCCCTCGCGGCGGACCCGAAAGGATCAACCACACCCGAGCGGGGCGGGCGGAACGCCCGGCGGACCCGTTCGGCCTGACGATCCGCCTTGAGCGTCACGAGACGCTCTACCTGAACGGCGATCCCGCGCGTTCTGTGTTCCGCGTCCGAGACGGCCTCATCCGGATGACGCGCATCACCCCCGAGGGCCGCACGTTGACCGTCCGTCACGCCTTGCCAGGGGACTTCTTCGGGGAGGAGGCACTCACGGCGGGCGAACGCAGCGAGGTCGCCGAAGCGCTGACGAAGGTGAGCCTCGATGCCATCGACCCGGAGCGGATCGAGGCTGGACAACTCGTACCCATCGCGCACTCCCTGTCGGACCAGATGCGAAGATTGATCGACTACGAATACCACCTGCAGACGGGCAACCTGCGCGCCCGCGTGGCGCACTACCTTCTTCTGCTCTCCCATACCGCCCTGGCGGGCATCGATGCCAGCGGGCGGGTCTTCCTGAACGTCACGCACGAGCTCATCGCGGAGGGCGCCGCGAGCACACGCGAGACCGTCTCCAAGATCATCACCGGGCTCAAGGAGGACGGGCTGATCCGCCCAGGCTACCGGAGCATCGTGTTGCTCGACCAGGACGCGTTGGGCGAGGCGGCGCTGGCCACCCATAAGCGGTGATGCAGGGAGGCCCCGGAAGGAAGTTCCATGGACAAGAACTCGGTGTCCGCATCCGACTTCGCGGGTTGGCAACAACTCGTCCGCAAGTACCAGCAGCCCGACCTGAGGAAGAGCACCTGGCAGATCGTGAACTCCTTCGGCGGCCTGTTCCTGACGGTGGGCCTGATGGTCCTCTCGCTGGGCGTGGGTTACTGGCTCACGCTGCTGCTGGCAGTTCCCGCCGCCGGCTTCGTGGTCCGCATCTTCATCATCCAGCACGACTGCGGGCACGGTTCCTTCTTCCGGTCCAGACGGGCCAACGACATCCTCGGCTCGCTGAGTGGCGTGCTGACGATGGTGCCCTACAAGTTCTGGCGCAAGACCCACTCCATCCATCACGCCCACCACGCCGAGCTCGAGGAGCGCGGCATCGGCGACGTGTGGACGATGACCGTGCAGGAGTACGCAGCTGCACCCTGGTGGAAGCGCCTGGTCTACCGGGTGTTCCGCCACCCCTTCTTCCTGTTCGCGATCGCACCGCCCATCAACTTCATCGTGCTACAGCGCTTCCCCCTCAAGGGCGATGCGAGCTGGCGAACCGGTGAGACGGCCTCCGTGTGGTGGACCGACCTGGCGATCCTCGCCCTGCTGGGCGCCGCCTCGGTCCTCCTCGGTCCTCTAGGGGTCCTGATGATCGGCCTGCCCGTGATGGTCATCGCATCGAGCATCGGAACCTGGCTCTTCTACGTGCAGCACCAGTTCGAGCGCACCTACTGGGAACACACGCCCCAATGGGACTACACGCTCGCCGCCATGCACGGCAGCTCCTACTACGAGCTCCCCCGGGTCCTGCAATGGTTCACCGGCAATATCGGCTTCCACCACATCCATCACCTCAGCCCCCGCATCCCCAACTACAACCTGCAACGCTGCCACGACGAGAATCCGCTCCTTCAGCAGGTCGCCAGGCTCAGCGTGCGCGCGAGCCTGAAGACGGCCGCGCTGACCCTGTGGGACGAGCAGCAGCGCCGCCTCATCACGTTCCGCGATGCGCGGCACACGGCGGACATCGGACGCGAGGGGCGGCGAACGGTGGAGGGCGACGTCGGCGAACGGCGCACCACGCAACAGGCGTAGGGGCACGTCGGTCGGCCGAACTCAGTATCCGGTCAGGCCTCGCTCGCGGGCCCACACGATGGCATCGGCGCGCGAATGGAGCCCCAGTTTCTCGTAGACGCTGGTGATGTAGTTCCTGACGGTCTGCTCCTTGATCCCGAGCTCGTCCGCGATGGCGCGGTTGTCGCGACCCGACGCCATGCGCTCCAGGACCTGGCGCTCGCGATTGGTGAGTTCGGCCACGGCCGCATCACTCACATGGCCCCCACGCGCCCTCCCCCTGATCTGCGCGATCTTCTCCAACAGCGACCGGCTGAACCAGGCGGTGTCGGTCATCACCTCCTGCACGGCCCGCATCAGTTCCTCTTCGCTTCGCTTGCGCTCGGTGATGTCCTCCGCGTAGACCGTCACGCCGTCGGCCCCCGAGTACGCCCGTACCTGGAGCCACACGCCCAGGGAGGGCACCTGGGTCTCGAGGGTCACGGGATCGCGACCCGCCGTGGCCTCACGGTAACGAGCCGCGAGAGGGCTGTCCCGTCCGCCCGGGAAGATGTCCCACACCGACAGGCCGATCAGCTCCGACGGCGCCCTTCCCGTCAGGTGACCGATCAACTCCTCCCCTCTCGGGTTCAGAAACGTCAACCGATCATCGCGGTCGATCGCCGCGAAGCCATCGGAGATGCTATCCAAGATCGCCGCAACCTGCACCTTCTCGGCGACGACGGCATCGTGTGAAGCCTGGAGCTCGGTCGTGCGCTCGGCCACCCGTCGCTCGAGATCGTGTGCGGCGCGCTCCTGCCGCTCCAGCAGGTCGCGCACCTGCAGCTGCCGTCGCCGCGCCCTGAGCGCCGAACGCACCACGGTGACGAGGCTGGAGGGGTGAACGGGACGGAACAGCACCGTGGTGTTGCCGTCGTCGACCAGCGCGTCGGGGCCGCGCCAGGGTGGGTCGACCAGCAGGACGACCGGTAGGTCCGACCAGGTCATTTGCGTCTCGTTCGCGCTTCGCAGGATGTCCTTGGTCCGCGCCGTGAGGGCCTCCCCAGACAGCACCGCGGCCGCCGCACCCTCCCCCAGCCTTCGGTGGAGCTCGCCAGCGTCCTCGCACGGCGCGGTCACGAGGCCCGCGCGCGAAAGGGCGTCGCACAAGAGGCCGGTGTCCCTGCCCAGCGGGGCGAACACGAGAATCCGCGACTCCTGCGCGTCAGAACTCATCGTGGCCGGCATCGGCCGGTCCGGGCTCCATCTCATTGGCTGCGTCGACGCTTGCCAGCCTCGAGGGAGCCGCGTGCGAACGGGACGCGAGGATCGGGTTCCCGGTCAGCACGTTCCTGAATCCTATGAGGGGCTCGCCCACGCGGATGCCCCCGGAAGTCATTTGCATCTCCCTGATCGTCGACTCGTGAGCACCGTCGCGCTTCTTGATGACGGAGATCGCTCGCCTGAGGCGACCCTCGGTCTCGAACTGCCGGAGAAGCAGCACGGAATCGGCCAGGTAGCTGATGTCGAGCGGGATGATCGCCTCGTTGCCCAACATCCCGCCCTGCGCCATGACCAGAATCGTCAGCACGCCGCGCTGGCTCAGGTAGGCGAGGAGCTCGTGCATCTGGGTGACGAGCAGGGTCTCCTGCTGCATGGCGTTGAGGTATCCGGTCAGGCTGTCGATCACCACGACCTTGACGCCGTCTTCCGCCACGGCCTGACGCACCCTGTGGGCGAACTCTCCGGGGGACAGCTCACCCGTGTTGACCCTTTGCAGGTGCACGAGACCGGCATCGACGTGCGGCCGGATGTCCATGGCCAGGCCTTCGGCCCGGTGCAGGAGACTCTCCGGGCGTTCGTCGAAGAGGAAGATCGCCGAGGCGTCCCCCCGCCTGGCCGCGGCGAAGGCGTAGAGCGCGGCGATGGAGCTCTTGCCGCTCCCGGTCGGCCCGATGATGAGGCAGGCGGTGCCTCCCGATAGCCCACCGCCCAGGAGGGTGTCGATCTCCGTGACGCCGCTCGCCAACGGATGGCGGCTGGTAGGTTCGGTCGCCGCCGAGGTGTCGAGGCGCGGATGCACATCCAGCCCACCCGTTCGGATGCGGAAGCTGTGGTACCCCTCCTGGAAGTGCATACCGCGCACCTTGACGACCTCGAGCTGCCGGCTCGTACCACCGTACGCCGGAGACCACCGGTGGAGCTCGATGATGCCGTGGACCAGGCCCTCGAGCTCGGACTCGCCCTGTCCTGAGGGGCCGGTCAGGAACAAGCTCGTGCACGGGATATCGGTGAGGGCCTGCTTGAGCACCAGGAGCTGCCTACGGTACCTGAGCCGGCTGGCTGTGAGCCGACGGATCTGCTCCACCGGATCGAGCACCAGCCGCTCCGGCCGGAGCTCAGCCACGGCAGCCAGGATGGCGTCGATGGTCTCGCCGAGCTCCACCTCGTCCGTGTAGAACACGGTCTGGTCGACCGACAGACGGTCGGCGGCCTCGCGCGCCGAGAACTCGTAGAGCGGAACGTCGTCGAGCGACCAGCCATGGGAATGGGCGATGCCCCGAAGCTCGCGTTCGGTGTGCGACAACGTCACATACAGCACCCGTTCGCCCAGGCGAACCCCCTCGAGCAGGAACTGCAGGCCCAAGGTGGTCTTGCCCGTGCCGGGCGCACCCTGCACGAGGTAGATCCAATCGCGCGGAAGGCCCCCCTCGAGAACGGCGTCGAGCCCACCGATACCGGTCTCAGCACGGTCGCTGTGGGGGGGAAGCGCGGGTCCATGATCCGTCATGAGCCGTATCATAAGGCACCGAGGCACTGCCCCCCGGCCGTGTGCCCCGGCAAAGAGCAAGCTCATGACCCCTACCCGGAGGGTGCACCGACACCTGCCCGCACCCGTGCGAGGCTCGTATCCTGAACCTGACCCCGGCCACGCACGTCATGGCTGCGGCGAGCGGTGCTGCCGCCTCACGAGGCGGGCGTCGTCAAGGCAGGCAAGATACAGAACAGGAATTCTGGCGCGCCCCGGCGCGAGCGAGGAGAACCACCATGCTGGTAGGGATCGCGGTCGTCCTGATCGTCCTGTGGGTTCTGGGGCTCGTGACGTCGACCACCCTGGGCGGCGTCATCCACGTCCTCCTGATCGTCGCGGTCGCGCTCCTTCTGGTGCGCGTGTTCCAAGGTCGGCGCGCCTGATGGACCCCTTGTCCGCTTCCCTGTGCGGCGCGGTCGCCGCGAGGCTGGGACCGCTGAGCCTGGCGCTTCGCACCCTGAACCTGGACGGCGATGATGCGTTCTGGATCGTGTACGACGAGGCGGTGGTCGAGCTCTCCAGAGCGCGGAGCGCAAGCGAGATTTCCGAGCCGTCGACGGCTCGCGATCAGCTGCAGGAGATCATGCGGCTCGTCGTGGCCTGACAGCCCAAGTGACAAACGCGCCGCTTCGTCCGGGGCCGCGCGGACGGTGCGTCGGATGGCGGTGGTCATCGTGAGCGAAGCAAGCGGTGTCCTGGTCATCGTCAACCCGGTGGCCGGGGGCGGGCATGAGGCCTCGCGCCAGGTCCTCGAGGCGGGACTCGGGCGAACGGGCGCAGACTACGAGGTGCGCGAGACGCAGCAGAAAGGCGACGCCTTTCGTTGGAGTCGCGACACCGCGGCCCGCCTGGTGATCGCAGCGGGCGGCGATGGCACCATCATGGAGGCCATGAGCGGGCTGATCGTGAACGAGCGCGCGATCCCGCTCGCGATGATCCCCGGGGGGACGGCCAATCTGCTGGCCCGGGCCTTCGGTATCAGCCTCCACCCGGAGGAGGCCCTCGAGACGGCCCTTGCCGGTGTGGCCGTGCCCCTGGATGTCGGTTACCTACCGGAGCAGGATCGCTACTTCGCGTTGGTGGCGGGGGCGGGTTGGGACGCACAACTCATAGGGGATACGACCCGAATCCTCAAGAACAGACTGGGGAGGTTCGCGTACGTGGTGTCCGGGGTGAAGAACCTCTTCGCGTTGAGGCGCTCACGCGTCGACGTGGAGGTCGACGGGGTGCGGCATTCGTTTCGTGCGCACACGGTCATGATCTTCAATATCGGCGCCTTCCCCAGCCTCGGCATCGACTTCGGTCGCGCCGTCAGCCCACACGACGGCACGATCGACCTCGCCGTGGTGTCTGCCAAGACCGCCGGCGGCGTGGCCCGGTTGGCGTACCAAGTGTTCACCCGGCGGATCAAGAACGATCGAGGCATCGCCACCTTCTCGGCGTCGCATATCCGCGTCGATGCCACGCCCCCGCTGGAGGTGCAGGTGGACGGCGAGCCGATCGGTCACACGCCTCTGGATGCCGAGGTCAAACCGGGGGCCGCATCGATCATCGTGCCCGCCGCGTACGCTTCAGCCAATCGTCTCGCGATGCCTGAGCGGACTCCCGGTCGCGTCTAGCTAGTGGCAATCACGTGAGCTGGTGCATTGGCACCGATTCCCGGCCCGCCCAAGCGCCTGCTGCCTCGTCGCCTCCGTGAAGGGCTCGGGGTTAGGGCCCGGCATGCCATAGGCAGGCGTCTTCTCGAGGCAGGGCCGACACAACACCGTTGCGTTGCTCAGGTGATTGCCCTTGCCTCGCCGCTTGTGATGCACCTCGAGCTCGTCGCTTCTCTTGCACCTTGACATGGGGGTTCTCCTGCCCTTGCCTCAGAGATTGGAGGCGGGTTCGCCTCCGTCCCTCAGTATTCCGTGGCGACCTCGCCTTCGGCACTGAGGTCACGACCCCATCCCGGGTGGTTACCCAGCCTCTGGTCCGCCGTCTGCTCGCCCGTCTAGCCTGAACGACGAGCAGCCGGGCAGGCGGGGGTAACGACCCGCCGACGATGCGCATGGACCCAGCGGAGGCGCTCTGCAAACGGCCGCCGTTCTCGCAGGACGCGTACGACATCCCTGCGACGGCCGTTCGGGTTCGCAGCACTGGAGAGGCGAAGAGCATGGACGACTCCGGCGCAATGCGCACCGTCGCCGCAACTCGACCGCCTCCGGGGGGCATCATCCAGGATTTCCTTTGCATCGGTGCCCTCCCACTGATCGTTCGCTCCTTCTTCCCGGACCGGCGCGTGTAGCCGACCGGGACGCCTCCCATCCCCTGCGACCCCCAGCAGAGTCCTCCCACTCGGCTCGGGGTCGCTCCAATGTCGGCTCGACCGCCCACGCGCCTGCGAGCGGCCCGGCGGAAGGGTCCCGGACAGGGTCACAGCCCCACCGATACGGTGCTCGCGGCACCTACCCGCCCCGAGGTGAGGCGCTAGCTGGCGAAGTGGGCTCGCGTAATGCGCGACGGCACGGCCTGCTCGATCCCCTCCGAGAACGACCGCGGGTCCACCGATTGTCTCGGATGGCGGGGCGCTTCCGCCCTTGGGGGGTCACAGGGCAGGGTCACGCCATCTCGCGGAGCGTAGGCGGCCACGCGCACGCGGACAGGGGAGCATTTCATGAGGCCTCGCCCTCGGTCCGACGGGCATGGCCAGCCTCGGGCCGAACGGACCCACGCGCGCAGGCTTCCAACGAGTTGTGAGGAGCACCGGATTCATGAAGCAGGACCACGTCTCTCTGCAGGATGCGCTGAACGCCATGACGGAGCAGATCGCCATCCTGAGCGGTGACGGCGTCATCGTCGCGACCAACACCGCCTGGCAGGACGACTCTCGGACCGATCAAAGCGGGCCGCACGACTTCGTCGGTCGCCCGATCGGGGAGGCGCTTGCGGTCGGTGAATGGTGTCTCCGAGAGCGACATGGGCCGGATCCTGGAAGGGATCGGCCACGTCCTCCGGGGCCGGCTGCCCGGCTTCGAGGTCGAGTACAACGAGGGGCACAATGCCGAAGCTCGCTGGTTCCTCCTGAGCGCGACACCCCTGACCCAAGGGCACCAGGGGGCTCTCATCACTCGGCGCGACATCACCCGCCAGAAGGCGCGCGAGGCCGACCTGCTGGTTCGCGCCAACAGCGATGCCCTCACGGGGCTCTCCAATCGAAGCTATTTCATGCTCGAGGCCTCTCACATGCTCGCGCTCGCCAAGCGGCACGCCTGGCATCCCGCACTCATCTACCTCGACATCGACAAATTCAAGGGCATCAACGACCGGCACGGCCACGCGGTGGGAGACGTGGTGTTGGCCCGCGTGGGAGCCCGACTTCGTCGACTGACACGCGAAAGCGACCTGCTTGCCCGCCTCGGCGGCGACGAGTTCGTGGTGCTGGTGAACAACGTAACGTACCAGGAGAGCGCGCGGATCGTCAGGGTCTACCGCAGGAGTCTCGCGCAGCCACCCATCATCGACGGCATGCCCATCATCATCCAGGGCCAGCTTCGGTGTGGCCCACTACCCGGTCGATGGCATCACCATCGAGGCCATGCTCGCCGTCGCCGACCGCGCCATGTACGCCGCGAAGTCCTCGGGGGCGCTCCGCGCGCAGCGCCGCGGATCGGGAACGATGAACGCTCGCGCCGAGAACCGCGCCTCGCTGTGACACCTCGTGGCTTCCGGGATGCGCGCGCCCGAGCGCACGCCGTTCAAGCGAAGCGGGACGGCTCCCGCACCAGACGGCCGCCTTACCGGGCCTAGCGCCCATGGCGCACGCTCACCGACCCAGCACGACGGCCGCAAGGGGCAACGGTCACGCTCTACTTCTGAACCGTCCTGGGTTCGATGGGGACTCCAAACCCACGGGACCGGAGAACAGAGGTTGGGCGCCAAACCACCAAGCCGCACCAGAGCGCCGACTTCATCGCCGGCCGCAGGGCAGCTCACCAAGCCTTGATCACCCACCGATGAATGATCACTCACCAGCGGTAGCGCCAATTGCTTAGTTTTTGCGTCCTGCACAGTAGTCCTGCGAACATTCTTCCGCCAATGGCATCGAGCCGTGAACTCTCAAGGAAGAAGCGCGAGTGCTAGCTGGCTGCTCGAATGAGACTAGCCATACCTCCTGAATCGCTGCACTCCGCAAGGGTCACCGCCCGTACAGTCGAACCCATCGAGGTCATCCCCTTCCAGCACCGCAACTCCACACATGCCTCCTCGTGCCCGGGAGTAATTCCCAGGGCCATCCTTGGGGCGCTCCCCGGCACGCCGCTCAGGCTCCGAGCAAGCGCGCCGTACGCGAACCGCCAAAGAGCCGCTAGCGCAGATTTGCAAAACGTCCCGATTTCCGGGACAATTTGCAATATGGAGCGAACGAGGAACGCGGGCGAGAACCCACCCAAGGCCAGCGACTTGGCAGACTGGGCGCTGTCGCGCGGCGTAAGCAGCATGACGACCGAGGAAATCGCGCAACTCCTCGGCGTGCCCCAAGACCAGGTAAGGAAGCGACTCCACGCACCCGCCAAGAGAGGCCACTGGGTCACAGCCGCCGCCGGACTCTGGATCGCCGTTCCCCCCGAGTACCGCCTCTGGGGCGCTCCCGAAGGCATCGAGATCATCGATCCTTTGATGAACCACCTCGGGATCCAGTACTACGTGGGCTGGCTATCCGCCGCCGCCATCCACGGCGCCAGCCACCACGCCCCCCAGCAGTTCCAAGTCGCGGTTGCACAGACCGTCCGAGACCGAAAGATCGGCCGCACCCGCTTCCACTTCGCCAGCCGCTCACGCTTACCCCTGATCCCCGTCATCGAAAAGCAAACGCGCTCCGGAACCGCCCGCATCGCTTCCATCGAAGCCACAGCACTGGATCTATGCGACGCACCACGCATTGCAGGCGGCATAGATGCGGCAGCCACCATCCTCATCGAGCTCGCCGAACAGCCCAAGCTGTCCCTCCAGAAGGTCTTGGACCTAAGCCCCCACTTCCCTGCCGCCGCAGCACGACGCCTCGGCTGGCTACTGACACGATTCACCGACCGAGACGACCTAGACGACCTGCGAGCCTGGGCAGCCGACGCCAGCCACGCCCCGAGCAAACTCGATGCCAGCGAACCAGCACAAGGGCCGATCGACAAGGCCTGGTCCCTGATCATCAACACGAACATCGAGCCCGAAGCATGATCCCCTACGACGCCATCACCGAGTGGGCCACCCAACGGCCATGGCCAACGCGCGACCAAGTTGAACAGGACCTCCTTCTGTCACGCGCCATCTGCGAGATCGCCAACCACCCCTACCTCAAGGACGAACTCATCTTCCGCGGAGGCACAGCCTTTCACAAGCTTCACCTCGACACCCCGCTCCGATACAGCGAAGACCTCGACTACGTCCGAAGAACACCGGGCGGCATCGAACCGGTGACCAGCGCACTGACCGACCTAGGACAGCAACTCGGATTCACCGTGAGCACTCGAATCGGCCAGCAGCCGAAAGTGTTCTGGCGCACCCAGGCTCAATCCGGCACCACGCTCAAGATCAAGATCGAGATCACGACCAATGAGCGAACGCCGGCGCTGCCCCTTCTAAACCTTCCACACGATGTGGGCTCCCGTTGGTGGAACGGAAGCGCCACCGTGACGACGTTCCAAGTGGAGGAACTCGTCGCCACGAAGATCCGCGCTCTCTACCAACGCCGAAAAGGCAGAGACGTCTTCGACCTGTGGCTCGCACTGGAACGCTTGGCCCTTGATCCAACGCGGATCCTCAACGCATTCGAACCCTACAAGCCCGACGCCCTAACCGCCAAGAGCGCGATCTCCAACCTCCGACAGAAGCTCACCCACCAAGGCTTCCGCGAGGACCTTGCGCCCCTGGTCCGCGACCTACCTCCCGACTACGACATCGATCAGGCCGCAGAACGGATCATCGCCACGATGCTCACGAACCTCGGCTAACAGAGCCGAAGAGCCCTGCAAGATCACGCCTCCACGGAGCGCTGACGATGCCGCTCCAAGAGCAGCGCCGACAGCATCAGCCGCACCCAGCCCCCAGGACCGAATACATTTCCCGGGCACATCAGGCACGATCTCTCTCCGGGCTGTCGCGTCCGGTCGTAGGTTGACCAGCGGATTCTAGAGATCGTTGCGCCCAACCCCAGGGATCCGCGCAGCACCTTGAACCGCACGGGGCTTCATAGAGCCTCCGTTCTCACGGGATGGCATGAACAGAGGCTACGCACGAAGCCACCATGCCGCGCAAGAACCCGGCATCGCCGCCGGTGATGAGGCGCTTCACCGAGCCTCGACCACCCGCCGAAGAATCATCGCTACCAGCGGTAGTGCCGGATGCTCTCCCCGCGTTCCGCGATCTGGCTCATCGCCTCGATGCCGACCTCGATGTGCAGGTCGGTGAACTCACGGAACACCGCCCGGGCGGAGTCTCGCGTCTTGATCCCCTCGCGCCTCAGCGGCAGGTCCGACACCAGCAGCAACGCCCCGATGGGCACCTTGCTGGCGAAGCCCACGGAGAACAGGGTGGACGTCTCCATGTCGATGGCCAGGGCGCGCTCGTCGTAGAGTTGCTGCTTGAACGAGGCGTTGAACTCCCAGAAGCGGTAGTCGGTAGTGTGGACCACGCCGGTGCGGTAGTCGAGCCCCTTCTCCATCACGATCTGCGAGACGAACTTCTGCACCTTGAAGGTCGGCAGCGCCGGCACCTGCGGCGGCATGAAATGCCGCGAGGCTCCCTCGTCGCGGATGGCCGCCGTGGGCAGGATGAAATCGCCCACCTGCAGCGACCGGTGCAGGCCCCCGGCCATGCCGAGGAACAGCGTGGCCTTGGGGTCGGCCGTCGCCAGCACCTCGATGATGATGGCCGCCACCGGCGAGCCCACCGAGAAGTTGATGATCGACACGCCCTTCTCGGCGCTGTGCGTGGCGGTCATGGCGGAGCCCCGGGTGGTCACGGCGTCGCTGCACAACACCGCGAAGCGCTCCATGTAGTACTCGAAGTTCGTCAGCAGGATCTGCTTCTGGAAGTCCTCGGGCGAGGTGCCCGTGTAGCGCTCCAGGATCCCACGGCCGATGCGCCACTTCTCCGCGTTGTTGTAGATCAGGTTGGGGTTCGACGGCCTGGGCGGCGCATCGCCCGCGCCCCGCGCCCCGCTCTCGTGGGCGTGCGCCTCGGGTGGCGCGGCATCGCGATCGAAGGTCTCCATGGAACATGCTACCGCCCGGGCGCCGGTGCCTCAAGCGACCGCCGCGGGACCCGGCTGCGCGCGCGGCGCGTGAGCGCCGGGTGGCGACGGGACCTACGCGCCGCGGACGTTCTAGCCGCCCCCGCCCGCCGCCTCAGGCGCCGGGCGGATCGGCCGTGAAGAACACCAGGGAGCGCTCGACGTCCTCGGGGGTGGCGGGGTCGTGGTCGTGGTACGGCTCGAGCCCCTCGGCCAGCTCCGTGGCACGCCGGAGGTAGTCGCGGTGGTCCTCCGCCGCGCTGCGCGTGCTGCGCCGCACCTCGACCCAGCTCTCCGGGGCGAAGCCGGTCTCCGTGGGGGGATCGTTCGGGTGGCTCCAGGCCCCGGTGCTCCAGTCGAATCGGTACAGCGGTAGGAAGCGGGCCCCGTAGTCGGCGACGAACAGCACGGCGTCGAGCAGGAAGGCGAACTCCTCCTCGTCGATGGCGTAGTGGAAGCTGAGGCGGCTCCAGCCGGGCTTCACCCCTTCGTAGCCGCGCTCCACCGCCATGCCGTAGGCGAGCGAGGTGGGCCCGTCGATGTGTAAGAGCTCGTGGCCGTACGGGCCCGCACACGAGCAGCCGGCCCGCCCCTGGACGCCGAAGAGGTCGTTGAGCAGGCGGATGACGAAGCGCGGATGGAGGTAGTGTCCGCCGGCGCGCACCAGGAACGACACCACGGCCAGCCGCGGCGCCTCCAGGTTACCGAGCAGCTCGATGTCCGGGTGCTCCCCCAGGCGCGCCAGGGCGCGCGCGATGAAGCTGCGTTCGCGGGCCTCGATGGTCTCGACGCCCACCTGCTCCTTGACCCGGAACGCCATCGCCGCGCGCAGCTTCTGCAGGATGCCCGGGGTGCCCGCGTCCTCACGCGCCTCGATGTCGGACAGGAAGCGGTGGCCGGTGGGGCTGACGTAGCTCACGGTGCCGCCGCCGGCCGTGGTGGGCGCCGACAGCCGGTAGAGCGACTCGTGGAACAGCAACAGGCCGGGGGAACCGGGACCGCCCATGAACTTGTGCGGGCTGAGGTAGAGCGCGTCGATGGCGTCGTCCTCGCCGGGGCGCACGTCGATGGCCACGTACGGGGCGCTGGCCGCGAAATCGAAGGCGGCGAGCGCCCCGTACCGGTGCAGCAGCCGGGCGACGCCGTGCACGTCGGTCAGCAGGCCCGTGACGTTGCTGGCGGCGGAGAACGAGCCGAGCCTGGGGCGTCCGGCGTAGCGCTCGTCGGTGAGCGCGCGCTCGAGCGCCGCGAGGTCGAGCAGTCCGCTGTCGTCCAGCGGAATGGTGACGACCTCGGCCAGCGACTCGCGCCAGGAGAGCTCGTTTGAGTGGTGCTCGTAGGGGCCGATGAACACCACCCAGCGGTCCTCGGCCGCCATCCCCGCCAGCACGCGCTGGCGCAGCGTGGGGCAGACGCTGATGCCGAGGATCTCCTGGAGCCGCTTGATGGCGGCGGTGGCGCCGGTGCCCGCGAAGGCCAGCTTGTAGCCCTCGTCGGCACCGAGGCACCGCTTGACGTAGGCGGCGGCCTCGTGCACCAGGCGGGTGGTGTGCGCGCCCGTGGCGCTGTCCTCGGTATGGGTGTTGGCGTACAGGGGCAGCACCGTCGCCCGCAACCGCTCCTCCACCGAGGCGAGCGCGCGCCCCGACGCGATGTGGTCGGCGTACGTGACGCGGCGCGGCCCGAAGGGCGTCGCCGCCAGGGCGCCCTCGCCGAGGGCGTCATTGCGGAGCGTGTCGAGCATACCGGGCCTCCCCACCCACGGGGCCCGCAGGGGCGCGGCCCCGGGGGCGTGTCCTCCCCAGGCTACCGCGCGGTGGCGTGGCGCGCGACGCCACGCACCCACCGCCCGCGGGCACGGGCCCACACGCAAGCGCCGCGCACGGGCCCCACACGCGCAGGTGCCGCGCACAGGCCCCGCGCACGCAGGCGCCGCGCACGGGCCTGGGCGGCCCGGCGCGGCGGCGCCGGGTCCTCAGTTGGCGGCGGCCCCGGGAGCGAGGTGCGGCTCGAGCCGCTGCCGTAGCGCCCCCTTGGGCAGTGCGCCCACCACCTGATCGACCAGCACGCCGCCACGGAACAGCAGCAGCGTCGGGATGCTCTGCACCCGGAAGCGCTCGGAGGTCACCGGGTTCTCGTCGACGTTGAGCTTGACCACCTTGAGGCGACCGGGGAGCTCTCGCGTGAGCTCTTCGAGCACGGGCGACACCATCCGGCACGGCCCGCACCAGGGGGCCCAAAGGTCCGCCACCACCAGCAGCGGCGCGCGCACCTCGCGATCGAAGGTGCCGTCGGTGGCGTCGACCAACCACGGCAGGGTGGCTCCGCAGCGCCCGCAGCTCGGGAGCTGGCCGGGTGGCGGTTGCTTGATGCGGTTCTTGGCCCCACACGAGGGGCACGCGACGACGGGATCGGCCATGGCTCCAGTCTACGGACCGGCGCCCGTGCGGCGGTGCGGCGGGCGACGCACGCCGGTGCGGGGCCGTCCGTGCCCGCCCGCCAAGGGCGCTCGACGCGCGGGCCCCTCCGGCAACCCACCGCGGCCGGAGCAAGCCTCGCGGGCGAACCGGGCCACGCCCCGCGGCCCCGGCGCGCCGCCCGCCCCTAGGCTCTCCCGGCGCCCACGGGAGCGCCTCCGGCGGGCGTAGCATGGGAGGGAAGCGATCCCGGAACAGCGCATGCCGACGGCATCGGAGCCCACGGGAGCGACAGGGGGTGGCGGATGTACGGAACAACCGAGGTGTCGCGCTGGCCCCGCCGCGCGATGGTGGTGGCGCACGCGCTCATCGTCGCCCTGGCGGCGTGGTTCCTGGTGGGCCCGGGCACGCACGCCGTGGGTCAGCTCCTGGGGGTGGGGTGGCATGCCGGGGCCCCGGGGCGCCGGGCTCTGCTGCTCGCCTTCGGCATCGTGCTGTGGCTGCGGATGAGCGCGACCACGCTGGTGCTGCTGCGCCGCCGCTTCGGTTGGGCCGAGATGGGCGCGGTGGCGGGGGGCCTGGTGCTCTACCAGCTCGGCTTCGCCCTGCTCGGGGTGGGGTCGCCGCGCGGGCTCGGAGCCCTCGACCTGCTGGCAGTGGCGCTGTTCTTCGGTGGCGGCGCGCTCAACACCCTGTCGGAGTGGGCGCGGCTGCGCTTCAAGGCGCGGCCCGAGAACCGCGGAAAGCTGTACACGCGCGGCCCGTTCGCTCTGGTGCGCCACCCCAACTACCTCGGGGACGTCCTCTGGGGCGTGGGCTGGGCGCTCGCCACCCGTTCGCCCTGGTCGACCCTCATCGTGGCGACCGAGATCGCCGGGTTCGTGTTCGTCAACATCCCGCAGCTCTCGGCGCATCTCGAGCAGCGCTACGGCGACGCGTACCGCGCGTGGGCCGCGCGGACGGCGCGGCTGGTGCCCTGGATCTACTGAGGCGCCGTCACACCAGCAGCGAACCATGGGCGGGCTCGAGCCGCGCGGAGAAGTGCCGCAGCACCGGCGCAGCCTCCACCAGGCGCACGCCCCGGATCCGGTCCTTGCGCTCGTGGACGTAGCCCAACACCTCGAGGAGGTAGTCGACGTGGCTCTGGGTGTACACGCGGCGCGGGAACGCCAGCCGCACCAGCTCCATGGCCGCCGGGGCCTCGCTGCCGTCCGGCTGCCGGCCGAACATCACCGAGCCGATCTCCACCGACCGCACCCCGCCCTCGAGATATAGAACCAGGCTCAGCGCCCAGGCGGGGAACTCCGAGGCCGGGACGTGCGGCAGCATGGCCCGGGCATCGATGTACACCGCGTGCCCGCCGGGCGGTTGCACGATGGGCACCCCGAGGGTCGTGAGGCGCTCGCCGAGGTAGGCGATGGACCGCAGCCGGTACTCGAGGTACGACTCCTGCAAAGCCTCGTGGAACCCCACGGCCAGCGCCTCCAGGTCGTACCCGGCCAGGCCGCCGTAGGTCGGGAACCCCTCGGTGAGGATGAGCACGTTGCGCGCCCGTTCCGCCATGGCGTCGTCGTTCATGGCCAAGAAGCCGCCGATGTTGGCCATGCCGTCCTTCTTGGCGCTCATGGTGGCGCCGTCGGCGTGGGAGAACATCTCCTGGGCGATCTGCAGCGGGGTCCGCTCGGCGTACCCCTCCTCGCGCAGCTTGATGAAGTAGGCGTTCTCGGCGAAGCGGCAGCAGTCCAGGAAGAGCGGGATCCCGTGTTCCTGGCACAGCCGACGGGTCTCGCGCAGGTTGGCCATGCTGACCGGCTGCCCGCCACCTGAGTTGTTGGTCACCGTCACGATCACCAGCGGGACCTTGCCGGGGTTCTCCTGCAGCACGCGCGCGAGCGCCTCGGTGTCGAGGTTGCCCTTGAACGGGTGCACCGTCTGCGGCTCGCGCCCCTCCGGGATCGGCAGGTCCAGGGCGACGGCCCCGGCGTTCTCGACGTTGGCGCGGGTGGTGTCGAAGTGGGTGTTGTTGGGAACGATGTCGCCGGGCTCGAGCGCCACGCCCGCCAGGATGCGCTCGGCGGCGCGCCCCTGGTGGGTGGGCAGGATGTGGGCGAAGCCGGTGATCTCGCGCACGGCGGCCTCGAAGCGGTAGAACGAGCTGGCGCCCGCGTAGGACTCGTCGCCGCGCATCATGCCCGCCCACTGCTCGCTCGACATGGCGCCGGTGCCGGAGTCCGTGAGCAGATCGATGAGGACGTCGTCGGCGCGCAGCTTGAAGAGGTTGTACCCGGCTTCCTGGAGCGCCCGGCGCCGCTCCTCGCGGGTCGTGAAGCGGATGGGTTGCACCGCCTTGATGCGGAACGGCTCGATGATGGTGGTGAAGTGGGGGTCTCTCAGGGGCATGGGTCCTCCGGTGTCGACGATCGCCTAGAATCTACCTCCGCGGAGGCGGCCCGGGGTCCTGTGTCCGCGCCGCCCTCCCGGTGCCCGCGCCCGAGCGCGGTCGGCTGCGCCGCGCCGCCGACCCTCACGCGGCGTCGTCGTCCAGGCTCTCGACCAGGCGCGAGTCCACCCGGACCTCCCCGGTCAGCGTGCGGTGGACCGGGCAGCGGTTGGCGATCTCCAGCAGGCGCTCGCGCTGTGCATCGTCGAGCGGGCCCTCCACCCGGATGCGCCGCTCGAACAGGTCGAGGCGCCTGGGCTTGTCCTCGCAACCCTCGCAGTCCTCGGCGTGGACCTTGTGGTGGTCCACCCGCACCATCACCGCCGCCAGCGGCCACCCCTTGCGGTCGGCGTAGAGCCGCAGCGTCATCGAGGTGCAGGCGCCCAACGCGGTGGCCAGCAGGTCGTAGGGGCTGGGCCCGGCGTTGGTGCCGCCGGCCGCCAGGGGCTCGTCGAGGACCATGCCGAAACCGTTGGTCATCGCCTCGGTGCGCAGACCGCCCGCGGTGCGCACCACGGTGCGGTTGTCATCCGGCCGCTGTTGCCAGGCGGGGGCCTCGTCGCGGCCCAGGTAGCCCGCCGCCCAGGCCGCCACCATCCGCCCAGCGAAGCGCGCCTCCTCCACCCGCCCCAGAACGTGATCGGCCTGGTGCAACGACACGTAACTCTTGGGGTGCTTACTTCCCTCGAAGAGGCGTCGCGCCTGCTCGATGCCGATGACGTTGTCCACCGGGGAGTGCATCACCAGCAGCGGTCGCCGGAGCGCGCGCAGCGCGTCCTCGATGCCGCCCTCCTCGAGGGCACGCAGCAGGCCCGCGTCCACCGTGATCCACCGTTCGCCGATGCGCACGCGCCCGCCGCCCGGATCGGCCTCGCCGCCCCCGAGCCCGCGCAGCGCCTCCGCGTCGTGCGGCGCGGCGAGCGTCGCCACGGCGCGCACCCCGTCAAGCTCCTGGGCCGCCAGCAGCGCGGCGGCGCCGCCGAGCGAGTGCCCCAGCAGCAGCCGCACCGGCCCATGGCTGGAGCGGAGCTGCTCCGCGGCGTCGAGCAGGTCCTGGACGGCGACGGAGCCGGATGCGCCCTCCTCCCGCACCGCTCCCAGGTCCAGGCGCAGCACGCCGATCCCCGCCCTCGCCAGCGCCGCGCTGATCTCACCGGCCGCGCCCACGGCCGCGTCGTCCTCCCCGGCATCGGGGCGGCCCAGGCAGTGCACGAACAGGGCGTAGGCGACCGGGGATCGATCGACCGGGAGGTCGAGCCGGGCGGCGAGCGTGTCGCCACGCCGGCTGTCGATGCGCACAGCGTTCACGGGCATGTTCCCTCCTGGACAGCGTCGGCGGCGGTGGGCCGGGCCCAACGCTCAGCGCAGCGGCAGGCCACCGGTTCGTGGGTCCCGGCGGCGGCCCGTCGGCCTCACCCCAGAAGGCGCTCGATCCGCACCAGCGCCTCCCGGATGTTGTCCAGCCCGGTGGCGTAGCTGAAGCGTGCCTGGCCGGGGGCGGAGAAGTCCGTGCCGGGCACCACGCCCACGTGCGCCTCCTCGAGCAGCCGCAACGCCGCCTTGCCCTCGTCCGGGTCGATGGCCGTGACGTCGGCCATGACGTAGAACGCCCCCTGAGGCGTCGGCGTGGCGAGCCCGAGGCGGTTGAGGCCCTCGACCAGCACGTCGCGCCGCTCCCGGTAGGCGCGCAGCGTCATGTCGATGAAGGCCCGCGTCTTCTCGGCCTCGTCGAGCGCCGCGGTCACCGCGTGCTGCGCCAGCGCGTTGGCGCCGCTGGTGGACTGGCCCTGGAGGCGATTCATGGCCTTGATGAGCGCGCGCGGCCCCGCCCCGAAGCCGATGCGCCAGCCGGTCAACGCGTAGGCCTTGCTGGCGCCGTGGATGATGAGCGTGTGGTCCTGCGCGAAGCGCGCCGCGGGCGTGAAGCGCCCCTCGTAGATCAGGTGCTCGTAGAGGTCGTCCGTGAACACCCAGAGTCCGCGCTCGGCGGCCGCCTCCACCATGCCCCGGACCAGCTCCGGTGGGTAGACGGCGCCCGTGGGGTTGGACGGGGAGTTGATCAGGAGCACCTTGGTGCGCTCGCTGAAGGCCGCCGTGACGTCCTCGAGCGAGGGCACGAAGCCGTCCTCGGGGCGGGCGCGCACGGGCACGGGCACGCCGCCGGCCAGCTCGATCTGGGCCGGGTAGCTGACCCAGTACGGCGCCACCAACACGACCTCGTCGCCCGGGTCGAGCACCGACATGAAACCGTTGTAGAGCACCTGCTTGCCGCCGGTGGAGACGAGGATCTGGTCCGCCTCGTAGTGCAGCGCGTTCTCGCGCTCGAACTTCCCGCACACCGCCCGCCGCAGCTCGAAGGTGCCCTCGGAGGGCGTGTACTTCGTGAGGCCGAGCTCGAGCGCCTCCCTCGCCGCGGCGAACACGTGCTCGGGCGGCTGGAAATCCGGCTCCCCGGCCGTCATGGCGATGACATCGACACCTCCGCGCTTCATCTCCGCGGCGCGCGTGTTGAACGCGACCGTGGAGGAGGCCTTGACCTTCTGGATGCGTGTCGACAGTCCGGGCATGGCTCACCTCACAGGGCGCCGCCTCGGTTTCGGGGGCGGCGTCGCGCCCATCGTACCTGGAACGGCGCCGGGGCGCGGGCCGCACAGCAAGCGGGCGCCGGCGGCCCCGCCGGCGCCCGTGGCGCCTGCGCGCAGCCGGCTCGAGCTCAGTCGATGAGCTCGCTGGCGTCGAAGAAGATGCCGATCTCACGCTCGGCGGTGGCGGGCGCATCCGAGCCGTGCGCGACGTTCTCGTCGATGGTGCTGGCCCAGTCGCCGCGGATCGTGCCTGGGGCGGCGTCCTTGGGGTTGGTGGCGCCCATCAGCTTGCGCCACTCGGAGATGGCGTTCTCCCCCTCCACCACCATGGCGACGACCGGCCCCCCGGTGATGAAGGAGACCAGACCCTCGAAGAAGGGCTTCCCCTCGTGTTCGCCGTAGTGCCGCTCGGCGAGCTTGCGCGTGATCTGCATGAGCTTCATGCCCACGATGCGGAAGCCCTTGGCCTCCAGGCGGGTGACGACGTCGCCGACGAGGCCGCGGCGGACGCCGTCGGGCTTGACCATAGCGAAGGTGCGTTCGAGAGCCATATCGCGGCAATGCTAACACGCGCACGGGGCGCCGCCCGCGGACCGATCAGGCCACCAGCACGCGCTCGAGCTGCATCAGGTGGTTGAGGTCGTGACCGGCCAGGAAGCGCACCATCACATCGACGCTCTCGAACCCGCGCTCGGGATGGTAGGCCTCGGCCAACCAGTCCTCCAGGCCCAGGGTGGCGAACAGCGACAGGTTCCAGGCGCGCAGGCCCCGGAACGCCTCGACCGCGAGGCCGGGATCGCTGCGCGCGTAGCGCCGCGCCCAGGCGTCCTGGTCGAAGGGCTGGAGCTCGATGCCCGGCTCGGCGAGCGTCTGCCGGATGCGGAAGCCCATGCCGATCTCGACGTCGGCCAGATGGGCCAGCAGGTGGCGCACGTCCCACTTCCCGGGTGCGTAGCTGCGCTCGAGGTCCTCCGCGGCCGCCAGCTCCACCAGCGCGGCGAGGCGCTGCGGCGTGGCGTTGAGGACTGCGATGGGGTCGTGGTCCTCGAGGAGGCCGAGGATGCGCTGGAGGTAGGCGCTCATGGGGCCGACTGTACCGCCCTCCGGGGGGCCGCGTCCGGATGCGCGGGCGAAGCGGCTAGGCGGAGACGGGCCCGTCGGTGATGAGCTCACCCCGGGCGTGGAGCAGCAGGAACGCGTCCACCACGCGCGGATCGAACTGGCTGCCCGCGTTGGCGCGGATCTCCTCCACCGCCTGTTCCGGGGCAACGGCGTTGCGATGGATGCGGTCGTGCGTCAGGGCGTCGAAGGTGTCCGCAACCGCGAGCAGGCGCGACTCGACGGGGATGTCCTCACCGCCGAGCCCCTGGGGGTAGCCCGTGCCGTCCCAGCGCTCGTGATGCGTAAGCGCGATGCTCTCCGCCAGCTTCATGAGCGGCGACTGGCCGCCCGAGAGCAGGGCCGCGCCGGCGCGCGCGTGCCCCTTCACGACCTCGTACTCCGCCTCGGTGAGGCGCCCCGGCTTGAGCAGGATGCCGTCGGGGATACCGATCTTGCCCACGTCGTGGAGCCGCGCGGCGCGCAGGATCAGATCGACGCGCTGGGGCGGCAGGCCCAGCTCGGCGGCCAGCAGCGCCGAGGTACGTGCCACCCGCCAGGTGTGCTCGCCCGTGTCGTCGTCGCGGTACTCCGCGGCCTTGGCGAGGCGGATGAGCATCTCCACCTGCGTGCGCTCGAGCTGCTGGGTGCGCTCGCGCACCAGCTCTTCGAGCCCCTCGTTGTGGTGCTCGAGCCGCTGGTGGAACCAGCGCGCCTCCAGCAGGTTGTGGATGCGGAGCCGCACCTCCACCGGGTTGATGGGCTTGGTGAGGAAGTCCTTGGCGCCGCTGGAGAGGGCGGTCTCCTTGAGCTCGGCGCGCTCGTCGCCGGTGAGCATGAGGATCGGGAAGTACTCGGGCAGGTAGGGGCGAAGCTCCGCGATGACCTCGAGACCGTCGCGGTGCGGCATGTGGTGGTCCAGGACCACGAGGTCGGGACCCTCCTCGAGGAAGCGTGCGAGCACCTGCCGCGGGTCGTCGAGCGTGCTCACGTGGGTGTAGCCGGCGCGCTGAAGGATCCCCTTGAGGATCACCAGGATGGTTTCCTCATCGTCTACCAGGAGGATCTTCAGGCTCGAGAGCTCCACGTCGCGAGCATCATAGGCCGCATGGCGATGGGCTTCAGGGAGGTTTTTCCTATCGGTGGCGAGCATGGGCGTTGCCCCCTACGCTGATTCGAGGGCCCGCGGGCGTGTGCGCCCGCCGGCTCCTGTCACCAGGCTAGGACACGGCGGCTCTCGCACCTCTTACGGCGTGCGCCGATGGTGGGCACCACGACACGCGCCCGCCGCTCTCACGAGCGGCGGGCGCGACGGCGGTGCCGCGGCCGGTACCAGGCCCGGCGATCAACGGGCGCTCAGAGCCTCGCGATCAGCCGTTGGCCGGTGTCGAGCAGCGCGTACCACCAGCCCGGGAACAGCCCCAGCAGCGCCGTGCCGACGGCGCCCACGCCGATGGCCAGGGCGGCCGCGCCGCTGCGGTAGCTCGGCATCTCGCGCTCGGGCTCCCGGAAGTACATCGCGGCGACGACGCGGAAGTAGTACACCAGCGCCACGATGCTGGTGATGATGCCCAGCACGGCGAGCCACACGTAGCCGCTTGCGATGGCCGATTGGAACACCAGGATCTTGCCGGTGAAGCCCGCCAGCGGCGGGATGCCGCCGAGGCTCAACAGGAACAGCGTCATGGCGAACGCCAGCCACGGCCGCCGGCGACCGAGACCGGCGAAACGCTCGATGTCGTCGCCCCGGTCGTCGCCGTCGGTGATGAAGGTGAGCACCGCGAAGGCGCCGATATTCATGAGGGTGTAGGCCGTCAGGTACCAGATGCCGGCGCGCAGGCCGCCGTGATCGGCCGACAGCACGGCCAGGCCGAGGTAGCCGGCGTGCGCCACGGCGGAGTAGGCCAGCATGCGCTTGACGCCGCTCTGCATGAGCGCCGCGAAGTTCCCGACCACCATCGTGAGCGCGACGAGGATGGCGAGCGTGGCGAGCAGCCACGGCTGCAACCCCGGATAGACGGTGGCGGCGATGCGCAGCAGCGCCGCGAAGGCCGCCGTCTTGACGACCACGCTCATGAAGGCCGTGACGGAGGTCGGCGCGCCGGTGTAGACGTCCGGCGCCCACTGGTGGAACGGCGCCAGAGCGGCCTTGAAGCCCAGGCCGGCAAGAATCAGCGCGCCGCCAAGGGTGGCCAGAAGGGGCGCGCCGAACCCCGCCTCGGTGACCGCCCGGAAGATCTCCGCGTACACGAAGCTGCCGCTGGCGCCGTAGGTGAGCGCGGCACCATAGATCAGGAAGGCGGACGCGAGGGCGCCGAGCAGGAAGTACTTCATGCCGGCCTCCTCCGACTCGCGCGCGCCCGTGCGCCAGCTCGACAACACGTAGACGGGGAGCGACAGGATCTCGAGCCCGAGCACCAGCGTGATGAGGTCGCCGGCGGACGCCATGACCATGGCGCCGGTCGCCGAGAGCAGCATGAGGGGGTAGTACTCCGGGTGGTCCAGATCGCTCCGGCGCAGGTAGTCGAAGCTGACCAGCACCGCCAGCGCCGTGCCCAGCAGCAGCACGAAGTTGAACGCCAGCGCGGGCGTGTCCGACAGGAAACGGAGCCCGAAGCTGGAGCCGGCCCCGTTGGCGCGCACGTCCAGGAAGAGGTTGAGGTTGAACAGCGAGGCCACCACCAGGCCCAGCAAGGCCACGCCGGCGGTCGTCCGGCCGTCGCGCTGGAACAGCGAGAAGAGCGTCGTCACCGCCGCCGTGATGAGCAGCGTCAGCACGGGAGCGAGCTGGCCCCAGTGGATGTCGAGTACGGGCGGTAGGCTCATCGCTCACCTCCGACGGAGGCGGGGGTCCGGGCGACGGCCGTCGCGGGCACGGCCGCTGGGGCGCTCGCGGCGCCGCCCGGGCGGCCCGCCGCCACGGGCCGCCCGGGCGGCGGCGGCGCGACCGCGGCGGCGGCCGCGGCGGCGGCCGCGGGGGCGGGGGCGGCGAGGCCCGCCGCGGCCGTGAAGGTCGGCGATGCGGCCTCCGCCGGCGCCGCGGCCGACGCGGCCTGGAGGATGGCGAGCCTGGACTGCGCCTCGATGCGCTGGAGCTGTGGCGCGGGCGCCAGCCCCAGCCACACGATGCCCGCCAGCAGCGGAACGAGAGCGACCACCTCGAAGGACCGGATCTCGAAGGTGCGTTCGCGCTCCTCGCCCTGGTACAGGCGCTGGAAGAGGTTGACGCCGTAGACGCCGGCACCGACGACGGAGAGGGTGGCCAGCACGGCCAGCCACGGGGTGCCCTGGAAGGCGCCGAGCAGGCTCAGGAACTCCCCGGGGAAGTTCGCCAGCCCGGGCACGCCGATCGCGGTGAACAGCAGGAAGAGGGTCAGGGTCGAGAGTGCGGGGGCGCTGCGGGCCAGGCCGCCGAAGCGGTCGAGGTCGAAGCTGGAGCGCCGCTCGAACAGCATGCCGGAGACGAGGAACAACCCGCCGGTGGAGAGCATCTGCGCCGCCAGCAGGAAGATGGCGCCGTTGAGCCCGGCCAGGTTCAGCCCGAACAGGCCGACCCCGACGATGCCCATGTGGGACAGCGAGGCGTACGCCAACAGCCGCTTGAGGTCGTTCTGGGCGGCGGCGGCCAGGGCGCCGTAGACGGCCGTGATGGCCGCCAACACCAGCAGGATCGGGGCGACGCGCTCGGCACCGGCGGGCAACAGCGGCAGCGCCCAGGCGAAGAAGCCGAAGCCCCCCACCTTGTAGAGCGTGCCGGCCACGTCCGCCGCGCCCGACGGGTGGTTCTGCTCGTTGAAGTCCACCAGCCAGCTGTGCAACGGCCACAGCGGTAGCTTGACAGCCATGCCGATGGCCAACCCCACGAACAGCCAGGTCTGCGTGGCGGCCGGCATCGAGGTCGTGGCGGCCAGCAGGTCCGCCAGCTTGTAGCTCGCGGCACCGGACAGCGGCTTCATCGCCAGGATGCTGACCAGCATCAGGAGTGATCCGCCGACGGCGTACACCAGGTACTTCACCACGGCCGCACGGCGCTTCTCGCGCCCGAAGCCGCCAAGAAGCAACAGGCTGGGGATGAGCGTGGCCTCCCAGAAGACGTAGAACGCCACCAGGTCCTTGGCGAGGAAGATGCCGTTCAGGCCGGCCTGCATCAGCAGCAGCATGGCCACGAAGACGCCCGGGTTGGTCTGCACACGGCGCGCGGCATACAGCGCGGTGGGGATCATCACCAACGACGCGACCAGCACCAGCACCGAGGCGGCGCCGGCCGCGTCGAGCGTGAAGGTCACTCCGACGCCCGGGATCCACGGCACCGACACGCCCGTACTCCCGGGCAGGAACAGCGCCAGGGCGAACGACGCGAGCGTTCCGGCGGCGGCCGTGCCCATCACCAGGGTGCGGCGCTCGCCCAACAGGCCCGCTATGATCGCGGCGGCCAGCGGCAGCGCCAGCATCAGCACCGGGATCATCGCAGCACCCCCGTCAGGGCGGCGACGACGATGAGCGCCACCACCCCCAGGACCATGGCGAAGGCGTAGGCCCGGGCGAAGCCGCTCTGCACGCCGCGCGCGAGGCGCCCCAGCAGGCCGACGCCCGTGGCGAGGCCGGTCATGCCGCGATCGACCACGTCGCGATCGAGCGTGGCGATGCCGCCGGACAACCCCTCACCCGAGGCGACGAAGAGCATGCGGTAGAGCGCGTCGAAGCCCAGCGCCCCGCGCGAGGCCGAGGCCAGCGCGGAGTCCTCGAAGGAGGCGGCGGGGGCGCCCTTGCGGACGTGGTAGATCCACCAGCCGATGGCGAGGCCGCCGAGGGCGGCCAGGGTGGACAGGCCGATGAGCAGCCACTCCGTGCCGGCACCGAGACGGGTGAAATCCACCGCCGCCGTGGCCGGCTCGAGCCAACCCGAGATCCAGTTGGGCAGCGCGAACTCCGGCATGCCGAGGTAGCCGGCGACGACGCTGAAGAACGCCAGGATCATCAGCGGCCAGGTCATCACGGCGGGCGACTCGTGCACGTGCGCGGCGGCCTTGGCCTCGACGCGCGAGCGGCCGCCGAAGATGCCGTAGTACCAGCGGAACATGTACATCGCCGTCATCACGGCCGTGAGCAGCAGCAGGATGTAGAGCACCGTCTCGCCGCTGCCCTGCAACAGGCTGCTGGTGAGGGTGTGCGCCAGGATCGAGTCCTTGCTGAAGAAGCCGGACAGGAACGGCACGCCCGAGATCGCCAGGGTCGCGATGAGGGCGGTGATGCCCGTGATCGGCATGGCCTTGCCGAGGCCGCCCATCTTGCGGATGTCCTGCTCGCCCTTCAGGGCGTGGATGACGGAGCCGGCCCCGAGGAACAGCAGCGCCTTGAAGAACGCGTGCGTGAAGACGTGGAAGATGCCCACCCAGTAGGCGCCCGCCCCCACGGCCGCGATCATGTAGCCGACCTGCGAGATGGTCGAGTAGGCCAGGATCTTCTTGATGTCGGTCTGGGCGAACGCCGCGAACGCAGCGACGAAGGCGGTGAGCACCCCGATCCAGGCCACGGTCGTGGCCGCGGCGGGCGCCATGGCGAAGATCGCGCCGGTGCGCGCGATGAGGTAGACGCCCGCGGTGACCATGGTGGCGGCGTGGATCAACGCGGAGACCGGCGTGGGGCCCGCCATGGCGTCGGGCAGCCACACCTGCAGCGGGATCTGGGCGGACTTGCCGGCGGCGGCCAGCATGAACAGCAGGCCGATGCCGGTGAGGGCGGCGGAGCCGTAGACCATGCCCGGTGCCGCGGCGCCCACCGCATGGATGTCGAGCGTGCCGAACACCCGGAAGGTCAGGAACATCGCGAGCAGGAAGCCCACGTCGCCGATGCGGTTGACGATGAAGGCCTTGCGCCCCGCGTCGGCGTTGGCGCGGTCGCGGTACCAGAACCCGATGAGCAGGTAGGAGCACACCCCCACGCCCTCCCAGCCGATGAACATCAGCGGGAAGGAGTCGGCCATGACCAGCACCAGCATGGCGGCGACGAACAGGTTGAGCTGGGCGAAGTAGCGGCTGAAGCCGTCGTCGCCGTGCATGTACCCGATCGAGTAGATGTGGATCAGCAGCCCGACGCCGGTGATGATGAGCATCATCAGCACGCTCAGGTGGTCGAGCATGAAGCCCGCACCCAGCTGCAGGCTGCCGGCGCTGAGGTAGGTCCACAGCGTGACCCGCACGCCCTCCTCGTGCCCTTGCAGGCCGAAGAAGGCGAGCAGCGCGAGCACGAAGGACACGGCCACCGCCAGGCTGGCCAGGATGCCGGGCAGCGGCTCCTTGAGGCTGCGACCGAAGAAGGCGTTGACGAGCGCGCCGACCAGCGCCACCAGAGGCGCCAGGGCGGCCCATTGCACGATGTCGTTCATAGCCTCACCTCGGACAGCTCATCGACGTCGGTGCTGGTGCGGTGGCGGAAGATGGCCACCAGGATCCCGAGCCCGACGGCCACCTCGGCCGCGGCGATGGCGAGGATGATGAACACCGCGGTCTGGCCCGCGAGGGCCGTCGCGGCGCCGCTGCCGCTCCACTGGCGGGCGAACGCGACCAGCGCGAGGTTGGCGGCGTTGAGCATCAGCTCGACCGACAGGAACATCATGATGGCGCTGCGGCGCGTCATGACCCCCACGGAGCCGATGGCGAACAGCAGCGCGCTGAGGGCGACGTAGTAGGGGGTCGGAACCATCACCGGACCCCCCGGGGAACGCAGCGGGCGTCAGCCATGGCCGAGCTCCCGTTCCCGGGTGCCCGGCACCGAGGCGGCGCGCGTTTCGGGCGCGACGCGTTGCACCAGGCTCACGGCGCCGACGATGCCCGTGAGGAGCAGCACGCCGACGAGCTGGAACGCCAGCACGTACTGGCTGAACAGCGTGGTGCCGATCTGCTCCGCGGTTCCCCCCTGGAGGGCGCTGGCGACCTGCCCCGCGGCCGGCAACGGTTGCCGGTCGACGAAGGCGGTGATGGCGATGCCGGCCGCGGCCAGCAGCGCCAGCGCGTAGCTGAGGGGCCGCATCCAGCGCAGATGGGGCGCGGGCCGGTCGCCCTGCACGTTGAGCAGCATGATCACGAACAAAAACAGCACCATGATGGCGCCGGCGTAGACGATGACCTGGATGGCGGCGAGGAAGTGGGCCTGCAGCGTCACGTAGGTGACCGCCAGGGTGAGCAGGGTGCCCACCAGCGACAGCGCGGCGTGCACCGGCTGCCTCAGGGTGATCACGCCCACGGCGCCGACCAGCATCACGGCGGCGAGCACGACGAAGGCGACCATCTCAGTACTCCACCCCTTCCAGCTCGGGCCGGGGTCCGGCCTTGAAGCCCAGGGTGACGTCGGTGCCGTTCTTCTCCGCCTCGCGGCGCTGCCACTTGCTCCCCTTGGTGCCGACCAGCAGGTCGGGCTTGCCGTACACGAAGTCCTTGTAGCGGAAGTCCGCCAACTCGAACTCGTGCCCGAGCACGATCGCGCCGGTCGGGCAGGCCTCCTCGCAGAAGCCACAGAAGATGCAGCGCAGCATGTTGATCTCGTAGATCTTGGCGTAACGCTCGCCGGCGGACGTGGGGTGGTCGGGATCGTTCTCGGCCGCCTCGACGTAGATGGCGTAGGCCGGGCAGGCGGCCGCGCAGAGGCTGCAGCCGATGCACTTCTCGAGGTTGGTGTCGGGGTGCCGGAGCAGGTGGTGCCGCCCGCGGAAGCGCGGTTGGATCGACGCCGGCTGCTCCGGGTAACGGATCGTCACCGGGCGCTTGAACAGGTGCCCGAGCGTGACGCCCATCCCCTTGGCGATATCGAGAACACTCATGCGAACGCACCTCCGGGGCTGTCACGCATCGTTCGGTTCCTCGGGCGGTCAGAGCACAAAGGCGATCACCGCCCCGGTCAGCAAGGCCGCGCCCAGCGCGATCTCGAAGAGGTAGAGCCAGCCGAAGCGCATGAGCTGGTCGTAGCGCAGGCGCGGGAGCGAGGCCTTCAGCCAGATGAACATGAACATGAAGAGCGCCATCTTCAGGATGAGCCACACGAACGGCCAGGAGGCGGAGCCCGGGATGATGGCGTTCATGAAGCCGGGGCCCTTCCAGCCGCCCAGGAAGAGCGTGCTGATGAAGGCCGCGGAGGTCATCATGTTGACGTACTCGGCCATCTGGTACAGCGCCCACTTGATCGAGCTGTACTCGGTGAGGTAGCCGGCCACCAGCTCCTGCTCGGCCTCGGGGAGGTCGAACGGCGTGCGGTTCACCTCCGCCGTGCCCGAGATCACGAAGGTGCCGAACGCCACCAGCAGCCCGGGCCACAGCCACGGGCTCACCGACCACACGTTCATCTCGACGAGTTTCTGCAGGTTCAGGGTGCCGGCGATCATGATGATGGTCAGCACCGACAGCCCCATGCCGAGCTCATAGCTGATGATCTGGGCGCTCGATCGCAGGCTCCCCAGCAGGGCGTACTTGCTGTTGGCGGCCCAGCCACCCAAGAAGATCCCGTACACGCCCACGCTGGTGACGGCGAGGACGTAGAGCAGGCCGATGTCGAGGTTCATGACCCAGGGGTTGGCGCCGAAGAAGCTCCCGGCGGGACCGGCGGGGATGGCCCCGAACGCCGACAGCGCGAAGGTGATGCTGATCGCCGGGGCCAGGACGTAGACGAACTTGTCGGCCGCGGAGACGTTGATGTCTTCCTTGAAGATCGATTTGATGGCGTCGGCGATGGGCTGCAGCAGCCCGAACGGGCCGACGCGGTTGGGGCCGAGCCGGTGCTGGAAGCGGCCGAGCAGGCGCCGCTCGACCAGGGTCATGTAGGCGAACGCGCCGAGCAGCACCAGGCACAACAGCAGGGCCTTGAGGAGGGTGATGAGCAGCGGATCGGGGGTCATGCCGCCACCTCCTCCGCGTCGGCGACGCGCTCGATGGCTTGCAGGTCGGCGTCCACCAGGCCCACCGGCTGGTCCGGAAGGCACGGCAGCAGCGGCAGCCCGGGGGGCGCCGCGTCGCTGAGGCGCACGATGGCCTCGCGCAGCACGCCGCCGGCCCGAAGCCGGACGCGCTCCCCCTCACGCAGGCCGTGGGCCCGCGCGTCCTCGGGGTGCAGCCGCAGCGGCGTGCCGCCGCCGACGAGGGACCTGAGGTGCGGGTTGCGCTCCAGGTACTCGTGCCGGACCATGCTCGGGATCACGAGCAGGTTGCCGCCGAGCTCCTCCGTGTCGCGGATCGAGACCTTGGAGGCCGCGCGCGACTTGGGGCGGTAGAGCGTGCCGGCGTCGGGCAGCTCGCCGGTGTCGATCCCGAAGGTCTTGCGCAGCACGCGGCGGGCGCTGCGCACGCTGCGCCCGTCGAGCCGGGCGCCGAGCGCCTCCCCGAGGGCCTGCACGATGCCCGTGAGGTCCTGGCTCGAGCCGGCGTCCACCGGCGCGGCGCGGGTGGTGAGCATGCGGCCCTCGGCGTTGACGACGGTGCCGTCGCGCTCGTAGACCGTCCTCGCCGGCAGCACCAGGTGGGCGCGCTTGGCTGTCTCGGTGAGGAAGCTGTCGTGGACGACCAGCAGCTCCTTGCCGTCGAGCAGGGCGGCGGCGTCCGGGTCGCGGGCGGGATCGAGGTGCGAGAGCACCAGCGCCTTGGCCTCGCGCAGCATCGCCGGGTAGGCGTAGCGTTCGTGGCTGGGGAGCACCCCGAGGAGCTCGAGCCCGTAGCTGTCCGCCATCGGGCCGAGCGCCAGGACCTTGGCGCCGACCGCCTTGGCGAAGCCGTGCGCGGCCTGCGTGGCGACCCGGGACGCGAGCACGAAGCCGCCGATCACCAGCACGGCGTTGTCGGCGTCGCGCAGCGCGCCCACCAGGGCGGCGGCCTCGTCGATGGTCGTGCTCAGCGCGGCGGCCTGGGCATCGTCGGGCTGTTCGCCGTCGGCGAGCGCACGCAGGGCGCCGAACCAGGCGCCCTCCTGCCCGGCGGTGTAGGTCACGGCGCGGCCGGCGTGCTTCATGAGGTCGACGCGGTAGGGCGCCGCCACCGTGAGGCGGTCGCGCCGGCGCGGCATGCGCTCCTTGAGCCGAAGGTCCGCGATGGGCACGCCGTGCGGCAGCAGCTCCGGCGGTGTGACGCCCTTGAGCGCGTCCTTGATGCGCAGGTCCACGGACGGCGTCTCCTCGGTGACGTCGGCGACGACCAGAAGCGCGTCGGAGGTGGCGACGTCCGCGAAGGTGGCGGGGCTCACAGGGGGCACCGCGCCTCCGGGGGGGCGGGGCGCATGGTCCACCTGCCCCGTACCGAGGTGCTCGGCGAGGGCCAACGCCGCCACGCCCTCCTCGAGGGTGGCGTCGGCGCGGATGGCCACGCCGACGTCCTTGCCGCTGAGGTGGCCGAGGCGCTCGGCGAGGAAGGTCATGGCCGCGGCCCAGGTGGTGGGCTCGAGCTTGTCGCCGCGCCGGATGAAGGGCTGGCGCAGGCGATCGTCGGCGTCGGCGTACTCGTGCCCGAAGCGCGTGCCGTCATCGATCCAGCTCTTGTTGACCTCGGGGTTGATCGCGGCCTTGATGCGTTCGATGCGCCCCGTGCGCGCGTCCACCATCACGGCGCTCCCGGAGGCGTCGTCCATGGCGGTGGAGCGGGTGTGCTCGTACTCCCAGTTTCGCCCCCGGAAGCGACTGGTCGTGTCGAGGAGGGCGCCCACCGGGCAGATGTCGGTGATGTTGCCGGTGAAGTTGCTGGGCAGTCCGGGATCGAGCGTGCCGATGTAGGTATGCCCCCCGCGCTCGATGAAGTCGAGCACCGAGTCGCCCGGCACCTCCTCGAAGTAGCGCACGCAGCGCTTGCAGTGGATGCAGCGCTCGCGGTCGAGGGTGATGACGTCGGAGAGGGCGTGGTGCTTCTCCTGGTGACGCTTGTCGAACACGAAGCGGCTGCGGCCGGTGCCGTACTCGTAGGCCCGGTCCTGCAGCTCGCAGGCGCCGCCCTTGTCGCACACCGGGCAGTCGAGCGGGTGGTTGATGAGGGTGAACTCGACCATCCCGTTCTGGGCGTGTTTGACGTCCTTGGAGAGGGTGTCGACGACCATCCCCTCCATGACCTGCGTGGTGCAGGTGGCCATCATGTTGGGGAAGTAGAAGATCTTGCGCTCGCCGGTCTCCTCGTCGACGATCCAGTTGCCCTCGCGGTCCTTTCGTGGCGCCCCGAGGCGCGCGAGACACATGCGGCAGGCCCCGACGGGCGACATGTACTCCTGGCTGCAGAAGTAGGGGACGTCGTAACCGGCGGAGAAGACCGCGTCGATGACGCTGGTCCCCGGCTTGGCGTCGAGCTCGACGTCGTTGATCAGCACCTTCATGCTTGCCACCAGTCGTTCTTCTCGAACATGGGTCGGCCGTGGTCCACCAGGTACTCGTACTCGTTGCGGAACCACTTGAAGCTCGCCTGGACGGGCATGGCGCACGCGTCGGCGAGCGGGCAGAAGGCCGTGCCGCGCATGTTGCTGACCATGTCCTCCATCAGGTCGAGGTCCTCGCGCGTGCCGAGGCCGGCGAGGAGCTTCTGGTACATCTTCGGCAGCCAGGTCGCGACGCCCTCCCGGCACGGCGTGCACTTGCCGCACGACTCATGGGCGTAGAACCGCACGACGTTGTACATGGCGTTGACGATGTCCTTCTCCTTGGGGATCACGATCACCCCGCCGGTGCCGAGCATGGAGCCGTTCTTCGCCAGCGTGCCGTAGTCCATGGACATGTCCAGGAAGCGGTCCTCCCAGGGGAACATGGGGGTCGACGAGCCGCCAGGGATGAAGGCCTTGGCCTCGAGCTCGGGCCCGCCGGCCCAGTCGAAGATCAGCTCGCGGAAGCTCGCCCCCATGGGCAGCTCGTACACCCCGGGGCGCTTGACCGGCCCCGAGATCTGGTAGAGCTTGGTGCCCTTGCTGTCGTCGGTCCCCATGGAGCCGAACCAGGTGGCGCCCTGGTCGATGATGTGCACCAGGCTGGCGAGGCTGGTGACGTTGTTGATGGTGGTGGGCCGGCCGTAGACGCCCGCCTGGGCCGGGAACGGCGGCTTCAGCCGCGGGTTGCCGCGCAGCCCCTCGAGCGAGTTCATCAGCGCCGTCTCCTCGCCGCAGATGTAGGCGCCGGAGCCGCGATGCAGCGTGATGTCGAAGCTGTAGGAGGTGTCGAACAGGTTCGCGCCCAGCAGCCCCGCGGCGCGCGCCTCCTCGACGGCGCCCAGCATGCGCTGGTAGGGCAGGTAGTACTCACCGCGGACGTAGAGGAAGCCGTGCGTGGCACGGATGCCGTAGCCCGCGATGATCATTCCCTCGATGAGCTGATGCGGGTCGTCCTCCATGATGTAGCGGTCCTTGAACGACCCCGGCTCCGACTCGTCGGCGTTGCACAGCATGTAGCGCGGCCCGCCGTCGGGCTTGGGCATGAACGACATCTTCACGCCCGTGGGGAAGCCGGCGCCCCCGCGACCGCGCAGCCCCGAGGCCTTGATCTCGTTGACCACCGCCTCGGGCTCCATGCCGGTGAGCGCCTTGCGGGCGGACTCGTAGCCGCCGTGCGAGCGGTAGAACTCCAGCGTGTGCGCTCCCTCGACGCCCACGTAGCGGTACATGGTGACGCGGTAGCGCGGGTCGTGTCGGCTGGTGATGGGTTTGGGCTTCTCGGCGGTCGCGTCCATCACCCCTCCCCTCCGGTCGCCGGGGCGCTCTGCCCGAAGGGCGTGGCCTTCTCGGCCCCCTCGTTGTCCCCGCCCCGCTCGCGGCGCGGCTCCGGCAGCTCGTCGGCGCGCATGGCGTCGAGCAGGGCCTTGCAGCGGGCGCGGCCGACGCGCTCGTAGTAGGTGTCGTTGACCTGCAGCACGGGAGCCGTGCCGCACGAACCGAGGCACTCGACCTTCTGCAGGCTGAAGCGCCCCTCGCCGTCGACCTCGCCGTTGACGATGCCGAGCTCCTCGACGAGGTAGTCGTACATCTCATCGGAGCCCGCGAGCGCGCACGACAGCGTGGAGCACACCTGGAGGTGGTAGCGGCCCACCGGCTGCTCGTGGTAGGTGCTGTAGAAGCTCATCACGCCCTTCACCTCGGTGGCGTGCAACCCCAGGATCTCGGCGATCTCCGCCATGCGCGATTCGCTGATGTGGCGCTCGGCGCGTTGCACCTCCCACAGCAGCGGCATCACGGCGCTGCGCCGCCCCTGTTCCGGGTAGCGGCCGAGGATCTCCCGCAGCGTGTCCTGCTTGTCGGCGAAGAACGGTTCGATGGTGTCGAGTTCGATCATGCGGCGTCCTCTTCGGTGGCGTTGCGAGCCCGGCCGGTCCGCGCGCCCATGGGCGCGCCCGACGCGACGCCCACGCCGATCCCGACCGGCATGCGGGCCGAGCCGGAGCTCCCGACGGCCGCGCCTAGGGCGGTGGGAAACGCGATCCGGGTGCCCCTTGAGCGCTTCACTTGTCCACGTCCCCAAGCACCGGGTCGAAGCTCGCGATGTTGATGACCATGTCCGCGAAGAGCCCGCCCAGGCAGACCGGCTCCAGCGACTGCAGGTTGGTGAAGCTCGGGGCCCGGACCTTCACGCGGTAGGGCATGGAGCCGCCGTCGCTCACGATGTAGTAGCCGAGCTCGCCGCGGGCGCTCTCGGTGGGCACGTAGACCTCGCCGCGCGGCGGGTGGAAACCCTCCGTAACCAGCTTGAAGTGGAAGATCACCGCCTCCATCGACGTCTCGAGCTCGCTGCGGGGCGGCAGGCTGATGCGGCGATCGGGGTCCTTGATGGGCCCGGGCTCGAGCCGGTCGAGCGCCTGCTCGACGATGCGGATGCTCTCGTACAGTTCGTCGCCGCGGATGATCATGCGGTGGTAGAGGTCGCCGTCCGGGTAGGTCGGGACGTCGAAGTCGTAGTCCTCGTAGCCGCTGTAGGGCTGCGCCTTGCGGTAGTCGAGCGGCACGCCGCTGGCCCGGAGGCTGGGACCCGTGAGGCCGTGGTCGATGGCCACCTCGGGGGTCAGTACCCCCACGCCCTTGGTGCGCGCGACGAAGACATCGTTCTTGACGAACAGCGCCTTGTACTGCTCGATCTTCCTGGGGAAGCCCTTGAGGAAGCTGCGCACGGCGGCCTCGAACTCGTCGGGAACATCGCGGTTGAGGCCTCCGACGCGGAAGTAGCCGTAGTTCATGCGCACGCCGGTGACCATCTCGAGGATGTCGAGGAGCTGCTCGCGCTCGCGCATGGTGTAGAAGAACGGCGTCAGCGCGCCCATGTCGAGCAGGCCGGTGCCGATGAACACCAGGTGGCTGGCCATGCGGTTGAGCTCGTTGAGGATCACGCGGATGCGCTGCGCGCGCTCCGGTACCTGCGCGTCCATCAGCTTCTCCACGGAGAGCACGTAGGCGAGGTCGTGGGCCATGCTGTGGACGTAGTCCATGCGGTTGGTGTAGGTCACGACCTGCTGGTAGGTGCGGTTCTCCATGGTCTTCTCGAAGCCCGTGTGGAGGTAGCCGATCTGGGGCACCAGGCGCACGATGCGCTCGCCGTCGAGGTCGATCACCAGGCGCAGCACCCCGTGGGTGCTGGGGTGCTGCGGACCGACGTTGATGCGCATGTACTTGGTGTCGAACTCGCCGTGCCCCTGGCTGGCGTCCGGTACGGGAGCGCGGGTGGGGTGCTTGACGCTCACGCGGGGCCCTCCTCATCGGGCGATGCGGGCCGCTCCTGCTCGCTCAGCACGCCCTTGCGGGCGCCCCCCTTCCAGCCGGTCAGGCCCTGGTCCTTGCCCATGAGGCCCGCCCGGAAGGCGGCGGGGTCGAGGAAGCGCCCGTCGTTGAACAGCGTCGGCGTCTCCCCCAGCGGGAAGTCCTTGCGGTGAGGGTGTCCCTCGAGGTCCTCGGGGGTGAGGATCTTGCGCAGATTCGGGTGGCCGTCGAAGACGACGCCGAGCATGTCGTAGACCTCGCGCTCGAGGAAGTTGGCGGCCTTCCAGATGTGGGTGATGGTGGGGAGCGACTCGCCGTCGTCGAGGTCCACGCGGATGAACAGCCGGTCGGGACCCGCCACCGAGTGCAGGTTGTAGCTCACAGTGAAGCGCTTGCCCTGGTGGCCGGGGTAGGTGAGGTAGTCGATGCCCATGATCTCCGAGAGCATCCCCAGGCCCGCATCCTTGGCCGTGGTGATGGCCTCGACCAGCTTGCCCTTGGGCACCGTGACGTGGGTCTGGTCCTTGAAGCGGTAGACGTTGCCATCGAGGGCCTCGAGCTGCCCGACGATGCCGTCCACCAGGGTGGTGGTTGGGCTCACCGCGACCACCCCTCGACCATCGGCAACTCCACGCCCTGCTGGTCGAAGGCCTCGCCGCGCACCTTCTTCTGGAGCTGCATCACGCCGAACACCAGCGACTCGGGGCGCGGCGGGCAGCCCGGCACGTAGATGTCCACGGGGACCACGGAGTCGACGTTCTGCACGATGGCGTAGTTGTTGAACATGCCGCCCGAGGAGGCGCAGGCGCCCATCGAGATGACCCACTTGGGGTCGGGCATCTGCTCGTAGACGCGTCGCATGACCGGGGCCATCTTCTTCGACAGCCGGCCGGCGACGATCATCACGTCGGCCTGGCGCGGGCTCGCCCGGAACACCTCGGAGCCGAAGCGCGCCATGTCGTTGCGTGCGTTGGTCGATTGCATCATCTCGATCGCGCAGCACGCCAGCCCGAAGGTCGCGGGCCACAGGCTGTGGCTGCGGCCCCAGGCCACCAGCTTCTCCAGCGAGGAGAACAGGATGCCCTCGTTCTCCAACTCCTGGACGTCCTTGGTGAAGAGGTCCTTGAGGCCCATGCTCACTTCCAATGCAGGACGCCCCGGCGCAGGATGTAGAGGAATCCCACCGCCAGGATCGCCACGAAGAGAAGGGCTTGCACGTAAAGGAACGCCGGGGCGGCGCGGAACATGACGGCCAGGGGGTAGAAGAAGGCCGTCTCCAGGTCGAAGATGATGAACAACATCGCGACCAGGTAGAAGTGGACGGGGAAGCGCTCGCGCGCGCTCCCGGATGCCGGCACGCCCGACTCGTAGGCGGCGAGCTTCGTGGGGTTGCCCATCTTGGGTCCCAGGACGGCGCCCACCACGAGAGCCGCGACCGCGATGAAGCCGGCCGCCAAAAACATCATGAGAAGGTCGAGATACAAGGTTCTCCCTCACTCCCTTCGGCAGGCGGAAACGCCCTCTACGACGTGCGAAACGGCGCTTTCATGTGCGCCTTTTCACAACCTTTCAACGTAGAGAAGTCTAGCAGAGGTCGGGAAGCCCGAACAAGGGACGTGCGCGGACGCCGCGACCCCCCTGGGGTGGGGGATGCCGGCCGCCGGTTCGGGCATCGCCTCGGTCGGCACCGGGCGTCGGGAGGCTCCGCCCGGGATCCACCGGGGCGTCGGGTGCGCTGCATCGGCGCCCACCCTGCCCGGGCCGCACCCACGCCGTGCGTCGCGGGTGCGCTGTGCGGTGCGCGGGTTCGAGGCAGGTCGACGCCCGCGACCCAATGCCGGTCACGGGCGTCGACTCGGCGCCCCCCATGCCCTCGGAGGGTATCGCCCCAGGATGAGCCCGGCATGGCACGCACGGGCGCGGGGAACCCCCTCGCCCCGCCGGGGTCGCAGCCGATTTGCCCCCTCCGAGACGCGTTCTGGAGCGCTCGGGAGCGCTTGACAGGACCTGGGGGCGTCCATATACTACTGAGGCTGTTGGGTCGTTAGCTCAGTTGGTAGAGCAGCTGACTTTTAATCAGCGGGTCATAGGTTCGAGTCCTATACGACCCACCACACAACCGTACGGCCCCTTCGACTAGCGGTTAGGTCACCACCCTTTCAAGGTGGCGGCACGAGTTCGAATCTCGTAGGGGTCACCAGAATGGAGGCGCGTGTAGCGCCTCCTTTCTACTTGTCGTCTACCTACTTGTCGACCCCTTTGCCCACGGGGCCGCCTTGTCGACTTCTTGGCCCAAGGGGCAGCCGTTGCCAAGGCGCCGCTCCTCCGCGCATCGAGTGCGCGCGGGCCCACCCGTTTTGAGCGCACGTCCCGGTCGGCGCGCCTACCTCCACGGAGTGTCCCCCACCGCATTCGGAGGGGGACACTTCGTCACGAAGACATGTCGTGCATGCCTGCCAGGCTCAGGGCGGCGTGGGATCGCTCGCCACGTTGAAGTCGAGGTAGGACTCGGCGGCGGTCGGCGGCAACTGGTACTTGATGTAGGCGAAGCCGCTCGAAGCATGGCAGCCGTTGCAGCCGTTCGTGACGGCGGCATCGAACGTGCTCTGGAAGCCGGGCCAATCCTTGTCAAGAATCGTCTGGTTGAGGGGGTCCAGGAAGGCGGTCTCCACCGTCTTGAGCGCGCCGGCCCGCGCCGGCCGCGTGATCTCACCCACCTCTTGGATCTCGAGGGCCTCCTTGAGCATGTACTGCGCGAGGCCCCAGTTTCCGGCCTTGGCGGCATAGTAGGTGTTGGTCATGCGGTTGCCATACTCGATCATGACCGTACCCAGGCCGGGTTGGATCATCGCGAGCGCGTCCACGCGGTCCTGCAGACTGCCGTTCGTGATGTCGGGCATCGGCGCCGTACCCTGGGCGAACACCATCATCGCGACCAGCGCAACAGAAACGACACCCCAACGAACTGGTCTCAACCGCATACGCCACCTCCCAATGAAACGTTGTACCTCAAGCACGAAATCCCCGACAAAACCATCGTGCCACGGAGCTCGCGGTCAAGTGGCACGCTCCAGCGCCACGAGGACAACGGTGGCGACCGTCGGGCCGTCCGGGAGCCGATCGCGTGCCCGCCGGAGTCGCCCGGGCGGTCCAGGGGCCCGGTTGCGCCCCGGCGCGAAGCTGCCGCTTTGCGTCCGGACCCTGTGAACGCGTAGCGTGCTTCCATGCGAGATGCCCATCGGAGGGGCAACACCGAGATCTGGGTGCTGGTCGCCACCATCCTTGGCTCGAGCATGGTGTTCATCGACGGGACCACCGTCAACGTGGCCCTTCCTGCGCTGCAGGCGTCGCTGGGCGCAACGGTGGTGGACATGCAATGGGTGGTCAACGCCTACACGCTGCTGCTCGCCTCGTTGTTGCTGTTGGGCGGCGCCCTCGGCGACCGCTACGGCCGCCGCCGCGTGTTCGTGCTGGGAGTGACGCTGTTCAGCCTCGCTTCCGCCGCATGCGGCCTCGCGCCCGACACCCTCACGCTCATTCTCGCGCGCGCCGTCCAGGGGGCCGCGGGCGCTCTCCTCACGCCCGGCAGCCTCGCACTGCTCTACGCCCACTTCCCGCGCGAGCGGCGCGGCGCGGCGATCGGCCTGTGGTCCGGGTTCTCCGCCATCACCTCGGGCGCAGGCCCGGTGTTGGGGGGATGGCTCATCGACACCCTGTCGTGGCGCTGGGTGTTCTTCCTGAACGTGCCGCTGGCGATCGTGGTGGTGATCGTGGCCCTGGCACGCGTCCGCGAGAGCCGCGACGACGACGCGGACGGACGCATCGACCTGGCGGGCGCGGCCACCGCCACGTTGGGATTGGGCGCCCTGGTGTTCGCCCTGCTGGAGTCCTCGGTCTTGGGGTTCGGCGACCCGCGCATCTTGGGCGCCGGCGCCATCGGGCTAGCTCTCCTCGCGCTCTTCCCGTTCGTCGAGCGGCGTGCCCCGCACCCCATGGTGCCCCTGGCCATGTTCGGCGTCCGCGCCTTCCGCGGCGCGAACCTCCTGACGCTGTTGGTGTACGCCTCTCTCGGCGGGCTGCTCTTCTTCCTCCCCATGAACCTGATCCAGGTCCAGGGCTTCTCCGCGACGGCCGCGGGCGCCGCGCTGCTGCCGTTCGTGGTACTGATGTTCGCCCTGTCGCGCTGGTCCGGCGGCCTGGTAGCGCGCCTCGGCGCCCGCCGGCCGCTGATCCTGGGTCCTGTGTTGGTCGCGGTCGCCTTCGTCCTCTTCGCTCTGCCCGGCACCGGCGCCCGCTACCTCACCGGCTTCTTCCCGGCGATCGCGGCGCTCGGGTTGGGCATGGCGTTGACCGTGGCCCCGCTCACCACCACGGTGATGGACGCGGCTCCCGCGCCGCTGGCGGGCACGGCCTCCGGCATCAACAACGCGGTCTCGCGACTCGCCGGGCTGCTGGCGATCACGCTGCTGGGCCTGGCGATGATCGCCGTGTTCGGTTCGCATCTGGCCGATCGACTTCAGGCGCTTCCCCTCCCCGAGGGCGCCTACCACGCGTTGTGGGAGGCCCGCACCGACCTGGCCGCGCTCCGACCTCCGGCCGGCCTCCCCGCCGAGGCGGCCCGCCAGGTCCGAACCGCCGTGAATGAGGCGTTCGTGGCAGGATTCCGGGTGATCTCGCTCGCCATGGCCGCGCTGGCGCTGTTGGGCGCGGTGGTGGCGTGGCGCACGATCGACCCGCCCGCTCCGGGGCCCCGCAGCGGCTGACGCGCGCCGCGCGGGCGATGGCCGCGCGCCGCCCTACCGGAACGGGCGCCTCACGCGCCCGGGTGATCGGTCCCGAGGTCGCGTGCGATGGCGTCGGCGACCTCGGGGGCCTCGCCCGCGATCCGCCGCAACGTGCCACCGGCCGTGACCCGGAGCCCGCAGGTGTGCAGCCGCGGGAACGAGGGAGGGGGATCCGCCGGACCCAGGGGCGGGATCCCCACCATCAGGTCCGGGTACCCCGGGCGGTATCCGGTGGCCATCACCACGGCGTCGAAGGCGCCGACGGAGCCGTCGGAGAAGCGGACGTCACCCCCGTGGAAGGCCTCGATGCCGGGCCGAATCTGGATGCGGCCCTGGCGGATGAGGTCCACCGTGCCCACGTCGATCACAGGCAGGCGCCCGCGCTCCCGTACTTGCTCCAAGGGCGATCCGGACGCCAGTCTCACGCCGTAGCGCGGCAGGTCCCCGTAGCGCAGGCGGCGCACCGCCGCCGCGATCGGGCCTTGGATCGCCGGGGGCAGCCGACCGAGCCACCCCGCCACCTGCTCCACCGGGCGACCCAGCAGCCGCCGGGGCACGATAGCGACGGGACTGCGCACCGCAAGTGCCACGCGGGCGCCGTTCTCCACGAGGTCGACGGCGATCTCGGCACCGGAGTTCCCGAATCCCACCACCAGCACCCGCCGCCCCGAGAACCGCGCGCCGCTGCGGTACCTCGAGCTGTGCAGGACTTCTGTCGCGGCCTCCCGCGAGCCCGGCCAGCGCGGCATCACCGGAACGTGGTTGAGGCCGGTCGCGAGCACCAGATGCCGGGCACGGAGGCGCGCCCGAGGCGTGTGCACCGACCAATGGGTCCCGTCACGGGTGGCGCGGAGGGCCGGTTCGCCGAGCCGCACCCGCAGGCTCAGCTCCTCCGCGTAGCGCTCCAGGTACGTGACCACCTCGTCCCGTCCCGGGTAGGGCGGGGCGTCGGCCGGCCACGGACGGTACGGCAACGCCGAGAAGCGCTTGTGGGTGTGGAGGTGCAGGCGATCGTAGTGGCGGCGCCACGAGTCGCCGACGCGCTCGCTCGCCTCGAGCAGCACGTAGCCCACTCCGCGGCGCGCGAGGCACGCGGCCACCGCCAGCCCCGCGGGCCCCGCGCCGAGGATGGCGGCGGGCGTCCGCTCCTCGGGTCCCGCCGCGCCCGCGAGCCACGCCGCGTCGACGCCCTCCTCGATCGCTCGCATGCCCGTATGGTAGCGGTCCCGCGCCTCCGCGGGTGCCGCGGGGGTCGCCCGCCGGGGCGCCTCCTCACGGCTGGTTGGCGTACACCAGGAAGTGGAACGAGTTGTTCTTCTGGAACCCGCCGTAGTCGGTGAGGCGGATCTCCAGCGCGCCGTTGATGGCCGCAGTACGGGCGATGGCGGGGGTCTGGTCCACCGCGCCCTCGATGGGCGTCACGAACGCCAGGTACGCGGCGTTGCTGTAGTTCACGCCGGCGATGGTGACCGTGTAGAAGCTGGCGCTGCCGTTGCGCGCCACGCTCACGTTGGAGCTGGCGTGCACACTCGAGATCGAGCCGCCCGCCACGAGCACCGTGCCGTAGGCGATCGGCTCCATCGCCGGCGGCTGCGTATGGATCAGGTCGCCGGTGACGCGCAGATCCCCCTTCACCGTGACATCCCCGCGGAAGTCCCCGGCCAGCACCCCGGCACCGGCGGAGCCGAACACGGCCGCCCCCGCGGTCCCGAGGCGGCCGGAAGCCCCGCCCGGATACGTGCCCACGACGCCGGCCGAGGCCGTGCCGAGCCAGCCGCGCGTACCGTTGGCCTGCTCCCCCATCACGCCGGCGAACTCGGTGCCGAGCTGCCCGATGTTGCCAAGAGCATGGCGCCCCTGCACGGCCACCCCGGCCGGCGTCCCCTCGCTCCCATCACCTTGGCTCGCGTAGCCGTACACGCCGAAGCTGTCCGGACCGGTGCCGTCCGAGCGACCGTACACCCCTGCCGCGGCTCCGCTCGCGGCCGTCACGCCACCCACGCCGCGGTACGCCTCGCCGTACACCCCGTAGCCCGAGGTGCTGGTGCCGGACACCCCCACGCCATTGGTACTCGCGCCCGCGACGGCCGTCCCCGGCCCGTTGCGCACCGTGAACGCGGCAGTGCTCCCGTCCGCCGTGGCGTCGTACGGCAGAGGCAGGTCGGCGGCCACGCCCGTGCAGCTCGCGGCCCCGGTCGCGTCCACCGCGCGGATGGCGCTCCCGTTCGGGCACCCGGTGGCGATCCTCGCCTGCACGGCGTCGAGGTCCACCGCCAGGGCCACGTCGCCGGTGGCACCCCCGCCGCTCAGGCCGGTGCCGGCGGCGACACCCGTGATGTCCCCGCCCCCCGTTCCCTGGGCCGTGGAGGTGATGGTGAGCGTGCCGTCGGCGGCCGCGTCGACGGCGACGTTGTCGCCCGCCACCACCGTGAGGTCGCCCTGGAGCTGATTGAGGCTCGACACGACCCCGCGCGCCCGGAGCTCGTCCACGGCCGTCGCGAGCGTCGCGAAGTTGCCGTTCACCTCGTCCGAGCGGATCACCGTGCCGGGCTCGAAGGTTGTGAGCTGGAGCTTCGCCGCCACCCACACCCCTCCGAAGGCGAGGCCGGCGCTGAGGAGCAGGGCCGTGAGCACGCGCGCGCGCATCAGTGCCCGCCCGTGGGCGGGGCCCAACTCGCCTGATCCCAGCGCGCCTGGTCCCAGTGCGCGGCCGCGGTGGTCCCGGGTGCCGGTTCTCGGGCGCACCCGGCGAGCGCCAGACACGCGCACACCACCGCGAACATCCAGGTGTGTCGTCGCATGGTCACCTCCCCGCCGGCCGCGCGGGCGCGGTCCGGCTGGGAGCCAGGGTAGGCGGGACACCGTCAAGGGCCCGTCAATCGCCACGGGTGGCATACTGGACCTGGCCGCCCACCGCTCTCACGCGGGAGGCGTGGGCGCGCCGCGCAGGGGCGATTAGCTCAGCGGAAGAGCGGCCGCCTTACAAGCGGTAGGTCGGCGGTTCGAATCCGTCATCGCCCACCATCAACATCGGCGCGTCGTGCGTGTCCGTTCCGTCGGCGAGCGCGACGCCTGCGGGCGCCCGGCGCTCAGGCCGCGGGGGTCTCGCGCCGCTTGAAATAGTGAAGGGTGCCCATCCAGCTACCGCAGTGGGCCCAGCCTTCCTGCTCGGTGCGCTCACGCTGCCGCGTGCTGAGCACCTCGGTGACGCGCAGGTAGCGCCACGGCTCGCGCAGCTCGCGCTTCTCCGGCCGGCGGAAGTGCAGCAGCATCGGGCCGAAACCGGTGAGCTCCCACCCTTGGCGCCCCATCTCGTCCATCACGCCGACCTCGTCGACGGCGGTGGCGGCGCGGTCCTGGTACTCCCAGGTCTCCTCGAGCAGGGTCATCTTCTCCTGCGAATCGATCAGGAACAGGTCCTCGACGTCGGCGTCGAAGAGCCAGGCGAGGCGCGGGACAGGACCCCGCCGTCTCCGCCTACCCGGCCGCGGCAACAAACCGGGGCGGGCCCGCGACCGGGCCCGCCCCTCGTGGTGGTTCTCGCGCGGATTGCGCCCCCTAGGGCGTGATCTCCGAGATCTGCGTCGACCAGTTGCCGAGCGGCGCGCGCGTGCCGCCGCAGGTCGTACCGGCTGGGAAACCGGTGGCGTAGTCGGTATAGCTACAGGTCTGGTGAATGGCCTCCGAGGCGATCCACAGGTGCCCGGTGCTCGGGTCCACGGCGCCCGCGCCGTAGTCGCCCCAGCGCGGCCGGCCGCCGCCAAGCCAGTACTCGGAGAAGCCGTCCTGCGGACCGTCGCCGGCATGGGTGATCACGAGGGTGCCGCTGACGTCAGGGGTGCTGGCGTCGAACGGGAGGTAGCCGGCGCTTGGGTAGTCGCTCGGCCCCACCGCGGTCACGGCGATGACGCCCTGCCCGTCGGCGTTGACCGTCATGGCCGGGAACAGGAGGTTCACGCCTGTCGGCGCGACGACGCCGTCCGAGGATTCGGCGACCTCCACCCCGTTCGGGCCCATGGACGGCGTCACAGCGAACCACTCGACGCCCGCCCCGGAACCCTCCGGATTCTCCTGCGTCGGGGCATCGTCGAATCCCGCGTCGTTGCTCACGGCGGTGGTCAACGCGCCGTACAGCGTTCCGTTCACGAACATCGTCTGCAGCATGCGGCTGTCGTTGGTGGCGATCGGACCCTCCGATTGCGGACCCGCGTCCCCGTAGCCGAAGAGGTCGTCCGTCAAGGCGTCGGCCAACGGCACGTCGCCGGCCTGCTGCGGCACGACGTAGGCGGTCGGGTCGCCGTATGCGGTCACGGCCACATGGGCGCTGCTCAGGTTCACCTGCGGCCGCCGGGCGGACAGGGTGTTCGTGCCGTCCAGGGCCCACACGACGATGTCGCTCGACGTCTCGATATCGGCCGTGGTGGAGCTCAGGAAGTACTCGGTGCCGTGCTGCGTGGCGGGATACGCGCTCCCGGCCGGCAGCGCCGGCGCCAGGGTGTAGCTCGTGACGCCGGTGGGATCGGTGGCGGCCATGGCGACCACGTTCACGTGGGTGCGCCCCGCCACCAGGCCGGCCTTGTCGAGGGCGTAGACCCAGGCGCCGTTGAATCCGGTGGCGTTGCTCGGAGAGTGATTGCCACTGAGCGGGAAGTTGTTGGTGGTGATGTAGAGCCCGCCGGCGTCAATGCCGATGTGCGGGTAGTCGCCAAGGCACGGGCAGTTGCGGCCATCGGTGGTGACATTGAGGTGGTAGACGTGCCAGCTTCCGGTCGGATCGGACGTGCCGCTCACAGCCACGTCGAGCCAGTTCTGTCCGGTCAGCGCACCCGAGGCGGGCACCGTGGCGAGCGTCAGCGTGACCAGGAACCAGCGCTGGCTACCCGCGTCGTAGACGCACGACGGGTCGGTCACGCTGGGGCCGAAGACGGGGTTGCCGCCCGGCCCGGCGCGCACGATCGCCGGCGCGTAGCCGAGGAACGTGTTGAGGTCGGCGACGGGGAGTACCGCCGTACCGTCGGTCTGGTCGAAGACCCGCACCACGTCGTTGACGGCCTCCAAGACGTGCCCGTTGCCGGCGCACAACCCCTGGTCGGGCGGCTCGACTGTGAACTGGGTGCCGTTGTTGGCGAAACGCTGGTCGAAGAGGTTGAGGCCCTCGAAGCTTTGCGTCGCGGAGGCCAGGGCGGCCGTGCCGAGCGTCCGCGGCGCGGTCGGCCCGCTCGGCCGGAAGGTGCCCGGCTGCTTGTTCGGGATGCGGTTGATGACGCGGTCGGCGGTCGCTGAGCCGGCCGCGGATGGAGCCTGTAGCCGCTGCAGGGCCTGGGTGTCGACACCGAAGCCGAACTGCGCGGGGCCGAACTCGTACGGCTGCACACCGTACTGGGCAGCCATCGGGCTCGGTTGCAAGGTCGCGGTGCCCGCCAGGGCAAGCGAGCGCAGCGTGCCACCGCTCGCGCTGGGCGCCTGCGGGGCGATCTGCGAGCACGCCGCCAGGACGGCGACGAGACTCGCGGCGAACACGAGGCGTCGTGCGTTGCGCATGGTTGTCCCCATCTCTCTCCCACAGTCAGGGATCCTACGGGTGACGATGGGCCTCGCCCGGGCGCCCTACGGCCTCCTCCCCTGGGGCCCGGCCACGACGGCGAGGGGACCTCCCGCGAAGGTCCGCTCGCTCGGGCGCGGCGTTACGTCGCACCGGCTCATGGAGTGCCTCGCCCAACCATACCGGATGGAAAGGCTTGCGGGATGAGTCGTCGCGCGGCGGCGGCCCGGCACCGAACGGACGTTACGGGACGTTGCCGGTGGGGACCCGGCCCGCCGACAACTACCGCCGCCTCGGCACAGGGCGGCTAGTCCGCTACAGGGCCCGCGGCGAGGACCGCCCATCCGTACACAACCGCTGCTTGGCCTGCGGCATTCCGGTCCGATTGTTCTATGCAGTGATGGAGCAGACCCGCGAGCAGATGGAACTCGCGCCACTCCAGCGACGCATACCACCAAGAATCATGCTGCCGCATCTCAAACGCAGGTATTGGGATCTGCGGCCCCGGGCCCCATGCACGGTCGCGGCATCCGACCCACGCGCTGCGACTTCTTCAGAAGCGAGGAGGCAAATGGCACGATACCGCGTGCGTGACTAGAAGACTAGCCTCTCATGCCCGGGCGCCCCTCGGGCGCCAACTCCACCAATACGCCCGTACTCCGCCAATCCCAACCGCCAACGAGATGCCAGCTACCCCGTCCTGCACAACTTCAGCGTACTCAGCCGCTCTCATCGTATGCTGCCGAAGCTAACAAGCGGCAGGTCGGCGGTTCGAATCCGTCATCGCCCACTAGGCGAAAACTAGTCAGGCACGAAAAAGCGAGGGCATCGCGTCCGGCCTGGACGCGACGCCCTCGCCCACCCGGCCGGGCGGCGCACTCGCTACGACGTTCAGCGACCCAGGCCCTGCCCGCCGATCCCGTGCAACACGCCCAGGGGGATGACGCGCGACACGGCCAGCACCGCGAGCACCAGGGTGAGGGCCACGGCGGCGACCGCCTCGGGGCGCATGGTGAAGGCCTTGCGGGCGCGGTCCTTCAGGTAGCACAGGATCGGCTTGCGGTTCAGGACCGCGTGGGCCAGCAACAGCGGGATCCACAGGAGCCCGAAGACGTCATGGAGGGACACCCAACCCTGGCGGTCGATACCGAGGGCGGACCATCCGCCGACGAGCGCCAGCCGGCCCGAGGGCGCCAGCAGCAGGAGCACGCCGGAGAGCAGCACGACGACGCCCGAGACGATCAACGACAGCGAAACGAAGGCCCTCCACTGGAAGGTGTGGGCGTGGTTCGAGGCGTGGGCGCGGGTAGGGGTCCCGACGTGTGTCGATCCGATTGCAGTGTTCATAGGGTCCTCCTCGGTTCTACAAGAGCAGTGTCGCACGGCCGTGAAGGAGGCCGGAAGAAGGCTCCGTGAACGTTTCTCGAAGGCGCGCACGCGTTCCCACGCACTGGTTCCGGCCGGCTCGCCCGTCGCGCGCACCGGCGCGGACAGGGCCACCGCGGTAGCGCGTGAAGACCGCGCGCCCGGGCTCAGCGCTCGCTGGTACGCGGCGGCAGGACCTCGCGCCACCGCGCCCAGAGGCGCCGCGCCACCGCCGCACCGCGTCGGTCCCTGAGCATCAGCCGCATCCGGTACGCGCACTCGGCGTCGCGCAACGCGGCCGACCGCTCGCCCCGCTGCCACCGCAGCCGAGCGCGCGTGAGGCGCTGCTGTGCCCCGAGCCACGGATTGCCGACGGTGGCGTTCGCCGCCTCCGCCTCGCCCAGGCGGCGCAGGGCCTCGTCGTGGTCACCGACGTCCACGAGCAGCCAGGCCAGCTCGGAGAGCGAGATGACCACACCGTGGAGGTTGCCCACATCGCGCCACAGGGGCACGCTCCGCGCGAATCTGGTACGCGCGAGTTCCACGGCGCCGCGGTCTCGAGCGATGCGGCCCTGCATGGTCCGCGCCCACGCCGTGAGCTGCCGGTCGCCCAACGGCGCCAGCAAGGCCAGGGCCGCGCTGACCTCGGCGTCGGCCGCATCGACCTCACCGAGCGCGAGCAGCGCCCACGACAGGTTGATGCGTGCGTACGCCGCGCCCCGACGGTCGCCCAGCGCTCGGCGCAGCGCGAGGCTTCGCTCGTGCCACGTTCGGGCTCGATGGGGGCGACCCCGGTACTGCGCGACCCATCCGAGATTGGTGCAACTCGTGGCGCGACCCGCAGCGTCGTCTCGCCTCGCATGCAGCGCCGCGGCCTCGGTCGACAATCGGACCGCCGCGTCGTAGGCACCCAGTTGCGTCTCCACCCACGCCAGGGCATCGAGCGTCGTCGCGGTGCGATCCTCGTCGCCTCGCGCGCGCCAGGTCCGTAGGCTGCGCGCCAGGTGGGCGCGGGCCGTGCGGTACTCCCCGATCTCGTGGATGAGGGTCCCGAGGGCGAGTCGGGCGCGACCCTCGAGCGGGCCCGGCGCCGCCGCCCCCGGCATCGCTAACGAGCGCTCCAACCACCGCCGGCCCTCGCGCATATGGCCGCGGACCACCCAGAATCGCCACAACTGGTCGCACAACCGCAACGCATCCGGCGCGGTCGCCGGTGCGCAGCATGCGTCGCAGCACAGCTCGAAGGTCGTCGTGCTCGTCCTCCAGGCCCTGCAGCGCGGCCGCCGCGTCGGGGCCGCGCAGTCGTGCCGCCGCTCGCTCCGCGAAGCTCGCTAGGGCAGCCCCGTGGGCCCGCGCCGCCCCGTCCACCTCGGCCTCGTCCCGCAGACGCTCCCAGGCGAAGGTACGGATGGGTTCCAGCATCCGCAAGCGCCCGTCGGGGGCGGGCGCGCGCTCGACAGACACCAACTGGTGCGCGACCAGCGTTGCGATGCGCTCCAGCGCTCCCTCGCCGGGGGCGACGGCGACGGCTAGTTCGACCGTGAACCCCCCTTCGAACGCGGCGAGCCGACGGAACAGTCGGCGTTCCGCCGGCGACAGCAGGCGGTAACTCCAGCCGATGGCACCCCGCAGCGTGCGCTGTCGCAGCGGGCCGTCGACGGGTCCATCCGTCAGCAGATCGAGGCTGTCCCGCACGCCGCGCGATATCTGCGCCGGTGACAGGAACCGCACCCGCGGCGCGGCCAGCTCGATGGCGAGCGGGAGTCCGCCGAGCCGGCGGCACAGCCCATGGATCGAGGCTAGGGCCGCGGCGTCCGGCGTGTACGCCGGCACCACCCGTCGGGCGCAGTCGAGAAACAGCCGGACGGCCGGCGCGCGGGCGAGGGCACCGTCGGGGGTGGGGGCCCGCCGGCCCACGGGCAGTGGCGCGACGGGTTGCTCGCGCTCCCACCGGACCCGCAACGGCCTGCGGCTGGTGGCGACCACGGTGAGCGTCGGACAGGCGGCGAGGAGGTCGGCGACGATCTCGCCCACGCCCGGGATCTGTTCGAGGTTGTCGAGCACCACCAGCGACGGCCGTGTCCGCAGCGCCGCCACGAGGACCTCCCTCGGAGGCCGCAGTGCATGCTGCAGGAGGCCGAGCCGCTCGCATATGTGGGGCACCACGGCCCCCGGATCCTTGATGGCCGCCAGCCGCACGAGCGCGACCCTGCCCGACCAATCGGATCGCTCGAGCTCGGCACGGGCCAGCACGACGGCGAGCGCCGTCTTCCCCACCCCAGCCGGGCCCACCAGTGTGAGCAACCGGCAATCGTCGCGCGCCACGGCGCCACGCGCCTCGGCCAGCGCCCGCCTGCGCCCCACGAAGCACACCGGCGGCTCGGGCACGTCCTCGGATCGCCACCGCCCCGCCTCGCCGCGCCGCGGCCTCGCTGCGCCCGGCGCCCCTCCGGCGCCCCCGTCCCACCCCCCCAAGGCCGCGGACGACCGTTCGCCGCTCTCGAGCATCCGCCGCACCCGCTCGAGGTCGCTGCCCTGAAGCGGCGCTGCGCCGCGCACGCCACGCGCGCGCTCCGCGAGCCGCGCGGCGTCGCGCCGCCGATGGAGGTGCCATGCGTCCTCCGCGGCCCGCAGCAGCCCTCGTTGGAGCTCGAGCGCCAGGCCCTCGCGCACCGAGAACAGCCACTCCTCGAACTCCACGCCCGTCCCGCGCACCCGCACGCCGTCGAGGAACGGCCCGCGATAGAGCGCGCACGCGCGGTCCACCCGCCCGTCGGCCAGCGCCCTGCGCAACGACGCCACGTCGGTCTCGGGCGCCGCCGCGACGATGCTCCCCTCGATGCGCAGCACCCCCGGCGCCGCCCGCCGCACCATGCTCAGCGCCATCGACACGCTCTTGGCCGACGCCCCGGAGGGCCACAGGACCCGCGCCAAGTGCGCCCTGGGCCGGGGCCCCTCGAGCGCGACGTAGGCCACCAACGCCAGGGGCTTGGGCCGCGTGAACGGCGCTCCCTCGAGCCGAAGCTCGCCGAGCGTGTGCAACAACATGGGCCTCCATTGTACGGGTGGTCCTCGGACCGGAGGGTGCGCCCCGGGCAGGGGCACACGGAGCCCCGCCGATGCCGCCCTGCGGGCGCGGCCCAGGCGCGCACCGGCCGGCCGGGAGACCGCGTGTTGGCGGGTTGTTGGCGCCGCTTGTGGCACACTGCGCGCACCCGCTGGCGCATCGCCCGGTACTCATTGCGCGGTCGCGGCGGACCGAGGGAGGGCAACCATGGCCGTCAGTCAGACAAGTGCATCCGATCCCCGAGCCATCGCGGAGGCCGTCGGGCAGGTGGCGCAGGACTTCGCGGCCCAGCGGCACGATCGCCAGCGGCGGCGCCACCTGGTCGGTGCCGACTTCGAGCGGCTGCGGGAGGCGGGCTTCACGCGCCTCGGCGTGCCGCGCGCGCTGGGGGGAGCGTTCGAGAGCGCCGAGGCCTCCGTGCGCCCGGTCGCGGACGCGCTGCGTCGCCTCGCGGCGGGCGACGCGTCCGTCGCCCTGGTGGCGAGCATGCACGTGACCGTGCCACTCGTCTGTGGGTGGCTGGCGGAGGAGCAACCGCCGGCGGAGCGTGAGGAGGCGTGGACCACGCAGTGCCGCTTCGTGGCCGACACCATGCTCGAGGGGCATTGGTGGGGCACCCTGACCTCGGAACCGGGAAGTGGCGGGGACGTGGCCAACACCCGCACCAGGGCGGAGCCCGACGACGCGGGGGGCTACCGACTCACGGGCACCAAGCACTTCGGCAGCGGCTCCGGTGTCACGTCGTTCATGATGACGACGGCCCGTGCGGACGGGGAGGACGAGCCCGACGTGTTCGTGCTCGACCTACGGGACATGCCCTGGGACGGCAGCCGGGGCCTGACCCTCACCTCGGAGTGGGATGGTCACGGCATGACCGCCACGCAGAGCCACGGCTTCTCGCTCGACGGGGTGGCGGCCCGACGCGTGGCCTGGCCGGGCGTGCTGACGCGTGGCGTCCCGCGCACGCCCGCCTACGTCGCCACCCTGTACACGGCAGTCATCACGGGCGTCGTCGGGGCCGCCACCGCGGCGGCCCGCGAACGCATCGAGCGCCGCGACGACGCGCTCGGTCCGTACGAGAGCGTGGAGTGGACGCGCGCCCGCAGCGAGGCGTGGCTCGTCGACCAGGCCTTCGAGGGGATGCTGCGGGCCGTGGAGCGCGGCGAGGGCGCCACGGCGCCGATGGCCAAGACCGTCATCGCGGAGCTGTCCGAGACCCTCATGGGTCGGTTGTGTCGGGTCCTGGGTGGCGGCACGTACGCCCGCCACTCCCCCTTCGGATTCTGGCTCCAGGACGTACGGGCGCTGGGCTTCCTGAGGCCGCCGTGGGCGCTGGCGTTTCGGGAGATGAGCGCCGCCTAGCCAGGTGGCGGGCGTGGGCCGTCGGGCGGCTCGAGCCGCTGCGCCCGCGCTGCCGGGAAGGTGTGCGTCCGGCTATGAAGGCTGTGTTCCCGGCGGTGGCATCCGCTCGGTCGAGGTCTCCCCCATGAACCTGAGCATCCTGCACAGCACCGCGTACACCTATTCGGACCCCGCCTACGACTCGTTCAACGAGCTGCGGTTGCGGCCGGCCGACGACTACCGGCAGACGCTACGCACCTTCGACGTGGAGGTCACCCCGAGCGTGTCGTTGCGCAGCAGGCACGACAGCTACGGCAACTTCGTCCACACCCTCCATCTGCCGGGGGCCCACGGCCGCCTCGAGGTCAGGGCCGCTTCGACCGTCGTGACCTACGCCATCCCGGTGCCGATCGGAGTCCGCGCAGAGGTGCTGCCGGGGCTCAAGGAGCGCTTCTTCGAGTATCTCGCGCCGAGCCTGCGCGTGCCGTTGGATCGCGACTGGCTCGCGATCTTCGGAGCGCTACCCCTGCGGCCCGAGCAGGACCTGGTGGCCTACGCCAACGACCTCACGCGCTACCTGTTCGGCCGCTTCCGCTATAGCACCGACGCCACCGACGTCAACACGCCGCTGGCCGAGTTCGCCCGCACGGGCGATGGCGTGTGCCAGGACTATACGCACGCCATGCTGGCCGTCTGCCGCAGCGTCGGGATCCCCGCCCGTTACGTCAGCGGCTACGTCCACCCGCACCCTGAGGGGCAGGAGCCGCTGCACGGCTCCGGGGGCTCGCACGCGTGGGTCGAGCTGTTCATGCCGGGCAGCGGATGGGTGGGCTTCGATCCCACCAACGGCTGCCTGCTCACCGAGGCCCACGTCAAGATCGGTGTGGGGCGCGACTACGACGACGTGCCGCCGGTGAAGGGTCTGCGACGGGGCGGCGGACGATCGAAGCTGTACGTCGACGTCCGCGGGTGCGTAGTCGCCGAAGAGGTCCATGGCGGAGCTTGGCATGAGCCCTCCAGAGGGCCTTTTCGCCCGGGCGCCGCGCCCGCCTTCGCGCACCCTGCAGCGGAGCGCGCTCAGCGCCCGCCCAGCCAGCCGATCGTCTTCTCCGCGAGCCGGTCGAGCGCCACCACGGACTGCTCGATGTGCTCGATCCGCGTGTCCTCGATCCTGTTGTGGGAGATGCCGCGGAGGCTCTGCACGAACAGCATCGCCGTCGGCACGCCGGCGCGGGCCACCTCCGCGGCGTCGTGCAACGGGCCGCTCGGCAGCCGGTGCGAGGCGCCGGCGGTTTGCCGCACCGCATCCTCGGCCAGCGCGATGAGCTCGGGATGGAACGGGATCGGCGCGATGCTCCACAGGTGGCTGATCTCGAAGCCCACCCCCGCCTCGCGGGCGAAGCGCATGGCCGCGTCGTGCGCCTCGGCCAGCATCGCGGCCAGGGCCGCCGCATCCAGGTGGCGCTGGTCGAGGGTGAGATCGCACTCCTCGACGACGGAGGTCACGATGCCCGGACGCGTGACGCAGCTCCCGATGGTGCACACGCCGCCGTGGCGCTCGGTGATGCGGTAGATCTCCGGGCTCATCCGCGCCGCCGCCAGCAGGGCGTCGCGGCGCTTGTCCATCGGCGTGGAGCCGGAGTGCGCGGCCTGCCCGCGGAAGTGCAGCCCGTGGCGCTCGACACCGAAGGTGCCCAGCACCACCCCGAGCGGCAACTGCAGGTCCTCCAGGACGGGCCCCTGCTCGATGTGGAGCTCGAGGTAAGCGCCGGCGCCCTGCAACTCCGAGCCGGACTCGAGCATCCGGTCGAGCTCCACGCCACAGCGGCGCAGGGCGTCCTCCACCTTCACGCCATCGCGATCCGTGCGACCGCGCTCCTCGTCAGGGACGAGCGAGCCGCTGCAGGCACTGGAACCGAACAGGCTTCGCCCGAAGCGCGCCCCCTCCTCGTCGGCCCAATCCACCAACCGCACGGTCACCGGGGGCTCGCCGTCGTAGGCGTCGTGGATGCGGCGGATGGTCTCGAGGCCCGCAAGCAGGTTGAGGCTCCCGTCCAGCCAGCCTCCCCCCGGTACCGAGTCGATGTGGCCACCGATGACGAGCGCCTGCGGGCGTCGCCCGCGGAGTGTGGACCACACGTTGCCCGCGGCGTCCGCGTGCGTCTCGAGCCCGAGGGCATCGAGCTTGGCCCGCAGCCAGGCGCGGGCCTCCAGCCAGGTGTCGGTCCATGCGACGCGCCAGGCGCCGCCGTCGTCGGCGGTGCGCGCCCGCAGGTCCCGGAGCTCGGCGACGGTCCGTGCAGGGTCGAGCGCGGTCATGTGGCCTCCCATGGTCCGTAGCGTGGGGCGAGTCTACCCGTTGGCGTCGCTCGGCAGACGGCCCGTGGAGGGCCCGGCGCCCTCCCGGACCCCCCGCGCGGCGGCCTCCCGCTCCTCGACGCCACCGGCGGCCCCGCCCTCATCGGGCCGCTCGTGCGCGGCGGCCCCGCCGTCGTCGAGAAGCTCGACGTATCCGGCACCACCGTGCACGCGCACGCGCTGCCCCGTGCGGATGCGTGTGGTCGCGTGCTGGACCCCGACCACGGCCGGCAGCCCGTACTCGCGGGCGACCACGGAGCCGTGCGTCATCAGGCCGCCCACCTCCATCACCAGGCCCGCGGCCTGCGTGAACAGCGGGGTCCAGCCGGGGTCGGTGAAGGGGGCGATCAGGATCTCGCCGGGCCTGAGGGCGGCGCGGGCGGGGTCGAGGACCACGCGCGCGACGCCCTCCACCACCCCCGGGGAGACGGCGCTGCCCAGCAGCGCACCCTCCGGGGCGCCCCCGGCGTCCTGCGTCAGCACCGGGATCTCGCCCTCGCTCGTCATCAACCGGGGCGGCTCCATCCGGGCGAACCGCCGGGCGTCCGCACGACGCCCGGCGACGCGCTCGCGCAGCGGCACGGCCGGGTCCTCCATGGCCGCCTGCAGCTCCGGCAACGTCAGCATCCACACGTCGCCGGCGTGCCCGAGGCGGCCCGAGGCCGCCAGGGCGTCCCCGGCCGCGAGGATCGACGGCCGCACCAGGTCGAAGACGCGCACGAGCAGGAACTTGGGATGCTCGCGCACAGCCGGAAGGATCCGCGCCACACGCGTGAGCCGGGCGACGATGGGGCCGCGTATCCACCCCCAGGGGCCGCTCCTCCCGGCCCGCACCAGGCGCTCGGCGGCACGCGACCCCGCCTCCGCCAGGGCCGCATGCCGGGCGCGGTGCGCTCCCGCACGCTCGTGCAGAAGACTGCCGGCGACCATGGCGAGGAGCGAGCCGGGGTCGTCGCGCCAACGCGGGCGTGCGAGGTCGATCTCGGCCGGACCCCGCATGCCGTAGCGCCGCAGAAAAGTGTCCAACGCCTCGAGGAACCCCTCTCCTCCCGGGAGCTCCGCCGCCCGGGCGAGCACGGACGCCGCCTCGCCCGGTTCCCGTGTCAGCAGCGCCACCAGCTCCGGATGCCCGCGCGCGCGATCGGCCAGGTCGCCCACGGCCAGGTCCATCTCGGACGTCACGTTGCCTCGGAGCCCGCGTGCGACGGCCGCCACCTCCTCCCCCATGCCTGCGGGGGCCCACCGCCGCAGCAGGTGGTAGCCCAGGATGCCGGCCGCGACGTAGGGCGGGAGCGGCCAGGCGGCCGCCAGGAACGTCTCACCGAGGACGGCGCGGGCCACCCGCAGGCGCTCCGGGCCGCCGGCCGCCCCGTCGAGCCGCGCGCGCACCCCATCGAGGTAGGCGTCGATGTCGCGGGCGAGCGCATCGGGGGCCCCCTCCGGCTTCCGCCATGCCAGGCGGCCGAGGGTGGAGGCCACCAGGGGGAGGAACCAGCGGCGCACGGTGCCCCAGGTCGCGCGATCGCGGCCCCGGCGGAACGCCGGCCGCGCCGAGAGGCGACGGAGCGCCGCGGGCGCCAGCGGGTCGGCGTTGCCGAGGCTGGCCAGCAGCATGCGCCGCGTGAGGGGGTGTCGTAGTAGCGAGGAGACGTCGACGAAGAGCCGGCCGCCGGCCTCCGCGATGCGTGGATTCTCGTCCGATCCCGGGAGGCGGCCGAAGGGCAGTAGGATGCGCCAGACCGATCGCGCCAGCTCCGACATGGGATCGGTCAGCCCCTGCGCGTGGCCGAAGCTGAAGTAGAGGTGGGGTGCGTCCCCGCCGGGGGTGGGCACGGGCAGCGGGTAGAGCGACGTGATGGGACGCGCCTGCAGCACGCGCACGACACCGTCCTCCACCGACCACTCGATGTCCTGGGGGGCGCCGAAGTGGGCCTCCACCCGATCGCCCAGGGCCACCAGCTCGAGCAGCCGGGCGTCACTCAGGGAGGACTCGGAGCGCGCGGCGCCCACCAGCGCGGTGCGCACCACGCCGCCGGAGGGGTCGGCATCGATCCGCAGCCCCTTGTCCGCGATGCTGCGCTCCAACACCAAACGGGTGCGGCGGTCGACGCGGTAGCGGTCGGCGGACACGACGCCCGAGACCAGCGCCTCGCCGAGCCCGAGACCGGCGTCCACCACGGCCACCCCACGGTGCCCGCCGACCGGATCGGCGGTGAAGAGGATGCCCGACACCTCGGGCCGCAGCATGCGCTGGACCACCACCGCCAGGGCCACCTGGGCGTGGTCGAAGCCGTTACGCGCGCGGTAGCGCACCGCCCGCTCGGTGAAGAGCGAGGCCCAGCAACGGCGCACGGCGTCGAGCAGCGCGCCGTGGCCGACCACGTTCAGGTAGCTGTCCTGCTGGCCGGCGAAGGAGGCACCGGGAAGGTCCTCCGCCGTGGCGCTCGAGCGCACCGCGTAGGACCCGTCGGCGCCCAGCCCGCGCCAAGCGGCGCCGATCGCCGCCTCGACCTCCGCGGGAATCGGCGCGCGCTCCAGCACCCCGCGAAGCGCCGCCGCCGCCGCGCGCACGGCCACCGCGTCCTCGACCGGAATGGTGCCCAGGGCGGCGATGTGGTCGGCCGCCCCGTCGGCCGAGGCCACGAAGCGGCGGTATGCGTCGGTGAGCACACAGAACCCCGGCGGCACCGCGAAGCCTGCTGCCGCCAGCTCCCCCAGGTTGGCGCCCTTCCCACCCGCGCGCGGCAGGTCGCCGGCTCTCACATCGGCGAGCCCCCGCACGTAGCGCTGCGCCCCCGTGGCGACGGCCGCGGCGCCTCCATCGCTGGGCCGCATATCTAGGCCGCCGCCCCGTCGAGGAACAGGCGCACGCAGCGTTCCGCGTCGGCCTCGGGGTCCCCGGGCTCCAAGCCGTAGTGGTTGGGGGCGAGCACGCCGAAGGCGAACAGCATGCCGACGAAGGCGAGCGCCAGGCCGCGGGCCGGTTGCGCGCCGCGCAGGCGCCCGAGCCGGATCTCGCGTTCGAACAACGACGCCAGGTGCTCCAGCGTGGGTTCCGTCGATCCCCTGAGGGCGCGCACGAGATCCCGCTCCGCCTCGCTGCCACCCAATCCGACGAGCAGCAGGTCGCGGTTGTCCCGGAACAGCGCCAGGGCCGCTCGCGCCACCCCACGCAGGTCCACGGCGAGGTCGCCGGTGGGCTGGTCGATGCGGGCGCGCACGTCCGCCCGTGCGGCCGCGACGCGGAGGAAGGCGCCGAACAGGGTGGCGCGGTCGCCGAAGTGGCGGTACACGGTCGCCACGCCCACCCCCGCCGCCTCCGCGACGCGCTCCATGGTGGCGCCCTGCAGGCCGCGATCGGCCACCACCGCGCGTGCCGCATCGATGATCCGTTGTCGCGGGTCGGGCGCCCCGTCGGTGGCCGAGCCGCCTCGCTCGAGGCTCGCCAACAGCTCGCGCTTCGTCCCGACCCGCCGGTAGAGCGTGGCCCGTGAGAGCCCGGTGCGTCGGCCGAGCTGGCTCATGGTGAACCCGGTCCCGTGCTCGCGTGCGAGCGCGGCGGCCACGCGCAGCACGGCCGAACGGCGGTCGCCCGGCGCCCGATCCCCCGGCATCGTCTGCCCCGCAACGTGTGACATGCCTGATAGGCTAATCTATCACCACGTATCAGTCAATCCGGTGAGGGGTCGATGGAGCGGGCGGGGGCGGCGCCGGGGAGGCGCGGAGGGCGTGTACGGCACCGAAGGGCGCCCACGCCCGGCAACGGGGCCGCCCTCGCGAGGGCGGCCCCGTTGCCGCGTCACACCCGGGTCCTCACAGGCCCGACATGCTCACCACGTAGTGGCTGTTGCCGTAGCAGGTGGTCAGCACCTTGAGGCCGACCGCGTCGCGGAGGTACACCGCATGGCCGGGCTGGACGCAGCCCGCGGGCACCGAGGCGCTCACGGTGTTCTGCACGTTGCCGTTGCCGTCGACCTCCACCTCGGTGATGGAGCCGTCGTTGAAGCCCGTGGTGAGGACCGCGACGTCGCCGTTGGGCAGCACGGCCAGATCCACGTCCACGGGCCCGTCCCCCACCAGCACACCCGTCTTGTAGGTGGGGGAGCCGGCCCCGTCCCAGGTGAGCAACTCGATGCGGTCGGCGCCGAACTCCGTCACCACGCAGATCCAGGCGCTGCCCGATCCGGGCGGCGCGCAGCGGATCTTGCGGGCGTCCAGAGCCATCGCCATCGGGCCCTGCACGGCCCCGCCGTCGCGCGGCACGAGGTAGAGGCGACTGATGACGTCGCGCGTGAGTACCAGGGCGGGCGCGGGCGAGCCCGGCGCCAGGGCGTCGTCGGGCACGAAGGCCGACACCAGCTCGCCGTCGAAGCCGCCGGCCGCCAGCAGCTCGGCGGTGGTCGCGTACGCCTCGCTGGCGGCGTCATACGCCAGGAAGTGCACGCCGACGTTGGGCTGCGAGAAGGGCAACAGGTCGCTCACCACGCCGCCGCCCGCCGGGAAGGCGTCGTAGACCGGTGTGGAGACCGTCTCCGCGGGCGTCGCGAAGCTGTGCGTCGCGGCGTCGTAGCCCTGCACCGCCCAGCCGCCGGCGCCGAAGGCGAGGAAGGCGGCCGGGGCGTCCGGCCCACCGCCGTGCGTCACCGCGCTCACCCCGAAGTAGGGGCCGCCGGTCAGGCCGGTCGCGTCGTGCACCACGGCGTGCGTCGTGAGGTCGACGACCACGAAGCCGCCGCCGCCCGCGAAGGCCGCCAGGTAGTCGCCGGAGAGGTTGCCGATTGCGCCGGCGACGGCTGAGGTGCTCACGCCCTGTGGCGCGGCGCCGCCGCCAAGCAGGATCTGCGCGGCCTCCATGAGGGCCCCGTCACCGTCGGCCAGGAAGGGGGAACCGAAGACGCCGAGCGGAACCGTACCGCCGCCGCCGCCATCGAGCACGAAGACGACGCCGATGTGCCGGGCGCCGTCCATGGTGAGCATGCACGAACCGCTGCCGCTGCAGTCGCCGGTCCAGTGGTCGAAGACGTACCCGGCCGTCGGCACCGCCGAGAGGCTTACGGACGTGCCGACCGGGAAGGGCTCGCTGCAATCGCTACCGCAGTCGATCCCGGGTGGGTCACTGAGGATCTTCCCGTGACTCGGCGGGTCGACCGTCATGGTGTAGGTGGCCGAGCCACCCGAGCACAACAGCGGCGCCTTGCCCCCGTACCCCGGGCTCTCGATGCCGCCCATGGAGTTGACGGCAACGAAGTACAGGGTCGAACCACACATCTGGGAGGTGATGGGCACCCGGAAGGTCAACATCTTCGTCGCGGGGTTCACACTCGACTCCGGCCCGAGGACGGTCGTCTTGTCCAGCCACAGTTGTCCGCCCTCGAGGGGTCGGTCGCTCCCGAAAAGCAGCGGCGCGCCCTTGTATTTCACCCGCACCCTGAACTCCGCGGTCTCCCCCACGTGCACGCACACGGGCGTCGCCGTCACGGCGCCGGAGAAGCAGCTGGTGGTGGCCGTCACCCGGTCCTTGTCGAACACTCGGAAGAGGGTGCCGAGCGGGAGCGTGGCCTTGAATAGCTGCAGCTTGATGGGTGCGTGCCCGAGCTTCGCCAGCATGGTGTTGAGGGTGTCGCTCTCGAGGGTCACCACCCCGACGGCATTGAGGGCCAGGGTCGTGTTGGCGCCCTCCTGGTTCAGCACCCGCTTGGCGCTCTCCCAGATGGCGTCACCGACCGGGCCCACCTCGCTCTTGAGGATCTGCAGGTCGAGCGCCTCGGCCAACTTCTGGATCTTCTCGCCGAGGTATGGGATCCAGTTGAGATACTGCGCCCCGGTGCCCACGACGTAGCCTCCGAGCTGCACGCCGAGGTCCCCCGCCTCGACCAGCTTGGCGCTGAGCTGGAACTTCAGGTCGTCGCTGGCCGGACCGTCCGCCGTGCCCGACGGCGTGACCCCCATCGAGAAGTCGACCGTGTTGTGGTCCTGGTTGGGCGTCGAGGTATCGAAGCCGACCTGGATGTCCGCCTCCCCCTTGAGCGTGAGCTTCCCGCTGAGCTGGGGCCCGGCGCTGAAGTCCGCACTGGCCTCGAACTCCTTCTGGAGCTCCGCGGAGACGGCGAACAACGCCGCGAGCGGACCAGGAAGGGACCACAGGCTCTTGTAGGGCGCCCCGAGCTTGCAGTTCACCTTGCCGAGCGCCCCGGCCTGCAGCTTGAAGCCCGGCTCCATCTGAATGGTCGCCTTGAGCGGGAGCAGCACCCGGTAGATGCCCTGATCCGTGTCGATGAGGACGTCCGGGTGGAAGGCGATCGTGAGCGTCGGAGCGGGCGTGGTGACGTTCACCGAGGTGAAGTTGCCCTCCCAGGTGCAGCCGGCCTGCAGCGCGAGCGCGCCGCCCCAGGGCGTGCCGCCTGCCGTGCGCACGGCGCTCGGGGTCCACCCCCCGGCCTCCAGAGCGGGCCCGTCGTAGCGGAAGGAGAGCTTCTGGTACACGTCCTGGATGGCGACCGGGTCGAGCGTCACCAGCAGGTAACCGCCGCGCGCGGTCACGCCGGTGACGAGGCCCATGAATGCCCCGCCGCCGCCCGACACGAGCACGTCCCCGACGCTGGGGGTCGGGCCCCCAGCCTCGGTCAGCACCGCCGCGCTGCGAAGCTCGCCGTTACTGTCCAGCTCGAAGGCCGCCGCCACCTCGCTCTCGCTGAACGCGCCGAGGGTGGCGCTTCCGCCGTTGATCTTGACGTGCGGCGGCAGGTAGGTGGCGGGCGTGGCACCGGGCGGAAGAGCATCGAACGGGAACACCACCCGCGAGGGCGCCACCGCCTTGGTGCCGCCCGTCAGAGGTGCGATGGTGACGGGTGCCGGTGGTGCCACCAAGCCCGGCTTGCCCTTGACGCGAACCGTCACGATCGCGGAACCGAGCCCGGTGAGCGCCGTGACCGAGGCCGAGGTGGGGTCGCTCGCGCTCACGCCCAGGCGCACCGCGGTGTCGTCGGTCGTGGCCCACTCCAGCGCCACGCCCTCGAGGCTCCGCGCGCTCCCGTCGGAGCGAAACGCGCGCACCGTGAGCGTGGCGTTGTCCCCCTGCGCGGTCAACAGCGCCGAGCCGGGAACGACCGCCAGCGACGCGATGCCCACGGTGGGGTCCACCGGGGCGCCGCAGCCGCCCAGCCCCAGGACCAGCACCGACACAATCGCGAGCGCGAGCGTGCGAACCGCCACCCCGCGCGTCATCCACTTCAGCATGGTGACTCCCTCCGTTCGCCACGGCGAGCCGACCGAGCCGGCGTCCCGCCGCGCGCGTACCAGGGTGCCCGGCACCCCCTTAAGCGCCTCCAAAGCGCGCGGGGAGGAGCACCACCATGCCGCACAGGCGCGGGCCGCGGCCGCCCGCCGGCTGCGACGTCCGGGGCCGCGCGGCCACCGCCCGGGCGGGCCCGAAGCGGCAGAACCCCGACGGCGGGGACTCAGCCGGCTTCGAGGATGCCGTCGACGAGGACGGCCAGCGCGTCGGGGGGCAGGTCCTCGGGCTCGCCGACGGGGGCCGGCGACAGCCCGTCGCGCAGGCGCTCGGCCAGCCGGCGCGCCCAGGTCAGCGTGCCGGGATGCCCGATGGCCGCCTCGAGCGCCGGGCGGGCGCGGTCGCCGCGCCCAAGCGCGAGCCACACCTGGGCCAGGCGAACGATGGCGGTGAGGGCCGCCGGCTCATCGGCGATGGCGTGGGCCACCTGCAACGCCTCACGAGCGCGGGCCTCCCCGTCGGCGGGGCGCCCGGCCTCGAGCTCGATCCAACCCATGGTCGCAAGCATGCCGCTCTCCAGGCCCCTCTCACCACTGCGCCGGACCCGCTCGAGCGCCTCGCCCGCAAGCTCCCGGGCCCTGTCGATCTCGCCGCGCTTGCAGGTGACGTTGGCCAGGTTGTGCAACAGGATCGGCACGACCTGCTCGTAACCGACGGCGTCGGCACGGGTCAGGGCACGGCGGAACAGGCGCTCGGCCTCCTTCGTGCGACCGAGGTTGAGCTCGAGCGCCCCAAGATTGAGCAGTTGCGTGACGGCGGTGGTGGGGTTGCCCGCCACACGGCTCAGCTCGAGGGCGGCCCGGTAGCGCAGGCGCGCCTCCTCATCGCGGCCTCGCGCCTGCGCGACCAGCGCCAGTCGGCCGAGGGCGTCGGCCTGGCGGGTGGCGTCCGCGGCGCGCTCCGCGGCATCGAACATGCGCTGGAACAGCTCTTCCGCCTGCGGGTAGCGGCCGTCCTTGTAGGCCGCGGTCCCAAGCGTGTGCATGGCCCACGCGAGTGTGGCGACGTCGCGCCCATCCTGGAGCAGGGCCGCCCCGCGCTCGGCCTCCGCCTCCGCCTCCCGGTAGCGCCCGAGGCGCAGCCACATCCAGGCGCGCGCCAACCGGGCCCGCCCGAGGGCGACAGACCAGCCGTCCGGGGCCGGCGACGGATCGCCGGCGGGCCCCACCTCGCCGTCGAGCAGCTCCCCGAACAGCGCGGCGCCGTCGCGCAGGCGGGCCCGGGCGTCACACACCCGCGCCAGCGGCAGCGCGGCATCGGCCAGCAGTGCACCCTCTCGCAACGCCACGGCCCCACGCCAGGCCGTACGCACGTTCTCGAAGTCGGGTTCCAGCGCGCTGAGGGCGGCACCCGGCGCGCGCCCCTCCCGGGTCAGGGAGCGCAAGCGGCCGAGGAAGACCTGGGCGTGGCGCCGTACCATGCGCTCCTCCACCTCGGGCTCGCCGCGCAGGCGCTCGCGGGCGAACTGCTGCACCAGCGGGTGTCGGTCGTAACGCCCGTCATCGGAAACGCGCAGCAACGAGGCGTCCACCAGCGCCGCCAGCGTGGGGATGGAGGCGCCCGCCACCTCCCGGGCCGCCCCCAGCGCGAACCCGCCGCGGAACACCGAGAGTCGCGCCAGGGCTTGCCGCTCGTGGGTGCGCAGATGCGCCCAGGAGCGCTCGAAGCTCCCCCGAAGATCCTCTCGCGGCGCGGGCGGCGCCCCGCCGGCGGCGCCCAACAGCCCCAGGTCGCGCTCCAGCTCATCGGCCAGGTCGGCCAGGGGCACCGCCCGGACCCAGGCGGCGGCGAGCTCGATACCGAGCGGGGACCCCTCCACGGCGCGGCACACCCGCCGCACCTGCGGCAGCGCCTCCGGCGCCAGCACGAAGCGCGCGTCGGCCCGGCGCGCCGCCTGCACGAACAGGCGGACCGCGTCGGCGTGCACCGCGTCCTCCGGGGCAGCCGCGGGGTCGGGCAGCGGCAGGCCACGCAGTGGGAAGGTCCAGGCGTGCGCGGCGGCGATCCGTCGCCGCGACGTGAGCACCACCTTGAGCCCCGGACAGGCCGCCACCAGGCCGTCCGCCCAGGCCGCGATACCGTGCAGGTGCTCTACACAGTCGAGCACGAGCAGCATCCGTCGGGCGCGCAACGCGTCGACCAGCTCGGCCGGCGGGTCGTGGCCCGGGGGCGCGATCGCCAGGTGCCGGGCCACCAGCTCCGACGGGTCGGCCTCGGGCGGCTCCGCCTCCATGCCCAGGAAGGCGGAGCCGTCGGGGAAGCGGTCGCCACCGTTGTGCTCGTAGGCCACCTGCAGCGCCAGCCGCGACTTACCGATGCCGCCGGGACCCTGGATCACCAGCAGCGGGCAGCCGCTCGAGGCGAGCAGGCCGGCCACCTCGGTAAGCTCGAGATCGCGACCGATCAGCGGGGTCGCGGCTGTGGGCAGCGGAGGCGGCGACCAGCCGGGGGGCGCCGCGGCGGTCGGTGGCGCGGCGACCAACGCGAGGCCGAGCTCGCTTGCCTCGGCGGCGACCGCGCCCGCCGTCGGATGGCCCGTGGCCACGAGCAGCGCGTGGAGGCGCGGGAGATCGCCCGCCGTGACGGGTGGGGCGCCGGCCACGGCGTACGCCTCGTGCGCGAGGGAGGCGGCCTCGGCACCGCGGGCCGCGGCCGCGCCCAGCTCGGCCGCCCGCAGCAGCGCCGCCCGCAAGCGAGCGGCCACGAACTCGCGTGTCGTCACCGACCACTCCTCGAGCTCGGGGCTGCACCCCCGGAGCTCCACGCCATGGAGGAAGGGCCCGCGGTAGAGGGCGCGGGCGCGCTGCAGGTCGCCGGCCTCCAACGCACGCAGGAGCGCGTGCACGTCGCTGTCGAGCTCCGCCCACACGCGCTCCGCGTCGCTCCCGACGGAGCCGGGCCGCAGGCGGCGGAGCGTACTCAGCGCCACGGACAGGTTACTCAGGGGCCGTCGCGTGTCCGGCCACAGCAGCTCCGCCACTCGACGCCGCGGCTGCGTGCCCTCCATGACGAGGAAGCACAGCACGAGCAGCGGTTTCCGCGCCCGGCCGGCGCCGTCGGCCGCCAGCCCGCCAAGGGTTTGAAGCATGGCGCATTGTAGGGGGCCAGCGCGTGCCCGGCGGCGCACGCCTCACGCTGGGGCCGCTTTAGGGTGGATTAAGGGGTCTTCGGGCATCCTATGGTGGGTCGCCCCTCGCCGTGCCCGAGCGGCCGGCAGGCGCCCACCACCAGGGAGGTGTGCGATGGAGCGAACGAGCCACGGCGGGACCCCGCCACCCGATCCTTCCCCCGCGTCGGCGACCCCGGGCCGGCGCCACCAACCGCGGCGCGCACTCGCGCTGGCCACCGTGTGGGTGTTGCTGGCGGCCGGCGCCCTCAGCGCGTGCAACCAGCTCACCTCCATCCTGGGCGGCACCGCGGCCGCCATCACGAGTTTCTCCGCCTCCGACCCGCTGGTGTCCTCCGGCGACACGGTGACGCTCTCGTGGACCGTCACCGGCGACGCCCCGCTCACCCTCACGCTCGACCCGGGGGGGGTGGACGTCAGCGGCAGCGACCACCACGACGTGTCGCCGACCACCACCACCGACTACACGCTGCACGCCAGCAACGCCGCGGGGAGCGACGATCGCCAGGTCACCGTCACGGTCGTGGCGGCCGGGGACACGGCCCTGCAGGTGAACGTCACGGGATTGCCCGCGGGCGGGGAGGCCCAGGTGTCCGTGAGCGATCACGCCACCGTGATGCGTTGGATCCGCGGATCCGACGGGCTCACCATGCTGCCGCCGGGAGGCTACACCGTGGCGGCCGCGCCGGTGACCGTGGCCGGCACGAGCTACCAGCCCCAGGTGCCGGTGCAATCGCTCACGCTCGCCGACGGGGATGCGGGCTCCGTGGACGTCAGCTACGCCTCGACGCCCGATGACCCCTACGCCACCCCGCCAGACGTGCGGGCCTGCCAGGCCGGTACGCTGAGCCAGGCGGCGCGGGACCGCGCCCTGGCGCGCCTGAACTTCCTGCGCGTCCTCGTCGGTCTCCCCGCTGTGCCGTACGACGCGGCGCACGACGCGGACGTGCAGGCGGCGTCGCTGATCTTCGCCGCCAACGCCGCCATCAGCCACACCCCGGACGGCGGCTGGACCTGCTACACGCCCGCTGGTGCCTCCGGGGCGGGCAGCAGCAACATCGCGGTGCGGGCCAAGTCGAGCTCCTTCACGCCCACCCCCGAGAGCTTCATCGACCAGTGGGGCGACGACGTCGACGTCTCCAGCCTCGGCCACCGCCGCTGGCTGGTCGACCCCTTCCTGTCGCAGGTCGCCTTCGGGATGGTCCACGGCGCGACCAACGTGGCGGCCTGGCCCTACGCGGCCGGCTCCGCCGTTCGCGTCATCAACGCCGCAGACGCCGTCGTCGACACGCTGTCCCTGGAGTACGTGGCCTACCCACGCGGGGACTTCCCGGCGGAGATGTTCAGCAGCAACTGGTTCCTCTCGTTCTCGGTGCTCGCCGACCCCACCTCCCGTTGGAACAACGGCTCCGGCCAGGTGGACCTTGGAGGCGCCGTGGTGAGCATCCAGGAGGACGGGGGCGGCGCGCTCACCATCACCGACCAGGGCTCCGACTATGCGGGGCAGGGCCTGCCCAACAGCCTCAAGTGGAAGGCGCCGGGGCTGCAGCCCGATACCGACTACACCGTGTCCATCACCGGCGTGCTCGTCAACGGCTCCGCCCGCTCGTTCAGCTATCCCCTGCGGATCCACTGATCGGCTGGCGCCCGTCGCGGCGTCGCGATCCCCGGCCGGCCCCGTCCTCGCGGGGCCGGCCGCGCCTCACGCGGACGCCCCCAGATCGATGGTGCGGCCCTCCCGCCGCGCACGTTCGGCGGCGAACGCCATCAGGTGGCTGTCGATGGACGCCTCCAGGGCGGTAGGAGCGTCGGCGGCGGGCTCGCCGGCTGTGCGGCGACGAAGGTCGTCGAGGAAGGCCTCCACCAACGCCCCGTCCCCCCCGCCGTGGCCGTCTCCGCCTCCGCCCACCTCCAGCACCTCCCGGCGGCCGCGGGAGAAATCGTGCAGCTCCACCACGCTATCGCTGAGGTCGGCCCGAATCTCGCCGTGCGAGCCCATCAGGTGCACGTCGCGGTGCACCTCCTCGCTGAACGCGTGCACCACCAGCGAGGCCGCAACGCCGTTGGCGAAGGCGAGCTGCACCACCTGGTGATCGGCCACGTCGTTGTCGCAGCGGTACACGCAGCGGCCGTAGGGTCCGCTCCGCAACGCCTCGAGCAGTGCGGCCTCGTCCCCGCCGGGGGCCACCACGCTCACCGGCCAGTCGCGACGCCCGGCGAAGCGCTCGAGGTAGATGCGGCGGGCCGAGTAGGGGCAGCTCCGCTCGACCGCGCAGCCATCGGTGCAGCGCTCGGTCGACCCCTCCGGTGCGTTCTCCGCCCGGAAATGGGCGAGCCCGCCGATCGACGACACGGTGCGGCAGGGCGCATCCGCCATCCACCTCAACAGGTCGAGATCGTGGCAGGCCTTGGCGAGGATCATCGGGCTGCTCTCCGCCTCTCGTCTCCAGTTCCCGCGCACGAAGCTGTGTGCGAAGTGCCAGTAGCCGATGTGCTCGCTGTGGCGGATGGCGACCAGGCGGCCGATGCGCCCGGCATCCAGCAGCTCCTTGAGGGTCCGGAACAGCGGGGCGTAGCGCAGCACATGCGCCACCGTCACGGTTCCACGCGACGTCGCGGCCGCTCGGCGGATCTCCTCCACGCCCCCAGCGTCGGGGGCGATGGGTTTCTCCAGGAGCACGTGCAGGTCGCGCGCCAGGGCCTCTACCGCCGGCGCCACGTGCGCCCGATCGGGCGTGGCCACCACCACCGCATCGAGATCCGGCACCCTTGCCAGCAGCGTCGCGCCGTCGGCGAAGAGGGCGTCCGGGCCGAGACCGAAACGGGCTCCGACCCGTTCGAGCCGCGCGTGATCCGGATCGGCGAAGGCCGCCACCTCGACGATGGGCGCGCGCCGAGCGAATGCCGCGCCGTAGACATCGGCACCGCGGTTGCCCGCTCCGATGACGGCGATGCGCAGGGGTCGTGGTTGACGTTCGGGCATGAGGGACCTCCCGGTGGGGCGAGAACGGTCACTACTCTGACACGGTGGGGTCCAGCACGTCCCGAAGCCCGTCGCCCAGGAGGTTGAAGCCCAGCACCGCGAGGGTGATGGACACGCCGGGCGCGAAGGCCAGCAAGGGCTGCACGGTCAGGTACAGCTGCGCATCGCTGAGCATGCCGCCCCACTCCGGGGCCGGCGCCTGCACCCCGAGGCCGAGGAAGGAGAGGCCCGAGGCGACCAGCAGGGTGATGCCGCTGCGCAGCGTGGCGAACACCAGCACCGGGGATACCACCGACGGCAGGACGTGCCTCAGCATGACGCGCCCGCCCCGCGCCCCCAGGCCCTGGGCCGCTTCGATGAAGGCGCGCTCCTTGATCGCCAGGGTGGAGCCGCGCGTGAGGCGGGCGAAGACGGGGACGCCGAAGAGGGCGGAGGCGAAGATCACCGGGCCTACGCCGGGGCCCGTCAGCGTCACCAGGCCGATGGCGATGAGGATGCCGGGGAACGCCAGCATGATGTCCACCAGCCGCATCGAAAGGGTCTCGACCAGGCCACCGGAGAACCCGGCCCAGAGCCCCCACAGGCCGCCCACCAGGGCGCCGATCACGGTGGCGCTGAGGCCGATGGAGATGGAGTAGCGCGCGCCGGCGAGCACCCGGCTGAGGGTGTCACGGCCGAACGGGTCGGTGCCGAGCCAGTGCGTCGGTGAGACGCCGCCGCTGAGGTTGGTGTAGTCCGGGATCGCCGGATCGTACGGTGCGATCCACGGTCCCACCACCGCCAGCAGCACGAACAGCGCCGTGAGCCACAGGCCGACGGCGCCGCTGCGATGTCGCAGGAGGCGACGCAGCACCCCGCGGCGGGCGGGCGCAGGCTGCGCGCGCGGGGAAACGCTCACCGTGCCGTCCACGGCGCCCCCTCCGGCGTGCCGGTGCGGCTCGCGGTCGCGTGCGGCGGGCGAGGGCGCTCAGTCATACGAGATCCTCGGATCCACCACGGCGTACAGCAGGTCGACCAGCAGGTTGATGAGCACGAACTGCACCGCGAACACCAGCATCAGCCCCTGGATCACGGGGTAGTCGCGGGCGTTGATGGACTGGATGAGCAGCCACCCCAGGCCCGGGAAATTGAACACCGTCTCGACGATGACCGTACCGGAGAGGAGGAATCCGAACTGCAGGCCGAGGATGGTGAGGACGGGGATGAGGGCGTTGCGCAGGGCGTGCTTGCGGATCACCGTGGCCGAGCCCAGCCCCTTGGCATAGGCGGTCCGGATGTAGTCGTTGCCCAGCGTCTCGAGCAGGCTCGAGCGCGCGAAACGCGCCATGGTGCCGAGCCCCGCCGCCGCCAGGGTGGCCGCCGGCAGGACCATGCCGCGCAACGACACGCTGCCGGCGACGGGTAGGACGCGCCAGTACACCGCGAAGAGATAGATGAGCAAGATACCGAGGAAGAACGAGGGGGTGCTGATGCCCAGGATCGACAGGGAGGTGATCCCCAGGTCGACCAGCGAGTTGCGGCGCAGCGCGGCCGCGACCCCGAGCGTGACGCCCAGCAGGGAGGCCACCGTGACGGCGATCGAGGCGAGCAGCAACGTCGCCCGGAAGTGGCCCGCGATGACGCGGCCCACCGGAAGATCGGCGCGGAACGACTGCCCCAGGTTGCCCCGCACCAGGCCGTTGACGAAGAAGACGAACTGCTCCGGCAGCGAGCGGTCGAGGCCGAACTGCTTGCGCACCGCCGCCACGACCGTGGCGTCGGCGTCCGTCCCGGCGTAGAGCCGGGCCGGATCGCCGGGCAACGCGCGCACGAAGAAGAAGATCAGGACGATGACACCGAGCAGCGTGGGCACCGCCTGCACCAGACGTCGGAGGAGGTAGCTCGTCATGGGCGGCGGGGGCCGGCGGTGCGCCGGCCCCCTCGCGTCTCACGGCTACTCGAAGGCGGCCCGTCGCGCGTCCACCGTCTTGTCCGGGGCAAACGCCACGCCGGTCAAGCCGGCGGCCCGCCCCCCGATGGCGTCGGGGCTGTAGAGGAACACCCAGGGTGCGGCCTGCCAGATGATGCCCTCCGCCTCGGCATACGCCTTGGCGCGCGCCGCCGGATCGCCGGTTCTGCGCCCGTCCTGCAGCAGCTGCTCCACGCGATCGTCGGTGTAGAAGCTCCAGTTGTTCGCCGCGGGCGGGAACGACTGCTTGGCGAAGGAGAAGGTCAGCGCCAGGTCCGCGTCCCCCGTGGAGGCGCTGGCGCCCACCAGGGCGGCCTCGGTGGGATTCTCGTCGATGGGCTTGAAGATCTGGTCGACGAGCGCGCCGCGCTCCTGCTGATCGAGCGTCATGTCGATGCCGACCTGGGCGAACATCTGCTGCAACACCTGACCGGCCGTGCGGTACTCGTCCCCGGTGAAGGTGAGGACCTTGAAGCTGAAGCCGTCGGGGTAACCGGCGTCGGCGAGCATCTGCCGGGCGCGCTCCGGGTCGTACTCGTAGGCGGGCTGCTCGGCGTGGCCGAAGGCGGTGGCGGGGATCGGTGAGGTCATGACCGTTGCGTAGCCGTTGAACACCACCTTGACGAGCTGCTGCTTGTCGATGGCGTAGTTCATGGCCTGCCGCACCCGCACGTCGGTGAACGGCTCCTTGGTGGTGTTGAGCTCCAGGATGCGCAGGAAGTTGGTCTTGGTCGGCACCACCTCGAGCTTCGGGTCCGCCTTGACGGCGTCGATCAGCTGGGGCGGCAGGTCCTCGATGAACTGCGCCTCGCCGCTCTGCAGCATGGCCACGCGCGTCGCGGCATTGTTGACGATGAGGAACTCGATCCGGTCGACCATGGCGGGGTCGCCCCAGTAGTCCGGGTTCTTCTCGACCACGATGCTCTGCCCCTCGGTCCAGGACACGAAGCTGAAGGGGCCGGTGCCGACGGGGTGCTTGCCGACCGTGTCGCCGTAGGTCTCGATCGAGGCCGGGCTGGCGATGCGCGCGTTGCTGGTCCCGAGCACGTAGACGAACGCGCCGTTGGGCTCCGAGAGGTCGATGCGCACGCTGTACTGGCCGAGCACCTCGATGTTGGTGATGGCGCCGATCGTGCTCCGGCCGCGCGCCGCCTTGCTGTCCGGGTTCAGCACCCAGTCGTAGTAGTCCTTGACCGCCTGCGCGTCGAACGGCGTGCCGTCCTGGAAGCGCACGCCCTGGCGCAGCTCGAACGTGAAGGAGGTGGCGTCGTCGTTGGCCTGCCAGGAGGTGGCGAGCTCGGGCACCAGGACGCCGTCGGTGAAGCCGACCAGCCCCTCGTACATGGTGCGGATGACGGTGGCGTCGGATAGGCCGGAGGCCTCACCGGGGTTGAGGCTGTTGTGCGACAGCGTCTGCGCGATGCGGACGGTGCCGGCGGCGGCGGCCGCGCCGGCGAAGATGCCGAGCAGGACCACCATCGACCAGCGGCGGAGTGTCTGACTCATGGATACCCTCCTTGGGTGGAGTGCCGCGCCCGCCGAGGCGGACGACGACGGGCGGACTCAGGGTTGTCGGTAGGCCTCGGGGCGGAGGTGGTGCAGCGTCGGGAGCGAGCCACGCACGCGTTCGACGCGGCCGAGGTCGATGGTGGCGAGCGTCACCCCCACCTCGTCGGGCGCGCAGGCGAGGACGGTCCCCCAGGGGTCCACGACCATGGAGCGGCCGTAGGCGGTGAATCCCATGCCCCCATCGCCGATGGTGGCCGGAGCGACCACGAACGCGCCGTTCTCGATGGCGCGAGCACGCAACAACACCTCCCAGTGGTCGCGCCCGGTGCGCTCGGTGAAGTTCGAGGGCACGAACAGCAGGCGGGCGCCGGCCACGGCGAGCGCGCGGTAGAGCTCCGGGAAGCGCAGGTCGTAGCAGATGGTCAGGCCCACGCGGCCGAACGCCGTGTCGGCCACCACGGGGCGGTCGCCGGGCCGGTTGCGCCCCGACTCTCGGGCCTCCAGCCTGCCGTCGATGACGGCGTCGAACAGATGGATCTTGCGGTAGCTCGCCAGCAGCGACCCATCCGGGCCGAACAGCAGGCTGGTGTTGTAGGTGCGCGGGTCATCGGTGTCGTCGTGGAGCTCGTTGAAGCTGCCGCCCAGCAGGTACACGCCGTGCTCCGCGGCGAGCTCGGACAGCGCGCCCGAGAGGGGGCCCGGGATGCGCTCGGCGTTGGCGCGCTTGACGTCGTTGGGGCCGCGGCAGTGGAACGTCTCGGGCAGGGTCACCAGCTGCGCCCCGCGCGACGCCGCCTCGGCGACGAGGGCGCGCGCGGTGCGGACGTTGGCGGCCTTGTCCGGGCCGGGGTCGGTCTGGAGCAGGGCGACCGTCAGGCTGTCCATGGGTACCTCCGGCGCGCCGCGACGGCGCGCCCGCGTTCGATGCTCACGATGGGTTCCTCCGCCCGGCCGCCGCCTCGTCGGCCTCGGCACGGACCAGCGCCAGCGAGCTCTCGTACCACCTCGCCAGCCGCGACAGATGGTCGGCCATCAGGGCGCGCGCCCGGGCGGCGTCGCGCGAGCGGAGGGCATCGGCGATGGCCTCGTGCTCCTCGACGAACCTCTCCATCGCCCGCAGCGCGGCGCGCTGGGCGCGCACGCCGTCGAGCACGCGGTGGACGCGGATGTACTCGTAGATACGGCCCAGCAGGTAGAGCAGCAGGCGGCTGCCCGCCGCCTCGGCCACGCCGCGGTGGAAGCTCTCGTTGGCCTCCATGGCCTCCCCCAGCAGACCGACATCCAGCGCGCGGCGCGCCCGCCGGTTGGCGTCGTCGATCCGTGTAAGGTCGGCGTCGCTGGCGCGTTCCGCCGCCAGCCGGACCGCCACCGTCTCCACCGCCACGCGCGTCTCGACGGCGTCCAGCACGTCCCGTGCCGTGATGCGCACGGCGCTGTACCCGCCCCCGCTGACCGGGTCGAGCAGCCCCTGGCTCACCAGCATCCGCAGCGCCTCGCGGACCGGCGTGCGGCTCACGCCCAGGCGCTCGGCGAGATCCGCCTCGAGGACGGGGGCGTCGCAAGGGAAGCGACCCTCGTAGATCTCCCGCTTGAGGTGCTCGTAGGCCCTCTCGTAGAGGTTGGTGGCCCGGATCATGGCTCCCCACGGAATGCGTATACACGGATACGAGAATGCGTGCCTGCATGGTAAGCTCCTGCCCACCGACCGTCAAGGGATCCGTCCCGGATTCCCGAAAGGACCCCCGGACATGAGCGACACCGCCTGGCTCGACCGCTACCGCTCCCTCTCCAGCGGCACCCTCGGCCACCTGGGCTCCGACGGCTTCCTCGATTGGGGCATCCAGCCCCTCTACCGCCCGGTGCGGATGTTGGGGGTCGCGCTGACCGTCTCCTGCCTGCCGACCGACAACGCCCCGCTGGCGGACGCCGCCCGCACCGCCGAGCCCGGCACGGTGCTGGTCGTCGCACGCCATGGCGACCGTCGCCACGCCGCCTGGGGCGGCCTGATGTCCCGCGCGGCCTCCCACCGGGGCCTCGCGGGAACGGTCCTGGACGGTGCCGCGACGGATTGGCGCGAGGTCACTGAGCTCCAGTACCCGGTGTTCTGCCGCAACCTCTCCGCGCTCACCACCAGGCGCCGCGAGCTGCCCGGCACCATCGGGGAGCCGATCGTCTGCGGCGGGGTGACGGTCCGCACCGGGGACATCGTGCTGGGCGACGACGACGGCGTGGTCGCGCTACCCGCGGAGGGCGCGCGCGAGGCGCTGGAGAGCGCGCTGCGCTTCGAGCGCTGGGAGCATCACATGCGCGCGGGCCTCGACGCCGGGCTCGAGCCCTCCGCCGCCCGCGAGGCCGCGCAGCGAGCCATGCAGCAGGAGTCCTGAGCCGCACCCCATCCCGCGCCCCGCAAGGAGCCCGGACACGCGCTGACGGGCGCTCGTCGCCGACTCCGGTCGGCCCCGGCCGATCGTCCGTACTACACTGGAAATCGGTGCGCCTCAGCCGGCGCCCGCGGGCGCCCCGCGCGCTCCCCGGACGCGAGCCGGGTGTCCGAACAAGACCGCACCCTCCGCCCCCTACCCCTGCGAACGATCCATGCGGACGTGACCACCGTGACGCTGGGCCTCACGGCCTGCAATTCCGGCTCCGGCGGCACCACGGCGCCCGGCTACAGCGCCGACGAGGCGGCCGCCGCGATCACTGGCGCCCAGGGCGATACCGAGGCGATCGTGTCGGGCACCTTCGACAGCAACGCCGGCCTCGCGGTGCGCGCACTGCCGGCCTGGATACCGACACCCGTCGTGCCGGGCACGCTGCCCACCGGCGTCTACCAGTGGAGCGCCATCTCCCACGCCTGGGCGCCCGTCTCGGCCAGCGCCGATCTCGTGCTGCAGTGGAGCTTCCAGGACGCCGGCGGTGGCTCCCACGACGCCGTGCTCACCATCGACTGGGCCGTGGGCGCGTCAACCGTGACGGTCGACGACGGCGGGTCGAGCCGGGAGGTCCCTCAGGACGCGCTCGCCACGCTCGAGGTGGACGGCACCGAGGTCGGACGCCTCGCCGCCCAGGTCGGCTGGCAGGACGTGCCCGGCTGCGGCCCCATCCTCGAGCCGGCCACGCTGGACATGTCCGGTTACCTCGGGACCGCCGCCCACCAGCTCTCGATCGACCGCCTGACGCTGAGCATCCCGGTGACCAGCGGCACACTCGCGAGCTCCGGCGAGGTGAGCGGCGTCCACGGTTCCCACACCCTGTCCGTCGATTGGGACGTGTCGCTGGTCGGGAGCCTCACCCGGGCCGCCGGCACCTGCGCCGTCACCGACACCAGCGTGACGTCGGGCCACTTCGGCCTGGGTTGGACGTCGGCCAGCCACGACGTGCACCTCGCCTTCGACTTCGACACCATCGTGCGCGACGGTTCCGGGGTGCTGCAGTCGGTCGACCTCGCAACGGCACGCTGCGACATCGACGGCGGCGCGCGGCCACCTTCCAGGGCACCCTCGGCGACGCCAACGCCAACCACGTCCCCGGGGACGACCTGATCCTCACCTTCAAGGACGGGCAGACGATGACGCTGGAGGCCTTCCTCCAGAGCCACCTCGGCACCCTTGCGGCGTTCGCATCGTTGGGACGGGTGGGCCTCCGCCTCCCTGCCCTGATCGCGCCCCGGGGCCGAACGCCGGGGCCGAACGCCGGCGCCTCAGCCGAGCGCCCGTTGCCGTGCGGCAACGGGCGCTCGCGCGCGTGGGGTGAGGGAGGCGGGCCTACGCCGCGGAGCGGCGGCGCGACCGGCGACGGCGGAGCAGGGGGACATCCCAGGCGGCGAACGGGCATCGCGCCGGCGGGCGCGACGGTACGGCCGCCTATACTCGCGCATGGAGCTCCTGGAACGCGACGGCTTCCTCGACCGTATGCGCGTCCGGCTCGAGGGCGCCCGCGCTGGCCGCGGCGGCACGCTGCTGGTGGCGGGCGAGGCGGGGATCGGCAAGTCCGCCCTGGTGTCCGCCTTCCTGGCGAGCGTGCAGGGCGCGGCCGACAGCTACCTCGGCGCGTGCGACGCCCTCTCCACGCCGCGCCCCCTCGGCCCGCTGCTCGACGTGGCGCCGACCCTGAGCCCCGATCTCGACGAAGCCCTGCGCCGGGCGGACGGCCGGGAGACCGTCTTCCGTATCCTCCTTGGTGCAGTATCCGAACGCGATCGGCCCGTCGTGCTGGTGTTCGAGGACGTCCACTGGGCGGACGAGGCCACGCTGGACGTATTGCGTTTCCTGGCGCGACGCGCTGCGGCGCTACCGCTGCTGGTGATCGCGACCTACCGCGACGACGAGGTTGCGCCGGATCACCTCCTCACCCTGGTCCTCGGGGACCTCGCGACCACGGCTGCGGTGGAGCGCATCACGCTCCAAGGGCTGAGCGAGGCGGCCGTGCGCACGCTCGCCGCCGGCGCGGCCGTCGACGTCGCCGAGCTTCGGCGCCGCACCGCCGGGAACCCGTTCCTGGTAACGGAGATCCTCGCGCAGGGCGCAGAGGGCGTGCCGGACACGGTGCGCGACGTCGTCCTGGCGCGCGCCGCACGGTTGCCGGCGGCCGCGCGGGCGGGCCTCGACGCGGCCGCGGTCATCGGTTACAGGGTGGAACCGTGGCTGCTCGAGGGCGCACTCGAGGGCGGCCTCGGCCCCGTGGATGCCGTGACCGCCGCGGGCCTGCTGGTGCCCGACGGCCCGAACCTGCGGTTCCGCCACGAGTTGTCGCGTCAGGCCCTGCTCGAGGCCCTACCGCCGTGGACTCGCACGGCCCTCCATCGTAGGGTCCTCGCGCGGCTCCGCGCCTCACCGGCCGACTCGGGCCCCGACGCGCTGGCGCGGCTCGCCCACCACGCCGACGAGGCCGGCGACGCGGCGGCGGTGCTCGCGTTCGCTCCGGGCGCCGCGCGCCGCGCAGCCGAGCTGCGCGCCCACCGCGAGGCGGCCGCGCAGTATGCGCGTGCGCTGCGCTTCGCCGAGGGGCTCGCGGTGGCGCCGCGGGCGGGGTTGTTGGAGGCCCTCGCATACGAGCGCTACCTGACCGGGGACATCGAGGGGGCCACCACCGCTCGTCGGCAGGCGTTGGCGCTGCGACGCACCCAGGGGGACGGCGCGCGAGAGGGGGAGAACCTCCGCTGGCTGTCGCGCCTGGCCTGGTTCGCGGGAGACGCGATCGGGGCCCGCGAACGTGCGGCCGAGGCGATCACGGTGCTGGAGGCGCTCGAGCCCGGTTCGCAGCTCGCCTGGGCCTACAGCAACCGCTCGCAGCTCTGCATGCTCGACCGCGACGTGCTCGGCGCCGTGACCTGGGGGGAGCGCGCGGAGGCGCTGGCGGAGCGCTTCGGCGACGCGGAGATCCGGATCCACGCGCACAACAACATGGGCGCGGCCCTGCTGATGACCGGGGACCCCGAGGGGCAACGGCTGCTCGAGGCGTCGCTGCGCGAGGCGCGCGAGCTCGACCTCGAGGAGCATGTGGCCCGGGCCCACACCAACCTGGCGTCGCATGCGGTCGGCCAACGCCGCCTGGAGGAGGCCGAGGCCTACCTCGCCGAGGGCCTGGCCTACACCCGGGAGGTCGATCTCGACGCCTGGCGCCTGTACATGCTCGGCTGGCACGCACAGGCCCTACTCCACCGGGGCCGCTGGGGCGAGGCGGCGCGGATCGCCGAGCACACGCTCGCGCACGCGCGACTCCCGTCCGTGAGCCGCGTGCAGCCGCTTGTCGTACTCGGGCTGGTGCGCGCCCGCACGGGCTCGGCGGACCCCTTCGACCCCCTCGACCGGGCCGCCGACCTCGCCCTGCGCACCGAGGAGCTTCAGCGCATCGGGCCCGTTGCCTGCGGCCGCGCGGAGGCCGCGTGGCTGTCCGGGGGGGCCGACCTCGGCGCCGAGGAGCCGCTGATCCGCCGGGCCTTCGCCCTGGCGGAGCGCGCGCGGGACCCGTGGCTCGGGTCGGAACTGGCGCGCTGGATGCACCTGCTCGACGGCGAGACGGCGCCGCCGCCTTGGGCACGCCTCCCCTTCGTCTTACAGATGCGCGGGCACTGGCGCCAGGCGGCGGCCGCCTGGGACGCACTCGGATGCGTCTACGACGGTGCCGTCGCGCGGCTGGAGGGCGACGACGAGGCGGCGCTGCACCGAGCGTACGCCGACCTCGCGGGCCTCGGGGCACACCCGCTGCTGCCTCGCGTCGAGGCGCGCCTGAGACACCTGGGACTCCGCGGTCCGCCGCGCGGCCCCCGCCCCAGCACGCGCGCCAATCCCGCACAGCTCACGCGGCGGCAGCTTGACGTCCTCGCGCTGATGGCGGAGGGGTTGAGCAACACCGACATCGCCGCGCGCCTCGTGCGGTCGCCCAAGACCGTCGATCACCACGTGTCCGCCGTGCTCGCCAAGCTCGACGCCCAGAACCGCACGGAGGCCGTCCGGCGGGCGCTCGACGCGGGCATGCTCGGCACCCGGGAGTCCGGATAGGGGTCCGCGGATCGCCAAACTGGGGAGGGCTCCCGATGCGGATGGGGGCCGACGTGCCGCACCATGATCGCGGCCGCCACGAGCGGCACATCCCGAAGGAGGCACACCATGCCCCGATACGTGATCGAACGGACGTTCCCCGAGGGCCTGCACATCCCCACCGACGAGGGCGGCGCCGCCACCTGCCTAAGCGTGGTCGGCCGCAATGCCGGACTCGGCGTCACCTGGATCCACTCCTACGTCACGGAGGACAAGCGCAAGACGTTCTGCGTGTACGACGGACCCGATCCCGAGGCGATCCGCACCGCTGCCGAGCGCAACGGCCTGCCCGTGGACCGCATCACGCCGGTCCGCGTTCTGGATCCGTACTTCTACAGCTGACGGCGCCCGGCGTTCGCGCGGCCGCGGATGCGCGAAGTGCCGGGACGACTCCGCGGGCGCACCACGTCCCCCCGCACGGTTCAGGTCACCGCGGTCCGGCGCGCATCGACGCGCTCGTGCGCGCCGGACACCACCACCCGCCGGGTGCGCTCGACGGCCTCCCATACGTCCACGAAGCGGGTGTAGAGCGGCGCCAGGCCGAAGCGGATGCCGTCGGGCTCCCGGAAATCGGGCACGACGCCGGCGGCGAGAAGCGCACGGTTGACGCGGTAGCCGTCGGGGTGACGCACGCTGATGTGCGAGCCCCGTCTCCCCGGGTCGCGGGGGCTCCCGAGCGTGAAGCCCAGCGGCGCCAGGTGCGCCTCGAGGAGCGTCACGAGGTACGCGGTAAGGCGCTCGGACTTCTCCCGCACGGCCCGCACGCCCGCGGCACGGAGCGGCTCCAACCCCGCTTCGACCGCCAGAAGCGACAGCACCGGCGGAGTGCCCACGAGGAAGCGTGCCACGCCCCCGGCCGGCTCGTCCTCGAGGCCGAAGGCGAAGGGCGCTGCGTGCCCGAACCACCCCTCAACCGGCGAGCGCAGTCGCTCCTGGAGGTCGCGCCGCAGGTACAGGAAGGCCGGCGCTCCCGGCCCACCGTTGAGGTACTTGTAGCTGCACCCCACGGCCATCTCGGCCCCCCAGGCATCGAGTTCCACGGGCACCACGCCTGCCGAGTGGCTCAGGTCCCATAGAGTCCACGCACCCACGGCACGGGCCCGGCGCACGATCCGCTCCGCGTCGTGCAGGTATCCGCTCTTGAAGGTGACGTGCGACAACACCACCAGCGCGGTGTCGCCGTCGATGGCCGCCTCGAGGGCCTCCAGGTCCGGCTCCACCGCGTCGTCGGCGTACCCCACCACCTTCACGCGCCGCCCGCCACCGAGCGTGCGCACGGCGCTGCGCAACACGTACACGTCGGACGGGAAGTTCATGGCGTCGGTGACCACGGTCGCTCGACCGGGGCGCGCCTCCAGCGCGGCGCCCGCCAGCTTGTACAGGTTCACGGAGGTGCTGTCCGCCACCACGACCTGATCCGGCGCGGCGCCGACGAGCGGGGCGATGGCCTCGCCGACGCGCCGAGGCGCGTCGAACCAGTCCGCGTTCCAGCTGCCGATCAGGTCCCGGCCCCACTGCCGCTCGATGACGTCTCCCAACCGCGCGCGCGTCGCGCGCGGCAGGCGACCAAGGGAGTTGCCGTCGAGGTAGATGAGGTCCGGATCCTCCACCACGAAGGCGTCGCGGTACGCCGCCAACGGGTCGCTGCGGTCGAGCGCCTCGGCCTGGTGGCGGCCGTTCGGCCGCTCCGCGCCGGCGGGATGATGGCTCACGCGCCCAGGATACCGGCCGGGCCCCACCTGCACATCCCCTTCACAGCCAGCCCCTATGCTCGGTCATGACGCCCCCGAGGCGTCCGAGGGGTCCGAGGGGTCCATGACGCGTACCATCCTGATCGTCGACGACAAGCTCAGCCTCACGCGACTGCTGCAGGAGTACCTCTCCAAACAGGGCTTTCGCACCGTGGTGGCCGACAACGGCCGCAACGCGCTGTTCACCGCGCGCCACGCCAAACCCGACCTGGTCCTGCTGGACGTGATGATGCCCGAGATGGACGGCTTCGAGTTCATCCGCGCCTACCGCAAGGAGTCCGACACCCCGATCATCCTGCTGACGGCCAAGATCGAGGAGGCGGACAAGGTCGTGGGGCTCGAGCTCGGGGCGGACGATTACATCACCAAGCCGTTCGGCATGGCCGAGCTGCACGCGCGCGTCCGAGCGGTGCTGCGGCGCTACGCCCAGGAAGCGCGTGCCCAGGAGGTGCTGCGGGTGGGTGACGTCGAGCTCGACCACGGCAGCCATGCGGTGTCGGTCGCCGGCCACGCCATCGACCTCACGCCCACCGAGTTCGACCTGCTGGCCCTGCTGATGGCGGCGCCGGGGCGCGTGTTCTCCCGCCTCGATCTGCTCGATCAGCTCCCCGGGGAGGGGCTCGAACGCGTCGAGCGCACGGTGGACGCCCACGTCCGCAACCTCCGCAGGAAGCTCGAGCCGGACCCGCGCGAACCCCGCTACGTGGAGACGGTCTTCGGCGTCGGCTACCGCTTCCGGCCCGAGAGCGCGAAGCGCGTGTGAGATCGATCCGCACCAAGCTCACGGTGATCCTGGTCGCGAGCACGCTGCTGGCGGTCGCCCTGGTGGGGGTGAGCGCGCGCTGGATCACGAGCGACCAGTTCGGCCGGCTGCGCATCGCACAGGCCCGCTCCGCCTACGTCGAGACCGCCACCAGCTACTACACCGCCCACGGGGCCTGGGCGGGCGTAGCCGACGCTCTGCAGGCCCGCGTCGAGGCCCTTGCCCAGACCGGCGAGCCGCCCGCGGGCACGCCGGGCCCGGAAGGCACGCCCCTCGCCACGGACCTCGGCGGGGCGGACGGTCGCGTGGGCCCCGAGCCCGGGCCCCGCGACCGCGGCGCGCGCTGGAGCCCGTTCGCGCTCGTGGAGAGCGGGGGCACGGTGGTGGCGCCGGGCGGGCACTACCGGGTCGGCGAGCCGGTGGCGCCGGCCGCCCTGGCCGCGGGCACGCCGGTGACGGTCGGCGGCAGCCGCATCGGTACCGTGCTCACCGTGGCGCCGCCAGAGCTCAGGAGCCTCGAGCGCGTCTATCTGCGCCGCACGGGGGCCGCCCTGCTGTTCGCCTCCGTCGCGGCCGGCACGCTGGCCCTGCTCCTCGGCCTGGCCTTCACGCGCCTGTTCCTTCGCCCCATCCGCGACATCACCCATGCGATCCGCGGCATGCGGGGCGGCGAGATCGAGCAGCGCGTACCGGTGCGCACGCGCGACGAGTTCGGGGAGATGGCCCGCGCCTTCAACGACATGAGCAGCGAGGTCGCGCGCGGCCAGCGCCTGCGACGCCAGATGACGGCGGACATCGCGCACGAGCTGCGCACCCCGCTGTCCGTCCTGGGCGGGTACCTGGAGGCCATCCGCGACGGCGTGCTGGAGCCGGACCGCGGCGCCATCGACGCCATGTACGAGGAGTCGACCCACCTGCAGCGCCTGGTGGACGACCTGCGGACGCTGTCGCTCGCCGACGCCGGGGAGCTACGGCTGGAGCGGGAGCCGGTCCGCCCCGCCGAGCTCCTGCTTGCGGCCGAGCAGGCCTTCACGCCGCTGGCGGCGCGGGCCGGGGTGACGCTGGAGATCGATGCCGGCGACGACCTCGAGCAGGTCGACGTGGACGCTACCCGCATCCGTCAGGTGCTCGGCAACCTCATCTCCAACAGCCTGCGCTACACCCGTGCCGGCGGTCGCGTGCGGCTCGCCGCCGAGCGGGCCGCGGCGGGCGTCACCCTGAGCGTCTCGGACGACGGGGAGGGGATCGCTGCGGAGGATCTGCCGCACATCTTCGAGCGCTTCTACCGGGCGGACCCGGCGCGCCCGGCCGCCAGCGGTGCGTCGGGCCTGGGCCTGGCGATCGTCCGCTCGCTCGTGGCCGCGCACGGCGGCGAGGTCCGCGTCGAGAGCGCCCCGGGGCAGGGGACGACGGTGCGCGTCATGCTACCGACGCCGCCGGGAGCGGGGGGCGGCCCGGGCGGCGCCGCGCTCACCGGATGACGCGGCGCTGCATGCGCCACACCGCGAAGGCGCCGAAGGCTGCCCCCACCACCAGCAGGTAGAGCGCGTCGAGCCACAACCCCTGCCACTGGCCGTTCACGATGCCGCGCACCAGGCGCACCGAGCGGTACAGCGGCGTGACCTCTGCCAGCCACACGAGCGCCGGCGGGAAGCGCTCCGCCACCGGGAAGAAGATGCCCGAGAAGAGGAACGACGGCGTGAGGAACAGCGTGAAGTAGTACGAGTACACGTCGATGACGTGGATCACGGAGGTGAAGGCCAGGCCGATGGCGCTGAAGCACCACCCCACCAACGCCAGGGCCGGCAGCGCCAGCACCAGGCGCCATGTCACCGGCGTGTCGAAGAACAGCGTGATGAGCAAGAAGATGCCGCCGTAGATCAACGAGCGCGTGACCGCCCACAGCCACTCCCCCACCGCGACGTCCTCCATGTTCACGCGCGTGGTCACCATGGCGTCGTACAGGCGTCCGAAGTGGAGCTTGACGAAGACGTTGTAGGTGGTCTCGAACGACGCGCCGTTCATCGCCGATCCCGCCACCAGGCCCGGGGCGATGTAGGCGAGGTAGCCCTGCGCGAACTCGCCGCCGCTGGTGACGTAGTAGCCGAGGCCCACCCCGAGGCCGAGCAGGTAGAACAGCGGCTCGAAGAAGTTGGGCAGCAGGCCGTAGAACCAGCGGTCCCGGTAGACCCACAGGTTTCGCTGCCACACCCGGAAGGCGCTCAACAGGTCGATCCTGGCACCCTTGATCACGGCATCACTCCCGCAGCGCCCGGCCCGTGAGCTTGAGGAACACGTCCTCGAGGTTGGCGGGCCGCACGAAGGCTCGCTCGAGCCGTTGGCCCCCTTCGCGCATCTGGGCCAGCGCGCGGTCCGGGTCCCGCACGAACACGCTCACCCGGTCCCCGCTGCGCACCGCCTCCGCCCCGAGCCGGGCCGCGAGCTCCTCCACGGCAGCGCCGCCGCCGGCCTCCGCCCGGGCCTCGATCACGAACGGCGGCAGGTGGTCTCGGATGAGCGTCTGCGGCGCGCCCTCGGCGATGATGCGGCCATGATCCATGATGAGCAGCCGGTCGCACAGCCGCTCGGCCTCATCCATGTAGTGCGTGCTCATCATCAGCGTGATGCCGCGCGAGCGTAGCTCCTCGAGCTTGTTCCAGAGGTTGAGTCGGACCTGGGGATCGAGGCCGGTGGTGGGCTCGTCGAGCACCAACAGTTGCGGGTCGTTCATGAGGCCCCGTGCCAGCGTGAGGCGGCGCTTCATGCCGCCCGAGAGCTGATCGACGCGGGCCCTGCGCTTGTCCTGGAGGTCGGCGAAGGTGAGCAGCTCCTCGGCTCGGCGGCGTGCCTCGGGGCCTCGGATGCCGTTGAAGCGGGCGTAGATGAGCAGGTTGTCCACCACCCGGAGCTCCTCGTCGAGGTTGTCCATCTGCGGCACCACGCCGAGGCGTCGCTTGATGGAGCGCGCCCGCAGGCCCGCCTCCAGGCCGAACACCCGCAGCCGCCCCCGCGTCGGCGGCGTGACCTGATACACCATCCGCATGGTGGTGGACTTGCCCGCCCCGTTGGGCCCGAGCATGCCGAAGAACTCTCCGCGGGCCACCCGGAAGCTGACACCGTCCACGGCGCGGACCCCGCCGTAGTCCTTGACGAGGCCGTCCGCCGCCACCACGGTGTCGTCGTCGCGCTCGCTGCGATGTGCCGTGGCGTGTTGCACCGAGCGCCATTCTACCGACTCAGCACGGACCTCGCGGGACAGGTGCGCGGCGGCCCTCCGGGCCCGGCGGCCCCGGTTTCTCATCTCGTCTGTACCGCTACTCATGTACCGGTCGTAGGGTCGTCCACGGCAATGACCGACTTCCATCACGACCCCACGACCGATCAAGACGACGACATCACCGTGTCCCTCACGGACGGCTACCTGCTGCACCTGTGCCCGACCTGCCTGAGCGTGCACGCCCCTGACGTGGACGGTGCGCCCATGGCACGCGTTCCCCTGAATCTCGACCACATCCTCGGGGTGGCGGGCGGCGACATGCTGGTGGCCCACGCCACCCACGGCCACACGCTCACCGTGCAGCGCACGGCCGGCGGATTGCGGATCCGTGTGCGGACGCCGCACCTGCTGGTACACGAGCACCACCTGACGCTGCCGGCGCGCGCCGCCTGACCCGGGCGGCGAGGGGGCGGAATCGGTCCCCGCCGCCTCGATCCGACCGCCGAGGCGCCCCGCCTCGAGCACGCCCTACTACGCCTGTGCCGGGACCGCCGCCGCCAGGAACGTTCGTCCCTTGCGGGGACGCGGGCCACGGCGGTACGCTCCGGCCGGAGCCTCCCGTAGGCCCCACGCCGCCGAATCCGGCGAGCCCAACCCGCGAGGCGAGCACCATGAACCACGATCGCGCGATCCGGGCCTTGACCCTCCAGCACCACCTCCACGTCGGCGGGACGCCCGCCATCCCCAGCTACGACGACGGCAGCAGCCGCCGCCCCCACCCCACCTACGCGGCCACCCGCGGCAACGCAGGACCACGCTGGCTCCGCCCGCGGCGCCGCCGCTGATCCTCGGCACCCACCAGCCCCCGGCGCACCGAGGGGGCACCGTCCGCGTGTGAGGGGCACGCCGAGCTGGCGTCGAAGCCGTGTCCGAACGCGCCGGGTCCGCGCGGTCCGCGTAGTGGGCCCCGCGGGAGACCTATGCCGACCTCACGCTCGCGTTTCTCCTCGCGCTAGCGCGACGGCGCCGCTCGCGTTCCGGACGGCACGGGCGCAGTCCGAGCCCGATGCTACGGTGCCCCATGACCGTCTACCCCTACCTCATCGTCGGTGGCGGCATGGCCGCGCACGCAGCCGTAGAGGGGATCCGCAGCATCGACCCGGATCAGCCCATCGCTCTGATCGGCGCGGACACTCACCCGCCGTACGCCCGGCCGCCATTGTCCAAGGCCCTGTGGATGGACGCCTCGAAGCGGATCGGAGACACGGACCTCGGCACCGAGCGGCACGGCGTGCAGCTCTTCCTCGGCCGCCGCGCAACGGCGCTGCATCCCCTCGAGCGCACCGTCGAGGGCGACGACGGGGAGCGCTTCGGCTACGAGCGGCTACTCCTCGCCACCGGGAGCCGGCCCCGCACCCTGCCGGATCTGCCGGCCGGTGGCCCCGTGCTGGCCTACCGCACTCGCGAGGACTTCGAGGAGGCGCGGCGCCGCGCCCGCCCCGGACATAGCGCCGTGGTGATCGGCGGTGGCTTCATCGGCTGTGAGATGGCCGCAGCGCTCCGCACCGCGGGCATGGAGGTCACCCTGGTGTACCCCGACCCGGTGCTCGGCGGCGGGCGCTTCCCCGAGGGGCTGGCGCGCGCGTTGGAAGACGATTACCGCTCGCGCGGGGTGCGCCTCTTCCCGGGACGACGGGTGAGCGCAGCACAGCGCCGGGACGACGACGCCACCGTCGCGCTGGACGACGGCACCGCCCTACGCGGCGACCTCGTCGTGATCGGCATCGGTACCATCCCCAACGGCGAGCTCGCGCGCGAGCTGGGCACCACCGACGACGGTGGCATCGTCGTGGACGAGCACCTGCGAACGCGCGATCCACGCATCTTCGCCGCGGGCGACGTGGCGGCATTCCCCCACCCCACGCTCGGCCGTCGCACGCGCATCGAGCACGAGGACGCGGCCCTGAGCACCGGGCGCCACGCCGGCCGCGCGATGGCGGGGGAGGTGACCGCCTTCGAGCACACCCCGATGTTCTACAGCGACCTCTTCGACAACGGCTACGAGGCCGTCGGCGACCTCGATGCCGGCCTCCACACGCTGGAGGCGTGGGCGGAGCCGTTGCGAGCGGGCACCGTCTACTACCACGACGGTGCCCGGCTCCGCGGGGTGTTGCTGTTCAACACCTTCGGCAAGGTGGAACGCGCCACCGAGTTGTTGGCGCGCGGGAGCCAGGTGGATCTGGAGGCGCTCGGGCCGCTATGACTGCGGACGGCAGGCCGGCGTCACTCCAAGCCACCGTCGAACACGGCCTCCCCGTCCACGAACGTCGCGACCACTTCGATGTCGGCGATGGCGTCCGGAGCGACGCGCATGGGGTTCGCATCCAGAACCACCAGGTCCGCGACCTTCCCCGGCTCGATCGAGCCCTTCCACCCCTCCTCGAACGTCGCGTAGGCTGAGCCGAGCGTGAATGCGCGAATCGCTTCCTCGACGGTGAGGGCTTCGCCGGGCGCGTATGGCCGTCCGGCGTCGGTGTGCTGGTGCACGGCATCCTGGATACCGAGCAACGGCGCCCCGGCGACGACGTAGCGGTCCGAGCTCCCCGGAAGGACGATGCCGGCGTCGAGAAAGCTCTTCTGGACGTAGCACCAGCGGGCCCGTTCGGGTCCGAGGGCCGCTAGGAAGCCATCGCCCAGCTCGCCGATGAAGCGCTGTTGCGGAACCGGCACGACGCCCAGGGCACGGATGCGCTCGATCAGGTCTGGGCTGACGAGCCCGCAATGCTCGATGCGATGCCTGGCGTCGGGGCGAGGGTGCCGGTGCAACGCTTCCTCGTAGCAGTCCAGAATGAAGCCCACCGCACGATCGCCGATGGCGTGCACGGCCAACTGCCATCCGCTGGCATGACCCTCGAGGATCCAGCGTCGGAGCGTTTCGGGCGGCGTCGCGAACAGGCCGAGATTGTCTGGCTCCCCAACGTACGGCTCGGTCATCGCCGCCGTACGACCGATGAGCGATCCGTCGGAGAACATCTTGATCGGCCCCAGGCGCAGCCGCTCGTCACCCCAGCCGGTCCGCAACCCCTGCTGGAGGCCGAAGAACGCCTCGCCCTCCGCCCCGACAACGTCCCCGAGAATCGTCGAGGCCACCATCAGGGTCGACCGGATCCGCAGCGCGCCGGTGTCCACCGCGCGTTGGTACGCCAGGAGCTCCAGCGGGGACAGGTAGCCGATGCCCGCCTCGGTGTGGCTGGTGATCCCCTCGCGCAGGTAGACCTCGCTGGCCGCGCCCAGCGCGCCCACGAGCTCGTCCACCGGGTACGGGTAGAAGAGATCCGTCACCAGGTGGAACGCCGTTTCTTGCAGAAGTCCGTTGGGCTCGCCGTCGTCGTCCCGGCCGATGTGCCCGCCATCCGGATCCGGCGTGCCCCGATCGATACCGAGGAGCGCCAGCACTCGGCTGTTGACGACGCACATGTGGCCCGACGTGTGTCGCGCGAACAGCAGGTGGTCCGTGGACGCCCGGTCCAGCTCCCAACGCGTCGGATGGGCACCTCCGGGAAGCTTGTTGTTGTCGTATCCGGCCCCTTTGACCCATGACCCGGCCGGTTGGTCGGACGCGCGCTCCCGAAGCGCGGCGATGATGGCCGCCACGTCCGGGACCCGGGGTTGATGCAGATCGACCATCTGGAGTTGCAGGCCGAAGCCCGCCATGTGGTCGTGGGCGTCGTGGAAGCCCGGCAACAGCACCCGGCCCCGGAGCGCGACCACGCGCGTGCGGGGTCCGCGGAGCCCTTCGACGTCTACCGCCGACCCCACGGCGAGGATGCGGCCGTGCCGCAGGGCGACCGCCTCGGCGCGCGGCCGGCCCTCGTCCAGCGTGATGACGGTCCCTCCCGTGAGGATGGTGTCTGCGTGCAGATCCAGGCTCATGCGCGACCTCCGTCGAGGCGTTGCCGGTGCTCGCGTGCCTCCGAGCCGCACCACAACAGGGCGGACACGGCAAGGGTCAGGGTCAGCGGCCCGAGGCTCGAGAGCTCGACGTATTCGTCTACGCCGTGGTTGCCCTGTCCTCGTGTTCCGATGCACAGGGTGGGTTTGCCGAACAGCGGGGCGAAGCGGTTGTCCACCGCGGAGGCGCGCGCGTGGGTTTCGGCCTCCGAGCCGAGCACGATGCTCGTGGCCTCGCGAACCACCGAGACCAGCGGAGAGTCTTCGGGCTCTAGCCACGGCTCAGCCCGGAACCCGAACGTCGTGATCGCCGGGGGATGTTCCTCGAGCCATGCATCCCCCACGGCCGCCCCCGACACCACACGTTCGAGCTGGGCCAAGACGTCCGTACGCGACTCGTCGGGCAGGTACCCGAGCCTGCCCTCGAGGACCGCACGGCCAGGAACCGTCGAGGGCCAGTCCCCGGCCCGCAGGACACCGAGGTTCAGGTGACACGACCTGCCGAACGATCCGGCCTCGAACAGCGGTGCACGCCGCGCGCCACGCTCGCGGTCCAACGCGTCGAGGGCTGCGCACACCGGCAGCGCGTGGAGGATGGCGCTCTCGCCCAGGTGGGCGTTGCCGGCATGCGCCGTCCGACCCTCGACCACGATCCGGAAGTACAGCACGCCGCCGCTGCCGATCCTCAGGCCGAGGTTGGTGGGTTCGGTGATGATGACGCCGTCACCGATGCTGCCGCTGTCGAAGAGCGCCAGGGTTCCGCCGCCACCGCCCGCCTCCTCCTCGATCGTGGAGTGCAGGATCAGGTCCCCCCGCAGCTCCACCCCGGCCTCGAGCAACGCGCGCACGGCCATGAGGTTGGCGACAAGGCCAGCCTTCATGTCGTTCGCACCCCGACCGTACAGCCGGTCGCCCGCGATCCGCGCCGCCCACGGGTCGAAGGACCATCGGTCGCTCGGCTCAGGGCTGACGACGTCGACGTGGCCGCCCAGCAACAGGGAACGTCCACCGTCGGACCCTGGTACCCGTCCGATCACGTTGGGCCGCCCGGCGTACGCGGACGCTTCCTCGCGCAGGCCGCTGTAGGCGGGATGCCCGTGGATCTCGTCGAAGGCCACCGGACGCATCTCCGTCTGCAGGCCCGCCTCGCGGTAGCGCTCGGCCATGAACGCCTGCGCAGGTCCTTCCTCCCCCGTCACCGAGGGGATGCGCACGAGTTCCTGGCTGATCTCGATCTGCTCCGCGAGGTTGGCATCGACGCGTGCGCGCAGGGCCGCAAGGGTCGTCTCGTCGATCACGATCGTGCTCCGTCCGCCTTCACATGTACGCTCCCCCGTTGACGTGCAGTACCTGGCCCGTGACGAACTCCGCGCCTTCCGACGTCAAGTACGCCACGGCATGCGCCACATCCGCCGTCCGACCGATCCGCGGCCACAGCACCCGGTCGCGCTGATGATCGATCCCGCGCCGGCGGGCCATGGCCGTGTCGATGAGCCCGGGCGCGACCACGTTGACGGTGACGCGATCCGCCGCGACCTCATGCGCCAACGCCTTGCTGAAGCCGACGACGCCCGCCTTCGCCGCGGCGTAGTGTGTGCTTCCGGCGACGCCGGCGAAGGCGGTCACGGAGGAGACGTTCACGATGCGCCCTCCGCCCTGCGTCAGGAGCGGGAGAGCCGCCTTGCACATGAGGAACACGCTCGTGAGGTCCACGCGCAGCATCTCGTCCCAGGCCTCCAGCGTCAGGTCCTGCAAGCGCGTCCCCGTGCCGCCGATGCCCGCGTTGTTCACCAGCACGTCGAGGCCACCCAACGCCTCGCGGGCGGCCTCGACCACGGCGTCAGCGGGGCCGGGCCGCGACACGTCGCCGGCGACCACCGCGGCGCGTGCCCCCTCCGCCTGCAGGGACTCGGCGACGCTCTGCGCCGCCGCGGCGTCGACATCGTTGACCGCGACGGACCAGCCGAGGGAGGCGAGGGCACGGGCGACATCGGCGCCGATACCGCGGCCCGCGCCAGTCACCAGCGCGACGCCGCCGCCTCGCCCCGTCACCCGTGCTCCTCCTTCCAGTAGCGCGCCACCTCGCGAAGGGGCGCCACCCAGACGTCCGGGTAGGAGAGCGCGACGGCTAGAAACTGCTCCACGGCGGCAAGCCGACCGGGTCGGCCGGAGAACTGCGGGTGGAGCGTGAGGTTGACGAGGCCCCCGTATCGGTAGAGGCCGTGGAACTCCTCGGTCCACGCCTCCAGCGCTACACGGGCCGGCGCCAGCGGGCGCGACGGCGGCCGCGTCTGGAACATGAAGTAGGGGGCATCGTCCAGGAGCCACTGCACGGGTAGCTCGACGATGCCCTCCGGGTGGACGTAGGGAACGAAGTCGTCCATGAGGTTCGAGGCATACTCGAACCCTTCCGAACGGAGCAGCGGCAAGGTGTTGGGAGACAGCTCCCACGCCGGCGAGCGGTAGCCCACCGGCCTCTCACCGGTGATCGCCTCGAGGGCGGCGATCCCCCGCTGGAGCACATCGCGCTCTTGTTCCGGGGCGTCGCTGCGAATCCACTCGTGCTGGTATCCGTGATGCCCGACCTCGTGCCCGCTGCGATGGATGCGCTCGACGGCGTCCGGGTACTGCTCCGCGATCCATCCCGGCACGAAGAACGTCGCGCGCACCGCGTGACGCTCCAGCAAGTCCAGCATCAGCCCGACCCCGACCTTGGGCCCGTAAGCCCCCTGCGAGAGCACGCCCGGGCGCCGGCGGTTCTCCGTATCCTTGGAGAGCCAGAGCGACTCGCCGTCGACGTCGATACCGAGGCTGAGCGCGCAGCGTGCGCCAGCCCTCCAGTGGATGTCACGCATCGTGATCTCCTTCGTTCGCTTGCGTCGGAATCCCGTACCGTCCTGCGGAGAGGCCGCCGTCGACCGGAAGGACCTGCCCGGTCACGTAGTCGAGGCCCGGATCGCACAGCGCCACAACGGCCGCCGCCACGTCTTCGGGTCGCCCCATGCGACCAGCAGGAACGGCTCGCGTCATGGCCGCCTTGTACGCGCCAGAGAGCGACGGCCCACCCGGCACGTCCACCAGGCCGGGCGACACGGCGTTGACACGGATGCGGTAACGCGCCAGCTCCAGCGCCAGAACGCGCGTCAGCATGACCACCGCCGCCTTGGAGGCGCAGTAGTGCCCTGCCCCTTCCCGGCCGAATCGCGCGCTGCCCGAGGCGATCGTCACGATGGCGCCGCCGTTCCCTCGCGCCACCATCGCCTGGGCTGCCGCCTGACACGTGAGGAACGCTCCGCGTGCATTGATCGCCATGACGTCGTCCCACGCCGCCACCGGCATGTGCAACAACCTCTGGCTGGGATAGACGCCGGCATTGGCCACGGCCACATCCAGACCCCGCATGCGCTCTGCCGCGTCCGCCACCGCCCTGCGTACGGACTCCGGATCGCGCACGTCGGCCACTCGCGCGATCGTGTCTCCCCCGAGCGCGGAGCGGGCAACGGCCAGATCGTCTTGCCGGATGTCGAGCAGCGCAACGCGCGCGCCGCCCCGGTGGAACGCCCCGGCGATGGCTCGCCCGATGCCGCGCGCCGCCCCCGTGACCAGGACACGCCGTCTCTCACCCATGCGCATGACGTGCCGCAGCCTGATTCAGGGTCCAACGCACCGCGGCCTCCAGCCAATCCCATTGCGCCCCGTGGCCACCAGTGAGATCGAACGCACGTGCTGCTACGTCCCAACCTAGCTCGAGGTGGCAACCCATCAGCAGCACCTGGCCCTTTCCGTACGCGAAGGTGATGGCGGCCGCTTCCCCGGTCACGGCGTAGCGGGCCAACGTCGCGACGGGTTGGCGGGGATGCGGGTGGTACGCGGGTCCACCCCAGTACAGCGCCTCGTGCCGCTCCTCGCGTGCAGGCACGGGGCTGTCACCGTCGAGCTCCAACGGGGTGAGCCGCCAACTCTTCCAGGGCTGGATGGCGTCGATAGGACCGACCGCCACGCCAAGGAACAGGTCGAGATCGTACTCCACCAAGCGGCCCTGCCACCGGATGACATCGGCGGCGAAGTAGCTTCCAGCGCAAACACCGATGTAGCACCCGCCGTCCCGAACGAATGCGCGCAACGCCTGCTTGGTGGACGGAGGCATGTCGCGCACGTAGGGCCACGCCCATCCACCGGGCACGTAGAAGGCGGAGGCTCGAGCCAGTACGGAGGGCACGACCTCCGGCGCCGCGACCGCACGCCACGCGAACCCGCGATCACTCAAGAATGCTTCGATCCCGTTTCGTGTCGGGTCTCCGGTTCCCTCCCCCGCATACACCAGAATGGGTGACGCCATCATGCCTCCGACCTCCGCCCCATCACAAGCCTCGCTGCGTCGGGTCGAGAACGTCCCTGAGCGCGTTCCCGACCAAGTTGAAGCCCAGCACGGTGACCATGATGGCGAACCCCGGCGCGTTCACCATCCACGGCGCGCGCTGCAGGAAGTTCCGGGCCGAGACGAGCATGGCGCCCCACTCGGGTTGGGGTGGTTGGGCACCGAGACCGATGAAGCCCAATGCCGCAGCGCTCAGCAGGGCCGCCGGAAACTGAAGCGTGATGAGCACGAGCACCGGCGACACGATGTTGGTGCCGATGTGACGCAGCATCAAGCGCCAATGGGGAGCACCCAACGCACGGGCGGCCTCGACGAATACGCGTTCTCGGACCTCCAGCGTGGAGCCTCGGACGATGCGCGCGAACGACGGCGTGGAGGCAATGCCGACCGCAATCATGGTGTTCGTCAGCCCCGGGCCCAGCACGGCGATGATGGCCAGGGCCAACAGGATGGCTGGGAAACCGAAGAGGACGTCGACGAACGCCATCAATCCGAGATCCAACCAGCCCCCGACGTAGCCCGACACGATCCCGAGGAGACCCCCGGCGAAGAAGGCGATGCCCACGGAGATGAGGCCGATCCGCAGCGTCAACCGGCTACCGTGGATGACGCGCGTGAAGACGTCTCGTCCGAACTCGTCGGTGCCGAACCAATGGCTGGCGCTGGGCGGCTGGAGTCGCTCACGGATGCTCATCGCGAACGGGTCGGCGCGCACGAGCAGCGGCCCGATCAGGGCCAGGGCGATCAACACCGCGACGATGCCGCCGCCCACCAGGAACGACGGCTTTCGCATGAGCTTGCCAACAGCGCCCTTGGGCCTCGGGCGGCCCGGTTGCGCGGCGGAGACGGTACGCGCATCCCGCATCAGGCGAACCGGATCTGGGGATTGGCGAATGCGTACAACACGTCGACCACGACATTGATGGCCACAGTGGTGAACGCTACGACCAGCGTCACACCCTGGATGACGGGGAAGTCTCGATACTGGATCGCTTGCACCGCGAGCTGCCCGATGCCCGGGAAAGCGAACACGACTTCGACGATGAACGCGCCACCAAGGAGGAAACCGAGTTGCAGGCCGATGACGGTGATCACCGGGATCAGTGCGTTCACCAGGGCGTGGCGCCAGAGGACGCCACGCCCCGGCACGCCCTTCGCACGGGCCGTTCGCACGTAATCCAGGCGCAACACGTCGAGCAGCGTGGAGCGGACCATGCGGGAGATGGCGGCGGCCAGGATCAGGCCAAGCGTGAGCGAGGGCAACACAAGGCTCGACCAGGAGTCGTTGCCCATGACGGGAAAGATGCGCCACCGCACGCCGAAGCGGAACATCAGCAGCAGCCCCAACCAGAACTGGGGGATGGACAATCCGAGGGTGGCCACGATGGAGACGAAGAAATCCACCCACGTGTCGCGATAAACGGCCCCGAGCACGCCGGTCGCCACGCCAAGGGCAACGGCGATGAGGAGCGCGGCGAAGGCGAGCCGAAGCGTATTGGGATACCTCACCCGGATCTCTCGCGTAACCGGTTGCCGGGTCCTGACGGACGTCCCGAGGTCGAAGCGGAACAGACCCACGAGATAGCTGGCGTACTGGGCAACCACGGGCCGGTCGAGGCCGAGCTCGTGCCGGAGCGCCTCCTTGGTCTGGGCGTCGACCGCTTGCCCGAGTGTCATCATGTCGACCGGATCACCAGGGATCAGCACCTGCATCGAGAACACCAGAAGGCTGATCACGAACAGAACGGGAACCGTGAGGACCAGCTTGCGAAGAAGATAGGTCGCGATGGTCGTGCCCTCCGAGGCGCGGGGCCGGGTGGGGCACAGCGGCCCACCCGGCCCCGCGGTGCGTCAGTTCACCAGTCTCGCGTCGTTCAACAGCACGAACCCGAGAGCGTCGAGCTTCAGGCCCTGCAGATCGGCACGCGTGAGCAGAACCGACCAGTCCGTTCCGATCGGGACCACGCCGACGTTCTCCAGGAGGAACTGCTGGGCCTGGTTGACATATTCCTGGCGCTTGACGGGATCGAGCTCGGTCGCCGCCGTGTCGAGGATCTTGTCGAGCTGCGGGTCGGAATAGACACCGGCCCAACCGGGTGAGTGGAACACGTACGACAGGAAGATGGGGTCCCAGCCAGACCACCACATGAAGTTGATGTTGTGCTGGTGTTCCTTCAGCTTGGCGATCATCGAGGCGACCTCGAAGGTCTGCATGTCGACCTTGAAACCGGCCTGCTGCAGCTGTTGCTGGATGACCTGTCCGCCTTTCATACCGTTGGGCAACGTGTACGTCCAGAACGCGAGCGTGAGGGGCTGGCCGTCTTTCTCCCACACACCGGACGCGTTCTTGGTGTACCCGTCCTCCGTCAGGATGGCGTCGACCTGCTCCAGGCTCTGGTGGTACCCGTAGTCGTCCGCGATCGCTTGGTTGTAACCGGTATTCCCTAGCGGAACCGGCGTGTAGTTGGGGGTGGCGTATCCTGCATAGGCCACGAACGCGATATCCTCGATGTTGAGCGCATAGGCGATGGCCCTGCGCACGGCCACATCGTCGGTCGGCGCCTTGAATGGGTCGACCTCGAGCATCGTGAAGCTGTTGTTCTTCTCGTTGATGACGACGTTGTAGTTCGGGTCGTTCTTCAGCGTGTCGAGTTGTTCGCGCGGGGCGTCGCCATAGTGGATCTGCCCGGTCTCGAGCGCCGCCATGCGGGTGCCCTCCTCGGGAATGATGCGGATCTTCAACGCGGCGATGTGCATCGGACCCTTGTTGTCGACATCGATCCGCGGGCTTCGATAATCGTCGAAACGCGCAAGATCGAATCCGGTCGCGGGGATCCACTCTTCGAGCATGAACGGCCCGGACCCGACGATGTGACGCCCGAAGTCGTCGCCATATTTCTCGGCCGCCGTAGGGGAAACGATGCCGTAGAACGGGCTCGCCAGCGAGGTCCAAACCGGAGCGTACGGTTCGGAGTAGGTGAAGCGCACGGTGGCGTTGTCCACGACCACGACGGATTCGAGCGTTCCCAGCCCGGTCCTGTTCGCCGAGTTGGCGTCGGGATCGAGTTGCCGGTTGAAGCTGAAGGCCACCGCCTCGGCGTCCAGCGGGGTGCCGTCGTGGAACGTGCGGCCCTGGCGGATGTGGAAGGTGATCACCTTGCCATCGTCGCTGGTCTCCCAGGATTCGGCCACCCAGCCGTGCGGAAGGCTGTCGGGACCGATGTAGACCAGCGGCTCCATGATGTAGTTGAGAACCTGGTACGCGGTGAGCTGGATCGTCTCCACCGGATCCAGGCTGGTAGGCTCGTCCTGAATGGCCATGCCGACGGTCTGGGCGCCCGCCCAGCCGAGGCCCCAAGCCACGCTGACCAACAACACCAGGCGGCGTATCGTTCGCAGACTCTTCATTCGTTCCCTCCCGAGGATTCCGTGCGTGTCCACCTCGTGCGGTGGACCGTCGTGGCTGCGCGTTTCGGCAACTTCACCCCTGCGCGTTACATGGCCGGTCCCCCCGAAGTGCGGTGGGTCGAGGGTCATCGGGCACCTCGACCGCGGCCTCGAAGGCAGCCTCGAAGACGGCGAGCGCCTCATCCAACAGAGCGTCCTCGATCATCAAGGGCACGAGCACGCGGATGACCTGGCCGACGCTCCCCGCGGTCAGCAACAGCAGGCCGCGCCGCCGCGCCTCGGCGACGACGCGCTGCGCCAGCACGCGGTCGGGGGCGCGCGTCTCCGGATCGGTGACGAGCTCGATCCCGACCATGGCGCCCAGTGCGCGCACGTCACCGATGCGCTCCGAACGCAGCTTCAAGGCACCGAAGAAGGCCTCGAGCCGCTCCCCCAGGTGTACGGCACGCCCGAGGAGACCCTCCGCGTCCATCACATCGAGCACCGCCAGCGCCGCCGCACAGGCCAGTGGATTGCCGGCGTACGTGCCACCGAGACCCCCCGGCGCAGGCGCATCCATGACTTCGGCTCGGCCCGACACGGCCGAGAGGGGCAAGCCACCAGCAAGGCTCTTGGCCACGGTGATGAGGTCGGGCTCGATCGCCGCGTGCTCCACCGCGAACATGCGGCCCGTGCGCCCGAAGCCGGACTGGATCTCGTCGGCGATGAGCAGGATGCCGTGCTCTCGGGTGATTCGTCGCAGCTCGCGGAGGAACTCCGGCGGCGCCGGTACGAAACCGCCCTCGCCCAGGACCGGTTCGATGAGGATGGCGGCAATCCGCTCGGGCAGGATCTCTGTGAGGAACAGGTGATCCAGGCCCTCTAGGGCGCGTTCCGTCGTCCACCCACGATACAGGTATGGGTAGGGGGCATGGTAGACGTCGGGCGCGAACGGCCCGAAGTTCTGCCGGTACGGTGCCGTCTTTCCGGTGAGCGACATGCCCAGCAGCGTGCGCCCATGGAAGCCCAGGCCGAACGCGACCACCCCCGTGCGCCCGGTAGAGGCGCGGGCGATCTTGACGGCGTTCTCGACGGCCTCGGCACCGGTGGTCAGCAGCAGCGTCTTGGCGGGTCGCGCGATCGGTACGCGCTCGTTGAGGCGCTCCGCTAGACGCACGTACGGCTCGTACGCGGCCACCTGGATGCTGGTGTGCGAGATACGCTCCAGTTGGGCCCGAACCGCCTGCACCACGCGGGGATGGTTGTGCCCCACATTGAGCGCGCCGATGCCACCGACGAAATCGATGAAGCGCTGACCCTCCGCATCCCACATCTCCGCGCCGACGGCCCGCACGGCGACGATGGGGTGTGCGGTGGCCAGGCCCCGCGGTACATGCCGCTCCCGTTCCTGCAGCAAGCGAGTACTCCGCGTCTGCACATCCACGACGATCGCCTCCCGTCACCGCGGCCCCCGGCGCAAGGCCCGGGCAACGCCCAGTCAGGATGACCTCCCCACCGCCGCCCACCACGAACCGTTTCGGTATGGCCCCCAAGGTACGCAACGCCATCGGTCCCCGTCTACGCAGAAATAGGCGGATGGACACCGCAATATTGCTACATTTTGTCGGACAGAATGGAGGCGATACTGATCTCGATGCGGGTCTTGGGGTCCTGCAACGAGATCTCCAACAGCGCTTCGATGCGCTCAAGTCGGTGGCGCAAGGTACTGATGTGAATGCCCAGCCGGTGGCTCACACGGCCGAGATGGAAGGCCTCGGACGGTAGTGCCGCCAGGGTCTTGGCAAGAGCCTCGCCGCCGCGTCGCTCCAGCAAACGCGTCAGGTACTTGTCGACCAGCGCACGCTGCGCATCCTCGTCGCCTTGCAGGACGCGTGGCAGCAGGAGATGTTCCAGAGGCACCAACCCCGGCTCGGTGATGTGCGGCAAGACCGTGACCACCTCCGAGAAGGAGTGCTGTACCGCATCCACGCCGCAGACGGGTCGCGCCACGACGAACGCCAGCCGATCCGACGGTAAGCCCTGGAACACGCGGCGCGGCTCCACCCCTTCCGGTATCAGCATCGCCACGCGGTTGAGCGACGCGGTGACGAGGCCCGGTGCCCCGAGGTCGAGCAGGCGCCTACGCGCGCCCTCGGCCACCTCTTCTCGGCGCTCGAAGGTGGTTGCCGAGAGGGGGACGGGCTCGAGCAGGGCCGCCACGGCCGGGGCATAGCGCCCCTCGACGTCGAATCCGAGCAACCGGGCGCGCTCAATGGCCGCCGGGGTGGCCTCGAACCGACCCTCCACGAGCGCGTCCAGAAAACTGCGACGGAAGCGGAGCTCGACGGAGGCTATCTCGCTCTGATGTGCCAGGTGGAGCGCGGCCACCACGGCCGCGTGCTCCGCCGCTCGTTCGTCCAGGCGATCGAACGACCTCGATCCCTCGACGAGCCAAACCATGGCCGTGCTCCCACCACGTACGCGGATCGGAGCCGCCAGGCAACGCACGGGACGCGGCACACCATAAAGGACCACCACGGCTGCTTCCGAACGGCCACCCGACCGATCGCACACCGTCTCAGCCGCCTCGCGTGCCGCGGCCGACAGGACAGGCAGCGGGAAACCGAAGTCCGCGGCATCCACCCCGGCATCCTGGGTCCCCGCCGCCGCCAAGACGTCCCCACCGCGCGTGACGAACAGGACCGCACGGTGCAACAGGCCACTCAGCGCCGAGGCGATCTCGTCCAGGCTCTTCGCCACACCCGCGACCCTGGTCAGAGCCCGATGGATGGTATCCGATGCCTCCAGCACGCGCATCTGCTCCGCCAGGAGTCGGCTGTGGACCTCCTCCGAGATCTCGGCGAAAGGGATCTCCCACGGGATCTCCAGCACCGGCAAATCGACGCGATCGGCTTCACCCTTCACGCTCTCGGGAACGTGGTCGAAGAATTGCGGCACCGCCAACCCCACTGCTGCGACACGCCGATCGGACAGCCGCCGCACGAGCGCCTTCTGCGCGGACGCCTCGCGCGGCCAGGCGTAGCCCGTGGTCAGCACAAGCTGGTACTCGCGGACCCATGGCACGGGGTCGGGATTGTCGACGACGTGCACCCATCGCAGCAAACCGTCAATCGCCCCCTCGCCGGCCACCACGCGAGCGCGCCGGAGGCTGGGAAGCTCGAGCGCTTCGCGCAAGGTCATGCCTCATGCTACGCGGTCCGCACGGGCCGCCGAAGCGGATGGGACGGAGGCTCGCGCGCTCGACAGCGACCGGCGTCCACGCGCATCCTTTGCGGTTCTTGGGTCACCGCGCAATCGCCCGTGTACGACGCCCACTGCGCGAGATGCCATCAGCCCAACGGCTACGGCGTGCCGCACGTCGAACCCACCCTCCTGACGTAGGGGGCACGCGTCCTCGCCCTGGACCGCGACGGCCTCGCCTACCTGACGCCCTACCGAGCGGAAGGGGCCAACCCTGGCCCGAGCCCTGATGCCACGCCGCAACGGCCGGCGTCCCCGGCGTCGCGGGGCTGGGGGTGACGGACGGCGCGCTGGTCGTCGACCTGGGGGGGTCTGCATGGCGTGCGCGTCGATCCACAGGCACGCACCGTGAGGGTCGAGGACGGCGCCGTTTGGGGCGACGTGGATCACGCGACCCACGCCTTCGGGCTGGCGACGCCATGCGGTTTCATCTCCACCACCGGCGTCGGCGGGCTCACGCTCGGGGGTGGGTCGGGCTACCTCACCCGCAAGCACGGCCTCACCGTAGACAACCTCCTCAGCGCCGACGTGGTGCTCACCGACGGTGGCATGGTGACCGCCGACGCCGATCAACACGCCGACTTGTTCTGGGCCTTGGGAGGCGGCCGGGAGAACTTCGGCATCGTCACCTCGTTCCTGCTCCACGGGGCCCACGAGCTCCCCTGCTTGGCCCTGCAATCGTCTTTCGACCCCCTCTACCCGGCCGGGCTCGAGTGGTACCGGCGTGCCGACTACTTCGGCACCCTGTCGGGCCACGCCATTCGCGAGCACGCCCGGCACGGCGCCACGCTGCCCACGCCGCACTCGACCATGCATCTCTACCCGGTCAACGGCGCGTCCGCCCGCGTGCCGGCGGACGCCACCGCCTACCGCCATCGCGACGCGATGTGGTCGCAAGTCATCGTGGGCGTGGATCCAGATCCGGCGCGCGCCGACGAGCTGCGGGACTGGACGGTGGGCTACTACGATGCCCTCCACCGCGTATTCCACGGGGGCGGCGTACATCAACTTCATGATGGAGGAGGGGGAGAATCGCGTGCAGGCCAGCTACGGGCCGAACTTCGCGCGCCTGGCGCAGGTCAAGCGCCGCTACGACCCGAAGAACTTCTTCCACGTCAACCAGAACATCGCGCCGGCCGAATGAGCCCGGATCGGGTGGGTCCGGAACGCCGGACCCACCCGATCCGCTGCCGGCTCACCGGACGCCGGGCCACGCCCGCCTGACGGCCGCCCACGCCTCACGCGGGTCCGAGCCCAAGCGGTGACGGCGGAACGACATCACGAGGGAGTGGACGTCTCGCTGGAGCAACGACACGCGCATGGTGGTTGCCGTGGATGTCGATCATCTGCGGCACGTCGATGAGCCGCACGCGCCCCTCGTGCCACAGCAGGTTGTACGTCGAGAAGTCGCCGTGGACCTTGCCCAGGCGGGTGAGGGCGACCAGCAGCGCGACGCTCTGAGCCCAGGCGTCCTCCGCCTCGGCGGGCGCCAAGCGGGCGTCGGACAGGCGCGGCGCGGGCACGTCGCCGGAGCCGATGAACTCCATCAACACGACGCTGCCGGCCTCGGCGAAGACGCTCGGTTCGGGTCCCAGCGCCGGGCGCGGCACGGGCACGCCGGCCCCCGACAGGCTCCAAAGATTGGCGTACTCGCGGGCCACCCAGATGGCCTGCTGCGCACGCCGGCCGGCGCGCGTGCCCTGGCGCATGGCCTTGGCGGTGCGCGCATCCCCGACGTAGAAGCCCTCCCAGTAGATGCGGTCGTCGCGGAACGAGCGGGCCTCGATGTCGGCGTAGAGCTTGGCGGCGAGACGCTGCTCGCCGCGGGCCACCAGGTACACGGTGGCCTCCTTGCCGCCCTTCAGCTCCCCGATGTAGCGATCGAAAGAGCCTCGATCGAACAGGGCCCGGAGGTCGGGGTCGGCAAAGGCGTCGGGGCCGGTGGCGCGCCCTCGGACGTCTTCGGCCGACAGCAACAGGTCCCTGGGGCCGCGTTTGAGCCGAGGCTTGCGGCGGGGACGGCGGATGGTCTGCTCGCTGGCGTGTTCGAAGGGGTCGTCGTGATCGACGCGTTGCACAGGTGTGGTCCTCCCGGACGGGTGAGGCGGGGCAGGGCAGGCGGATGCGTGCGCGTTCGCCGGCCGGGGCCGCTCGGGAGACCAAGGAGTTCTCGATCAGGCGTGGCTCGAGCCAGGTCGGCGCGCGTGGTAGTTCCAACGAAGCAGGTTGTCCATGACGCGTCACCGCCTTCCAGGTTCGGGGTCGGCCCGAGTATGCGGGTCTCGGCGGTCGATTGTCAAGCGACGGGGCTCGCGACCGTCCGGTCGCGAGCCCCGAGCACGCCAGGAGGCGAAGGGGCCTACGCGAATTCGTGCCCCAGATTGCGCATCACGGCGAGCGCGAACGCCATCACGCGGCGCGTATCCTCGTCGTTGGCTGCGCGCAACGCGCCGAATATGCCGCCCACGGGCGGCACCTTGACGTCGGGGTACTCCGACTGTCCGGCCTTGAGCGCACGCGCCACGGTCTGCAGCGCATCCAGCACGAACGGGTCCAGCACGAGCTCGAGCAGGACGCTGAGCTTGCGCACCAGGCCCTTGATCATGTCGTCGGTGAGGCCGCTCTGCACCAGGGTGAGGGCGCCTGTGAGGCCCTCGAGGGCCTCCAGTGCCTGGGGGTCGGTCACACGGTTGAGGGCCTGCAGCACGTGGGGGTCCTCGAACCTCTTGAGCACCTCCGCCACGCCGGGATCGAGCACCACCTCGGCCAGCGCCGAGACGCGGCGGACGAGCCCCTTGACCATGTCGTCGGTCATGCCCGCGAGCATCAGCTCCACGGGGCGGGCCAACTCGTTTGCGACGCCGTGTTCGCCGGCGTCCAGGCGCGCCTCGAGGCTCTCGACCTTGCGGATCAACAGGTCGAGCTTTTCGTGCACGTCGCCGTCCTGAGGGAGAGTCGATTCAGCCATGGTTCCCCCTCTACAGCGCACCCTTGGCGGTCAGCCAATAGGCGCTGTTGTAGGCCAGCTTGGCCCAGTGGATCATCTTGGTGGCTGGCTGCAGCACGGGCGGACGCTGGTAATCGAACTCCAGGAAGGTGGCGCGATCGAGCCCCGCTTCGATGAAGCAGATGGTCTTGCCCTCGTACCGGGCCGCCGTGTCGCGCCCCTCGAAGCGCGCGATGACGTTCTTGGCGACGATCGCGGACTGGAAGTGCGCCACCGACCCCGCCTTGGAGGTCGGCAGGTCGGTGGTGTCACCGAGCGCCCAGATGCCCTCGAAGCCCTTGACCGCCATGGTGTGGCGATCGGTGGGCACCCAGCCGGACTCGGTGAGGCCGGAGGCCTCGAGGAAGGGGGCGGCGCGGTGTTCGGGAATGGCGATGAGCACGTCGAACGGGATCTCGGTGCCCTCCATGCTGGTGAGTACCTTGGCCTCGGGGTCGACGGTCTCGGCATTGAAGAACGTCTCCACCTTGACGTCCCGCGCCCGATAGATGGGGGCCACCCAGTCGGCGACCGACTGGATAGAGTGGCTGCGGTTGATGGGGTAGGTGTAGGTGATCTCGACCTTGTCCCGCACCCCGCGGTGGCGCAGCCAGTCGTCGAGAACCAGGGTCATCTCCACGGGCGCCACGGGGCACATGTGGGGAACGCCGATGACCGACACGACCACGCGCCCCTCCGTGAGCGCGTTGAGCTTCGTGTACAGCCGCAGTGCGCTTTCCTCGTCGTAGAACCAGTCGCCGGCTTCACGGAGACCGGGGGTGGCGTCCGGATCGAGGCTCACGCCGGTCGCGATGATGAGCTGATCGTACGCGACGCTGGCTCCCCGTTCCACGATGACCCGGCGAGCGGCCGTGTCCACCTTGGTCGCGCGCTCGATGCGCACGTCCACCAAGGGGTTGACGAGCTCCCGCACCGGGCGGTGGATGGTCCTCTGGACCTCCAGCCCGAGCGCCAGGTAGAGGAACCCCGGCTTGTACACCTGGTCGGGTTGGTCGGTGATGAGGGTGATGCTCACCGAGTTGCTGCGGATCTCCGGGGTGAGCTCCTCCGCCAGATGATTGGCGGTGATGGTGCCCCCGGGGCCGCCGCCGATGAGGACGATCTTGTGCATGGTGCCTCCTCTCGAGGCCGCCGCCGGCGGCGGACGGGCGCCGGCGCGCGCCGCGGCGTCACACGTGGATCGGTGCCGCGACGCGAGGCGGGCCTACTTGGTCTTGCGCACCACGAACCGGTGGTGATCCCCGTGGTCCTCGTTGGCGATCAGCTCGTAGCCGATCTTGTCGATCCACTCGGGAATGTCCTTGTTGGAGCCCGGATCGCTCGACAACACCGCCACGACCTCACCGACGGTGGAGCCCTTGATGCCGCGGATGAGCTCCATCAACGGGCCGGGGCAGGCGCTCCCGCGCGCGTCGATCTCCTGCCTGATGTTCACGTCTGCCATGATGTCGTCCCTTCTTCGAACGCCGGTCGCAGGGCCGGCGTCAGAACACCAGCACCTCGGCGCCTTCGGAGTCCGCGATGAAGCCCGCGACCCCCTTCTCGCCGTCAACGATGTCCTCCAGGTCGTCCATGCTCATGCCGAACATGTCCTGCGTCATGCTGCAGGAGTAGACCTTGACCTCGCCCAGCTCCTTGGCCGTGCGCAGCGTCTCCATCCAGGGCTTGACGCCCATCTTCTGCATCGCCTCCTGCATCATGGGGGCGTACTCCTGGTACTCCGCCGGCAGCTTCTGCTGGCTCGGGTCCTGCCACGCGCCCTTGCGGAACGCCATCAGTCCCCAGAAGGTCACGAACAGGGTGACCTCCTTGCCCATGGCGACCGCCCCGGACACGATCGTGGTCATGGCCAGCAGCTTGTCGACGGTGCCGTTCATGACGATGATGTTGAGCTTGTCCTTCATCCCTGGTCCTCGCCTCCTGCCGCAGTGCGGGGGACCGATGACGGTCCCGGTCGGGCGGCCTTGTCACCTCTGACGATATCCCTAGGGGGTTTTTTATCCCACGGACAAATGCCCCCTCGGGACGGCCGACCCGACGCGATGCGGTGGGCCCCCGCGGCCGCCGCCTGCGACCGCCCGTTGCGCGGCACCGACCCTGCGGCGCCGTGCATCGGCCCCCCAGCGACCCACACGGTGAACCGCCGGGCGCGGCCCTCGAGCCGGGGGTAGACTCGTGGGCATGATCCCCGTGTTCGACGGCCACAACGACACCCTGCTCAGGCACCTGAGGCAACCCGAGCGCGACCTCGCCGCGCGCCAGCCCGACGGGCACATCGACCTGGTCCGAGCGCGCGAGGGGGGCTTCGCCGGGGGCTTCTTCGCGGTCTTCCCGCCCACGCCGGACCACGAGGGGGACGGCTTCGCGCAGCGCCGTGCCCGCCCCGGCGGCGGCTACGACGTCCCGCCGTCCGGGCCGGTGTCCTTCGAGGACGCCACGCGTGCCGGCCACGCCATGGCCGCGCAGCTCCATCGCTGGCACCACCACGGGAGTGTGCGCCTGGCGCGAAGCGCGGCCGACATCGAGGCGGCACGGAGCGACGGCGTGCCGGCGGCCGTCCTCCATTTCGAGGGGGCCGAGGCGATCGGGCCCGACCTCACCGCGCTGGAGGTGTACTACCAGGCGGGCCTGCGTTCGATCGGATTGGTTTGGAGTCGGCCCAACATCTTCGGCCACGGCGTCACCTTCTCCTTCCCCTCGAGCCCCGACACGGGCCCGGGCCTCACCGCTGCGGGCCGTGCGCTCGTCCTGCGCTGCAATGAGCTCGGCATCCTGGTGGACGTCTCACACATCACCGAGCGCGGTTTCTGGGACGTCGCGGAGACGACGGGCGCGCCGCTGGTCGCCACCCACTCCAACGCCCACGCGGTGTGCCCGTCGCCGCGCAACCTGACGGACGCCCAACTCGACGCGATCCGTGACTCCGACGGCATGGTGGGGCTCAACTTCGCCACGGGGTTCCTCGACCCCGAGGGGCGCGACAGCCCCGGAGCTGGGCCTCGAGGTGATGGTCCGCCACGTCGACCATCTGGTGGACCGGCTGGGGATCACCCGCGTCGGCTTCGGCTCCGACTTCGACGGGGCCACCGTGCCGGCCGCCATCGGTGACGTCTCCGGCCTGCCGCGCCTGCTCGATGCCCTCGGGCGCCACGGTTATGACGACGAGGCGCTGCGGGCGCTTGCGATGGAGAACTGGCTGCGGGTGCTGCGCCATACGTGGGGTTCGTGAGCGCCGCCGCCCCGAGCCGCGCGTGACGCGCGGCGAGGCCCGCGCGCTGGCGTCCGCCCTGATGGCGCGCCACGGCCTGGACGGGTGGCGCTTCGGCTTCGACCGAGCCCGCAGGCGCCTCGGCGCGTGCCACTACGCCGGCCGGCGCATCACCCTTTCGGGGCCGCTGGTCGAGCTCAACGACCGGGCTACCGTGCGCGACACGGTGCTGCACGAGATCGCCCATGCCCTCACGCCCGGCGCGGGCCACGGACCCGCGTGGAGGGCGGCCTGTCAGCGCGTCGGGGTGCGGCCCACGCGCTGCGTGCCGGAGCACGAGGTGACGCTCCCCCCGGCCCCCTACGCACTGGTGTGCGACCGATGTGGCTCACGCTTTCCGCGCTACCGGCGCGGGCGCGCCACCTACCTGTGCGGTCACTGCCGGCCTGCGCACGGCGAGCGCGCGATCCTGCGCTGGGAATCGGCCCGGGATTCCGGGCGCGGGGGCACGCGGTCCGGCCGCGACGCGGGCGCGAGCCGTTAGGCTGTGCGCACGGAAGGAGTCCGCCATGCCCGACGGCCATGACGACCACGCCCCCCTCGAACGCTACCGGGTGGCACCCGGCAGCTCCCCCGCGCTGGCGGAGCGCCCCAAGGACGACACCGGCCCCTTCGATCCCGACCACGGCGGCAAACGCGACGGCAAGCGGCGCCGGGACCGGCTGCGCACGCGCCTCTCCGAGCTCCAGAGGCTGTTCTATGCCGACGGCCGCTACGCCCTGCTGGTGGTCCTGCAAGCGATGGACACGGGCGGCAAGGACAGCACCATCCGGCGCGTGTTCAGCGGCGTCAACCCGCAGGGGGTCGACGTCACGGGGTTCAAGGTGCCCACGCCGGAGGAGACCGCGCACGACTTCCTGTGGCGCGTGCACGCCCACGCCCCGGCCAAGGGACGCATCGGCGTGTTCAACCGCTCCCACTACGAGGACGTGCTGGTGGTGCGCGTCAAGGAGCTGGTTCCGGAGACCGTATGGCGCCCCCGCTATGGCGCCATCAACGCCTTCGAGCGGGAGCTCGCCGCCTGCGGCACGATCATCCGCAAGTTCTACCTGAACATCGACCGCGACGAACAGAAGGAGCGCCTGCAGGAACGCCTCGACGACCCCGAGAAGCACTGGAAGTTCAACCCCGCCGACCTGCGCGAGCGCGCACGCTGGGACGCCTACATGGAGGCGTACGAGGAGGCCATCACGCAGACCAGCACCGACCATGCGCCCTGGACGGTGGTGCCGGCGCGGCGCAAGTGGTACCGGGACCTGGTGGTCCTCGAGACGCTCGTGCAGGCCCTGGAGGGGCTCGATCTGCGGTATCCCCCCCGTAGCTTCGACCCGGACGCCATCGACATCGACTGACGGCCGCGCGCCGCGGCGCCCTCAGTGCCCGACGGGGCCCGTCGCGAGCGAGCGCAGCAGGCCGGGCAACGCCTCGGCCGGCGCGGGGCGGGCGAGCAGGAACCCCTGCACGGCATCGACGCCGGCGGCGCTCACGGCGCGCATCTGCTCGCTGGTCTCCACCCCCTCGGCGACGACACGCACGTCGAGGCCGCGCCCCAGGGCGACCACCGCCGCGAGGATGGCGTCGTCGGCGGGGCGGGCGCCGGGTCCGAGCCGCTGCACGAACGCGCGGTCGATCTTCAGCGCGTCGAAGGAGAGGTCTCGCAGGTACGCCAGGGAGGCGTAGCCGGTGCCGAAGTCGTCGAGCGTCACGCGCGCACCGAGCGCCCGGAGTTCCGCCAGCACCTCCGCGCCGCGATCGTGGTCGAGCATGGCGGCGGTCTCCGTCACCTCGAACTCCAGGCAGCGCGGCTCGAGCCCGGAGGCGCGCAGCACCTCGCGCACCTCCTCCAGCAGGCCGGGCGAACGGAGCTGCAGGGGCGACAGGTTGACGGCAACGTGGGTGAGTGGGAGCCCGGCGTTCAGCCAGCGGCGCATCTGGTCGCAGGCGCGCTCCAGCACCGTGCGCCCGAGGGCGCGGATGTGCCCGGTCTCCTCCGCCAACGGCACGAAGGCCTCGGGCGACAGCAGCCCGCGCGTCGGGTGCCGCCAGCGCACCAGCGCCTCCACGGCCGTCGCGCGACCGCTGGCCAGCGACACCACGGGCTGGTAGTACACCTCCAGTGCGCCCTCGGCGAGGGCCTGGCGCAGCTCCCCCTCCAGCACGAAGCGCTCCCGCGCGCGTACGTCCATCGCCGGCGTGAAGTAGGCGAACGAGGGCCCTCCGCTGGCCCGCGCCCGCGACAACGCCAGGGAGGCGTCCTTCATGAGGTCCGTGGGGCGCGTGGCATGGTCCGGGTACACCGCGATGCCGATGCGCGGGCGCAACACCGTCGTTCTCCCGTCGAGCTCGACGGGCTCGTCGAGCGCGGCGAGCACGCGCTCGGCCACGCGGGTGGCCTCCACCGCCTGACCGATGGGACCCGACACGATGCCGAACTCGTCGCGGCCGAGCCGCGCGACCGTGGCGCCGTGCCCCACCGCGCTGGGAAGGCGGCGTGCGGCCACGCGCAGCAGCTCGTCCGCCGACTCCCGCCCTAGGCTGTCGTTGAGCAGCTGGAAGCCCTGCAGATCGAGCATCAGCACGGCGGTGCGGCGGCCGTCCGCGGCACACTCCCGCACGGCACGTTCCAGCCGGTCCTGGAAGGCGCTGCGGTTGGGAAGGTCGGTGAGGGCATCGTGGCTCGTGAGGTATTCGAGCTGGGCCGACATGGCCTTGTGCTCGCTGATGTCCTCCGCCACCTTGAGGTACTGGAGCACGCGCCCGGACGGGTCCACGACCGCGGAGATCTGCGCCCGCTCCCAGTACACGCCGCCCGACTTGGTGCGGTTGAGGAACTCCCCACGCCACACGCCATCGCGGCGCACGATCGCCGCCAGCTCCCGCATGCTGGGGGTGGGTGCCTCCGCCGAGGCGAGGTCGGCCATGGGGGCGCCCACCACCTCCTCCGCGGAGAAGCCACTGACCTCCGCGAAGCGGCGGTTGACGTAGCGCACCCGCCCCTCGGCATCCGTCAGCACGACGATGCTCGAGCCCTGCTCGACGGCCTGGCGCAGCTCGCGCAGCTCCTCGATCTGGCGATTCTGCTCGGTGACGTCGCGCACCTGCGCCTTGATGTAGGCCTCTCCGTCGAGCTCGAGCCGCGAGAGGTGGACCTCGGCCTCGAACACCGTGCCATCGCTGCGGAGGTGCAGCCAGGGGAAGTGCTGCTCCTGACCGGCGAGCGCGGCACCGATACGGACCCGCGCCTGCGCCTCGGAGTCGCCGCCGTCGGCCTGCAGGGGGGGCGAGAGGGAGCCAGGGGTGCGCCCCAGGAGGGCCTCGCGGCCCACGCCGAACATCGCCTGGGTACGGCTGTTGCACTCCACGAAGCGCTCGTCGCGCATCAGCAGCACGGCGTCGTAGGCACTATCGAAGATGCTGCGGAACTTCTGCTCCGAGCGCAGGAGCGCGTCGAGCGCCCGACGGTCGGCCGTGACGTCGGCGATCATCACGAGCCGCGCCCGCGATCCGGCCCAACGGGCGGGCAACACGCTCACCACGGCGTCGAACACCGTACCGTCGCGCCGCAGGTGGCGGAAGCTGCCGGGCATGACGTAGGGAGGGGTCCGGCCACGGCGCAGGCGCAGCATGCGCTCCACCTCCTCGGCCGGGCGGAGTTCCATCAGGCTGAGGCCGGTGAACTCCTCGGCGCTGTAGCCGTAGTGGGCCGTGGCCGCGGGGTTCGCGGCAAGCACCCGCAGCGAGTCGGGATCGTACACCAGCATGGGCAGCGGATGCTCGCGGAAGAACCGCGCCGCCGGCCCCGATGCCCCGGTCCCGTTGGGATTCGCCATGCTACTCCCACGCGCTTCCCGTGCCCCGCGGCACGCTCCGCCAGACTCGGCCGAGCCATGCAATACGACGCACCCGAATGTCCGGCATTGTATCCGGGTCCCGGGCGCGTTGCCTCGCGGGCGCGCACACCCGCCGGACTGCGCGGGGCACGACCCCATTCCAACCGGCGCCCGCCGAACGCGGCGCCGCGCTCAGGACCGGGCCGCGCTCCGCCTCAGCGTCTCCGGCACCCGGAAGGCGAACATCGCCGCGGCCGCCAACCCCACGCCCGCCACGACCACCGCGGCCAGCCCGAGATCGAGCACCTCGGCGACGGCGCCCACCACGAGCGGCCCGCCGCTGGACCCGCCGTCGCCGATGAGGCGCCACACGCCAAGGAACTCCCCCAGCGCGTGTTGGGGTGCCAGGTCCGCCCCGAGGGTCATCATGGTGCCCGAGCTGAGCCCATTGCCGACGCCGAGAAGCACGCCGACCGCCGCCAGGCCCGCGGCGCCCGCCGTGAGCGGCACCAGCGCCAGGGCCAACGCCTGGAACAAGAAGGCGGGCACGATGGCGTACTTGCGCCCGAACCGGTCCATCACCATGCCGGCCGGCACGAACAGGGTCATGTCCACGAAGGCCGAGAGCGACAGGATCACGCCCACCGTACCCACGTCCAGACCCAGGACCTGGCTGGCGTAGAGCGGCAGCAACACCTTGCGTCCGGCCCGCAGCATCTGGGCCATGAGCTGGGCGGACCCGGCGGCCAGCAACACGCCCATCGGAATGCCGAAACCCGAACCGGCGCCAACGGAGGGGGAGGCGGCAGCGTCGACGGACCGCCGCTCATCCCCGGTGGCAGCGGCGTGCGCGCGGCGCGAGGAGCGCGCCTGCGCGGCGTCCCTCGGCCGCTGCGCCGACCGATCCGCGGTGTGGGCGCCCGCCGGCGCGCCGGCCGCGGTCGGGCGCCCGGCGTCCGCCGGGCGCCGCGGCACGAACCGCAGCACCACGACCACGCTGGCCAGGCCGACGACGCCGAACACCACGAAGGGCGCGCGCAGGCCGAGCCACGCCGCCACCGCCCCGCCCACGGCCGGACCCAGGAAGGTACCGAGACGGGCGACCCCCCCGAAGGTGGAGATCGCCCGTCCGCGCCCCCCACCGCGCGTGGCCTCCGTCAGGAAGGCATGACGAGAGAGATTCCATAGGGCCGCGCCGGCTCCGGCGAGGAGCCGCAGCGCCAGCACCAGGGCGACATCGTGCGCCAGCGCCAATGCCAACACGGACAATGCAACCACGGCGACGCCCAACACCATCACCGGCTTGTGGTCGAATCGGCGCAGCAACCGCCCCGCCGGGAGGTCCATCAGCAGCGTGCCGAGGCCCTCCCCGGCGAGGACCAGCCCGACCATCCCGAGCGACACGCCGAAGGAACTCGCGAACAGCGGCAGCGTGGGGATCAGCAGGCCGTTGCAGAACGACAGCAGCAGGGCGGGCAGGTAGACGGCGGTGAGCACACGGACTCCGCGGCGGGGCCGGACCCGGGGGGCCGGCCGGCACGTTACCGAGTCTACGTCGACCGGGCCGTCCCCGGCGCTCCCGGCCCGACCACCGCGGGACACGCCGCGACTTTCGTATGATCTCACGCAGCAGGGGCAGCCGCCCCGGTCGGGAGCGAGAATGCGCCACACCGCACCGGCCGCCGCCCACCGGGCGTTGGCCGAAGAGATCGTCGGCAGCGACGGCCCGGCCGGCATCGCCGCCGAACACACGCACGTCCTCATCCCGCACCACCTCGACGCCATCGCACATCGCCTGGCACGCCTGGAACCCCGCCCGGACGCCCGCGAGCCCCGCGGGCCCGTGCCGGGCGAGGGCTGACGGCACCGCACGGGGGTGCCCCGCTCGCCCACCTCGAGCCGATTGGCGCGCTTGCTGACGCCCTTGCTGCCCGGGCGTCGGTCCGGCGAGACGCTGTCGCTCATCCTCACCGCCACGACCATCGGCGTGCTCGCCGGCCTGGCCGCGGTCGGGTTCGACCTGCTGCTGCGCTTCACGGGTGAGAGGCTGCGCGAGCTCCCGACGCTCTTCGGACCCGTCCTCGGCGCCATCCTCACGGTGGGAACGCCGGCCCTCGGTGGGTTGTTGGTGGGGCCGATCGTCGTCCGCTGGGCCCCGGACGCCCGCGGCTCCGGCATCCCGGGCGTGATGTACGCCGTGTCCAACCTCGGGGGCCGCGTCTCGCGCGCCCTGGCGCTGTGGCGCCCGTTGGCGAGCACGCTGTCCATCGGTTCCGGGGGCTCGCTCGGCACGGAGGGACCCGTCGTGCAGCTGACGGCGTCGCTCGCGTCCATGCTTGCCAACCCGCTGGCACTCAACGCGGAGCGGCGCCGGACGCTGGTGGCGGTGGCGGCCGCGGGCGGTATCGCGGCCACCTTCAACGCCCCCATCGCCGGCGTGCTGTTCGCCGTCGAGGTGATCCTCGGGGAGTTCCAGGCCCGCTACTTCGCGTCCATCGTGATCGGGGCCGTCACCGCCACCGCCGTGTCCCGCTCGTTGCTCGGCGACGCGCCGGCGTTCGCGGTACCGAACGTGCGGCTGGAGTCCGCCCTCGAGCTCCCTCTGTACCTGGTGTTGGGGGTCCTGTGCGCCGCCGCCGCCGTGCTGTTCACACGGGCGCTGATGGGCAGTGAGAACCTCTTCAACCGGCTGCGGTTGCCGCCGTTGCTGCGCCCCGCCGTCGGTGGACTGGCCGTGGGCGTGTTGGCCCTGGCCTTCCCACAGGTGCTCGGTCGCGGCTACGACGTGGTGGGGGCCGTGCTGCAGAGCCGCGCCGGTCCGGCCATGGTGCTGCTGATGCTGGCTGCGGCCAAGACGGTGGCGACCGGGGCCTCGTTCGGTTCGTGGGGCTCGGGCGGGATCTTCGCCCCCGTGCTGTTCGTCGGCTCCTCACTCGGTTCCGCATTCGGGCAGATCGGCGAGCGCGTCTTCCCCAGTCTGGTCCACGACTATGGTGCCTTCGCCCTGGTCGGCATGGCCGCGGTGCTGTCGGGCGTGACCCGTGCCCCGATGAGCAGCATCGTGATGATCTTCGAGCTGTCGGGCAGCTACAACCTGATCCTTCCGCTGCTCCTCGCGGCCGTCATCGCCACGCTCACCACCGACCTGTTCGGGCAGGAGTCGATCTATCACGTCATCCTCTCTCGGCGCGGCCAGAACCTCTTCCGCCTCCGCGAGATCGACCTGCTGCAAACCATCACGGTCCGAGAGGTGATGGACAGCGAGGTCCCGGTCATGTTCGAGGACTCCACGCTCGCCGACCTGGCCGAACACACCGCGCGCACGCATCACCACGGTTTCGTGGTGGGCACGCGCGAGGATCCCGAGCGCCTGCTCGGCGTCGTCACGCTCTCCGATCTCGAACGCGCGCGCCAGAGCGGCTGGCCACTGACGACGACGGTGGGGCGGGCGTGCACGCGCGACGTCGCCACCGCCCTGCCGCACCAGACCGCCAGCACCGTGTTGGAGCGCATGGCCGAGCGCGGCATCGGCCGCATGCCGGTGGTGGATCCCGCGGATCCCGGGCACGTGATCGGCTTCGTGCGCCAGAGCGACCTCGCCCGCGCCTACTACCTCGCGCTCGAACGCGAGCGGTTGCGCGAGGAGAGCAGCGAGGCGTTGCGCCTGCGCGACCTGACGGGCCAGGAGATCGTGGAGGTGCGGGTGGGCCGTGACACGCCGCTCGCCGGCCGCACCCTGCGCGAGGCCGGTTTCCCCCAGGCCAGCATCGTCGTGGCGATCCGGAGGCGCGGCCGCACCCTGTTCCCGCACGGGGACACCACCCTGGAGCCGGGCGACATGGTGGTCGCCAGCGTCGCCCATGGCCGCAGCGCGGCGTTCCGCGCTCTGTTCCTACCCTCCGCCGGCACCGAGGGGCGGCCCTAGCAAGGCGCCGCCCGGCGCCGCAGCCGAAGGGCCACCCACGCCGCCGCAAGGAGCAACCAGGCGCCATCCCCGCCACCGAGGGGCGCAATGAAGGGCGCCGCCTTGCGGCGGCGCCCAACCCCGGAGAGGAGTCCCACAAGCCCTCAGGCCCGCAGCGCCGAACCTCCTGTGGCCGGCAACTGCCGCGCTAGGGGTCGTTCTTCGACCCTGTGCGAACGCCCGGCCCAGCTCACCACGTCGTTGTACGACAGCAGCAGCATGGTCACGAGCGCCGTCTGCATCCACACGTCTTCGTTGTCCCTCAAGCGCATCCGAAGGGTAGCTGCCACGCGGTCGAACTGCACCTCGCATTGGGCCGCTTGAAGGCGGCGCACCAACACGCGCAGTCGACGCTCCGAGGCCCCGGGTTGAACGGTGGCCTGGTACTCGTAGAGCATGGTCGACCTCCGGGGGTTCCTCGGGCGAGAACGGATGCGGGACAACCTCACGTCCGACGCATGGTGGGCTTGGTCTCAGCCTAGGATCCCCCCCGGAGAGCGTCCAGGGGCAAACGTCCTATGTACCGCGGGCGCCCCCGAACCGCGCGCGCCTGCGACCGCCCGACACGGCCGTGGAACCCGGACTCACGCCAAGCGCACAGCGGCGCCGGCCGCCCGTGCCCTGCGGCGGACCCGGCTCGCGGCCCGGTAGAACCCCAACAGGGCCACGGTGCTGGCGCGCCAGGACCACTGTTCGCTGTCGCACCGGCCCTGCCGCGCGAGCACCTGGCGCCGCTGCGGGTCCGCCACCAGCGCGTGGATCGCCGCGGCCAGTGCCGCGGCGTCTCCGGGCGCCACCAGGACACCGTTGCGGCCATCGTCCACGATGTGGGGGACGCCTCCCGCCCGCGCCGCCACGACCGCGACGCCGGCCGCCATCGCCTCGATGGCGGCGAAACCGAGCGTCTCCGAGTCCGACGGGAACGCGAAGACGTCGCCGCTGGCGTACGCGCGCGAGAGCTCGTCGCCCTCGAGGAAACCGGTGAACACGGTACCGCTCCCGGACAACTCGCCGCGCAGCCACGCCAGCGCGGGGCCCTCCCCCACCACGGCGAAGCGCACCTCGGGTAGGCGCCGGATCGCACCGGCCAGCACGTCGACGCGTTTCTCGAACGACACGCGTCCCGCGTAGACCACCAGCGGCCGGTGCGGCTCCCCGGCCGTGAGGCGTGCACGCATCGAGGCGTCGGCGAAGCGTGGGTGGAAGCGCTCGCTGTCCACCGCCTTGGGCCACAGCCGCACCCGCCGGATACCCAGCTCACGAGCCAGGCGCACCATCTGGGGGCTGGTCGCGAGGTTGAGATCGGCCAGGTTGTGGACCTCCCGGTCCAGCACCTCGAGCGGCCGACGCACCCAACCGAGCCCGAGGCGATGGACCACCTTGGGGTCGGTGTGGAAGCTGGCCACCAGCGGCACCCCGTGCCGCCGCGCCCACCACGCGCCCCAACTGCCGAAGAGGACGGGGTTGATCGCGTGCACGACGTCGGGCGCGAACGCCACGGCCTCGCGCCCGAGCGAGGCGCTCGGCAGCGCGAAGGTGAGCTCGGGGTACCAGGGGAACGGCAGGCCCCGCGCCGCCACGACGTTCACGCTGCCGCCTCGCTTCGGCGCACGGGGCGGCGCCAGCACCAGCACCTCGTGCCCCAGATCCTCGAGGGCGTCCAGCGTATGCACCAGGCGAGTGACCACCCCATCGACCTTGGGCAGATACGTCTCGGACACGAACACGATGCGCACGTTACGAACCCCTTCGCTGTCGTAACATCGTAACGTAGCCGTGCGTACCTCGACCGCCAAGGCCGTTCTCGTAACCGGTGCCTCCTCGGGCATCGGTCGGGCGACCTCGCTTCGCCTCGACCGCAAGGGGTACCGCGTGTTCGCGGGCGTGCGGCGCGATGAGGACCGCCTGGCACTGATGAGCGACGGCTCGCGTCGGCTGGTGCCGCTGTTCCTCGATGTCACGCGCACGGACATGGTGGAGGACGCCGCCTCGCAGCTCGAAGAGGCGCTGGGGGACGAGGGCCTCTACGCGCTAGTCAACAACGCCGGTGTGGTGGTGGCGGCACCGCTGGAGTTCGTGCCCCTCGACCAGGTGCGGGAGCAGTTCGAGGTGCACGTCACCGGGCCCCTGGCGCTGGTGCAGGCCCTGCTTCCACTGCTGCGCCGGGCCCAGGGGCGGATCGTCAACGTCGGATCGAACTCCGGCACCGTGTCCACGCCCTTCACGGGCCCCTACAACGCATCGAAGGCGGCGCTGCGGGCGATGACCGATGCGCTGCGCATCGAGCTCTCGCCGTGGGGCATCGCGGTCTCGATCATCGAGCCCGGCACCGTACACACGCCCATGTGGCCCGAGGCCCTGGCGGGCATCCAGCGCCTCGAGCAGCGCCTGCCGCCGCGCGCGACGGCCCTGTACGGACCGGTCTTCACCAAGATGCAGGCGTTCATCCAAGGGGTCCACGGCGTGCCGCCGGAGACGGTCGCGGCGGCGATCGAGGCGGCCCTGCGCGCGCGCCGGCCCCGCCCCTACTACCCGGTGGGACTCGACGCCCGCCTGCGGCTCGTGCTCGAGCGGCTCCCCACGCGCGTGCGGGACTTTCTCATCGCCAGCCAGCTACCCGACTACCCCAACGCCGACCGTTGAGCGCGCCCCCCGGCCTCAGGCCTCGGCCGTGGCGGGCTCGAGCCGCTCGTCGCGCAGTACGGCGGTGACCAACGCCGGCGGCAGCGGGCGGGAGAACAGGAACCCCTGGGCCTCGTGGCAACCGCTCGCCTCCAGGAAGCCGTGTTGCGCGCGGGTCTCCACGCCCTCCGCCACCAGCGTGCAGGAAAGGCTGCGCCCGAGCGCGATGACCGCCCGCACGATGTTCGCCTCGGTCGGAGTGCGGCTCGGGTCGTCGCGCAACGCCCTCACGAAGGAGCGGTCGATCTTGATGGCGCTCGGCGCCAAGCGCGTCAGGTAGGCCATCGAGGAGTAGGCGGTACCGAAGTCGTCCAGCGAAACGCCCACGCCCATGGCTTGCAGGCGCCGCAGCGTGCGGACGCTGGCGTCCACGTCGCGCATCACGGCGCTCTCCGTGATCTCCAGCTCGAGGGCCTCCGGCCGCACGCCATGGCGCGCAAGGGCGTCGGAGACGATGTCGGCAAGGTCCACGCCGGCGAGCTGCACGGTGGAGAGGTTGACGGCAACGCGGGTGCGGATGCCGACGTCCTCCCAGGCGCGCAGCTGCGCGCAGGCCTTATCCAGGACCACCCGGCCGATGTCGTTGATGAGACCGGTCTGTTCGGCGACCGGGATCACCTCGCCGGGTCCGACCAACCCGTGCTCGGGCCGATGCCACCGCAGCAGGGCCTCCACCCCGGTGACCCGAAGGGTGTCAAGCTCGACCCTCGGCTGGTAGTGCAGTACGAACTCGTCGCGGTCGAGCGCGCCGCGCAGGGCCTGCTCCACGGCGAGGCGCTCGGCAAGTTGCTCGTTCATGTCGGCGGTGAAGTACAACGCGCGATTCTTGCCCTGCAGCTTGCCTCGATACAGCGCCATGTCCGCGTGGCGGATCAGGTCCTCGGGGGTGGTGGCCTGGTGGGGGAACACGTCGAGGCCGATCGTCACGCTCGTGTGGAGCGCCCGACCGGCGATGAGGAAGGGCTCGGCCAGCAGCGCCAGGATCTTCTCCGCCACCCGGCCGGCGTCCTCGGTGGCGCGCAGCTCGGTGAGCAGCAGCACGAACTCGTCGCCGCCCCAGCGCGCCACGGTGTCGGCCTCCCGCAGGTGATCGCGGAGACGGCCGGCGACCTGGCGCAGGAGTTGATCCCCGACCATGTGACCGAGGGCATCGTTGACCTGCTTGAACTCGTCGAGGTCGACGAACATCAGCGCCACGGGACGCCCGCTGCGCAGCGCCTGCGCCATGGCCTGCTGCACGCGGTCATGGAGCAACGCCCTGTTGGGCAGTCCGGTGAGGGCGTCATGGAAGGCATGGAACTCGAGTTGTGCGCGTTCGCTGCGCAGGTCGCGCTCGAGCTGGAAGCGCTGCCATAGGGCGCCCACCAACGTAGCGAAGATGCGGGCCATGTCCACCGCCTCTCCCTCGAAGGCGGAGGCGTGGTCGAAGTTGTCCAGGCTGAGCACCGCCAGAGAGCGGCCGGAGAGCACCACCGGCACGCTCAGCCGCACCACGGCGCGCGTTCCGGGCCCCGCAGCCTGCAGCGCCTGCGGGTCCTCGGCCTCGAAGCGCGTGGGGGCCCCGGGGCGCTCGAGGGCCGGCCGGGTGATCGACCGATCGTTGGCGGGCTCGACTTCGCGCAATCGCGTGCGCCGCAGCAGCTCGAGGTCGTATCCGACGGCGGCCCGGAACTCGAAGCGGTCGTCGGCATCGCGCAGCGCGAGGCTCCCCGCCTGCGCGCCGGGGATGACCTCCACCGCGGCGTCAAGGACGCGCTGGTAGAAGCCCGCGTCGAGGCTGCCCTGCAGAGAACCCTCGATGAGCCGGATCAGGCCGGAGCGGAAGCGCGCCTGGCGCGCCAGCCGGCGCCGGTCTCGCCGGGTGGCGGTGACGTCGCGAAGCGTGACCACGGCGGCGGCGGGCGCGGCGCCGGTGTCGGCCCCCCGCCGTCGGAGGGTCGGTGCGCCGTCGCGGTCGGGCCACAGCGGCGTGGCGCTGATCGACAGCCAGCGACGCGGGGCACCCGGGCGCCTCAGCCCCAAGACCCGCGACTCGATCGGCCGCGCCGTATCGAACAGGTCGCGGATCGGCATGCCGGTCTGGCTTCGGGCGGAGAGGTCACCGCCCACCCACGGCAGCCGCACCTCACTGGGCAGCGGCTCCTCCAGCACGAGCAGGCGCCGGGCCGTGGCATTGGCGAAGTGCACGACACCGGCGGCGTCCTGCACCACGACACCCTCCTCCAGGGATTCCAGGAGCGTGTGGTAGGCGATACCGAGGCCGCGGTGGGCGGCCGCGTCGGGGTGGGGATCGGACATGTGCCATCAGGATGCCCGTTCCGCCCTGACGGAACTGTTACAAGGGCGCGCGCAGGCGCGTCCCGCCCAACCACGCGAGGGGGCCCGGCCGCTGCGGCCGGGCCCCCTCGCGTCGGCCTTCCGGGGCCGTGGGTCAGGCGTAGTCCTGCAGGAAGGAGCGCAGCGCCTCCTCGGGTGGCCGCAGGGCATCGTCGTCCAGGCGGGCGAGGGGGGTGCTGGGAAGCCCGTCCACCTCGGCCAGCGAAGGGCGCGTATCGTCGTAGTAGATGAGGCCCGTGATGAACTCGTCGCGCTCCTCAGCCTGCAGGAGACGATCGACGGCCGCGGAGCGGTTGCTGGCGTCGTAGTCGGCCTCGAGGTTGTGCAGGCGGATGCGCGACCCGTCGTGCAGCTCCACCACCCGCACCTCACCGGGCTCCTGGGCCTCGATGAGGATCTCCTCGTCCGCCGGGAAGAAGCCGATCTCCTGGAGCGCGTGCTCGTGCTCACGCCCGTAGGCGTAGCTCTTGGGCGAGTCGTCCTCGTTGTTGAACGCCACGCATGGGCTGATGATGTCGAGGACGGCTGTGCCGCGATGGCTCAGGGCGGCCTTCAACAGCTCCCGTACCTGCTTGGCGTCGCCGGCGAAGCTGCGCGCCACGAATCCGGCGCCCGCCACCAGCGCCTCCATGCACAGGTCGATGGCCGGGAAGAAGTTGTGCCCGGCGTACTTGAGGTCCTGCCCGTACTCGGCCGTGGCGGAGAACTGCCCCTTGGTGAGGCCGTACACGCCGTTGTTCTCGACGATGTAGACCATCCGCACGTTGCGGCGCACCATGTGCTTGAACTGGCCCATGCCGATACTGCCGGTGTCGCCGTCGCCGCTGACCCCGAGCGCGTGCAACGTGTGGTTGCCGGCCAGCGCGCCGGTGGCCAGGGAGGGCATCCGCCCGTGCAGGCCGTTGAAGCCATGAGACATGCCCAGGAAGTAGGCGGGGGACTTGCTGGAGCAACCGATGCCCGAGAGCTTGATGACCTCGTGCGGCCGAAGGTTGAGCTCGAACGCCACCTGGATGATCTGGTTGGCGATGGAGTTGTGCCCGCACCCCTTGCACAGCGTGCTGGGGCGGCCGGCGTAATCGGCCTTGCCCATGCCGAGCAGGTTGGTGCGGCTAGCTGGAACGCGATTCATGGCGTCAGTTCCTCTCTTCGCTCAGGTACGGCCGGAGCTGCTCCTTGACCCAGGCCGCGGTCCACGGCATGCCGTCGAGGAAGGCCACGGACTCCAACTGCGTGATGCACTTGTGGCACTCGGACTTCAGGATGCTGAACAGCTGGCCGTCCCGGTTCATCTCCATCACCACGACCAGTGGGTGGCGCTTGATGAAGCCCCGGACGTCGTCCCCGATGGGGAGCGCCCGCAGCCGGCAGAAGCTGGTGGGGATCCCCTGGGCGGCGAGCTGGTCGCGTGCCTCTTCGATGGCGTAACGGGTCGTACCGTATGCGAGGATCCCGAAGGCAGCGCCCTCGACCTCGTCGATGTCGGCCGTCGGTACGAGGGTGCGCGCGGTGTCGAACTTGCGCACCAACCGCTGCATGTTCTCCACCCAGTCCTCGGGCCGCTCGCTGTACACGGCCGCGTCGTCGTGGCCGGTTCCGCGAGCGAAGTACGCGGCCAACGGGTGTTCGGTTCCCGGCAGGGTGCGGTAGCCGATGCCGTCGCCATCCACGTCGCGGTAACGCGCGAAGCCCTTGGCCTCGACGCCCTCGGCGTCGAGCACCTTGCCGCGCTGGAGCGGCGCGTCGGGGTAGGCGAACGGCGTGCCCATCCAGTTGTTCATGCCGAGATCGAGGTCCGACAGGACGAAGACCGGGGTCTGCAGCGTGTCGGCCAGATCGTGCGCCTTGTAGCCGAACTCGAAGCACTCCTCGACGCTGGACGGCAGCAACACGGGGTGCTTGCTGTCGCCGTGGCCGAGGTGGTAGGCGAAGGCCAGATCGCCCTGGCTGGTGCGGGTGGGCATGCCGGTGGAGGGACCCACGCGCTGGATGTCCCAGATGACCGCGGGCACCTCCGCGAAGTAGGCGAGTCCGACGAATTCCGCCATGAGGGAGATGCCCGGGCCGCTGGTGGCCGTGAGCGCGCGTGCGCCGGACCAGCCGGCGCCCACCACCATGCCGATGGCGGCCAGCTCGTCTTCCGCCTGGATGACGTCGTAGGTCCGCGATCCGTCGGCCGCGTCGCGAAGCTTGGGCAGGTAGGCGCGGAGCGCGTCGATGAATCCGGTCGACGGCGTGATGGGGTACCACGCGGCCACCGACACGCCACCGAAGACCGCGCCCAGGGCACCGGCCTCGTTGCCGCTCATGAGGATGAGTCCTTCTGTCTCCCGCATCGATTCGACGCGATAGATGTCGCGCTTCTCCAGCGCCTCCACGGCCCACCCGTGCGCGGCACGCACCACCTCCATGTTGGCGTCCACCAGCTTCTGGCGCCGGCCGAAGTGGTAGGAGAGCGCCTCCTCGACGACCTCCAGGGGGACGCCGAGCAGCCAGGCCACGACCCCGACGTAGGTCATGTTGGCGATGTAGTCGCGCAGCTTCCCCTTCTGGGGCTTGTCGGCGAGCAGCTCCTTGACGGGGACACCGTAGTAGACGATGTCCTCGCGGCTGGTGTCCGCCGGGAGGTCGGCGTTGTAGACGCACACGCCGCCCGGCATCAGGTCGCGCACGTCCTGGTTCACGGTGGCCGTGTTGTACGCCACCAGCAGCTCCGCCGGCCGGCGCGCGATGTACCCGTCGCGGCTGACGCGGATGTGGTACCAGGTGGGCAAGCCCTGGATGTTGGAGGGGAAGATATTCTTGCCGTGCACGGGGATCCCCATCTTGAAGAACGCCCGCAGCAGCGTGAGGTTTGCGGTCTGACTGCCGGTCCCGTTTGCCGTGGCCACGGCGATCGAGAAATCGTTGACACCCGGCGTAGTCATGTTGTCCGGGGACGGCCGCGTCAGCGGTTCAGTGACACCCATGTGAGACCAACTCCTACGGCCGACCCCAGGCCACCCGCACAACGCATCGGCGTTCTGGGGCGGCCCGGGGCCGTTGGCGGTATTACCACGGGACCATCTTAAACCCGGTCCGGGTATGAGGCGCGCGGCATGGGAGCACGTTGACACAAGCGCGCCGTGGGCGCCGTGCTCCCCTGCACACACGAAACGCCCCCGGCGCGGCGGTTCGGCCGCCCCCACCCCCGGTGGCCGGGGTGCGCACCGGCCCGGAGCGTGGCGCCGTCGCCGGCGACGTGGCGCGCCGGCCTCAGGCCTCCAGCGCCTCCCCGTCGTCCTCCGCCTCATCCGCAACACCGCCGCCGGCCGCGGCGGCCGAGGGGCGGGGGCCCGGGTGCGCCGAGGCCAGCTGGAGTTCACTCATCACCTGGTTGCGGATGGCGTCGATGAGGTCCGGGTTCTCCCGCAAGAACTCCACCGACTTCTCCTTACCCTGCCCCAAACGCGTCTCCCCAAACGCGTACCACGAACCCGACTTCTGCACCACATCCAAATCACTCGCCATCCCCACCAGATCCCCCACCTTATCGATCCCCCGACCAAACATGATCTCCACCTCCGCCTCCCGAAACGGCGGCGCCACCTTATTCTTCGTCACCTTCACCCGCACCCGATTCCCCACCTTCTCCGCCCCCACCTTCACATCCCCCTTACGCCGCACCTCCATACGCACACTGCTATAAAACTTCAACGCCCGCCCCCCCGGCGTCGTCTCCGGATTGCCATACAACACCCCGATCTTCTCCCGCACCTGATTGATGAACACCGCCGTCGTCCGCGACTTCGACAACACCGCCGTCAACTTCCGCAACGCCTGCGACATCAACCGCGCCTGCAACCCCACATGCGCATCCCCCATCTCACCCTCCAACTCCGCCCGCGGCGTCAACGCCGCCACACTATCGATCACCACCACATCCACCGCCCCCGAACGCACCAACAACTCCACGATCTCCAACGCCTGCTCCCCCGTATCCGGCTGCGACACCAACAACTGCTCGATATCCACCCCCACCGCCGCGGCATACGACGGATCCAACGCATGCTCCGCATCCACAAACGCCGCCACCCCACCCACACGCTGCGCCTCCGCAATAATGTGCAACGCCAACGTCGTCTTCCCCCCCGACTCCGGCCCATACACCTCCACCACCCGCCCCCGCGGCACCCCCCCAACCCCCAACGCCACATCCACCGACAACGACCCCGTCGAAATCACCCCCGCCGCCAACGCCCCCACCTGCTCCGCACCCAACCGCATGATCGCCCCACGACCAAACTGACGCTCGATGCTGCTGATGGCGAGATTCAGTGCCTTCTCGCGTTCCTTGTCCATGGCCCTTCTCCCTCCGGTGCGTACGCCCGGCCGCGCCACAAGGCGCCGGCGATCTGCGCCCCTCTTGGGGCGCCGTACGATACCTTAAATACTAAGGGAAGCCGGGTCCCCGCGCAAGCGGGCACCGCCGAGTCCATCACGGTCGATGCCGCGACCCGCTGGGCCCGCGCGCACCCCGCCACACGGCCCCGCCATACGGCCCCGCCCCACGTGGCGGCGGCCCACGCGCACCCTCCGACACGGCCGTCCGATACCACCCGAGCCAGCCGCGCTCCGCCCCTCAGGCGGACAGCACCGCCCGGACCGCCTCCAAGACGCGGCGCGCGTCGGGCCGGTAGTGATGCTCCAGGGCACTGAACGGGGGGTAGGGCGCATCCCACCCGGCCACCCGCAGCACCGGCGCCCGCAGCGACCAGATGGCCTCCTCGGCGATACGGGCGGCCACCTCGGCCCCGAATCCACCCGTCCGCCGCGCCTCGTAGACCACCACCACGCGGCCCGTCTTTCGCACCGACGCCAGCACCGTCTCCGTGTCCAGGGGCGCCAGCGTCTCCAGGTCCACCACCTCGAGCGCCACCCCGTCGCGCTCGGCGACCTGTGCGGCCTTGACGCACACCTCCACCATGCCCCCGTAGGCCACCAGTGTGGCGGCGTCCCCCTCGCGCACGACCCGCGCGCTTCCCAGCGGATGGACGTAGTGCCCCTCCGGCACCGGCGCCTTGACGGATCGGTAGAGCTTGATCGCCTCGAGGAAGACGACGGGGTCGGGGTCCGCGATGGCGGCGAGCAACAACCCCTTGGCCCGCTCGGGGTCGGACGGGACCACCACCTTGATGCCGGGCACGTGGGTCAGCAGGGCCTCGGGGGAGTCCGCGTGCTGCTCGGGGGTGTGCACGCCGCCGCCGTAGGGGGCGCGGATGACCATGGGGATGGTGAATCGACCGCGCGTCCGATGACGGTAGCGTCCCAGGTGCGACAGGATCTGATCGAGGGCCGGGTACAGGAAGCCGGCGAACTGGATCTCCGCGACGGGCCGCATGCCCGCGAGCGCGAGCCCGATCCCGTACCCCACGATGCCCGCCTCGGCCAGCGGGGTGTCGAACACCCGCGACTCGCCGTGCTTGGCCTGCAGGCCGTCGCTGACGCGGAACACTCCGCCCATATGACCGACGTCCTCACCGAAGAGCAACACCCGCGGGTCGGTCTCCAGCGCGACGTCCAGGGCGTCATGCACGGCGCCCACCAGGGTGAGCTCGCGCGTCGCCACCTCAGGCGTCACGGAGGATCTCCCACGCGTGCCGCGCGTCCGGCGTCATGGTCTCGAAGACGTGCTCCACGATCGTCTCCGGGTCGGCCGCAGGCACCTCGTCCGCCCGCTGCAGCTCCCGCTTGAACTCCGTCGCCAGCTCCGCCAGCATGTCCTCCTGGCGCTCGTCGTCCCAGACCCCCAGATCGGTCAACGCCACGCGCAACCGTGTCAGGGGCTCCCGCCCCTCCCAGGAACCCGTCGCCTCGTCGTCGCGATAGCGCTTGGGATCGTCGCTGGTGGTGTGCGGCGCCAACCGGTAGGTGACGGCCTCGATGAGCGTCGGCCCCTCCCCCGCCCGGGCCCGCGCCACCGCCTCGCGGGCCGCGTGCCACACGGCGGCGAGGTCGTTTCCGTCCACTCGGACGCCCGGGATGCCATAGCCGGCCGCCCGGTCCGCGATGCGGGTGTTGGCCATCTGGCGCTCCGTGGGGACGCTGATCGCCCAACCGTTGTTCTGGACGACGAAGATCACGGGAGCACGGAACACGGCGGCGAAATTGAGCGCCTCGTGGAAGTCGCCCTCGCTCGTGCCGCCGTCCCCGACGAAGGTCAACGCCACCCACGGTTCGCCCTGGTGGGTACCCGCCGAGGCGATGCCGACCGCATGCAACAGCTGCGTCGCGATCGGGATGTAGAACGGCAGCACCCGCAGCCCCTCGGGGAACGCCCACCCCGCCGGGTCCGCCCGCCAGTACAGCAGGGCCTGGTGGATCGGCAGGCCGTGGGTCAGCGCGGCGCCCGTGTCCCGGTAGCTCGGCACCAGCCAGTCGCTGGGCTCGAGTGCAAGCGCGGCGCCGACCTGCGCCGCCTCCTGCCCCCGGAACGGCGCGTAGACACCGAGCCGACCCTGGCGCTGCAGCACCATGGCCCGCTCGTCGAACAGCCGGGCCCGCGCCACCGCGCGATAGCCGCGCACGAGCTCCTCGTGGCCGAAGGGGAGGGCGCCGGCCACCTCGCCCGTGTCGGCGATGTATCGCAGAACGTCCATCAAATCTCCTGGCTTCCGCCCCGCCGCTCGGGGCTGGGTCTCGCGGATGGGTCTCCCCGTACGCTATACCACCGCCCCGCGGGCGCCGTGGGGCGCGAGGCCGGTGTACGGCGGCCGGGACGGCGCCGCGGAAACGTCGTCCGGGCCGTTGCCGAACAAGCGTTCGTTCGCCTATACTGCCACGGTGACCCGTCGCGACGAGATCCTCGCCACCGCCGGCGACCTGTTCCGCCTCAACGGCTACCACGCCACCAGCATGCGGGACATCGCCCGCGGCCTGAACCTGCAGGGGAGCAGTCTGTACGCCCACATCCAGGGCAAGGAGGAGCTGCTGCGCGACATCGTGCTGCGGGCCGCGCAGGCGTTCCTCGACGCTGCGGGCCGGGTGGACGCCTCGCTCCCCGCGCCCCAGCGCCTCCGCGCACTCGCCCACGGCCACATCGACGTCATCGCCCACCAGCTGCCCAACGCCACGGTGTTCTTCCACGAATGGACCCACCTGGCGCCCGCAGCGCGCGAGCAGGTCGTGACGCAGCGCGACGCCTACCAGGCGCACTTCCGCGAGGTCATCGATGCGGGGATCGAGAGCGGCAGCTTCAAGGTGGCCGACCCCGCCATCGCCACCCTGTTCGTCCTCTCCGCCCTCAACTGGACCTATCAGTGGCTGGACCCCGAGGGAAGGCTCGGCCTGCACGCCCTGGCCGAACGCTACGCCGACCTCCTGCTGGGCGCCGTGGGCGCGGGCGGCAGTGGCGGGCAGAGGGGGGAGTGACCATGGACTCGCCGTCCGATGCACGGGAGCACGAACGTCTCGAACGCTTCGAGGCGCGCATCGAGGCCGGCGAGAAGATCGAGCCCGGCGACTGGATGCCCGAGGCCTACCGTAGACAACTGCTCCGCATGATCGGTCAGCACGCCCATTCCGAGGTCGTAGGGATGCTGCCCGAGGGCGCCTGGATCGGACGAGCGCCGACCCTGAGGCGCAAGCTCATCCTCATCGCCAAGGTGCAGGACGAGGCGGGCCACGGGCAGTACCTCTACCATGCGGCGGAGACGCTCGGCAGCAGCCGCGAGGAGATGGTCGACGCCCTGTTGGACCGGCGGGCGAAGTACTCGAGCGTGTTCAACTACCCCACCCTGACGTGGGCGGACGTCGGCATGATCGGCTGGCTCGTGGACGGCGCCGCCATCCGCAACCAGCTCATGCTCGCCCAATGCTCCTACGGGCCCTACTCGCGCGCCATGGTCCGCATCTGCGCCGAGGAGACCTTCCACCACAAGCAGGGCAAGGAGATGGTCCTGCGCTACGCCCAGGGGACTCCCTCCCAACGGCGCATGGTCCAGGACGCGCTCGACCGCTGGTGGTGGCCGTCGCTGATGATGCTGGGCCCGCACGACAGCGAGTCGCCCAACACGCCCCAGCTGGTGCGTTGGGGGATCAAGACCAAGACCAACGACGAGGTGCGCCGCGAGTTCCTCAACGAGCACGCGCCGGAGTTGATGGAGGCCGGCCTACGCGTCCCCGACCCCGAACTGCGGCGCGACCCGGAGAGCGGCGACTGGCTGCACGGCCCCATCGACTGGGACGAGTTCTGGTCTGTCGTCAAGGGGGGCGGGCCGTGCAACGCCGAGCGCATCGCCGCGCGCAGGCGCGCCCACGAGGACGGACGCTGGGTCCGCGAGGCCCTGGCGGCCTTCCGCGACCGGCCGCGCGCCGCGGTGGGAGGCGGTGGGCCGTGAACACGCCAGCCGAGCCGGACAGTCAGGGGCCCCGTTGGGAGGTCTTCAAGCAGGACGCCCCCGACCGCGCCCACCAGGCCGTGGGCTCCGTCCACGGCTTCGACGCGGAGCACGCCCTGTTGATGGCGCGCAGCGTGTTCGCGCGCCGGCCCAGCGCGGTGAGCCTGTGGGTGGCCCCCGCCGATGCCGTGTTCTCGCTCACGCGGGAGCAGCTCGCTTCCGGGGCCCTCGAGGGCCCCGACCTCGAACAGGGGGAGGCGCACACCTACCGGGTGTTCCGGAAGGTCGGACAACGCCGCAGCATGACCTTCGCGGAGGACGTGGGCGAGGTGGAGGCCACCGGCCCGCGCGGCGCGGTCGCGGCGGCGTTGCGCGCGTATGGCGCGGACGGCGCGGTGGCCTGGTGGGTAGTGCCGTGTGCCCTGCTGAGCGCCAGCCCCTCGGACGAGGCGGAGGGCTGGTTCGAGCCCGCCCGGGGCAAGACCTACAAGCAGCAGTCGGCCTACGGGATGTTGGCGCCCCGCCTGCGGTCGAAGGACGACGCGTGATCCGCGACGCCGCCGAGCTCCCGACCGGCCTGCGCGAACCCCTGGTGGCCCGCCTGACCGCCATGGCCGACGACGAACTGGTGCTCGGCCACCGCGACGCCGAGTGGACGGGGCACGCCCCCTCCTCGAGGAGGACATCGCCCTGGCCAACATCGCGCAGGACGAGATCGGCCACGCCGTGTTGTGGTATGGGGCCCGTGCCGGCATCGACGGCAGCGACCCCGACGAGCTGGCCTACTTCCGGGACGTCGACGGCTTCCGCAACGCGCGGCTGGTCGAGCTGCCGCGAGGGGACTGGGCCTTCACGATGCTGCGTCAGTTCCTGTTCGACGCCTACGAGGCGGCGTTCACGGCCGCCGCCGCGGCCTCGACGTACCTGCCGCTGGCGGAAGCGTCGGCCAAGGTCCGCACCGAGGAGGTGTTCCACCTGCGTCACAGCGCCCTCTGGGTGGAGCGCCTGGGCCGGGGAACCGACGAGTCCGCGCGGCGCTCGCGGGAGGCGCTTGCCCGGCTGTGGCCGTACCTTCCCCAGCTGTTCGAGCCCCTCCCGGGCGACCGCGCGCTCTGCGAGGCGGGCATCCTTCCCGACCCCGAAACGGTCGCGTCGCAGGCGCGCGCCCGCATCCTTGCCCAGCTTGCCCGGTCCGGCCTCACGCCCCCCGAGCTGCCGCCCAACCCGGGGGGGCGGGAGTGCCACGGCGAGGCGCTGGTGGGCCTGCTGCTGGAGATGCAGGCGGTGGCGCGGGCCGACCCCGACGCGTCCGCCTGGTGAGAGGAGCGCCGTGATGGATGCACCCGCACCCCGCCCCGTCGCCCTCGCCCGCGAAGCGATCTGGCGCGCTCTGGAGGACGTGATGGACCCGGAGATCCCGGTCCTCTCGCTGGTCGATCTGGGGATCGTGCGCGCCGTCGAGGTCGAGGACACCGCGGTCCGGGTCGACCTCACCCCGACCTTCTCCGGCTGCCCCGCCTTCGAGGTCATGCGCCGGGAGGTGGCCGCCCGCGTCCTGGCGCTCGGCGCGTCGGAGGTCGAGGTGCGGCGGGTGCTATCGCCGGCCTGGTCGACCGACGAGATGAGCGAGGGGGCCCGCGAGAAGCTGCTCCGCTTCGGCCTCGCGCCGCCCGCGCCGCACGGGGGGCTGCTCGAGCTCGCCCTCGAGGGGCCCGTCCCCTGCCCTCGCTGTGGGAGCTTCGACACGGTGCTGCACAATGCCTTCGGCAGCGCGCTGTGCCGCGAGATCCACGGCTGCCGGGCGTGCGGGGAGACGTTCGAGCGCTTCAAGCCGTTGTGACGGCGAGCGCTCAGCCGCCGGCCCGGATCAGCATCGCCACCAACACGGCGCTGAGCCCGGCGCTCGCGACCGTGGCCACGCGCATGGCCGTCGCGAAGTTGCGGCTCACGGCCGCCTCGTCGAAGCCTGCCGCCCAACGCAGGATCCACAGCCCGAGGCAGGCGAAGAACAGCGTCACCACGAGCGCCAGGGGCCAGCCGCCACGCCGGCCCAGCGCCGCCACCAGGACCACACCGCCGGGCGCGAGCAACCCCACCGCCAGGCGCAACGCCGGAGCCGGCCCGAGCACCACCGGAAGCGTTTGGTCTCCGCGCGCACGGTCCTCCAGCGTCTGGTAACTCTGGGTCACCAGGTAGAGGCCGACCACCACCAGCGCGGTGCTCACCATGCCGGTCCATGCGGTGGGGGACGCCAACGCCCCCAGCGGACCCACCGCCAGCCAACCGAGCGCGAAGCCCACGACCCCCTGCCCGAAAGCGATGGCGGCGAGGGCGCGTGCCGGGTGGGCCTTGAAGCGCACCCGCGGGTGGGAGTAGCCCGTGAACACCAGGAACAGCAGCAACCAGGCCGCCAGGAAGGCCGGTCCGACCGCCACGGCCAGCGGCACCCCGAGGGCCTGGACGATCAGCGCGAACGGCAGCAGGCCGCGATCGACCGCGGGGGGCCGGAGCATCCCCCCGATCGGCCCCTCGTCGCGGTCGTAGTAGGAGTTGAAGGCGGTGGTGCCGCCGTACAGGAAGAGGTGGAGGGAGAGGTAACCGAGCCACACGCGTCCGTCCCAGAGATGGCCGCCCCCGAGCAGCACCCCCCACAGGTAGATGGGGCTGAGCAGCAGGTTGAACGGCAGACGCAGGTGCCGCAGGTACGGGTGGAGCCACCACGGGCGCCCGGGCGCGGCGCTCACGCCCCCGGCTCCCGCCGCGCGTCGGCCGCCGCCGGCGCGGGCGGCCCCAGGGCGCCCGCCAGATCGCGCATGGTGAACACGCGCGCCACCACCCCGGCCAGGGGCGGCCGCAGCGCGACCCGCACGGCCACGTCGCGCAGCGGCGCCAGGGCTCCGGAGCGGCCCAGCCGAAGGTTCGCTACCGCCCTGCGCGCCGCGGCGCGCGCCGCCGGCCGGCGCGCGTGCTCGAACGCCCGCAGCACGTCCCCCACCTCCGCCGCGCCGGCGTGCTCGAGTCGGATGCGCAGCAGCGCGTCCGCCAGGGCGGAGGCGTCGAGCCAGCCCAGATTCATGCCCTGCCCGCCGAACGGCGGCAGCACGTGTGCGGCGTCTCCCAGCAGGACCACGCGCCCCGAGGACCAGCGAGGGGGCGAGCGCACCTCCGCCCCGAAGGCGCTCACCATGGTCATCGAGTCCGCGGGCGCCCGGAGTCCGACGCGCTGCCGCACCCAGCGCTCCAGGGCACGGGCGCGCTCCCCGAGCTCCGCGGGGGGCGCCTCCGAGACCGGCGCCGCCGCCACCCAGCGCCGCTGCCCGCGCGGCAGCGGGAACGACTCCACCACCCCGGAGCGCGTGAGGAAGATGGCCGCCTCCGCACCCCAGGGCGTGGTGTCGACGGTATCGGCCATCAGGTAGCGGTCCGGGAAGGCACGCCCGCGCCACGGCAGGCCGAGCCAGTCGCGGACCGCGCTGCGACGCCCGTCCGCCGCCACCGCCAGGCGCGCCCGCCGGCGCCCGCCCCCGGCGAGCCTCAGCGTCACGGCGTCGGCGTCCTGGGTGATGCCCACGACCGCCGCGCCGCGCCGCAGGGCGTCCGGCGCGATGCCCGCCAGGCGCGCCTCGAGGTACCGCTCCGCCTCGGCCTGCGGCAGCGACAGGACGAACGGGTACGCGCCGGGGCAGCGCGCGAACGACAGGGTGCCGAGCAGACGGTCCCCGGCGTAGGCCCGGCCACCGGGGATCGTCACGCCGGCGCGCACCATCGCGTCGGCCGCACCGACCCGGGCCAGGGCCTCCAGCGCCGGGGGGTGGATGCCGATGGCTCGGGAGTGGGCGGAGCGCACGGTCCGGCGCTCGAACACCCGCACCGCCACGCCGGCGAGCGCCATCCTGCAGGCGAGCAACAGCCCCACCGGCCCGCCACCGACGATCGCCACGGTCACCTCGTCGTCCTCGGCGCCGCCGCGCCCGGCGGTGTTCATCGGTCGAGCACCAGCAGGGTACGGAACGGCTCGAGCCGCTCGAGCCGCCATCCGGCCGGCGCCAGGACGCGCAGCTCCGCCGGGGTGTACGCCCGGCGCACCGACCGCAGCCCGTCCTCCGCGATGTACGAGCCGGGCAGCGGCCAGGACACCGCCGCGAACGCCAGGTAGGCCAGGTCGCTGCGCCGCAGGTCGTTGTGGATCACGCGCCGCCGCGCCAGGGCCGCGCTGTGATCCAGGAACGCCGCCACCGCACCCTCCTCGAGGTGGTGCAGGACGTGGTTGGAGATCACGAAGTCGAAACGCTCGCCGCTGTCGAGCAGCTCGGCCATGGTGCTCTGCAGGTAGCGTACGCGCGCGCCCGGCGCGCTCCGAGCGTACGCGAGCGCGCGCGCGTCGGGGTCGCACGCCGTGACGCGCAGCGGCACGCCGGCCGCGCTCGACCATCGGGCCAGGCCCCGCGCGACGTCGCCGCCGCCACACCCCACGTCCAGCAGCGACGCGCCGCCGGGCGCACACGGGCGTATCCAGCGCCGGAACACCCGGCGCCACCCGGCCAACGCGCCATTGACCAGGGCGAACTGCGCGTAGGTCGCGCGCAGCCGCCGGGGATCGCAGTCCGGGTCATCCATGCGCTCGCGGACGGCGTGCGCGCGCCGGCGCAGCCAGGCGTTCACGGCCGCCGCAGCACCGCGGCCTCGATGGTGAGGCCGGGCCCGAACGCCATCGCGACGACGGGCTCGCCGGCGGCCCCCGGTCGGGCGAGCACGCGCGCCAGCACGAACAACACGGTCGCGCTCGACATGTTGCCGTAGCGCGCGAGCACCGCGCGCGCGTCACTCACCGCGTCCGGCGGCAGTCCGAGACCGTCCACCACCCGATCCAGGATGGCTCGGCCGCCGGGGTGCACGGCCCAATGGCGCACGGCGTCGCGGTCGACGCCCGCCGCCGCCAACAGCGGATCCACCACCTCGGCCGCACGCCCCCCGACGATGCGCGGCACGTAGCTCGACAGCACCATGTCGAAGCCGGTGTCGCCGATGATCCACGCCATGTCCCCAGCGCCCTCGGGCGCGACCGTGCCCGCCAGGCGTTCGAGCGCGAGCGCCGGGCCCCGCGGCGGGCGGGCCGAGACCACCGCCGCGGCCGCGCCGTCGGCGAAGACGGAGGCGGCCACCAACGAATCGGGCTCCCGGCTGGGCTGCAGGTGCAGCGAGCACAGCTCCACCGACGCGATCAACACCACCGCGCTGGGGTCCGCCAGACAGAACGCGCGGGCCATGCGGAGTGCCGGGAAGGCGGCGTAACACCCCATGAAGCCCAGATGGTAGCGCTCGGTCGACGGCCGCATCCCCAGCTCGCGCACCAGCGCGAGGTCCGGGCCGGGGGCATAGAAGCCCGTGCAAGACACCGTGATGACGTGGCTGACGTCCGCCGGCGCGAAGCCCGCGCCCTCCAGGGCGCGGCGGCCGGAGCGCAGGAACAGGCCCTCGGCCGCCTCGACGTAACGCGCGTTGCGCTCGGCGGTGCCGGGGGACCGGAAGCCGCCGTCGCCTGGATCCCGATACAGGCCGCCGGGGTGGCCCGGCTCGAAGTCCGGGACCACGCTGTGGCGCGTGTCGATGCCCGAGTGGCGGTAGATGCGCTGCAGCAGACGATCGGTGCGGCGTTCGCCGCCCACCCAGGCGGTCATCACCTCGAGCGCCGCGGCCTGGTCGTAGGCCGTCTCGGGCACGGCGGTGGCGATGTGGTGAAGGGAGACCGGCATGGGCCATTATGCCCGGACCCACGCACCGGCTCCGTCGGCCACGCCGGGGTCCGGATCCCGCGCGCGTGCCCGGCCCGCCCGTGCGCGGCTTCAGACCTTTCATGAACGCCGGGGCCACCATGGGTCCATGTCCGACGATCCAGCCCGCACCACGACGCCGCGGCGACGTTCCACCGGCCCCCGCCGCACGCACCCCGCACGCGCCTCCCTCGCGGCGCTGGCGCTGCTCCTGGCGCTCCCCCTCCCGCTGGCTCGAGCCCAGTCCGCGGCCGATCCCATCGCCTTCGTCGACGCCCAGGGGCTCGACCAGGCCGAGAAGCGCGTCATCGACGTGTACGACCGCGTGTCGCCGTCGGTGGTGAACATCACCACGCAGGTGCTCCAGCCGACCTTCTTCTACGGCAACGTGCCGGAGCAGGGAGCGGGCTCCGGGTTCGTGATCGACGCGGGCGGCCACATACTCACCAACTTCCACGTGGTGCAGGGCGCCCAGTCGATCACGGTCACCTTCGGCGACGGGACGGCGCTGCCCGCGACCCTGGTGGGGAGCGACGCCCGCAACGACATGGCGGTGCTCCACGTCGACCCGGCGAAGGCGCCGCTGCAGGCCGTCACGTTCGGCGACTCGGACGGCCTGCGGGTGGGGCAGCGCGCCATCGCCATCGGCAACCCCTTCGGGGAGTTCGGCCGCACCCTCACCACCGGCGTCGTGAGTGCCCTGGACCGCTCCATCCAGGGGCCGTCGGGGCTGCCGATCACCGGCATCATCCAGACCGACGCCGCCATCAACAAGGGCAACTCCGGCGGCCCGCTGCTCGACAGCGCCGGGCGCGTCATCGGGATCACCAGCGCCATCTTCAGCCCGTCGGGGACCAACGCCGGGGTCGGCTTCGCGCTCCCCATCGCCACCGTCAAGCGCGTTCTCCCCGCCCTACTCAAGGACGGCCGCTACCCGCACCCCTATCTCGGCGTGCGCTACGCACACACCCTCACTCCGGCATTGAACCGCGCCCTGAACGCCGGTTCGGACCAGGGCCTGTTGCTGGTGCAGCTCGTCGACGGCAGCCCCCTGGCCCGTGCGGGACTGCGTGGGGCGCAACAGCAGGTGGTGGTGGGCAATCGGCTGTTCTACGTCGGCGGTGACGTCGTGACCCAGGTCGACGACCACGCGGTGTCGGGCCTGGGCGACCTGAAGTCCTGGCTCGAGACGGATCACCGCGTCGGGGACAGCGTGCGCGTCACCTACCTGCGGGGCGGACGCAGCCGCACCGTGGACGTGACCCTGGGCCTGGAACCGCAGTAGCACATCGGGCGCTCAACGCAGTGGGTACCCGTCGGCCTCGAGGCTGGCGGCCGCGGCCTCGCGGCGAAGGCCGATGAGGTCCACGCCGTGCTCACCCAGGTAGGCGTGCAGCCGGCCGAGGGCGTCGTGGCCGCCGGGGATGCGCCGCAGCGCAGCCGCCGCCAGGTCGCGGGCCCGGTCGACGGCCGCGAAGGCGTAGGCGCGCGCGAGCGTTGACGCGACGGCGCCACGGTCGCCCGCGACGGCGCGCTCGGCCCGCAGCAGCGCGCTGTCGGCCAGGTACGTCAGCCCCACCATGTCCGCCACGGCCGCCACGACCTCCTGCTCCCGCTCGAGCGCCTGGGCGTAGGCCGTGGCCCCGGTGCCGGCCACCAGGAGCACGGCGCGCTTGAGGTTCTCGACGGCCAACACCGCGTCTCGCACGGCGTCGGGCGCGTCGACCTCGGCGAGCGGTTCGCCGACCATGGCCTGTTGTGCGGGGCCCATCAGGTCGAGCGCCCCGCGCATGGCGCGCTTGAGAAGCTGCTCGACGGTGAGCAGCCGGTTGATCTCGTTGGTGCCCTCGAAGATGCGGTTGATGCGGCTATTGCGGTAGGCCAGCTCGATCGGATAATCGGCCGAGTAGCCGTAGCCGCCGTGGATCTGCAGCGCCTCGTCGATGACGTCGTCGAGGATCTCGCTACCGAACACCTTGATGAAGGAGTACTCGACGACGTACTCGTTGAGCGCGATCGAGCGCGCGGGCCCCTCCTCCACGCCCTCGAGCACGTCGTCCATGGCGCCGGCGAGGCGGTAGACGGCGCTCTCCAGGGCGAAGGTGTCGGCCGCCATGCGCCCGAGCTTGTCCTGGATGAGCCCGAAGCTGGCGATGGGAGCGCCGAACTGGTGGCGCTCCTTGGCGTAGCGGCTGGCGTAGCCGAGCATCGTCTTGGCGCCGCCGACCGCGCCGGCGGCCAGCTTGAAACGGCCGATGTTGAGGATGCCGAGCGCGATCCTGCTCCCCTTGCCGACCTCGCCGAGCACGTTGCTCCTGGGCACCCGCGCGTCCTCCAGGATGACCTGGCGGGTGGAGGAGCCCTTGATGCCCATCTTGTGCTCCTCGGCGCCGAGGCTGAGGCCCGGCGTATCGCGCTCGACCAGGAAGGCGGTGAACCTCTCGCCGTCGACCTGGGCGAAGACCGTGAAGAGGTCGGCGAAGCCGGCGTTGGATATCCACATCTTGGTGCCGTTGAGGACGTAGTCGTCGCCGTCGGCGTCCGCACGCGTCTTGGCGGCCAGGGAGTCGGAGCCCGATCCGGGCTCGGTGAGGCAGTAGGCCGCGATCCACTCACCGCGGCCGAGCCTGGGGAGGTAGCGCCTGTTCTGCTCCTCCGTACCGAAGTAGACCAGGGGCAGCGTGCCGATGCCCGTGTGGGCGGCGAAGGTGACGTTGAAGGAGCCCGAGCGGGCGAGCGCCTCGCTCACAACGGCGGAGGCGGCCTCGCGGCCGCCCAGGCCACCGTAGGCCTCCGGGATGCCCAGGGCCAGCAGCCCCTGATCGCCCGCGCGGGCCATGGCCTGGCGGCTGAGCTCGTAGTCGAGACCCTCGAGCGCCTCGAAGTGCGGGATGATCTCCCGGTCCACGAAGGTGGCCGCGCTCTGCGCCATCATTCGCAACTCCTCGTCGAAGGCCTCCGGGACGAGAACGGTGGCGGGGTCCTGACGCTGGGTCAGGAACGACGCGCCGACGGCGGCGATGGAGCGCGGTTCCGGTACCGGCATGGGGCCTCCTCGGACTCTCGGTACGGCGGCCGTCGACCGCCGCCCGGTGTGCCCGAGTATAGCCAATGTTGGACCGAGTCCAAATCGGAGGCCTTGACGGGGGCGACAACATGTAGTATTACTACATACACATCGTCTTCGGAGCGAGTGAGGCGGCACGTACCGCCGTCCATCGCGATTGTTGAGTAGTTTCACTACACGCCGGATCCCCGCCGGTGTCGGAGGCTGCGTGATCGACGCCACGGACAACCTGCTCGCCCGCCTCAACGACCCGGCCACGGCCTTCTCCCGCGCCGAGCGGCGCGTCGCGGACGCCGTCCGCTCCGATCCCGAGGCCGTCCCGTATACCTCGCTGGCGACGCTGGCGGAGCGGGCCTCGGTCAGCGAACCCACCGTCGTACGCTTCTGCCGCACGCTGGGGTGCGACGGCTACCAGGACTTCAAGGTGCGATTGGCTCAGGGCCTCGCCACCCACTTCCCCTTCGCCGACCTCGCGGTGTCGCCCGGGGCGGCGGTCGGCGACTACGCCACCAAGGTCTTCGATGCCACCCTGGACACGCTGCTGCGGCTCCGGGCCCAGCTCCACGCCGAGGACATCGAGCGCGCGGTGGAGGTGCTGGGGAACGCCCACAAGATCGAGTTCTACGGCGTGGGCGCCTCGGGCTCGGTGGCCCACGACGCCCACCACAAGTTCTTCCGGCTGATGGTGCCGTGCGTCGCGTACAGCGACTCCCACATGCAGTACATGTCCGCGGCCACGCTCCAGCCGGGGGACGCGGTGGTGGCCATCTCGCACACCGGGCGCACCCGCGAGCTGCTGCAGAGCGTCGATGCGGCCCGTCAGTCCGGCGCCACGCTCATCGCCATCACGGCGCCGGGCTCCCCCCTGGCGCAGCGCGCCGACGTGCTCATCCCCATCGACGTGCCCGAGGACACCGACCTCTACACCCCGATGACCTCGCGCATCGCGCACCTGCTCGTCATCGACGTGCTGGCGCTGGGGGTGGCGCTCCGCGGCGACGATCGCACGGCCGAACGCCTGCGCCGCATGAAGGACCTGCTGCGCGCCAAGCGGCTGCCCAAGGGACGGGACGAATGACGCGCAAGACCCCGCTGCAGCGCGCTGAGCGCGCACTGGTGCTGGCCAACCAGGCGGCCATCGTCGCCATGATGGCCGCCATGGCGGCACTCGTATTCGTCAACGTGGTGACGCGCTACGGCTTCGGCGTGTCGCTGAACTGGTCCGAGGAGATCGCGCGCTACCTCATGGTGTGGGTCACCTACGTCGGGGCCGGGCTCGCCATGCGCGAGGGGATGCACGTGGCCCTCGAGTACCTCCAGGGCCTGCTGCCGAGGCGTTGGGTGAGGATCGCGCGCGGAGGTCTCTGGGCCATCATCCTGGTCTTCCTGATCACCCTCACGGTGGCCGGCGTGCAGTTCTCCCACTTCGCCTGGAACCAGCGTTCCCCCGTCATGGGCTGGCGCATGGGGATGGTGTACCTCGCCATCCCGGTGGGCTCGCTCCTGTTCGCGTTGCACCTCGTCCTCATCGTCCGTAGCTTCGTGCAGAAGGACCTCAACGCCGACGAGCTGGCCGCCGATGCCCTGCGCGCCGCCGGCGGCGCCCCCGGCGGCGGCCCGGAGGCCCTGCCGTGACCGCGATCCTCCTCAGCGTCTTCGCGGTGGGGCTGGTGATCGGCCTCCCGGTCTCGCTCGTCATGGGCATCTCCAGCCTGGCGGCCCTGGCGGGCGGGGGCAGCTACCCGCTCGTGGTCCTGCCCCAACGCGCGTTCGGCGGCATCAACTCCTTCCCACTGATGGCGGTGCCGCTGTTCATCCTGGCCGCGGACCTCATGACGGCCGGCAAACTCACCGACTCCCTGCTCCGCTTCACCAACGTGCTGGTGGGGCACGTCCGTGGCGGCCTGGGGCACGTGAACGTGCTCACCAGCATGCTCTTCGCGGGCATCAGCGGCTCCGCCCTGGCGGACGCCGCGGGCCCGGGCGCCATCATCATGGAGATGATGCGGCGGGCGGGCTACCCCGCGTACTACGCCGGGGCCCTGACCGCCACGACCGCGACCATCGGGCCGATCATCCCGCCCAGCATCATCATGATCATCTACTCGGTGACCGACAGCCGTGTCACGGTGGCGGCGCTCTTCCTCGCCGGCGTGGTGCCCGGCGCCCTACTCGCCGTGGCCCTGGCGCTGGTGAACCACGTGGTGTCCACGCGCAACGGCTACCAGAGCGGCCGCGCGCGCCCCACGGTGCGCGAGATCGTGCGGGGCTTCCTACCGGCCATCCCGGGACTTCTGATGCCCGTCATCATCCTGGGCGGCATCCTGGGCGGCATCTTCACGGCCACCGAGGCGGCCGCCGTCGCCGCCGCATACGCGCTGCTGGCGGGCCTGTTCCTCACCCGCGCGCTCACCTGGCGCAACCTGCCCGGCGTCTTCCTGCGCAGCGGGCTGCTCACCTCGGCCGTGCTGCTCATCGTGTCGATGGCCTCGGTGTTCTCCTGGTTGCTGACCATCCTGCGCGTGCCGCAACGCCTCGCGATATGGCTCGGTTCCCTCACCGACAGCCGGGCCGTGATCCTCGTGCTGCTCGCGCTCTTCATCCTGATGTGCGGGCTGTTCATCGACACGCTGCCCGCCGTGATCATCCTCACCCCCATCCTGGCCCCCGTCGCCAGCCGCTTCGACATCGATCCACTCCATTTCGCCATGATGCTGGTACTCAACCTCGCCATCGGCATGGTCACGCCGCCCATCGGGCCCGTGCTGTTCGTCATCTCGACGGTGGGCCACCTGCGCCTCGAGCGCCTGGCCCGGGCCGTCGTGCCCCTGCTCCTGGCCGAGCTCGCCGTTCTCGCGCTGGTGCTGGCGTTCCCTCAACTGAGCCTCGTGGTGCCGCGCCTGTTCGGCTTCACGCACTGACCGACCCAGCCACGGAAGGAGGTACCCCCACACCCCGATCCCGTCTCCCGGACGCCCGCTCGACCCTTAGGAGGATCATGAAGCGTCTCATCACACTGCTGCTCGTCGCCGCCACCGTGCTCGCCGGCAGCGCCACCGCCCAGAAGGTCATCAAGTACGCCCACTTCCAACCCGGCACCCCGGACCAACCCAAGCAGGCCGCCGCGCTCGCCTTCAAGGCGTACGTGGAGGGCGCCAGCGGCGGCTCGCTCGAGGTCCAGATCTTCCCCGCCAGCCAGCTCGGTGACGCCGCCACGGTGCTCGAGGGGCTGCAGCTCGGCACCATCGAGCTCGGGGTCGTCCACGACGGACCCATCGCGGGCTTCTTCAAGCCCGTGGAGCTGTTCTCCATGCCGTACCTGTTCGACAACCAGAAGGTGGCGTGGAACGTCTTCGACGGCCCGTTCATGGACGAGTTCGCCCAGGCCATGCGCGACCAGGCCCAGATGGTGCTGCTCGGCGTGGGCGACAACGGCATCCGCCACTTCACGAACAGCGTGCGCCCCATCCGCACCCCCGCGGACATGAAGGGGCTGAAGATCCGCGTGCAGCCGAGCCCCATCTACCAGCGCCTGGTCGAGTCGCTCGGCGCCAGCCCCTCCGCGATCAGCTGGCCGGAGCTGCCGGCGGCGCTGCAGCAGGGCGTCGTGGACGGCGAGGAGAACGGCGTCACCAACATCCTCGCGGCCAGCCTGTACCAGAGCCAGAAGTACATCTCCCTCGACGCGCACGTCTACAGCATCCACATGTACCTGATGAGCCAGCGCTTCTGGGACGGCCTCACGCCGGACGAGCAGACCATCGTGCAGACCGGGGTCGACATCGCGGAGGTCATCCACCGCGGCATGACCACGGCGCAGGACATGAACGCCAAGGAGATCCTCGAGGGCGTCGGCATGGAGGTCACCGTGCTGAGCCCCGATGAGATCGCGGCCTTCCGCGCCCTGGCGCAACCCGCCGTGGAGTCGTACCTGCGGGAGAACGTCGGCGACCAGTGGGTCGACCGGCTCCTGGCTGCCGTCGAGGCCGCCCGGGCCGCGATCGAGCCCGGCATGCAGAACTGAGCGATCCCTCGTGGGGGTCGGCGGCCACGCCCGCCGGCCCCCGCGTCCTGGAGGCCCATGGCCCGCATCCCGGAACCCCGAACCGTCGTCGTCTATGGCCACGGCTACCAACACTACGATCACGAGCTCGATGTCCTCGCCGGATACGGGGTGAAGGACCTCGAGGCCGTACCGGAGGCCGATGCCGAGCGTGCCGAGGCCGTACTGCGCGACGCCGACGCACTGCTGGTGCGCGAGGCTGCCGTGCGGGCGCCGCTGGTCGACGCCCTGCGGCGATGCCGCGTGATCGTCCGCTACGGCATCGGCGTCGACAACATCGATCTCGCGGCCGCGGCGAGCCGACGCATCTACGTCGCCAACGTGCCCGCGTACGGTGTCGATGAGGTCAGCACCCACGCGCTCGCCCTCTACCTCGCCGTCGCCCGCCGCATCGTGAGCCGGGACCGGGACGTGCGGCGGGGCGTCTGGGGCGTCGGCGCGCGCGAGCCCGTCCGCCGGATCACCGGCTCCACGCTCGGGCTCGTCGGCTTCGGCCGCATCGGCGAGGCCCTACACAACAAGGCGCGGGGGCTCGGCTTCCGCCGCACGTTGGCCTTCGATCCCTACCGAACCGCCTTCCCCGAAGGCGTGGAGCCGGCTCCCCTGGAGACGGTGCTGGGCCAGGCCCACCTGGTGTCGATCCACGCCCCCCTCACGCCCGAGACCCACCACCTGCTCGACGCCGAGCGCCTGGCCCTGATGCGCCCCGACGCGATCCTCGTCAACACCGGGCGCGGCGGGCTCGTCGATGAGGGCGCGCTGATCCGGGCACTGGATGCCGAAGCGCTCCTGGGCGCGGGGATCGACGTCTTCGAGACGGAGCCACCCGACCCGGCCGACCCGCTGCTGGCACACCCCAAGGTCGTCCTCAGCGATCACACCGCCTGGTACTCCGACGCGGCGCAGGCCGACCTGCAGCGAGGCGCGGCCGAGGAGATCGCGCGCGTGTTCGGCGGTAAGGCGCCGCGTGCCTGGGTCAATCCGTGGGACGCATGAGCGCCGCGGAAGTGCTGGCCGGCCTGGAGTCCGCCGGCGTCGTCCCCGTGCTGCGCTTCCATCACCACGCCGCCGCCCGCAAGGCGGTGGCGGACCTCCTCGAGGCCGGCTTCCGGACCTTCGAGATCACGCTCACCATCCCCGACGCCCTGCGGCTGGTGCGGGAGCTCTCCGGGCGCGACGACGTGCTCGTGGGCGCCGGCACCATCACCACCGAGGCGCAGGCCATCGCCTGCCTCGAGGCGGGCGCGCGCTTCGTGGTCTCCCCGTTCCTGCTGCGCGCACTCCCCCGGGCGGCCCGCGCCGCCGACGCAGCCAGCATCGTTGGGGCCCTCACACCCAGCGAGATCCACCAGGCCGTGGAGGCGGGTGCCGACGCGGTCAAGGTGTTCCCGGCCCACTCCGTGGGCGGCCCCGCCTACCTGCATGCCGTGCGCGCGGTGATCCCGGGCGTGCCGCTGATCCCGACGGGGGGCGTGACGCTCGACAACCTTCCCGACTACCTCGAGGCTGGCTGCCGGATCGTGGGTGTGGGGAGCGATCTGTTCGCGGCGCGCGACGCGGTCGCCCGTGCCCGCCGCTACCTCGACGCCGTCGCACACTTCCGCACGCGGGCGTCGCGAACCTGACTCACATTGGAGGATCCATGCCGCTCCCAGACAGCCTCATCGAAGGCTTCCGCACCACCACCACCGCCTCCGTGGCGGACGCGGTCGACGCCCTGTGCGGTCGCCGCGGGTACATGCACCACGACATCCAGACGCGCATCGGCGACCACACCCTGGTCGGCCCGGCCGCGACCGTGCTGGAGGGGCCGACGACCGAGAGCGCGCCTCCCACACACGCCATCGAGTTGATCGATGCGGCGGAGCCGGGCTCGGTCATCGTCATCGCCACCGCCGACGCCCCGGACCTCTCGGTGTGGGGCGGCCTGATGACGGCGGGCGCGCACGCGCGTGGTCTGGCGGGCGCCGTGCTGGACGCCGGCGTGCGCGACGTGCGCGAGATCCGTCGCGATTACGACTTCCCCGTCTTCGCGCGCCACGTCTCGCCGGGCACCACCGTCGGCCGCTACCGCACGGTGGCCGCGGGCGTGACCGTCGTGTGCGGCGGTGTGGAGGTGGATCCCGGCGACGTCATCGTTGCCGATTCCGACGGCGTGGTGGTCGTCCCACGGGACCGTGCCGAGGCCGTGCTGGAGGCCGCACAGGAGATCGACCGCCGCGAGGCGGAGCAGGCCCGACTGATCCGCGACGCCGGCGGCCTGGCGGCGGGACTGGCCAAGTACCAGCGCATCTGATGCCCACCGACATCCTCACGCTCGGTGAGCCGCTGATGGAGCTGAGCGAGGTCGACGGCCGCTACCAGCCGGGGTTCGGGGGTGACGTGTCGAACATGGCGGTGGCCGCCGCCCGCCAGGGAGCGCGCACGGCCATCGTCACGCGCCTCGGCCGGGACGACTTCGGCGATCGCTTCGTCGCCCTGTGGCACGACGAGGGCGTCGACACGCGCTGGGTGACCCGCGACGATCGCCGCTCCACGGGCGCCTACCTCATCTCCTACGGCGCCGACGGCCACCGCTTCAGCTACTACCGCCGCGACTCCGCCGCCAGCGCCCTCGAGCCGCAAGACGTGTCCGATGAGGCCATCGCGCACACGCGCATCCTCCACCTCTCCGGCATCACCCAGGCCATCAGCACGTCCGCCTGCGACGCCACCTTCGAAGCCCTCGGGCGCGCACGTGACGGCGGCGTGGCCGTCGCCTTCGACCCCAACGTGCGGCAGGCGCTGTGGCCGCTGCCGCGCGCCCGGGCCATCGTCCTGGCCACCGCCGCGATGAGCGATGTCTGCCTCCCGAGCCTCGAGGACGCCCGGGCGCTGCTCGAGCTGGAGGAGCCCGACGCGATCGCCGACGCCCTTCTCGGGCGCGGGGCCGGGCTCGTCGCCCTCAAGCTCGGCCCCGCCGGCGTCCTGGTGGCGCACGCCGGCGGCCGCGAGCGCATCCCCGGCCGCCGGGTCACGCCGGTCGACGCCACCGGTGCGGGAGACACCTTCGACGGCGCCTTCCTGACCCAGTGGTTGCGCACCAGCGACGCGGTCGGCGCGGCGCGCTACGCCAACGCTGCAGCGGCCCTCTCCACCCTCGGCCGCGGGGCCGTGGGCCCCATCCCTCGCCGGGCGGAGGTCGAGGCCGCGCTCACATCAGACCCTTGACGAACCCCCCGTCGACGAGCCAGGTCTGGCCGGTCACGTAGGCGGCCCGCTCGGAGGCAAGGAAGGCCGCGGCCGCCGCGATCTCGGCGGGGTCGGCGAAGCGCCTGGCCGGGATGCGATCGATCAGGTCCTGCTTCGCCTGCGGTGTCGGGAAGAGCTCCTCGACGCGCTCGGTGGCGGTGTAACCGGGCGCGAGGTTGTTGACGGTGACCCCCTCGTGCGCCACCTCCAGCGACAGCGTCTTGGCGAAGCCGGTGACGCCCGCGCGCAACGCGTTCGAGAGCGTCAGGTTGGCGATGGGCTCGCGCACCGACAGCGAGGTGATGTTGAGGATGCGCCCCCAACCCGCGCGGCGCATCGCCGGCAGCACGGCGCGGGCGAGCCGCACGGAGGACAACAGCGTCAGCCGGTAGGCCATGTCCCAGGCGCCGTCGTCGAGCGAGGTCGGCAGGCCCGCGGGCGGACCGCCGGCGTTCACGACCAGCACCGCCGGGTCCCCGTAGCGCTCCCGCGTTGCGGCCACCACGCGGACGATGTCGTCGGCCGAGGAGACGTCGCCGGGGACCGCCATCGCCTCCCCGCCGGCCCGCCGGATCCCCTCCACCGCCTCGGAAAGTAGGGCCCCGTCCCGAGCGCACAGCGCCACGCGCGCGCCCTCCGCGGCCAGCGCCTCCGCGACCGCCCGACCGATCCCCTTGGATGCGCCCGTCACCAATGCCGTCTTGCCGTGTAGTCCCAGGTCCATGCGGCATTCTAGCGCCGCAAGCCCGCGCGCTCCCGGCGGCGTCGCGCCTCAACGCGCTCGCAGCGGTCGCCGGCGCAGCGCCTCCACGGTCTGTGCGCCGGTTCCGTGCATCGCCACGCGCAGCTCGAACAGCAGGCGCCGCAGCACCGCCTCGACGGCCTCCGCGGATTCCGTCGCGGGCCGCAGCAGCGGGTGCGCCACGGCGGCCACGCGGGCGCCGAGCGCCAATGCCTTGGCGATGTCGAGGCCGCTGCGGATGCCCCCCGAGGCGATCAGGGGCATGTCGGGCAGCGCGGCGCGCACGGCTTGCAGCGCCTCCGCGGTGGGGATGCCCCACTCCACCAGGTCGTGGTGGCGCACCTCTCCGAAGTTCACCAGGTCCTCCACGCGGGCCCAGCTCGTACCCCCGGCACCGGCCACGTCCAGCGCCGCGAAGCCGACCTCGCGCACCGCCTCCGCCACCTCGCCGGACAGACCGTGCCCGACCTCCTTGAGCACCACGGGATGGCCGACGTCCGGGACGACCTCCCGCAGGCGCGCCACCAGCCCGCGGAAGTCCGCGTCCCCTCCCGCCTGCAGCGCCTCTTGCAGCGGGTTGGTGTGCAGCGCCAGGGCGTCGGCGTGGATGGACTCGACCGCCCGCCGCAGCTCCGCCGCGCCGTACCCCCGGCCGAGCTGGGCAACGCCCAGGTTGCCCACGAGGAGGATGTCCGGAGCGACCGCGCGCACATCGAAGCTGTGCCGCGCCCCCTCATCGACCAGCATCACGCGCTGCGAGCCGAGCATCATGCCCACGCCGACGCGCTGCGCGGCCAGGGCCAGGTTGCGATTGATGAGCCCCGACAGCGAGGCGCCCCCGGTCATGGCCCCCACCAGCAGGGGCGCCGCGAGCTCCCTGCCGAGGAACCGCGCGCTCGTGTCGATGGCGTTCAGGTCGGTCTCGGGCAGCGCACGATAGGGAAGGTCCAGGCGCTCGAGCCCCGTGGTGCGGGTGCGGTAGCCGACGTCCTGCTCCAGGCACACCTCGACGTGGCGCCGCTTGCGTCGACCGAGCTCCGTCACGATGACCGCAGCATACGGCAACCCCGCCCGTGCCCGCGACGCGGGCACGGGCGGGAGAGAATCACCCCGCATCGGATGCCCTCCGGGGGCTCGATTGCCGCCCGGGCACGCGCGGGCGAGGGGTACACTGCCACCATGCCACTCCGACACCACGCGCGGGCGTTTCTGCCCCTTGCGCTCCTCCCGACGCTCCTGACCGGCTGCAACTGGCTGTTCGGATTGCCCGTCCTCGACGTCACGCCGAACGCGTTGACCATGACCTCCGCCAGCGCCACGCTGCTGGTCGGCAACACGGGCCGCGAGGGCACCACCCTCGAGTACAGCGCGGCCCCGTCCGACCCGGCGGTGCTCAGCGTCAGCCCCGGCTCCGGCGTGATCGCCGCGGGGGGAAGCGACACCCTCACGCTCACGCTCGATCCCGTCGCGGTCGGCGCCGGCGGCTCGTTCCACGGCAGCGTCCGCATCACCAGCAATGGGGGCGACGCCACGGTTTCGGTGGATTACGGGACCATCGGGATCTGTGGCACCTTCCAGCCCGCCGCGCTGGCGGCGGCGACCGCCCCGGCCCCCGCCGCCGAGGCCATACCGGGCGAGATCATCGTCGGCTACCGGCGGCCGGCGGGCCTGAGCACCGCGGCCGCGTCGCGGGCCGTCGCCGCGGCCGCCGCCGCGGTGCGGAGCGAACTCGGCCTGCAACTCCTGGCGGGCGGCGACGGCGGGCCGGACCTCGTCCGCAGCGGCGACGTGCCCGGCACCCTGGCGCGCCTGCGCGCCGACGCGCGCGTACGCTACGTCCAGCGCAACTACCGCGTGGCGTTGCAGGCGGTCCCCAACGACCCGTACTACCCCACAGACCAGTGGAACCTGTCGCAGTTCGGCCTGCCGGAGGCGTGGGCGATCGAGACCGGCGAGAGCGCCGCGGTGGTCGTCGCCGTCATCGACAGCGGCGTGCTCTCCAACCACCAGGACCTCAGCGCCCGCATGCTCCCCGGCTACGACTTCTTCGATGACGATGCCAACGCCAACCCCGGGAGCGTCGTCAACGCCGATGTGGGGCATGGTACGCACGTCGCCGGCATCGCCGCGGCGGTGGGGGGCAACGGCCTCGGCATCGCCGGCGTGGCGTACGGCTCGAAGATCCGCGTGCTGCCGGTGAAGATCTTCGCCGACGACGGCAGCGGCGGCACCATCTTCGATCTGGTCAGGGCCATCCGCTGGTCCGCGGGCATCCCCGTGGGGAGCGCGGGCACCAACCCCAACAAGGCCGACATCATCAACATGAGCCTGGGCGTGCAGGGCGACCAGCCCGCGGTCGACGCGGCCGCCCAGGAGGCCTGGAACGCCGGCGTGTTGCTCGTTGCGGCGTCCGGCAACCACAATGCGGGCGCCCTCGACGTCGGCGTGCTCAGCCCCGCCAACGCCCCGTGCGTCATGGCGGTGGGGTCCGTCGACGGCGACGGGACGCTGTCGTACTTCTCGAACACGGGCCCCCAACTCGAGGTGGTGGCGCCGGGCGGGTACCAGAACTCCAGCACCCGCTGGCCCCCGGTGCTCAGCACGTGGCCCACCAGCCCGACCGATTACGACTACGATGCCGGCACCTCCATGGCGGCGCCCTTCGTCGCCGGCGTGGCGGCCCTGCTGAAGTCCCGGCACCCGACGTGGACGGCGGCCGAGCTGCGCCGCGCCCTCGAGTCCACCACCCGGCAAAGCCCCGGGATGGACCCGACACGCTACGGCTACGGCGTGGTGTGCGCCGACGCCGCGCTCGGCGCGGCCACCACCTGCGGCCACTGAGGCCGGAGGACCCCTTGGCCGGCCGCAACGGCCAACGCGCGTCGGCGCGGGGGCGGCCCGCGTCGGCGCGGGCCGCCCCCGCGCCGACGCCACCCTCCGCTCAGTTGACGCCGCGCGGCGCGTTACCGGCTTCGGCCAGCATCAGCATGTCCGCGACGGCCTCGGGGGGAACCGGGCGCGCGAACAGGTACCCCTGCCCGAGGTGGCAGCCGAGCGCCATCAGCCGGTCGCGCTGCGCCTCGACCTCGACACCCTCGGCCACGATGTCGAGGTCGAGGTGCCGTGCGAGCCCCAGGATGGCCTCCATGATCGCCAGCGCGTACCGCTGCGTGGGTCCACCCTCGATCACCATGTCGCGCACCACGCTGCCGTCGATCTTCACGGCGTCGACCGGCAGGTCGCGCAGGTAGGCGAGGCTGGAGAAGCCCGTGCCGAAGTCGTCGATGGCGATGCGCACGCCCAGGCCGCGCAGCCCCCGGAGCGTGCCCACCACGTCCTCGACGCGGCCCGCGAGCAACGTCTCCCTGAGCTCGAGCTGGAGCGCGGAGGCCGGCAGGCCCGCCTCCTGCAGGGCGCGTACCACCGATCCGAAGAAGGTCGGCTGGGTGAACTGCAGCGGCGAGACGTTCACCGACACGCGCAGTTCGGGGGCACCCACACGCCACATCGCCAGGCGCCGGCAGGCCTCCTCCAGTGCCCACCCTCCGAGCGCCACGATGCTCCCGCTCTCCTCGGCGAGCGGCACGAACTCGGCGGGCCCCACCATGCCCAGGCGCGGGTGCCGCCAGCGGAGCAGGGCCTCGAGGTGCCTCAGGGTGCCGTCGCGCAGGTCGAAGGCGGGCTGGAAGTGGAGCTCGAACTGGCGCTCCGCTATGGCCTCACGCAGGTCGCGTTCGAGCTCTCCGCGCCGCTCCAGGGCGAGCTCGCTGTCGGGGCTGTAGACCTTCACGCCGTTCTTGCCCGAGCGCTTGACGCGGTACATGGCGCTGTCGGCGTGCCGCAGCAGAGTGACGGCGTCCTCGGCGTCGTCTGGGTAGTAGGCCACGCCGATGCTGCAGGTGAGCGAGAGCTCGCTGCCGTTGAGCGAGAACGGGAGCGAGAGCGCCCCGACCACGCGCTGGGCGATCGGTCCGGCGTCCCCGCGGCGCCCGAGATCGCGCGCCAACACCACGAACTCGTCGCCCGACATGCGCGCCACCAGGTCGCCGTCACGCATCGCGCCCCGCAGGCGGTCCGCGACGAGCTGCAGCAGAGTGTCGCCGGCGGCGTGCCCGAGACTGTCGTTGATGACCTTGAAGCCGTCGACATCGATCAACAACACCGCGAGGCGGGCCGCGTGGGTGGCCGCCACCCGCTCCTCCAACGCCTGTTCCAGCGCGCGCCGGTTGGGCAACCCGGTGAGGAGGTCCTGGTGCGCCACGCGCTGCGCCAAGCGCCGCTCGGCGCTGCTGTGGGCGTAGGCCTCCTTGAATCGGATGAGGGCGAAGGTGAGGACGGCGAACACCCCGTTGGCGAGGTTGAGCTCCGCCAGGGCGTAATCGAGCCCGCGTGGGGCTCCGGCCCCGTTGCCGACGAGGAGGAAGGCGCCCGACAGCAACAGCATGGAGCCCGTCACGGCCATGGCGCCGACGCGACTCAGGCGATGCCCGGGGGCGAGGAAGGCCAACAGGTAGACGGCCGGGAGCCAGAAGAACGTCTCCATCATCTGGCCGATGACGTCGATCCCAGCGGGGGCCGCGAAGAGCAGCAGGCCGAGCTTGCCGAGCAGGAAGGTCGTCCCGACCACGACGGCCAGGCTCAGCACGTGGGGCAGCCACCTCGGGACGCGCACCACGGCCAGCGCCGCCAGCACCAGCAGCACGGCCATGACCGGGTAGGTGACCTGGTCGAAGGCCAGACCGCGCCCCGAGGGGCCCTCCAGCAACGCGCCGACCGCGAACGCCAGTGCACCCATGGGCAGCACCACCGCCATCACGCGCCGCCACGAGCGCGCCATCGCGGCCTCGTGCGCCACGGCGTCACGCTCCAGCGAGGCCACCAGGCCGGCCGGCAGCGCGCGCGCCTCGTCGTCACGGCGACGGGCGGGATGCGGGGAGGGGGCGTCCATGCCCAGACGCTACGAGAAAGCCGCCAACCGAAGACTTACTGCGCCGTCACGGCGTTCTTACGCGGCCCGGCCACCGGCCACGCCGGGCCCGGGCGCGCCCACGGGGGGCGATCGGCCGCCAGCGGGTATGGTGGCCGTCGGGGGGTGGCCCGCCGGAAGCGGCGAGTCCTCAGCTATGGGAGGGGAGAACCGGAACGCCGCCGCGCCGTGAGCCCCGCCGACCGCACGCGGTCGAGGTCCTCAGGCGCAGCCCCACCGCGCCGACCGGCGCGGACCGCGTGACCGGACGCGAGCATGGACCACCGCACCACCAACATCCCGAGCCCATCCGTCAGGGAGCCGCGGCTCGAGCCGTCCTCGCTGCTCGGGCGCGTGGCCGTCGCCGCGCCCTACCTGACGCTCACCGACCTGGCACGCGACCGCGACGCCCTGCGCGCCTGCGCCGTCGCGCAGGCTCCGTCCTACCGCGAGCTCGCCCCCATGACCGGCGCGGAGATGGGCCGCCACGCCGCCATCGCGGGTTCGCTCGCCCTGGCGCAGGCACAGGCCGATGACAAGCGCCGCTACTACCTGGCGCGAGAGGCGGACTGCCGATTCCTGCCGAGCGAGGCGGCCCGCGGCACACCGGTCGAGCTACGCGCCGCGGTCGTCCGGCTCGACAAGCGCGAGGGCACGGCCCGCGTCGACCTCGCCGTGGGGCACACGCCGCTCGCGACCTTCGAGGTCAGCTACGCGATCCTGCAGGAGGCGACCTTCCGGCGCCTGTTCCAGCGCCACCTTCGGCCGGACGACGCCTCGCCCTCACCCTCGCCCTACGAGAGCCTGCTCGCCGAGGCGGTCACGGTGGAGCCGGAGCGGGCGTACGTGGAGGTCCTGCGGGTGGCGCCGGAGGGCTGCGCCGGGCACTTCCCGGGCTACCCGGCGCTGCCCGTGGCCGTCCTGATGGGTGAGCTCTCGTACCTGGCGGGCCTGCTGATGCCGGGACGGTTCCGCGTCGCCCGGGGGCACGTGCGCGCCTCCGATCTCGCCTGGGCCGGCGAGCGCGTGTACTTCGAGGCGCGCCGCGACGGGCGTGCGCCCGAGGGCCTGAGGTTTCGCTGCCATGCGCGGGCCGGCGAGGGAAGCGAGGCCCGTGAGGTCGGCGCGATGGAGCTGTGGTTGGTGCCGGCGTGACGCCACCGCGGCCGCTCAGTTGATGAGGCGCTCCTGCGTCATCTCCGGCCGGCTACCGGGCGCGGGCCACATCCAGCGCTGCAGCCGATCCGGCGGCAGGGGTCGCGCGAAGAGGTACCCCTGCGCCTGGTGGCAACCGAAGTCCACCAGCAGCTGGCGCTGAGCTTCGCTCTCCACTCCCTCGGCGATGACCACCAGGTCGAGGTGGCCGGCAAGGCTCAGGATCGCCTCGACCAACGCCATGGCGAACTGCGGCGCCTCGCGCGGGCGCGCCAGGTCCCGCACGAAGGTGCGATCGATCTTGACCGCATCGATGGGCAGGTCGCGCAGGTAGGCGAGCGAGGAGTAGCCGGTTCCGAAGTCGTCCAGCGCGATGGCGATGCCGAGGCGCCGCAGCCGCACGAGGGTGGCCAGTACCTCCTCGACGCGGTTGACGATGACGCTCTCGGTGAGCTCGAGCTGGATGGCGTCCGCCGGCAGCCCGTGGCACTCGAGGGCACCCTGGATGGTCCCGACGAAGCCGGGCTGCGAGAACTCGAGCGGGGAGACGTTGACCGACAGGCACAGGTCGCTGAGCCCCTGATCGCGCCAGGACCGGAGTTGGCGACACGCCTCGGCCAACACCCAGTGCCCGATCTCCACGATGGAGCCGCTCTCCTCCGCTATCGGCACGAACTCCTCCGGCGACACCTCCCCCAGCCGCGGATGGTGCCAGCGCAGCAGCGCCTCGACCCGCACGACGCGCCCGCCGTCGAGGGCGACGATGGGCTGGTAGTACAGCGATAGCTCACGGTTGCGCAGAGCGCTCTTGAGCTCGCGCTCGACCTGGCCCTTGCGCTCCACGGGAGCATCGCTTTCCGGGCTGTAGAAGCGCAGTCCGTTCTTGCCCGAGCGCTTGACCTTGTACATCGCGCTGTCGGCGTGCCGCAGCACGGCGGTCGCGTCGGCGGCGTCCTCGGGGTAGAAGGCCACGCCGATGCTGGCGGTGACGCTCACCTCGGCGCCGTCGACGACGAAGGGCGCGGACAGCGCCGCGAAGATCCGGTCGGCGAGGTCGCCCGCCTCGGGGCGGCCGCGGATGCCCGGGGCGACCACCACGAACTCGTCGCCGGAGAGACGCACCACCAGGTCGTCGTCGCGCACCACCGCGCGCACGCGCTCGGCGAAGCGCTGCAGGAGCCGGTCCCCCGCCTCGTGGCCGAGCGTGTCGTTGACCGCCTTGAAGCCGTCGATATCCAGGAACATGGCGGCGAGCGCGTCCCCGGGGACGCGCGCAGCCCGGTCCGCGAAGACCTCCTCGAGCACCCGGCGGTTGGGCAACCCGGTCAACAGGTCGGTCTGCGCGAAGCGCTCCGCCGACTGGCGCTCGAACTGATTGAGCAGGAAGGTCTCCTTGAGACCGATGAAGGCGAACGTGAGCGCCAGCTGGACGCTGTTGGCGAGGTTCATCTCGCCCAACGCGTAGATCACGCCGAGGTGGCCGGGCTGCGGGCCGCGCAGCGCCGCGTACCAGGCGGAGACGACCAGCACCGCGAGGGTGAAGCCCGTCGACACCACCCGGCCGCCGGCCACGCCCGGCACCAGGAACGACAGCAGGTAGATGACGGGGATCCAGAAGAACGTCTCGGTCATCTGGCGCTGGATGGCGACCGGGTCGAGGCCCCCGGAGAGCAGCACCAGCAGCTTGGCGAGGAAGAAGGTGCTGGCGCCGAGGACGATGCCCGTCACGACCAGCCGCAGCGACCCCCGCCGCAGCCACAGCACCACCTCGAGCACACCCAGCAGGATCGCCATCACGGGGTACCCAACGCGGTCGTAGGGGATCGATTGACCGCTCGGCACGTCGAGCCAGGCGCCCACCGCGAAGGCGAGGATGCCGAAGGGGATGGCCAGCAGCAGCGTGCGGCGCCAGCGGTCGTAGACCGCCGAGTCCAGCGAGAGTCCGTCCTCCTCCGCGGGCCCACGGAACCATCCGAGGATCCGCCCGAGAACCACCCCCGTCCGCTGCTGGTTTTCCTGCCTGTTGACCGACATCCGCCCGAAGGCTACGCCAGCGCCGGTCACCGCAGCCTTACGGCATTGTCACGGGATTCTTACGCCGCGGCCGGTGACGCCGCCTTCAGTGCAGCACCTGCACCGCCGACACCAGCGCGCTGACGATGGCCACCACCATCACCGCCACGCCGGCCACGCCCACCACCGTATCCACCCGCCGGTCGGCGGGCAGGCCCTGCCGCACGAAGCCCCACAGCAGGCCACCGACGACCCCGCCGGCGTGGCCCCACAGCGACACGTTGGGCACGGCCACGGAGAACAGCGCGATGAGCGCCATCCACTGGACGAGCGCGCGCAACAGGGCGCGGTCGGCCGGGCTGCGGGAGCGCAGCACGTCCGCCAGCAGCGCTCCGGCGACGCCGAGGATCCCTCCGGAGGCCCCGACCAGCAGCACCGATTGGTGCGCCTGCGCGATGCTCGTAAGGTAGGCGCCCATCATCGTGCCCGCCACGAACGACGCCACCAGGTTGCCCCAGCCGCGGCGCGTCTCGTAGATGCGGCCGAGATCCACCAGCACCCACACGTTGAAGCCGATGTGCACCAGGTTGGCGTGCAGGAAGGCGTACGTCAGCAAGCGCCACCAGGCGTGCTCGGCGGGTATGCCCGGCACGTTCAGCAGGTAGGCGGCGGTGAAGGAGCTGACGTCGAAGTTCTGCCCCAGCACGCGCACGACGCCCAGTGCCCGGTCGACCAGCGTCTGCGCGCCGTAGGCCGCCACCAGGGTGCCCGCCAGCGTCAGCGTGGCCACGGCTGCCGTGCGGTTGCGTGGCAGCGCGGGCGGCTCGGTGCCGAGTTGCCGAAGGCGCTGCGCGTAGCGCGCCCGCAGGCCCTCCGGCGCCCCCTGGTAGGCGTGCCCGTACAGCGTCAGCGCCGCGTCTCGCAGGCCGGCGCGCTCCGCCGCCCGGGCGAGGATGGCATAGAGCGTGTGCGCCCGCACGCCGGCGATCGGCTGCTGCAGCTCCTCGCGAACCTTCTCGAAGGCCCCCGACTCCGCGTCGAGGCGCGCCTCGCTGACGACCACGCTGCGGAATCCGATGGGGCCGCTGGGGCCCGACTCGAAGCGTTCGCGCATCCGGGCCACCTCGCGGCGCGCGTCGTCGATGCGGCCCAGAGCCACCAGGGCCTCGACGCGCGCGGCCTGGCCGAGGAAGGCGTTGTCCCCTTCCGTGGGCAGTTCGAGCTCCAGCACGCTCGCCCAATCCCCGCGCAGCGCGTAGGCCTGCGCCAACATCAGGGGGTCGGGGTCGGCGGTGCTGCGCAGTGCCGCCTCGGCGTCCCCCTGCTGCAGGGCGGCCTGAGCAAGCAGTCGACCGACCGCGGAGCGCCCGTCGCGCGTCCAGTACAGCACGGCGGCGATCAGACGCGCCGCACGATGGCGACGACTGCGGGCCAACACGACGAGGGCGAGCGGACCGAAGACGTACAACGGTGCCAGCACCAGCGCCACGAGGCGCAACGTGCCGGACACCTGAAGACTGGTGACGCCGCCCAGGGTGACCAGCGCGGCCAGCCCCGTTGCGATGATGGTCTTGGCGGGAAACTCGCTCCAGATGGGTGCCAGGCGGGCCGTCCAGCGCACGGCGTAGATGCCCGCGATGGCCACGAGGAGCAGGAAGAGGGTGTCCTGGGTCATCCCGCCTAGCCTACCCCGCGCTCCGCGCACGGGCGGCATCCCCCCCGGGGGACGCGGCCGATGCGGTCCCGGCCCCCTCCATGGGACACCCGCTCCTCATCCGCCCGGACGGTACAATCGGGTCACCGCCTGGTGGGGACGCGTGCCTCGCGCGCCCCGCCTCGATCCCGCGCGAGCCCCCCATGGCCGCGCGCGTTCCCCGGAGGAATGCCTTGCTCGACATTGCCCTCACCACCGTGTACATGGTGATCGGCTACTTCATCGGCACCATCCCGACGGGCTACCTGGTGGCCAAGGCCCGCGGGGTGGACATCCAGAGGGTGGGCTCGGGCAACATCGGCGCCACAAACGTGATGCGCTCCCTGGGGGTATTGCCGGCGATCGTGGTGGTGCTCATCGACCCCCTCAAGGGCGCCCTCGCCGTGCTCCTCCCGACACTGCTGGGCGCCAGCACCTGGGGTGTGGCCCTCACCGCGCTGGCGACCGTGCTGGGCAACAACTTCAATATCATGCTGCGCCTGCGCGGCGGCAAGGGGATCGCGACCACCATGGGTGTGTTCTTCGTCATCAATCCGCTCGTGACCGTGCTGTGCGTGGTGCTGGCCGTGTTCACCATGCTGGTGAGCCGCTACGTGTCGCTCGGTTCCATGGTGGGGCTGTTCGCCGCCCCGCTGATGCTGCTCGCGAGCCTGTCGTTCCCCATGCCGCACCTCTACCTGGCGGTGGTCCTGGCGGTGCTGGCGATCCTGCGCCACCGCGAGAACATCCGACGGCTGATCGCGGGCACCGAGCGCCGACTGGGCGAGCGCTCGCATGTCCGCCCGAAGGAGCTGTGATGCTCGATCTGCTGGTCGTCTCACCCCACCCGGATGACGCCGAGTTGGGGCTCGGGGGGACGCTGGCCCGCGCCGCGGCGGAGGGGCGCACGACGGCGGTGCTCGATCTGACGCGAGGCGAGGCCGCCACCAAGGGCACACCGGAGGAGCGCGCGCGCGAGGCGGAGGCCGCCGGCCGGGTCCTGGGGCTGGCTCAGCGCATGAACCTGGGTTGGCCGGACTCCCGGGTGATGGACAGCGAGGACCGACGGCTGGAGCTCGCCCGTGCACTGCGGGAGTTGCGTCCCGCGGTCGTCGCCGCTCCGCACGCCAACGACCGCCATCCCGACCACGTGGCCGCCGCCGCCATCGTTCCCGCCGCGGTGCATCTGGCCGGCCTGCGCAACAGCCCCCTGTCGGGCGAACCGTGGAAGCCGCGGGCCCTGCTGCACTACATGGGAAATGGCCCGTTCGAGGCGACGGTGGTGGTGGACGTCAGCGACCACATGGACGCCTGGGAGGCGGCCGTGCGCTGCTACGTCAGTCAGTTCACGGGGCCCGCGGCGTCGGAGACGGTCACGCCGGACGTGTTCCGGCGCAGGCGCGGCCGCGCCGCGTACTGGGGCACGCTCGTCGGGGCACGGTACGGCGAGCCGCTGTGGTCGCCGCGGCCCGTGGCCTACTGGCCGCTGTGAGCTGGCGGACGCGCGGAGCCGTCGCGGTCGTCGCGGGCGGTCTCCCACATCACGGCCCGGCGCGGCGGGCGGCTCGACGCAGGCGCCGCGCCGCCCGTTGCTTGGCCAGGTTGACGAGCACGATGCCGGCGATCGCGACGGCGCCCCCGGCCAGCATCAGCAGGCTGGGAATCTCGCCGAGCACCAGCCACGAGAAGAATAGGCTGATCACAGGGACCAGGTAGAGGTAGGCCGTCACCAGCGTCACCGGCGCCCGGGACAGGCCGAAGGCGAACATGCTGTAGGCGATGGCCGACGGGAACACACCGATGTAGACGGTGGCGAGCAGCGCGTCGTGGCCGGCGCCGGCCACGTCCGCCGCGAACCCCGGAACGAACAGCAGCATCGGCACGGTGCCGGCCCAGGTCGCGAAGGCGGTCACCTCCACCGCACGGTAGCGGGAGAACATGCGCCTCTGCAGCACGGCGAACAGCGAGGTGGCGAGCGCCGCCAGCAGCACGAACAGCGCGTAGGGGTTGAACCCGAGCGCGGCGTTGTCGCCCACGACGATGAGCACCACCCCGAGGAAGGCCACGGCCGAGCCGACCCAGGCGGCGGGGGGCATGCGCTCGCTGAGCAGCAGGTAGGCGAGCACCGCGGTGATGGCGGGGGCGGTGGCGATGATCAGGCTGCTCGCCCCGGCGGAGACCCGCAACTCCCCCACGTTGAGCGCCAGGTGGTAGATGGTGAAGCCGAGCAGGCCGAGCACGAACAGGGGGGGCAGGTCGCGGCGCGCGGGCAGCAGCCGGTGACCGCGCAGCCACAGGAAGGGGAGGAAGCACGCCGACGCCACCAGGTGCCGCGCCAGTGTAAGGTGCGGCGCCGACAGCCCCCCGAGCCCCACCTTGATCATCGGGAACGCCGAGCCCCACAGGGTCACGAGCACCAGCAACGCCATCACAACCCGCGCGGTCACGGGCCACAGGCTACCAGGACCGCGGGGCCACCGCGCCCTCCCGAAGGCGGCGGCCCCGCCCCAGCCCGGCTCAGTTCGGCAGGCGCACGGGGCGACCGCAGGAGCAGCGCTCGCCCTCACGGACCATGCGCGCCTGCGATTCGCGGTGCCACAGCGTGCCGCAATCCGGGCAGCGCACCTCCTCGGCGCGCAGTCCACGGATGGCGTCGGACTCGATCCAGCGTCGTTCTCCGCACCAGTGGCACACGACCTCCGCGCCCCCGTCCTCCCGGATCATCGCCTCGCGCTCGTCCGGGGTGAAGTAGGCGAGCGCATCCAGGGCCTTGGCCTCGCTGCAGCGGCAGGCGAAGGCCAGGGGCAGGCCCGGATCGGTGAGCAGCTCGAAGCCCATGCCCCAGCACAGTTCGTTCTCCAGCAGCGTCGGCAGCGGCGCGCGTTCCATGGCGCTGGTGAGCGAGGGGAAGGCGCGCACGTTGGCCTCCAGCAGCCTGAGCGCCCCATCCTCGGCGCCCGGCAGGGCCTGCAGAACCACGCCGCCGGCCCGGGCGACGCGCTCCTCGGCGTCGAAGTACACGCCCAGCAGCACGGCGGAGGGGATCTGCTCGCTCACCGCCAGGAAACGCGCGATGTCCTCCCCCACCTCACCGCTGACGAGCTCGAGCGAGCTGGCGTAGGGATCGCCGTAGGGCGCGTGCGAGCGGATGACCTCGATGTCGCCGCCCTTCCCCACCACGCCACCGACGTCGAGCTTGCCGTCGTCGCGCAGCGGCAGGTCGGCCGCCGGATTGTGGGCGTAACCGCGCACGATGCCGTCCAGCCCGGCGTCGGCGATCACGCCGCCGAGCGGGCCGTCGCCGCGCAGCCGGAGCGTGACGCGGTCCTGCGGGTTCTTGAGCAACACGTGCGAGAGCAACAACGCGCCGGTCAGCGTGCGCCCCAGCGCGGCGCCGGCGGTGGGCGCGGCCCGGTGGCGCGCAACGGCGTCGCGTACCAGATCGGTCGTGTCGGCCGCGACGACACGGACGGTACCGTTCGCCGCCAGGCCGCGGAGTAGGTGGGCCATGGTCGATCCTTTCGCGTGGCGGGGCCGGAGCCGGCACCCACGAGCACCGGAGAGTATACGGACGCCGGCGGGCCGCGTACGTCGGCGGCATGCCACACGCGCCGCACGACGCCGCGCCCTCGACGCTCAGCCCGTCGCGGCCGCCTCTTGGCGCGCACGCAGCATCCGCAGCGTGGCGCGCGGCACCAGTTTGGAGACGTCCGCACCGAAGGCGGCGATCTCCTTGATCCGCGTGCTGGACACATAGGACCAGCGAGTGGCGGTCATGATGAAGGTGGTCTCGGCGTTGGGGTTGAGCTGCCGGTTGAGGTGGGCCATCTGCAGCTCATACTCGAAGTCCGAGATCGCCCGCAGGCCCTTGACGATCACGCTGGCGTCGATGCTGCGCAGGTAATCGGCCAGCAGGCCCCCGAAGGCGGCCACCTCGACGTTGCGGAGGTCATGGATGCTGTCCTGGATCATGGCCACGCGCTCTTCGGCACTGAAGAGGTGCCCGTCCTTGAGGGGGTTGTGGAGCACCGCCACGGTGAGGCGCTCGTAGATGCGACTCGCGCGCCGGATGATGTCCACGTGACCGTTGTGCACCGGATCGAAGCTGCCTGGGTAGACGGCATGGACCATGATGGTGAGAGTCTACTCGCTCCCCCGCAGCGGGCGTTGTTGTACGGGCACCTCGGCCAACAGGCGCCTGACGACCTCGCTGGGAGTGGTGCGACCCGCCAGCACCGCGTCCACCGCAGCGTCCTCGCGCTCGCCCAGGGCGTGCCGGAGCTGCGTGCCGATCATCGCGAGGATCTCGAAGCGCACCCGCTGTCGGCGCAGGGGCTCGAGCTCGCCGCGCCGCGCAAGGTGCGCGCGGTGCGCCTCCACCGCCTCCAGGACCTGCGCGATCCCCTCCCCACGGCTGGCGATGGCCTCCAGCACCGGAGGGTGCCAGGCGCCCTCCGGGAAGGCACCGAGCTCCATGGCCGCCAGGATCTCGCGCCGCAGGCGCTCGCCCCCCGGGAGGTCGAACTTGTTGACGCAGAACACATCGGCGATCTCCATGATGCCCGCCTTGAAGGCCTGCACGCCATCGCCCGCGCCGGGGGTGAGGACGAGCACGGTGGTATCGGCCACCTGCACGATGTCCACCTCGGACTGCCCCACACCCACGGTCTCGACGAAGATAGTGTCGAAGCCGGCCGCGTCCAGCACGGCCACCACCTGCAGCGTCGCGGCGGCCAGCCCGCCGAGGTGGCCGCGCGTGGCCATCGAGCGGATGAACACCTCCGGGTCCTCGTGCCACCGCGTCATGCGGATGCGGTCGCCGAGGATGGCGCCGCCGCTGTAGGGGCTGGTGGGATCCACCGCCACCACGCCGACCCGGCTGCCGCGCATGCGGGCGGCCTCGATGAGGCCGTCCGTCAGCGTGCTCTTGCCGCTGCCGGGCGATCCGGTGATGCCGATGATGCGCGCGCGTCCCGTGGCGCTGCGCAGCTCCCGCAGCAGGTCCTGCCCGCCTTCCCCGCCCGACTCCACCATGCTGATGGCGCGCGCGAGGGCGCGCTCCTCGCCGAGCCGAACGCGTTCGATCAGCGTGTTCACGCCCCACGCTACCCCGGACCGGCGCGGGACCGGCGATGTGTCGCGGCGCGCGGCTTCTTCCCCTCCCTCGTCATCCCTGGCATGATCGAGGCATGGACCATCCCCCCTGCGCCGCCTCGGACCCCTGCGGGGTGGGCCGTCCGAGGCCGCGCCGCCATCGTCGCCACGCCATGCCGGAGGAGCCCACATGAACCAGGACGCCGTCGCCATCGGTATCGATGTCGGTACCAGTGGAATCAAGGCCGTTGCCGTCGATGCTCTGGGCCGGCTGGTGGCGGAGGCCGATCGCGGCTACCCGCTGCTCACCCCGCACCCTGGGTGGACCGAGCAGCACCCCGAAGACTGGTGGGAGGCCGCAGCCAAGGCGCTGCGCACCCTCCGCGACCGGCTCGGCGAGCGCCGGGTCGCGGTCGTCGGCCTGACCGGGCAGATGCACGGCATGGTGCCGTTGGACGGCGATGGCGCCGTGGTGCGGCCGGCGCTGCTGTGGAACGACCAGCGCACCGGTGACGCCGTGCGCGAGATCGACGCGGCCGTCGGGCGCACCGCGCTGATCGAGCGCGGCGGTAACCCGGCCATCACGGGCTTCCAACTCCCCAAGCTGCTGTGGATGCGCCGCGCCGAGCCGGAGGCCTTCGCGCGCGTGCGCACCGTGCTCTTCCCCAAGGACTTCCTGGGCCTGCGGCTCACCGGTCGGGCGGTCGCGGAGCCGACCGACGCCTCGGGCTCCAACGCGTTCGATCTCCGCACGCTCCGCTGGGACGCCGAGGTATTGGCGGCGGTCGGCATCGCACCCTCTTTGTTCCCGGAGGTGATCGCCTCCGACGCGGTGGTGGGGGGCGTCACCGAGGCGGCGGCGGAGGCGACCGGATTGCCCGCGGGCACGCCCGTCGTGGCCGGCGCCGGAGACAACGCGGCGGCGGCCACGGGACTCGGCCTGTCGAGCGCCCGCCCGGGTCTCGGCAGCGTGTCCCTCGGGACGTCGGGCGTGCTCTTCGCCCCGGTGGAGCGCGCCACGCCCGACCCCGCCGGACGCGTGCACCTGTTCTGCCACGCCGACGGCGGCTACTACCTGCTCGGCGTGACGCTCGCCGCGGCCGGCTCCCTTCAGTGGTTGCGCGACACGCTCTTCCCCGACCTGGGCTTCGACGCCCTCGTCGATGCGGCTGCGTCCAGCCCCGCCGGTGCCGGCGGCGTGACCTTCCTGCCGTATCTCGCCGGGGAGCGCACGCCGTACATGGACCCGGACCTGCGCGGTTCCTGGCACGGCCTGAGCCTGGCGAGCCGCGGTCCCGACCTGGTGCGGGCGGTGTTGGAGGGCGTAGCCTTCAGCCAGCGCGACGCGCTCGAGGTCATGCAGCCACTGGCCGCGCTCGAGCGCCTGCTGGCCACGGGCGGTGGGAGCCGCTCCCCGTTCTGGCTGCAGCTAGTATCCGACGCCATGGAGCTGCCGCTCACGCGGCTCGCCGGCGCCCCGGGCGCGGCCTACGGCGCCGCGCTACTGGCACACCGCGGGTCGGGTCACGAGGCGGCCCCGCAACTCGAGGCGGTGGCCGAGCTGCGGCCGCAACCCGCGGCCGAGCTGCGCGACGCCTATCGGCGCTACCGCTCCCTGGGGCCACGCCTCGACGCGTGAGACCCCCGACTGGGGGTGTGCTCGACGGCGTTCAGCGGCCGGCCGCGAACATGGGCGCCAGGGCGAGGACCGCGCTCTCCAGCGCCCACGCGGGATCCCCCCCGGACTTGCTGCGCCGGTCGGCATCGAGCAGGACCGACAGCGCGCGGCGCAGCCCCGCCTCGTCCAACGCGCCCGCGATAGCCATGGCGCGCCGGGCCACGAAGGGCCGGGCTCCCAGCGCGGACGCCGCCTCGCGTGCGTCGACGCGTCCGCGCTCATTGATCAGCCCGACGGCCTTGCCGACCAGCAAGAACTGCCATGCCAGCGCCCCGAACACCCGCTGCGGCGGCTCGCCCTGCTCCAGCAGGTCCCGCGCGATGGCCAGGGCGAGGGGCGCATCCCCGGACGCCACGGACTCGATCAGGTCGAAGGCGTCGCGGGCGGCGGGCCGGTTGGCCAGGACTCGCACGCGCTCCGCGCTGAGAGTCTCGTCCAGTACGGCGAGCTTCGCGATCTCCGAGGCGAGCGCCGGCAGGTCCTCGCCGAAGAGATCCGCGAGCGTCTCCGGCACCGGGCCCTCGTAGCGCACGCCGTTCTCGTCGAGCTCCGCCCGCACCCAGCCGGGCAGGCGTTCGTAACGCGGGGTGGGGAGGTGTTGGTGCCGGCCGAGCGCGCGCCACCGCTTCTGCCGGGCCGGCGTGGCGCCGCTGTCCACGGCCACCACGAAGGCCTCGGGGTCGGCCTCCCCGAGGGCCTGGAGCATGTCGTTGCGCGGCTTGATGCCTCCCTGCCCGGTGAAGGCGGCGTCGAAGTCGAGCTGCACCGCCACCCTCCCGAACAGCCCGCCCTGGGAGGCGTGCGCATGGAACTCATGGGGCGTCATCGATTCGTCCAGCACGACGACATCGTGCGGGGCGAAGCCCTCGTCCCGCAATGCCCGCGTTGCGGCACGCTGCGACAGGAACGGGTCACCGCTGAACGACCAGATCATGGTGCGGCGTTCAGCGTGCGTTCGCCACGCCGGCCAGCGCCTCGAGCATGTCGCCAGCGCTGGCGAAGCGGGCCTCCGGGTCCCGCCGCAATGCGCGCAGGAGGGTGGGTTCGACGTCGGTCGTCGCGGCCGGCAGCGCGCGCAGGGGCACGCGGTCGTCGCCCGCCAAAAAGCGCAGTACCTGGCGGCCGTAGGGGGGCTCGCCCATGAGCATGTGGAACAGCACGGCGCCGGCCGCATAAAGGTCCGAGCGCGGGTCGGTGCGCACACCCTGGAACTGCTCCGGCGCCATGTAGTTCGGGGTGCCCAGCATCATCTCGGGGGCGGTGATGGCGGTCATCCCCAGGTCCTTGGCGAAGCCGAAGTCGGTGAGCAGTGCGCGCTCGCCCTTTATGAGGATGTTGGCGGGCTTGACGTCGAGATGGATCACGCCGCAGGCGTGCGCGTAGCGCAACGCCTCGAGCACGTCGCGGACGATCTTCAGGCTGCGGCGCTTGGGGAGGGCCCCGTGTTGCAACGCGTCGGCGAGGCTCACGCCCGGGCAGTAGGCATAGATGAGGGCACCATCCTCGGCGCCCAGCAACGGCACGATGTTGTCGTGCTCGAGCTTGCTCACGACCGCGGCCTCACGCTCCAAGCGCTGGCTGAGGACCGGGTGACTGCCGAGCAAGCGCTTGACCACCACCAGACGGTCGTGCCAGCGAGCGAGCTCCACCTTCATGGGCCCCTGCTCGGCCAGGACGCGCACGGTCATGAGCATTGTGAACAATCTATCACAGGGGCGCGGCCCGGACCGTGCTCAGCGTGCCGCGCGGGGGCAGCGGTCCGCGGGGCGTGAGCGCGAGGCGCAGCGCGCCCTCGCGGAGCGTGCTGTACACCGCGACGCCGTGCCGCTCCAGGCGCTCGAGCACCGCGGGGTCGGGATGCCCGTAGCCGTTGCGCCCTACCGACACGATGGCCGCGCGCGGCCCGGTGGCGCGTAGCAGCGCCTCGCCCGTACTGTGACCGGAACCGTGGTGCGCCACCTTCAAGACCGGTACGCGTGGCAGCGCCAGGCGCTCCTCCACCGCGGACGAGGCGTCCCCCAGGAAGAGCGCCTGTGGCGTGCCACCGTAGCGCAGCAGGAGGGCCACGGAATCGTCGTTGGCGTTGCCCGCCGAGCGCTCGCCGGGGTTGAGCACCATCAGCTCCGCGTGCCACCGGCCCCCGCCGAAGAGCCAGCGCTCCCCGCGGCGCGCACGGTGCATCGCGATCCCGCGCTCCCGCGCCAGCGCCCGCAGGCGGGCGTCGATCGGTCGCTGCGGGTCGGGGGGCCCGGTCACCAGGGTCCCCACCGGCATGCTCTGCAGGACCGACACCAACCCCTCGACGTGGTCGAGGTCCGCGTGCGTCGCGACGACCACGTCCAGCGCCCGCACCCCGAGGGCGCGCAGCGCCGGCAGGACCACGCGGGCGCCGACATCGTCCTCACCGAAGGGGCTGCCGCCGCCGTCGATCAGCACCTCCACCCGGCCCGGCAGCCGCAACAGGGTGGCGTCGCCCTGCCCCACGTCGAGGAACACCACCTCGGGCGCCGCCGCGGCGGGCGGCACCAGGGCGGTGGCGAGCATCGCCGTTAGCACCACCAGCGCCGACCGCCACGGTCGGAGGCGGCCGTGGAGCACCAGCGCGAGGGACAGCAACGCCAGCGCGAAGGCGGCATGCCCGAACAGGCTCACCTCCCCCCAGTGGAGCGCCGGCAGGCGGGCCCCGAGCGCGGCGATGCCCATCAGCAGGCGTGCGCCGGCGCCCACGACGCGGTTGACAAGCCATGCCAGCGGGGGTGCCACCAGCCCCGAGAGCGCGGCAAGGAAGCCGAGCGGGACCAGCACGCCGGCGAGCGGCACCGCGGCCAGGTTCACCAGCGGGGACGCAAGGGGCACGCGGCCGAAGCTGCCCGCGACGAGCGAGAGGCTGGGCAGCTGTGCCGCCACGCTCACCCAGGCGGCCAGCGCCAACGGCCGCCAGCGTAGCCGGGAACGATGCGGGCCGTCCGGGACCACCGCACCGAGGCGTGCGGCCACCGGGGGCGCGAAGAGCAACATGCCGGCCACGGCCAGGTAGGAGAGCTGGAACGAGGCGTCGAAGAGCTGTGCGGGGGCCAGGGCCAGGCCCACCAGCGCCGCCAGCGCCAGGGAGGGCCACGCCTGGATGCGCGGATAACCGGCCCACAGGCTCGCGAGACCGGCGATCACCATGGACGCCGCGCGCAGCACGCTGGGTGTGGGGCCCACCAGCGCGACGTAACCCGCGGTCGCCACGATCAGCAGCGGGTAGCGCCGCCGTCTTAGTGGCGCCAGAAGGCGCCCCAGCGCCGCGACCAGCACGCCGACGTGTAGCCCCGAGAGCGCCAGGACGTGGGACAGTCCCGCCGCGGCGAAGCGGTCGCGCAACGCGCCGAGGTCGTCACGGACTCCAAGCGTCATTGCGCTCATCAACGCGGCCGCCTGCGGCCCGAGCCCCTGGATCAGGGCGCGGCGAAAGCGCTCCCGCCAGGGCACGGCACCCTCCACCACCAGCACCTCGCGCACGAAGAGCTGCCCGGCCACGCCGCGCCGTCGGAGGTAGGCACGGTAGTCGAAGCCACCGGGATTGCGGCGTCCGGGCGCCGCCTGCACCTCGCCGCGCACCCGCACGCGACCGGCCGCCGGCGTCGTGGACGCCACCAGCGCCAGCCGGACGCCGCGCGGGTGATCGAGTCGCAGCACGCGGCCGTCGCTCCGCCCGACGAAGACCGCCTCGCCTCGCGGCAGGTCCGGCAGCGGATCGGGCCGCGCCTGCCACAGCGCCATGCGCGCGCCGCCCAGCACCAGCGTCAGGGCGGCGACGCGCCAGGCTCGCGGCGCCCGCCACCACAGCGCCAGGGCCCCAGCCGACACGACGACCCAGCCCAGCGCGGGCGGCAGGGCGCCCACCAGGGCGACGCCCCCTGCGGCACCCGCCGCACACGGCAGCGACCACGGCACGAAGCGCGACTGCGTCACAGGCCCAGGCGCGGCCGCAGGCGCTCCAGCGTGGCCGGCCCGACCCCCGGTACGCGCAGGAGGTCGGCGACGCGGGCGAACGGCCGAGCCGCCTCGATGCGGGCCGCCAGCGCGGGCCCGATGCCCGGGAGGCCCATGAGTTGCTCTGCGCTGGCGGAGTTCAGCCGCACCCGAGGCGTGCCCTCCGGGCCCCGGGCGGCGGGGACCTGCACGACCTCGCCGTCCGTGACCGGGGCGGCCAGCGCCACCAGGGCCCGGGCCGCGCCGGGCGCGAAGCCGCCGGCGGCCCGCACCAGGTCGTCCACACGCGCTCCCCACGCCAGCGGGTAGAGCCCGGGGTGCATCACCGCGCCCTCCACCGAAGCGTGGAGCGGCCCGTGCTCCACCCGCAGCGGGGCCGGCCGCTCCAGGGCGCGCCAGCCGATCGTGGCCCCCGCCAGGGCCAGGCAGGCGCCCAGCAGCGCGGCGGTCCACAGGCGTTCGGCACGGGGGTCACCCTGCAGCGGCATGCCGCAGGGTAGGCGCGCCGCGCTGCGCTCGCCCTCGGCGGCTGCTCCCGAGCCGTGCGCCGCTGGGCTCGCGCCGCCCATGCGCACCACGACGATGGCCGCGACCCGGGGGGTCGCGGCCATCGCATGCCTGCGCCTTCGGGCGCCGGCGGGGGTGTGAGGCTCAGCGGGTCATGACACGGCCGCGTAGTTGGCCGCGACCTTGTTCCAATCCACGACGTTCCAGAATGCCTCGATGTAGTCGGGCCGGCGGTTCTGGTAGTTCAGGTAGTAGGCGTGCTCCCACACGTCCAAGCCGAGGATGGGCGTGTGCCCCTGCATCATCGGGGAATCCTGGTTGGCGGTGGAGTAGACCTGAAGATGTCCGAATGCGTCGACCACCAGCCACGCCCAGCCCGAGCCGAAGCGGCCGGCCGCGGCCGCGGCGAAGGCCTGCTTGAAGGCGTCGAAGCCGCCGAAGGTCTGATTGATCGCGGAGCCGAGGTCGCCGCTGGGCTGACCGCCGCCGTTGGGGCTCATGAGCTCCCAGAACAGCGCGTGGTTGGCGTGTCCGCCGCCGTTGTTCTGCACCGCGGTACGGATGTCTGCCGGGATGCTCTCGATGTTGCGGAGCAGCTCCTGTACGCTCTTGCCACCGAGTTCGGGGTGCTTCTCGAGCGCGCCGTTGAGCTTGTTGACGTAACCGGCGTGGTGCTTGTCGTGATGGATCTCCATGGTGCGCGCGTCGATGTGCGGCTCCAGGGCGTCCTTGGCATAGGGTAGGTCGGGCAGCTTGAAGGCCATGCGTCTCCTCCCATAGGGGTCGAACGGGGCACGGACCGGGCCCGCGGCCCGGATTGCTGCGAGTCTACCAGGTGTGTGTCAGAGCACCTTTTCCCGGCCTACATATCCCGTGCGCGCCCGCGCGGGTCCCGGGCGCGCACGCGCAGGCCGGCCATCGATGGCAGGGCTTCGCCCGCGGCTAGGCTGCGCCACCGGCCGCGTCGGCCAGCAGAGCCGGCGGCACCTCCTCCGATGCGGCACGGCGGTAGGCCTCGAGATCGGCGGCCGAGAAGCACACCATCACCACACGCTCGAGCGCCGTGGCCCCCGCGAGGTGCGCGACGACCTCCCGCAGCGCGATGCGGGCCGCGCGCTCGATCGGGTAGCCGTAGACGCCGGTGGCGATCGACGGGAAGGCGACGCTCCGCATCCCCTGCGCCTCGGCCAGGGCCAGCGCCCTCCGGTAGCAGCGCGCCAGCAGCTCGGCCTCGCCGTGGTCCCCGCCGCGCCACACGGGCCCCACGGCATGGATCACCCAGCGCGCCGGGAGGCGGAATCCGGGGGTGATCTTGGCGTCGCCCGTCGCGCAGCCGCCCAACGTCCGGCAGGCCGCGAGCAGCTCGGGGCCCGCCGCGCGGTGGATCGCCCCGTCGACCCCGCCGCCTCCCGAGAGGCCGGCGTTGGCGGCGTTGACGATGGCGTCGAGGCCGAGCCGGGTGATGTCACCCCGGTGGAGCTCGATCACGGCCATCTCGCCTCCCTCCCGTCGGCCCCCCTCAGGGGGCCAGCGTAGGCCGGACGCGGATGCGCCCGGTGGTGCGGCCCTCGAGGATGGCGAGAATCGCTCCCTCGAGCTCCTCCAACCCCACCTCGCGCACGAGGCCGGGCACGTCGTCGAGCGCGGCGAAGCGCCAGGGGTCCGCGAGCCGACGCCACATCTCCTCGCGCCGCTCCCGCGGGCAGTGCTGGGAATCGATGCCGAGCAGGGCCACGCCGCGCAGGATGAACGGGAAGACGCTCAGCGGCAGCTCGCTCCCCCCCACGGCACCACAGGCGGCCACGGCGCCGCCGACCACCGTCTGTTTGAGCAACGAGGCGAGCGTGGCGCCCCCGACGGTGTCCACGCCGCCCGCGAAGGCTCCCTTCAGGAGCGGGCGGTCGGGCGCCTCGGAGAGGGCCTCGCGAGGAAGGATGCGGCTGGCGCCGAGGCGCCGTAGCAGTTCCGCGGCCCCGGGGCTGCCACTGCTGGCCACCACCTCGTACCCGAGGGCCGCGGCGATGCCGACGGCCAGCGTGCCCACGCCGCCCGACGCGCCGGTGACCACCAGCGGGCCCAGCTCGGGGGTGACCCCGTGATCGCGCAGCGCCGCCAACGCCATGGCGGCGGTGAACCCCGCAGTGCCCCAGCCCATCGCCTGCCGCTCGTCCATGCCGTCGGGTAGCGGCACGAGCCAGGAGGCGGGCACGCGGATGCGCTCGCCGAATCCGCCCGGCGTGTCCATGCCCAGGTCGAAACCGGTGCAGATCACGCGCTCACCGACACCGAACGCGGGGTCGTCGGAGGCGCTCACGGTGCCGACCGCGTCGATACCTGGCGTGTGCGGGTAGTTCCTGGTCACGCCGCGGTTGCCCGTGGCCGACAAGGCGTCCTTGTAGTTGAGCGAGGAGTACGCCACCTCGACGGTCACGCCATGGGCCGGCAGGACCTCGTCCTGCACGCGGGCGACGGTGCGGCGCACGCCGTCGTCGTCCTTCTCGACGCGTAGGGCACGGAAGCCGTCGGGGGTGTGGCCGCCCGTGCCGGGACCGCCGGTGCGGCTGGCGGGCGCGTTGCTCTGCATCGGCGCTGGATCGTCCATGCGCCATGCTACCGCCCTGCGCGGCGCGCCCCCCGGACGGCGCGCGTCGGCGCCCGCCCGCCTCGTGCAGGCGGCGGGCGCCGTGGTCCGCCCCGGGGCCGACTCCTCACGAGGACTCCTGTACACTGCGTGGCATGAACGCTCAACGTTTGACCCTGGCGACCGTCGTCGTGGCGATCGTGGTGGTGGCGGCCGTCCTGCTGGTCCCGCGCTTCACCTCGAGCGGCACCAGCAGCGCCGCGCTCAGTTACGACAACCAACCCGTGCTGGGGCAGGCCGACGCCCCCGTCACCGTTGCCGTGTTCGAGGACTTCCTGTGCCCACACTGCGCCGTGTTCAGCGAGGAGGTCTTCCCGCTCGTCAAGCGTGATTACGTCGACACCGGCAAGGCCAAGATGGCGTTCTTCTTCTTCCCCGTGGTGGATCCCGTGCAATCGAGGGTGCTGGGCGGCCTGGCCGAGTGCGTGTTCGAACAGAGCGATCAGGCGTTCTGGACGCTCGAGCCCATCCTCTTCCGGGCGCAGAGCGAGCTGGGCAACACGGCGCGCGCGCTCGACCTGGCGCAACAGTACGCCCCCAGCCTGGACGGCGCCCGCCTCAAGAGCTGCGTCGATGCCGGCACCGGAACCGATCGCGTCGACCGGGACGTGAAGATCGCGCAGTCGCTGGGCCTCACGGGCACGCCCTCGGTGCTGGTCGACGGCAAGCTGGTGAGCAACCCGACCTTCGCGAACATCGAACAGGCGATCGCCGCCGCCGGCACCGGCCGCTAGCGTGCGGGGCGCCTCGCTCTACCTCGCCTGGCTCGTCGCCATCGCCGCCACGGCCGGCAGCCTCTACTTCTCCGAGGTCCGGCACTTCGTGCCCTGCACGCTGTGCTGGTACCAACGCATCCTCATGTACCCACTGGTCCTGCTGCTGGGCATCGCCAGCTACGACGCCGACACCAGGGTGGTGCGCTACGTGCTCCCCATGAGCGTGCTGGGTGCGATCGTGGCCGCCTATCACGTGTTGGAGCAGAAGGTTCCGGGCTTCGGCTCCGAGGCGCTGTGCCGCAGCGGCATCCCCTGCAGCGGACACTACATCCAATGGCTCGGCTTCATCACCATCCCGGTGCTGTCTCTGACGGCATTCGTACTCATCGCGGCGCTGCTGTTCGGTACCCCCCGCCGGGCGGCCTGAGCCCGCCGCCGGCGCTCAGCCGAGCTCCCGGGGGTCGGCGTCGTCGCGGGTCACGAAGCCGGCCGCCCACAGCCACCACACCCACCACCCCTTGGCCGGTCGGTAGCTCAGCAACACCGCGCCCACGCCGCTGGCGACACCGATCCATTCGATGCCGGGGAACAGGCCGTAGCGCGGGATGAGCACCGCGGCCTCGGCGGCCAGCACCAGCACCGCGACGAGGTACACCATCACCGACGCTCCGAGCCACGACCCCGGGTCGCGCTCGAAGCGGATGCCACACCCCGAGCAGACGCGCCGCAGGCGGTAGGGTCCCTCGAACATGGGCGCGTCGCAGGCCGGGCAACGCCCAAGGGTGGCGCGTCGCATGGCCCGGAGGTCCGCCCACCGGCCGCGGCGGGGTCGGCCGCCCGCTCCCCCCGGCGCCGGCTCGACGCCCCGCGGCAGCCCGGGGCCGGGCCCTTGCGCGTCCGATCGGGGCGCTTGCGCGCTGCGTGCGCTCACGCCTCCGCCACCACCTCGACCGTGCCCCCGCGGGCCGCAGGCTCCTGGAAGCGCGCCTCGAAGCGGCGCTGGAACTCGGCCCATGCCCGCTCCCCGTGATGCCGCGCCTGCTCCTCGCACCACATCAGGAACGGCACCAGGAACGACCGAGCGTAGCGCAGCTCCTGGTAGAAGATGGCCGCGCTCAGCCCCCCCTGCTCCAGATAGCCGCTCTCCTCGAAGGCCCGGAGGGCGCCCCGGCGGTCGTACGGCACGCGCCGGAACTCCGGCCGCCAGCGGCCGCGCTCGAGCGTGAGCACCAGGTACTGGGCTCGAGGGTCGCCGTTGAAGGGGCTGCCGACGGCGCCGGTGTTGAGCACCAGGTAGTGTCCCCAGCGGCGCTGCAGGGGGCGATGCGTGTGCGACCCCACCAGGACGTCGGCGGGGTGCATCTGGGTGATCTCCGAGATCGCCTCGTCGGTCAGGTACTTGCCGTACCCCTCGCGGTAGTGGCGCGGGCTGCCGTGCGACACCAGGACGCTGGGCGCGTCCGGCAGCTCGATACGCAGGGTCATGGGCAAGCGCCGCAGGACCGCGGTCAGGCCGGCCCGCTCGAGCGCCGTGGCGCTGACGCCCGCGCTGGACCAGAAGGGGTCGTCGTACCACTCGTTGGGAAGCGACGGGTCGCGTTCGACCCACATCCGCATCAGGTCGTCGTGGTTGCCGAGTGTGGCATCCTCGAGGCGATCGGCGCCCTCGGGCAACAGGCGCCGCAGCACCTCGACGTTGCCCGGGCCGCGGTTGACGATGTCGCCGTTGACGACCACGCGATCCGCGGAGATCCGGCCGATGTCCTCGAGCACGGCCTCGAGCGCGGGAACGTTGGCATGGATGTCGGCGATCACGGCGATGCGCACAGCACCGTCAGTCTATCAGCGGTCGCCGCGTCACCCGCCGGCGGGGAGACCGCGCCGCGGGGCGGCCCGGGCACGGCCGCCCGCCGCTGCGTTGGCCGGCGCGGCCCGGCGGTCGGCTCGGCCGGGGTTCGAAACCCCACGGACGCCCCGCACTCCCGGGGCCTAGAATGGGCCTTCGAGCCGTGACCGCGCCCGCCCTTCTCTTCGCCACGCTGTACAACCGCCTCGGGACCATCCAGGAGGCGCTGGAAGGAGCGGGGTGGGAGGTGCTGGCGTGCCAGAAGCCGGACGAGGCGCTCGAGCACCTGCAGCACACGCCGATCGCGGCGGTGTTCTGTGACGAGTACCTGCGGGGCGCCAGCCCGGCCGGCTTCCTGGCGTGGAGCCGCCGGGTGGCGCCGGAGCTGCCCTTCTACCTCTTCGCCATGAACGCGGACTCCGCCAGGATCACCGGCCCCCATGCCGCCGACGAGGTCCTCCCCTTCCCCCCGCGGGCCGGCACGCTGCCCCGGCCGGGCGCCGCCGCCGGCACCAAGGCGGTGGACGCCGGCGTGCCGCTCCAGGGGCGGCGCGATCTGCTACCACTGACGAGCCTGCTGGACATGATGGGCATCGCGCGCCAGAGCGGCGTGATCCACCTCGAGGGCGAGCGCGCCGGCATCGTCGCTCTCGACCACGGGGTGCTCCAGCATGTGGAGACGGACACGGGCCACACCGGCATCCGGGCGCTGGCGGAGCTGATCGCGGTGGAGGACGGATCGTTCCGCGTCGACCCCTACCGACCCCCCAAGCGCCGCACACTGGCGACGCCGGTCGCGACCGCCCTGACGGAGGCGACCAAACTGCTGGACGAGGTCGCCCGCGACAGAGTCCTCCTCGACGCCGTCCTGCGCACATTCCCCGACGTCCGTGGCGTCGCCACCGGGTACCCCCTGGGGCAGGCGGCCGGGGTGGGACGCGGGGACGCCGCGACCGCGTTCGAACTCGCACGCCGCCTGCTCGAGGCCAATCGCGGGGTCCTGGGGAAGATCACGCACCTGTGCGCCGAGTCGGAGGACGGGGCCGTCGCCGTGGTGGCGTACGGCGAGGGCAACTTGCTGGCGGCGACGGCCGCACCAGGCAAGAGCCTGCGCCTGCTCGCGGCGCTGGCACAGGCGGTCCGGGGGGGGCGTTGAGCGGCGGCGCCTCGACGGGTCGAGCTCAGCCGGGGGTGCCCAGGACCGCGAGCGCGGCCCGCCGCATGACCTCCACGGGCGCCGGCAGGCCGGTCCAGCGCGAGAAGGCGGCCGCACCCTGGTGGACAAGCATGGGCAGGCCGTTCTGGGTGGGTCGGCCCGCCTCACGGGCCCGCCGCAGCAGCAGCGTCTCCGCCGGCCGGTAGACCAGGTCCACCACGGCGCCGTGCTCGGGCAACACTCCGTCCGGGAGCGGACTCGCCCCCGCACCGGCCGCGCCCCCCCGCATCCCCACCGAGGTGGCGTTCACCACCAGGTCGCAGGCCGCAACCGCCGCGGGCAGCGCGGCCGCCTCGACGCATCGCACGTCGCCCACCGCCGTCAGGTCCTCGGCGAGGTCCCGGGCGCGCTCGGCGCCGCGATTGTGCAGCGTCACCCGGGCGCCGCCGCCGGCCAGGGCGTACACCACGGCCCGCGCCGCGCCCCCGGCCCCGAGCACCAGCACGCGCGCGCCCGCGATGGCCACCCCCAACTCCCGCAATCCCGCCAGGAACCCCTCCACGTCGGTGTTGTGCCCCTCCAGGCCGCCGCCACGCGGTGTGATCGTGTTCACCGCCCCCACCGCCCGCGCCACCGGCGTGAGCGCATCGAGCAGCTCCATGACGGACCGCTTGTGGGGGATGCTCACATTGGCGCCGATCACGTCGGGCCGCCGCAACCCCGCTACGGCCGCCGCCAGCGCCTCGGGTGGCACGTCGAGGGCCCGATAGCGCACGCCCAGACCCAGCGCCGCGAAGGCGGCGTCGTGCATGGCCGGGCTGACCGAGTGGCCCGCCGGGTGGGCGAGCAGCAGGGCGTGCCGCGGCGGGGCGCTCAGGCAGCCACCCCCGGCCGGACCTGGGCGCGCAGCACCGCGATGGCCCGCACCAGGGCGTCGTCGTCGATCTGATGGTGGAGCACCAGGCGCGCGCGCCTCGCGCCCACGGCGTTGAAGCGCACGCCGTGGGCGGCGCAACGCTCGACGTAGGCCGGGGCATCCGCCAGCTCGAGGTAGACCATGTTGGTCTGGACCGCCTCGAGGTCCAGCGCGATGCCGTCGAGGCCGGCGAGCTCCTCGGCCAGCCGGCGCGCCCGGGCGTGATCCTCCGCCAGGCGCTGCGGCATGGTCTCCAACGCATGGATGCCGGCGGCGGCGAGGATGCCGGCCTGGCGCATGCCGCCCCCCATCAGCTTGCGGTAACGGTGCGCCTCGGCGAGAAACTCGCGCCCGCCGAGCAGCACGCTGCCGACGGGCGCGCCCAGCCCCTTGCTGAGGCAGATCGAGACCGAATCGAAGCCGGCACACACGTCCTCGATGCCCACGCCCAGCGCGGTCGCGGCGTTGAACGCGCGCGCGCCATCGAGGTGCGCCGGCAACCCCTCGTCGTGAGCCAACTTGGTGATGGCCCGGCTGACCTTGAGCGGTACCACGGTGCCGCCCGCGCCGTTGTGCGTGTTCTCCAGAGCGATGAGCCCGGTCGGCGCCTGGTGCGGGCTGCGATGGATGGCCGCGCGCACGTCCTCGACGCGAGGCACCCCGCGCTCGGCGGGCACCAGACGGGGGACGAGCCCAGACACGACGGCGAGCGCCCCGAGCTCCATATCGTAGGTATGGGCCCCGGCGGGGAGGATGACCTCGTGACCCCGGCGGGTATGCGCCGCCATGGCGGCCTGGTTGCTCATGCTTCCGGTGGGCATGAACAGACCCGCCTCGAAGCCGGCCCTCTCGGCCAGCATCGCCTGCAGGCGGTTGACGGTCGGATCCTCGCCGTAGACGTCGTCCCCCACCTCGGCCTCCGCCATGGCCCGACGCATGGCGTCGGTGGGCTTCGTCACGGTGTCGCTGCGCAGATCGATCACGGACATGGGGCACATTGTAGCGCCGGCCCGGTCGCCCGGCCGCCGGACCGCTCTCCGGGGTGCCTGCGACGCCTCGGGGCGCGCGCCCGCGCCCCAGGGCGGCGCCCCCTCACCCCTCCGCGCGCGGCAGCCACGCCTCGTCCCAGGCGAACGCGGGACCCCCACCGGCGAGGAGCACGGGCAGCGGGGCGGGGAGCCGCGGCAGGTGCCACGGCTCGGGAAGCGCGTCGGCGGCGAACCATCCCAGCTCCAACGCCTCGCCGTCTCGTGCCTCGAGCGTGCCACCGACCCGCTCGCAGGCGTACAGGGTGCTCACGAACTCGCACTCGTCGCCGTTGGGGTAGCGCACGCGAAGGCCACCGGTCACCGCCAGGATGCGGCGGGGACGGGCGATGATTCCCGTCTCTTCGAAGATCTCGCGGGCGACGGTGGCGGCAGGGTCCTCCCCGGGCTCCACGATCCCGGACGGCAGCCCCCACTCGCCGGTATCGCTACGGCGCATGCACAACACGCGCCCGTGAGAATCGGGCACCGCGCCCGCGACACCGGGGAGGAGCAGCAGAGAGGGTCCCAACCGCCGTCGCAGGCGGGCGAGGAAGGGGGGGATGGGCATGGGGCGAGCCTACCCCGGGCGCCACGGGCGCGCCGTCAGGCCCCCAGCGCCGCCCGGTAGTCGCACAGGCTCTCGAGCGACACGTTGCCGCCGCACACCACCAGCACCAGGCGGGCGTCGCTCGGGATGCGCCCTTCGGCGCGCAGTGCGCGCGCTGCGGCGAGGGTGCAGCCCGCGGCCAGTTCGGTGGCGAGCTTGGCGCGCTCGAGGAACCAGCGCACCCCCTCGAAGGCCTCCGCGTCCGACACCACCCGGACCTCACGCACGTGGCGCCGCACGGCGTCGAGCACGGCGGCCGTGGTGTTCGGGGCGCCCAGCGTGCGCGCGCGCGAGGTGGGGCGCATGGCGACCGGTTCGCCGGCGGCCAGCGAGCGCGTGAGGACGTCCGCCCCCTCGGTCTCCACGCCCCATACCCGCATCCCGGGGACCCGCCCAGCCAGCGCCGTCGCCACCCCCGCGACGAGGCCGCCGCCGCCGATGCTCACCACCACGTCGGTGACGTCCGGGAGGTCCTCGGCGATCTCCAACCCCAGGCTGCCGTTGCCCGCCATCATGTCGACGTGGGCGAAGGGGTGCAGCGCCACCCACCCCTCCTGCTGGTAGGCCAGCGCGCGCTCGAAGGCCTCCGCGATGTCCTCGGTGAGCTCCACCTCCGCCCCGTATCCGCGGGTGGCGTCGACGTAGTTCGCCGGCGTGTCCCGGGCCATCAGCACCCTGGCGCGCACGCCCAGCCGCGAGGCGGCGTACCCCACCGCCTGCGCGAAGTTCCCCCCGCTGACGGCCACCACCCCGTGCGCCCGGGCCTCCTCCAAACGCCCCAGAAGCTGCGCGAAGGTGCCGCGGGGCTTGAAGGAGCCTGTCGTCTGGAACAACTCGAGCTTCAGATGTGTGGGGACCCCGAGCTCCCCGCTCAGGGTCGCGTTGGGCTCGAGCCGCGTGCGCTTCACCAGCGGGGCGATGCGCCCCGCCCACGCCTCGATGCGCGCGAGGTCGAGGGGCGCGTCGCCCGTCTCCGCGGCGTTCACGGCTCCAGCCTCGGGCGGACCGGCTCGCCCACCGCATCGCCCTCGGGCTCGCGCTCCAGGTCGGCGGGGATGCGCGGCTCCGGGTCCCCGCCCGAGCGCCCGGCGCCGTCGGCGGCGCCCGTCAGGCCCTGATACGTCAGCCACGCGCCGAACGCCTCGAGCCCGCGCGCGTAGGTGGCCATGCGGCGCTCCTTGCGCCCCTGACCGCGGCGCTTCGGCAGGGCCGGCACCAGCCCCCAGTTGGCGTTCATGGGTTGGAAGTCGTCGGCGTTGGCGGTGGCCAGGAACCGCACCAGCCCGCCGAGCATGCTGGTCTCGGGGGGCACGATGGGCTCCCGCCCCAGGGCGCTGCGTGCCGCATTGACGCCCGCCAGCCAGCCGGTTGCGGAGGACTCCAGGTACCCCTCGGTGCCGGCCAGCACACCGGCCGTGAACAGCCGGGGGTGGTCGCGCAGCGCCAGCGAGGGGTGCAGCAGGCGCGGGGCGTTGAGATAGGTGTTGCGGTGCATCACCCCGTAGCGCACCACCTCGACGCGCTCGAGGCCGGGGAGGGTGCGCAGCACATCGCGTTGATCGCCCCACCTGAGACCGGTCTGGAAGCCGACCAGCGACCACATCTGGCCGCGCGCGTCCTCCTGCCGGAGCTGCACCACGGCGAAGGGCCGCGCGCCGGTGACGGGGTGCTCGAGCCCCACGGGCTTCATGGGACCGAACCGCGGGGTGTCGTAGCCGCGCCGGGCGAGCTCCTCGATCGGCATGCACCCCTCGAAGAACTCCAGGGTGTCGAACTCGTGGGGGACGTGCTTGCGGGCCTGGCCCAGGGCCTGGTGGAAGCGCGCGTACTGGGCCTCGTCCAGGGGGATGTTGAGGTAGTCGGCAGCCTGGCCGTAGCGCCCCTTGCGGTACGCCACCTCCATGTCGATGCTCTCCACGTCGACGACCGGGGAGGCGGCGTCGTAGAAGCCCAGCAGCTCGGTCCCGAGCAGGCGGACCAGATCGTTGGCCAGGGTGTCCGCCGTGAGCGGACCCGTGGCGAGCACCACGATGCCCTCAGGGACCCGCTCGCTCTCCTCGCGCCGAACCGTCACCAGCGGATGGGCGCACACCGCGTCGGTGACGCGCGCGCTGAAGGCCTCGCGGTCGACCGCCAGGGCGCCGCCGGCGGGGATACGCGAGGCGTGCGCGCTGTGCATCACCACGCCGCCCGCGGCCAGCATCTCGGCCTGCAGCAGCCCCTTGGCGTTGCTCTCCCCCTCACCCCCGAAGCTGTTGGAGCACACCAGCTCCGCGAAGGCGTCGGTGTGGTGGGCGGGTGTCGTGCGCGCGGGGCGCATCTCGAGCAGCTCCACGTCGACGCCGAGCCGCGCGGCCGCGAGCGCTGCCTCGCTGCCCGCCATGCCGGCGCCGACGACGGTGATGCGGGGTGGGGATCCGGGCATGGCGCCAGTCTAGCAGCGCCCCCGCGCCCGCCTGCGCGGGCGGGTGGCCGCGGCGCGGTGCGTCGCACGCGCCCGCCAGGGCGCACCGGACCGGGGCGGGGTTCCCCGCCGCCGGCTTCGGGACGATGGACCACCCTGCCGGGGAGCAGGGTGGTTCGCTGCGTTCAAGGGGAAGCCGAGGTTCCGGTTCGGCTTGACTGCAGCATAGGGGGTCAAGGCGAGACTCCCATGACGGGCGCATGAATCGCATGAGGGCGGGCGCGCCCACCGGCCGGGGGCCGGGCGCGCCGCCGGCGGCCGTGTCGCGGGCGATGCCCACCCCCGGCCATGCCACAGTGGGTGGGGTGCGCTGCGCGCCCCGCGAGGCAACGTACCCGCGAGGAAGCTCGTGGGGGAGGGAGGCACGCCGTGAGCGAGACGAGCATCCAGGAGGCTATCCCCGACAACCACTGCTGGGGGTGTGGCCCGCTCAACCCTGACGGACTGCACATCCACAGCCATCCGCTCGGGAACGACGAGGCCGTGTGCCACTACACGCCGGGGCCGGCGTTCATGGCGGGCCCCACCCACGTGGTCAACGGCGGCCTGCTGGCCACCCTGGTCGACTGCCACTGCGTGTGCAGCGCCATCGCCGACGCCTACCGCGCCGAAGGGCGGGCGCCCGGGGAGACGCCGCAGCTGTGGTACGCCACGGCCAGCCTCCGACTCGACTACCTCCGACCCACGCCCCTCGGGACTCGCCTCACCCTGCACGCCACCATCGTCGAGCGCGGGCCCCGCAAGCGCCGCCTGCGCTGCACGATCGAGGCCGAAGGCGTGCGTACCGTGGAGGCCGAGGTGGTGGCGGTACGCGTCCCTGACGCCTGGCGCCGTCCGGAGAGCGACGGCGGGCGCCCGGGGGGTGCCGCGTGAGGCGGCTCACGCGGCGGAGGTGGGCAGCACCGCGGGGGCGCGCGCTGCGCTCGGGCCGCCCGCCGGGGTGCGGGCCGCGTGCCGGGGCTCGAGCCGGCCGTGGTGCGCGGCGCCGGTGGGGGCACGCGCCGCCCGTCGCGGCGCTCCTCGCCGCGGTCGCCCTGCTCGCCGTCGCTGCGCCCGCAGCCGCACAGGGCGGCACGGACCAGGCACCCTGGCGGGCGTTCTACGTCGGGACGAGCGAAGGGGACAGCGTCCAACTCGATCTAAGCATCGAGGCCGGCCGGACGCGCGTGCGGCTGCTCCTCCCCGCCCAGAGTCGCACGCTCCTCGGGGAGGGCCCGAGCGGGAAGGACGGCTCGCTCTCCGTGCCGCTGAACGCCGCCGACGGCCGCGAAGTGGGGCACCTGCGCGGCCGTCTTTCGCTGGCACCCAACGACGACGGCAGCGCCTTCCAGGGGCGCCTGGAGCTCGACGGCAACGAGCACACGGTGGCACTTCGGCGTTGGGCACAACAGGTCACACGCCACGTCTGGGACGGCGTCATCGACGCTTCGATCAGCTACCCACGGGTGCTCGCCCCGCCCGGGGACGCGTTCGACCCGCTGCTCGAGCCCCCGGAGCAGGCCGTGCTCGAGGACTTCCTGGCTCAGGGACGCGCTGCGCGCGCCAAGGGCGATCTCTTCCATGGCTGGCAGATGCTGTCGACCACGACCATCGAGGGCGCCGCCGGCTCGTACCTCAGCGTGCTGGCCGAGCGCTACCGCTACACGGGGGGCGCGCATGGCAACGAATACTACGAGGCCCGCGTGTTGGAGCGCGGCCCCGAAGGGGTGCGCGCGCTGCGCTTCCCGGACCTGTTCCCGCACGGTGAGCAGACCGTCGCCCGCCTCACCCCGTCGATCGTCGAGGCGCTGCGACAGCAGAAGGCGGCCTGGGTGGTGGAGGGGCAGGTCGGCGGGCTGACGGCGGACGACCTCTCGGTGGTCTCCCTCACGCCGGCCGGCCTGTCGTTCGTGTTTCCTCCGTATGCCATGGGTCCGTACGTGCAGGGCGCGTTCACCGTGGTGATCCCGTACGCCGAGGTGCTCGACCTCGTGCCACCGGACGGGCCCGTGGCCGCCTTCGCGGCGGCGTCGGGCCCGCTTGCCGGGGAGCCGCGGGCGCCGTAGCCTGGACGGTGATGCCTTAGCGAGCGGGCGCACCCCGTCCGCACCCCCGAGGAGGACCCCATGCCGGACGAGACGGTCGCCTTCAAGGCGGAGATCACGCAGCTGCTCGACATCCTGGTCCACTCGCTCTACACGGAGCGGGAGATCTTCCTGCGCGAGCTCCTCTCAAACGCATCCGATGCCCTGCACCGGCTCCAGCTCGAGCGCCTGACACGCGAGGTGATCCAGGATCCCGAGGCCGAGGCGGGTATCTGGTTGCGGGCGGACCCCGAGGCGGGCACGCTGGTCGTGCGCGACAGCGGCCTGGGGATGACGCGAGATGAGCTGGTCCAGAATCTCGGCACCATCGCGCACTCGGGCGCCCGCAACTTCGCCGATGCGATGCGCTCGCTCGACCGCACCGACGAGTCTGGTGCGCGCGCCCTCATCGGCCGCTTCGGCGTCGGCTTCTACAGCGTCTTCATGGTCGCCGACGAGGTCGAGGTCGTCTCCCGCAGCCTCGATCCGGAGGAGGCGCCGGCCCACTGGCGCAGCGACGGTCGGGGCGGGTTCACCGTCGGCCCGGTCGACCAGGGGGAGGGCGCGCCGCCGCGCGGAACAGAGGTGAGGTTGCACCTGCGCGAGGACGCCCGCGAGTTCCTCGACCCGGAGCGCCTGACGCACGTGGTGCGGGCGCACTCCAACTACGTCCCCTTCCCGATCTACGTGCACCACGCGGGCGACGAGCCCTGGAGGCAGGCCAACGAGCAGACCGCGTTGTGGCGCGAGCGTCCCGCCGACGTGACGGAGGAGCAACACACGGCCTTCCTGCAGCAGCTGCGTTTCGGCGCCGAGGCGCCTCTGCTCACGATCCACTACCAGGCGGACGTGCCGCTGCAGTTCCACGCCCTGCTCTACGTCCCCGCCCGCCGCGACCCGATGCTGCAACGTGACCCCGAGGGGGACGGGCTGCGGCTGTACGCCCGCAAGGTACTCATCGAGGAGCACAACCGCTCGCTACTGCCGCGCTCGCTGCGCTTCCTGGTGGGGGTGGTGGACTCCGAGGACCTGCCGCTGAACGTGTCGCGCGAGCGCGTGCAGAGCTCGCCCATGCTCTCGCGCATCCGCGGCGCCCTCAGCAAGCGCGTGCTGGCGGAGCTCGCGCGCCTGCCCGAGGAGGATCCCGAGCGCTTCCAGCGCTTCCTGGAGCAGTACGCGCCGTTCCTCAAGGAGGCGGTGGCCACCGACGGAACCGTCGACGAGCGCGTGCCGGAGCTGTTGCGCTTCCGATCGACGCACGCCGCCTCCGTGTCGCTCTCCGCGTACGTCGAGCGCATGCCGCCGACGCAGTCCGACATCTACTACCTGCAGGCGGACGACGCCGAGACGGCGGCCACGAGCCCCCACCTGGAGCCGTTGCGGCGCCGCGGCCTCGAGGTGTTGCTGTTCACCGACCCGATGGACGCCTTCCTCCCGCTGGGCCTGTCGAGCTACCGCGAGCACCGTCTGCGCGACGTGGCGGAGGCCGACCTGGAGCTGCCTCCGCTAGCGGAGGAGGCGGACGGGGGCGCGCGGCCGGGCGACGCGGACGACGGCGCCACCGGTGCGGACTTCGACCGCCTGCTGGCACGCGCCCGCGAGGTCCTGGGGGAGGACGTGGCCGAGGTCCGCGCGAGCCGTGTGTTGACCCGCAGCCCCGCGCGCCTGAGCGCGCCGCCGGGCCTGCCGTCCGGACTCGAGCGCCTACGGCGCCTGAGTGAGGAGGGGTACCGGGCGCCGCCCAGAGTGCTGGAGCTCAACCCCGGCAGCGAGCTCCTTCGGAGCCTGGCCGCCCGCCTGGCGGCGGACCCAAAGGACCCCCTCGTGCCCGACATCCTGCGGCAGCTCCTCGAGGCCCAATGGTTGCTCGAGGGCATCCACCCCAATCCGTCCGCCATGGCGGGGCGCCTGGAGTCCGTCCTACTGGCGGCCAGCCGCGCCCCGGCGGCCGCGGCGGCCAGCGCGCCGCCGAGCACCGCGGGGGAGGCGCCGCGGGGCACGCCCAGCGGCGGCACGGACGCGTCCGATGCCCACGGCGGGGCCGCCGACGCCGCCACGGACGCACGCGAGGGGGCGGCCGCCGACCCCACGGACGCCCGCGGCACGGGCAGCGAGCGCGAGGGCTGACATCGAACGCCGACGCCGTGTGCCCGGGCGGGGCTCCCGCCCGGGCACACGGCGTCGCGGCGCGGGCACCTAAAGCAGGGAGCGGCGGCGCGGGCGGACGCCACGGAGCAGCCACAACAGCAGTGCCAGCACGATCAACGCACCGCCGAGAGCCAGGACCAGCAGGTGGTTGCGACGCGGCAGCTCCCACAGGTCCGGGGGCACGGCGGCGGCCGCGTAACGCACGAGGCTCGCGATGCTGCCCAACACGCCCTGCTGCGCGGCGCCGCCCGGCAGCGCCACGGCCGGGTCGGCCACGGTGCCGAGCCGGTCGAACGCCCAGGCGCCTCCCGCCGCGGCCAGGGCCGTGGCCAGCCCGGCGTTCACCAGCCGCGAGAGGCCGGTCGAGAAGCTCAACACCAGCACCAGGAACAGCAGGGCCAGGAGGCCCGAGATCCAGGTCCAGGTCAGGTAGCGGCGATGGGCGCGGCCGCCGACGGCATCGAGCAGTCTCGCCACACGCTCGAGCTTGCCGGCCTGGTCCGTCCGATTGAGCAGGCCCACGACGGAGGCGCTACCGGAGTCGTAGCTGCGCTGGGCCAGCGCGTCGAGCACCGCACGGTTGGCCTGCTCGGGGGTGAGGCCCGCGAGCTGGGACGACGGCAGCAGCCCGCGCAACTCGTCGGTCTTCTGCGCGTCACCGGCCAGCACCGCCTTGGCCTCCGCCAGGCGGGAGGCTATGGTGTCGCGCTGCGCCACGAGCAGCGTCACGAAGAGCTGGTGCAGGCTGGCAGGGATCCCCTGCACGACGGCCTCGTCGTAGCGCGCCAGGAGGTTGGAGTTGGTGATCTTCTCGCGCGTCGCGGCCTGGCCGTCCTGCAACAGCGCCTGCGCCAGGCCCGAGACCACCAGCACACCGATCTGCCGATCGTTGAGGCGCGCCAGCCGGTTAGGGTCGGCATAGACGAACACACCGACGATGGGCTGCACCGGCTCGCCGGGCTTGTTGGCGGCCTGGGTGCGCCAGTCGGCCAACCGCGAGCCGTCCTCCAGGCCCGACGGCAGCATCTGCGCCTCGAGCTCCGCCTGGACCAACGCCGGCACGGGGCCCACGTAGGCCTGCTCGAGCTGACTACTGAGCGTCGGATCGCTGACGAGGGCCAGCGCGGCGGCGCGCCCCCCGTCGACGGTGGTGCCGGCAAGCACACCGGCGATGCGGTTGACGGCCTGGTCCACGGTGAATGTGCCCAGCTCCGTGGGGTCGGCGTACGCCTCGACTCCGGGCAGCAGCATCAGCGGCTCCCCCGCCTGGTACGCGGCTCCCGTGCGCACCGACAGATCCGCGCCGCCGTCCCCGGGCAGCAGCGTGATCCGCAGCACATCCGTGAGCACGGGCACGGCGCGGTCGCGCACCGTGAGCTGGCCGAGGCTGAACGCGAGCGTGGCCGCAGCGAGGGTGACGACGAGCAGGATGCCGCTCAACCACTTCACGTCTCGGTGCCAGGCGGGACTACGGTCGTTTCGAAGCATCGATCCTCATCCTCATGGTCATGGGCGGCGCCCCCTTGCGGGCCCGCGGGCCTGCGGCGGACGGTGGCGGAGACGGTGCGGGCCCGTGCGCCCGCGCCGTCCACCGGCATCCGCACCAGCTTACCGTGCGCCGGTCTCCGCACCCCTCGGCCGCGGTCGCCGCTCGTCTCGCCGCCGACGGCGCGTGGGGCGCCCGGGCCCATATCCTTGGCCTCATGATGCGAGCCGGTCCCACCCCCGACGCCCCGACGGTGACCGTTGTGCCGCTCCTGGGCCCGTTCCACCTCCGCATGCCGGCGTACAACGCGGTGAGCGTCCGGCAGGCGCTGGCGGCATTCCGCCCGGACGTGGTGGCGCTGGCGCCGTTGCCCGCCGGGGCCCTCGAGGCGCCGGCCTGGCAGGACACCGCCGAGGTCGCCCTGCCCATGGCGGCGGTGCCGTGGGCGCGCTCGCGCGACCTGCGCCTGCTGGAGATCGGCGAGCCCCCCGAGGACCCCGACGCGGAGGCGGACTTCCGGCGCTATCTCTCCCAGCTCGCGGACGGACCCGCCCGCCTGCAGCCGGCGGAGGCCGCCATGCGTCCGGTCCGAGGGCTCCTCGACGAGGCCCTCTCCGCGGACCGGGTGCACGACGAGCTGGTACCGGCCGTGCGCCACTACCAGGAGCAGCGGGAGCAGGCGTTCGGCGACGGGCCGGCCACGGGCTGGTTGCGCGCGCGCTGCCGGACCATGGCGCGCCGGGTCCTGGATCAGCGCGGACGCGTCGCCGTGCTCGCGGGCGTGGACGAGGTGCCGTGGCTGCTCGACGCGCTGGCTCAGCATGCAAGGCTCGAGCCGACGCCCAGGCCGCGGCCGGACGCCGAGAGCCGCACGCGCGGCTTCCTCGATTACGCCATGAGGGGGGATCCGGCGGATCCCGCGGCCGTGCTCGAACGGCTGCGCGGCCTCGACTCCGCCGAGGCGCGCTACCTCGAGGCCAACCTGCTGCTCGGCCACGGCCACGGGGCCGAGGCGCTGGAGGTCCTGGAAGCGGCCAGCCGCGGCGATTTCGATCGACCGTACTACCTGCCTGGGTTCCTGCTCTCGCGTCTCGGCCAGCTCTACGACCTCGACGGCAACCGCCACGCGGCGCTGCGCGCCTATCGCGGCGTGCGGGCGCTGAGTTACGCACCGCCCGAGGCGCTGGACGCCGCCGCGGCGGGGTTGGAGGCGCCCTTCTGCTGGCCCGGTGCCGAGACCGACGACGGTCCCCCAAGGCGGACGCCAAGGACGCATAGGGTGTAGACGGGGTGCCCTCCGGGCGGGCAGCGGGCGGCGCGGCCGGTGCGGGCCGGCGCGGCCGGTGCGGGCGGGCGGCCGGTGCGGGCGGCGCGGGGCCGGGGCGGCCGGTGCGTGCGGCGCGCGGTGTGGCGGGCCTCGCGGCCGCCGCGCACTTGGCGTCCGGTACAATCGCCCCAACCTTGACCTGACGTCGGTCGCGGACGTGGCGGTGCTTGGGCGAATGTCGCCCGACCAGGGGGGCACAGGAACGGGGGGCGCAACCGTGAAGCGACAGACCTTGGCCGTGTTGGCGTTCTTCGTCGTCCTGGTCTCGTTCGCCTCGGTACTTCCGAGGTTCGCCGTGGTGAGCCTCCCCCTCGGCGCGCTGGCGCTCACGGCGGTGATCGTTTCCGCGCGCCCGAGCGGCATCGCGTGGCGACTGGCGGCCGTCGGCAGCGCCCTATGGTCGATCGAGGAGATCGCCTGGGCCATCATCCGGTTGTCGGGCCACAACCTGCCGACCACGCTCACCGACCTGGCCGCCTACGGGGGAAGCCTGTTCTGGTTGCTTGCGCTGATCGCCATCCCCGGCAAGCGCATCCCCAAAAGCCTCACATTGCCCTTCCTGCCGGCCATCGGTCTGCTGGTGTGGCTCTATACCCAGGACGCGCCCCGCACCGTCGAGCTGCGTTTCCCGCTCGTCGAGGGCCTGCTGGTGCTCGTCACCCTCCCCGCGCTCGAGGCGGCGCTGCGCGGGCGAGCCTCCGAGGGCCGCCTGCTCTGGACCCTCGGGTTCTTCGTCCGCGCCCTCACGGCCGGCGTGTTCAGCTGGCTCTTCACCGTGCCCGGCCTCACCCACGGCTTCCACGTGCTGTGGTTGCTGCCGTACGCCTTCCTGGCCGTCGGCACGTCGATGGAGCTGCAGGCCGACAGCGCCGGGTTGTGGGCGGCCGCCAGCGCCATCCTGGGTTTGGAGGCGACCACGGCACTGATCTTGACCCTGCTCTACCAGAGCGGTCAGGCGGGCAAACCGTTCACGGTCTCTATGGTGCTGCTGCTGGCGTACTTCCAGTTCGCCGCCATCATGCTGTTGCTCCTATCGGACCGCAGGCGGCGCATCAAGGCGGAGGTCGAGCTCAAGGCCTGGGGCGACCTGCTCAATCGCATCATGACGGTCAGGCCCGAGGAGCACAGCGCCCTCGGCACCCTCAAGGAGCTGGTCGCGGCCCTGGCCCAGCGCATCGACGGCGTGCGCGGCGTCGAGGTCTACGCCGACGGCAACCTGCGCGCGGGTAGCGCCAACGGCTACGCCTTCCCGCTGGTCACGGCCGGCACCGAGGTGGGCCGTCTGTACTTCGACCAGCACCCGCAGAACGGCAACGTGCTCGACGCGATAGCGCCGTTCCTCGCGGGTCGCATCCAACAGGCCCTGGACCAGGCGGCCTGGCAGACGCAGGCGATCACCGACCCGCTGACGGGCCTGCTCAACCGGCGGGGGTTCGACGTCCGCACCCCACCGGTCGTGGCCTACGCACACGAGCACGGCGCGCCGGTGTCGGTCGCCATGCTCGACATAGACCTCTTCAAGCGCGTCAACGACTTCTACGACCACGCCACAGGGGACCGCGCGCTGCGCGAGCTGTCGATGATCCTGGAGCGCAACCTGCGATCGGGCGACCTCGCCTTCCGGTGGGGCGGCGAGGAGTTCCTGGTCCTACTGGTGAACGCCGATCGCGCCACCGCCGCCGAGGTGGTGCGCCGCATCCGCCAGGAGTTGCGGTCCCAGTCCCTGCGTCCCATCGAATGGCCCCTTACCCTCTCCGCCGGCATCGCGGGCGGCAGCGTTCCCGAGGGGGAGGACACCCTGCGCCGCTGGATCGCGGCCGCCGACCGCGGCCTGTTGCGGGCCAAGGAGGGCGGCCGCGACCGGGTGGAGGCGGTGGCCTGAGCGGCGTGCCGGAGCGGCCGCATCGGCCCGACCCCGCGCCGTCGGCGCAGGGGGAACGGCTCGCCTTGTCGCTTCGGCTCGGGTACGGCGTCGGGGACGTCGGGGCGTCCCTGTCCTTCGTGGCCGTCAACACCTGGCTGCTGTACTACCTGGTCAACATCGCCGGCATGCCGCCGTTCCGCGCGGGGCTGGTGTTCGTGATCGGCCGCGTCTTCGATGCCGCGCTGGACCCGGTGATGGGCGTAGCCTCGGATCGCCTGAAGCTGCGCGTCGGCCGCAAGCCGTTCATCCTGTGGGGGGCGGTCCCCCTGGGCGCGGCCTTCGCCGCGTTGTGGTGGCTCCCGGCGGCACACCCCGCCGCGGCCTTCGCCCTGGCGTTGGCGGCCTTCCTCGCCTTCTCCCTGCTCTACACGGTGGTGCAAGTGCCCTACATGGCCCTGACGCCCGAGCTGGCCCGCGGTTACGACGCGCGCACGACGCTGTCGAGCTTCCGCATCGCGTTCGGCACCCTGGCGTCGCTGCTGGCCGTCGCGCTGCCGCCGCTCCTGGTCCTCGCGGGCTTCCCGGGCGGGGTGTTGGCCAGCAGCCGACCCGCCGGGTGGGTGCGCATGGGCGGCCTGTTCGCCGTGCTCACCAGCGGCGCCTACCTGGTGATGTACGCGGCCGTACCTGAGCCACGAAGGCGGCCCGAGGCGCCCCGCACCGGGTCGGGCTGGCGCGACATGCGCGAGGTCCTCGCCGTGCCGGGCTTCCGGACGGTGCTGGCACTGTTCGTGGCCGCGACGGTCGGCATCATGATCGTGAACTCGATGCTCCCCTTCGCGCTGGAGTCGGCGCTCCGCATCCCCGGTCCCCAGCAGACGCCTCTGCTTGGCCTTCTGTTCGGCGTCGCGATCCTCTCCTTCCCGGCCTGGACAGCCGTCTCCGCGCGCTGGAGCAAGCGCACGGCGCTGGCGGCCGGCCTCCTGGTGCTGGCGGTGGCGCTGGTGCCGATGGTGCTGGCGGTGCCACCGGGCGGCATCGGCCCTCTCCTGCTGCTGTTGACCGCACTCGCGGGTTGCGGCCTGTCCGCCGTGATGCTGCTGCCCTGGGCCATGCTCCCGGACGTCGTGGAGTTCGACGAGGCCCGCAGCGGCCGCAGGCGGGAGGGCGTGGCGTACGCGCTGTTCACCTTCGGGCAGAAGACGGCGGGCTCGATCGGCGTGTTCGCCAACGCCATCGCCGCCTCGCTATTCGGTTACCAGCAGGGTGTGGCCCTGCAACAACCGGGCACGGTGTGGGGCATCCGCCTCATGACCGGCCCGGTGGCCGCGGCCGTGTTCCTGGTGGCCCTGGTATTGACCCTGCGCTACCCCATCACCCGCGCTGCGCATACCGCCGTCCGTGCCGAGCTCGCCGAACGGCGCGGAGGCACGGCCGAGGAACGCGCCGGCCGCGCGGGGCCCTGAGCGGTCGCGCGGCGCCCTGGGGGCGGCGCCCCGCGCGGCCACGGGGCGCCCGTAGGGCATCGGCCCCTCACGGGACGGGCGCCCGGACTCCGCCCGGCCGCCCGTCCGGCCGCGCGGAGCGCGCCGGCGCGATAGGATTGTGTATCCATGCGTGAGCTGCTCTACAACGCCGCCAAGCACTTCAAGCGAGGCAAGTCGCTGGCCGACCGCGGCGATGTGCGCGGCGCCATGGTCGCGTTCGAGGACGCCCTGGTGGATCTGCACGCGGTGCGCCCCCAACGGATGCGGGATGTCCTGCTGGCCCAGGTGTACCTATCGCGCTTCCAGATCGCCCGCTCGGTGGATCCGGACGCGGCCGCATCGGACCTGCGGATCGGCTACAGCTACGCGCGCACCACCCACGAGCCCACCGTGCGGCAGCTGGCCGAGGACCTCTGGCGCGAGCATCTCGGCGAGCTCGAGCCGCCGCCCGCGGTCGTCGCCGAGGGGCGCTGAAGAGCTCCCGCGGAGGCGCGCGGGCCGCGCACGCCCCGGCAGGGGGCCTTCCGGCGCGTCGTAGCATGGGCCCATGGACTCGCCGACCCTGACCGAGCTCGCAGGTCGCCAGGAGGACGCCTACCTGGCCACCCTGGAGGCGCTGGTGCGCCTCGAATCCCCGACCAGGGACGTCGCCCGCGCCAACCGACTTGCCGACCACCTGGCGGAGCTGCTGCGCGGCGACGGCTGGTCGGTCGCGCGCGGCGCCGCCGACGGCGTCGGCGACATGCTCACCGCCCGGACGGGGAGTCACGACGGCCCCGGCACGCTCCTGCTGTGTCACTACGACACGGTATGGCCGGCCGGCACCCTGCAGGACATGCCGTGGCGCCGCGAGGGCGACGCCGTCTACGGCCCGGGCGTGTTGGACATGAAGGCGGGGATCGCCACGGCCGTACACGCCGTGCGCCTCGCCCGCGAGGCGGGCCGCAGCCTGCGCGGCCCCGTCACGTTGCTGGTCACCTCCGACGAGGAGACCGGGAGCCACCGCTCCCGGGAGGCCATCGAGGCCCAGGCCCGGGAACACGAGCGCGTGCTGGTGCTGGAGCCGGGCCGGGAGGACGGGGCGATCAAGGTCGGACGCAAGGGTGTTGGGCAGTTCCGGGTCGCCTTCCTGGGGCGCAGCGCCCACGCCGGCAACAACCCCGCGGAGGGCGCGAGTGCGCTGCGCGAGCTGGCGCATTTCCTGCTCTACGTGGAGGATCTCGGTGACGAGGTGCGCGGTACGACCGTCAACCTGACAGTGGCGTCGGGGGGGACCACCGGAAACGTCATCGCGGAGCGGGCCAGCGCGGAGGTGGACCTGCGCGTGCTCGGCCTGGCCGAGGCCGAACGGGTGGAGCGCGCCGTGCACGGTTACCACCCGAGGGACGCGCGCGTCGAGATGAGCGTGGCCGGGGGGCTCAATCGCCCCCCGCTCGAGAGCACGGAGGGCAACGAGGCGCTGTGGCACGAGGCGCGCGAGGCGGGCCGGGCGCTGGGCCTGGAGCTCGAGGGTGCCGTGGTCGGCGGAGGCTCCGACGGATCGTTCACCTCGGCCATCGGCACCCCCACCCTGGACGGCCTCGGCGCCGTCGGTGCCGGTCCCCATGCCCGGCACGAGCACATCCGCGTGCGGGAGACCCTGGAGCGCGTGGCCCTGGTGTGTGCCCTCCTCGCGAGCGGCTGAGCGCCCGGTGCTAGGCTCGTCTGCATGCTCGCCCTGCTGACCGCGGCCGCCTGCGGCGCCCTGCTCACCGTGGCACTGCCTCCGACCGGCCTGTGGCCGGCGGCCCTCGCCCTGGTGCCCCTGTTCGCCCTGGTGGCGTCGGCGTCCACGCCTCGGCGCGCCTTCCAGCTGGGCGCGGCCTTCGCCCTCACCTTCTTCGGGCTGTACATCTTCTGGTTGCCGCTGAGCTTCTCCCGAAGCGACATGCTCGGCCCCTTCTTCTGGGTGCTCTTCCCCCTGCTGGTGGCGGTGCTGTGCCTGTTCTGGGGAGCCGTCACCTGGGCCTCCCGCATCCTGGGCGGGCGCGGCGCCGGCACGCTGTGGCTGCTCCCTGCGCTGTGGATCCTGATGGAGTGGCTACGCACCCAGGGGTACCTCGGCTTCCCTTGGGGCACGCTCGGCTACCTGTGGCTGGACACGCCCGTGGCGCAGCTCGGCGCGGTAGTCGGCACCTACGGCCTCGGCCTGCTCACCACGGCGGCGGCCGCGCTGCTGGCGGCGCCCTTCGTGCGGGTGGCGCCGGCCGCGCCGGGCGGCGGCCGCCCTCGACGCCGGCTGCCGCGCTGGCTGCCCGCCGCGCTCGGCTCGCTCCTGGTCGCTGGGGCCTTCCTGGCGGGCGGGCGGGCGTTGCGGGCGCCCCTGCCCGAGGCCACGGAGACGGCGGTGCTGGTGCAGGGGAACGTGGACCCGTTCGGGCGCGCCATCTCCCCCACCCAGGACGTCGACGTGCACCTCGAGCTCAGCCGCCGCGCGGTCGCTGCGCTTGAGACGCGCGCCACCTTCGTCATCTGGCCCGAGGGCGCGGTGCTCGGCTACGGGCTGGAGGGCATGCGGGCACAGGGCCTGCGCGACGCCATCCAGGCGAGCGCCCCGGGCAGCGCCTTCATCGTGGGGGGCCGTGCCTACGACGGCGGGCGAAGCTACAACAGCGCCTACAGCCTGGCCGGGGCGCAGATCCTGGGCCGTTACGACAAGGCATACCTGGTGCCGTTCGGCGAGCGCTGGCCGCTGCTGCAGACCGCCGCACCGCTGTACCGGGCGGTCTTCGGCCTCCTGCACCTCCCGATGCTGGCCGGGACCACGCCGGGGGCCGGGCCCACTCCCCTGGAGACACCGGAGGGGCCGGTCGCCACCTACATCTGCTACGAGTCCGTGTTCCCGCAGGTGGCCCGGCGCATGGTGGCCGACGGGGCGCGGTTGCTGGTCAACATCACCAACGACGCCTGGTTCTCCCGCGGCAACGGGGCGCAGCAGCACTTCGACATGGGGCGCATGCGGGCCATCGAGACCCACCGCTACCTGCTGCGTGCGGGCAACGACGGCATCACCGCGGTCATCGACCCGCGCGGGGCAGTCACGGAGCGCCTGGCCCGGCACCTGCCTTCGACGCTCGTGGGGCGCTTCGCGCTGCTCGACGACCGCACGCCGTTCGTGCGCTACGGGGGGCTGTACCTCCCTGCCCTGGCCGTCTACGCGCTGGCGGCCGCCGCCGTGCTGCTGCGCCGACGGCGCGCGTGAGCCGCGCCGGCACACGCCCGCCCGGTCGGTGGGGCATCGGACCCGCGGCGGCGCGCGGCCCCGTGCTTTAATGTCTGCAGCTATGAACGTCATCGTCGTCGGCGGCGGGGAGATCGGTGCCCTCATCGCGGAGTCCCTCCACCGCTCCCACAGCGTGACCGTCGTCGACATGGATCCCGATCGGGAGATCTCGTTCGAGAGCCTCGACGTCCAGTTCGTGCGGGGCAACGGGGCGGACCCGGGCGACCTCCACGCGGCGGGCGTGGGCCGGGCCGACGCCTTCGTGGCGTGCACGACCAACGACGACGTCAACGTCCTGGCCTGCCTGGCCGCCAAGGGGCTGGGTGCGGTGGAGACGATGGCGTTCGTCACCCGCCAGCGCTACGTCGACGCGTTCGCCAAGCGCGGGGCTTTCGAGGCGATCGGGCTGGTGATCGACCGCGTGCTCTGGCCGCAGCGCACGCTGGCGCACCAGATCGCCGACATCGTGCGCGTGCCCCGCGCGGTGGACAGCGCCGATTTCGCGGGGGGGCGGATCCAGATGCTGGAGTACCGGCTCGAGCCGGACGACCCCTTCCTGGGCGTGGCCCTGGGCGACGCCCGCCTTCCCAACGGCGTGCTGGTCGCGGGAGCGATCCATGGCGACCGATTCTCCATCCCGTCGGGAACCACCGCCCTCGAGGCGGGGGACAAGGTCGTGTTCATGGGCACCACCGACCGCATGCGCGAGCTCGAGCGGCGATTCGCGCCGCGCAAGCGTTCGCTCAACGTGGCCATCGTCGGGGGCGGCAACGTAGGCTTCATGGTCGCGGAGCAGCTCGCACCCGACCGCGCCAACATCACCATCATCGAGCAGAACGAGGAACGCTGCGACAAGCTCGCGCAGTGGCTGCCGCACGCCCTGGTGCTGCGCGGGGACGGCACCGATCTCGAGCTGCTCGAGCAGGAGCGCATCGAGGACGCCGACGTGATGGTCGCGGTCACCGACGACGACGGCAAGAATCTGCTGGTGTCGCTGCTGAGCAAGCACCTGGGCATCCCCAAGGTCATCACCCGCGTCGGCCGGGCGCGCAACCGCCACCTGTTCGAGCGCGTCGGCATCGACTCCCCGCTGACCCCGCGGGCGGCCGCCGTGCAGGAGGTGCTCAACTGGCTGCGCGTCGACGAGGTGGACCACCTCGCCACCATCGAGGATCGTGCCGAGGTGATGGAGCTGAGCTACCCGCCCAACTGCAAGGGTGGCCGGGTACGCGACCTCGGGGCCCCACGCGACAGCCTGATCGTCGCGATACAGCGCGACAACACCGTATTCGTTCCCCACGGGGACACCCTCATCCGCGCCGGCGATCACCTGTTCATCGTCACCACGCCGGACAACGTCGGCGCCGTCGAGCGCTGGCTCGAGGACCGTCGCTCCGTGCCGGCCTGAGGCATGCGCGGCCGCTTCGCTCCCTACATCATCGGCACCGGCCTGCTCGCGCTGGCCGGCGTCATGCTGGTCTTCGCTCTCTACGCCATGCTCGCCACGGAGCCCATCGGCGGCTTCCTCATCGCGGCCATGGTGGGTGGCGCCCTGGGCCTGGCATTGCGCGCCGTCGGCGCACCGAACGCCGAGCCCACGCGGCGCGAGGCCCTCATCGCCGTGCTGCTGTCGTGGTTGGCCGTCCCCGCGGTGGGCGCGCTGCCCTACGTGGTCACCGCGGGCTTCAGCCCCCTCAACGCCATGTTCGAGTCCATGAGCGGGTTCACCACCACGGGCGCGACGGTGCTCACGGACTTCGCGCTGTTCCCCTCGAGCCTGTTCCTGTGGCGCGCGCTGTCGCAGTGGGTGGGGGGCATCGGCATCCTGGTGATCTTCATCGCCGTGTTCCCGCAACTCGCCATCGCGGGGCGCCAGCTCTTCTTCGCCGAGGCGCCAGGCCCCACCGAGGAGCGCCTCACGCCGCGCCTGCGCAGCACGGCGAGCGCGGTGGTCGTGGTGTACGTGGCGCTCACGCTACTGTGCATCAGCGGCTACATGCTGGCCGGCCTCGGCCTGTTCGACGCGGTGGCCCACGCCTTCACCACCCTGGCGGCCGGGGGCTTCAGCCCCAACGCCCTGAGCTTCCAGGGTTACGCCAACCCGGCGCTCGACTGGGTGGCGTGCGTGTTCATGCTCTTCGCGGGCGCAAACTTCGCCCTGCTGTACCGCGGGGTGGTGGGCCGGCCCATGGAGATCCTGCGGGACGCCGAGTTCCGCGCCTACGTGCTCATCGCCACCATCGCCTCGCTGGCCCTCGCGGCGCTGCTGCTGGGCACCTACGGTTGGGGCGGCGCGCTGCGGCACGGCTTCTTCCAGGTGCTGAGCATCATGACCACCACCGGCTACGCCTCGGCGGACTTCGCCCAGTGGCCGGAGCGCGCCCAGACCATCCTGCTGATCGTGATGTTCATCGGCGGTAGCGCGGGGTCCGCCGGGGGCGGCATCAAGGTGGTGCGTTGGCTCATCATCGGCCGCAACACGGCGCGCGAGGTGCGCCGCGCCCTCCACCCGCGGGCGGTGCTGCCGGTGCGCGTGGGCCGGCGCGTCGTCCCCGAGGAGGTGCTGCGCGCGGTGGCTGCGTTCATCACCCTCTACATCGGCCTCTTCGCCACCAGCACGGCGGCGCTGGTGATGCTTGGCGAGGGCTTCGTGACGGCCTTCACGGCCTCCATCGCCTGCCTGGGCAACATCGGCCCCGGGCTCGCCCACGTCGGGCCGATGCTCAGCTTCGCGGAGCTCCATCCGCTCAGCCGCGCCCTGCTCACCTTCGACATGTACGCCGGCCGCCTCGAGGTGGTGACGGTGTTCGTCGTGTTCACCGCGGGGTGGTGGCGCCTGCCGCGGCGGAGGTTGTGGCGGCGATGAGGCGGCCTACTGCACCAAATTGAAGCGTCTCGCGCGCCTGGGGTATGCTCCGGGGCACGACACCCAAGCCCCGTCCCGTCGACGGACATCTCGAGCCGAGCAGGGGAGGAAGCATGTCCGAGCACATCGAGTCCGTGCTTCAGGAAACGCGCCGTTTCGCACCGCCCAAGGCGTTCCGAGACGCAGCGCGCATCAACAGCGTCGAGGAGTACGAGCGCCGCTACCGGCAATCCCTGGAGGATCCGGACACCTTCTGGGGCGAGGTGGCTTCCGAGCTGCACTGGTTCGAGCCGTGGCAGAAGGTTCAGTCGTGGGACGAGCCGTTCGTGAAGTGGTTCGTCGGTGGCAAGACCAACCTCGCGTACAACTGCCTCGATCTGCAGGTGGAGCGGGGCCGGGGCAACAAGGTGGCGTTCTTCTGGGAGGGCGAGCCGGGCGACCGAAGGGTGTTCACCTACAGCGACATGCTGCGTGAGGTGAGCAAGTTCGCCAACGTGCTCAAGGCCCGCGGCGTCGCCAAGGGCGACCGCGTGGCCATCTACATGCCCATGATCCCCGAGGCGGCGGTCGCCATGTTGGCGTGCGCCCGCATCGGCGCCACCCACTCGGTGGTGTTCGGCGGCTTCAGCGCCCAGGCGTTGGCCGACCGCATCGTCGATGCCGAGGCCAAGGCCGTCATCACGGCCGACGGTAGCTACCGGCGCGGCAGGGTGCTACCCCTCAAGCCCGCGGTCGACGAAGCGCTGCAGAGCTGCGCCAGCGTCACGACCGTCATCACCGTGCGGCGGGCGAGCAACGACGTGAGCATGGAGCCCGGGCGGGACCACTGGTACCACGACCTCATGCGCCATGCCTCCGACGCCTGCCCCGCCGAGCCGGTGGACAGTGAGCACCCGCTCTACATCCTCTACACCTCGGGCTCGACCGGCAAGCCCAAGGGCGTACTGCACACCACCGGCGGCTACCAGACCTACACCTACCTGACGACCCGCACGGTGTTCGACCTGCGCGAGAACGACGTCTTCTGGTGCAGCGCGGACGTGGGGTGGGTGACGGGGCACAGCTACATCGTCTACGGACCGATGACCAACGGCGCCACGCAGATCATGTACGAGGGCGCCCCCACGCACCCGGCGCCCGACCGCTTCTGGGAGTTGATCGAGCGCTACCGGGCGACGGTCTTCTACACCGCCCCGACCGCCATCCGCGCGTTCATGAAGCTGGGCGAGAAGTACCCCGCGGGGCGCGACCTCTCCAGCCTGCGCCTCATCGGGACCGTGGGGGAGCCGATCAACCCGGAGGCCTGGATGTGGTACCGGCGGGTGATCGGCGGCGAGCGCTGCCCGGTCGTGGACACCTGGTGGCAGACGGAGACGGGCGGCATCATGATCACGACGCTCCCCGGCGTGCACGATGCCAAGCCGGGCTCCGCCGGGGTGCCGATGTTCGGGGTCGATCCCGCGGTCGTGTCCGCGGACGGCGCCGAGGTGGGCGCCGACGAGGGCGGATACCTCGTGATCCGCCGCCCCTGGCCCGCGATGCTGCGCACCGTCTACGGCGACGACGACCGCTACCGCAATCAGTACTGGGGGGAGATCCCGCACGTCTACTTCGCAGGTGACGGCGCGCGCCGCGACGCCGACGGCTACTTCTGGATCATGGGGCGCGTCGACGACGTGGTCAACGTCTCCGGGCACCGCCTTGGCACCATGGAGGTGGAGTCGGCGCTGGTGTCTCACGAGGCCGTCGCGGAGGCGGCGGTGGTGGGGCGTCCCGACGAGATCAAGGGGCAGGCCATCGTCGCGTTCGTGACGCTCGAGGGGGACCGAAAGGCCAGCGACGAGCTGCGCGAGGCGCTGCGCGGCCACGTGGCCAAGGAGATCGGCGCCATCGCCCGCCCCGACGAGATTCGCTTCGCCGACGCCCTGCCCAAGACCCGCTCCGGCAAGATCATGCGGCGCCTGCTGCGCAACGTCGCCGCCGGGCAGGAGCTCAGCGGCGACATCACCACGCTGGAGGACCGCAGCGTGGTCGAGCAGCTCACCAAGCCCTCCTGAGGGCCACGACAACGAGGATGGGCCCCTCCGCCGATCGCGGGTGGGGGCCCGTCCTCGTGCCTGGCCGGCGCACGTTGCGCGGCCACGACGCCCACCGCCTAGACCTCAGCCCGGCCGGTCACGTTGCGCCCGGCCGCCGTCGGATACGCTGCGGCTGCTCGCCACCGGGTGCCCCGAGGGGATCGGGCGGCGCCGCGGCCGCAGCTCGCTCATCAGCATCCCCGCCACCACCATCGCGCCCCCGACCCAGCCGAGCACGCCGAGGCGCTCGCCGAGCAGGGCGAAGGCGAACACGGCCGCGAAGACGGGCTCCAGCACGAAGATCAGCGCGGCCGCGTGAGCGGAGACGACGCGCTGCGCGTAGGTCTGGAGCAGGGCCACGAGCGCGGTGGCGACCGCCGCCAGGTAGACGATCGCGAGGAAGGTGCCGAGGGGAACGTGACGCAGCTCGCCTAGCTGCGGCCACGCCCAGAGCCACGCCAGCAGCGCCATCGGCACGTGCTGCAGGGCGGCCAGGGAGGGGGCGGAGACCTTGCCGGCCACCTCCCCGAGGTAGACGATGAACAGCGCGTAGGACAGCGCTGTGCCGAGGACCCACAGGTCGCCGCCGTTGATCCCGCCTACCCCCCCGCCGCCCAGCGTCATGACGCCCAGCCCGCCGAGCGCGACCATGGCCGCCACCACGGCGCGGCCGTGGACGCGGCGCCGCCAACCGACGGCCGCCACCAGCGGCGTGAGGATGACGCTCAGGCCCGTGATGAAGGCGGCCTTGGAGGCGCTCGTGATGGCGAGTCCGAGGGTCTGTGTGGCGAAGCCGACGAAGGACAGCACGCCGAGCACCAGGGCCGGTCGCAGTGCACGGCGATCGAAGGGCGCCCAGCTCAGAAGCAACCCGGCGAGCGTGAAGCGCAGGGCCAACAGCAGCGGCACGGGGATGAAGGTCAGCGCGCCCTTGACCACCACGAAGGTGGTGCCCCAGATGACCGTGATGCCGATGAGGGTGAGGACGCCTACCGCCGGGGCCACAGCCGCCATTGTCGCACGGGGCGATCGGGCACGCCGGCGCGGTCTTCGCCGCCGGGCGACGGCATAGAATGGCGCGATGAACGCGAGCTTTCGCATCGGATATGGCGAGGACGCCCATGCGTTGGCGCCGGGCCGCACGCTGGTGATCGGTGGGGTCACCATCCACGGAAGCCCGGTCGGCACGGTCGCGCACTCGGATGGCGACGTGCTGCTGCACGCGCTCTCCGACGCGCTCCTGGCCGCCTTCGCCATGGGGGACATCGGGCAGTACTTCCCGCCCTCGAACCCCAACTACCGCGGGCTGGACAGCCGCGTGATCCTGCAGACGGTGCACCAGCTGGTCGCCGACCAGACGGCACCCTTCGACATCGTCAACATCGCCGCCGTGGTGGTTCTGGACCAACCGCGCCTGGGTCCGACACGGCGCGACATCCAGCGCCAGGTGGCGGGCGAGCTGGGCGCGGACGCCTCACGCGTGGGCGTCACCTTCAAGACCAGCGAGGGGATGGCGCCGGACTTCATCCAGGCACGGGTGACCGTGCTGCTGCAGACCTTCGAGCCCGGCGACCCGGAGGCGGAAGAGGCCTCGATGCCGTTCGGTCACTGAGCCCCGCGGACGGGGCCGGACCGCCACGAGCATCCGCGGTGCGGCGGCATGATGCGCCCCCGTCCGTGTGCCTCACGCCTCCTGGATCGCTACCAGCACGCGCCCGTCCCGTTCGGCGGCCTGATAGAGCTTGATGGGCTTCACGGCCGGCAGCGTGGGGCGCCCACTGTGCAGGTCGAAGCTGGCGCCGTGGTGGATGCACTTGATCTTGCCGTCGAGCAGCTCGCCGTCGTTGAGGGGGTAGCGGGCATGGGTGCAGCGGTCGGGCAGCGCGAACACCTCGCCGCCCTGGCGCACGATCACCAACGCCTGTCCGGCGGCCTCCACCGCCGTGATGGCACCGTCGGGGAAGTCCGCGGAGGCACCGACGTCGACCACGACCTCGGTCATGCGCGCGCCCCGGGAGCCACGCCCACACTCACAGCTTCTCCTTGACGCCCGGCACGCCGAGCTTTGCCTGCACCACCCTCTCGACGTACTCCGCCACCTTGGGCAGCGTCACGCGGCTCGAGACCTCGTAGAGGAAGCCGGTGACCAGCACGTGCTCCGCCACCTCGGGCCGCAGTCCTCGGCTCATCAGGTAGAAGCGCTGGTCCTCCGGCACCGGGCCCGTGGTGGAGCCGTGCGAGCACCTCACGTCGTTGGCCGCGATCTCGAGCTGTGGGATGCTGACGGCCTCGGACTCGCGGTCGAGCAACAGGTTGCGGTTCGTCTGGTAGGCGTCGGTCTTCTGGGCGCCCGGATCCACGACGATCACGCCGGAGTAGACCGCGGTGCTGGCGTCGCGCAGCGCACCCTTGAACAGCAGGTCCGAGAAGGCGTGGTCGGCGGCGTGGTGCTGGAGCGTGTACTGGTTGAAGTGCTGCCCCTGGTCGCCGAAGTAGAGGCCGAGCATCTCGCTCTCCGCGCCGGGCCCCTCGAGCCGGGACTCGACCTCGGCGCGCGCCGCGTCGGCCCCGAGGCTGACCGTCAACGACTCGAGACGGCTGTCGCGGCCGAGGTGGGCACGCATCTTGTTCATGTGCACCACGTTGCGGCTCCAGTTCTGGAGGCTCACGTAGCGCAGCTTGGCGCCGTCTTCCAGCACGATCTCCGTGGCGGCGTCGAAGAACAGCCGCTCGTCGAAGGGCTCGCAGGTGTACTCGTCGAGGTACGTCACCTTGGCGTTGGTCCCGACCACCACGAGCGTGCGCCCCAGACCGATGCCGCCGGCGTCGGCGCTGGTGAACGCGCCCAGCGGGAGGGCGACCTCGACGTCCCGGGGCACGTACACGAAGGTGCCGTTCTCCCACAACGCGGCGTTGAGCGCGGCGTACTTGCCCTGGGTGGCGTTCACCACCCGATAGAGGTGCTCCTTCACGAGCGCCTCGTGCTCCCGCAGGGCCGTGCGCAGGTCGGTGAAGATGACGCCCTGCTCAGTGATCTTCGAGTCGCGGTGGACGACCTCGTTGCCCTTGTGGACCAGCACCCCCTCCGCGTCGGAGTCGGTGATGCGCATGCGGATGCGGTCCGACACCTCGCGGCTGCGGGGCGCCCGCACCAGCGGCAGTCCGTCGAAGCGGAAGCGCGGCAGCTGGGTGTAGCGCCAGGCCTCATCGCGTTGGGTGGGGAACGGCTGGGCGGCGTAGCTGCGCATCGCCGCGCGGCGTTCCTCGGCCAACCAATCGGGCTCGTCGTGGCGCTTCGTCAGCGCCTCGACGGCGTCCATCGAGAGGGCGGGATTGTCCGTCAGTGTGGCCATGTGGTTGCGGCTCCACGACGACACCCCGGTCGCGCCTCACGGCGCGACCGGGCGGCGGCGTCGTGGATCAGCCGACGCTCCCTTCCATCTCCAGCTCGATGAGACGGTTGAGCTCCACCGCGTACTCCAGGGGCAGCTCCTTGGCGACGGGGTCGAGGAAGCCGCGCACGATCAGCGCCATGGCCTCGTCCTTGGCCAGGCCACGCGACATCAGGTAGAACACCTGCTCGTCGTCGAGCTTGCTGACCGTGGCCTCGTGTCCCACGTGCGCGCTCTTCTCGTTGATCTCGATGTAGGGGTAGGTGTCGGTTTTGGCATGATCGTCGAGCAGCAGCGCGTCGCACTCGACGTTGGAGCGGGCGTACTCGGCGCCCTCATGGATCTGCACCAGGCCGCGGTAGCTGCTGCGTCCCGTGCCCTTGGAGATCGACTTGCTCACCACGCTGCTGGTGGTGTGCGGCGCGGCGTGGATCATCTTGGAGCCGGCGTCCTGGTGCTGCCCGTCGCCCGCGAAGGCGATGGACAGGACCTCACCGTGGGCGCGTTCGCCCACCAGGTAGCAGCTCGGGTACTTCATGGTGACCTTGGAGCCGAGGTTGCCGTCGAGCCACCCCATCGACGCGCCGGCGTGCACCAGGGCGCGCTGCGTGACCAGGTTGTAGACGTTGTGCGACCAGTTCTGGATGGTCGAGTAGCGCACGTTGGCGTTGTCCTGCGCGATGATCTCGATGACGCCGGAGTGGAACGAGTCGGTGGTGTAGGCCGGCGCCGTGCACCCCTCGATGTAGTGGAACTTCGAGCCGGGCGCCCCGATGATGAGGGTGCGCTCGAACTGGCCGATGTTCTCGGCATTGAGCAGGAAGTAGGCCTGCAGCGGCACCCCCACCTCGACGCCCTCGGGCACGTAGACGAACGACCCGCCCGACCACACGGCGCTGTTGACGGCGGCGTAGTAGTTGTCCTCGGGCGGCACCACGGTGGAGAAGTACTCCTTGAAGACCTCGGGGTGTTCCTTCAACCCGGTGTCGGTGTCGAGGAAGATGACGCCCTTCTTCTCCCACTCCTCCTTGAGCTTGTGGTACACCATCTCCGATTCGTACTGGGCGCCGACGCCCGCCAGCACGCGCTGCTCGGCCTCCGGCACGCCCAGGCGCCGGTAGGTCTCGCGTACCTCCTCGGGGACATCGTCCCAGCTGTCCACCGTGCCCTGGCGTTCGTTGGGGCGCACGTAGAAGTAGATGTTCTCGAAGCGCAACCCGCTCAGGTCCGGGCCCCAGCGCGGCGGCCCCTTCTTCTCGGCGATCTCGAGGGCGCGCAGGCGGAACTTCAGCATCCACTCGGGCTCGCCCTTGAGGTAGCTGATCTTCTCGATGACGCGCTTGTCCAGGCCCTTCTCCGACTTGTAGAAGTACTTCTCGGGAATCTGGAAGTCGTACTGCTCGGTGTGCTGCATCCCCTCGAGCTTCTCGGCATCGGGGTTCACGGGTCTCAGGTCCGACATGCGTCCCTCCTTTCGGGGGTCTCTTGAGCGGCGGGGCGGGCCATCGGAGTCACGCTCCGACCTTCTCCCGGACCCACTCGTACCCCTTCTCGTCGAGCTCCATGGCCAGCTCCTTGGGCCCGGCATCGACGATGCGGCCACCCACCATGACGTGGACGCGGTCCGGGATGATGTAGTTCAGCAGGCGCTGGTAGTGCGTGATGACCAGGGCGCCGAAGCCCGGGCCACGGGCGGCGTTGACACCCTGGGACACGACCTTGAGCGCATCGACGTCGAGGCCGGAGTCGGTCTCGTCGAGGATGGCGTACTTGGGCTCGAGCACCAGCAGCTGCAGGATCTCGCTGCGCTTCTTCTCGCCGCCGGAGAACCCCTCGTGCAGGTTGCGCTCGAGGATCGATTCGTCCCAGTCGAGCGCCTCCACCGCGCGCTGGAGCTTCTGGTAGAACTCCATCACGCCGATCTCGTCGTCTTCCCCGCGGCGGGCGTTGAGCGCCAGGCGCAGGAAGTTGGCAATGGACACGCCCGGCACCTCGACAGGATACTGGAAGGCCAGGTAGAGCCCGGCGCGGGCCCGTTCGTCGGGCTCCATCTCGAGGATGCTCTTACCCTCGAGCAGGACGTCCCCGGCGGTGATCTCGTAGGACGGATCGCCCGCGATGATCTTGGCGAGGGTCGACTTGCCGGAGCCGTTGGGGCCCATCAGGGCATGCACCTCGCCGCGCGGGACGAGCAGATCGACGCCGTGGAGGATGGCATCGCCGTTCTTGATGCGGGCGTGGAGGTCGCGGATTTCGAGCGTCTGGTCAGGCACGGGTCACCTCGTGTGGAAGCGGGGGTCGGTGTCGGTCCTTTCTAGGACTCGTTCCGAGTTTTAGTATAAGCGTCCGCCCCGACAATGTCGAGTAACGCAGTCAGAATTGAGCCTATCGCGCCGAGCGGCGCCGGAGTGAAGGCCGGAGCACGCAGCGGCGCCCGGGCCCCGTGTCAATCCTTACGCCGCTTCAACCAGCCGAACAGCCCACCCTTGCCACCGTCTGCCTCACCATCGGCCTTCTGGCTCGCGCGCGGGGTGCGGCTGGCGCGGCCCGTGAGGGGCCGGGCGGCCTCCGCCTCGGGCTCCGGCTCGGGCTCGGAGTGGCGCCCGCTGGCCTGACGGAAAGCCGTCAAGAACTCGCGGGCACTGCCGAAGCGCTTGGCGGCGTCGCGGCCCATGGCGCGCGTGATGACGCGTACCACCGAGCGCGGCAGCTCGGGGCGCAGCACCATGAGATCGCGCGGGATGCCGGAGAGGTGCGCCACCATCAGGCTGTCGTAGGTGTCTCCCACGAAAGGGCGCTCCCCCGACACGACCTCGTAGGCCAGCACCCCGAGGCTGTAGACGTCGGCCCGGACGGTCGCGCGGCCCCCCTCGAAGATCTCCGGCGCCATGTAGAAGGCGGTGCCCACGCGCTCCTGGGCGTCGTCGGCCTGGAACACGCCGGTGCCGAAGTCCCCCAGCTTGGCGCTGCCCTCCGCGGTCAGGAAGACGTTGGCCGGCTTGACATCGCGGTGCAGCACGCTGCGCTCGTGGGTGTAAGCCAGCCCCTGGGTCACGTCCAGGACCAGATCGTAGGCGTCGTCGAGGGCGAGACGCCCCTTCTCCAGCAAACGCTGGTCGAGCGTCCCACCGGCGCAGTACTCCAGGGCGAGGAACGCCCGCGCACCCGTCGGGAAACCGTCGTAGGCGGTGACCACGTTGGGGTGGTCGAGCTTGACGGTGATCTGCACCTCGTTCTCGAACATGCGACGCAGCACGGGGCGCGCCTGCAGTTCGGCCCGCGGTAGCTTGAGGGCCACCGAGCCGAACTCCGGGTGCCGCGCCAGGTAGACGTGGGACGTCTGCCCGGACCCAAGCTTGTGGGCGACCCCGTACCCCTCCGGTACGAAGCCGGGTTCGTCGTTCTGGGCGTTCATCCCGTCCCCTCCGGCGAGCGCGATCGCCGACGCTGAGTGGCGGCCGCCAGCTGGTTTCGTGTACCGTACCCCACTCTACCCGGCCGCGTGGCGGCGCGGCGCGGCACCTCCCCCGGCCGCCCGGGCACCTGGAATCGGCGCCCTACAGCTCCAGGCCATCGCCCGGCTGCAGCACCAGGCACTCGGCGTCCGTCTCCTGCTCGACCCGCGCCTTGAACGCGTTCGCGTCCTGCTCGATTACGGGGAAGGTGTCGTAGTGCACCGGGATGACACGCTTCGGCGCCAGGAGCTTCACCGCCTCCAGGGCGTCATCCGGCCCCATGGTGAAGTTGTCACCGATCGGTACCAGTGCCAGGTCCAGCCCCTTGCGACCGATGAGCCGCATGTCGCTGAACAGCGCGGTATCGCCCGCATGGTAGATGCGCACGCCGCCCATGTCGAGCAGGATCCCCATCGGCATTCCGCCGTAGGTGCCGTCCGGGAAGGAGCTGGAGTGCCAGGCGGGGGTGAAGCCGACGCGCCCGAACGCGAAGGCGTGGTGCCCCCCGATGTTCATGCCGTGCCCCTTCATGCCGCGCTGCCCCACGTACCCCGCGATCTCCGCGCTCGAGACCACGGTGGCGCCGCTACGCTCGGCGAGCGCCGGCGTGTCGCCGTAGTGGTCTCCGTGGGCGTGGCTGAGGACGATGACCTCGGGCTCGAGCTCCTCGAGGCCCACCGGAGTCTTGCCGTTGTTGGTGATGAAGGGGTCCACCACCACCTCGTGCTCACCGTCGCGAAGCTGGATGCCGGAGTGTCCCAGGTAACGGAGTCTCATGCTGCCTCCCATCGGCGGCTCGGACGTAGCTGTTCCCGCAGGCGGACCAGGCGGCCTCGCACGGGCGGCGTGCCCGGCAGCTCCTCCGACAGCGGGGGTGCGACGTGACCGAGTCTAGCAGCCGCGGCCGCGCGGCCCCGACGCCCGGGCCACGGCCGCCGACGCCTCAGCGGAGCAGGTGGAGGGCCAGGAAGTACAGCACCACCAGGCCGAGGGGCGTCATCGAGGCGCCGACGGCCTCGAGGTTGCGGCGCAACATGTACAGGCCGACGGACACGGCCGAGAAGATCAGGGCGACGAAGGGGTAGGCGTAGAACAGCCACAGCCAGGCGCCACGCAGCGCGAGCTCGTTGATCTGCCCGCCGTTGTCGGTGATGAGCAGGGCGGCGCCTATGGCCCAGAACAGCACCACGAAGAGGCTGCCGCCGATGCCGAGGATCATGCCGTAGACGCTCAACACGCGCGCGTTGTTGGGCTCGGTGGTGACGGGCGTCTCGACGACGGACGCGGTTGCGCTCTGCACGCTGTCCTCCTCGGTGGATGCGGGGGCGGTGGGCGCCGCGCCCCGCCTCGTCCTGCGGGCGCGCGAGCGCCCACGGCCTTCCCATGACGACCACGAGTGTAGCAGACCTCGCGGGGCCAATCGCGGCGAGGGACCTCGTCGACGGCGCCGGACCGGGCGGCAGGGCCGGCCGCCGTCGGGCACCCGAGGCGCGCCGCGCACGCCGTATACTGGCGTGGCGTCCGCGGAGCCCCCGCCCCGCCGGTCGCGGAGCCCCCGGTGCCCCACGCCATTCTCACCACCAAGCTGTCGCCACCGCCACCGCGCGCGCGCCTCGCCGCGCGGGAGCGCGTCGTGCGCCTCCTCGAGGACGGTGTGCGCCACCGCCTGACGCTCGTGTCGGCGCCGGCCGGATACGGCAAGACCACCGCCCTGACCGCCTGGTTGGCGCGAACGCGGCACAGCGTGGCCTGGCTCTCACTCGACCAGGGCGACAACGCCCCGCGCCGCCTGCTGCGGCACCTCGTCGCCACGCTGCAGCAACGCGACGACAGCCTGCGGGAGCTGGGCGATTTCGTGGGGGAGGATCTCGAGGCCGCTCTCATCACCGTGGTCAACGACATCGCCCTCAACGAGGCGCCGCTGGTGCTGGTGCTGGACGACCTCCACGACGTGCAGAACGAGCGGGTCATGGAGCTGCTGCGCTTCCTGCTGGACCACGCCCCGGCCCAGCTCCGGTTGCTGGTCGCCACGCGCGTCGACCCTCCCCTGCCGCTGGCGCGCCTGCGCGTGGCGGACGAGCTCAGCGAGGTGCGCTCCGAGGAGTTGCGCTTCACGGACGACGAGGCCGCCGAGCTGCTGGCGTCGCTGGACCTTCGGCTCCCCGAGGAGGACGTCAGGGAGCTAGTGCTGCGCACCGAGGGCTGGGCCGCCGGCCTCCAACTCGCGGCCCTGTCCCTGCAGGGGCGCGAGGACGCGCGCGCCTTCATCGGCCTGTTCGCGGGCACCGACCGCTTCGTCCTGGCGTACCTCACCGAGGAGGTGCTGATGCGCCAGCCGCAGCCCGTGCAGGACTTCCTGCTGCTCAGTGCCGTGCTCGAGAGCTTCGACACGGAGTTGGCCGCCGCCGTCACCGGGCTGCGGGAGGCCGGTGCGCGGATCGCGGAGCTGCTGCGCCGCAACCTCTTCCTGGTGCCGCTCGACGCCGAGGGCCGCCGCTTCCGCTACCACGCCTTCTTCCGCGACCTGTTGTTGCACCGCCTGCTCGAGGCGCGCCCCGACCTGGTACCGGAGCTCCACCGGCGCGCGGCCGCCACCTTCGAGGCGCGCGGCGACGTGCGCGAGCAGCTGCGCCACTGCTGGCTCGCAGGCGACGTCCACCGTGCCGCGGCCCTGCTCGAGGGGCTCGATCGGGGAGCCGCCGTGCGCGCCGAGGCGCTCCGGGCGCTCGACGAGGCGGAGGGGGGGCAGCCGCTGGCCGACCTGCTGGAGCGACTCGCCGCTCGGGGCACCACACCCGCGCTGCGGGGACGCATCCTCGAGGTGCTCGAAGACGACCCCGGGGACACCGAGGAGACGGCCGCGGGCCGGCCGGAGCCGCGTTCGGACCGGGGCCCGGCGGGGCAGGCGGCGCCGGAGCCCCTCTCGGAGCGCGAGCTCGAGGTGCTGCTCCTGATCGCGGCTGGCCTGGCCAACAAGCAGATCGCGCGCCGCCTCGACATCTCCCTGAACACCGTCAAGACCCACGCGAAGAACGTATACGCCAAGCTCGCGGTGTCGTCGCGCACCGAGGCGGCGGCCCGCGCGCACGAGCTCGGCCTGGTGTGAGGCGGCGGCGCCCGGAAGCGCGCCTCACCCCGCGCGCGCGGCCCGCCTCCCCCCAATGGGTGAGGACGACTCACCCCGACCCCGCCTACCCTTGAGGCATCCGGCGGCCGCGCCGCCCGGCACCGGGCCGGCCCGCCAGGCGACCCGCCCCGGCGGCGCCGCACCCCGTTCCCCGAAGCCGCAGCCGACGACCACGAGGAGGTCTTTATGAGCGACGAGCGCAACGACGACCAGCACACCCAGGACGCCCACGACGGCACCCGGGAGCACGGCCCCCAGGCCGGGGACCGGACCCGTAGCACCACCGAGGAGTTCAAGGTCAGTGGCGAGGCCGTGGTCTCCAAGGTCAAGGAGCTGGTGCGCGAGGGCAACGTGCGGCGCATCACCATCAAGAACGACGACGGGCGGACCCTCATCGAGGTGCCGCTCACCATCGGCGTGATCGGCACGGTGCTGCTGCCGGTGTGGGCCGCCATCGGCGCCATCGCAGCGCTCGCGGCCAACCTCACCATCGCGGTGGAGCGTCGCATCGACGACGCGCCGCGGCCGCAGGGGACCGACACCCCGCCCGCGCCGCCGAATGGCGGCGGCTCCGACGCGGGCGGCACGCCGCAGCTACCCGGATGACCGCCGACCGACCCCGCGCCCCGGCCCCCGCCACCGCGCGCGAAGTGCCGGTACGCCCGAACCCTTGGCCCGCGGCCGCCACGCGCCGCATCCCTCCCGGAGGAGGCATCATGACAGACGAACGCCAGACCAACCACGCCCAGAGCTCCGATGAGCGCCCCGGCCGCGGCGCCTGGGACAGCCTCGGAGAGGCCCTCGACGCTCTCATTCGTGGCGCCCGCCAGCTGTGGCGCGTCGCCGCCAAGCGGCAGCTGGCGATGCGCGACCGCGCCGGACGCACCCTCTTCCGGCTCCCGCTCACCCTCGCGGGGCTCATCGCCCTGTTCCTGCTGTGGAGGGCCGCCCCGCTGCTCCTGCTCGGCGTCATCCTCGTCCTCGCGCTGCGCGGCAGCTTCGTGATCCTGCGTCCGGACGGCTCCCAGGGTTGAGACACCCGGCATCGGGCGCGTCCTGAACGGGCGCGCGGGCCTCCAGCCCGCGCGCCCGTCGTCGTCGCGGGCGGGAGCGTCGCACGCCCGACACCCGACCAACGCGGGAGGGTCTGGTAGACTGTTACGTTATCCCCGCGGCGCGCTCGGCGGCTGGTCGCCGCGGCCGCAACAAAGCGCGGCCCCCACGGCCGCCCCCGTGACAGGAGGCTTCGTGCAGGACCTCGTCATTCGCGGCGCCCGCGAACACAACCTCAAGGGCATCGACCTGACCCTGCCCCGCAACACCTTCATCGTCTTCACTGGCGTCTCCGGTTCCGGCAAGTCCACCCTGGCGTTCGACACCATCTACGCCGAGGGGCAGCGCCGCTACGTGGAGAGCCTGTCCGCCTACGCCCGCCAGTTCCTGGGCATCATGGACAAGCCCGATGTCGACGCCATCGAGGGGCTCTCGCCCGCGATCAGCATCGACCAGAAGACCACCAGCCACAACCCCCGCTCGACGGTGGGCACGGTCACGGAGATCCACGACTACCTGCGCCTTCTCTTCGCGCGCGCGGGCATCCCCCACTGCCCCGTGTGCGGCCGCCCCATCGAGCGGCAGTCGGCCAGCGAGATCGTCGATCGCCTGCTGGAGCGCTTCGCGGGCAAGCGCGCGATGGTGATGGCGCCGATCGTACGCGGCCGCAAGGGGGAGTACCGCAAGCTCTTCCAGGAGCTGCGCAAGGAGGGATTCGCGCGCGTGCGCGTCGACGGCGAGGTCCAGACCCTGGACCAGGCCGAGAACGCCAACCTCGAGCGCTACGAGAAGCACGACATCGACGTCGTCATCGACCGGGTGCGCATCAACGAGGAGGACCGCTCACGGCTAGCGGAGTCCACCGAGCTGGCGCTGTCCAAGGGCGAGGGCCTGATGCGTGTGTTCCTCCCCGACGACGACGTCGACGAGCTCTACAGCGAGAAGTTCGCCTGTCCGGAGCACGGCACCTTCCTCGAGGAGCTCGAGCCCCGCACCTTCTCGTTCAACTCCCCGTACGGCGCCTGCCCGCACTGCTCGGGGCTCGGTTACCTGCAGCAGTTCGATCCCAAGCTGATCGTTCCCGACGACTCGGTGTCGATCGCCAAGGGCGCCATCCAACCGTGGAGCGGCGGCCGCTCCGACGGCTCCAAGGTCTTCTACTGGGACCGCCTGCGGGCGCTGGCCGAACACTACGACTTCGACCTCGCCACCCCCTGGCGCGACATCCCCGAGGACGTGCGGCGCGTGCTGCTGCGGGGCACCGACGAACCCATCGAGGTCGTCTACAAGCGCGGCGGCAAGGAGACGATGCGCTTCACCGCGGAGTTCGAGGGGGTCATCCCCAACATGGAACGCCGCCTCAAGGATGCCTCGTCGGAGTACGCCCGGGAGCGGCTCGAGGAGTTCATGTCGCTGGTGCCGTGCGGGGAGTGCGGCGGCACGCGCTACCGCAAGGAGGTCCTGGCGGTCACCGTTGCCGACCGGAACATCGCCGACGTGTCCGGCATGACCGTGCTGGACGCGCACGACTTCTTCGGATCGCTGGAGCTGCCCGGGCCCGCCGGCCAGGTCGCCCGCCCCATCCTGCGCGAGGTCAACGCGCGCCTCGGCTTCCTGGAGGACGTGGGGTTGGACTACCTGAGCCTGGACCGGAGCGCCAACACGCTGTCCGGCGGGGAGGCGCAGCGCATCCGCCTGGCGACCCAGGTCGGCAGCGGCCTCACCGGCGTGCTGTACGTGCTGGACGAGCCGTCGATCGGGCTACACCCGCGCGACAACGCGCGGCTGCTGCGCACCCTGCTGAGCCTGCGCGACCTCGGCAACACGCTGATCGTGGTGGAGCATGACGAGGACACGATGCGCGCCGCGGACTACATCGTCGACCTGGGGCCGGGCGCCGGCATCCACGGCGGCGAGGTGGTGGCCGCCGGAACGCCCGAGGAGCTCGAGGCGGACCCTCACTCACTCACCGCCTCCTACCTCCGCGGCGATCGCCAGATCGCCGTGCCCGGCGGCCGCCGCGAGGGCAATGGAAAGAAGCTCACGGTGTTGGGAGCGCGCGAGCACAACCTCAAGGACATCGACGTCTCCATCCCGCTCGGCACCCTCACCTGCATCACCGGCGCCTCGGGATCGGGCAAGTCCACGCTGGTGCACAACATCCTGCATGCCTCGCTCGCCAAACAGCTCTACCGCGCCAAGGCGCAGCCGGGGGCCCACAACCGCATCAACGGCACGGAGCACATCGACAAGGTCATCGAGATCGACCAGAGTCCCATCGGCCGCACGCCCCGCTCCAACCCGGCCACCTACACCGGCATCTTCACCGACATCCGCGACCTCTTCGCGCGCGCCCCCGAGTCGCGCAAGCGCGGCTACAAGCCCGGTCGCTTCTCGTTCAACGTCAAGGGTGGGCGCTGCGAGGCGTGCAAGGGCGACGGCACCGTCAAGGTCGAGATGTACTTCCTGCCGGACATCTACGTCCCCTGCGAGGTGTGCAAGGGGGCGCGATACAACCGCGAGACCTTGGAGGTGAAGATCCGCGGCAAGTCCATCTCCGACGTGCTGGAGATGACCGCCGAGGAGGGGCTGGAGTTCTTCGAGAACATCCCCAACGTGGCCCGCAAGCTGCAGCTCATGAAGGACGTGGGGCTGGGCTACATCAAGGTCGGCCAGCCCTCCCCCACGCTGTCCGGCGGCGAGGCGCAGCGCGTCAAGCTGGCCTCCGAGCTGGGCAAGCGCTCCACCGGCAAGACGCTCTACATCCTCGACGAGCCCACCACCGGGTTGCACTTCGAGGACACCCGCAAACTGCTCGACGTGCTGCACCGACTGGTCGAGGCCGGCAACACGCTGGTGGTGATCGAGCACAACATCGACGTCATCAAGACCGCCGACTGGATCGTGGACCTCGGCCCGGACGGCGGCGCGCGCGGGGGCGGCATCGTGGCGGAGGGCACGCCCGAGACCGTGGCGTCGTTCGACGTCTCGAGCACCGGCAATTTCCTGCTCAAGGTGCCGGAGATCCGGGAGCGCGTGCGGCAAGTGGCGGACGTCGCGTGAGGCCCGTGCCCGGCATCCCGGCCGCGGCCCCCGCCCGGCCCAGGTACGATGCCGGGGTGAGGGTCCATGGTGCGCCGGTGGAGGGTGAGCGGTGATCCGTACCGCCCCCGCGCCGCAACGCTTCATCATCGGCGTGTTCTTCTTCCTCGCCGCCGTGGTGTGCGCGGTGGCGCCCCTGCCGCTGCTGTTTCGCAGCCTGGGGGTGGCCCTGTTCGCCTACCTCGCCTTCGGCGTGGCGGGGATGCCGGCGGCCTACCTCACGGCGTTGCTCGCGCCGGTGGTGGGGCTCGTCAGCGGCGACGCGGGCTGGCTCGTCATGCTCCCCATCGTGCTGAGCGGCAACCTGCTGGCCATGCTCGCACTCGAGTACGCCTGGCGCTACCCCGCCCTGGTCCTGTCCCCGCTGTTGCTGGTGGCCCCGATGGCCGTCGCCGCCGTGGCGTCCACCCGGCCGCTGTTCGAGGTGGCGCTCCCGTGGGGCAGCCCGGAGGGCACCTGGATCGCCACGCACGCCCTGGTGGGCGTGGGCGGCGTGCTGAGTGCGCTCTACCTCGACCGCCGGCGCGCACGCGCCGGCTGAGCCCGGGGCGGCATGCGCGAGCTGGGCCGCCGCCCCTGGGTCCGCTTCGCGCGGCGCCTGGCCGAGCGCGTGCGCAGCACCCGGCTGCAGCTCCTCGCCGCAGCCCTGGCCTACTACGCCGCGTTCTCCCTCGGCCCCCTGCTGCTGCTGCTCGCCGGTTGGCTGGCGCTGCTGCTGCGCGCCCGACCCGAGCTGGCCGCGCCCTACCGTCAGGCGCTGGTCGACCTCCTGGGGCAGGTCCTGCCCCTGCAGGCGGACACCGCCGGCCTCGTGTCCCAGAGCTTCGACACGGTGGTGAACGAGCTCAACCGCGGGGCGCTGCTGCGCTCGGTGATCTCGCTGCTGGTGCTGGTGTGGGCCAGCGGCAACTTCTTCACCTCGCTCCAGCTGGCGCTGGAGGTGATCTTCGACGTGCGCGAGGCGCGGGCATTCTGGCGCAAGCGCCTGATTGCCGTGCTGCTGGTGCTCAGCGTGGCCGTCGTGATCGCCGTGGAGGTGGTGGGCGGCGTGCTGCTGTCGGCGCTGAACGAGCTGTCCCAGGTGGTGCTGAACTGGCTGGCGCAAAGCAACGCGCCGCTGCCGCTGCTGCCGCTCCGGCTCGAGCCCGGCACCGGCCTGCAGGTGGCCCGCATGGTGGTTGCCGCCACCGCCTTCACGCTCACCTTCCGCTACCTCCCGCGCCGCAGCAGCACCTGGCTGGGCGCAGTGATCGGCGCCGTGGTCTCCACCGGAGGCATCCTCGCCGTGCGCTGGGGCCTGCTCCTGACCTTCAGCCCGGAACGCTTCAACCTCATCTACGGCGTCATCACCAGCCTGCTGGCCCTGCTGCTGTGGCTCTATCTGGCGCTGCTGCTGTTCCTGGTGGGCGCCACCGTGGCGGCGGAGGTGAGCACACCCAGGGCGGCCCCGCCCGACGTCGCCGACAACCCCGCCTGATCGAACGTCCTACAATGTCGGTCATGGCCTGGCTGGAACGTTTCGTGAGCCGCATCTGGTTCTACTGGCTCGCGGTGGTCGTGTTCCGCTCCTTCACCCGCTTGGTCTACGGCCTGCGCATCGAGGACGCGCACAAGGTGCCTCGGACGGGCGGCCTCGTGGTGGCCTCCAACCACCTCAGCTCCTGGGACCCGCCCGTGGTGGGCGTGTCGGTCCCACGCGAGATCCATTTCATGGCCAAGAGGGAGCTGTTCGAGCGGACCGGCACCCGGTTGCTCATGCGCGGCCTGCGCGCCTTCCCGGTCGATCGCGAGACCAACGACATCGGCGCCATCAAGGCTGCCCTGCGGCAGCTCAAGGCGGGGTCGGCGGTGGGGATCTTCGCGCAGGGGACCCGCAACCAGGGCGACAAGGAGGCGCTCGACGGCGCCGCCTTCCTGGCGCAGCGCGCCGCGGTGCCGCTGCTGCCTGCCGCCGTGTGGCGCGAGGGTCGGCGCTTCCGGGTACGCTTCGGCGACCCCATCGTTCCGGAGGGGCGGAGCCGCGCCGACGCATCGCGCACGACCCTCGAGCTGATGCGCCGGGTGAACGCCATGCTTCCGTCCAGGACGCCATCTCTGGGCACCGAGGGGGGGCCGGATGGGGGGGGTCCCGCCACCCCCGAGCGCTAGCGTCCTACTCGGCACCGCAACGTGAAAAATACGATAAACGCCGTGACAGACTTGCCTTCTAGGGGGTTGTCTGCTACAGTGCTGCCAAGCAACAGTTCCCCGAAGAGGAGGAGTCGTATGGCGAAGGCAAAGACCGTGTCCAAGGCCGACCTCGTCGACATGGTGGCCGACGAGACCGGGATGAAGAAGAAGGACGTCAAGGAAGTCATGGACACCATGCTGGACAAGATCAGCTCTCACCTCGACAACACGTACAAGGTGCAGCTGACCGGGTTCGGCACGTTCGAGGTCCGCCGCCGCAAGGCGCGCACCGGCGTCAAGCCCGGGACCACCGAGAAGATCAAGATCCCTGCCAGCAAGTACCCGGCCTTCAAGCCCGGCAAGAGCCTCAAGGAGCGCGTCAAGAAGTAGGCGCTCGCCAGCAACTGCAACGCATGATGCGCGGGGCGGCCACGAGGCCGCCCCGCGCCGTCGTGATGGGGGCGTGGGCCCGTTCAGGCGCGCCGGCGCACGCGGGTGCGCCGCCGGGGGCGGTAGACTGCGCCCAATCATGGGCCTCCTCGACATGGTCGGACCCGTCATGGTGGGACCCTCGAGCTCCCACACCGCCGGCGCCTGCAGGCTCGCGTTGCTGGCGCGCCACACCCTCGTCCGCCCGCCGACGCGGGCCCGCCTTACCCTTCACGGCTCGTTCGCCAAGACGGCGAAGGGGCACGGCACCGACCTCGCCCTCGCCGCCGGTCTGCTCAACTGCTTCCCCGACGATCCGCGCATTCCTCACGCGTTCGAGGAGGCCGAGCGCGCCGGCCTCGAGCTCGACTTCGGTGTCGCCGACCTGGGCGACGTGCACCCCAACACGGTCCGCATCGAGCTCGAGAGCCCAGACGAGCACAGCTCCCTGCTTGGCTCGAGCCTCGGCGGCGGGCTGGTCCGGGTGCTGGCCGTGCGTGATTTCGAGATCAACTTCAGCGGCGCCTACCACACGCTGCTGGCGCTCCACGAGGACACCCTCGGCATCATCGCCCGCGTCGCGCGCGTCGTCGCCGACGACGAGGCGAACATCGCCACGCTCCACTCCGCCCGCCGCAAGCGCGGCGGGGAGGCCATGATGTCGATCGAGATCGACCGCAGGCTGAGTCCCTACGCCCTGGACTACCTCACCAACGTGCCCTACATCCACTGGCTGCGGATGCTACCCGAGGTCATGAGCGGCGAGGACCAGGGTGCGGCGGGAGGTGCACCATGACGCTCGAGGAGCTGGCGAATGCCGACGGGCCCGCCTCGCGGAGCGTGTTGGACGACGAGCTCGGCAGCGACGAGGCGGCGCGCGCGGCGCTGCTCGGTACCATGCGCGGCCGCGTCGGCGAGATGCGAGACTCCGTCGAGCGCGGCCTGGCCAGCGACGCGCCGAGTCGCACGGGGATGGTGGGGTGGAACGCGAAGGCACTCTGGAGCGCGCAGGACGTTCTGCATGCCCCGCTTCTGCGGCGCGTACAGGCCTACGCCATGGCCGTGAACGAGGAGAACGCCCGCATGGGCCGCATCGTCGCCGCACCCACGGCGGGCAGCGCCGGCACGGTGCCCGGTGCGCTGCTCGGCGTGGCCGACCACCTGGGCGTGACCGACGACGCGCTGGTGATGCCCCTCGTGCTCGCGGCGGGCATCGGCGGCATCATCAGCGAGCGCATGTTCATCGCCGGCTCGACCGGGGGCTGCCAGGCCGAGATCGGCTCGTCGGCCGCGATGGCCGCGGCGGCCGTCACCGAGCTGCTGGGCGGCAACGCCCGCGCTGCGGTCCACGCCGCGGCCCAGGCCCTGATGAACACCATCGGCCTGGTGTGCGATCCGGTCGGGGGGTACGTGGAGGTGCCGTGCGTGTCCCGCAACGCGTTCTTCGCGGTGCACGCCGTGAGCGCGGCGCAGCTGGCGCTGGCCGGGCTGGAGTCGGTCATCCCGCCCGACGAGGTGGTCCAGGCCATGGCGTCCGTGGGGCGCCTGCTCCCTCCGGAGCTGCGGGAGACGGGCGAGGGCGGCATCGCCGCCACCCCGACCGGGCGCCGCATCGCCCTGAAGATGGCGCGCTGAGCCGGGTGCCCGCCCAGGACGAGCCGGCTCACGCGCCCTCCGCGCCGCGGCCGGGCGAGGCGCAAGGAGCCGGCGGCACCCCCCTGCCCCCGCCCCTGCCGGGGGGCTGGCGCGCCATCTACCGCCACCTCATCGCCCGCGGCATCGACGAGCAGGATCAGCGCCGACACAGCGAGTGGCTCGAGCCCGCCCTGGCCGCCGTGGGCCCCGCCGAGGGCCGCCGCGCCCTCGACCTCGGCTGCGGCCTCGGCGCGGATCTACACCGCCTTGCCGAGCTCGGTTGGCGAGCCGAAGGGCTCGACGGCGAGGCCACCGCGGCCGCCTTCGTAGCCGACCGCTACGCCCTCCCGGTTACCGTGGCCGACCTCGGCGCGCCCCTGCCGTGGCCGGACGCACACGCCCACCTGGTGGTGTCGCGGCTGGCACTGCACGCCCTCGATGCGCCCGCTGCGGCGGCCGCCGCGGCCGAGATCACACGCGTGTGCGCGCCGGGCGGGGTGCTGTCGTTCCTGGTCAACGCCGAGAGCCACCGGCGTCTGGGGTTGCAGTACGACTACCGCGGCGCGCGCGAGGTCGAGCCCGGGACCCTCTACCTGCCGAGCCTGGACCGCCGCTACCGCTTCTACACGGTCGCGCGGGCACGCGCTCTGCTTGGGCCGGGCTGGGCGGTGCTGCGCTGCGAGGAGCAGCTGCTCGATCATTGGGGGATCGAGAAGCGCGTGGTGTTCTGCCTGGCGCGTCGCGTACCCGGAGCCTGAGGGCGGCGGCGCCTCCGGCCGCGCCCCCCTGTCGGCCGGCCGACGCGCCGCCGGCTCCCGCACATGTACTGTTTTTCACGAGGGACATTCGTCCCGGTCCATCCATGCCCCACGCGAGGAGGTACCGCATGACCCCACGACCACGCGTGCTCATCGTCGGCGCCGGATTCGCCGGGCTCAACGCCGGAAAGGCACTGAGGACGGCCCCGGTGGACGTCACCATCATCGACCAGAACAACTACCACACCTTCCAGCCGCTGCTCTACCAGGTGGCCACGGCGGGGCTGGACACCGGCGACATCGCCCATCAGGTGCGCGGCATCTTCCGCCGCCAGCCCAACGTGCGATTCCGACAGGGCACCGTCGAGCGCGTCGACTGGGGGACCCGTGAGGTCGGGCTGGCCGACGGGGACGTCCTCCCCTTCGATTACCTCGTCCTCGCCGCGGGCGCGACCTACAACGACTTCGGGGTGCCGGGCGTCAAGCGCCACGGCTTCCTCCTCAAGAGCCTGACCGAGGCAAGCAGCCTGCGCAGCCACATCCTCCGCCGCTTCGAGGAGGCCAGCGCCGATCCCGGCGTGATCGACCGTGGGGCACTGACGTTCGTCCTGGTCGGCGCCGGCCCCACCGGCGTGGAGATGGCGGGCGCCCTCACCGAGCTGTTCGAGCGCGCCCTGCCCGGCGACTACCCCGAGCTGGACGTGGGGCGCGCCCGCGTGGTGCTGCTGGAGATGACGGACGAGGTGCTGCCCCCCTTCGGTGCCCGCTCGCGCGCCTACGCCGCCTCGGTGTTGCGCCGCCGCGGGGTGGACGTGCGACTCGGTGCGACCGTCGAGGAGGTCCGCGGGGACGGCGTGGTGCTGGCCTCCGGGGAGGTGATCGCCACCCAGACGCTGGTGTGGGCGGCGGGCGTGCGCGGGCACCCACTGGTCGAGGCCCTCGGCCTGGAGCTCGGCAAGGGCTTCCGCGTGCCGGTGGAAGCCGACCTCAGCCTCCCCGAGCACCCCTTCGCATTCGCCGTCGGCGACCTCAGCGGTGCCACCGACGACGACGGGGCCTTCTACCCGCAGGTGGCCCAGGTGGCCATCCAGCAGGGCACGCACGCCGCGCGCGCCATCCGCGCACGGCTCGAGCGGCGCCCGGCCGACCCCTTCCACTACCGCGACCGGGGCATCATGGCGATCATCGGGCGTAACGCGGGCGTGGCCGAGCTCTCCCACCGGCTCGGGGGGCTCGAGCTGAGGGGCTTTCTGGGCTGGCTCGGCTGGCTCCTCGTCCACCTCATCTACCTGCCGGGTTTCAAGAACCGCTTCAGCACGCTCGCGAGTTGGGCCTACAACTACCTGACCTTCGATCGCCATGCACGCCTGATCCTCGACGCCGCGCCCTCGCCGGCCGAGGTCGCCGACCGTCGGGGAGTCATGACCAGCGCACCCAAGGCGCTGCACGACGCGCCCGCGTCGGCCCCGCGCCACCGCCGGGGCCAGGAGGGGGCCGCCGCTCCCGGCGACGGAGCGCGCCGCCGCTGAGCCACGGCCGCGCCCGCCCGCGGCCCCCCTGGTATCGTGCATGCATGACGGACGCGCTCATCGCCTCCTACCTACACACCGCCATCCGGGCGAGCCGCGAGGCCGCGCGGATTCAGATGCATCACCTCGGCGGCGCTCTGGACATCGACACCAAGTCCAGTGAGGTGGACATCGTGACGCAGGTCGACCGGTCGTGCGAGACCCGCATCCGGGAGATCCTTCTAGGTGCCTACCCCGACCACGTGGTCCTGGGCGAGGAGCAGGGGCAGCAGGGCGATGCGCGCCACCGCTGGATCGTCGACCCGCTCGACGGCACCGTCAACTACGCCCACGCCTTCCCGTTCTTCTGCGTCTCCATCGCCCTCGAGATCGACGACGAGGTCCGCCTCGGCGTGGTCTACGACCCGGTGCGGGACGAGCTCTTCAGCGCCGTCGCCGGGGCCGGCGCGACGCTCAACGGGCGACCGCTCAGCGTCTCCCGGGAGACCGTCGCGCGCCGCGCGCTGCTCGCCACCGGCTTCGCGTACGTCGAGGAGGAGCAGCAGCGCAACCTCGAGGTGTTCGCGCGCGTCTTGCCGCAGGTGCAGTCGATCCGGCGGCCGGGCGCGGCGGCGCTCGACCTGTGTTACGTCGCCGCGGGGCGCACCGACGGCTTCTGGGAACTCAACCTCAACGCCTGGGACGTCGCCGCCGGCATGCTGATCGTGCGCGAGGCCGGCGGCACCGTCACCGCGGGCGACGGCAGCCCGTACCGGCTGAATGCGCCGGCCCTCGTCGCCAGCAACGGCCACCTCCACGGACGCCTGCTGGCGCTGCTCGACCTCGGCCGGGCCCGGGCGTGAGGCTGCGCGGCGGCGGATCGGCGCGCCCGTGAGTCCGCACGGCGTGCCCGAGCTGAGGGCGCTGTTCGAGGAGGCGGCGGGGCGGCGCGGCACCGTGTCGCTGCGTTACGGGGGCGCCCCGTACCTGGTGGAGGTGCTGGCCTGCCACGGCGGTCTGGTCACGGCTCTGGACGCGCGCCGGGGGGCGCTGCGCTTCCGGCTCGAACGCGTCACCGACGCACGAGCTCTGCCCACCAGCGACCCGTTGTTCTAGGCACCGGCACGCCCCACGGGCGCGCACATCGGGTATCCCACACTGCCGCGGGCGGGCCTCTGCTACGGTTCCCGCCAACGACGGCGCCGCGCGGCGCCCGCACTCCTCACCGTTCTCGTGCTGGCGGCCTTTGGGCGCACCGTCGTGCCGCCGAGCCTGTCCGAGACCCCACCCGCCCCGCACCCCACGGGCTTCGCGCCACAACTCGTGGAGCGCTACTACCTGGTGGCCAAGCACGGGGAGCCGAACGGCAGCCTCCGGCTCGTCCCGCGTTACCGCGGCGTGCGCTACGTGCCGGGCGGCTCGAGCCTGGCGGGATACGAGGGCTGGGGCCTGCTGGAGCTGCCGCGGTCGTCCTCCAACGATGCGGCCTGGCTCCATCTGACGCTCGACATCCGTGACCCCATGACCGCCTGCGACACCCTGGCGTGCGCCGGGGCGATCAGCACGGGCTCGAAGGGCACGCTGCGCACGCTGCGCTTCAGCGATCTGCACCTGCGTTACGCGGTCGACTCCGTTCGCCTGCTCGACGCATACGATGGGTCGCTCGACGGCGTGTCCTACACCGATCCGTACGGAACGGATCCGCGCGCAGCCGACGCGCCCGACGCCGTGTGGCAGTACCTGCGCCCTGGCCTCGACGCCAGCATCGACGGCTTCTTCGCCAGCGAGGACGCCTGGCGGGGCCTCTACCTCCGCGACCTGCATCCCGAGGGCCTCGAGCCCGAGGACGGCCTGCTCGACAACTGAGCGGCGCCGCCCCGCGCCGGGCGCTAGGGGAAGGCGAACAGGACCTTCTCGGGCAGGGAGGGCAACCCGCGGGTGAGGCGCACGCGGGCATCGTAGGTCGGGGAGAAGGTCACGCTCGCGCGGACCAGCGTGCCCCCGGGCGCGCCCTGGACCAGCGCGACCTGCGAGGGCACGTCGAAGGCGAAGGCCCGCGACGGATCGCTGGCGGGCGTTCGGGCGCACCCACCCGCGGCGAGCAGGGACGCGAGGAGCGGGAGAAGCCGTGCCAGGCGGGGCATCGATCGCGGCATGGCTGAGGGTAGAGGCTGGGGCGGCGCTCAGGGGTAGAACCCTTCACGTCGCGAGCCACGCCGCCGTGCGCGGCGGGGCTCACGCGCGCGGTCCGGGCCGTACGGGCTGCGCGGCGTACGGGCTCCGCGGCGTACGGGCTGCGCGGCCGAGGGGCCGCCTCAGGCTGGGGCCCCGCCCGCCTCGTCGAACAGCTCGGTGCTCAGGTAGCGGGCCGCGGAGTCCGCCGCCAGGGTCAGGACGACCCGCCCCGGACCGAGCTCGCGGGCCACCTCCAGGGCGGCGAACACCGCCGCGCCCGAGGACATCCCCACCGAGATCCCCTCCTCGCGCGCCAAGCGTCGCGCCAGCGGGAAGGCGTCCTCTTCGTACACCATGCGGCACTCGTCGAGGAGCGGCAGGTCCAGGTTCTTGGGGAGGAAGCCCGGACCCATCCCCTGGAACTTGTGGCTACCCCGCTCGAAGCCGTTGATGACGGCGCTGCGCGCGGGCTCCACGCCGACGATCCGCACGCCGGGCTTGTGCTCCTTGAGATAGCGTCCGATGCCGGAGAGCGATCCCCCGGTGCCACTCCCCCACACGAACGCGTCGACGCGCCCCTGCGTGTCGCGCCACAGCTCCGGACCGGTCATGGCGTGGTGGATGGCCGGATTCGCCGGGTTCTCGAACTGGTTCGGCATCCATGCCCCCGTCTCCTCGGCGATCTCCATCGCCCTCGGGATCGCTCCCTGCATGCGCAGGTGACCGGGTGTGAACTCCAGCTCGGCGCCGTAGGAGCGCAGCGTCTTGACGCGCTCCGCACTCATGCTGTCGGGCAGCACGATGGTGCAGCGGTAGCCGCGCACGGCCGAGAGGAACGCCAGGCCGATGCCCGTATTGCCGCTGGTGGGCTCGACGATGCGCTGACCCGAGCCGGGCCGCAGCACGCCGCGTTCCTCCGCGTCCCGCAACATGCCCAGCGCGGTCCGATCCTTGATGCTGCCCGCCGGGTTGAAGCCCTCGAGCTTCACCCACACCTCCGCCATGCCTTCGTCCACCACCGACCGGAGTTGGACGAGCGGTGTACGACCGATGAAGGCGTCGAGCCTGCGGGGGGCGGGGGGTTGAGGGTCCTGGCGGGTCGCGGGCATGCCCGAGTCTACGCAGCGGCCGCCGAGGCGCGTGTCCCCTGGTTTGCTATCCTGCCACCGTGAGCGAGGGCGCCCTGCTGGACTTCCTGCGCGAGGTCCGCGCGGCCGTACATCGCGGCAACCGGGGCGCGGCCTCTCATCCGTACCGACGCGGTACCTTCCTGGTTGACGCGCACGCGGGCGAGATCGACGCCACCATCTCCGACATCAGCGAGGAGGACGCAGTGCTGATCGCCGCCGAGCTGAGCGCGGTCGGTGTCCGAGCGGTCGTTCGGGGGTCGGTGATCTGCCCCCGCTGCGGGGCGCGCGTGCCTGAGGGTCGGCGTTGCGTGCGCTGCCGGAGCGTACTGGACGATGACGACGGCCGGTGATGTGCCGTGCGCCCGGCGGACGGCGCGGCTGTCGCCGGCGCGCGGGGCGATGGGCGCGGCCTCAGGTCGCGTCGCCGCTGCCGGCCAGCCTGGCCGCCGTGCCGTAACGGCCGGCGAACACAGTCTCTGACAGGGGCCGCCGCCGCCGTGGGCGCCGCTCCTTGGCCTGCAGGTCGTCGGGAAGGACGTCGATCGGCCCCGGGTAGCCCAGGGCCATCGCCGCCACCGGCTCCACCCCGGCAGGCAGGGCATACAGCTCGCGGATGCGTTCGGGACGGATGCCGCCCATGGGGTGCAGCATCAGGCCCATCGATACCGCCTGCAGCGCCATCATCCCCAGGGCGATGCCGGTGTCGTGCCAGGCGTGGCGGTTCTCCCCCTCCTTCCGCGTGAACGCGGTGCTCGCCAGCGATAAAAGCAACACCGGTGCGGCGGCCGCCCACTGGTTGCCACGGCTGAGGCAACTGAGCATGATCGCGTGGGCATCGGCATCCTCGCCGGTGGCGAGCAGGTAGCGCCACGGCTGCTCGTTGGCGGCCGACGGCGCCCACCGACCCGCCTCGAGCACCGCCCACAGCGCCTCGGCCGGGACGGCCCGGGGAAGGAAGGCCCTCCCGCTGCGGCGACGGGCAACGGCGTCCAGAAGTGCGGGCGCCGTGGAGGACGACGGTGGAGTGGGTCCGCTCATGCCGCCTGCCGCCGCGCGGCGATCCGCTCGAGGGTGGCGCGCTCCTCCTCGGCGAGCTGTGTGAGGCGCGCCGATAGCTCCCACAGGCGGCGTTCCGCCTGCTCCCCGCCCTGCCGGACGTGCCCGTCGATCGGGGCGCGGTCCGCGAAGTAGCCCCCGCTCGCGCCCGCGACCTCGGGCGACAGGGCCAGGAACAGACCCGTGTCGGCGCCGCGCTCCGGGGAGCGGGCGAACAGTCTGGCCGCCCACCGCACCAGGTAGTTCATGAGCGTCGAGCCGCTGCCGAAGCCGCTGTTGACGAAGCCGGGATGGAAGGCGGTGACGCTCACGCGGCTACCCTCAAGGCGGCGCGCCATCTCCCGTGTGAAGAGCACGTTGGCAAGCTTCGACTGCGCGTAGGCCGCCCAGCCGTTGTAACCGCGCGCGAACATCGGATCGTCGAAGCGGATGCGCCCGCCCCGCTGGGCCTCCGACGCCGTGTTGACGATGCGGGCGGCGTCCGCCGCAAGGAGCGGCTCCAGCAGCAGGTGACTCAACAGGAAGTAGGCGAGGTGGTTGAGCGCGAAGGTCGCCTCGTAGCCATCGGCCGTCTCCACGCGCCTGGAGAAGAAGGCCCCGGCGTTGTTCATCAGGATGTCGATGCGCTCGGTCTCCCCGCGCACCGCCGCGGCCGCCTCGCGCACGCCCCGCAGGCTCGAGAGGTCCGCACCCAGGTGGTGCAGGCGGGGATTGCCGGTCTCCCGCCGCAGCGCCTCGACGACTCCCGGGCCCGCGCCCTCCGCGCGCGAGAGCGCGTAAACCATCGCGCCGCGCGCGGCCAGGCCCCGCACCAACGCGGTGCCGATGCCGGAGCTGCCGCCCGTGACTACCGCAACCTTGTCGCTCAGATCTTCGACCATGCTGCCCATGGTAGGCGCCGCGCGTCGACGGTGCCGTAAAGCAGGCTGCCATCGCGCGCGGGACGCGTCAGGCCAGCAGGCGCCCCAGGCCGGTCACCACTTGCAGCACGCCGAAGGCGCTGAGCGCCAGCACCGACGTCCACAACAGCGCGCGCCGCAGCTGCCGCCCGAGCCGGGCGGCAAGGCCGAACGCCACGACCAGACCCATGCCCCCCGCGACCAGGGTGAGGTAGAACCCCACCAGGAACAGCGCGGCGTGCGCCGGCCGGTCGCGCCACGCTGCCAGCACGAGCGGTGCGCCCACCAGGCCCCAGAACAGCCACGGGTTGGGGTTGAGCAGGTTCATCACCGCCCCCTTGAGCACCCCGCCGTAGCGCGTGGCACCGTCGTCCAGCTCACCACGGCGCAACGCGCGAAACGCCTCCCAGGCGAGCACCAGCACGAACGCGCCCCCGGCGACGCGCAGCGCCTCGAGCGCCATCCCCGGCACGCGGCTCAGAGCGAGGATCACGACCGCCAGGATGGGGCCGTCGGAGAGCAGCGGCGCCAACGCCAGGGGCAGCGTCCTGCGCCAGCCGCGGCGGCTGGCCTCGGCCACCAGGAAGGCCTGGAACGGCCCCGGCAACATCGCCGCGGAGAGGCCGATCACCGCGCCCTGCACCAGCAGGCTGGTCAAGCGGGCTCCAGCCGCACCTGCCGGGTGGTGAGCCGATCGATCGCGTCGCGCTTGAGCGTCACACCGAGCCCCGCGCCCTCAGGCACCCGCTGGACGCCGTCCACAGCATCCAGCCAGGGCTCGACCACGTCCTCCTCCCAGTAGCGCGAGGCGCTGGCGGTATCCCCGGGGAGCACGAAGTTCTCCAGGCTGGAGAGGTGGAGGTTGTGCGCGCGCCCGATGCCGAGCTCGAGCATCCCGCCACACCAGACCGGGGCCCCGAAGCTGAGTGCCACGTCGTGCACGCGACGAGCCTGCAGATGGCCCCGCACGCGCCCGACCTTGACGTTGATGACGCGTCCGGCATCGAGCGCGAGGGCCTTGCGGGCGTCCTCGGGGGAGTGGATCGACTCGTCGAGGCACAACGGAGTCCGGAGCATCGCCTGGAGCCTGGCGTGATCCACCAGGTCGTCGAACGCCAGCGGTTGCTCGATGTAGTCGAGGCCGAGCTCATCGAGCTGCTGGAAGACGCGGGCATCGGTCAGCCGGTAGGCGCTGTTGGCGTCCACCGTGAGCGGCATGTCGGGCAGTGCCTGGCGGACCGCCCGCAGCGGAGCGACGTCCCAGCCGGGCTTGATCTTGAACTTCAGGCGCTTGTACCCCTGCTCCGCATGGCGCTCGGCCAGCGCCACGGTGGCGTCTGTGGAGGGCTGGATACCGAGCGAGGCCCCCACCTCGATCTCGGTCCGGACGCCCCCCAACCAGGCCCACAAGGGCAGCCCCGCCGCCTTGGCCTGGAGGTCCTGGAACGCCGTCTCCAACGCAGCGACGGCCATGTTGTGGCCTCGGATTGCGCGCAGGCGCTCGAGCAGCTGCGCCGCCGACTGCAACTCGCAGCCGAGCACGCGCGGCACGATGAACTGCTCGAGCGCGAGCCAGGCCGTGTCCGTCGTCTCGTAGCTGTAGCCGGGGCCGTTCCCCGCCGTCACCTCGCCGTACCCCTCGAGACCGTCGGCGTGCACCACCAGCAGGAGCTTGCGTAGATCCTGCTCCACGCCAAAGCTCGTCTCGAACCGGAAGCGCAGGCGCACCGCCAGCTCACGCATCTCCACCCGTACGATTTTCATGGGGACCTCCGGCCTCCAAGCATACCGTCGCTCCCCGTGCGCCGCGCTCGGTCGCGCGGTGCGCCGGACCGCCGGCACCCCGGGTCGGCCAACGTGCCCACCGCCCCCCGGAGCGGACGGGCCTCAGAACTCGTCCGGGAACTCCAGCCGCGGCCGGCGGCCCGCCCCCTCCTCGGGTTCGGCGTCGCCCGGCAGCTCGGTGTCGTCCTGGCCCGGGCCGCGGCCGCGCGGCGAAGGCGCGCGGCCCTCGCGCTCGCCCTCGCGCACGAGCCCGGGCGCCCGCTGCTGCAGCCCCTCGGCCCCACGCGGCCGCGGATCGTCGCGGCCCTCCACGCCCCCCGTCGCGTCCGGCGTGGCCCTCCCGGCGGTTCCGGGCGGCGACGACGGGGCTGCCGCCGGTGCCGCCCGGTCGACTCCGGACGGCGGCTCCGTGCCCGCGTCGTCGCGCGTCCCGCGCCGCCACGGCCCACCCCCGTCCAGCGGGTGCGGGTCCGTGGCCCAGCGCCAAACGGGGTTCTCGCTGGTGCCTGGCGGGGCCGTCGGCCGCTCGCGCTGCGGCGCGGGCGCCGCCGGTCGGTGGGGGGGCGGCTCGGCGGGGGCCGCCGGCTCGGCAGCGACGGGCGGCTCCGCAGCGACGGGCGGCTCCGCAGCGACGGGCGGCTCCGCGGGGGCCGCCGGCTCGGTGCCCGTGGCGCCGGGTTCCGCGGCGCCGCGGGCGCCGGGCTCGGTGGCGCGTGCTGGCGCCGGTCGGCCCTGTGGCTCACCAGGTACGGGGACACCGCCCGACACCGCGGCCGGGTCCCTCACGCCGGCGGCCGGCAGCGACTCGACACCCCGCTCCACCCGCAGCGTCGTGGGCTCCGAGCGCGGCACGCCGCGGTCTCGTGCGGCGGACGGGCTCGGAGCGCCGCCGGGGCGCGCCGGTGCCGCCTCGGCGCCCGGTTCGCCCCGGATCTCCGCGGGCGACCGCTGCGGACGCATGCCACCGCCGGGCAGCCACCCCGGGTCGGGGCGCGGGGGCCGCGGCGGGGCTCCCCGCGACGGACCCTGTGGGGGGCGTTCCGGCACGGCGGGAGCCCCGCGGGCCGCCTCCTCCGCCGCCGTATGGTCGGCCGCTCCGGGCGCGGGCGGCTCGCGGCCGGATGCGGGAGCGGCGAGAGGGGCGGGCGGCACGGACCGGCGCGGCGGTGCCGCGGGGCCCGGCGGGGTCGGGGGGCGCTCCGTCGCGACCGTGCCCTGCTCCGGCCCGGGCGGGGGCGCCGACCCTTGGGTCCCCATCGGCACGCCGGGCGTGACGCCCGCCGGCTCGCTCCCGCCCCGAGCGCCGCCACGGCCCGTTGCCTCGAAGTTGCGCCCTTTCGCCGATGCCGCCATCGAGGTGGACGCGGGCGGCACGGCGGCCGCCTCGGTCTCGGGTCGGGGGCGCACCGGGGGCGCCACCTCGCCGCCGGACCGGGAGGGGGCGGGCCTCGGCGCCGCGGCGGGCGGAGGCCCCAGGTCGCGGGCCCGGCTCGGCTCGGACAACTCGGGGCTAGGCTCGAAGCGCCCGTCGGCCTCCGCGAAGCGCCCTGACCGGATGCGCTCGTCGGCCGCGGCCCGGGCCCGCGCGGCCTCGTCGCGGCGCCAGGCCGCGGCCTGCCGCCGGCGTTCGGCGCGGGTCGCCAGCGAGCGCACCGCATCCACGTGTTGCTCCAGGGGTACGACCTTGAAACGCGCGTTCCACGGCTCCCACACCAGCCTCGCTCGGATGCGGAAGGTCTTGGGGCGAAGCGACGGCGCGTACACGTACAGCTCCACGCGCCCCTCGTCGCCGCCAACCTCGCGCAGCTCGGCCGTGACGTCCACAGCGCTGTGCGGCGGGAGCAGCGCCGCCACCTCGGCCGTGCTGGGGACGGGGCTCGCGTTGGTGCGGACGGCCAGCTCCAGGAGTTGGACCGGCGTGGCGCTGAGGTTGCTGACGGTCATCCTGAGCTCGAACGGCGCCTGCTCCGGCGCCCGCGCAGAGACGGATGCGGGCCTCCACCCCGGCACGGCGTCGCCCTGGCCACGGACCACGACCTCGCCGTGGGAGATGAGCAGCTCGGGCAGGCGCCCGCGCGCCCGCGACCGCGGGCGCAACCACAGCAGCACCACCGCCACGAACACGACCCCGAGCACCACCCACGTGAAGCCGTCCCAGCTTGCCGGGTTCGGCCGCCAGGCCGTGACGTAGCTGCGCAACGCCTCTCCCGTCCCCGTAAGGGCGTCCCACATCATGCTCAGTACCCGCCTCATGCGTGCCGCCACCTCCCGGTGGGTGTCGAATCGTGGCCTCAGCTTAGCGGCTCGTGATGAGAGGGTCGGGGCCCCCGGTCACGCTCGCTTCAGGGGTCGAACACCGTCCAGCCCAGGTCCGATGCGGTGCGACGCAGGGCTCGGCCCGGATAGACGGCGACCGGCTTGTCGCTGAGAAGCAGCATCGGTACGTCCGCGAGCGAGTCGCCATAGGCCGCGTAGAGGCGCTCCGGGCCGAGCAAGTCGTGCAAACGCCGGGCCTTGACGTCTCCCACGTTCACGGGACCCGCCAGCGTGCCGTCGAGGCGACCCCCCGGCGCGGAGAGCGGCGTGCCGATGGCCTCCACCTCCGCCCCACCCGCCTCCCGCGAGAGCCGCTGCGCGAACGCCTCGACCACCGGCCCGAAGGAGCCCGAGGCGATCACCACCCGCTCCCCTGCGGCCAGGTGGACGCGCAACGCGGCCACCACCTCCGGCCGCCGCCGGGGCCAGAGGTGCGCCTCGACGACCTGGAGCGCGAGGTCACGGAACTCGTCGAGGCCCACGCCGGCGAACAGGCGTGCCAGGTCGGTCATCCAGAGCTCGCCGAAGCGCTGGTCGGACGCGGGCCCGAAGCGGGCGGCCAGACCCTCCGGCAGCCTCCTCACGAACGCACGGCGGTACGCGCCGCCGCGCCCGTGCTCGAGCAGCCAGGCGCCCATCGCACGCCAGCTCTGGGCCGACGTGAGTGTGCCTTCGAGATCGGCGGCCACGGCCACGCCTGGTTATACCGCGCTGCGTCGACCACGGGCGTTATCGTTGGGTCGTGCAAGCGCGACGCACGGCCGACGGCAGTGCCACCTACCTCCACCCCACCTTCGCCGAGACCTACCACTCGATCCACGGCGCGCTCCGTGAGGCGAGCTGGGTGTACGTGGAGGGGAGCGGAGTGGCGGAGCGGCTGCGCCGCGGCGTGGCCACCGTCGTGCTCGAGGTCGGCTTCGGCACCGGCCTGAACCTGCTCGCGACCGCCGCGCTGGCACGCTCCTGCGGTGCCGAGCTGCGCTTCGTGTCGCTGGAACGCGAGGTCCTGAGCACGAGCGCGCTTGCGGCGCTCGGGCAGGGACGGCGGGTCGGGGACGTGGACCTGGAGGACGCCCTGCTCACCTGGCGCGCCGCCCTACCGGACGCGCCGCCCCCGGGGGCATACCGGCTCCAGCTCGGCACGCTCGCCTTCGAGCTGTTGGTCGGCGATGCGCTGGACGCGCGCCTACCGAGCGCCGCCGACGCCATCTACCACGATGCCTTCAGCCCGAGACGCAACCCCGAGCTGTGGACGCCGGCGTTCCTCGGCCGGCTCGTCGCGTCGCTCGCACCGGGCGGTACCTTGTCGAGCTACACCGTGCAGGGCACCGTCCGCCGCACCCTGGCGGGGCTCGGCCTGCAGGTCCACAAGCGCCCCGGCCCGCCTGGCGGCAAGCGCGAGGTGCTCGTCGCCCGCCGCCCGGGGCCCGGGCATTGAGCCCCGCGCGCCCCGTGGTGGTGGTCGGCGGCGGTGTGGCCGGCACCACGCTGGCGTGGGCCCTCGCGCGACGCCACGTGCCGTGCGTGCTGTGTGAGCGCGGCCGCATCGGCGCGCAGGGGGCGTCCTCGGTGCCCGCGGCCCTGCTCAACCCGCACCGCGGCCGCAGCGCACGCGCCGACCCGCGCGACATCCTCGGGCTACGGGCCTTCTGGGCCCTGGTGGACCGGCTCACGGTGGACGGCCTGCATCCCGGCGCCACGCGCGGCGGCGTGCTGCGGATCGCCCCCAATGCACGCCGGGCGACCGCATGGCGCGCGCTCGAGGGCACACGCTGGCTCGAGCCCGCGGCGGTCGGGGCCCCCTACCACGCGCCTTACGGCGCGCTGCTGGTGCCCGATGGCGGCTGGGTCCGCCCCTCGGCGCTGCTCTCCGCCGTGGCGCACGCCGCGCGGGCGGCGGGGGCAGAGGTGCGCGAGAACCTGGCGGTGCGCGGCGTGCGGCCCGGACCGAGCGTTGTGACCGACGCCGACACCATCGACGCGCGGCACGTGGTGCTGTGTATCGGCGCCGACGACGGCCCGGGTTTGCCGCTACCGCCGCTCCGGCGCGTCGCCGGCGAGGTCGTCACGCTGAGGCTCGCCGACGCGCCCCGGTGGCCGCTCGCGGGAGGCGTGTACGCGGCATTTGGCGGGGGCCGGGCCTGGCTGGGCGGCAACCACCGCGAAGCCGCACGGCCCGATCCGGGGGCGGCGGACGCCCTGCAGCGGGCCCTGGCCTGGTCGCTGCCAGTGGCTGCCGACGCCCCACGGATCGACGTGTGGTCCGGGGTCCGCGCGCGCGGCGCCAGCCCGCGCCCCGTCGTGACGGCCATCGCACAAGGGGTGAGCTACTACGGTGCCCTGGCGGGGCGCGGGTTCCTGTGCGCGGCCGACCTCTCGGAGGCGCTCGCCTCCCGACTGGCCAGCGCCGAACCCGCCTAGGGGCGGGCCGCCGCGTAGTACTCCGGGTTGGGCTTCCAACCCAACGCGTTGGCCAGCCGGTTGGTGAAGTTGAACATCGCCGCGACCTGTGCCGCCTCGAAGATGGTCTCGTCGCTCATGCCCAGGCTCCGCAGTGGCTCGAGGTCGGAGGGGCCCATCGCATGCGATTCGCGCGTCAGCCGGACCGCGAAGTCGAGCAGGGCACGTTCCCTCTCGCTGAGCGCGGCCCGCCGGTAGTTGTGGGTGACGACCTCGGCCTTCACGTGGTCCTCGTCGAGCTCCCTCAGGTACGCTCCGTGCGCGCCGAGGCAGTACTCACAGCGGTTCTCCGCCGACACCGCCAGCCCGATCATCTCACGCTCGGCACGCGTCAGTGCGCTGCGTCCGTCGCGCATGAGGTGGTCGTAATAGCGGAACCAGCGCAGGAAATGCTCCGGGGTGAGGGCGAACACGCGGAAGACGTTGGGAAGGATGTCGAGCTTCTCGTCGGCGCGATCGAGCAGCGACCGTACCTCCTCGGGCAACTCGTCACGTTCGGGCACGCGCAACCAGCTCAGGTCGTCCATGGCGCAGTCTACGGGTCGGTGCACGCCGCGCGGCGCTGGGTACTCGGTACTCGCGACCGCGGCGCACGGCCGGCGGGCTCCGCGGCGGCCCCCGCGGCCTCAACCCTCACCGGTGTCGCCGCGCCGCTCGAACACCACACAATCGTGCTGCGGCTGCCCCGGGTAGCGCGGTCGCTCCGGGTGACGGCAGCGGAGATAGGCCTGGCCACCGGCGGCGCGCACGCCCACGCCGTGACGGCACACACCGCACTGGCCCCCGCGAGCGGCCCCCGCGGCGGCCTGCCGGTCATCACGGGGAGGCCGTGGAGGACCGCTCAGGCGGGAGCGTGCACGCCGAAGAGATCGTCGGCCAGCGCGGTGAGCATGTCGGAGGTGAACACGCGCTTGCCCTCGGCCAGGTTTTCGCCGTCGGGCATGAGCGTCAGCTTGCGGTAGACGTGCGACTCGAAGGGGTGCAGCACGGCCTCCTTGAAGACCGTGTGGCGGGGGCTGGCAGAGAGCATCAGAACCGGGTTCCCGCGCGGGTCGGCGAGGCTGGCGGACATCACGGTGGTGGGCAGGTCGTAGGGGCGCTCCATGCGATAGATGTAGTCGGGGAAGTCGGCTTCCTTCTCGAAACGCACGCCCTCGTGCGCGGCCGCGTAGGCCCTCATCCACCCGAGCAACGTCGTCCAGGCCTGGTAGAACGCCCGATCCTTGTCGTCCATGCCCCCAGTGTACTCCAGCGCGCGCGGCGGCCTCGCGCCCGCGCTCCGCATCCGCCGCCGAGAGCGCCCGCGGCGCGCGGGCAACCGCCTCGACGCTCAGACGAGACCACAGCGCCCGAGCCGCCCGCTCACAACCCGTAGCGCTCGCGCAGCAGTGCATCGAGCGGTTCCAGCCCGCCGACGGCCGGCACCCCCAGCCGCGCAGCCTCGGCGTCGGCACCGACGAAGACCGCCTCGAGGCCGTAGTCGAGCGCGCCACGGATGTCCGCCTCGAGGTTGTCGCCGGCCATCAGGACCTCCTGCGGGGAGGCCTCGAGGGCCACACACGCCAGCGAGAAGATCCGCGCTGCGGGCTTGCGCGCGGCCACGTCCGGATCGCCGGAGATGAGCACGGCACGGAAGTAGCGCTCGAACCCCAGGGCCCGCAGCGCGGTGCGCTGCATGTCCACGGGTCCGTTGCTCACCAGGGCCAGCGGCACGCCTGCGCGCTGCAGCCGCTGCAGCATGGAGGATGCGCCCGGCGCCGCGCGGACCTCGTCGGCGTAGGCACCCAGCGCGGCGTCCACGAGCTCCGGCAGCTCCGCGGTCGGGCGCTGGTCCAGACGCCCCAGCACGCGCTCGAGCACGCGCTCGAGCGTCAGCGCACCGTCGCGCGCGAGTTCCTCGCGCACCAGGCCGGCGAAGCTGTTCATGTCGCACGCGTAGAGCATCAACTCGGCCCGCAGCAGCGCCAGGAAGGCGTTGAAGTCCCCGGCGTAGCCGCCCAGGGTGCCGTCGAGATCGAAACACACGGCCCTCACCACGCCACCAGAGTATCGCGCCGACCGACCCGTGTGCCCGTGCACGGCCGGGCGGGCGGCGCCGAGGGGCACCGCGGGGGCCGCGGTACAATGGCACGGTTGTGCCCGACCACCCGCTACTCGCACCCCTCAATGACGAACAGCGCTCCGCCGTGCGGCACTTCCAGGGTCCCGCCCTGGTCCTCGCGGGCGCCGGCTCCGGCAAGACCCGCACGGTGGTCCATCGCATCGCCTACCTGATGGGCGAGCACGAGGTCTACCCGCAGCAGATCCTCGCGGTCACCTTCACCAACAAGGCCGCGGGAGAACTCAAGGAGCGCGTCGCCGCCCTCATCGGCGAGCCCGCCCGCGACCTCTGGGTGTCCACCTTCCACTCCGCCTGCCTCCGGGTGTTGCGGGCGTACGGCGAGCGCATCGACCTGCGCCCGGGCTTCGCGATCTACGACGACAGCGACCAACTCGATCTCCTGAAGGACGTCCTGCAGAGCGTCAGCGGCCTCTCCGAGGCCAACCCGCGCGCCCTGCGTTCGATCATCGATCGCGCCAAGTCCCACCTGTGGGGGCCCGCGGCCCTCGCGGAGCACGGCGAACACGCCTTCGGCCGCGTCGTCGCCGGCATGCCACTCGAGCTGGTCGTGGAGGTTTTCGAGCGCTACCAGGCGCGCCTGGAGCGCGCCAACGCGGTGGACTTCAACGACATCCTCGGGCGCACGGTGGACCTCTTCGACGGCCACCCCGACGTGCTCGATCGCGTGCAGCAGCGCGCCGCCTTCATCCACGTGGACGAGTACCAGGACACCAACCAGGCGCAATACCGCCTGACGCACCAGCTCGCCGAGAAGTACGGCAATCTGATGGTCGTCGGGGACCCCGACCAGAGCATCTACGCCTTTCGCGGCGCCGACGTGCGCAACATCCTCGAGTTCCAGCGCGACTACAAGGATGCCCAGGTCTACCGGCTCGAGCTCAACTACCGCTCGGTGGGCAGCGTGCTTCGGGTGGCCAACGCCATCATCCTCCACAACCAGGGCCGGCTCGAGAAGTCCCTGAAGCCGGTGAAGGGCGCGGGTGAGATCGTCCGCGTCTACCGCGCCGCGGACCACCGGGCGGAGGCGGACTTCGTCGCCCGGAGCATCGAGCGGATGATGGCCGAGCGCGACCTGAGCCCGCAGGACGCCGCCGTGCTGTACCGGACGAACGCGCAGTCACGCGTGCTGGAGGAGTCGTTGCGGCGCGCGGGCATCCCCGCCCGGATCGTGGGCGGGGTGGGCTTCTACGAGCGCCGCGAGGTCAAGGACGTGCTCAGCTACGCCCGCGCGGCCCTCAATCCAGCCGACGACGTCTCCTACCGGCGCATCCTCAACCGCCCCAAGCGTGGCATCGGCAAGACCTCGGAGGACCGCCTCAACGCCTGGGCGGCGCGCGAGCGCACGCGCTTCTCCGACGCCCTGCGGCACGCCGCCGAGGTGCTCGCGGGCACCCCGGCGGCCACGCGGGTCGCGTCCTTCGCCGAGCTGATGGCCGACCTCGCGCGCGAGGCCGAGGAGCTGCCCGCATCCTCGTTTCTCAAGGCCGTGTTGGACCAGAGCGGCTACATGGGGTCCTTGCGCGACGAGGGGAGTTTCGAGGCGCAGAACCGCCTGGAGAACCTCGAGGAGCTGCTCAACGCCGTCTCCGAGTGGGAGCAGGAGACCGGCGGTACGATCGCCGAGTTCCTGGACGAGGCCGCGCTTCTGGCCAGTACCGACGACCTCGCGGTGAAGGCCGTCAACGGCGGGGAGGCGGACGAGGCGGTAACGCTGATGACGCTGCACAACGCCAAGGGGCTCGAGTTCCCCGTGGTGTTCCTGGTGGGTTTCGAGGAGAACCTCATCCCGCACCGCTCCTCTACCGGCAGCCTCGCCGAGATCGAGGAGGAACGCCGCCTACTCTACGTGGGCGTGACACGGGCCCAGGACGAGCTCTATCTGGTGCACTGCGAGGCCCGCATGAGCTTCGGCCGCACGGAGATCGCGCGGCCGAGCCGCTTCCTCGAGGACATCCCCTCGACCCTGCTGCGCGAGATCGACGTCTTCGGGCAGGACCTCGGCGCGCCGGCGGGGAGGCGGCCCTCGCTGCGAGGCACCTGGCGCCCGCCTTCCTCGGCCGCGCCGGCCCCCGCCGGAGGCGGCGCCGGCGCCGCTACCGGCGGGGCCCCCGCCTTCCGCGGCGGCGAGAAGGTCCGGCACCCCAAGTTCGGGGTAGGCACCGTGGTCGGGCTGAGTGGGGAGGGCGCCCGGGCCGAGATCACCGTGGTCTTCGACGGGGCGGGTGCCAAGCGGCTGTTGGTGAAGTTCGCCAACCTCCAGCAGGCCTGAACCGTGCCGCCCACGCGCCCCGGCGGAGCTGGGGGAAGGCGCTCCAGCAGCCGATTCGTCCGCCCGTGGACGGACCGCCGGGTGGTATAGTTCTGAGATGTTCGGAACCTGGGACGCACGCGCCTGCCATCGCGCGTGATGGAGGAGGAGCAGGACTGTGAACGCTAGAGCCATCGTCGTGACGTCCGGCAAGGGCGGCGTGGGCAAGACCACCACCACCGCCAACGTCGGTGCCGCGCTCGCGCGCCTCGGGGAGAAGGTCTGCGTCATCGACACCGACGTCGGCCTGCGCAACCTGGACGTCGTGATGGGCCTCGAGGGTCGCGTCGTGTTCGACCTCATCGACGTCTTCGAGGGGCGTTGCCGCCTGCGGCAGGCCCTCATCCGCGACAAGCGGGTGGACACCCTCTTCCTCCTCGCGGCCTCGCAGACGAAGGACAAGTCCTCCCTCTCCGAGGCGCGCATGCGTGAGACCGTGCGGCTGCTGGTCGAGGAGGAGGGCTTCGATCGTGTGGTGATCGACAGCCCCGCCGGCATCGAATCCGGTTTCCAGACGGCGGCGAGCGCGGCGGACGGGGCGCTGGTGGTGGTGAACCCAGAAGTCTCCAGCGTGCGCGACGCAGACCGCATCATCGGCCTGCTCGAGGCGCGCGAGATCCAGGAGGTCCGCCTGGTGGTCAACCGCCTGCGCCCCGAGATGGTGAAGCGCGGCGACATGCTCGAGGTGGAGGACGTGCTCGATATCCTGGGAGTGAAGCTCATCGGCATCGTGCCGGAGGACGAGCGCATCCTGGTCTCTACCAATATCGGCAGTCCGGCCGCCCTGGACGAGAGCGGCCGCAACAGTGCCGGCAGCGCGTTCCGGAACATCGCTCGGCGTATCCGCGGCGAGGAGGTCGCATACCTTCAGCTCGAGCAGCAGGGCGGGTTCTTTTCCGGCCTGCGGCGGCTCTTCGGAGGTAGCTGATGTTTGGCTTCTTCGGTCGCAAGCGCAGCAAGGACCATCTCAAGGAGCGCCTGAAGCTCGTCCTCTCCTACGACCGTGCCAAGCTCACGCCGGGCCGCATGGAGGAGCTCAAACTGGAGTTGCTGTCCGTCATCAGCAAGTACTTCCCGGCCTCCGAGTCTGAGTACGACGTGAAGCTCGAGCAGCATGGCGACCGCATGGTGTTCGTGGCGAACCTGCCGATGTCGAAGGCCGACTCCTGAGACCGCCCCGGCCGCATTGCGGCCGGCGGGCCCTAGCGCCGCGCGCCGCCGCCGGATCGAAGGTAGCGCAGGCCGGTGGCCACCAGCATCACCGCGAACAACCATCGCAGCGTTCCCTCCGGTAGCGCCAGCGCCGCCCTCGCCCCGACGTAAGCGCCGAGCGCCACACCGACGGCGAGCGGCCCGGCGACGCGGCGCTCGACATGGCCGTGGCGCAGGTGTTGAACGCTGCCAGCCATCGCCGCAGGGATCATGACGGCCAGGCTCGTTCCCTGCGCCACGTGCTGATCGAGGCCGAACACCATCACCAGCAGCGGGACCATCACCGCCCCGCCACCCACCCCGAGCAGTCCGGACAGGGACCCGGCAAGCAGGCCGATCAGGAGACCGAGCGGCAGCGCCCACCCCGCGGGCAGTGCGTGGCTCGGTAGCAGTCCGTCGAAGGGGAGCGACAGCCCGGTCGCGACGACGAGCGCACCGAAGACGCGGCGCAGAGCGGCCGCCGGCACGCGGGGGCTGAGCCCGGCCGCGAGCGACGAGCCGGCAACGGATGCGAGCGCCAGCACGGCCGCCAAGCCCAGCGCCACCGCGCCACCCAGGGCGTAGGGCACGACGCCCAGCACCCCCGTGAAGACCACGGCTGAGAGGCTTGTGCCGTGCGCCCGGTGCTGCGGGAGCCGCAGCCAGCTCGTGAGCAGGGGGACCATCACGACGCCGCCGCCCAGGCCGCCGATGCCCCCGAAGACCCCCGCCGCCAAGCCGACAAGCCACGCCTGCATCGCCACGCGGGCCATGGTACCGCCCGTGGCCGACCCGCCCGTCGGCCTGAGATCGGCCCCTGAACTGGTCGCTCGCCCTGGCGGCCGGCACGCGCGCGCGGGGGCGGGACGCCCGCGTTGGCCCCCCTGCGGGCCCGATGTGAGCTCATCGCTTTGCCCGCGCCGCGCCCCGTGCTATCGTCGGCCCCACGTTATGTCGACCAGGACGATCCTTCTCGCCGACCCCGACCCGCTCCATCGGCAACTCATCGACGTGCTGCTCGCCGAAGACGCTTACCGGATGGTCGACGTCGGCAACGCGCGTGCGGCCCTGGAGTACCTGCGGCACAACACGCCGGACCTCATGCTGCTGGCCATGGCGCTGCCCGACGCGGACGGTGATGTGGTGTGCGAGAAGGCCAAGAGCGTCACACGGCTCGCCTCGGTCCCCGTCATCCTGGCCGCCCCCGCCGGCGAGGAGCTGGGTATCGACCCGGCCCTGCGGCAACGGGCGCGGCTCGCGGGCGCCGACCTGTTGCTCCAGAAGCCCCTGGGGGACAAGAACCTACGCGAGCGTGTGCGCGCGCTGCTGTCGAGCGACGGCCGCGGCCACGAGCCGCAGGGTGCCGGCACCAAGACCACGCAGGTCATCGAGGAGGCGCTGGATGCCCTCACGCGAGGCGCCGCCGAGCCCTCCCAGCCTGACGACGCCGCGGCAGAAGCGGCGAGCGCGCTAGCCCGCGAGAATGCCGAGCTGCGCCTCGAGGTGGCATCCCTCAAGCGCAGGATCGGCCGCCTGGAGGCCGCGCTGCGCACGCGCGCAGAGGAGGGCGATGACGGCGGGCAGGGTGAGGGCGCGGCAGCGGACGTGGTGCGTGGCGGACCCGTGGCGACGCCCGCCGAGCACGCGGCACCCGAGCACGCGGCACCCGAGCACGCGGCACCCGAGCATCCGGCCGCCGACGATCCCGCCACCGGGGCGCGAGCGGGCACGGGGACCGAGGCGGACCTGGCCTCCCTGCGCGCGACCATCGACGATCAGCAGAGGCAGCTCCGCCAGCTCGAGCGGCGCAACACGCTGCTCAACGCCGCCATCGAGGAGTTGAAGGAATCGACGCCGCCGCGCGGCCTCTTCGGCCGGCGCCGCACGTGACCTGCGCGGAAGCGAAGCGCCTAGTCCACCGGCGGCCGGCCACCGGCACGCGCCGCGAGCGCCGTGGCGCGCTCGTTCGCCGCGGGGCGCACCCGGTCGCCGTGCCGTGGAGGATCTCCCTCCGGCCCGAGCCGCTCGAGATGCTCATCCGCCCACTCCTGGATGGCGTCGATCACCTCGTGGAGCGCGCGGCCCGAGGATGTCAGGGCGTAGCTACAGCGCGGCGGCGTCACCGAGTGAACCGTCCTGGAGACCAGCCCCAGGCCCTCGAGCCGACCGAGGCGTTGCGTCAGGGTGGTGGGGTTGCAGCCACCCACCTCGCGGCCGAGCTCGTTGAAGCCCCTGGCTCCGGACAGCAGCGACCTCACGATATGCAAGACCCACTTCTCCTGCAGGATCTCGATCGCCTCGCCCGCGGCGCAGCGCTTCGCCATTGGTGCCTCTCGTCCGTCTCCATGCATCGCTATGGGGCGAGCCTAGCACGTGCCGGACGGCGTCCGGGAGCGCCAACCTACACGCCCGCCGATCGATCCCCAGGGAGCCGGTCGTGAGGCGAACGCCTCAGAGCGGCCCTGGATCCCGGTGGTAGACTGACGTCACAGGCGACCTCGCGACCTCAGGCGAAGGGCCCGAAGGGAGCATCATGAATATCTACAAGCTCATCGGTCGCAACATCGACATCAGCGACGCCATGCGCCAGTACGCCGAGGAGAAGCTCGCCAAGCTCGACCGCTTCAACGACCAGATCGTCGACGCGCGCGTGGTCATGTCGTACGAGGGCAACGCCACCGGCGACGCGGGGGCCAACCCGGCCCGCGTCGAGGTGCAGGTGAACGTGCCCAACGGCATCATCCGGGCCGAGGAACGTGGGCAGGACACGTACGCGGCGATCGACCTGGTGGTGGACAAGCTCGAGCGGCAGCTCAAGAAGTTCAAGGGCCGCTTCATCGCCAAGCGCTCCGAGGAGAAGCCACAACCCAGCGAGCCCGAGGAGCCCTACGAGGAGCCCGCCATCGTCCGCGTCAAGCGGCACGTGCTGCGCCCGATGGCGCCCGAGGACGCCGCCGTGCAGATGGAGGCCCTCGGCCACACCTTCTATGTGTTCCGAAACGCCGACACGGAGGACGTCAACGTCATCTACCTCCGCAGCGACGGCGACTACGGCCTGATCGAACCCGCCACGTGAAGCGCGACGTCGCTGTCGGCGCGGGGCGTCCCGGCTCGGGACGCCCCGCGCCCGTCCCTTCCCGGGCCGGTCAGCGGCTCAGTTCGGTCCCGCTCGGCACCGCGTAGAGCGCGCGTAGCGTCGCCACGTCGCGTGGGCTGACGACGCCCGCGGGCGCGGAGCTGAGCGCGTCACCGGGGTGGGGGCTACGCCCCAGCAGGCCGAGGGCATGGCCGAACTCGAGCAACGCGAAGCGCTCCAGCGTGGCCGGGTCGTGCCGAGGGTCGAGCAACACCTCGGTGGCACGGAAGCGGTACTGATTGTCGCCCGTGATGCTGTACGCGTAGCGGTAGCTGCCGGCCTTCGCCCCCATGTCCTGCCAGCGCACCTCCAGCGCACCGGCCGCCGGCTCCCCCACCACCAGGAACGACACCAGGTCGGGGGCGGCCTGCTCCCAGGCGCGGACGGCGCGCAACACGGCCTCGCGCCTGCCTGTGCCGTCCGGCCCGCCGGGCTCGGGAACGTACACGGTGATGGGGAGGTCGCCGGGCAGGTAGTGCAGCAGGCGGGACACCCCCCCGGTCGTGTCGGGGTTGGAGCCCACGTCGGCCAGGTAGGTATCGGCTCCCTGCTGGGCCCATGCAGTGGCAAACAGTAGGAGCACAGTGCACCAGACCGCGATGCGTCGGGTCATCGTCTCACCTCCAGCGCGGCGGCGATCGCCGCGCGCGGTTCACACGTCCATGGCGCGGCCGCCGGGGCCTCGCCGGGTCCCACCATAAGGGACCGCGCGGGTCTTGCGGCAACGGCGACGACAACAGCCGACCGCCGCCGCCACGCTCCGCACCCCGCCCTGCCCGCACGGTCCGGGGGTCGCGGCCGCCGTGGAGCGTCAATCCAGGGTGACGACCTCGTGCCGCTGCCGCAGCTTGACGATCCGTCCGGCGGGCACCACACCCCGCACCATGGCTCCGTTGTAGATCACCGTGCCCCGCCCCACCACCGTGCCGGGGGCAAGCACCGCGTTGCACCCGATCGAGACCCCGTCGCCCAGGGCGGAACCCACCTTGCGCAGCCCGCTGTCCCGATCTCCGACGGTCACGCTCCCGCCGACGGTCTTGACGTTGGCCAGCTTGACCCCCGCCCCGAGGTTGACGTCATGGCCGAGAACGCTGTCGCCGACGTAGTTGAAGTGGGGCGCTCGGGCGCCGCCGAGCAGCAGGGAGCGCTTCACCTCGGTCGCGTGGCCGACGCGCGCATCCGGACCCAACACCACGGGGCCACGGAGAAACGCGCCATGCAGCACGCGCGCCCCCGCCGCCAGGTAGACGGGACCCTGCACCGCAACGAAGGGGCCGATCTCCGCACCCTCCTCGACCACCACTGCACCGTCGAGCACCGCGGTGGGGTGCACGCGGCCGCGCACGGCCGGCACGAGGCCGTCGCCGAAGGCGTCGAGCCGCGCCAGCACCTCCCAGGGCCACTCCACCTCGAGCAGGTCACGGAGTGGGCCGGGCACGCGCACGAGATCGAACAACTCCTCGATGCGGATCATCCTCCCAGTCTACCCTCGCCGGGCCGACGCGGCCGCCCCCAAGCCTGGCCGGAACGGATAGAATCGCTGCTGAGCGTGCTCCATCTCATCGTGAACCCCGTCGCCGGCCGCGGCCGTGTCGCCCCAGCCCTGGCCGCTGTGCGTCGCCGGCTGGACGATGCCGGGCGAGGCTACCGCGTGTACACCACGCAGGCACCGAGGCACGCCACGGCGCTGGCGGCGTCGCTGCCGGGTGACGCCACCGTGGTCGCCGTCGGCGGGGATGGCACCGTCCACGAGGTGGCCCGCGCGTGCATCGGCACGGAGCGAACGCTCGGCGTCCTCCCGGTTGGCTCGGGCGACGACTTCGCCTTCGCGCTGGGTCTCGACCGCGGCGACCTCGAGGGCGCATTCCGGGGCCTGCTCGACGGCAGACCCCGCTGGATCGACACCGGCACCGTGAACGGGGAGCCGTTCGTCAACGCCGCGGGCGTGGGCTTCGACGCCGACGTGGCACGCCGGGTGGCCGCCGCCCCGGCCCCGCTGTCCGGCCTCGGCACCTACCTCTACGCCGTCGCGCGCGCCCTCGGCGGCCTGCGCTGCGTGGACCTGGTGGCGGAGGTCGACGGCCGCACAATCTACCGCGGTCCATCGCTGCTGGTCTCGACCCAGCTCGGCCCCCGCACGGGCGGGAGCTTCCTGTTCGCGCCCGAGGCGCGCATCGACGACGGCCTCTTCGACGTCCTGGTGGCCGGCCGGCTGAGCCGCCTGGGTACGCTGCGCCTGCTCCCCAAGGCGGTGCACGGCGCCCACCTGGGCGACCCCGCGGTGCACTACGCGCGCGGCACGGAGGTACGCCTCACCTGGGACAGGCCCCAACCCGCCCATACCGAGGGCGAGACCATCGGCCAGGCGTCGACCTACACGCTGCGGCTGGTGCCACGCTCGCTGCGCGTGTTGGGGTGACGAGCCCACCCCCTACGAGCCGCGTTGCGGCGGGGGGGGTGGGCGTGCGCACCGCTTCACCACAGCAGGAGGCCCCGCCTTTCGGCGGGGCCTCGTTGCTTCCGGCGATAGCCGGTTCTCTTACGCCGTGATCAGAAGTCGACGGTGTAGGAGATCTTGAAGGCCTGGGCTGCGGCCGCGGCGCCATTGTTGTCGTTGGTGTAGACACCGTAGGCGAACTCGAGGTCGTAGTAGTTCCAGATCACTTCGTAGCCACTGGTGGACTGGTCGCCCGCACCCGCCACGTCACCGTCGCTGATGTCGGACGCAGTGTCCGCACCGAAGGTGTTCGCGTTCTGGATGTTGGTGCCGTTCCAGGAGCCGTACTTGGCCGTCAGCGTGCTGTGGTCGAAGAGGAACTCGTTCAGGACGAGGCCCACGCTCCACTGCAGTTCGCTGGCCGTGTACGTTGCGGCATCGCTGTGGTTCGTCGTGCGGTAGTTGACCGCACCCATCAGGCTCGGCTTCAGGAACACGTCGAGCGGGGTGGTCGAGAGACCGGTACCCACCTTGATGGTGTTCGTGTCATCCGTGCCGACGATGGTGTCGTTGACGGACTTGTACGACGCGTACGGGGTGAGGCTCACGATCGAGACGTTGAGGGTGTAGTCGCCCTGCGCGTAGATCGTGGTCTTGGTGAAGCCCGCACCGCTCATCTCGTAGCCGGCCTCGAGGTTGAGGTCCTTGATGAGGGCGTTGGAGGCAGAGCCGTCGTGCTTCAACACGACGCCGAAGGCGGTGTCGTAGTTGTTGTCGCGCGACAGGTCCGCACCGGTGAGCGAGACTCCGGTGTTGTCCTCGTTGTCCTCGAGGTTGTTGACCGCGGTGCCGTCGACCGTGACCGAGTGGTAGTAGCCACTCAGGCTGAAGCCGGCGAACAGGTCCGCCATGGCGTCGACGCCGTAGGCCATGATGTCGTGGCCGCCGGCAGCCTGCACGGAGAAGCTGTCGAAGTACGCGGTGACGTCGAGGATGAACACGCTGAGGTCGGCGTTGGCGCCGAAGCCGGACTGATCAACAGCGAACGGGTAGTTATCGCTGTTGTCAGCGTTCTGGGCCATATCGAACATGCCGGTCTGCCAGTTATCCGCGATGTCGCGGTAGTTGACGTCGAGGCTGTTCAGGATCGGCAGGCTGCTGCCGTCCAAGGTCAGCATGGCGTACAGCACCGAGCTCGCGTCGTTGGGCGCGGCGTTGTCGCTGGTGCCGTTGGCCCATTCGAAGCCGAGGTTGAAGATGCTGAGGCTGATGTTGCCGTCGACACCGTACACCGTCGTGTTGACGTTGTCGGCGTTGAGATCGGCACGGTCACCCGCGTTGGTCGCGTACTGGGCGAAGCTGACGCCACCCGTCACGCCTTCGAACGGGTTGAGGCTGCCGTGCACGCCACGCAGGTAGTCGTTGTTCTGGTTGGGCGTGGTGTAGGCAACGGTGAGCCCCGGGTTGAGGAACGCCAGGAACTCCGGCGAGCCGACGGTCGCCACGAAGCCGGGCTCGTCGGTAGAAACGACGTAGTCGGTGAACGTGGTTTCGACGTTGGTGCCGAACGCGAAGGTCAGCGGAGCAGCGCCGATGGGCTCGAAGGTCGTCGTGAAGTCGTCGACGTGGAAGACGTAACCGTTGTCGCCGGTGTAGTCCGCATCGTCGAAGTTCACGTTGTTGACCTGCTGCAGGCTGAGGCTGATGACAGCCGTGAAGCTGTTCAGGGCGTTGGGGCTGCCGGCGCCGTCGAGCTCGGTGCCCAGACCGATGGTCAGGTCGAGCGTGGCGGTCGTATCACCGGTCGTCTGGGTGATGTCGGCGCGGTCCTGCGCCACTTCACCGACGTCGGTCTCGAAGCCGTCGTCGCCTTCTTCGTCCGCGCCGTACTCCTTGGCGCCGGTGCTGAAGACGGACGAACCCATGTCGCGCATGTTGTTCAAGCCGTATGCGCGGTCGATGTCGAAGTCCGTACCGTTGGTACGGCCGACGAAGTACTCCAACTCGATGGAGCCGGAGAGGCCGAGCGGGTTCTTCTCGAGCGCGCTGACGCGCCCCTGCAGATCCGTGATGTCCGCAGTCTGCTGGGCGTCGCTGGCCTCGAGGGCCGACACGCGGTCGCGCATGGCGACCTGGTCACGACGGAGCAGGATGACGAATTCGCGGATGTTCGCGATGTCGCTGCGGTTGCGCTCGATGTCGCCCTGGACGCCGGACAGATCGACCGACGGTGCGGCCGTGACGGTCGGCATGTTGTTGAGCTTGTCGCTCAGCAACTGGATGACCTTGTTGGCCGCGGCGATATCGGAGGCGTTCTGCTCGGCCTGCGACTTGGCCTGGTTGGCCAGGTCGTAGGCCTCGTTGGCGCGCTTGGCGGCGGCGTCGGCCTGGGCCTGCGCCGTATCGATGGCCACGCGCTGCGAGGCGATCTGATTCTGCAGGTCACGGAGGACCGCAGGGTCCATGCCAGCAGGCATGTTGGCGAGCTGAGCTTCCAGCTCGTCGAGACGGGACTTGTTGGCGGTCACGTCATCGGAGAGGCTGGCGATCGCGCTTTCGGCCGACGACAGACGCACGCCTTGCGAGGCGACGTCCGAGGCGACTTCCTGCACGGCGTTGCGCAGCGACTCGATGTCGGCCTTGGTCATGGCCAGCGCGCTGTTGACGTTCTCGTTGATGACGTCGAGCACGCGACTGACGACCAGAGCCGCCTGGTAACGCGTGAAGGCTTCGTTGCCGCGGAAGGTGCCGTCGGGGAAGCCGATGACGATGCCCAGATCGGCGATGCGGCTCACGGCGTCGGCAGCCCAGTGGTTCGCCGGAATGTCCGGGAACGTCGTGTTCTGCGCGAAGGCGCCGCTCACCAGCGTGGCCGCCAGGAGCGTGAGGATGAGTCTTTTCATGCTTGGTTACCCCTTGAACATTGAACTTGTGAAACCGGAACCTCGAACGGCGGGCTCCTGTGACGTTCGGCAGAAGATGCGGGAGTGTCCTTGTTTCCTCGCCGCGCCTGCCTTCGGTCGGTGGCTCCCACCGGGATTCGTCGTTCGCCTGAGCCGGTTCAAGAGATGCACCTCCTTCCGTGCGGCCCGGGACTCCAGTCGAATCCGCTCTAAAGTATCCCACAACGATGAGGGTGTGTCAAGGCGTATGAAGACATTATGAGAGCCGGGAATCGCCGCCTGCATCGCGCTTCCGCATCTTGTGAACGATAGCACTCATGGGGTTCTCATGAGATTCGGGGCGGTGCCGGAGGGGCCGCCGTGGACGGGTATGATGACTCTCATGGCGCGTATCACGGTACCCGAAGCGGAGGCCCTCCTGGACGTCGCGGTGCCCGTCCTGGACCACGGCTTCGTGCGCCTGGTCGACTACCTGGGCGGCGACGCCCGCATCGTCCAGGCCGCGCGCGTGTCGTACGGCGAGGGCACCAAGAGCGTCCGCGAGGACCGGGCGCTCGTCGACTACCTGTTGCGCAACCGCCACACCAGCCCGTTCGAGCAGGTGATCTTCACGTTCCACGTGAAGATGCCGATCTTCGTGGCCCGGCAGTGGATCCGTCACCGGACGGCACGGCTCAACGAGATCAGCGGGCGCTACAGCGTCATGCGCGACGAGTTCTATGCCCCGCGCGAGCACGAGGTGCGTTTCCAGAGCAGCCGCAACCGTCAGGGCGGCAGCACCGAGGAGGTCCCGGCCGCCCTACGCGAGCGCGTCATCCGGCTGCTTCGCGACGAGCAGGCCTCCACCTACGCGCAGTACGAGGGGCTTCTGGAGGACGGCATCGCGCGCGAGTTGGCACGCATCAACCTGCCGCTCAGCCTCTACACAGAGATGTATTGGCAGATCGACCTCAACAACCTCTTCCACTTCCTGCGGCTGCGCATGGACTGGCACGCGCAGTACGAGATCCGCGCCTACGGCGACGCCATGGCGCGCGTCACGAGGGCGGTGGCGCCGCTGGCCTACGAGGCCTTCGAGGAGCACCATCTCCACGGCCGCAGCTTCTCGCGCAGCGAGCTGGCCGTGTTGCGCGACGCCATCGACCCGGACAGGCTGGAGGCGGCCCTGGCGGCGAGCGGCATGCGCAGCAGCCGGGCCAAGGAGCTTCGCGAGAAGCTGGAGCGGCCGGCATCCCCGCCGCCCGCGGGCGCCTCCGGCACCGCGGAGGACGCCGCACCGGCGCCGGATGCCACCAATGACGCCGCACCGGCGCCGGATGCCACGGACCCCGCCTGAGGCGTGCGCTACCGCCTCCTGGCCGTCGGCAAGCTCAAGCGCGGGCACTTCGCGCGCGCAAGCGAGCACTACGTGGCGCGGCTGGCGCCCTACGCGCGCATCACGGTGGTCGAGCTCGCCCCCGGCCGGGGCGACGTGGACGCTGTGCGAGACACGGAGGGCCGGGCGCTGCTGAAGGCCGCACAGGGCCGCGTCGTGGCGCTCGACGAGCGCGGCGAGCGGCTCACCACCGAGGCGCTGGCGCGGCGCGTCACGGCGCTCGAGGTACGTGGCGAGAGCCAGCTCAGCCTCCTCCTGGGAGGCGCCGAGGGCCACGCCGCGTGGCTTCGCGACGCCGTGGACGAGGCCTGGAGCCTCTCCAGCCTCACCCTGCCGCATGAGCTCGCCCGCGTGGTACTGCTCGAGCAGCTCTACCGGATCGAGAGCTGGCGGGCGGGGCACCCCTACCACCGCACGTGAATCGCCCCCCGCGGCCGTTCGGCTGGCGACGCGCCCGCGTATCGGTCCGTTCAGCGATCCGTTGGCGCGATCAACGCGTACAGCGTCAGCGCGTCGGCCGCCAGCGCCTCCAACGTCTCCAGCGGTGCCGGTGTGGCTCCGTCCACGCTGAGCATCAGGTGCCGCTTCCCGACCACCAGCGTGGGTTGCGCCTGCCGGGCGCCCAGCGTGCGGCGCAGCACGGCGCGCACCGGCCGCTGCAGCAACCCGCGCACCTCCGCGGCATCGCGCGCGAACACGCTCACCTCCCCGTCGAAGGCCTCGTCGTCGGGCCACGCCAGGCGGGCGCTGCCGGTACGGCTCGCCTCCAGGGACTCCAGCACTTCGTTGCGGCGCGGCAGGGCGCGCCAGGAGTGTTCGGTCACGGGCCCGTGGGCGCGCAGCAGCACCACGCTGCGGAGCTGCCGGGCGCTTCCGGCCGGCCCGCGCCGCACGGAGGCCACATCGAACAGGAAGAGGCTCGGTTGCGCCTCGCGCCGCAACACGTACAGGGGGCCCACACGCCCGTCCGCCAGGTCCAGCCAGCGGCGGAGCCGCTCGCTCTCCGAGCTGGCATCCTCGAGCTCCAGGCGAGTGGCGAATTCTTCCCACTGCTGCTCACGTGTCGGGGGGCGGCGGCGCGGCCATAACGGCATGCGCCATTGAACCACGCCCCGGGGCGACCGCCGCGGCCCCGACGCGACCTGCGGGCCGGGCCGCGGCCTGAGCTCAGAGGTTGAAGCCGAACATGCGCATCTGTTTCTTGCCGTCCTCCGTCATCTTCTGTGGCGTCCAGGGCGGTGACCACACGAAGTCCACCGACACGCGGTTGACCCCGTCGACCTTCATCGCCGCCAGCTCGGCATCGGCCTGGATCATGTCCTGGACCGGACACCCCATGCTCGTGAGGGTCATCTCGATGCCCACGTGCCCCTCGTCGTCGATCTCGACGCCGTACACCAGGCCGAGGTCCACCACGTTGACCGGGATCTCGGGGTCACGCACCACCTTGAGCGCCTCGAGGATGCCCTGGCGCAGCTCCTCCTTGTCGATACCCTGCTGGGCCGGACCGTCGATGTCGGGAGAACTCATGACCGTACGCTAGCAGAGGGCGCGGCGTGGGCGAGTAGCCCTCCCGCCACTCAGCCCTGGGACGGCCCCTCGCCGTCGAGCCGGCGCGCCAGGGAATCCTCCGACTGCGCGATGTCGGCCGCCAGCTCGTCGCGGACGCGGCCCACGCGCTCGGCGAGTGCGTCGAGGCGCTCGCGCTGGCGCTCATCCGCCGCCGCCAGCTCGTCGCGGAGCCCGCTGGACAGCGCCTCGATCCCCTCCTGGATCCTGTGGTCGAGCGCCTCCAGCCGATCCTCGGTGGCCGCACGGCCCCGCTCCGCGAGCTCCGACCGGCAATCGTCGAGCGAGCGCTGCAAGCCCTCCCGCTGGCGCTCGAGCTGGGTGACCTGCCGTAGCTGCCCCGCCCGGTCCACCAGCGCCGAAAGGAAGAACAGCACGGCCACGACCACCGCCGCCCCTAGGAGCGTCAGGCCCAGCGGCCACTCGAAGCGCAGCAGCAGCAGGTCCAGGGGCAACGGGGTGATGAGCGTTCCCCAGTTGAGCACCGCCAGGAGCAGCGCCAGGAGCACCACGATCGTCAACAGGATGCCGCGTAGACGCACGGGTCACCTCCTCGGGCAACCGCGCTCACCACTCCGCGAAACGGTCGCGGTGGACCACGAAGGCGAGCGTGAGGGCGATCAGGGTGGACACCAGGCTGGTACCACCGTACGACACCAGCGGCAGGGTGATGCCGGTGACGGGGGCGAGACCGAGGGTGACCCCGATGTTCACCAACACCTGGAAGCCGATGAGCGACAGCACGCCCACGATCACGAGCTGATCGCGGTCCTTGGGGCACTCCTCGGCCATCGCCACCAGCCGCCAGAACAACAGGCCATAGAGGACCAGCAGTGTCACCGCGGCCACGAACCCCCCCTCCTCGGCGAGCACCGGGAAGATGAAATCGGTCTGCCGGAAGGGGATGAACCCGAGCTGCGACTGGGTGCCCTGCTTGTACCCCTTGCCCAGCATCCCCCCGGAGCCCACGGCGATGGTGGACTGGATGACCTGGTACCCGCTCCCCTGGGGATCGGCCGCGGGGTTGAGGAACGACACCAACCGCACGCGCTGGTGGGGGGCCAGATTGGGCCACACCACCGTCGGCACGGCGGCCGCGAATAGGGCGAGGAACACCACCATGTGGCGCCATGGAACGCCACGCACCAGCAGCATGCCGCCGCCGATGGCCGCCAGCACCAGGGCGCTGCCCAGGTCCGGCTCCAGGAACACCAGCGCGAAGGGCGGCACGATGAGCGCGAACGCGCGCCCGTACCCCAATAGTCCGCGGATGGGGCGCTCGTGCATGGCGGCCGCCAACGATAGGATGAGGGCCAGCTTCGCCAGCTCGGATGGTTGGAAGCCGGGCAGAGGCCCCAGGTAGAGCCAGGAGCGTGCGCCGTTGCGCTCGGTGCCCACCAGATGCACGAGGACCAGCAGAGCAAGACTGAGCAGGTACAGGTAGGGTGTGAAGCGCGCCATGCGACGCCACCCCAACCACAGCATGGCGCCCGCGATCGCCAGCCCCGCCACCAGGAACACCAGCTGGCGCGTGAATTCGTTCGACGGAGCGGCGCTGCTGAGCGTGATTAGGCCTGCGGCCAGCACCAACAACACAACCGCCGGTAGGCTCAGATCGGCACGGGCCAGACCGACCCCTCCCCTTCGTGACGTTCGGGCGCTCTCGCCCCGGCCTTAGCCTAGCAGCCGCCGCCCGGCCCCGGTGTGAGGCCCCCGGGCGGGCCCATGCGCCATGATTGGCCCATGCCAAAGCGCACGCCGCGCGTCAGCGCCAGCGCCCACCGCCCCACCCGCGTGGTCCCCGAGCCGGTTGGGACCGCGGCCCGGGGGTCCCGTGACGCCGCCGCCCCCGGGTGCGCCAGCGCCCGCCGGGCGCTGGCGCACACCGCCGCGTGCTTCCTGTTGGCCCTGGCCGCCCCGGCCCACGCCCAGGGCTGGAGCGCACACGACGTCGGAGGGACCGTCGTGCATTTCACCGCGCACGATGCGCTAGGGGGCTTCGAGGGGCGCGTGGTGCCGCGGTCGCTGGCGCTGCGCCTCGACCCCGCATCCCGGCGCCCCGCCTCGGGCAGGGTGGTCGTAGCGGTGGACGCCATCGACACAGGCAACGCGCTGCGCACCATCAATGCCCGCCGCACGGTGTTCGACAGCGGCGCGTTCCCGACTATCCACTACGCCATCGAGGGCATCGGCCTCGCGGCACCGCTGAACGCCGAGCCCGTGCAGGTCGAGGTGACGGGCACGCTCGACATGCATGGACAGCGCCACACGCTGCGGCTCGCCGGGACCGTAACGCTCGTGCGGGGCCGCGCGCGCGGTCAGCTGACGGGATCGGTGCGACTCAGCGACTTCTCCATGAGCCGGCCCCGCTTCCTCACCGTCGTGGTGGACGACGTCATCGACCTACGGCTCGCGCTCGACGTGCCGCTCGAGCCACTGGCGACGCACCGTGCCCCGGCGGGCGCTCGCTGACTTCGGTCCGCCGTGTCCGGGACCCTCAACCCCCTCGCGGCCCACCGGCACTCCCGCCCGGCCGCCGGGCGCGCGGCCGCGCACCGCTCCACAGCAGCCACTCCGCCAACAGCGCCAGCAGGGCGAGGCCGACCAGAGCCAGGGCGACGGAACGGACGGCGGCTGAGCTCGTCGGCGCCTGTGGCAGCGGCGCCGGCTCCGCCGACTGCTCGGCGGCGCCCGCGACCGGACCCGGCAGGCGCGACTCCGCCTCGCTCACGAGGGAGGCGAGCAGCGTGCGATCCCCGACCCGGTACACGCCCGGTCGGAGCGCGTAGCTCCACGGCCGGCCATCGAGCTGCGCACCCTCCGGCAACACGGAACCGAGCTCGAGCCGTGGATCGCTCCGCACGGTGGCCACGAGGTTGGCGACCAGCGCCGGGAAGGCCGGCCGCAACACGAGATCGGTCTGGCTCAGGTGGAAGGCGAGCTGCAACACCCGGACGCCCTCCGCCTCCCGCCAGCGGATCACCGGCTCCAGGTCGCCCGTGCTGGCCAGGACCTGCCAGCCGCCCCCAGGCGCCCACGGGGCGCGCTCCGGGTCGAGCCCGACGACCACGTCCCGGAGATCGACGAAACGCGTCAGGGGGGACCCGCGGTCCCACTCCCGGACCGTGTGGAACACCGGCGCCTGCGCGGCGGGAGCCATCAGCAGGTACGTCCCCGGAGCCAGCCCCTCGGGCGAGCGCCGGGTCAGCACGTACAGGTCGGCGGCCACGGCGGTGGGCGCCGGGCCGGTCCCCACCTCCACACCGGGCACCGCCTGGAACGCCTTGACCAACGGGGCGATGACGGCATCGACCACCACGCGTAACCGCCGGCTGCCGGCGAACGCGACGTCGTCGAGCGGCAGGGCGTCGCCGCCCGGCGGCGCGATGGCGGCCCGGTAGATCCCCTGGATGTCGCTCAGCGGGAAGGTGATGCTCCCGACGCCCCCGGCGGGCACCAGCACGGAGCCGCTAGCGATCGGCTCGCCCTCGCGCGTGATCTCCACCGGCACCTCGAGCGGGCGCGTGCTGTTGGACACCAGTCCGACGTAGGCCTGCTGCAACCCCAGGTCGAAGGCGCTGATCCCCACGTTGATGCCCGTACCCGCCACGTCGTGCTCGACCACGCCGGCCCCGCCGGGACCGGGCGTGTCGCTGAAGAGGTGGATCTGCGCGCCTCCTTCGATGGCGCGCGCGACGCCGATCGCGCGTTCGAGGTCCGCACCGCGGTCGCCCGCCAGCAGCCCCTCCAACGCGGCTCGGACCTCGCCGCGGGGTGCGCCCAACGGCGCCAGCACGCGCGCGTCCAGACCGGCACGCACGACGGCGACACGCCCCGCTCCAGCGAGCTGGGCCTCGGCCTCGGCGACGGCGCGCTCGAGCCGCGTCCGCCCGCCCTCACTCGCCGCCATGCTCGCCGACGCGTCGATCACCAGGATGCGGTCGGGGGCGCTGCCGCCCCCGAGCTGCGGGCGCGCCAGCGCCAGGGCCGCCAGGGTCACGAACAGGAGCTGGGCCAGCAGGAGCCAGGTCGGCGCGAAGCGTCGCTGCCGCTGCGCGACCTGCTGCGCCCGACGCCAGAGGAAGAGCGCGGACACCGCCCGGCGGCGGCGGCGCGAGCGCACGAAGTGCAGCAGCACCACGGCGGGAAGCGCGGCGAGCAGCCACAGGAACGCCGGCGCACCGAAGCTCATGGGCGACCCGCCCGGCGCGCGGGCGCCACGCCCGCGCCACACGCCGCTGCGTCGTTCATGGCACGCAGTCTAGCGCGCCGCCCCCGGACTCGGGCGCCGGGGACCGGGGCGGCCGGGGGCCACGACGCGGCGGCGGCGCCTGCGGGTCGGCGCCCCATCACACGGGCCGGCGCCGCGCGCTCCAGCCCCGCGCCAGCACCTCGGTCTCCCGGATGAACGGCGTCTTCGCCTCGGTGTAGGCGGCGCGATCCGAGCGGTGGAGGCGCGCCAGCTCGCGCTTGAGGCTGTCGTAGGCCGCCGCGCGGCGCGGGTGCGCCAGCAGGTAGTCGCGGAACAGCACATGGCGCTCGATCTCGGGGTGCCCCGCGGGGAAGGCGTGCACGTGCACGGCGTCGTAGTCGGGGCCGGGCAGCAGAAGATAACGCCTGCCGCGGATGCCCGCCTCGCCGTGCCAGCGATACCCGAGCCCCTCCGCGGCAGCGCGCCACGCGTCCAGCGCGGACTCCGACCGCGTCACCAGGAGCAGGTCCAGGACGGGCTTCGCGGCGAGACCGGGCACGGCCGTGCTGCCCACGTGGTGCACGCCGAGCACCGCGCCTTCGAAGAGCGCGAGCAGGCGCGCCGCCTCCGCGGCGAATCGGCGCCCCCAGGAAGGATCATGGGGCAGGATGAGGACATCGGTCGAAGCCATGGCGGATTGTAGCGGCGACGAGCGCCGCGGACGGAGGCACGAGATGCAAGCCAATACCCGCGACACCCTGATCCGACTCCTCCGGGGTGAGGGCGCCCACGTCAGCGTGGAACAGGCCCTCGACGGGCTGCCGCGCGACCTCCGCGGCCATCGCCCGGCAGGCCACGTGCACAGCGTCTACGACCTGCTGGAACATCTGCGGCGCGCGCAGCGCGACATCCTGCGCTACATCGAGGAGCCCGGCTACCGCTCGCCGCCCTGGCCGGAGGGGTACTGGCCCGAGCCCGTCGATCGCGTCCCCGATGAGGCCTGGGCGACGTGCGTCGAGGGGTTCCGCAACGACCTCGCCAGGCTCGTGGAGATCACGGGCGACGCCGCGCGAGACCTCGAGGCCCCGCTGGACCACGCCCCGCAGCACACGCTGCTGCGTGAGCTGCTGCTCGTCGCGGACCACAACGCCTACCACGGCGGGCAGATCGTGGCGGTCCGACGGGCGGCGGGCGCCTGGTGACGGCGCCGACGGGCGCACCGCGCCCGTGCGCCTTGGCGACCCTCCGCGCCACGGCGCGTTGGCGACGCCGCGAGGTCCCGCCACGGCGGGCAAGCGCCCCCCGGACACTCGTGCTTCGGGCTCGCGCTCCGCGGGCCGGGAACGCGCGGGCCGGGTCCCCCCGGGCTCCGGCCCGGCGAGGCCGCGCCCGCCGGCCCTGTTGGACCCTCGGCTGTGTGTTGGACGTCCTCAGACCTGGAACACCCCGAGCCGCAGCGTCTCGCGCTCCGGGTTGACGGCGCACACCTCCAGCGCCCGGATGAGGCGGCCGCGCAGCTCGAGCGGCAGCACGATGCCGTCCACCCACAGCCGGGCGGCGCCGTAGCGAATGTCGAGCGCCCGAGCGTAGTCGGTGCGGATGCGTTGGTAGAGCTCCTCGATGGTGTCGTCGTCGGGCTTCGCGCCCGAGCGCGCGAGCTGCGCGGCCTGGAGGTCGAGGATGGTCTTGGCGGCCTGCTGCCCGCCCATGACGGCGTAGCGCGCGCTCGGCAGCGCGAAGATCAAACGCGGCGCGAAGGCCTTGCCGCTCATGGCGTAGTGCCCCGCGCCGTAGGAGCCGCCGAGGATCACGCTGATGCGCGGGACCACGCTGTTGCTCACGGCGTTCACCATCTTGGCGCCACGCCGGATGATCCCCTCCTGTTCGCTCTCCTTGCCGACCATGAAGCCATTGACGTCGTGCAGGAAGATGATCGGCACGCCCGCCTGGTTGCAGTTGAGGATGAAGCGGGCGGCCTTGTCGGCGGCCTCGGCGTAGATCACGCCTCCGACCTCGATCCGCCCGCGCGTCTTGGTGGTGCGCTTCTGGTTCGCCACGATGCCGATGGGGAAACCACCCAGGCGCGCCTGGCCGCACACGATCGTCTGGCCGTACTCGGCCTTGTACTCATCGAGCTCCGAGCCGTCCACCAGGCGCGCGATGACCTCGCGCACGTCGTACGGCCGGCTCCCACCATCGACGGGGAGCAGGCCGAGGAGGTCGTCGACGGACTCGGTCGGCTCGACGCTGGCACGGCGATGCAGGGCCCAGGCGGCATGCGGTCCCGGCGCGTAGCCCGCGGCGAGCCTCCGGATACGCGCCAGCGCATGATCGTCGTCCGGCTCCCGATAATCCACCGTGCCCGCGAGCTGCGCGTGCATGGCGGCCCCGCCCAACTCCTCGCTGCCGACATCCTGGCCGATGGCCGCCTTCACCAGCGCGGGTCCGGCCAGGTACAGGCCCGAGCCGTCGGTCATCACCAGCGTGTCGCACATCACGGGGAGATAGGCGCCGCCGGCAACGCAGTTACCCATGATGGCCGCGATCTGCGGGATCCCCAGTGCACTCATGCGGGCGTTGAGGTAGAACACCCGCCCAAAATCGTCCTGGTCCGGGAAGATCTCGTCCTGCATGGGCAGGTAGACGCCCGCCGAATCCACCAGGTAGATGGTCGGCAGCCGGTTCTCCATCGCGATGGTCTGGGCCCTGATGACCTTCTTGGCCGTGATCGGGAAGAACGCCCCGGCCTTGACCGTGGCGTCGTTTGCGATGATCATCCAATCGCGGTCGGCCACCCGCCCGACGCCCGTGATGACGCCCCCGGACGGTGCACCCCCCTCCTCGGCGTACATCTCCCACCCCGCGAAGCGCATCCACTCCTCGAAGGGCGTGTCCGGGTCGAGCAAGGCGTGGATCCGCTCCCGCGCCGTGCGTCGTCCCTTGCCGTGCTGCCGCCCTACGGCGCGCTCGCCACCACCGAGGGCGATGGTCTCGCGCTCCGCGGCGAGCTGCTCGCCGAGTTCGGCCCAGGCGCGACGGCTACCCTGGAACGTTGCCGCACGCCGGTCCTCCAGGCTCAGACGACTGCGGAAGCGCGCGGAGAACCTCGGCCTGGGCACCGGCCGGCTACTTGGGCCGCGTGGCGAGGACCACGAGCAGACCACCGCCGGCGTTGGCGAGGTGGTGCCCCGTGCCCCGCGGGATGCACACCAACTTCCCCTTGCCCACGCGGTCGCTGCCCCCGCCCTGGCGGACGAGCGCCTCCCCCTCGAGCACCTGGTAGACACAGCTATGGTCGAAGCTCTGCTCGACGTCCTCCTGGCCTGCCTCGAAGCACAGCAGGGTCACCCGCACGTCCCCTTCGGCGACGAGCTCGCGCTTCTGTATGGAGTCGAGCGAGAAGCGGCGGGCGTCGCTGATCGTCACGATGTTCACGTTCGTTGCCTCCTCGTGGGCCGGCGCGCCTCCCCGGGCTCGGGGGGCCCCGCCTTTTCCCTTGACCACGCTCATTGTGCGACGTGTGGATAACCAATGCAAACTGTGGATAAGTCCGGGCCCTTGACAACACCATGAGGATTCTGATAGGGGGCGACCCCCTCGGGGCGGTGCAAGAAACTGCGTGCTGGACGGCACTCCTCGACTTTTGCCGTGCCCGTCACGGCTCGCGCCCGGCGCGGCGACCTTTTCCACAAGCCTGTGGAGAACTCGCCCTGCTTGTGGATAACTCTCGGCATCACGCGCCCCGCGCGGCCCGGACGAAGGCCTCGACGCGTTCGGGGTCCTTGACCCCCGGCGAGCGCTCCACCCCCGAGGCCACGTCCACGCCGTAGGGGGCCAGGGCTTCGATACCCCCCGCAACGCTCTCCGGCGTAAGCCCACCGGCCAGCACCAGACGCGGATGCCCGCGCCAGGCGCCGGCGTCGCCCCAGCGGAAGGGGCGACCGGACCCCGCGCGCGGGGCATCGAGCAGGATCGCGTCCGCCGGGTAGGCGGCCAGCGAACCGGGCGTCAGTCCCGGACGGAAGGGCAGCGCGCGCACGACAGGCACCCGCTCCCGCAACGCGGCCGCGTAGGCGGGCGGCTCCTCGCCGTGGAGCTGCACCGCACCCAGCCGCAGCCGCTCGACGGCCTTCCAGATCTCGTCGAGGGGGGCGTCGACGAACACGCCCACGCGCACGACCAGCGGACCCACGGCGGCACACACGGCCTCCGCCTGCTCCAGCGTCACGCGTCGGCGCGACGCCGGCGCGAAGATCATGCCGATGGCGTCGGCGCCCGCGCGTTCGGCGTGGGCCGCGTCCGCCGGCAGGGTGATGCCACAGATCTTGACCCGCACGCGCGCTCCTCAACTCTCCCCGACGATGCCCTGGACCACGTCCACGGTGGCGCTCAGGGCGGAAGCCAACAGGTCGGCGTGGGCGTCGGCCTCGCGGACCTCGACCGTGGCGTCGCCCACCGACCGGGCCTCGATCTGCACGTAGCCAGGCGCGGCGTGGCAGCGCACCTCGCGCACCCGTTGGGCCTTGCTCCGCTCCAGGTACTCCGCGACCCGCAACAGACCCGCGAGCACCCCGACGCGCTGCATGTCCGAACCGTCCAGCACGGCGCCGTAGCCCTGCTCGGCCGGGGTGCCACGGCGATGGTAGCGCACCAGCAGTGCGATGAGGACCTGCTCCCGGTGGCTGAAGCCCGGCAGCGGTCGCCCCATCACCAGGTACATGCCGTGCTTGTGATGGCCGTAGTAGTCCACCGCCATCCCCACGTCGTGGACCCAGGCCGCATGGCCTAGCAGCTCGCGCTCCGCTTGCCCGAGGCCGTGAAGATCGGCGAGTTGGTCGAACAGGGCGAGGGCGAGACGGCGGACGTGGCCGTTGTGCGCGGGCCGGTCGTGGTACGCGCGCATCAGGTTGAGCACGCTGAAGCTGCGCAGATCGGGGGCCAGGTGCCCCTCCTCTTCCGGGAAGAGATAGGGGTAGAACAGGCCCTCGCGCAACCCCTGCCCGCTGATGGTGACCTCGTCGGCGCCACGCTCCTGCATCAGCGTCAGGATCACGAGTCCGCCCGCCAGGATGATGTCGGCGCGGTCGCGATTGAGGCCCGGCACGGCGCGCCGCTGCGACACGCTCATGCCGGCGAGCTCGTCGACCAGCGCCTCCAGCTCGGCGGCACGCAGGCGATAGGCGTGGAGCATCTCCGGCCGATACCCGGCACGGCTCTGCACCACGTTGGCCAGGTTGCGCAACGTTCCCCCCATGCCCACGAGCGGTAGCGCCGCCGGCATCGCGTCCAGCGACTCCGCCAGCACCTTCCGCACCTCGCGGACCAGGGCCCTGCGCTCCTTGCCCTTGGGCGGATCCGAGCGCAGGAAACGCTCGGTGGTGCGCACGGCCCCGAGCGGATAGGCGCGGCCGCCCGCGAAACGCCGACCCTCCAGCACACTCAGCTGCATGCTGCCGCCCCCGAGGTCGAAGACCACGGCGTCCTCGATCGCCAGGCTATTCGCCACCGCGAGCGCACCGCAGCGCGCCTCGCTGTCGCCGGCCAGGGTGTCGAGCTCCACGCCGGCCCGCTCGCGTGCCGCGCGCACGAACGCCGGGCCGTTGCGGGCGCTGCGCACGGCGCTGGTGGCCGTGGCGCGGATCTCGTCGATGCCGGCCGCATCGCAGTAGCTGCGGAAGGTGCGCAGCACCTCGATGCCGCGCTCGAAGGGCTCAGCGCGCAAGATGCGCTCCTCCCCCATCCCCTCCGACAGGCGCACCACCTCGCGCAGCTCATCGGCGAGCTGGTAGCGACGGCCGGGCTCGAATGCCATCACCACCAGGCGGGCGGTGTTGCTGCCGAGATCGATGATGCCGACGGTGCGCACGCGGGCAGTATCGCACGCGCGCGGCGCGGCGCTCAGGCCACGTCCCGCAGATGGGTGAGGGTGTGCCCCTCGCGCGGCCCCAGCACCAACACGGCGTCGATGCGCTGGGGCGTGTCCTCGTGCCAGCCGTGCGCGTGGACGTAGCGGGCCGCGCCGGCACGGAGCCTCGCGAGCTTGCGGTGGTCCAGGGTCTCGGCGGGATGGCCGAAACGGGCGCTGCGCCGCTGGCGCACTTCGACGAAGACCACGGTGTCGCCGTCGCGCGCCACCAGATCGAGCTCCGCGCCGCGGCTCACGACGTTGAAGTCCAGGATGCGCCACCCGAGCCCCTCGAGGTGGCGACGCGCGACCGCCTCGGCCCAGTGGCGTGGCCCCGGCGCCGGCACGCGCCGCTCAGCTCGGGCGTACGTCCACGCGGGGCGCGTCCGCCCACAACCCCTCGAGGTCGTAGAACGCGCGGGCCTCTGGACTCATCAGGTGCGCAACGATGCCACCGAAATCGATGAGCACCCACCGCTCGCTCGGCCCCTCGACACCGCGCGGGCGGAAACCGTGCTCCTTGAGGCGCGAGCGCACGCCCTCCTCGAGCGCCGAGAGTTGCAGACTGGATTCGCCCGTCGCCACGATGAAGTAGTCCAGCGTGGCGGACAGCGGCGTCAGGTCGAGTACCACCACGTCCTTGGCGCGCTTGTCGTCGAGCGCGTCCACGATGAGCTGCACTTCCTGGGGCACGGTGGCGGTTGTGGTCTCCGGCAAGATCCCTCCTACGGGGCGGCGCGCGCTCACGGCGCGCTCGAGGCCCGGGCCGGCGTCGCGGGGGCAGGAACCATCGCCACCGCGTCGCTTCCCAGCACCAGCTCGAGCTCCACGTTCTGGCGCTCGAAGCTTCCGAGTCGATCGACCTGCTGCTTGCTGGCATGCAGCAGCGAGGCGTAGTAGTCGGCGTCCTGCCAGGCCGGCAGCGTGGCCAACAGGCGCGTGGGCGTGGGATCCACCACGCCTTCGTCACGGGTGACGATGCGGTCGGCGGGAACGCCGAGCCCGATCAGGCGCCCCCTGAACCAATCCTCGAGACCGGCCTGACCACTCCGATTGCTGATGAGCAGGCGCGTCCCGGGAGCCTCCACGAAGGTACGGGGCGTCCCGCCGAAGGTCTCGGCCATGAAGCGATTGATCTGCAGGGCGTCGACCTGCAACACGGTGCCCACGCCGTCGATGGCGATCTCCTCGGTCGGCAGCGTGGCCGTCTCCTTGAGCTGCAGCGATCCCACGCGGCCGGCGAGTTGGCGCACTAGAGCAGGGCTGACGTTGGTCTCCACGTCCTTGAAGAAGGTGTCGACCAACTCCGGTGCCTTGGTGACCGCCCGCACATTGAGTTGCTTGACGCGCGCCAGCAGCGCGTAGGCCAGCCGCTTGACGTTGTCTAGGCGGTCGATGTCGCCGCGGAGCGTGTGGCGGTAGCGCACGAATTTCGCCGCGTCACTGCCGTCCATGTGCATCGGTCCCGGCTGGAAGTCGATGTGCAGGCCACCGGCGTTGTCGTTGTAGTACATGCGGTAGGGCACGTTGATGTCCACGCCCCCCAGAGCGTTCACCAGATCCTGGAAGATGTCGATCTTGATGACGGCGTAGTAGTCGATGGGGACGCCGAGCAGGGCCGAGATGCGCCCGCGCAGCGCGTCGGGCCCGTTGCGGAAGTACACGCCGTTGATGCGGTAGCCGGCGTCCCGGAGGTAGAGGTCCCGAGGGACCAGCACCATCGTCAGGTCGTTGCCCTTGATGTCGACGTAGAGGATGGTGTCGGTGTTGATTCCGGCCGTGCTCGTCTGTCCCTGATAGTTCCATCCGACGATCTTGCCGCCCTTGCCGTAGATGGGATCCGCCTGATCCTTGGAGTAGAAGATGTCCCGGCCCGCCACCACGAAGCTGGCGTGGAACGTGGAGGCGTCGAGGCCCAGGAGCTCGCGTTGGTCCTGGCTCAGCGTTGATCGCCGGACGTCGCGCGTCAACCAGTAGCCGGCCAGGCCGGCGAGCGCCAGCAACAGACCGACCAGCATCAGCAGCCGGGCGTTACGTAGCGTGGCGAATCTGCTCATAGACTCTCAGGGTGACGGGGTGGACCGCCTTGCCCTTGTCGCGCAGGTAGCGGACCTTGGAGTCCACCGCGCGCTGGTAGGCCCTGAGCAGGTTGTCCATCGCCAAGTCTCGGATGTCCTCGTTCACGCCGCGGCCGGGCTCGGACACGTCCGCGATGTACACCGCCATGCCGACACGGTTGTGCATCGCCACGCCGAACACATGGCCGGCGATGGCGTCCAGCACGCGCTCGTCCGTCACCCCCCAGCTCGCGGCGAGGGCCCGGGAGGCGCGGCCGTGCACCGCCATGGGGTGGGCGCGCTCCACCTCGCACTCCGGCGGCGCGAGGCGCAGGAGCTCCTCGTGGCCGAGCTCCCGGGCCGCATCGTGCAGCACGGCGGCGAGGCCGACGGCCCGGACCTCGTCCGGGCGGAAGCCGTTCGAACGGGCGATGGTCTCCGCCAGCACGGCCACGCGCTCGATGTGCGCGAAGCGCTCGGCCGACACCATCTGGCGAACGCGGTCGCAGTAGGGCTGAATCGAGGGGCGGTGGCAGGGGCTGTTCAGTGTGAAGAGATCGGATTCGGGCATGGTTCCTCTGGTCCCAGCGAGATCAAGGCCGTGCGCCCCCGGCGGCGCTCACGTCGCGCGAACCCGAGCCGAGACCGATCGCGGCATGCGACCGGCCAAGCACCGGAACGGCCGCAACGCGACCGGGGCTATTCAACCACACCGCCTCCGCTCCCACGGTCGGTCGGCTGACCGTCCCCGTGGCCTTCCAGCGGCAGCCTAGCACGGTCGCCGCGGCGCGACCGACGCCGCACCGCGGTCCAGCCCAGCGCCTCACGGCACGTCCCCAGAGTCGCCCGGGGCCGCATCCCCGGCGCGCTCCTCCGAGAAGTACTCGAAGACCGCGTCCCCGATGACCACGTCTTCGCCGTCGCGGGCACCGGCCCGTTGCAGCAGCGTGTTCACGCCGAGGCCGCGGAAGAAGTGCTGCAGGTACGCCACGGCTTCGCGGTTGGTGGTATCGAAGCGCGACACCACCCGCTCGACCTCCGTGCCGCGCACCACCCAACCGGCGCCGCTCGCGTCTCGGGCTACCTCGATCGGCGCCTGCGCCACGCTGCGCTGGGAGCGCTCGGCGGGAGCCAGCCGGGGCCCCTCGGGCAACAACGCGAAGACGGCGTCGACCAACGCATCGACCCGGCGACCCTCCAGCGCCGACACCGGCACGACCGGCCACCCGAGGCGGGCAAGCTCGTGCTCCTCGGCCTCCACCTCCTCGGGCGCGGCCAGGTCGATCTTGTTGAGCACCACCAGCGCGGGGCGCTCCAGCAATCCGGGATCGAACGAGGCCAGTTCGTGTCGGAGTGCCTCGAGGTGGGCCGGCGCGTCTTCGGCGATGTCGAGAACGAACAGCAGCAGTCGGGTCCGCGAGATGTGGCGCAGGAACTCGAGCCCGAGCCCCTTGCCTAGGTGGGCATCCTCGATGATGCCGGGGATGTCGGCCAGCGTGAAGCGCCGGTGGGCGCGCTCGACCACGCCCAGGTTCGGGCTCACGGTCGTGAATGGGTAGGCGGCGATGACGGGACGGGCGTTGGACACCGCGGCGAGCAGACTCGACTTCCCCGCGTTGGGGTACCCCACGAGGCCGACGTCGGCGATGGTCCGCAGCTCGAGCCGCAGGTGCCTGCGCTGCCCGGGCGTGCCGTACTCCGCGAAGCGCGGCGCCTGGCGTTGCGCCCCCGCGAAGGAGGCATTCCCGCGGCCGCCCTCACCGCCGCGTGCTACCACCACCCGCTGACCGACGGTGAGCAGGTCCGCGATGACCTCGCCCGTGTCCAGATCGTGCGCGAGGGTCCCCACCGGCACCTCGAGGACGCGGTCCTCCCCCTGGCCGCCCGAGCGATTGCGCCCCTCGCCCTGTTGCCCGGTCCCAGCCCTGTAATTGGTACGACGCACCAGCCGGTCGAGCGACGTCACGTCGTCGATCGCCACCAGGTAGACGCTGCCACCGTCCCCGCCGTGACCCCCGTCAGGTCCCCCCTTCGGCATGTACTTCAGACGCAGGAACGACATGGCGCCGTCCCCGCCCTTGCCCCCCTCGACCCGGATGTCCATCACGTCGCGGAAGCCCACGGCCTCCCCTTCCATGAAGAGCGCGGCCCCGAAGGGCCGCGCTCCCCAGCAGATCCGCGGCCCGGCGGGCCACGTCCGCCTGCCTCAGTCGGCCGAAATGGCCTCGTTTTCGCGCTGCTCGATGCTGATGAAGCGGCCCTGGCGCCCCTTGTTGGCGAAGCGTACGACGCCGTCCCGCAGGGCGAAGAGCGTGAAGTCCCGGCCCAGGCCCACGTTGCGCCCGGGCTTGAAGCGCGTGCCACGCTGCCGCACGAGGATGCTCCCCGCGTTGACGGCCTGGCCGTCGGAGCGCTTGACGCCCAGCCGCTTGGACTGGCTATCGCGCCCGTTCTTCGAGCTGCCTACGCCTTTCTTATGAGCCATGGTCCATACCCTCCGCGCTCAGCCGGCGATCTCGGTGATGCGGAGCTCGGTGAACGCCTGCCGATGCCCGCGATGCCGACGGTAGTTGGCCTTCGCCTTGAACTTGTAGATGTGCAGCTTCTCCCCACGACCGTGTCCGAGGATCTCGGCCTTCACGCTGGCGCCGTCGACGCGCGGCGCGCCCACGCTGATCTCGTCGGCAGCGAGCAGCAGGACGGGCAACTCCACCGTCTGCCCCGGCTCGGCGGCCAGCTTTTCGACCCGCAGCACGTCGCCCTCGGCCACGTTGTACTGCTTGCCGCCCGACTCCACGATTGCGAACATGTCCGACCTCCGAGGACCGAGGGCGCGGTGGCGCCCGGTCCGATGCATGCGTCTGACGCCTGGGGTCGAGGCGCCGCCCGGGGGGGCCGCGCGCTCGGCTACTGGGGCGGGCTGGGGCGCCACACCACGGCACCGTCCCGCCACCAGAACCATCAGTATAGGGGAGCAGGGGCGGGGGCGCAAGCGATCCGGGACGGCCGCGCAAGGGGACGTACAATCGCAGCGTCATGGACCACATCTCGAGCACCGACCTCGACCTCACGACCGCACGCCCCTTCGGCATCTCCCGCTGGACCCACCAGCGCTACCCTCGCGTGGTGCTGCGGCTGGGCGACGGGGTGCACGAGGGCCTCGGGGAGGCGGCACCCAACGCCTACTACGGCGAGACCCGCGAGACGGTGCACGCCGTGCTCCCAACCCTGCTGGCCGGTCTGCCCGAGGACCCCTTCGATCTCGATGCCCTGTTCGCGACGCTGGAACGCGCCTTCCCAAACCACCACCGCAGCGCCAAGGCGGCCATCGAGAGCGCGGCGCTGGACATCGCGGCGCGACGCGCGGGCGTGAGCGTCCGCCGTCTGCTTGGCGCCCCCGAGCCGGCGGCCCCCACCTCCTTCACCATCGGGCTGGGCACTCCGGAGGAGGTGGCGGCCCAGTGTGGCGCGGCCGTCGAGGCCGGCTTCCGGGTGCTCAAGATCAAGCTGGGCGGGGACGACGACGAGCGTCTGCTGTCCGCCGCGCGCGAGGCGGCGCCCGATGCCCACCTGCGGGTGGACGCCAACGCCGCCTGGACCGAGCGTCGGGCGCTGGCCCGGCTACCGATGCTGGAGGCCCACGCCGTAGAGCTCCTCGAGCAACCGGTTGCGGCGGACGACCTGGGGGGCCTCGCCGCCGTGACGCGTGCCTCCCGGATCCCCGTTGCGGCGGACGAGTCGTTCGTGTCCACCAGGGACCTGCGGCGCCTGGCGGTGGACGTGGTGAACGTCAAGCTCGCCAAGGTGGGGGGCCCCAGGCAGGCCTACCTGGCGATGCAGTCCGCACGCGCCCTAGGCTTCGGCGTGATGCTGGGGTGCATGATCGAGTCCTCGCTCGGCATCACGGCGGCCGCGCAGGTGGCGGGCTTGGCGGATTTCCTCGATCTGGACGGCGCCCTGCTTTTGGCCTCCGATCCGTTCGTGGGCGCGACCTGGAGCGCCGGGAAGGTGCCCGTGTTGCCCGACGGCCCCGGCCTCGGCGTGCGCGCCGTCGCGCCGTCGGCCTGAGCCGTCAGGTCCGCTCGGGATGGAAGCCGTCGGGGATGTGCATGGCGCGCCCTCCGTCGCGCGAGCATGGGGCCCCGGGCATCGCAGGCGAAGCTGCGATTGTCCCCGCTCGGTGGTCCGGCTTCGGCCCCGCACGCGGGCGCGCCGCCTGCCGCGCGCGCTGCGCCCGGGCCGCGCCGGCACGCCCCGGGGGCGGAAGGATGTACCCTGGTACGGAGGTACATACATGCCGGCCCCCCGACCCCCTGCGCACGAGCCCCGTCGCCCCAATCCCGCCGATTCGCCCTTCGATCCCGCCGCCACCCCGGTCGTCCGCGTGCAGACCGGCGTGCGCATAGAGAAGCGCACCCTCAAGGTGCTCAAGGCGCTGGCCGAGTACCTCGACCTCACCCTCGGAGATCTGCTCGAGGGCATCGTGCTCCATGCCTTCGAGGGCAGGGCCGCCTTCGGCCCCGAGACACTCGCCGCCATCGCCGACCTGAGGGCCGTGTACGGGCACGAGCTCGGCGCGGGCGACAGCCACGGCCTGGTGGAGGCGCCGTGAGCGCGGCACCCGCGGCACCCGCGTGGGCGCTGCGGCGCGAACACACCATCCGGCTGCACGCGCCCCCTGAGGCGATCGCCCCACTGCTGACCCCCGAGGGCGAGCGCCTGTGGGTCCCCGACTGGGACCCCGAGCTGCTCACCCCGGCGGCCCGGGTGCCGGAGGTCGGCGGCGTGTTCGTCACGGGCTCCGGGCCGGAGCGCACCTTCTGGACGGTCGTCGGGGTCGCCGATCGCGAGCTGCACTACGCGCGCGTCACGCCGGGGTCCCGCGTCGGCGTGGTGGACATCGCCCTCACCCCGGACGGAGGCGACCCGCCGGTGACCTGCGTGCGTGTGCGCTACAGCTACCTGGCGCTCGGGCAGGAGGGCGAACGCGCCCTGGCCGAGCTCAGCCAGGAGCGCTTCGCCGCCGCCATCGAGGGCTGGCGCGCCCCGCTGCAGCGGCTCCTCGGCCATGCCGAGGCGGCCGGCGGCCAGGCATGAGCGCATCCGGCGCCACCACCCGCTTGGCGACGCCCGCGGACGCCGCCGCCATCGCGGCGATCTACAACGAGGGGATCGCGGAGCGCATCGCGACCTTCGAGACCCAGCCCCGGGCGGCCGCGGACATCCTCGACTGGTTCGGTCGCCGCCACCCCGTGGTGGTGACGGCGCGGGCGGGGCGCGTGCTGGCCTTCGCCTCCACCAGCCCCTACCGCCCTCGCGCCTGTTACGACGGTGTGGCCGAGTTCTCCGTCTACGTCACGCGCGCGGCGCGCGGGCAGGGCCTGGGCAGCAGCACCATGACCGCGCTTATGGACCGCGCGGTGCGCGCGGGGTTCCACAAGCTGGTGTCGCGCGTGTTCGTCGAGAATGGGCCGTCGCGCGCCCTACTGCTCTCCCTCGGCTTCCGGGAGGTCGGCGTCTACCGCCGCCACGCGACGCTGGACGGGGTGTGGCGAGACGTGGTAATCGTCGAGCGCCTGCTGGGCGCGGGGATCTGAACGGCTGCGGGGCGGTGGGCGCGATGTCGCCGGGGCCACGGCTCGCCGCGCCGCCGCGCCTATCCTGGCCGCGACACCACCGTGCGCCCCGTGCACGCCAAGCCCGGCGCGTCGGCGCCGCGACGCCCGCGAGCGAAGGGAGACGTCCGTGATCGACCTCGAGGAGAGCAACGCCCTGTTGGACCGCTTCGAACTGCCCGAGCTGGAGAACCAGGGCGGCCTCTACGCCAGCTACGGCGTGGAGTTCGGCATCCAGCTCGACCCGGAGAGCGAGCTGGCCGACGTCGTCTACTCAGGGGACGGCGAACCCGTCACGGACGAGATGACCGCGATGGGGCTGGCGCAGGCCGCCGAGATCGCCATGCTGCTCAACGACCAGGGGGGACCCTGGAGCGAGCGCATCGACCGGGGCGTGGCAAGCGGCGGCTGACGCCGCGTCGCCTCAATCGCCGGCGGGGGCGAGGCGCTGCGCGGGGCAGGCGTACGCCTCGCCGGCGAAGAGGTCGCGCTCCTCCGCCGGCAACGCCCGGCGCGCGAGGTCGCGGATGCCGTTGACGCCGATGAAGAACTCGCGCATCATCACCACCAGCAGGTAGCGTCCGCGCTCGTTGAGTTCGAGGCTGGTGCGGTCGTCGCGCGAGAAGGCCCGCGCCGCGCGCAGGAACGCCATCTCCTGCCACAGACCGCGCTCGACCGGCACACCGAAGCGCCGGCGAAAGTCACGCTTGTCGAGCGACAGGCCGAACAACCGCATCATGAAGGCGTAGCGCATGTGCTCCCTCGGCGCCAGCGGGAAACGCGCATCGACGCTCAGGCGGCCACCCTCGACCGCCGCGTCATACCCCCTCAGGGAGAAGGTGTTGGCGTACATCACGCCGTCGAGCAGGCTGAATGAGCCGCTTCCGATGCCGAGGTAGTCGTCGTGCTCGGCGATGTACTCGTCGATCATGACGCCGCCGCGGCGGCTGAACGCCCATGCGGAGCTGGCCACGAAGGTGCGGGTGAGGTCACGCGACAGCAGGCGGTAGAAGCCCGCCTCCCTGCCGTAGTCGACGGGGCCGAGCGCGCGCACGAGCTGGCGCTCCACCGAGGGCGACACCATCAGCGGGTACCACGTGACCTGATCCACCCCCAGGGTCTCCAACGTGGCGACGTCGCGCCGGAGGATCGCCTCGCTCTGCGACGGGACGTTGAAGATCATGTCGAGGTTGAGCACGTCCACGACGCCGAGCGAGGCCTCGACCCGCGCGAGGATGTCGGAGGCCGAGCCGTAGGCGTCGTAGCGGCGCATCTGGCGCAGCAGATCGTCATCGAAGCTCTGGACGCCCACCGAAAGACGCTGCACACGCCCCCGCAGGCGCTCGAGCACGTCCGGCACCAGGTGGTTGGGGTTCGTCTCACACGACACCTCGCGGACGTCGAACAGCTCTCGCGCCAGATCGATGGTGGCGACCAGCTCGTCGGGCAGCACGGTCGGCGTGCCGCCCCCCACGTACACGGCGGAGAAGCGGTACCCGAGGTCGGCGACGCGCCGCATCTCTTCGCGCAGGTTGCGGAAGTACCGGCGCGCGGTGTGCTCGACCAGCGGGTAGCGGTTGAACGAGCAGTAGGGGCACAGGCGCTCGCAGAACGGCACGTGGATGTACAGCAGGTAGCCGTCGGGGCGGGTCGGGACCGGAAGCGTGCCGCCGTGGAGAGGCTCGAGCCGGAGCTGCCGGGCTCGGAGTGCGCGCAGTCGTCTCGTGAGCAGCCGCTCGGAAAGCATCCGCAGCCTCCCCACCCGCCGCGACGGTCGCGGACGGATGACTCAGCCTCGCACGCGAACGCACATACCTCCCAGGGATAAACGCCCCCACTCCGCCGTCACCCCGCGTCTTAGACTGGGAGGCGATGGCCGGCAAGGGCGGACGAACAGCCTGGGTGGACTACAGCGACGAGATGCACATCCACGCCAATCCGATGCTGCGGATCGCGTACCTGGCGCTGGGGCTGGCGAGCGTGGGTCTCGGCGTCCTAGGGTACCTGCTCCCCGGGCTGCCCGGCACCGTCTTCCTGCTGCTGGCCGCCTTCTTCTTCGCGCAGTCGAGCCCCCGGCTCTACAACCGGTTGATGAATCACCGCGTGTTCGGCCCGCTCGTCCGGGACGTGCGCGCCGGCCGCGGCGTGCCGCTCTGGGTCAAGATCTACGCCCCCCTGATGATCGTGCTGTTCGCCGGGACCAGTTGCGCCTACCTCGCCAGCGTCCGCGGGTGGCCCTGGTTGGCGTTCGCGGTGGCCGCCGCGGGCGCGACCGGCATCTGGGTGGTGTTGCGGCAGCCGACGCGGTCGGCCCCCGACCCGGAGGCCGACGCGGGTTGAGTACGGCCGCCGCCGCATGGTAGCCGCACTCACGGTCTGGCCCACGGGGCGACCTGCTACAATTCATCCTTGGCCATGCTAAATGATTCGGAGAACTCAACTATTTCAGCTTGCGGGGGCGGCGGCGGCGGCGACGCGCGCCGTGAGGCCCTGCTCGACCAGCTCTACGACAGCAGTTTCCGCATGATGCGCAGCCAGCAACACGATGCGCTTCGCGCCTTCGAACCGCTGGGGTTGCGCCCGCTGCACGCCTTCGTGTTGGTGATGCTGGCGCAGGAGACCTACTACCCCAAGGAGGTGGCATCGGTGCTGGCGGCGCCGGCGTCGGTGGTGTCGGTGCTCCTCAGCGAGCTCGAGGACAAGGGCCTGCTGCGCCGCGCCGTGGACCATCGGGACCGGCGCCGTTTCGAGCTGCGCCTGACCGCCGAGGGCAACCACATGCTCGCAAACATCCGACGGGCCTGGTACGAGATCATCGGGCCGCGTTTCGACCGCCTCGACCTCGAGGATCTGGAGGCGCTGGTTCGCATCCAGCGGACCCTCGTGGAGTGACGTGGAGTGATGCCATGACCCGACGTACCCTCATCCCGTTGCTCGCGTTGCTGCTCGCCCCAGCCGCCCTGGCCCAGGCGCCCCTGGATGCCTTCCTGGCACCGCTGGAGCAGTATCCCGGGTTGCGCGCGGCCCGCGAGCAGGTCACCTCCGCCGAGTTCCAGCTCGCCGCCTCCTTCGATCCGGTCCAGCTCCAGGCTTCGGGGGGCTACAGCCGCTCGGATGTCAACGCGGTGGACACCGATCCGCTCACGCCCGGCGTCCAGGGGCTCCCGGACAGCGGCGGCCAGATCTCGGCCGATCTCACGCTGCGCCCGTTCGTGTTCGGGGATATCGCGGACCAGGCGGACCAGAACCGCGTCAAGCTGGCGCAGGCCCAGTTGTCGCTGCGCGACACGCGCACGCAGTTGCAGGTCCAGGCGGTGCAGGCCGCCGTCGCAGTGCGCCTGGCCGAGGATGGCTTGGCCTCCGCCCAGGCAGGGGCGGCCCTGGCGCACAACGCCCTGGACGCCACCCGCCTGCGGGCGCAGAAGGGTGCCGCCACCGATCGCGAGCTGCGCGACGCGGAGACGGGGGCGGCCGAGGCGGACACCTTCGTGCGCTCGGCGGAAGGCGGCCTCGAGCTCGCCCGCCTGTCGCTACGCTCGCTGGTGGGCGACGCCCCTCCCCCGCCGGCCGACGCGCTGCGCTTCGCCGTGCCCGACGGGGTGCCGTCCTCCCTGCAGAGCGCCCGCCTCAGCGCGGGCCTGGCGCAGATCGGGATCCGTAACGCGCGCCGGTCCGTCTACCCCGTGGCGCAGGCCAGCTACACCTGGAACCTCGACGACCACAACAGCGTGGGCGTGTCGCTGGAATCCCGAACGCTCCAACCCAAGGTCGACTACAGCTTCCAGGACCCGGGCCGGAGCTTCCCGCAGAACGAGATCAACGGCACGTTCCAGATCGGTGTGAGCGTCGCGATCTCCCCCGGCGTGTTCCAGGGGCTGGCCGCCACGGACGCCCAGCTCCGCGCCGCACAGGACGGCGTCGACGCCGCCGAGAGCGCGGCCGCCGTCCGGCGCGCGTCGCTCGACAACGACCTGGCCCAGGCGCAGGCGCATCTTGCGCTGGCGCAGCGCAAGCTCGCCGACGCCGAGGCGACCCTGCGGGAGGCCCAGACGCGGGAGCGCCTCGGCCTCGACATCCCGCTCACCACCCAGCGCGCCGCCCTGGACCGTACCCAGCGCGCATTGGACCTGCGGCAGGCCCAGCGCGACGTGCTGGCCAAGACCCTGGCCTACTACACCTTCTTCTCCCGGCCCCTGACGGAGGTACCCCAGTGAAACGCCTGTTCGTGCTGCTCGCCCTGCTGGCCCCGGTCGCCCACGCGCTCGGACTCGAGGACGCCCTCAGGGCCGCCCCCAGCCGCCCCGATGCGGTGAGCAAGCGGCTCGAGCTGCTCAACGCCGAGAACGACCGCATCCGCGTCCAGAGCGACCCGCTGGCGCTCAAGATGGATCGGCTCAAGGCCGACCAGGCGGTCGCCCTGACCCGCGCTCAGCTCCAGAAGGCGGTGGCCGACGGCCTCAGCGAGATCGCCAAGGCGTATACGGGGGTGCTGCTGGCGCGCGGCCAGGCGGCGCTGGCCGAGAAGGGCGTGGGGGTGGCGGAAAGCGGCCTGAAGATCGCGCAGATCCGGCGCTCCAACGGCAGCGCCACCGACCTCGACGTGGAGGACGCCCGGGTCGCGCTCGACAAAGCCGAGCAGGACGCCGAGGCGGCCCGCAACGGGCTGGGCGTGGCACTCGCCAATCTCGAGGGGATGCTGGGCGAGCAGCTCGAGCCCGACGCGCTGGAAGGGATCCCGGACCGGTTCCTGCTGAGCGTACCGACCCTCGACGCCACCCTCGCGGCGCTGCCGCAGCACCCCCAGCTCCTGCAGGCCGCCCAGGGCTTGGAGCTGGCCGGGGTGGGCGTGAGCATGCTCGATCCGAGCTATGCCAGCGCCTCCCAGATCGAGTCGGCCCGCACCCAGCTCAAGACCAGCGAACAGCTCGTGGCGGAGGCCCGCCGCGGCTTCCAGCTGCAGGCGCGCAACCTCGTGGTCCAGGCGCAGAACGCCGTGCAGGCCTACCGGGTACAGCAGGACGATCTGGCCAACGCGCAGCAGCGCCTGCGCTTCCAGAAGGAGCGTCTCGCCAACGGCGTGATCGCCCAGGTGCAGTACGACCAGGCCGAGCTCCAGGCGATGCAGGCGGAGCTGTCGGTGGCATCGGCCCGCTACGGGGTGCTCACCAGCCTGCTCGATCTTCAGGCCGGCACGCTCGTGCCGCTCGGGGGCCCCGCCGTGATGGACGCGGCCACGGCGGTGGGTGCGCCGCCTGCCGACGGCGCCGGGACGGGAGCTCAGGATGGCAACGACTGATCGGGGTGGGCCCGCCCGCGCCGGCCACCTCCGGGGGGCCGCCGCGCACCACCGCCCCTACCGCCGCCTGTGCCTGCTGGCCCTCGTGCCCCTGACCCTGGCACTGGCCTCCTGCGGCGGCCGTGCGCCGCAGGGGGGTGACGGGGCAACGCAGCCGGCCGCGAGCGCCGACGGGGCCGCAGCCGCGGTCGCCACGCGGCAGGTGCGCGCCGTGATCCCGAGCGAGGGAGCCCTGCAGGCCAACCGCAGTACCTCCGTCACCATCGAGCCCGGACGGGAGGCGCAGGTCGCGGCGGGCACCTCGGGGCGGGTGGCCTCCATCCTGCGCCGGGAGGGGAGCCAGGTCACCGCCGGAGAGACCGTCGTGCAGCTCGACGACGCAGCGCTTCGAACGCAGGCGAGCAGCGCCCGGTTGGCGTTGGAAACGGCCCGCGTGAACCTCGAGAAGGCCGACAAGGCCAGCGGTGAGGGGGCGCAACAGGCCCAGGCGGGACTCGAGACCGCCAAGGCGAATCTCGATCTCGCCCAGCGTCAGCTCGACAGCGGCGAACAGCTCTACCAGGCCGGCGGCATCTCCGCAACCGACCTGGAGGGGCTGCGGGCGCAGTACGCGCAGGCGCAGTCGGCCTACGGTCAGGCACAGGACGGCCTGGCGCGGGCGAAAAGGGCCGGCGGGGAGGACCTGGCGCTGCTGCGGCTGCAGGTCCAGCAGGCCCAGAACCAGCTCGAGCAGGCGCAGCGCAGCGTACGCGACGCCGCGGTCACCGCGCCCTTCCCCGGCGAGGTGGCCGAGGTCAAGGTCGAGGAGGGAGAGTTCGTCGGGGCCGGCACGCCGGTATTCCGGCTGGTGTCCACCAAGCAGCAGCTGGCCCGCTTCGACGTGCCACCGCAGGACGCCCAGGCCCTGACCGCGCAGGGGCAGCTCTGGATCAGCTACGCCGGCCTCGACTACGGCGCGCACATCGTCCGCAGCTCGGAGGTGCCGGGGGCGTCGCGCCTGGTTGAGATCACGGCCGAGATCTACCCCTCCGAGGCCCGCATCCCCACGGGCTCCGTCGCCCAGCTCAACTACACCATCGACCTGGCGCGGGGGCAACTCCTCCCCTCCGGCGCGATCCAACCGTTCAACGGCAACGACACCGTGCTGCTTGCGCGTGACGGGGAGGCCCAGCGCGTCACGGTGCAGGTACTGGCTGAGGCCGGCGCCCAGGTGGCGGTGGCGGGGCTCGCGGCCGACGCCCGGGTCATCTACCCCGTTCCCGCCGACCTCCGCGCCGGAATCCCGGTGCGCATCGTGACCGGCGATGGCGGCGCCCCATGAGTCGATTGATCCGGTTCTTCGTCAACAACTACGTGCTGGCCATCAGCGTCTTCGGCGCATTGGTGTTGTTCGGGGGGGTGAGCGCCCTCAACCGCGGCATCGACCTGTTCCCGGACATCCAGGTGCCGGTGGTGGCCGTCACCACCGGCTACGGCGGCGCCGGCCCCGAGGAGATCTCGCGCCAGATCAACGAGCCCATCGAGGGCGCGCTCACCACCATCCCCGGCCTGAGCTCGGTGACCTCCTTCGCCAACGAGGGCTTCGGCGTGGTGGTGGCGCAGTTCAACTCCGACGTCAACGTCAACGACGCCGCCATCGACGTCAACCAGCGCGTGGCGCAGATCAGCAGCCAGCTCCCCAGCGACGCCGGCAATCCCAGCGTCCAGAAGTTCAACCCCAACGACCAGCCTATCCTCAACGTGGCCCTGTCGGCGCCCGGCGCCAACCTGGTGGACGTCCAGAGCTACGCCGAGGACGACCTCAAGCCCATCCTGCAGCGTGTCGACGGCGTCGCGGACGTGACCGTCATCGGCCCCTCGCAGCGCGAGGTGCAGGTGTTGCTCGACCCGCAGGCGCTGAGCACCTACGGTCTCACGCCGCAGTCGGTGGGCAGCGCCATCTCGGCCGCGGCGCTGGACGTTCCCGCGGGCAACCTCTCCATCGGCGACACCCGCATCCTGTTGATCGGCCGGAGCACGCCCGACAGCGCCCGGGCCGTCGAGGAGATCCGCGTCGATCCGGTGCGTGGCATTCGCGTCACCGACGTCGCCACGGTGCGGGTGGCCCCTGCCGAGGTGTCATCGTACGCCCGGTTGAACGGGGAACCGGTGGTGTTGATGGAGGTGCGCAAGCTCTCCGGCAGCAACGCGGTGGCCACGGCCCGCAACCTGCGCGCGGAGCTGGCCAAGGTAGACCTCCCCGCGGGCTACCGTGCCCAGGTGGTCGGCGACACCACCGTCTTCGTCGCCGACAGCGTCAACGACACCCTCCGGGAGATGGTGCTGGCCGCCCTGGCGGTGTCGCTCATCGTGCTGCTGTTCGTCGGCCGGCTCGGTTCGGTCTTCGCCGTGGTGCTCGCCATCCCGGTGTCGCTGGCCGGGGCGCTGATCATCTTCAACGTCTTCGGCTTCACCTTCAACATCATCACGCTGCTGGCCATCACCGTGGCCATCGGCCTGGTGGTGGACGACGCCATCGTCGTGGCGGAGAACATCGATCGCTACCGCGAGATGGGCTACGCCATGCGCGAGGCCGTACTGAAGGGCGCCGGGGAGGTGTCCACGGCGGTGCTGGCGGCCACCATGTCGTTGCTGGCGGTGTTCCTGCCCATCTCCTTCCTGCCGGGGATCATCGGCCAGTTCTTCGCGCAGTTCGGCATCACCATGGCCGCCACGATCGCCTTCAGCTACCTCGAGGCGATGTTCTTCCTGACGGTGCGCCTGGCCCTCTCCCCCGACCCCTTCCCACCCTCCTGGCAAGAGGTGCCCGGCGCGGCGGGCAAGGCCGGGCGGGACCTGCGCTGGACCCTGACGCGCTTCAAGCGCATCGGCTTCTGGCTTGTGCTGGTCGTGGTCGGAGCGGTGGTCGCCATCCGCCTCGGGCCCGTGTACCTGCCGGCGCTGCTCGCCGTGCCACCGCTGCTGTGGGCGTTGCGTTACGTCGGGCGTCTGGTCGGCACCGTCCTCGGCGCCATCGCCCTGAGCCTGTTCCGAGGCGGGGACGCGGTGGTGGCGCGGGTCCGCAACGCCTACGTGGGCTCGCTGGCGGCGGCCCTTCGGCGCCCATGGGTGGTGCTCGGGATCGCGCTGGGGCTGTTTGCCAGCCTCTTCTGGGTCTTCCCCCGCATCGGCTTCAACTTCCAGCCGCCGATGGACTCGGGGCAGCTCACCGTCACCATGAGTCTGCCGGTGGGTACCAGCCTCGACCGCACCAACCAGCTCGCCACCCTGGTGGAGAACGATCTGATGGCGGACCCCGTCATCACCAGCGTGCAGACCACCGTGGGGTCGGGCACGACGGTGGGGGGCTCGAGCTCCGAGCGCGCCACCTTCACCGCAGACCTGGTGGACAAACGGGACCGCGCGCTGAGCACCAACGCGTTGTCGGTCGTCGTCGACAAGCGCCTCGAGGGCGTGTTGAGCGCCTATCCGGAGGCCAACGTGTCGGTCTCGGCAGCCGATACGAGCGGCGCGCCCCCCGGCAGCGCGGCCTTCACGCTGACACTGGGGTCGAACGACCTCGATCTGTTGCGCAGTCGCGCCGAGCAGGCGGTGCGCGTGCTGAGCCAGGACGGGGACCTCCGCAACGTCGACTCCGATGTGGCGGCCGCCGCCACCGAGCGGGTCTTCGTGGCCGATCCGTCGCGGCTCGACGGCACCGGCCTCACGACGGCCCAGGTCTACCAGGCGCTGCGCGCCTACAACGTGGGCAGCGAGGCCGCCAAGCTGCGCAGCGGGGGCACCGAGATGCCCATCATGGTGCGCGGCAACCCCATCGACCTGCGCTCCGAGCAGTCGCTCGTCAGCCTCCCGCTGTACAGCCAGGCGTTGCAGAGCACCGTCCCGCTGGGCTCGTTGGGGCACTTCGAGACGCGTGCCGCGCCGGCCACCATCAACCGCACCGACCAGGCCTACAGCGCCGAGATCACCGCTTCGCTTGCGCCCGGGACGGCACTCGCCTCCGTCCAGAGCGCGGCACGGCAGGAGCTGCGCGACGCCGGCGTGCTCGACAGCCGCGTCACCGAGATCCAGGGGGCCACCTTCGACCTGCTGGGCGACCTGCTGCTCTACGGCCCCATCGCCTTCGCGCTGGCGCTGCTGCTCAACTACCTGGCCATCGGTAGCCAGTTCAACTCGTTCAAGTACCCGCTCTATCTGCTGCTGACGGTCCCGCTCGCGCTGGTGGGCGCCATCTGGCTGTTCTGGGCCACCGGCACGTCGCTCGACGTCATAAGCATCCTGGGGGTGGTGATGCTCGTCGGCCTGGTCACCAAGAACGCCATCCTCTTGCTGGACGTGACGATGAATCGGCTCCACGCCGGGTTGCCGCTGCGCGAGGCCCTGCTGGAGGCCGGGCAGGTGCGCTTCCGCCCCATCATCATGACCACCCTGACGGTGGTGGTCATCAGCATCCCGCTACTGCTCGGCATCGGTGCGGGCAGCGAGTTCCGCTTCCCCCTGGGCCTGGTGATCCTTGGCGGCGTCGTCAGCTCGGCGTTGCTCACCTTCTACGTGGTCCCGGCGGCCTTCTACCAGTTCGAGCACCGCTACTGGGAGCGCGCGCAGGCCGAGGCAGGCGGTGCGACGCCGGCGGCCGCGACGGCCAGCCCCGAGGATGCCGCGGGCCCGCGGACCGAGGGCCGGGGCGAGACCCGCCCGGCCGGGCGGGTCTCGTCGCCCGCTCACCCGGCACGGGGTGAATCGTGAGTGGCCCCGGCGGCGGCGCCGCGCGGGTGCCGCAGCGAAGCGTCCAAGCCGGGCCGGTCATCGCCCTGTTGACGGACCTCGGCGTGCGCGACCCCTACGTCGGCATGCTCAAGCTCGTGCTCGCCACCATCGCGCCGCAGGCGCTGGTCGTGGACCTGGGGCACGAGGTCCCGGCCCATGATGTACGGGAGGGGGCCTTCGACCTCTTCATCAGCCAGCGCTTCCTGCCCGACGGCGCCATCGCGTGCGGCGTCGTCGATCCCGGCGTGGGAAGCGGCCGGCGCGCGGTGGCCGTGCGCGTGCGCGCCCGCGACGGGCGGCGGCTCACGCTGGTAGGACCGGACAACGGCCTGTTCACCGGCGTGCTGACGCAGGTGGAGCCCGAGGCCGCCGTCAGCCTGGAGGCGTCCGCCTACCAGCTCCCGGTGGTCAGCACCACCTTCCACGGACGGGACATCTTCGCTCCCGCCGCGGCCCACCTCGCGCGGGGCGTGCCGATCTCCGAGCTGGGCCCGGGCATCGACCCGGATACCCTGGTGCGCCTGCCGTGGAGGGCCCCGCGCCCCCTCGGCGCGGGGTGGGAGGCCGACCTGGTGCATCATGACCAGTTCGGCAACCTCCTCACCAACCTGGGGAGCGACCGCCTTGGACACGATCTCTCGCGCTGGCGCGTGCACCTCGACGCGTTCGAGATCGGCGCCATCCACCATGCCTTCTCCGACGTGCCCCGCGGCCGACCCCTCGCCTACGTGGGCAGCAGCGGGCTGCTCGAGATCGCAGTGCGCGACGGGAATGCCCATCGCGTGCTGAGCGTGGGGCCCGGAAGCGTCGTGCGGGTGACCCAGGCCGAGGGCTGAGGATCGCTCCCCACACCGGGCGGGCGTGGGCCGCGCATCCGCCGCGGCCCACGCCCCATCCACCGCACGGTCGAGCGGGACGCCTGTCACCGACCGCGCGCTCGCGGGCGGCCCGGTCGGCGCCCCGGCGCGCCGGGCTCAGCCGGCTGCGGGTTCCGCCCCCGCCGCCGCGTGCGGCGCCGGGAGGTACTGCTGCGCCTGGAACAGGTTGATGCCGCTCGATACGAGGTCCACCAGCTTGCTCATGGTGGCCTCCTCCTCCACCTGCTCGTTGATGAACCACTGGAGGAACTGGGCTCCGCGGTGATCCTGATGCTCGGCCGCGAGGCTCGCCATGGCGTCGAACTGGCCGCTCACCTTGCGCTCGGACTCGAGCGCGCCGCGCACGGCACCCAGGGCGTCCGGGAACTCCGCATCGAACGCGCCCACCGCGGGGAACGATACGCGCGCGTCGTTATCGATGAGGAAGTCGAGGATCTTCAGCGCATGCGTGCGCTCCTCCTCGGACTGGCGGTGGAAGAACGCCGCCCAGTCGTCGAGGCTGCGCCCCGCGAAGTAGGCGGCGATGGCGAGGTAGTGATGACTCGCGGAGAGCTCCGAGCCGATCTGCTGGTTGAGGGCGTCTGTCAATGCGTCGCTGATCATGGTCCTCCTCTGGGCCCGACGGGTCTGCTCAGGCCAGGTCGATGCTGGGGTCGAGGTAGACGTCCTGGATGGTATGGAGCAACTCCACCCCCTCCTCCATGGGGCGCTGGAACGCCTTGCGCCCCGAGATGAGACCCATGCCCCCCGCCCGCTTGTTCACCACGGCGGTATAGGCGGCCTCCACCAGGTCATTGCGCCCCGAGGCGCCGCCCGAGTTGATGAGCCCGACCCGCCCCATGTAGCCGTTGGCGACCTGCCATCGGACGCGCTCGATGGGGTGGTCCGGTACGAGCTCCCCGTACATGCGCGGGTCGCTGCGCCCGAAGCCGAGATCGCGGAAGCCGCCGTTGGTGGTGGGCAGCTTCTGCTTGACGATGTCGGCCTGCAGGGTGACGCCCAGGTGGTCGGCCTGACCGGTCAGGTCCGCGGCCGTGTGGTAGTCGGTGCCGTCATGCAGGAAGGCGTCGTTGCGCGTGTAGCACCACAGCACGGTGGCCATCCCCAGGTCGTGGGCGTGGGCGAACGCCTCCGCCACCTCCTGGATCTGCCGGTCGGAGCTCTCGCTCCCGAAGTAGATCGTCGCTCCCACCGCCACGGCACCCAGGTTCCAGGCCTCCTCCACGGTGCCGAAGAGAATCTGATCGAAGCGGTTGGGGTAGGTGAGCAGCTCGTTGTGGTTGAGCTTCACGATGAACGGGATGCGGTGAGCGTAGCGTCGCGCCACAGCACCCAGCACCCCGAAGGTGGAGGCCACGGCATTACAACCTCCCTCGATGGCCAGGCGCACGATGTTCTCGGGGTCGAAGTAGTCCGGGTTGGGAGCGAAGGCGGCCCCCGCGGTGTGCTCCACCCCCTGGTCGACCGGGAGGATGGAGAGGTAGCCGGTACCCGACAGGCGCCCGTGATCGAAGAGCGTCTGTAGGCTGCGCAGCACCCGTGGGCTGCGGTCGCTCGGTGCGAACGCGCGCTCCACGAAGTCCGGCCCCGGTGCCGTCAGCCGCTCCTTGGCGATGCCGGTGGCCCGGTAGGCGAGCAGCGACTCGGCGGAATCGCCGAGTAACGAAACGATGTCTTGCGCCATGGATCCCTCCTCGTACGCGACCGCCGTTGGCGGCGGGGCGTGAGGCGACGTATCCCGGACACGGCCGGGGCCCCACGGGTCCCGGGCATCGCATCGGGGTCTCGCCTCAGGGTACGGCACGCGGGCGCGGACGGGCGTTCGCCGAGGGGTGCCGCGACCGTCGGGGATCGCCGCCGGCCGTTCGGCAGGCGACGGGCCGACGGGCAGCGCTCGGCGACAATCGCCTGGGCGCGGCCCCTTACCACCGCCGGCCGCGGCGCCACCATCCCACGAGGGGACGCTCCCGACCCGAAGGCGAGCGCCCCGCCGTCACGGGCCGGCATGACCGCGCCCGGGAGGAGAGATCACATGCCCACGAGCACCGGCAAAGGACACTGGCAAGGCACCCTTCGCGAAGGCCGAGGCACCATCGCCCTCGGCACGGGCGCCTACGAGGGCCCCTACACGTTCGCCTCTCGCTTCGAGACGGGCTCCGGCACCAATCCCGAGGAGCTGCTCGCCGCCGCGCACGCCGGCTGCTTCAGCATGGCGCTCTCGGGACAGCTCACCAAGGCGGGCCACGCCCCGGCGTCCATCGAGACGGTCGCACACGTGACGGTCGAGCAGACCGACGCCGGATTCCGCATCACCAAGAGCCACCTCGTGTGCCAGGCTCGTGTGCCCGGCATCGACGAGGCCGCCTTCCGCCAGGCCGCCGACAACGCCAAGTCCGGCTGCCCGGTGTCGCAGGCGCTGGGGGGCGTGGCGATCACGCTGGAGGCCACACTACTCGACTGAACCTACGCGCGCAGGGGTGCGCCGAGCAGACTGGTTCTGGTCTTCACGCGTACCCCACAGAACCAGGGCGCGCAGCGGTGGGCCCGTGCCGCCGCAGCGGCGTGCGCGGGCCCACCGCACGCAGCGGTCGCCGCCCTCACCGCGCGCCGGTGATCAGGAGGTCGTACTTCCCGCTCAGGAACACGCGGAACCCCTGCTGCTGAAGGTAGCGCTTCGCCGCCATGGCGTCCCGCACCACCAAACTCATCTCGACCGGGCCCACGTTGCGGGTGCGCGCCCCCCACAACCAATCCCCCGCGACCAGGCGGCTGTTCGGCAACCCCACCACGATGCCCGACCGCGGCCGCAGATGCTGCTTCACGACGCTGCGGAGCAACGCGTTGCCCTCCACGCCGGGACTCTGGAGCAGGCCGATAGCCAGCGCGAGATCGAAGCGCCCCGGTTGCCAGGCCGCGAGCCGGGACGCGTCCCCCTCGAGCCATCGCACCGACGGCCAACGCGCGCGACCGCGGCCGACCCAGGCCGGGTCGCGCTCGACCGCCACGACCTCGAGCGTGTCGACGGGCGCGACGGCCGCGGAGAGCGCCTCGAGCTCGTCGCCGCGATGGGCCGCAAGCACCAACACGCGGCGCGCGCCGCCCGGCGCCGACCGGGCGAGAGCCTCCACCAGCGCCGTCAGGGTCGCCGCGTCCTCCATCTTGTGCGACCGCGCGAAGGCACTATCCGGCCCGTACCCCGAGGCGACGCCCTCCCCCCGCGTCGGCAGTCGCTCGATGCGGACCCGCACACGCCCGTCCGGTGCCGGGCGCGGCGTCCCCGCCCGGCACCCGAGCGCCTCCGCCAGGTCCACCCACACCCGCCAGGGGCGGTGCAGGAAGCGGCCGTGGCGGTCGGTACAGGGCTCCCCCACGCCGACCCGAGCGTCCAGGGCCGGTCCACGGTCGGGATCGGGCACGACCAGGTCCAACGCGCCGGCGTCACGAAGCAGATCACGGCCCCGGCGCCACCAGGCCAGCATGGGGGCGTCCGCCGGCAGCACCAACCGCGGCGTGGGTCCGGCCTGGCTCACCCCCAGGCACCCGCCACGAGCTGCACCAGGGACGCTCCGGCCACCAGTTGGGTGCCGGTGAGCACCAGCAACACGTAGAGGATCGCCCGGAACAGGCGCTCGTCGACGCGGCGGTTGAGCCAGACACCGAGCGCCGTACCGGCGAACGCGACGGGGAGCAGCAGCAAGGCCACCAGCAGGTTGTCCACCCGCAGAAGGTCCAGCAGGGCGTACGGCACCAGCTTCAGGAGGTTCACCAGGAAGAACAACCATGCCGTGGTGCCCACGAAGACGTCGCGCGGCAGGCCGCGCGGCAGCAGGTAGACGGTCACGGGCGGGCCGCCGACGTGCGCCAGTGTCGAGGTGAAGCCCGCCAGCACACCCAGCGCGCCGCCCCACACCCGCGAGGGAGGCTGGGCCTCGAGGGCTCGCAGCACGCGCGCCCGCACCCCCTGCCAGGCCACGAACAGAAGCGCCAGCAGGCCGACACCGACCTCGAGGACGCGCTCGTGGCGCGCAAACGTGCCGAAGGCCAGAGCGCCGAGCACGATGCCGAACATCGCCGCGGGGAGAAGCAACCGCAGGTCCGGTCCGCTGACGGTGCGCCGGTAGTGCCCCACGGCGAACACGTCGGCCCCGATGAGGACGGGCAGAAGCAGGGCCGCGGCGGCGGGCACGGGCAGGGTCAGCGCCACAAGCGGGGTGGCGATGACGCCGGCACCGGCGCCGAAGCCGGCCTTGGCCACGCCCACCAGCAGCGCCGCCGCGGCTGCGGCCATCCACGTCTGGGACGACAGGCCGAGGAGCACCGTCACGCCCCTCCGGGGGGGCCGGAGCATCCGGGGCCCCGCGGGGCCCCACGCCTGATCGAGCTCGGTCGCGGCATCGGACCAGCGTACCGCGGCGCGCACGGGCGCACGCCTCGCTCAGTCGTCGGGCAGGGCCCCCGCGGAGCGACCGATGCCGCCGGCCAGGTCGTCGCGCGCGACGCGCGCGGCGAGCTCCGGTCGCGGCACCAGGGCCCGCAGGAAGGCCTGGTCGGCGGGGTCGGTCCCCACCGCCAGCACGGTGACGCCGAGGGCCCGCGCGCGCGCGGCGGCGTCCAGCGTGTCCTCGCGGCTATCCGGCTTGCCATCGGTGATCAGCAGCGCCACCCGACGCCCGCGCCGGAGCCGCAGGCGCCACAGCGCGAGCCGCAGCGCCGCCGCCATCGCCGTCCCGCCGCCCGGCTCGAGCCCCGCGAGGCTCCGCTGGAACCGGTACGGATCTCGCGTCGCACCGCTCAGGACCCGCGCGCCGCGGTCGAAGGCGATCACGCCCACGGCGTAGCGGCGGCGCCACGCCTCGTAGAAGAAGCGCACAGAGCCCCGCCGCAGCTGGCTCATCTTGTCTCCGTCGGACATGCTGGCCGAGGTGTCGAGCAACAGGTAGACCGTGCCCCTGAGCCGCACCCGTCTCGAGACCAGGGCCGATCCCGGCAGCGACACCAGGCCCCCATCGGGCGGGTCGTCGGCGGCCGCCACGGCTACGGGGGCGCCCGGGGCCCGGGCGCCGGCCCGGGCCCGCGAGACGGGGCCGCCGGCATGGCGACGCGGCTGGGGACGCCCGCGGAGCCGGGGTGCACTCCCCCTGCGCAGAAGCGGCCGGGACATGGTGCCTCATGCTAGCGCCGCAGGCGCGGGACGGCCAGGGGGGGAACGCGCGGGCGCACGAGGGTGCGCTCGCGCGGGCGACGGGCGGCCGGCGCCGGGGGCCGTCCACCCCGGACGGGGCGGGGGCCGGGCGCCGGCCCGTACGCGGCGCGCGCTAGCTCACGGGGGCGCGGTGATCGATGACCTCGCCCCGCGCGGGGTAGTCCTTCTCGAGCGCGAAGTCCACGGCCTGCAACAGGTCATCGAAGTGTGGGCGCGCGAACGGCATGGTCTGCACGGCGCCGTAGTAGAGCCGGCCGTCGGGCCGGACCAGGTACACGCCGGGCTCGCTGAACAGCCGGGGTTCCTCCACGCCGATCGAGGTCTTCCCGCGGCCCTGGGAGAGGTACAGCCCCCAGCGGCGGGCGGCCCCTAGGTCGAGCCCGTAGGCCAGGCGCAGCGCCTCGAGCTTCCACGCGTCGCGCGCCTGTCGCGCGCGGTCGACGGTGTCGCTGCTGAGGGCGAGGACCTCGACGCCGCGGCGGACGTACTCCTCGTGCAGCCGGTCGAGCTCGCGCATGTACTTGGCGCACACCGGGCAGTGGTAGCCACGGTAGAACACCAGCAGCGTGAACGCGTCCGGCGTGTGCTCCGAGAGCCGGAAGCGCCCGCCCTCCAGCAGCGGCACGTCCAGCTCGGGCACGGGTTGACGGGGCATCAGGGGTGTGATGACGGACACGTACGCCTCCTCCGGGCGAGGAGCCGCGTACCGCGCCGCCGGGCACGCGGGTGCCGGCGCGGATGGCCGCCTGCGGCGACCGGCTCCACCCTCGTGGTGCACGCTACGAAGCGCCGCCCCATCTCCCCGTCGGCCAGGCGACCGGCACGCCTCAGGTCACGCTGGCCGGGTACGTCGGGGGCCGGCGTGCCCCGACCGCTCCCTCGAAGGCCGCCGCGTACGCCAGCAGGCGGGCGTCGCTGAAGCGTCCCGCGAACAGCGACAGTCCCACCGGCAACCCCCGCACCTCGCCGGCCGGCACGCTCACGTGGGGGTAGCCGGCCACCGCGGCGGGGGAGGCGCACACGCCGAGGATCCTGTCCCCCACGATGGGGTCGACGACCCACGCGGGTGCGCTGGTGGGCGCGAGCAGCGCGTCGAGCCGGTGTTCGCGCAGCGCCCGATCGATGCCGTCGTCGCGCGCGGCCCGCTGGCACAGCTCCTTGGCGCGGAGGTAGGCCTCGTCGGCCAGCGAGCCCTTGGCGAGCGCCATCTCCAGCAACTCCTGGCGGAAGTACGGCATCACCGACTCGGCATGGGCGAGGTTGAAGGCGATCAGCTCCTCCAGGCTGCCCACGCCGGCGCCCGGGTGCTCCGCCAGGTAGGTGTCGAGGCCGTGCTTGAACTCGTAGAGCAGCAGCTCCAGCTCCGGGGCCGCGGCGAGGCCCGCCGCGCCCACCTCCACGGGATCGACGATCTCGGCGCCCAGCGCCCGCAGCGCCGCGATGGCCGCCTCGGCCACGCCGTCGGCGCCCTCGTGGCGCCCGAAGCAGTCGCGAGCTACACCCAGGCGGGCGCCCACCAGCGCATCGGGCCGCAGCGCGGCGGCATACCCGCCGGCGGGGGGGTCCGCCTGCGCCGTGACCGGATCGTCCGGATCGGCTCCGGCGATGGCGTCGAGCAACGAGGCGGCCTCCTCGACCGATCGCGCCAGCGGGCCCGCGGTGTCCTGCGAGTGCGAAATCGGCACGATGCCGCTGCGGCTCACCAGCCCGACCGTGGGCTTGAACCCGACGACCCCATTGGCCGAGGCGGGGGCCACGATGGAGCCGTCCGTCTCGGTGCCGACCGCGAGAGGCGCCAGGTCCGCCGCCACGGCCACCGCGGAGCCCGAGCTCGAGCCGCTCGGCGAACGGTCGAGGGCGTAGGGATTGCGCGTCTGGCCGCCCCGGCTGCTCCAGCCGCTGACGCCGCGCGTCGAACGGAAGTAGGCCCACTCACTCAGGTTGGCCTTGCCCAACAGCACGGCGCCCGCCTCCCGCAGCCGGCGCACCACCGTGGCGTCCCTCGCCGCGCGGTGGCCGGCGAGCGCCAGCGAGCCCGCACTGGTCGCCATCTTGTCGCCGGTGTCCATGTTGTCCTTGACGATCACGGGAATGCCGTGCAGCGGTCCGCGCGGACCGCGCGCGGAGCGCTCGGCATCCAGCGCCGCCGCGATCGCGGGCGCCTCCTCGTTGGTCTCGATCACGGCGCGCAGCGCCGGCCCCGCCCGGTCCACCGCCTCGATGCGCGCGAGGTAGTACGCCACCAGCTCCGCCGCGCTCAGCTCACCGCGCGCCATGCGCGCCTGCAAACCGGCGACGGTCCACTCCTCAGGCTCCACGGTCTCCCCTTTCACGCCCCGGGCAGCGGGCGGGGGCGCCCGCTTCCCGGCACTCCGGACAGGGTACCGCGCGACCCAGCGCACACGCCCCGCACACCGCCGGACGACCGTGGGGCGGCCGCCTCACACCGGCGTCACCGCGGGCTCGAAGCACCGCGGCGCTCACTCCCGCGCTCCCACCCGTGAGGTCGACCGCCCTTCGCCCCGATCCGCCGGGCGCGACCCCGCGCACCGCAACCATCGTTTCGGACCGAGCGACCGACGATAGCACCGCGTCCCGGAACCCGCGCTCGGATCCGGTCACGCCCACACCCTTCGTCCCATGAAGCATGCTGGCGCCGACCGGCACGCCGGCGGCCAACCCCGCCGTTACCGCAGCGACCCGAGACGGTCCCCCGGGCTACCGGGTAGGGTCGGGGCACATGGTCGACCTGCTCATCCTGCTCGCCCTGATCCTGCTCAACGGCGTCTTCGCGATGGCCGAGATCGCGGTGGTGTCGGCGCGCCCTTCCCGCCTGCGTCACCGCGCGGACCTCGGCGACCGTGGCGCCGCCCGCGCCCTCGAGCTCGGCGCCCACCCCAACCGCTTCCTGTCCACCGTGCAGATCGGGATCACGCTGGTCGGGGTCTTCGCCGGCGCGTTCGGGGGCGCGACCCTGTCGGCCCCGCTGGCGGGCCGGCTGCGCGGCCTTCCGGTGGTCGGTCCCGCGGCGGACGGCGTGGCCTTCGCCCTCGTCGTGACGGGCATCACCTACCTGTCTCTGGTGCTGGGCGAGCTGGTCCCGAAGCGTGTCGGACTCAACGACCCGGAGCAGATCGCCTCCCGCCTCGCCGGCGCCATGCACGGCCTGTCTCGCCTCGCGACACCGTTGGTGCGGTTCCTGAGCGCATCCACCAACCTGGTGCTACGCGTGATCCGCCTCCGCCCCCCGCTCGAGCCGGGCGTGAGCGAGGACGAGATCGAGGGGCTGGTGGAGGAGGGGCGCCGCGCCGGGGTCGTCGAGCCGGCCGAACAGGAGATCATCAGCAACGCCTTCTGGCTCGGCGAGCGACGGACCATCGCCATCACCACGCCGAGAACGGCACTCGCCTGGCTCGACGCGGCCGGCACCCCCGAGGACGTGCTGCGTGCGATCCGGGGCGCGCCGCACACGCGCTACCTGGTGTGCGAGGGGGAGGTGGACCGGTTCCTGGGCTTCGTGCACACGCGCGCCTTGCTCGCGGCGCTGCTGGCCGGGGAACCGCTCGACCTCCGCGCGCTGGCGCGCAAACCCCTGGTGGTCCCCGAGACGCTCCCGGTGCTCGCACTGTTGGAGCAGTTCAAGGAGCGGCGCCTGTATCTGGCCGTGGTGGTCGACGAGTACGGCGGGGTGGCCGGCATCACGACGCTCAGCGACATCCTGGAGGAGCTCGTGGGGGAGGTCCCGAGCGGCGCCGGCGGACGAGCGGAGATCACACCGCTGCCCGACGGCGGTTGGTCGGTGGACGGACTGCTGGACCTGGGCGAGGCCGTCGAGCGGCTCGACCTCGGCCGCGGCGAGGAGATGGCAGGGGCCGACGTCAACACCGTCGGGGGGTTCGTGACGCGCCGTCTCGAGCGCGTGCCCCTCGAGGGGGACGCGTTCGTATGGCGGGGGCATCGCTTCGAGGTGCGCTCGATGGTCGGGCTTCGCGTCGCGCGCGTGCGGGTCACGCCCGAGCCCGCGGCCGCGAGCGGCGATGCGCCGGCCGGGCGCCCCGGCGGGGGGACGGAACGGTAGGGGTGCGCCCGATCGCGAAGCCCCGCCGCGCCGCGGGCGCCTTCGCGGCCGGCGGCCGGCCCCACGCGCCGGTGCCCGCGAAGGCGCCCGGGCTTGACGCGCCGTCGCCGGCCGCCGATACTCGACTCCCGAGGCCGACCGCCACAACCTGTGCCCCGCCCATCGCAGAGGCGACCGTGCCCCCCGCTAGGAGGATGATCCCATTGCGGAAGCCAGCATCCGGCCCATTCACGGTGGCGGACATCCAGGCCCCCACATGAGCACGCTGCTGTGCCTGGGTGGCTACGGGACCTTCGGCCTCGAGACGGCACGCATCCTGGCCGGCCATGACGCCGTGGATCGCCTGATCGTGGCGGGGCGGCACCTTCCCGAGGCTGAGGCGGCCGCGGCCTCGCTGGGGACCAAGGCCCGCGCGCTGCAGCTGGATGTCGACGACCACGACGCCCTCCCGGACGCCGTTCGAGGGGCCACGGTGGTGGTCAGCACGCTGTGGCAGCCGGCCACGCGGCAGGATCGCATCATCACCGCGGCCGCCGCCGCCGGCGCGCACTACTGCGACCTGAACGGACGCCGCCCCGGTGCGGAGGTGGACCGCCTCGCGCGCGACGCGGGTATCGCGGCGATCGTGGGCGCGGGCTCCGCTCCGGGCGTGACCAACCTGCTCGGGCGCGCCGCCGCGGAGATCCTGGAAGAGGTCGAGGGCGTGCTCGGTGTGATGGTCTGGCCCAGGTTGCTGGACGCCTGGTCGGACCTGTTCGAGCACTACGTCCCGCTCCCCGGGGGCCTCACGCGCGGCCCGAGCGGCCGCCGACTCTACGCCACGCTGACGTCCGCCAGCCTCGACCCGGAGGAGACGCTGGCGGTCATCCGTGACGCCCTGGTGGCGCCGTTCTGGCTGCGGCTCCTGGCCGACCCGTCGGGCCGTGTGGAGCGCGTTCCCACGGCGCGCTCCGGAGCCATCCACCACGGGCACCCACGCGAGGACGGCGTCGACGTGCCGCTCACCGCCGGCGGCTGGCGCGCCGTGCGCCCGCTCCTCACCGAGGGGCACGATCTACCTCAATTGCCCGGGGTGCCGGTCCAGAGCGCAAGCCTCAGCGGCTTCTCCGATGCCCTCGACGACGCGCTGCTGGCGGCGGCCGCCCGCGTGGCTGAGGGGGCGGAGGCAGCCTCGGCCGCCGAGGAGGTGCTGCGGGCAATGGGTAACGACCTGCCTCGCTACCTGCTCCCTCCGGAGGAGCTCGCCGCGCTGCCGGCGTACGCCGCGGTCGCCGTGGGGCGCTCGGGCGGGAAGGTGATGCGTGCGTCGGCAAGTCTCGACCCCGTGGCGTTCCATCCCGAGAACTTCGTACGACTCACGGCGGCCGCCCTGGCCCTGACGGTGGGCGGCCTACTGGACGGCAGCGTGACGGCGCGGGGCGTCCGATCGATGGACGAGGCCGTCCGCCTCGACGATGCCTTTACGCGCGCCTACGAAGCGCTTCTGCCGGTGGCGCCACAGGGGGGGCGCTTGATCACCAGGGACCGCACCCCGGCGTAGGTCGCGGCCGACCGGCGTACCCGCCACGATGGAACCGGAGGCGCGGCCGCGGGCCCGCCGCGCATCGACGGCGCCTCGTCATGTTCTGCGTGACCCTGCGTGACCCCCGGGGGGGCGGTCGGATCCGAACCGGGCACCGGCCTCGCCCGCCGTGTGGCGGGCGAGGCCGGTGCCGAGGGCGGCTGCGGTCGCCACGGGGAGCCCGACGCGTCGGGCCGCAACGTCGGGGGGACTCAGCGGTCGGACAGGCGCGCCGTCAACGCATCGATCTGCGCCTGCTGGGCGTCGATCATGGCCTGCTGCGCCTTGAGCGCGGCGTGCAGCATGCTCACGTAGTCACCCATGGCGATGGCGTCGTCGTTGCCCTCCGCGAGGAGCTGAGCCGGGGCCTCCTCCACGATGACCCCCATCTTGAGCTTGGCGAGATCGTCCTGACCCCGGTAGCGGAAGTGCACCACCCGCGTGTCGAGCAGTTGCCGGAGCGCGTCGCGGTACTCCTCGATGGTGAGTTCCTGGACGTCCTCCTTGTAACGGATCGAGCTGTAGGTGAGCCAGTTGTCGGCGATGGGGTCGGTGGGGGAGTTCTGGCCAATCTGGAAGATGTTGGTGGGGTCGGTGCCGGGGAGCCCGATCCCGACCCGCCCGTCCTCGGAGATGACCAGCGTCGACGGAGCGGCGCTCGCACTCGCACTCGCCCCCAGGTAGAGCGCGGTCGCGTCGGCAACGATGTCCCGCCGGTGACCGTTGGCGGTGTACAGGATGAACCCGGGCCAGCCGCCCGGGGTGCCGGTCAGCACCGAGCCGCTCGCCCCAAGATCGACATCCAGACGGGCATCCGGGTACCCGGTGTTGACCCCGACGTACCCATCCTCGTCGATGGTGATGCCGTTCTCTGCTCCCGGCGCGGCTGCGCTGGTGCCGGTGAGAATGCGGAATCCGATGTCGTCCACGATCACGTCACGCCGATGCCCGTTGTTGGAGTAGGCGATGACTCCAGGCCAGCCTCCGGGCGTGCTCACGTTGATCGAGCCGGTGCCCAGGTCGAAGCTCGCCTGCCCGACCACGTCCAGCGCCACCTGCGGGCTGGTGGTCCCGATCCCGACGTTTCCACCCGTGCCGATGCGCAGCGCCTCGCTTCCGTTGACGCGGAATACCAGGGGTTGGGCGTCGGTGGTCCCGACGAAGTTGCCGGCCGGGTTGGTGCCTGGGTTGCCGCTCAGGCCCCAGAACGAGCCGCCGGCGGCGCCGTCGTCCTGTTCGCAATCCACGCTCCCGTCGGCGTTCACCACGCGGATCGAGAAGCCGGGCGCACACGTCCCCGTGATGCGCTCCTGCTTGCCGTCGTTTAGGGCCGTGAAGTTCTGGTTCACCTCGTCGGCGCGGATCACGTCGCCCGCCTGGAAGGAGTGCGGGATGGTGACCGCGGCGACCCACACGCCGAGGCTGAGACCGAGCACCGCCAGGAACAGGTACAACCGTTGACTACGCGTCATCTCTAGGGTCCTCCCATCGGGCCCGCATCATTCCCACCGCCCTTGATCCCAGACGGCCGAGTCCCACCTCGCCACCGCGCTGCCCGGCGTCGTGCCGTGGCACGCCGCCAGCAGTAACGCGAAGAGGACGAGGATCACCGGAAGCCTTCGTCGCATGGATACCTCCCTTCGACAACTGCGAATGAACGCCCGCGGGGGCGAAACGTGCCCCTGCCGACCCGAGGCCGCGCGCCGGGGCCGGGGTGGTGGGTGGGAGCGCAGCAGGTCGCAGGGGGGATCGCAGCGAGGCGCATGGCCGGGCGCATCGGACCGCGTGCATGAATCACCCTCAACCTGGACGCCGCGGCCTCGGCCACGCAAGAGCCAGATGTCCTCTCTCCCCGGCGGCGCCGCGGCCGGTCCGACGGGCCGCATCCTGCCGGCCGCCGTGGACGGCGCGCGCCATGCTTGACATACATAACCGTTCGCTTATAAGATAACCAGACGTTTATGGAACTCGACGCGGTCTTCCACGCCCTGGCCGACCCCACCCGACGCGCCCTTCTCGAGCACCTCACCGAGGGGCCCGCCACCGTCGGCGAACTGGCACGACCCTTCGGCATCAGCCAGCCGGCGGTGAGCCACCACCTGCGCGTCCTGGAGGTTGCGGGCCTGGTGATCCGCACGCGCCGCGGCCGCACCACCTCTTGCCGCATCGAGACCGAGCCCCTGCGCCGGATCCAAGCGTGGATCGGCCACTACGAGCGCTTCTGGACGGGCCGGATGGCTCGGCTCGAGCGCTTGCTGGAGGAGGAATCGTGATGCCCCCATCGGACGCCGCCCCACCGCCGGAACACGCCGAGGGCGAGGCGCGCGTGCGCCTCAGCCTCCACCTCCGCGCGCCCGTCGAGGACGTGTTCCGGGCCTGGACCGAGCCGACCCGCATGGCGCTTTGGTTCGGCCCCAGCGAGGGCGTGCCGACCGAGGCCGAGGTGGATCTCCGCGTGGGCGGCGGCTACCGCATCACCATGGGCTCCCGGACGGTCCGGGGCCACTACCTACGCGTCGAGCCCCCCGGACGGCTCGCCTTCACCTGGGTCTGGGACGACGACGATCCCCCGGTCGAGACGCAGGTCGAGGTGACGCTGGAGCCGGAGGACGGAGGCACGCACCTGGTGCTGGTGCACCGCCGCTTGCCGTTGGAGGTCGATTGCATGGGGTTCGAGACGGGGTGGCGACGCACGCTGGCACGGCTCGACACCCATCTGACGCCGTCCCCCGGCGGCGCCACCGGCGGCATTTCCTGAGGCTTGCAGGCGGGGCGCCGCCCCGCCGGAGGGAGAGGTACCCATGGGCAGAGTGGTGCACTTCGAGATCGGCGCGGACTCCGTGGACCGCGCCACACGCTTCTACGCCGAGGCATTCGGCTGGGACCACCAGGAGTGGGACGGCCCCACGGAGTATCGCTTCCTGCTCACCGGCCCCGAGGACCGGCAGGGCATCCATGGCGCGGTGGTCGAGCGCGAGGCGGCCAGCGGCGCCCCGGTGGTCCTGACGGTGGAGGTCGGCTCCCTGCCCGACACCGTGGAGCGCGTGCAGGGAGCGGGGGGTCGTGTGCTCGACCCGGGCCACGCGATCCCCGGCCTCGGCACACTGGGGCTCATCGAGGACACCGAGGGCAACCGCTTCGCGGTGCTGGAGCGCGCCGGGGCGGGGACGGAGTGAGCGCCGGCCCCGCCGAACCCGAGGGCGCCGTGCCCGCGATCGGCCGCGGCGCCGATCCCGGGCCGTTTCGCGTCGGTCCGCGCGCGGGGCGAGCTCCGCGGCTCGAGACGCTCGCCTCGGAGCTCGCCAGCAGCCGGCACTACCTGCTGCGTGCCACCCGCGGACTCGGCGCCGACGCGCTCCGCGTTTCGCCCAAGCCCGCCGTCAACGCCATCGGCGCACTCCTATGCCACATCGCGGCGGCCGAGCGCATGTTCCAACGGCTGACCGGCGAGGGGACCGGCTTCCTCGAGGAGGATGCGGCCTTCGCACGCGCCTTCCGGTTCGAGGGGGACCCGCTCCGCGGGGAATCGATCGACGCCTACGTCGCGCATCTCGCCGATGTCCGCCGCACCACGATGGCGCTGTTCTCCTCCAGAGGCGACGGGTGGCTGGACGAGCCGCGCACCTTCGCCGGGCACCCCAGCAACAACCACTACTACTGGCTCCACCTGCTTATGGACGAGGCCCGCCACACGGGCCAGATCATCCTCGCGCGCAAGTACCTCCTGCCCGAGGCAGACGCCGATTTCGATCCCTATGCCCTGCGTTGAGCTGCCGGGCGGGGCGGCGATCACGGGGCCAACCCGGCCGATGCAGCATGTATCGGCGACCGCTGCGCGCTCGGCACCGACCTCGCGGGTCCGGAGCCAGGGCGGGGCGAGGTTGGCCCCGCGTCGTGGGCCCCGCGACTGATACCCGGCTGATAGCCCCCCGCTATCCTCCTCCCCGACACCCTGGCTCCCGTGCCGTCGCGCCACGACGGCGGGACCCCACCGACCGGAGGAGGTCACGATGCCCGCCAGAACACCCCCGCCGACCCACCGATCCCGCCGCCTCATCTCTCGAGGGGCATGGCCCGCACTGGCCCTGGTCGCCCTCCTCGTAGCCCTCACCGCCTGTGGATCGACCGGCGCAACGCCGGGGACCATCGATGGCTTCGTCGCGAGCCTGCCCAAGTGGAGCACCGTCTCTCCGAAGGAGCCGGAGAACAACGGCGTAGACACGGGCGATCCCCCGGCGACGGACCAGCTCGACGACGGTGGGGTGCTCTACACCTGCACCACCAAGCACTACTCCATCACCAAGAACCCGACCGAGCTCGCCTTCGCCGTCCCCGATCCCGACGTGATGTGGCCGGGCGCGTTGGTGCAGGGCGCCTCGCACCTCAACGGCCTCGGCTCGCTGCTGCCGCTGGTGGTGGACAAGACGCGACGCGCGCCCTTGAGCATCTCGATCACCGGTGGGGGCGTGCTCGGCATCCCCGGCGGGGTCAGCGACACGGTGGACCAACCGGCACCCAGCACCGTGCGTGAGGCCATCAACCAGCTCGTGGTCAACGCCATCAACTCCAACGTCGCCACCGGTGCCGGATACAGCACCTTCGAGAGCTCGGAGACCTTCTCGAGCAGCCAGGCGGCACTGTCCGTCGGCTTCTCGGCACGCTACCTGGGCGCCAAGATGCAGGCGGACCTCGACTACAGCAGCAGCGCCAGCAAGCACGTCTACACCGCGTCGTTCATCCAGCGACTCTTCACCGTCGCGATGGACCCGCCGCAGAACCCCTCGGACGTCTTCGCCCCCGACATGACGGCGGCCGAACTGCAACAGCTCGGCGTCAGCGCCAGCAACCTCCCGCTGTACGTCTCCTCCGTGAGCTACGGCCGCATCCTGATCTTCAGCATGACGTCCACGGCCAGCAAGCAGCGCATCGAGGCCGCCCTCAAATTCGCCTACGACGGTGTGGTCGGCGGCGGCAGCGCCTACAGCGAGGCGGATCTGCGGCAGACGCTGTCGAATTCGACGGTCAAGGTCGTGGCCATCGGCGGCCCCAACGCCGGCGTCGAGGCGCTCATCAAGGATGCCGACCTCAAGTCGTACTTCGAGTCCAGCCTGCAGATCAACCAGGTGGAGCCGATCTCCCTGGTGGTGAAGAACCTGGCCGACAAGACCGTCGCCACCGTGGCCAACACCACCGACTACGACGTGCGCGAGTGCGTGCCCGCCGTGGCGCTGCCGACGCCCGACTTCTGGTGGCGCGGCGAGGGGAACAGCGACCTGCAACCCAACGCGCTGAACCTCACGGACTCCTTCGAGAACAACCTGACCTACGGCGCCGGCGTGTTCGGCGAGTCGTTCTCCCTCGACGGCATCGACTCGTACGTCGCCAGCTACCTGACCCCGGATCCGACCTCCGAGTACCTCCTCGGCACCACCGGCGCCTTCACGGTCTCGGCCTGGGTGAACCCGCGCATGACCAGCGGCTACGGTGCCATCATCGCGGAGATCGGACCCAGCGCCCGGGCTGGCAACTTCTCGCTCGGCGTCTGGTACAGCGGCGCGGTGTCGTTCCACCGACGGGCACTGGACACCACCGACGTCGACGGCGTCACCACAGGGAGCAGTCAGGCGCCGGCAAACCAGTGGACCTTGGTCACGGCCGTGTACGGTGCCTCGCCCGGCAAACCGGACCTTCGCGTCTACATCAACGGGGAGTACAAGAGCGGGGCCATCTACGCAGGCACCATCCCCACCACCTACAGCGACGGACGCACCCGCGTGGGCACCCGCGGCTACAACGGCAGTGTGGTGCATTACGACCCGTACAAGGGCTACATCGACGAGGTGATGCTGTTCGACCACGCGCTCACCGACGACGAGGTCCTGTCGATGTACCAGAACTTCGACAAGATGATCCCCTGAGGCCGCGGGTGGGCTGAGCGACACCGTGACGAGCGAGGCGCCGGCACCGACCGGCGCCTCGCTGCCGCAATGCGTGTCACCACCAGCCTTGGGTCCTTTTGCTGCATGCGGGTCGCAGGCGCCGGCGCGGCGGGCCAGGGCGAGAGCTCATGGCGAGGGCAGGCGCGCCCACAAGGCCCCGCGCGCCACGACATCAGGCATCTGGCTTGCGCACCTTCCACACCTGCTCGCTCGGCCACTGGCGCGACCAGGGGGCGCTCGCGAAGAACGACGTCCCCTCGGCATCTTCGCCCGGTCGGGGTTCGAGGTACCCCTCGATCTCGAAGCCGACGTGATGGAGCAGGCGGAACCACTCCGACACCGGCAGGTTGAACTCCACCCCTCCGGGATCGATCTCCACCTCGGTCCAATCGGTGCGGTGCATGCCGAAGTACGGCCGCACCAGCTCACGGCCCACGGGCGACCCGTCCCACGGGCTGCACACCGTGGTGAGCGGGTGGTGGCCGAGGAACACCAGGCGGCCCCCAGCTCGCAACAAGCGGTACGCCTCCGGCAGCCACACGTACGGGTCGCACCAGATGGCCGCGCCGTATTCGCTGATGGCGAAGTCGAAGGCGGCATCAGCGAACGGGGTGGCCTCCGCGTTCCCGTGCACGAGCGTGAGCGCCACCCCGTGCCGCTCGGCGAGTCGGCGGGCGGTGGCGAGCTGACGCTCCGACGCGTCGATGCCGGTCACCGTGGCCCCGCGGCGGGCCATCCAGGAAGAGACGTACCCCGTTCCGCACCCCAGCTCGACGGCGCGCACGCCGCGCATGTCCGCGGGCAACATGTGGAGCACGGATTCCGGCACCCCCCAGATGCCCCAGGTCGGTTCGGCCCGGGCCCAGTTCCGCTCGCCCGAGTCCACCCAGTCGTCGGCGTGGGCGTTCCAATGCTCCCGGTTGGCGCTCACGTGATCGTGTCGGGTTGTGCGGTCGTCCATGCGCTAGAGGATACTCCGGCCCCGCGCGCGCCGCGCGGGCGACCGCCCGCGGCGCCGTCGGCCGGAGCGGCGCGCCGCCCACGCACCCGCGCGCCGCGCAACCGCGCCCGCTACGCGCCGCCCCGCACGAACGCCTCGAGCCGCGGCAGGCAGAGCTCCCACCCCTCGGCGTGGTTGGCGCGCGACTCCGCGTCGGCCAGGCGCTGGTGTCGCAGCCGCAGGCGCGTCCCCTCCCGGTGGGGCTCGAGCTCGACCGTCACGAGCATCTCGTCGGGGTCCGCACTCCCCTCCCAGCGCCAGGTGAACACGAGTCTGCTGGGCGCTTGGATCTCGCGGTACACGCCGCCGACCACGTGCTCCCCCATCGCGATGCGGTAGCGCCCCTCGACCCGCAACTCCACCTCGGCGCTCACCTCGAGGTCGGGATTGGGGGCGAACCAGGCGCCCATCTCCCCCGGATCGGTCCATGCCCGGAAGACGCGCTCGGGCGGGGCCGGAAGGGTGCGCTCGAGCTCGAGCGTGAGGCCGTGGCCGGCCTCAGTACGGGTCGTCTCGGGATGGCTCATGTGGGTCCTCCTCCGTGGAACGCAGGTGGGCGTCGAGCGCGTCGAGGCGCTGCTCCCAGAACTGCCTGTAGGCGGCGAGCCAGGCCTCGGCATCGCCGAGCGGCGCAGGCTCCAGGGTGATCACGTGGGTTCGTCCGCGACGCCGCCGGCGGATGAGGCCGGACGTCTCGAGGACCCGGAGGTGCTTGCTGATCGTCGGGGCTCCGAGGTCGAAGGGCGCGGCCAGCTCCCGAACGGTCGCGCTCCCTCGCCGCAGGCGCGCTAGGATCGCCCGCCGCGTAGGGTCGCCCAGGGCCCGGAAGGTGCGGTCGAGCGGCGTCGCGTTGGAATAATTCGCCATATGGCGAACTATAGGCGCCCCCGCGCCTCCCGTCAACCCGCACCGGCGGAGCGCCGAGCGGGATCGGGCCGAGGCGCCGCCGTATGCTCGTGGCGATACGCCACGGCGCGGCGACCGGCCGCCGCCCGCAACGCGCGCATCCGCGCCGCCGGCGGCACAACGCGCCGCCGGATGGGCGCGCACCCCACCTCGGAGCTCCGCCCTCGGGCCGAGCGCGCCCCGAAGGAGGCTCCCGTGCCCCACGCCCGCAATCTCCCCCTCCACCTCCTGGGCGCCAACGGCGAACCCCTGCCCCATCACTTCCTGCAGTCCACCCCAGGGACCGAGACGCTCGGCGTGCTCCTCCCCGGCTTCGGGTACCGCTCGACCATGCCGCTGCTGTACTACGCCGAGCGCGCGCTGCTCTGGCACGGCGCCGACGTGCTGCGATGCGACCTCGCCTACGACCTCGAACCCGCGTTCGTCGCGGCCGACGCGGACGCGCGGCGCGCGTGGCTGCGCACCGACGCGGAGCGCGCGACCCACGCCGCACTCGAGCAGGGGGACTACCGTCGCGTGGTGGTCGTGGGCAAGTCGCTCGGGACGCTCGCGATGGCCGCGCTGCTCGACGGCCCCTGCGCGGAGCGGGCGCCCAGCTGCGTGTGGCTCACCCCGCTGCTGGGGGACGAGGGCCTCCGGGAGACGGTGCTGCGCACCCGACCCCGGTCGCTGTTCGCCATCGGCGACGCCGATCCCCTCTACGACCCCGCCGCGCTGCGGACCCTGGCGGGGGCCACCGGCGACCGAACGGTGGTCGTCGAGGGGGCCGACCACAGCCTGGAGGTACCCGGAGACCTTACCGCCTCTCTGCGCGGCCTGGCCACGGTGATGGACGCGCTCGAGGATCTCCTCGGGAATCGCTCAGGCGACCACGGCCCGTGAACGCCAACCGTCGTCCGGGTGTCCACCATCGTGGCCCGGGCACGGGCCGCCCAACGGCCGCATAGGCGGGACCGAGCCGACGCCGGCCACGGAGCCGGGCGAGTATGAGATGTATGACGTACCTGGCGTCTCGTACGCCCATAACACCATGGCGGTTCATGGTTTGCCCTCCTATTTCTAATGCAACCGGCCGACTTTCTAATCTGGCCCGGCGTTAGCTTGCACTCGCCTTGAGGATCGCAAGGCGCCCGAGGAGCGGCCCTGACCCCTCGGAACGCAGGCGATTGGTGCCCCTGACCGGTGCGCACATCGCGTACGGGACCCAAGGCACATCCCATCGATCTCAGGGGGAAGGCAGGCAAGCATGTCGGCATCCGGAACGTTGCGGCCACTGAAACGCGTCGGTCTCCTGGCGCTCACCCTCATCCTCGGCGTGTGGGGTGTGGCCTCGGCCCAGGGGGCCGGCGGCTCCCTCACCGCGGCGTCGTTCACGAGCGACTTCTCCGCCATGCAGCAGCTCAAGGACCTGGCCTCGAAGGGCAGCGGCAAGATCGGCGTGCTGCTGCCGGAGACCACGACCTCCGCACGCTACACGGCCTTCGATGCGCCCTATCTCAAGAAGGCCTTCGCCGAGGCCGGTCTCGCGCCGGACCAGGTCATCATCACCAATGCCCAGGGCAGTGAATCCACCGAGTTGACCCAGGCCCAGGCGGCCATCTCGCAAGGGGCGACCGTGCTGATCATGGATCCGATCTCCTCGGGCGTGGGCGTGTCCATCGAGTCCTACGCCAAGCAGCACGGCGTTCCCGTCATCGATTACGATCGCCTCACGCTCGGCGGCACGCGCGACTACTACGTCAGCTTCGACAACGTTGCGGTCGGCACGCTCATCGGCAAGGGCATGGTGAACTGCCTGTCGGCATGGAACGTCCAGGATCCGCAGATCCTCATCATGCGCGGCGCGCCCACCGACAACAACGCGACGCTCTTCGCCCAGGGTTACGACGCCGTGCTGCAGCCCTACTTCGACAACGGCACCTACACCAAGGTCGGGGAACCCGCCGGCACCTGGGATCCGGCGCAGGCCCGCACGACCTTCGAGGGGCAGTACACGGCCCATCAGAACATCAACGCCGTGGTGACGCCCAACGACGACAACGCCAACGCCGTGATCTCTTACCTCAAGACCGTGAAGGTCCCACCCAAGACCTTCCCGACCACCGGCCAGGACGCCACGCTGCAGGGACTGCAGAACGTGCTCGCCGGCTACCAGTGCGGAACCGTGTACAAGGCCATCTACCTCGAGGCACAGGCGGCCGCCGCGCTGTCGATCTACCTCCGTGCGGGGACGACGCCCCCGCAGGCACTGGTGAACGGATCCACGCCGGACACGCAGGCCAACAGCAACGTGCCTTCCGTGTTGCTCACGCCCCTCTGGGTCACGCCGGACACGATGGCGTCCACGGTCGTGAAGGACGGGTTCGTCGACGCGACGAAGCTGTGCGCGGGATTCGGGCAGCAGTGCCAGGCCGCCGGGATCAACCCGTAGGCATCGCGTGAGTACCGTCACGGCTCGGCCCGGCAGCGATGCCGCGGCCGAGCCGCTCCTCCGTCTACGCGGCATCCGCAAGCGCTTCGGAGCGGTGAATGCGCTCAACGGCGTCGATCTCGACGTTCCCGCCGGCCAGGTCACCGCCCTGGTGGGTGACAACGGCGCCGGCAAGTCGGTCCTGGTCAAGTGCATCGCCGGCATCCATGAGCCCGAGCAGGGGCAGATCGCCTGGGAGGGCAGGCGGGTGCGCGTCCGCAGCCCGAGGGACGCCTCGGACCTGGGTATCGAGGTGGTGTACCAGGACCTGGCGCTCTGCGACAACCTGGACGTGGTGCAGAACATGTTCCTCGGCCGGGAGCGCGTGGTAAACGGTCTGCTCGCCGAGGACGACATGGAGCGCGACGCGGGCCGCACGTTGGCCGAATTGCGCGTGACCACGGTTCGCTCCGTCCGACAACACGTCGCGTCGCTGTCCGGTGGCCAACGACAATCCGTGGCCGTCGCGAAGGCCGTCATGTGGAACTCGAAGCTCGTCATCCTGGACGAACCGACCGCCGCGCTGGGTGTGGCCCAGACCAGGCAGGTCCTGGAGCTCATCACACGCCTCGGCGACCAGGGTCTCGGCGTCATCGTGATCTCTCACAACCTCAATGACGTCTTCGCGGTCGCCGACCGCCTGGCCGTGCTGCGCCTCGGAGAGATGGTCGGCGCCGGGCCCGCCTCGGAGTTCGACACGCAGACGGTCGTCGAGCTCATGACGACGGGACGCTCCCGCGCCAACGGCGCGCCGCACCGATCCGAAGGTCCGGAAGCGCGCGATCATGCCTAACCGAGAGGACGCCATGCCACCGGAGACTGACGGCCACGACGCCGAACCAACGGCCAACGACGACGGGCCGGCCCTCGAGGAGGCGGGCGACCGCCTCGACCCGGAGGCCGCACCCTCGGCGCCGCCTTCCGGCGACGCTACGCCCGCCGGCGTGCCGCCGAGCACGCTCGCAGGGGCTCTACGCTCCGCATGGACGCGCGTGCGCTCGGGAGACAGCGGCGTGTTGCCCGTGGTGCTGGGCGTCATCGCCATCGCCGTGATCTTCCAGACCCAGAACTCGCGCTTCCTCTCGGCTGAGAACCTCGTCAACCTGCTGGTGCAGGGCTCCGTGTTCATGCTCATCGGCATGGGCGAGGTGTTCGTGCTCCTGCTCGGCGAGATCGACCTGTCGCTCGGGTACGTGGCGGGCATCGGCGGCGTGGTCGTCACGGAGCTGGTGCAACCGGGACGGGCGTGGCCCTGGTGGGCGGCCATCGTCGCGGCGCTGGCGGTGACCACCGCCATCGGCGCGCTGCAAGGCAGCCTGGTCACGCGGCTGCGCCTGCCGTCGTTCGTGGTCACGCTCGCCGGACTCCTCGGTTGGCAGGGCGTGATGATCATGATGCTCGGGGTCGGCGGAACGATCCCCATCCCCAACGAGACCATCAACAGCCTCGCCAACGGTACGCTCAGCGCGGCCGGGAGCTGGATCCTCACCGTGGCCGTCGTGGCCGCCTTCGGGTTCGTGACCATGCTCCAGGACGGGCGTCGCCGGCGCAGCGGCCTCACCGCGCCGCCCGCCGCCCTGAGCGTGCTGAAGATCCTCGCCGTGGCGGCCGCCGGAGCCGCCCTGGTGCTCATCACCAACGTCGACCGCGGCGTGCGCGCGTTCCACGTACGGGGCATGCCGTGGGTCTTCCCCATCGTGTTCAGCGTGCTGGTGGCGTGGTCGTTGCTGCTCGGACGCACTCGCTTCGGGCGCTACGTCTACGCCATCGGCGGCAGCGCGGAGGGGGCGAGGCGCGCCGGCATCAACCTCGCTTGGATCCGCACGGCCGCGTTCTCGCTCGCCGCCATGACTGCGGGGATCGGCGGCATCGTGTACGCCTCCCGGCTGCGCTCGATGTCCACCAGCTTCGACGGCGGCACCATCGTGCTGTACGTCGTCGCCACGGCGGTCATCGGGGGCACCAGCCTCTTCGGGGGCCGCGGGCACCCGCTCCACGCCGTCCTCGGCGGCGTGGTGATCGCCGCGATCGTCAACGGGATGGCGCTGCTGGGCCTCAGCGCGGCGATCCAGCTCATCGCCACGGCCCTCGTTCTGCTCGCGTCGATCGCGGTCGACGTGGTGGTGCGCAGGCGCGGCGCCACCGCACGCTGACGGCACGGGCACGCACGCACGAGCCGGAGCGTGGCCGCCGGCCGGGTGTGCCTCGAGGCGCAAGGGCCCGAACGATCTCCGCACCGGCACCCTCGTGGCCGGTCCCCATCGATCACCCGCGCCTACCGTCGGCCGACCCTACCGGGGTCGGCCGCGGCGGCTCGCCGTCACATGTCCTTGGCGTTGTATTGCAGGTACTTGGTAATGAGTTCGATCTGCGCGTCAGTGAGCGACACGTTGGGGAGCATCGCCTTCAACGAGCCGGGCCACTGGTTGGCGGTGAACTCATCTGTCTTGTGCAGCGCGTGGCAGGCACTGCACGTCGAGCCGTAGAGGGCCTCCGCTTGCGACCACAGCGCGGTCCGGTCGGAGCTGAGGTCGGCCGCGGCCACCACGCCCTCGATCCGGACCTGCTCCCACGCCGTGCCGTAGGTGTCCGTGCTCTGATCGAGCACCGTGCGCGCCTTCTGGCCGGCGTCCGTGAGCGATGCGAGGGTGATGCGTTGCTCCGTGCTCAGGAACACCACGGAGGGCCCGGCGGCCATCGACCAACCTTCGAGGATCACGTCTGCGTCCTCGGCGGGATCGCCGGCGAGCACCACCTGGGCTCCCAGCATCAGGGTCCCGAGGGCGGTCCCGTCGGTCCCCGCGAGCTGCGTCTGATTCGTCACGAATCGCTCGGAATCGCCCTGTGCCAGCGCCACCGCGCCCGCGACGAGCACCGCGACCAATCCGCTTGCCAACCAACGAGTACACCGTCGCATCACACCGACTCCCTTCCTCGTGGCGTCGCTTGGAACGCCCACGCGACCTACCGACGAGACGGACCTCGAGCGCCGACCAGGAGGGTCCTGGGTCCGCCGGCTGCACGAGCCGCCAAACGGCAAGCGTGTTGGAGGAAGCATAGGAGACCGGCACGCCGGCGACCAGGGGCCAACGTCCCAGGCGTACCGGGCAACGGGTGCGCCTACGCGGTGGCGCGGTTCACTACCCGGGTCGCGCGCCGGGTTCGGTTGGCGTCGTCGTGGGTGCGGTCGGGCTCCTGCGCACCAGGGGTGGCCGCTCGTACGCCATGGTCGGGCCGCTCCGCAGCTCTCCCCAGGTGACGTCGCTATCGAGCGTGATGGCATGGACCGGGCAGGACGTGACGCAGGCGGAGCAGCCGTTGCAGCGCTCCGGCGCCAGCAGGAGGCGGACGCCCCCCTCGTCCGGGGGGTCTACGCGACGGTCGAACGCCTTCGTGGGGCACACGTTGGTGCACACGGGGCACAAGATGCACGTGTCCGCCACGCGCGGCAGCGACCACGGCACCGGGGCGTCGTCGGCCGGCCGTGCGTGGCTCAACCACGCGAAGCGCCGATGCGTCTCATCCGGTAGCGAGGAGTCCTGATCGGTCCCGAAGTCCACGCGCGCCAGGGCCTCCGAGGCGCCCACCTGCACGTTCTTGAGTCCGAGCGTGAACAGGTCGCGGCGGCTGATCTCGGTGGGACGGCTCTCGCGCGCGAGCTTGCGGACCTCGACCACCTCGAAGTCGAGCGCGCGCGGCCGGTACTCCGCCAGCGTGGCTGCCTCGGCGACCACGCCGTCGATCGCCTCGAGGACGCGGCCGTCCCCGATGGGGCAGGTGTGGCAATCGCGGCGCGCCAGGGTGACCTTCTCCTGACCCGACCCGAGCCGCAGCAGATCCGTCGCCTGCAAGCGCCCCAGGCACTCAACGGTCTGGGCGTCGCCCTGGACCCGCGAACACTTGATGGTCCCCTCGGGGCGAATGCGCAGATTCGCAGCCAGCGCCTGCGACGGGCAGGCCTGAATGCACAAGCCACACCCGCTGCAGTCGACCTCGTCGATGACGACGCGTTGGCCGATCGTGATGGCCTCGTGGGGGCACACGTCGAGGCAGGCGCTGCAGGCGCCCACACTCTTCTTCACCGCGATGCAGAGCTCGGGCCGATACTCCGGCTGTTGCCGCACCGCCTTGCCTACGAGCCCGAGCAGAAAGTCCATAGCCACTCCACCATAGCGTTCGGCGGCGTCGAGACGCCGCCCATGTGAATCTCCGCGCTCAACCCTCCGTCTTGGCGGGGCCCGCGGCGGCCGCGCCCTCCTGCTCGCTTCTCTCCTTCTCGACGTCCTGGCGGACGTCCTTCATGCTGGTCCTGAACTCCTTGACCGACTGGCCGAGGCCCTTCGCGACCTCCGGCAGCCGCTTGGCGCCGAACAGCAGAAGCACGACCAGCAGAATGACGAGGAGTTCCGGTGTTCCCAATGGACCCAGTCGCATCATGTACCTCCATCGACGAGCCAGGGCTTCGTCCTCACAAGGCTACGCCGCGCGGGGTGCGCGCAGCAGAGGCATCTGTCCCCGGCCCGTACCAAAAGCCGGGCGACCGCTGACGCGGTCGCCCGGCACGGGGGTGGACCCGGCTCAGGCCGGTTGCTCGTAGGCGGTGACCGTCGTCGCCGCGCCGGTGTACTTCTCGACCTGCACCACGGCCGTATGGGCGATGGTGCCCTGGGCGAGCTTCGAGGTCAGCGGCTCGTCCAGCGTGAGGACGTTGGCCGAACCCTGCTTGTCGAGCGCTCCGGCCATGCCCGGCTGATCCGGGTCGTACCAGGAGCCCTCGTGCAGGACGACCGCGCCGCTCACCACATCATCCGTGACGACGGCGCCCGCCAACGTCTGCCCGCGGCCGTTGAACACGCGCACCACGTCGCCGGTCACGATGCCGCGCGCGGCGGCGTCCTGGGTGTTGATGAAGACCGGCTCGCGGTCGTCGACCTTGTAGAGGTCACGCAGCCAGGTGTTGTCCATCTGCGAGTGGATGCGGTAGAAGTTGTGCTTCGACACCAGCGCCAGCGGGTAGTCGGCCGCCATGGCGCCACCGACCCACTCGACGGGCTCGAGCCACGCCGGATGCCCGGGGCAGTCGTCGTAGTTGTACCCCGCGATGGTCTCGGAGAACATCTCGATCTTGCCCGATGGCGTCCCGAGGGCGTTGGTCAAGGGGTCTTCGCGGAAGTCCGCCATGTGGACCTGCGTGCCCGGCTTCACCTCGAACTGCAGCACGCTCGTGCCGTTCCAGAACGTTTCGAAGTCCGGCATCGTGCCGGAGGGGTCCTTCTCCCTGGCGGCGTCGTAGAAGGTCTGGAGCCAACCCATCTCGTCGTGACCCTCGTTGAAGGCCTCCGCGACACCCAAGCGGTCGGCGAGGTCGCTCAGGATGTCGTAATCCGAGCGCGACTCGAAGATCGGATCGACCGCCTTGTGCGAGCCGACGATGAGGTTGCCGAACTGCCCGAGATCGTTGCGCTCGAGGTCACTCACCGCCGGCAACACGATGTCGGCGAAGCGCGCCGACGGCGTCCACCAGATCTCCTGCTGGATGATCGTCTCGACGTTCTGGTAGCCGGCGATGAGGCGGTTGGTGTCTTGGTGCTGCGTGAGGTAGTTGCCGCCCAGGCCGTGCGCCAGCTTGATGGTCGGGTACGTGAGCGTCGTGCCGTTGTAGTCGATGGTCTTGCCCGGATTCTCGAAGACGTCCACGAACCTCGCGATCGGGAAGTAGGCCTTGACCGGGTTGGAGCCGGCCGAGAAGCCCGAGACCGTGGGCATGTTCGCCCCCGGGAAGCCGCCGTCGCCGGTGGAGTGGTAGCCGAAGGACAGGCCGCCGCCCGGGAGCCCGATCTGCCCGATCATCGCGGCCAGCGCCGCCATCGCCCACACCCACTGCTCGCCGTGGTGCTGTCGCTGCACGCCGTAACCGCCCACGATCATGGTGCGGTCCGCCACCATGCGGCGCGCCAGGTCCTTGATCTTGTCCGCGCCGATGCCCGTGATCCCCGCAGCCCAGGCCGCGTCCTTCGGCTGCATGTCGGTCGTGCCGAGCAGGTAGTCCTTGAATTGGTCGAAGCCCACCGTGTACTTGTCCAGGAACGCCTGATCGTGCAGACCCTCGCTCAACAGCGTGTGCATCATCCCGAGCGCGAGGGCGACGTCGGTGTTGGACTGGACGGGTACCCATTCGGCCCCGACATACCGGGCCGTCGCGTTACGCATCGGGTCGATGGCGATGACGTCGATGCCCGAGCCCTTCAGGTCCATCCAGTTGTTCATGCTATAGCCGAGCGAGCGGGGGCGGCCGGTCGTCAGCGGGTCGGCGCCCCACAGCACGATGCGCTTGGTGTTCGCCTTGACCATCGGCCAATCGGTGCGGGCGCTGGTGCTCGACCACGCCACGCGCGGCAGCGTGATCGACAGCGCCCAGTTGCTGTAGTTTCCGACGAAGCGGCTCGAGCCACCGAAGACGTTGTAGAGCTTCTGGACCATCGGCTCGTTGCGATGCAGCATGGCGTGGTTGGTGCCCCACGAGCTCTTGGCCGTATACAGCGCCTCGCTCCCGTAGGTAGCCTTCACCCGCTCGATCTCCGACGCCACCAGCGCCATGGCCTCGTCCCACGACACCCGCACGAAGTCCCCGTTGCCGCGTTGCGTGCGATCGCTGTTCTCCCTGTTCGCGAGGAAATCACGCCGCACCATCGGGTAGCGGATGCGCGCGTTGCTGTAGGTGCGATCGGGCATGGCGTCGACGTTGGTGATGTGGCCGTACGCCTCGGCCAGCGGCGACACGTTGGTGACGCGGCCATACTCCACGTTCGCCCACATGGGGCCGAAGACGCTGGTCGCCGGCACGCGCCGGAACCCGTCCGTGGCTGCGTCCTGGACGCCCGGGAACGCCTGTGCAAGGGCGGGTGTGATGCCAACCCCGGCGAGGCCGATGGCCGTGCCCTTGACGAAGGATCTACGGCTGATTCTCTTCATGGCTCTCCTAACGGTGCGCCGGGGCGGTGGACCGCCCCGGCGCTTCCGCCTTGTCTAGCTCAGGCGGGTTCTTCGTAGGCGGTGACGGTCGTCGCCGCGCCCGTGTACTTCTCGACCTGCACCACGGTCGTGTGGGCGATGGTGCCCTGCGCCAGCTTGGAGGTCAGCGGATCCTGCCGCGTGAGCACGTTGGCGCACCCCTGCTTGTCGAGCGTGCCGGCCACGCCCGGCTCGACCGGGTCGTACCAGCTCCCCTCCTGCAGGATGACCGCGCCTGCGGTAACGTCGGCGCTCACGACGGCGCCGGCCAGCGTCTGCCCGCGGCCGTTGAACACGCGCACCACGTCGCCCGTCGCGATGCCGCGGGCCGCGGCATCGTCCGGGTTGAGGAACGCAGGCTCGCGGTCGTCGACCTTGTAGAGGTCACGCAGCCAGGTGTTGTCCATCTGCGAGTGGATGCGGTAGAAGTTGTGCTTCGACACCAGCGCCAGCGGGTAGTCCTTGGCCATCGCGCCACCGACCCACTCGACGGGCTCGAGCCACGTCGGATGCGGCGGGCAGTCGTCGTAGTTGTAGCCGGCGATGGTCTCAGAGTACAGCTCGATCTTGCCCGAGGGCGTGCCGAGCGCGTTGAGCGACGGATCGGCCCGGAAATCGGCGATGTGCACGCGGTCGCCGGCGTTCATCTCGAACTGCAGCGGCTTCCCGGCTTCCCAGAAGGCATCGAAGTCGGGCATGGAGACGCCCAGCCCGTCTGCCTGCTTTTGCGCCGTCTCGTAGAAGCTGCGCAGCCAGCCCATCTCGTCCTTGCCCTCGTTGAAGGCGTCGTTGATGCCGAGGCGATCGGCCAGCTCGCTCAGCGTGTCGTAGTCGGTGCGCGACTCGAAGAGCGTGTCGACCGCCTTGTGCGACCCGATGATGACGTTGCCGAACTGCCCGACGTCGTTGCGCTCGAGGTCGCTCGCCGCCGGCAGCACGATGTCGGCGAAGCGCGCCGACGGCGTCCACCACACCTCCTGCTGGATGATGGTCTCGAGGCGCTGGTAGGCCTTGATGACCGTGTTGGTGTCCTGGTGCTGGGTGAGGTAGTTGCCGCCCAGGCCGTACGCCAGCTTCAGCTCGGGGTAGGTGAGCGTCTGCCCGTTGTAGTCCATGGTCTTGCCGGGGTTGAGGAAGACGTCGGCGAAGGCCGCGACCGGGAAGAACGTCGGGATGGGATTGGAGCCCGCCGAGAAACCCGGAACGGTGGGCATCTTGGCGCCCGGGAAGCCGCCGTCGGAGTAGTGGTACCCGAAGCTGACGCCGCCGCCGGGGAGGCCGATCTGGCCCAGCATGCTGGCGAGCGCGACGAGCGACCACGGACCCTGCTCCCCGTGGTGCTGGCGCTGCGTGGCCCAGCCGCACATGATCATGGTGCGCTCGGCGGCCATGCGGCGCGCCAGGTCCTTGATCTTGTCCGCGGCGATGCCGGTGATGCCCGCGGCCCAGGCGGCGTCCTTCGGCTGCATGTCGGTCGTGCCGAGCAGGTACGCCTTGAACTGGTCGAAGCCGACCGTGTACTTGTCCAGGAACGCCTGATCGTGCAGGTTCTCGCTGAGCAGCGTGTGCATCATCCCGAGCGCCAGCGCCACGTCCGTGTTGGAACGGACCGGCACCCACTCGGCGTCCATGTGGCGCGCCGTGGTGTTGCGCACTGGATCGATGGCGATCACGTCGACGCCCTTGCCCTTGAGCTCGAGCCACTGGTTGACGCTGTAGCCGAGCGACAGCACGCGGCCGTTCACCAGGGGGTCGGCGCCCCACAGCACGATGCGCTTGACGTTCTCGCGCAGGATCGGCCAATCAGTGGACGCCGAGGTGCTCGACCACGCCACGCGCGGCAGGATCACGGACAGCGCCCAGTTGCTGTAGTTGCCGATGAAGCGCGTCGAGCCACCGTAGACGTTGAACAGCTTCTGCAACATCGGCTCGTTGCGATGCAGCTTGGCGTGGTTGGTGCCCCACGAGCTCTTGGCCGTATACAGCGCCTCGTTCCCGTAGGTGCCCTTCACCCGCTCCATCTCCGCCGCCACCAGCGCCATCGCGTCATCCCACGACACCCGCACGAAGTCGCCGTTGCCGCGCTGCGTGCGATCGCTGTTCTCGCGCTTGGCAAGGAAGTCGCGCCGCACCATCGGGTAGCGGATGCGCGCCTTGTTGTAGGTGCGATCCGGCATCCCCTCGATGTTCGAGATGTAGCCGAACGCCTCGGCCAGCGGCGAGACGTTGGTGACGCGCCCATACTCCACCGTGGCCCACATGGGCCCGAAGGTGGAGCTGACCGTGACGCGCTTGAGACGTGCGGTCGAGGTGTCCTGCCAGCCCGGGAAGGATTGCGCCAGTGCCGGCGCGAGCCCCAACCCCGCCAACCCTAGGCCGGTCCCCTTGACGAAGCTCCTGCGACTGATCTTCTTCATGTTCCTCCTCTAGGCGCGCCGGGGCGGACGGTCCGCCCCGGCGCATGGATGCGTGTTGGCGAGCTCTGGCTCAGCTCGGCTGGATGGCGGCGTAGTCGTTGGGCGTCGCCATGCCGTCGTACTTCTCGACCTGCACCAGGGTGCTGTGGGTGATGGGGCCCTGCGCCAGCTTGGAGGTCCCCATCTGGCGCGTGAGCACGCTGCTGCTACCGCCTCGATCGATGCTGCCGACGGTGCCGGGCTCGACCGGGCTGAACCATGAGCCCTCGTGCACGACCACCGTCTGCGGGCGGACCCGCTCGGTCACCTCGGCGCCGCACAGGATCGCCCCGCGGCCGTTGAACACCCGCACCACATCGCCGGTCGCGATGCCGCGCGATTCCGCGTCCGCCGGGTTGATCATGACGGGCTCGAAGCCGTTGATCTTGCTCTCCTTGCGCAGCGTGTCGACGTTGTCGTAGCTCGAGTGGCGCCGCCACAGGGGGTGCTTGTTCATCATCTGCAGCGGGTAGTCCTTCGTCAGCGGGCTGCCGAGCCACTCGGTGGGCTCGATCCACTGAGGGGTCCCGGGGCAGTCGTCGTATCCGTAGCTCTCGATCTTCGCCGAGTGGATCTCGATCTTGCCCGACTCGGTGCCCAACGGGTTCACGGCCGGGTTGTCGCGGAAGTCGGAGAAGGCGACGTAGGAGCTCGTGTCGACGTCGAACTTGTAGAAGCCGGCGTCGCGGAACTCCTCGTAGCTCATCGGGATGTCGGACGCGGCCACCATCTGGCGCAACCACTCGTCCTCGGTCTCCATCCCCGTGGTGAACTCGTCCTTGAACCCGAGCCGGTCGGCCAGGTCACGGAACACCTCGAAGTCCGAGCGCGATTCGCCCAGGGAGTCGATGATCTTGTGCTGGTACACGGCGTAGCGCCAGAACGACGTGACGTCGTTGCGCTCCAGCAGCGTGTTGATCGGCAGCACGATGTCGGCGTGCCTGGTCGCGGGCGTCCACCACGAGTCCTGCACGATGATGGTCTCGAGCTTCTTGAACGCCTGGAGCGTCTGGTTGATGTCGTCGTGCTGGTTGAGTGCCGATCCGCCGGCCCAGTAGAGGAGCTTGATCTCGGACTTGCCGGGCTCGGGGTAGGCGTACGTCTGGCCGTCGTGGTCGTCGACCACCGGGGCGTTGAGGATCGACGGCGCGAAGTGCTGTTCCAGGATGGTCTGCGTGACAGGGTTGGGCGCGGACGGGAAGCGCCCGAGGCCCTTGCCGAGCACGCGGTGATCGCCCAGACCGGAGAAGCCGGGGATCTCGAAGCCCATCCCGCCGCCGGGCAGGCCGAACTCGCCCTTGATCGTCGAAAGCGCGATCAGCATGCGTACCTGCTGCTCGCCGTGCTCGTTGCGCTGGATGCCGCGCGCCGACGCGATCTTGACCTGCTTGGTGGTGGCGTACTCCATCGCGAACGCGCGGATCTTCTCGGGCGTCATGTCGGTCTTGTCCGCCGCCCACTCCGGCGTCTTGGGCGTGCCGTCGGACTCGCCCATCACGTACTGCCGGAACGGCTCGAAGCCGACGGTGTACTTGTCGATGAAGGCTTGATCGTGCAGGCCCTCGCTGATCATCACGTACGCCATCGCCGCCATCAGCGCCGAGTCGCCGCCGGCGCGCATCGGGATCCACTCGTCGGACATCGCGGCCGTCTCGGTGTAGACGGGATCGATGGTGATGATGCGGATGCCGCGGCGCTTCATCTCCACGACCCAGTCGCGGATGCGCTTGTAGGACACGGCGCGCACCTTGAGCAGGTTCATGGGGTCGGACGCCCAGAAGATGAACGTCTTGGTGTTGTCGAGCGAGTCCTGCATGGAGTCGGCCGGATACACCTGGCCGATCGAGTAGGGCGCGCCCCACTGCCACGAGGCATAGCTCTTGTTGCCGATCAGGTCGGTGGTGCCGCCGAAGAGGTTGATGAAGCGCGACTGCTGCCCGTTCTTGGTGTTGAAGTTGCCGGCCGTCTGCCATCCGCCGATGCTGGCCGCCAGGAACGCCTCGTTGCCGTAGCTGTCCTTGACGCGCTTCAGCTCGCCGGCCACGAGGTCGAGGGCCTCGTCCCAGCTCGCCCTGCGGTAGCGCGGCTGCCCGCGCGTCTCGCGGTTGCCGCCGCCGCCGGGCGCCCAGTCCGCCCGCACCATGGGGTAGAGGATCCGGTCCGGCGCGTACGCTCGGCGGTCCCACGCCAACCCCATGGGCGACGCTTCGTTCTCGGGGTAGTCCAGGCTCTCGACCCGGAGGATCATGCCGTTCTTGACGACGACCTGGATCAGGCCCTCGCTATCGGCCGAGGTGAGGACCTGCTCGGTGCCGAAGGCCGGGAGGATCTCGTTGATCGCCGCGGCGCGCCCCACCAGGGCCACCCCGCCCCCCACGGCCATGCCCTTGAGAACCTGCCGCCGACCTACCTGACGACTCAACCAACCTTGCGCGCGCTTGTCTGCCATGTGACGCTCCTGTGTAGCGAGAGAACCAACGTCGAGTTGCCCTGCCGGCCGATCGCCCTTCACTCCCTCCTCCTGCCGGCCCCAACAAAAAAGGAACTGCCCGCATGAGCGGACAGTCCCTTTGCATCGCGGCAGGTCAACCGGTTGCCCGGATGGCCCCGGAGGAGCGCGGCGCTGCGCGCCGCGGACCCCTCGGCCGAGGCCACCCCCACACCAGGCAGGGTCCAAACCTCGACTCGGAACTTGTACCTGGAATCTACGTGGGTCAAGGGCCCCGCAGAAGAGACAATTGTCCCCCGCCACGCGAGAGCGCCGGGGCGGAAACCCGCCCCGGCGCTCTCGAAGGCAGCTCGCTCGCGTTCGAGCGAGACCGCGCTCAGCTCGGCTGGATGGCCGCGTAGTCGTTGGGCTGGGCCATGCCCCCGAACTTCTCGATCTCGACCAGAACCGAGTGCACGACCGGACCCTGGCACAGCTGTGAGGTGCCGTCCTCGCGGGTGAGCACATTCGCGCAGCCGCCGCGATCGAGGCTGCCGATGGTGCCGGGTTCGGCCGACCGGTACCACGAACCCTGTTGCAGGATGACGACCCCCGGCCGCACCGCATCCGTGACGTTGGCACCGGCCAACACCGCGCCGCGGCCGTTGAACACGCGCACCACGTCGCCGGTGGCGATGCCGCGCGCCTCGGCGTCGGCGGGGTTGATGGTGACGGGCTCGAAGCCGTTGATCTTGCTCACCTTGCGCAGCGCGTCGACGTTGTCGTACGACGAGTGGCGCCGCCACAGCGGGTGCTTGGTGATGACGTGCAGCGGGTAGTCCGCCGTCTCGGCGCTGCCGAGCCACTCCTTGGGCTCCATCCACTGCGGGACACCGGGGCAATCGTCGTAGCCGTAGGAGGCGATGGCCTCGGAGCTGACCTCGATCTTGCCCGACGGCGTGCCGAGCGGGTTGAGGGCCGGGTTCTCGCGGAAGTCCACGAACGGGCTGGGCTTGCCCTCTTCGGTGGGGAACATGTAGTAGCCGGCGTCGCGGAACTCCTCGTAGCTGAGGGGCACGTCGGACTGGCCGTACAGGTAGCGCAGCCAGTCGTCCTCGGTCTCCTTGCCATCGATGAAGGCGTCCTTGAAGCCGAGGCGATCCGACACGGCCTTCATGATCTCGAAGTCGGACATCGACTCGCCCAGCGGCTCGAGGATCTGGTGCTGGTACACGACGTACTCGCCGAGCTGCACCAGGTCGTTGCGCTCGAACAGCGTGGCGGCCGGCAGCACGATGTCCGCCTGGCGGGCCCCCGCCGTCCACCACGAGTCCTGCACGATGTGGGTGTCCAGCGTCTGCAACGCCTGGAGCTGCAGGTTGACGTCGTCGTGCTGGTTGATCAGGCGCGAGCCGCAGGTCAGGTAGGCGAGCTTGATCTCCGACTTGCCAGGCTGCGGGTAGGTGTAGCTCTTGCCGTTGTGGTTGAAGGTGATGGGAGCGTTGAGCAGCGAGTAGGAGAAGTGCTGCTCCAGCACGAGCTGCGTCACCGGATTCGTGCCCGCCGAGAAGCTGCCGGGGCCCTTGCCGATGGCGTTGGGGAGGCCGTGGCCGCCGTACACGTACACCGCGAGACCGCCGCCGTTCGTGCCCAGCTCACCTTTCATCGACGCCAGCGCGATCGACATCAGGATGGGCTGCTCGCCGAAGTCCTGCCGCTGGATCCCGAAGCCGGGTGCCAGCATGACGCCCTTGGTGGTCGCGAACTCGCGCGCCAGCGCGCGGATGGTGTCGGCGGGGATGTCGCTGAGGCCGGCCGCCCACTCGGGCGTCTTGGCCGGCGTGCCGTCCTCGCCCATCACGTTGGCGCGGAACGGCTCGAACCCCACCGTGTACTTCGCGATGAAGTCCTTGTCGTAGAGGTCCTCGCTGATCATGACGTTCGCCATCGCCGCCATGATGGCCGTGTCCGAACCCGGGCGCGGCGCGATCCACTGATCGGACTGCTCGGCGGTCTCGGTGTACAGCGGGTCGATGGTGATGACCTTGACGCCGTTACGACGCAGGTCGCCGATCCACTTGGCGTGCGCGCCGTTGCCGTAGGCCGTGCGGGTGGTGTTGATGGGGTCGCCGCCCCAGAAGATCACCAGTCTGCCGTTGTCGAGGATGTCCTTCATGGAGTGCGTCGGGTAGCCCATGCCGATGGCGTACGGCGCGCCCCAGGACCAGCAGGCGTAGCTCTTGTTGCCCAGGCGCGTGCTGTAGCCGCCGTTGAGGTTCAGCATGCGCTGCAGCTGTGCGTCCTTGCTGTGCAGCCGGCCGGCCGTCGACCAGGTGCCCGTGGTGTAGATCCCCTCGTTGCCGTACGCGTCCTTGACGCGGCTCAGCTCACCGGCCACGAGGTCGAGGGCCTCGTCCCAGCTCACGCGCCGGTAGCGCGGTTGCCCGCGGGTGGTGCGGTCCCCGCCGCCGCCCGGGGCCCAGTCGGCGCGCACCATCGGGTAGAGGATGCGGTCGGGCGCGTACACGCGACGGTCCCAGTTGAGGGCCATGGGGGTGGCCACGTTGTTCGGGTAGTCCAGGCTCTCGACCCGCAGGATCATGCCGTTCTTGACCACCACCTGGATGATGCCCTCGTTGTCGGCCGTGGTGAGGACCTGCTCACTGCCGTACGCCGGGAGGATCTCGTTGATCGCCGCGGCCTGCCCAACGAGGGCCACGCCACCGCCCACGGCCATGCCCTTGAGCACGTCCCGACGACCGACCTGACGACTGAGCCAACCTTTGTTTGCCATGCGACGCTCCTGAGTTTGGGAAAGAGGACGTAGCTGCTGCGTACCGATGTGCGCCTGCTCTGCCGTCCTTTCCCCCGCTCACGAACACGAAAGAAGGGACTGCCCGTGGACGGGCAGTCCCTTTGCGTCGCGGCAGGTCATCCGGTTGCCCGGGTGGCCCCGGAGGAGCGCTGCGGCCCAGGCCGCGCACCCCTCGGCCGAGGCCACCCCCACACCGGGCAGGGTCAAAACCTCGACTCGGAACTCGTACCCGGAATCTACGAGCGCCGCCGCACGCACGTCAGAGACAATTGTCCCACGCGCCCACCGCCCCCGGGGCGCTAGATTCCTGACAAGGACCACCGCCTCGGTGGCGCCCACGGCGACGACCGCGGGGCGACGACAGCGGGGCGATGGTCGCCCGCCGTAGGGGGAACGGAGGCGGGGAGGTCGACGGGCATGCAGCGACAAAGCAGGCACGTGGTGCGGACGCAGTGGGCGCGATGGGCCCGCGGAGCACGCGCATGGCCCGCGCTGTGCGGCCTCGCCACGCTCGCCGCCGTCGCGACGCAGCCGTTGGCCCACGCCCAGGATGCGGCCTCTGCGCTCTCCGATCGCGTGCGGGTCATCATCGGCGCGACGCTTCCGCAGCCCGACCTCTACTTCCTCGGGGGCACCTCCTCCGCACCGAACCTCGTGACCGCGGAGGACCTGGCCCGCATCCCCGGGATCCCCGTGCGCCAGCACCCGGTGAACGTCGGGCTGTTCGACAGCGGCTGCGCGCAGTGCCATCGCCTGAGCGGCCCGCTGCCGGCCGGCACCCATGCCCCGCCCGACGTGTTCGACCGCCTTCCCTCTCCCGTGGTGGACACGCCGGCGCCAGCGGGATTCACGCGCCTCACGCAGTCCGATGCACGCGAGGAGTACCCGTCCTGGAGCCCCGACGGGCGCCGGATCGCGTACGAGGTGCGCGACGCTCAGGGTCGCTACAACCTGTGGTTGATCAACGCCGACGGAAGCGGCGCGCACCAGCTCACGCACCACGTCTCGGCGGGCTGGGCGGTGTGGCACCCGGACGGGCGACGCCTGGCCTACTGGGCGGCCGATTCCGATGGCAGCGGAAACCTCTGGCTCATGGACGTGGACGACGGCGGGAGCCAGCGGCTCACGGACCACCGCATGACAGCGTGGCCCCGGTGGAGCCCGGACGGCACGCAACTCGCCTTCCAGGCCCGCGACGAGAGCGCGTGGTCGCTCCGGCTCCTGGCGCTCGCCGACGGTCGCGAGCGTGACCTCACGCAGGTCGCCGACGCCATGCCGAGCCGGCCGCTGTGGTCGCCGGACGGTGCGGCGCTGCTGTACCAGTCGCTGATCGGGACGCGCTTCGAGCTCACCCGCCTGGTCTTCCCGGCGGACGCTGCCGGTGCCCCCGACTACGACGCCGCGCCCCGGCGCATCGCCACCACCACGGGCTACCCCATCGATCTCGGAGCGGCCACGCAGCACCCCGCCTGGAGCCCGGCCGACGGGCGCCTGGCGTTCGTGATGTACACCCTCGACGTCGTGCCACCGGGCGTCCTCGTCTTCACCTACAAGACGTGGACGCTCACCGCGAACGGCACCGATCCCCGGCGGCTGGTGCCGTCCGGGACCCACGCGGACCGCAGCCCGACCTGGAGCGCGGACGGAAGCTGGCTCGCGCAGTGGTCGTGGAACGACGACCTGCACGCGAGCGTCTGGCTGGTGAACGCCGCGGCCACGCGGCGCATCGACCTGACGGCGGAACTCGGGGGCGACGCCCTCTACCCCGCCTGGAGCCCCGACGGCCGCACGGTGGCCTTCGCCTCCAACCGCGCCGGGAGCTTCGACATCTGGATCGCCGACGTCACCGATCTGACCAAGGCCGGGGCGCCGGGAGTCGTGGCTCCCGGAGTCGTGGCTCCCAGGGTCCTGGCGCCGGGAGCGGCCTCAGGAGCCACGCCGTGAGTCGTCCGCCTACCACCACGCGCGGGCCGGCCGAGGCAGCAGCACGGTCGACGCGTCCGAGTACCGCGTGCCTTGCGGGCCGGAGCCCCGCGCCGTCCATGCCCCACCGCACCGCGCCGGGTCCCGGCATGGCTCCGAAGTCCCCATCGAACGAAGGTGTGTGCCCATGAAGATTCCGTCCGGAGCGGTGTACCTGAGCCGCCGCACGTTCATCGCCAGGTCCTCCGCGGTGCTCGCGGGTGCCGTGCTGTTCGGCACGCGGGTGCTGGGTCAGGCCCCGGCGCTGTGGCGCAGCGACATGCAGCTCGACGTACGCTTCCGCCTGCTGTCGCCCCCCTACCGTTCCGCCAACCCCTACATCGCCGTCTGGATCGAGCATCCCGACGGGCGGCCGGTGCGCACGCTGGGGCTCTGGGCGGACATGCGGCGGGGGGCGCAGTACGTCTATCGCCTGTCACGGTGGAACCGCTGGCCGCGCTTCCCCGACCGCTCCCAGGATCACCCGGCGACGCTCGACCTGGCCAGGGCGATCTCGCGTCCCACCTGCGCCGCGGGCAGCTACTCGCTCGTGTGGGACGGCCGGGACGACCTCGGACAGGCCGTGCCCCTGGGCACCTACGTCTTGTGCATCGAGGCCGCCCGCGAGAAGTCCGACTACGCCCTGGTGCGCGGCGAGATCGTCCTCGATGGTGGTTCCTGCGACGAGATCCTGACAGGGGCGTCGCTCATCGGCGACGTGGACGTCTCCTACCGTCCGAGCGCGTGAGGCGCACCGAGGTCCGCTAGGACCGCGCCAGGAACGCCGACCTGGCGCCATAGGGAGCCGAGGCGTGCGGGCAGCACTGCTCCCCATGCGGCGTGGCGTGAGCGCGGCCGGGCCGCGGCCGGAAACGGCGGGGCGCCGGGCCCGCGTTCGCCCGCGGCGACGGCGACGGGCCGAGGCGCCGCGGGCCGTCAGCCCAGCGTTGTCAGCAGGTAGATGTTGAGCGCCACGATGGTCACGGCGATCGCCCAGCTCGCGATGCGGGTGATCCGGCCGTTGACGAACTCCCCGACCACCTCGCGGTTCTGCAGGAACAGCAGCAGCGGCACCAGGGCGAAGGCGATGCCGAAGCTCAGCACCACCTGGCTGAGCACCAGCACGTTGGTCGGGTCGACCCCGAGGAGGATCACCACGAACGAGGGCAGCATGGTGACGGAGCGCCGCAGCCACAGGGGGATGGTGAAGCCGACGAGCCCCTGCATCACGGTCTGTCCGGCCATGGTCCCCACCACCGACGAGGAGATGCCGCTCGCCAGGAGGGAGATGGCGAACACCGTGCTCGCCGCGCCCCCGAGCAGGGGCGTGAGCGTCCGGTAGGCGGTGGTGATGTCCGCCACGTGCTGGTTACCCGTGAAGTGGAAGGTAGCCGCCGCCATGGCCAGCATCGCCATGTTGACGAAGCCCGCGATGCTCATGGCCACGACCACGTCGACCTTGGCGAAGCGGTAGATGCGCTTGGCCTGCCCCGCCGACGCCGCGCGGATGCGCCCCTTGGTGAGGTCGGAGTGCAGGTAGATCACGTGGGGCATCACCGTCGCACCCAGGATGCCGGTGGCAAGGTAGACGCTCTTGGCGCCGTCGAAGCTCGGCAGCAGCATGCCGGCCGCTACGCTGCCCAGCTCCGGTCGGCTGAAGAACAGCTCGAGCACGTACGCTAGCGCGATCACGGCCACCAGGACCGTGATCACCGCCTCGATGGGGCGGAAGCCGAGGTCCTCGATCGCGAGGATCGCGAAGGTGGCGACGGCCGCGAGCACCCCGCTCCACACGAGTGGTAGGCCGAACAACAGGTAGAAGCCCAGCGCGGCACCCAGGAACTCCGCCAGGTCCGTCGCCATCGCAACCAGCTCCGCCTGCACCCAGTAGAACCACACGACGGGCCGCGGGTAGCGCTCGTGGATCAGCTCCGGGAGGTTCTTCCCGGTTGCGATGCCCAGCTTGGCCGAGAGCGTCTGCACCAGCATGGCCATGAGGTTGGCCCACAACACGACCCACAGGAGCCGGTAGCCGAACTCGGCGCCGCCCTGGATGTTGGTGGCGTAGTTGCCGGGATCGATGTACGCCACCGAGGCGATGAAGGCCGGGCCCAGGAAGGGGAGGAGCCTTGAGATCCGCCTGCGGCGGCTCGGGTCGAGCGCCCGTTGGGCCTGCTCGTTGAGCCGGACGTCCGCCGCCCGCGGCTCCGAGGAGCGGTCCCCTGTCGAACGACTAGGACGCGGCACGCAAGTCCCAACCTGTCACGGCGGCGCGCGACACCGCCACGGCCGCCGGTGCCGTCGATGCCGGCATCCCGCGCAGCATCTTCAGGCGCGCACCCCCGGCCGGCGCGGCGGCGCTGCCAAGGTGGCTGCCCCCACGACGCGCGCGACCGGTATCGGAAGTGTCTGTCATACCCACCCTCGCATCGGCCGGCCGGAGTCATCATTTAGCCAAGCCGAAAGAAGCCTACCTCCCGCGCCGCCGGCCGTCAACCCCACGGATGGCGCCGGGGCGGGTACCGAGAGCGCAGACTACGGCGCGGTTGCCTACAGGCGGCGGCGCGGGTGCAGAGCCGCTGCGCGAGGGGGCGCGGCGCCCGGGGGGCGGCCTCGGGCGACCGCGGGCGACCGCGCCCGCCGGCGCGCACGCATGCCCATTCCAGCCGGTCGTTACAGGCGCAGCAGCAGTTTGCCGGTCGTCACCCGCGACTCCACCGCGCGGTGGGCCTCGGCCGCATCCTCGAGGTCGAAGACGCCACCGAGGGGTACGCGCAGGGCGCCCTCGGCGTGCATGGCCAACATGCGGGTGGCGGCCCCGCGCATGGCGCCCGGCCGGCCCCGGCGGTACGCGCCGGAGGAGTGCCCGATCAGCGCCAGGTTCTGCTTGGCCATGCCCGACGGGTCGACCGGGGGCAGGTCGCCCGCGGCATTGCCGAACGACACCAGCCGGCCGAAGGGCGCGAGACGCGCGAACGCCGCGGCGAAGAACGGGCCGCCTACACCGTCCGCCACGACGTCGACCCCGTCGGGCGTGACCGCGTCCAGCGCCTCCGCGTAGCCCGGGCCGCGCGACACCAGCACATCGGTCGCCCCGAGGTCCCGCACCAGCGCGGCCTTGCCCTCGCTCCCCACCACGGCCACCACCCGGCCGGCCCCCAGCCGACGCGCGAGTTGGAGCAGCAGGGTGCCGACGCCCCCCGCGGCCGCGTGGACCAGCACCGTCTCCCCCGGCTCGAGCGCCGCCCGGTCGACCAGCACCGCATACGCCGTCATCATCGCCACGATGCCGGCGACCTCCTGCAGGTCGACGGCGGGGTCGGGAAGTGCGTAGGTGAGCTCGGCACGCGCACGTACCCAGGCGGCGTAGGCGCCGCCGTCGGTGGCGGCCGCCACGCGTTGCCCGGGCTCGAGCCCCTCGACCCCGGGGCCCACGGCCGCCACCGTGCCGGACACGTCGAGACCCGGGATGTACGGCGGAGCGTCGGCTGCGCTGCGGCGCGCCTTGATGTCCGCGAAGTTCACGCTGGCGTAGGAGGTGCGGATCAACACCTCTCCGGCCCGAAGCGCGGGGGGAGGGATGCGGACACTCCGAAGCACTTCGGGTGCGCCTGACCCGACGGCGTGGATCGCGCGCATCGTGCGCGGGGCCCCGGCGGGTCCCGTCACGTGCCCCTCGGTTGCGTCCTCCACGGCATCCGCACCTCCCCGTCGCGGCCCCGTCGCCGCGCGCCACGAGCCCAACGTCGCGCAATGCTACCGTGGTGTCATGGCATCTGTCACCGTTATCCAGGGCGGCATGGGCGTCGCCGTCTCCAACTGGCGCCTGGCCCGCGCGGTGTCCTCGCGAGGACAGCTCGGGGTGGTCTCGGCCACCGGCATCGATACGGTGCTCGTCAGGCGTCTCCAGGACGGCGATGCCGGAGGGTTCGTGCGCCGCGCGATGGCGTCCTTCCCCGTCCGCGACATCGTCAAGGAGGCGCTCGCACGCTACTTCCTGCCCAACGGAAGGGCGCCGGGGAGCCCCTACAAGCGGGCCCCGACGCCGAGCGTGGCAGGCGACCGACTGCAGCAGGCATTGACCATGCTGGGTGCGTTCGTCGAGGTGTTCCTGGCCCGCGAGGGGCATACCGGAAAGATCGGTGTCAATCTCCTGACCAAGGTCCAGCTTCCCAACCTCGCCGCGCTCTACGGCTCGATGCTTGCCGGCGTCGACACGGTGCTGATGGGCGCGGGCATCCCCCGCGAGATCCCGGGAGCTCTCGACCGGATGGCGCAACACCTCTCGGCGTCGCTCAGGCTCGACATCACCGAACGCGACCCCGCGGCGGACCCCGCCGCCGAGGCTCCGGTGCTGCGATTCGATCCGGCGGAGTTCGTGGCGGAGCGCGAACGCCCGCTCAGGCGCCCCGATTTCCTGCCGATCGTGGCGTCGCACGCCCTGGCGAGCGTGCTGCAGAAGAAGGCCACGGGCTCCGTGGAGGGCTTCGTGGTCGAGGGGCCGACGGCGGGCGGCCACAACGCCCCGCCTCGCGGGAAGAAGACCTTCGACGAGCAGGGACAGCCCGTCTACGGCGAACGCGACCTGGTGGACCTGGAGAAGATGCGCGAACTCGGACTACCCTTCTGGCTGGCCGGAGGCTACGGATCGCCCGAGGCGGTGCGAAGCGCCCGCGAGCGGGGCGCCGCTGGGGTCCAGGTCGGGACGCTGTTTGCCTACTGCCGCGAGTCCGGCCTCGATGAGGCGGTGAAGGCCGCGGTGATCGAGCAGGTGAGGAACGGCGGGGCGTCGGTGAGGACCGACCCGCGCGCATCGCCCACCGGCTTCCCCTTCAAGGTGGTGGACTTACCGGGTAGCACCTCCGACGAGGAGGTGTACGACAAGCGGCGCCGCGTGTGCGATCTCGGCTATCTGCGCGAGGTCTACCGCCGCGAGGACGGCGGCTACGGGTATCGCTGCGCCTCGGAGCCGCTCGCCGACTACCTCCGCAAGGGGGGCGCCGAGGCTGACACCAAGGGGCGAAAATGCCTGTGCAACGCGCTCATGGCCAATATCGGCCTGGGCCAGCCGCGAGCGGGCGCAGCGGTCGAACCGCCGCTGGTCACCAGTGGTGACGACGTGGCGTGCATCGCGCCGCTGGTCTCGGAGCCCCCGCATTCGTACGGCGCCGCGGACGCGCTCGACTACCTGCTGGGCGTGCGCCCCGGCTGAGACCGAGCCTGACGGCCGCCGGCCATCGGGCGTCGGGAGGGCGTGGGGAGCACCTCGGGCGCCGCCGCGGGACCAGGCCGGGAGCGGCGCAAGCGCGGCGTGGCGCGCGCCCCCCGGGTCACCACTCCGCCACCGTGCCGTCCGGATTGCGCCACACCGGGTTGTGCCAGTCGTGCCCCGCGACGGCTGCGCGCCGCACGACCTCCTCGTCGATCGCGATCCCGAGCCCGGGGCCGTCGGGGATGAGGACGTGCCCCTGCTCGTACGCCAGCGGCTCGCGCAGGTACGAGAAGATATCGAGCCCCTCGTTGTAGTGGATGTCCTGGCTCTGCTCCTGGATGAATGCGTTCGGGGTGGTGGCGTCGACCTGCAGGCAGGCCGCGAGCGCGATGGGACCCAGCGGGCAGTGCAGCGCCACCGCCACGTCGAACGCCTCCGCCATGGCCGCGATCTTGCGCGTCTCGAGGATTCCACCCGCGTGGGACACGTCGGGCTGAAGGACGTCCACGGCACCGGCGAGCAGGACCGGCTTGACGTCCCAGCGCGTGTAGAGGCGCTCTCCGACGGCGATGGGCACGGCGCTATGCCGGGCCACCTCCGCCAGCGCCTCGGTGTTGCCCGGGGGCACGGGCTCCTCGATGAACATCGGGTGCAGGGGCTCGAGCTCCCGCGCCAGGACCTTGGCCATGCCCCGGTGCACCCGGCCGTGGAAGTCCACGGCGATATCGAACCCCGGCCCCCCGGTCTCGCGTGCGGCCGCGACGCGCTCGAGAACGGCGTCCACCTTGGCGTGGCTGTCGATGTAGCTCATCTCAGCCGTGGCATTCATCTTCACCGCGCTCACGCCGCGCTCGAGCTGCCGCCGCACGCCGGCCTCCACATCGGCCGGACGATCACCCGCGATCCAGTTGTACACTCGGATCCTCGTGCGCGCCGCCCCGCCCAGCAGCTCGTAGGCCGGCACGTCGAGCGCCCGGCCCTTGATGTCCCACAGGGCCTGCTCCAACCCGGACAGCGCGCTGCCGAGCACCGGGCCACCCCGGTAGAAGCCTCCCCGGTACAGCACCTGGAAATGGTCCTCGATCGCGAACGGGTCCCGTCCGATCAGGTACGCGCTCAGTTCCTGCACCGCGGCCACGACCGTGTCGGCGCGCCCCTCCAGGGAGGGCTCGCCCCACCCCACCACGCCCTCGTCGGTCTCCACGCGCAAGAACACCCAACGCGGCGGCACCTTGAACGTCTCCACGGCACGGATCTTCACCGTACGCCCTCCTTGCCGGCCCGTACCGCGGCGAGCAGCGCGGCGGCCGCGGCCGAGGTGGCCGCACGATCATCCCCCGCGCGCGTCAGCGCCCCCCCGACCCCGACCGCGACGGCGCCGGCCCGCACGAACGCCGCGGCGTTCTCCGGGCCGACCCCTCCCACGGCCACCAGCCTTGCGTCCGGGTACGGCCCCCGCATCGCAGCGAAGAACGCCGGTCCCACGACGCCGGCCGGGAAGATCTTGACGTAGTGGTTGCCCGCGAGGCGCGCCGCGGCCACCTCCGTCGGGGTCATGGCGCCGCCGAGCACGGGGATCGCATGGCGCCTGCCGTAGGCGTTGACCTCGTCCACCACGTGGGGTGTGACCAGGAAGGTGGCGCCCGCCTCCGCCGCTTGTTCGGCCAGTAGCGCCGACGTGACCGTGCCGGCACCGATCATGGCGTCTCCGCGGAACTCCCGGTGCAGATGGGAGAGCTCCGCCACGGCGTCAGGCGCGCTGAGCGCGATCTCGATGAGGGTGACACCAGCGTCGGCCAGCGCGCCCGCAACGCCGAGCGCGGCGCCACGCGGGAGGCCCCGAAGGATCGCGACCACGCCGGTCGCCTCGATCTCCGACGAGAAGCGCTCAACGGCCGAAGCGCTCACGCGACCGCGCCCAGCGCTCGGGCCCGCGCGAGGATACGCAGGGCGCCATCCACGGCGGCCTCTTCGGCCGTAGCCTCGTCCACGACGAGGGCATCGATGCCGTACTCATCCGACAGGTACTGCCGCATGATCGCTCGGAACGGACCCCGCCCATAGAGCACCACGGCACGCCCATCCTGCGGGCGCAAGCGGAGCAGTGGCACGTCCAGGCTCGTCAGCACGCCGAGAAGATACGAGGTCATGGCCGCCTTGCTGCGCCCGCCGATCTGTTCCCCCACGCGCACCAGGAAGAGTGCCCGACCCACGCCGTGGGTTCGCGCCGCGTCCATCCCCTCGCGCCACGCGTCCTCCTCGAGGCCGGCCTCGTCCACGGCCACGACGCTGCCGCCAAGGATGGTGTGCTCGCGCAGCGCTGCCAGCAGCTCCCCGGTCAACGCGGTGCGGGAGCCTAGGATCGTCCCGTCGGCGGCCAGTTCGATGGCCTTGTGGTGCGACCCGTAATGCACGAAGATCGCCTCGCGCTCGAGGCCGAACAGGGCGCGCAGGCCCACGACCTCCACCTCCTCGCCACGGAGCACGTCGAGTTCCGGGAGATCGCCGTCGGGCGGCAGGGTCTTCACCCCCCGGATGAAGCGGAAGGGGAGGTCGGACAGATCGGGGAAGTCATGGCGGACGACGCCGCGGGCGAGATCATCGATGCCGGCGGGAGCGAGTAGGTGGGGGACCTCGAGCAGCCCCACGTTCGAGGTGATCATGCCGGAGAGGAGGACGCTCCCCAGGTCCGCTTCCTCCGATGCCAGCAAGCCGATCATGGAGGCGAGCGCCTCCCGGATTCGGCTGTTGTGACCATCCGTCGCCGTGTCGCGTGCGCCCGCCTGGCGCGAGAGGGTACGCACCACGGCGCCGTCGCGCACCAACCGCACCCGGGTGTTCGTGGTTCCGGAGTCAACGACCACAACGCTTCCCATCGACGATCAGCCGCCGCTGGTCGGGGGCCGGTCGACGTCGGCGACGCGGAACAGCGGCTCCAGCTCACCCCAGATCACGTCGAGCTCGCGCTGATCGTCCGCGTCCATCGCGGCCTCGGGCACCCGCGTCAGGGTGTTGCGGAGGACTCCGCGCCGGACGAGGCACTCCTTCATGAAGGTCATGCCGTAGAGCCGCTCCATCACGAGCGCCGGCTGGAGGATGCCGAAGCGCCGCCGGGCCTCCGCCTCCTTCCCCGAGGCCGCGAGCCCGAAGATGTCAACGGCCACGTCGGCGAACTGGCAGGCCGGCATCGACCCCCGTGCGCCACGCCGCAGCTCGTTGAACAGGTAGATACCGCCCAGGCCACCGAACACGGACGGTCCTCGTGGGCCCGTTGCGGCGGTGAGCGCACCCACGCGTTGGGGGTTGGGCGCACTCTCCTCCTTGACGGCCTCGATCGCCGGCAGGGCGCGCGCCAGAGCCGCGAGATCTTCGGTCGCGAGGGGGCTCCCGATCGGCGCGTCGGCGTTCTGCACCATGACGGGGAGGTCGGAGGCCTCGGCGATGCTCTGGTAGTACGCGATCACGCCCTTCTTCGGCAGTCGCGCGGTATAGGGCGGCATGGCGATGAGGGCGTCCGCGCCGGCAGAGGCCGCGGCGCGCGTCAGCTCAGCGGCGTGCATCGCGCTGGTGCCGGCAACCCCGGCGACGAGGGGCACGCGACCCTTGGCCCGCTGGACCACTCGCCCCACGATCTGGACGCGCTCTGCGTCGGACAACGTGAAGAACTCACTCGCGACCACCGGTGCGACCAGTCCCTGCACACCACAGTCGAGACAGAAGTCCACCTGTCGATCGAGTGCCTCATGATCGACCGAGAGGTCCTCGTGGAATGGCGTGACGAGAACGGCGAAGATTCCGTCCCAAGCGACCTTTGACATACCTACTCGCCTCCCTTTGGATGCGAAGCCTCGAACTCGCGCTGCAACCTTGCGATGTTCTGGTGTTGGCGGTACATCACGACCAACGACGCGAGCGCCAGCGCCAGCAGGACGGCGGACACCGGACGCGTGACGAAGATGGCCCAGCTTCCCTCCGACATGACCAGGGCCTGCCGCAAGCGGTCCTCGGCCAGGGGCCCGAGGATGAGGGCGAGCACCATGGGCGCCACGGGGTAGCCGAATCTGAGCATGATGAACCCGAGCACGCCGAATCCCACCGCGGTCCCCATGTCGAACACGCTGTTGCCGAGGGCGTACGAACCCACGAAGCTGAACAGCAGGATGCCCGCGACGAGGTGGCGCCGCGGCAGGTTCATGATGCGCGCGAACCAGGGAAGAACCAGCGTCCCGACGACGCGCAGGAGGAGGACACCCAGCAGAAGCGAGGCGTACATCGCGAACACCTCCGGCCGGTTGTAGCGGAACAGTAGGGGGCCCGGCCGTAGGTCATGCATGCGCATCGCTCCCAGCAGCACTGCCGTGACGGCGTCGCCCGGGATCGCCAGCGTGAGCAGCGGGATCATGGCCGCCCCCGGGACGGCGTTGTTGGCGGTCTCCGAGGCGATGACGCCCTCTTCGGCCCCATGACCGAAGCGTTCGGGGTGCTTGGAACTGCGCTTCGCCTCGGTGTAGGACACCAGCGACGCAATGTCGGCGCCCGCGCCCGGCAGGGCCCCGATGAGCGTGCCGATGACCCCCGACTTCAGGATCAACCAGCGATGGTGCCACAGCGTGGCCATCTTGGGGAAGATCGACCGCACGGACTGCACGACCGGGTTGGGTCGGCGCGCGAGGCTGGCCTGGTACAACGCCTCGGAGATGGCGAACAGGCCGATCAACACGGGTACGAACGAGAAGCCTCCGAGCAGGTTCAGGTTGCCCAGCGTGAAGCGGGTCGTGCCCAGAACGGGGTCGATCCCGATGGCGCCGACGAGGAGGCCGAGCACCGCCGAGATCGCGCCCTTGGCCAGGTCCCGACCCGAGATGCCCACGATCATGCTCAAACCGAACACGGCGATGGCGAAGTACTCCGGCGCACTGAAGCGCAACGCCGCGCGCGAGATCACGGGCGCGAACAGCACCAGGGCGACGATGCCGATCAGGGAACCGACGATCGACGCCATGAACGCCAGGCCCAGGGCCTTCCCGGCTTTGCCCTGCTGCGTCATGGGGTAGCCGTCGAAGGTGGTGGCGATCGACGCCGGCGTCCCCGGCGTGTTCACCAGGATGGCGCTCACGAAGCCTCCACTGACGGCACCGAGATAGATCGACAGCAGCATGGCCAGGGCCGGGATGGCGTCGAGACCGAACGTCAGGGGGACGAGGATGGCCACGGCCATGGTCGCCGTCAACCCCGGCAGCGCCCCCACCAACAGACCGGCGGTCATGCCACCGAGCATCAGGCCGATCGTCTGGAACGTCAGGATTGCCTGGAACCCGGCTGCGAGATCCGAAACACTCTGGAACATGGCCTACCGGAACAGGATCCCGCCCGGCAATCCCAGGCGCAAGAGGTTGTTGAACAGATAGAACACCCCGCCGGAGAGACCGGCGGACATCAGCAAGATCAAGAGGGGTCGACGCTCACCCAGCAGAAGCAATACGGCTGCGATGAACACGAACGACGAGACCAGGAAGCCCAAGGGCTTGAAGGCGATCACGAAGAGGATGCTGAGCAAGACGACGGGAATGCCGATCCGCACGTACGCGCCCCAATCGTCGGCCTCCTCGGCGGCGCCCTCCGCTTGCACGGCGCGCAGGCGGATGGCCCGCAGGAGGATGTACAACCCGAGGACGAACCCGAGGATCGACACCAACTCCGGGAAGAAGCCGGGCCCCGGCACGGACGTCCTACTCTGAGGAAGTTGGCGCGACCAGTACCAGGTACCCGAGGAGAAGACGACGATGAGGATGCCCTGGATGATGTCGGACATGACTCACCTCCACCCGGTGGGGGCTCCCGCACAGGCGGGGCCCCCACCGGGTCGGAAGGTCACTGGAGCAGGCCGACCTGTTCCAGGACAGGCTTGAACTTCTCCGACTGTGCGGCAACGAACGCCGGGAAGTCGCCGGGCGACACGTACATCGGCTCGAGCCCCTGGGTGCTCAGGAACTTCTGGAACTCGTCGGTGTTCCAAGCCTTCTGGAAATCCGCCTGCAGCACGGCGGCGACATCGGCCGGCGTATTGGGAGGCGCCATGAGCGCCCACCAGGTCGCGTAGGACACGTCGTAGCCCTCCTCGGCACAGGTGGGGAGGTCGGGGAAGCGTACGGTGTCGCGCTGCGGGCTCATCAGGCAGAGGATGCGCACCAGGCCGGCATCCGCCTGATCCGAGACCTCACCGGCGCTCACGGTGATGGCGTCCAGCTGCCCTCCGAGGAGGTCCTGGATCGCGGGCGCCGCGCCGCCGGAGTAGGGGATGACGTTGAAGTCTGCACCGACCGATTGCTCGAAGCCTACGGCCGCGAGGTGCCAGATCGTGCCGGGCGCCGACCCGCCGACCTTGAGGCCGGGGTTCATCTTGGCGTGTTCGATGAAGTCCTTCGCCGTCATGTATGGACTGTCGGCCTTGACCGTCAACGCGGACGAGGCGCGGTTGACGCCAAGGATCGGCGTGAAGTCCTGGGCCTTCCACGACACGCGCCCCATCAAGGGGAGCAGGACCGTCTCGACCTGCCCGAGGACGAGGGTGTAGCCGTCCGGGTCGGCCTGGTAGCCGGCCGTGATGCCGATGGCATTGCCGCCTCCGGGCATGTCCTTGACGATGACCGACTGACCGAGGAAGGCCTCGGCCGCCCGACCCAGGTTCCGGGCCGTGAGGTCGGTGCCGCCGCCGGCCGAGGCCGGGGCGATGATGGTGAGCGTGCGCCTCGGGAAGTCTTGGGCGGCCGCTACGCCACCTATCCCCAGAACGATTCCCAGCGCCAGCAAGCTTGTCAGAAGTCGTCTCAACGTATGTCTCCGATCTTTGGATCCTTCGAGGAGTCTGCGCTCCTCACAGCGTCATCGTGCGACGGGTGCGGCAACCCCCTTTCGCGATCAACCGTGGACTCGGTTGACGGGTGAGAGCGGCGGCTTGCCATCGAGCACAAGCCGGACGTTGCGCAGCGCCGTGCGCTGCGCTTCACGCCGGGCCTCGCGTGTGGCACCGCCAACATGCGGGGTCACGGCGACGTTCGAAAGGCGCAACAGAGCATCGGGTACCGCCGGCTCCTCGTGGAACACGTCGAGGCCGGCGCCCCCGAGAGCGCCCGCCTCCAGAGCGGCGATCAGTGCCTCCTCGTCGATGACCTTGCCGCGCGCCGTGTTGACGAGGAACGCTCCGGGCCTCATCCGCGCCAACTCCCTCTCCCCCAGGAGATGGTGGGTGTCGGGAGTCAAGGGGACGTGCAGCGACACGACGTCCGAGGTGACAAGAAGCTCATCGAGGGACATCCTCTCGGCGCCCAAGCGGCGCTCGTCCTCGACGGTGGCCGCGCTACGGCTGTAGTAGCGCACACGCATACCGAAGGCCGATGCCCGGCTCGCTACCGCCCGGGCGATCCGACCGAATCCGATCAAGCCCAGTTGTTTGCCTTCCAGCGTGACGCCGTCGAAGCGCCCAGGCTCGGAGGCGTGCCAGGCGCCGGAGCGAACGTAACGCTCCCCCTCGGAGATCCGGCGCATCACCGAAAGCATCAGGCCCATCGCCACCTCGGCCGTGGAGGCCGCGAAGGCGTCGGGGACGTTGGTGGCCCACACGCCTCGCCTCGCAAGCTCCTCGATGTCGAGGTTGTCGGTGCCGGCCGCGATGTTGGCCACCACCCGCAAGCCCGGAGCCGCGTCGAGGAAGGCACCGTCGACCGGCACGAAGCCCCAGGTGACGAGGGCGTCTGCGTCCCGTGCCTCGTCCCTCGCTGCCCGCGCCTCGAACCCGACCCCCTCCGGTCCCTGCTTCACGATGAGGCCGGCCAACTCGTCGACCACGAGGTCCTCCGGGACGGCCCGCGTGATCACGACCTTCATATGTAGAACCCCTCCCTCTCGCTGCGGACGCCCGGGTGACGCCCAAGCACCGTCTCGTCGATCTCCACGCCCAGGCCGGGCCGCTCCGACAGCGTGAGGACCCCGCCCGCGATGTCTAGCGGATCCGGCGCCATCGCCTCATCCCGCCACGCCACGTCGTTCGCCATGAACTCGAGGCGAAAGAAGTTGGGCACGGCCGCCATCACGTGGGCCGAGGCCAGCGTGGAGATCGGCCCGTTGGGGTTGTGGGGGGCCACCGGAACGTTGAACGCTTCCGCCAGGGAGGCGATCTTGCGCATCTCGCTGATCCCGCCACAGCGCGTGATATCGGGCATGATCACGTCGGCTGCGTGGCGCTCCAGCACCGGTCGGAACATGAAACGACTGTGCAAGCGCTCCCCCACCGCCACCGGGAACGGGATGCGGCGCGCGATCTCGGCGATGGCGTCGGGGACCTCGGGCGGTGCCGGCTCCTCGTACCACATGCAGTTCAACCCGGTCTCGGCCAGACGCTGGGCCATCTCGATCGCCGTCGGACCGTTGAGCATCGCGTGCGTCTCGATCGCCATGGCGACCTCCGGACCTACAGCCGCCTGGACCGCACGCACGATCTCCACCGCGTTGGTCTTCTGGGCAGAGGTGAGGCCAAGCCCCGGGGCCAGGTCCTCGCCATAGAGGTAGTTGACGTGTGCGAACGGGTCGAGCTTCAGTGCGTCGAAACCGCGCGCCACCGCCTCGCGGGCCTGCTCGGCGTAGTCGCGTGGTCGATGGCCGCCGCCCGTGAACCAGTAGTTGGCGTACAGGGGCAATTGCGTGCGGTAGGCGCCACCGAGGAGCTGGTAGACCGGTACGCCGAGGACCTTACCCTGGATGTCCCAGAGCGCGATGTCGATGGCGCTGATGGCACTCATGACCGGCCCCGCCTGCCCCAGCCAGTTGAGGTCCTTGTACATCTTCGTCCACAGGTAGTCGATGCGGCGGGCGTCCTCACCCAGGATGCGTTCTCCGACATGACGGCAGGCGGCCTCGACCATGGGCGAGCCCGGCCAGTTGGTGCCCTCACCCCAGCCGCTCACGCCCGCATCCGTGTCCACCCGGACCAGACACCAGTTGTACTTGATCCCCTCGACCAGGAACGTCTTGACGCCCGTGATGCGCACCAGACTCAGCCCCCCATCGCTACGCCCGCGGGGGGCTCGATCGCCAACATGGCGGCCCGGATGTCGTCCTCCGCCAGGCGCACGTGTTCCCGCATGGCCGTGCGTGCTCCTTCCGCATCGCAGTTGTCGATGCAGGAGAGGATCGCGGTATGAGCGCGTTGGGCCGAGCGGCGGCCGCTGCGCCCTCCCAGCTCCGCCGTCCTCACCCGTGCTCGCGTCAACACCGGACGTACGTACTCCATCGCAGCGTGCAGGAAGCGATTCTTGGCCGCCGCGACGATCACGTCGTGGAATCGGATGTCGGCCTGTGCCATGGCCTGTGGATCGTCGATCAACTGCTGCATCCGTTGATGCCATTGGTGGAGCTCTTGGCGCTCGATGTCCGAGACCCTTTCCGCTGCGAGGCCGGCCGCCGAGACCTCCACCAGGCGTCGGAGCTCGACGAGTTCTCCCACCAAGGAAGGAAGGCAACCGGTGGCCACGTGGGCCTCCAACACCAGGGGGTCGAAGATGTTCCAGAGGCTGCTGTCATTGACCAACGACCCGACGCCGTGGCGCGTCGCGACGAGTCCGGTGGCTGCCAGACTCCGGATCCCTTCCCGGACCACGCTGCGGCTCACGCCGAGCCGCTCCGAGAGCCGGGCCTCGGCGGGCAGAAGGACGCCGGCGCCGAGCCGCTTGGCCACGATGTCCTCGGCCAATGCACGCGCGACAGCATCCGCCTTCAGGTCATGGCTCGACCGCATGAGATCGCCCGTCTTTCCTCCATCGGCCTAGCGGCGCCGGTGGTCGGCTTGCGTGTCGTCATCGTACAAGTTGTCGGACAACTTGGTGCACCGATCGCCACGATGTCCAGGTACACACGGTCGGGCACCGGCGCCTTCCCGCACCGTTCACACCAGCGCCCGGTACACCGCCTCCAGATCGTCCGTCTCCCGCTCCCGCACGCGGCGCAACCACTCGGGTTGCCCCGCCGGAGGCGGGCACAGGCGACGCGCGAGCCGCGCCGTGCCCCGGTCGAAGCTCCGCTCCGCGGTGGCGCGTGCGGCGCCCCTCAGCGGGGACAGGCGCAGCGCCTTGTGCCACGCGGCGCGCCGGCTCCGCGCCAGGAAGCCCCGCACCAGCGCCTCGTCGCCCCGGCCTCCGAGGCGGTCGACCAGCCCGAGCAGCGGGGACAGCTCCGACAGATCATCCTGGACGACATCGATCATCTCCGCCAACACGCGGTTGATCTCGAAGAAATCGTGCTCCAGGCCAGCGAGGGACGGCCCCGGGCAGGTCGCGCAGGCGGCGATGCCGAGGTCCAGGTTGATGTGGGCGTTCATCCCCAGCATCAGGTGCTGCAGCACCAGATGCTGGGGCTCGCGCGCGCGCGCGAAGGCGTAGCGCCAGGCGATCGGCGGCACCCCGCCGGCCCAGTGGCGGGCGTGGGCCTCGAGGTAGCGGTTGGCGAACAGCACGTCGAGCCGCCGCATGCGCGCGCCGTCCTCGAAACGACCGTCACCGATCCCCTGCAGCACGCGGATGGTGGTGCGGCGGTAGAGCGCGGCGAAGAGGCCGAGGCGCTCGCCGTGGGCACGCGCGTCCGCGACGATCACACCCAGCCGGTCGATCACCTCGTCGACGCTGGACGCGGGCACGAAGGGGCGTGCGCCGGGCTCGGAACGCTGGGCATCCACGGGCTCATGATAGTCGCGCCGGGGGGCGCCGCTCACTCAGGTGACCTCTTCGAGGGCGCCCCCACACCAATCGAGCACGGCCAGGGCGAGCACCAGCGTCACGTCCCGCACGCTTGCGAGGTCCACCCACTCGTCGGGAGCGTGCAGCGCTCCGCCTACCGGGCCGTAGCAGGTGGCGGGCGTACCCCCGTAGAGGTTGAAGAAGCGTGCGTCGGTGGTAGCGGTGCTGGCGTAGTATTCGGGCTCGCCGCCCATCACCAGGCGGTGCGCCGACGCCAGCGACCCGAAGATCGGCTCGCTGCGCTCCAGCACGCACCCCTCGGCGCGGAAGGCGAAGAACGCGATGTCGGGCGGGTGCGTGGCCAGCCACGGGTCGGCCGCGGCCGCCCGCAGCAACCCGCGCCTGAAGCCGTCCCGGACCTCCGCCAGGTCGTCGCCCGGGAAGGCCGACAGGCGCACCTCGAGCACGCACTCCGACGGCACCGACGAGGGCCAGTCACCCGCGTGCAGGGTGCCGACGTTGTAGTTCAGGGGGTGATCCATGTCCCGGAAGGGCGCCGGCCGATCGCGCCGGGCGTTGGCCTCCCGCTCCATGGCCCGGATGGCGTCGATCAGGGGCAATGAGGCGAGGATGGCGTTGACCGCCTTGTCGGCGCCGAGCACGTGCGCGCCGGCACCGCGAACACGGATGCGCGCCCACATCACGCCCACCTGCGCCTCGAGCAGCGTCTGGTTGAAGGGCTCGGGGATGATCACGGCGTCCGTCGGGCGACCCCGCTCGAGCGACGCGAGCGCGCCGTTGCCGGTGCACTCCTCCTCGATCACCGTCTCGAGAGTGACGTCGCCCGCCGTGCGGACGCCCGCCGCACGCAGGGCGCGTACGGCGTAGATCATCGCCGCCACGCCGGACTTCATGTCCGCCGCGCCGCGACCGTACATGCGACCCCCCTCCACCTCGGCACCCCACGGGTCGTGTCGCCACTGCTCCAGCGGCGTCTCCGGCACCACGTCGACGTGGCCGTTGAGCAGCAGCGACCGGCCCCCACCCACCCCGGGAAGGCGCGCGGTGAGGTTGGGGCGGCCGGCGTACGACCACTCCGGCGGCGAGAAACCCCGATGGCCGGCGATCCGGGAGGGATCGACCTCCCACAGCTCGGGCTCGAGCCCCATGCCGCGGAGCTCGTCGGCCACCCTGAGCTGGACCCGGGCTTCCTCCCCGCGCCGGCTCGGGCGGCGCACCAGATCGCGCAGGAAGGCCAGCTCGTCGTCCCAGCCGGCCTCCACCTGTTCGCGTACCCGCGCCTCGATGTCGCTCATCGCCTCACTCCTCCTCCGCCCCGGCGCGCCCGGCCGGCCGCGGCGCGAGCGCCGCGCGATCCAACACGCCCACGTGCGGGGCCACGGTGATGGCCACGGGCGTGCGCTCCCGCACCTCCCCCACGGTGGTTGCCGCCGCGACCTCCCGCAACAACAGGCCGCCGGGGGTCACCTCGAGCAGCGCCAGCTCGGTCACGATCAACGACGCCGCCGCCCTGGCGGTGAGCGGGATGGTGCAGGCCGGGAGGATCTTCGGGTCCCCGCGCTTCGTCTCGTGTCGCGTGATCACCACCGTGCGCCTCGCCTTGGCCGCCAGCTCCATGCTTCCCCCCATGCCCGGACTGAAGCGCCCGGGGATCTTCCAGCTCGCCACGTCGCCCCGCTCGCTGACCTGCAGTGTCCCCAGCACGGCGGTGCTCAGCCGCCCCCGGCGGATGGCGGCGAAGGCCGTGGCGCTATCGAAGAACGCCCCGTGGCGCGCCACGGTGATGGGCTCCCCCCCGGCGTTGATGACATCGGGGTCCTCGGCCGCCGGCGGTGGGCGGGAGCCGGCGCCGGCCACCCCGTTCTCGGCGAAGAAGGTCACCCTGCGCGCCGCCGGAACGTGGTCCGCGACCCGCGTCGGCAGGCCGATCCCCAACGCGACCACCTCACCGAAGCCCAGGAGCGCCGCCACGCGGCGGACCATGCGCTCCTCGGGGTCCGCGATCGCAGCCGCGCCGGCGCGGCTCACGTCCTGGGCCTCGGAACCTCGGTGGGCCTGGGGCTGCCGCCGAGGACGTAATCGACGAAGATGCCCGGGATGTGGATCAGGTCGGGATCGAGCTCGCCCTCGGGCACCAGCTGCCGCACCTCCGCCACCACGATGTCGGCGGCCATGGCCACGAGTGGATTGAAGTTCCGGGCGGTCCCGCGAAACACGAGGTTGCCGAACGGATCGCCGAGCTCCGCCAGAACGATGCCCAGGGGGGCGCGGATGGCAGGCTCCACCGCGTAGCGGCGGCCGGCGACCTCCACGTGCTGTGCCGCAGCGTCCGCCTCGGTACCCTCCCCGACGTCCGTGAGGATGCCGCCGAGTCCGGCTCCGCCGGCGCGGATGCGTTCGGCCAGGGTGCCCTGCGGCACGAACTCGACCTCGAGGGTGCCGTCGTTCATCTGCTCGATGGCGACGGGGTTGGAGCCGATGTGCGACACCATCGCGCGCTTCACCTGGCGGCGCGCGATGAGCTTTCCGATGCCGTGCGACGGGTAGCCGCTGTCGTTGCCGATGACGGTGAGGTCCCGCACCCCGCGTGCCGCCAGGCCGTCGACGAGGAGCGGCGGCGTGCCGATGGAGCCGAACCCACCGAAGAGGAGGGTATCGCCGTCCCGGAACATGGCGAGTACGGCCTCGAGGGTGACGATCTTGCGGAACGGGCCCGTGCCGACGGGACGCGGGCGCCCCATGTCCCCCGGCGCGCTCCCGTCGGGCGTCGGCGCGGGCTCCCGGTCCGTCACGGGACCACGGGATCCGTGAGCCAGGGGCGCGCCCGCTCGTACGCCTCGCTCCACGGCCGCGCCCGCTCGAAGGCCGCGGCGGCCGCCAGCACGCGTGCGTCGGCGAAGCGGGGCCCGCTGATGTGCAGCCCGACGGGCCACCCCTCGGGCGTGAAGCCCGCCGGAATGGAGATCGCGGGGTGCCCCGTGAAGTTCTGAAGGTACGTGGGGCACCAGCCGATGGCGCGGTCCACCTCCTCGCCCTCGACGGTTGCCGGGCCCATGGTCAGCCCGTCGTCCGCGTTGTCCACCTTGGCCACGCTCAGGGTCGGCCCCACCAGCAGATCGAAGCGTTCGAACACGGCCTGCAGCGCGTCGTACACCTCCGTGCGGGCCACGTCGTCGAGGCGGTAGTCGATGGCGCGGACTTCCTGCGCGGCCTCGACCTTGCGGAGGAAGTACGGGTCGAGCCGGTCGCGATGCTCCCCCAGCAGGTCGATGCCGGAGGCGCGCATGGCGGCCACCGTCTCCGCCGCGCGCACGCCGCTGGTGCGCGTCCACATCGCCGCGAGCTCGTGGTGCGGGCGCGGCAGCGTGAGCTGCACCGCCTCCACCTCCGCACCGAGCTCCTCGAACGCCGCCGCGGCGGCGGCGACCGGCTCGGCCACCGCCGGCTCGATGGGAAAACCCCCGTAGTCCGGCGAGTAGGCGATCCTCAGCCCCCGCACCCCGCGGAGCGCGGCGCCGCCAAGATCCAACCCGAACGCAGGGAGGGAGAGCGGGTCACGGGCGTCCGGCCCCGCCAGCACGCCGAGCATCAGCGCTGCGTCCTCCACGGTGCGGCTGAGCGGGCCGACGTGCGCGTACGGCGTGTGACCGAGGAACCCGTCCGGTCGGGTGACCAGCGGGATCACACCGAAGGTCGCCTTGAACCCCACCACCCCCGACAGCGCGGCGGGGATACGCACCGAGCCCCCGCCGTCGGATCCCTGCGCCAGGGGAACCATACCGGCGGCCACGGCCGCCGCGCTTCCCCCGGAGGATCCCCCGGCGTTGGTGGCGAGGTCGAAGGGGCTGCGGGTGGGGCCGAACAGCAGGTTATCGGTCGTGCCCTTGTAACCGAACTCCGGCGTGTTGGTCTTGCCGATGACGATGGCGCCGGCCGCCTCCAGTCGGGCCACGTGGTTGGCGTCGGTGTCGGGTACGAAATCGGCGAACACCAGCGAACCGAAGGTGTTGCGGACGCCGGCCTTGGCATCGAACAGGTCCTTCAGCGCGATGGGCACCCCGTGCAACGGACCGAGCGGCCCGCCGGCCCGGAGCGCTCTCTCCGCGGCCAGAGCGCGCTCCCGGGCCTGCTCTGCGAGCACCGTGACGAACGCGTTCAGCACCGGGTTGCGGCGCTTCACGCGCTCCAGCGCGGCCTCCACGGCCTCGACGGGCGACAGGCGCCCCTCACGGATCCACTGCGCCGTCGCGACGGCGCTGAGCTCACCAGCGAGCACGGGGGCCCGCCCACGGCGCGTGCGCGGCGGTCACGAGGCACACGGCCGCCCGTCCCGGCCGCGCCCTCGGCACGACGCACGCCGCGGCGAGCCGCTGCGCGCACCGGCGCGGCGGCGTCGCGCTCACGGCTTGGTTGCCCCGGCAGCCCGCGGCGCGTGCCGCTCGCGATGCGGCGAGGACGCGGCCTCGAGAGACGAGAACACGAAGCTGCCGATGATCGAGAGCACCAGGTACATGACGGCGGCCGTCGCCCACATGAGGGCGGGCTGGTAGTTGTACGAGATGGCCCGCTGCGTGCTCAGGGTCAGCTCCACCACGCTGATGGTGGACGCCAGCGAGGAATCCTTGAGCAGGGCCAGGAAGTAGTTGCCGAAGGGCGGGATCATGATGCTGATCGCCGGCGGGATGATGACGAAGCGCATGGTGTCGGAGCTCGACAGGCCGAGGCTGCGTGCCGCCTCCGTCTGCCCCTTCGGGATCGATTGGATGCCCGCCCGGACGACCTCGGAGAGGTAGGCGCCGTAGCCCAGCGAGAGCGCCAGGACGGCCGCACCGAAGGGGCTCAAGTGCTGGGGCAGCATGACGCGCTCGCCCGACAGCGGGCCGAGCAGGTAGGCGTTGAGCCAGGCGAAGATCTGGGGGGAGGCAAAATAGGCGAAGAAGATCTGCACCAGCGCGGGCGTGCCGCGGAACAGATCGGTGTAGACGCGAGCGAGTAGGCGCAGCACGCGGGCGCCCGAGAGGCGCAGCAGCGCCGTGACGAGCCCGATCACGAGCGCCAGCCCGTAGGTGATCAGCGTGAGCTCGATGGTCAACAGCGCGCCGCGCGCCATCGACCGAAGGATGACCGGTGTCAGGACGTCACCCATGGGGGCCGGTACCTCCGCTCGCATACGTAACCGAGCCCCGCCTCCCCGCCGGAGCGGGGAGCCGGGACCGGTTCGAGATGGCGTGGATCGGTGGCGTCATCGCGGCCGCCTACTGAGTGTTCACCGGCATGGTGAAGCAGCGCGTCGCGATGTCCGCGTTGAACCACTTCATGCTGATCTCCTTGAGCGTGCCGTTGTCGTTGAGAGTCTGCAGGGCATCGTTGAGCGCCGTCTGCAGCGCGGGCTCGCCCTGCTTGATGGTGACGTTGGCAAGGTCGACGTAGAGCTGGTCGCCGACGGCCTTGATGGGCGCGCCCTGGAGCGCGGCGAAGGAACCGACAGCCAGGTCCGTGACGATGCCGCCTACGATGCCGGACTCCACCGCCTGGAGCCCCGTCGGGTCGTCCTTGAAGGTCTTGAAGGGCAGCCCCTTCTCGGTCAGGAACTTCTCGTAGGTCGTGCCGAGCGCAACGGCGACCGGCTGATCGAGGTCGGTGATGCTGGTGGCGTTGGACTCCTTGGGGACGAACAGCTGGGCGCCGCCGCAGTGGTAGGGGTGGTCGAGGTACTGCACCGCCTTGGCGCGCTCCGGCGTATACGCCTGACTCGCGACCGCGATGTCGAAGATACCGGACTGCACGCCCTGAACGATGGTGGAGAACTCGGCGGCGTCGACGCGGGCCGTGACCCCGAGCTGCTCGGCGAGGGCCCGGGCGACGTCGGCATCGTAGCCGACGAGGTTCTGGTTCTCGTCGAAGAAGCTGAAGGGCGGATAGCCACCGGACATGACCGCGATGAGGTACCCGCGATCCTGGATGGTGCTCAGGCCGTCGGCCTGGGCCATGCCGACGAAAAACGCCAGCACGAGCGTGAGGGAAAGGATGACGTGGACCTTCTTCATACCTTCATCTCCGTTCTGGAGTAGGACTCCCGAGAGGTGGGTGCGGCGCGAGGGCCGCGAGCTCCGGCTCGAGCCGGTCGAAGGCGCGGGAGAGCCGCGCCAGCAGATCCTCGATGACGGGCGCGTCCGCGATCAGGGGCGGGGCGACGAGCACCGCGTCTCCACGATCGCCGAGCCCACCTACGGCAGGGTAGACGATCAGATCCTCCCGCAGTGCGGCCGAGACCAGCCGGGCCGTGGCACCGAACTCCGCCGGGTAGGGTACCGCGGTGGCGTCCGCGACGAGCTCGAGCCCCCATAGCAGGCCGACTCCGCGCACGTCCCCCACCACGGGGTGGCGCTCGGCCAGCGCCCGCAGTCCCTGGCCGAGGAGCGCGCCCGTGCGGGCCGCGTTCTCGCTCAGCCCACCCTCGAGCACGCGCCGCACGACCGCCAGCGCCACGGCGCAGGACAGCGGGTTGGCGCTCATGGTGTGACCATACAGCAGGCCCCCCGAGCCGAGCCGGACCGCCTGGAGGATGCGGTCGCTGACCAGTACGCCGGCGATGGGAGTGTAGCCCGCGCCGAGCCCCTTGCCGAGCGCCATGAGGTCCGGGGCCACCCCCCAATGTTCGATCGCGAAGGGAGCGCCGGTGCGGCCCACGCCCGTCATCACCTCGTCGGCGATGAACAGCACCTCGTACGCGTCGCAGATGGCGCGGATGCGCTCGTAGTACCCGGGGGGCGGCGTGATCGCCCCACCGCTGGCGCCCACGATGGGCTCGGCGATGAACGCAGCGACCGTGTCCGCGCCGCGCTCGTTGATCGCCTCCTCCAACGTGTCGGCGCAGGCCAGCTCACACTCGGGGAAGGTCCTCCCCAGCGGGCAGCGGTAGCAGTACGGCGCGGCCACGACGTCGTCGGCGCTCAACAGCGACTCGAAGCGTTGGCGCCGCCCGAGGTGGCCCGACATCGATAGAGCGCCCAGCGTGATCCCGTGATAGCTGACGTGGCGCGACAGTACGCGACGCTTCTCGGGCCTGCCGCGCTCCTGCCAGTACTGCAGCGCGATCTTCTGGGCCAGCTCGGTGGCCTCACTGCCGCTGTTGACGAAGAACGCCCCGTCCAGGTCGCCGGGCGCCGCCTCGGTCAGCGCGGCCGCCAGCCCCTCGGCGCTCTCGCTCGTGAAGTGGGAGCGGAACACGTAGCTGACCCGCTCGGCCTGCGCCGCCATGGCCTCGAGCACCGCAGGGTCGCCGTGCCCGAGATTGGCCACCACGGCGCCTGAGCTCCCGTCGAGATAGCGGCGCCCCTCACTGTCGAAGAGGTAGCACCCGTCGCCGCGCACCACCATGGGAGGGGTCACGCCCAGAACCGGGTAGACCACGTGCGAGGCGCCTCCGGCGGCCCGGCTCACGGCGCCGTCCCCGGGCGGGTCTCGGCCACGGCGAGCTCGAGGCGCTCGAGCCCCGCCTCGAGCTCGCGGTCGCCGACGTTGAGGGGCACCAGGATGCGCAACACATTCGCGTCCAGCCCGGCGGTCAACAGGATCAGCCCGAGCTCACGGGCACGCCCCACGGCTCGCGACGCCCAGGCCGCATCGGGCGTCCTCCGCGCGTCGCCCACGAGCTCGAGCGCCATCATCGGCCCCAATCCGCGGACGTCGCCGTGGGGGGCGTGACGATCGCGGATGGCGCGGAGACCGGCCGCGAGCCGGTCGCCGAGTCGCGCGCTGCGCTCGAGCAGCGCCTCCTCCTTGAAGACCTCGAGGACGGCGAGCGCCGCCGCGCAGGCCAACGGGTTGCCCCCGAAGGTGCCGCCAAGCCCCCCGGGGCCTGGGGCGTCCATCACCTCGGCCCGGCCGATGACGCCGGAGATCGGCAGCCCCCCGCCCAGGCTCTTGGCCGTGGTGATCAGATCCGGTACCACGCCGCTGTGCTCGATGGCGAAGAACCGGCCGGTGCGCCCGAAGCCGGACTGGATCTCGTCGGCCACCAGCAGCATGCCGTGGCGCCGGGTGAGCTCGCGCAGCGCGACCAGGAATTCGGGCGGGGCCGGAATGAAGCCTCCCTCCCCCAACACCGGCTCGATCACCACGGCGGCCACCTGCTTCGCCTCCACCTGCGTCGCGAGCAGCTCCTCGAACGCCTCCAGTGCGGACGCCCCACTCCTGCCCCGGTAGGGGTCCGGGTACGGCGCGTGGTAGACCTCCGGCGCGTAGGGCCCGAAACCCTGTTTGTAGGGGGCGGATTTGCCGGTGAGACTCAGTCCGAGCAGGGTCCGGCCGTGGAAGCTGTGCGCGAAGGCGACGACCGCCGGCCTTCCGGTGGCGGCGCGGGCGATCTTCACGGCATTCTCTACCGCCTCGGCGCCGGTCGTGAGCAACAACGCCTTGCTCGCATGCTCTCCCGGCGCCAATGCCGCGAGGCGCTCGGCGAGGCGGACGTAGGGCTCGTAGAGCGTGACCTGGGCACACACGTGCGCGTAACGCTCGAGCTGCGCCCGGACCGCGCCCACCACCTTGGGGTGGCCGTGCCCCACGTTGAGCACCCCGATGCCGCCCGCGAAGTCGACGTACTCGCGGCCGTCGACATCCCACAGGCGGGCGCCGGCCGCCTGGGCGGCGAAGATCGGATGGGCGCTGGCGAGGCCGCGCGGGACGACACGATCCCGGGCCTCGCGCAACGTTGCGTTGCGCGACAACGTCGAGGGCAACCTCGAGCCTCCTTCGGGTGGACCCAACGTAGTCGACGGCGACCCGGTGGGGCAAGGTGGTCAGCTCACAGGTTCGTGCCACCTTTATTGTGGTCGGACTCCAATAGGCGTGCCGCGAGCTGCAACCTGAAGCGCACCTCGAGGTCCTTGAGGTCCAACCCCACGAGCTCGGTCGCCCGCCCGAGACGGTGGTACATCGTGTTCACATGGATCCCCAGCGCGGCCGCGGCGCTCGCTCTGACTGAAGCCATGACGGGCCCAACACAGCAGGCTACGCCGCAGCGTGTCGCCGCCGCGCGCGCCCTCGAGCCCACCGAACAGCTCGGCCAGCAACTGCTCGCCGGCCTGCACATCGCCGCGGAGCAGGCGCGGCACGACGAAGTCTTCGTGGCGGTGCAGCCCCGGGGACGTCGCCAGCCGCAATGCGGCCATGGCGTCCTGGTGGCTGCCGCGGACGCCTTCCACGCCCTGCTGGCAGCTGCCGACGCCCAGGCTGCCGGCCCCGCCGAAGGGGCGCCAGATGCTCGCCGGCTCGACGCCACAGGGGAGCAGGAAGGCGATGCGGTTGAGGGAAACGGATACCAACGCCACGCCGGCCTCACGGACGAGCACCGCCCGCAACCGTTCCGCGGTCGCCTCGCGGCGCAGCAGGCTCTCGCGTGACAGCGGCACGTCCTCGTCCAGTGCCAGTACCCCGACCCGGTAGCGCCCCCGCACGTCGAAGCCCGCCAACCTGGCGCGCTCGAGGTTCTGGTCGGTGGTCGCGAAGCTACCCTCCAGGAGCGCATCCAAGAAGGCGTGCCCGAGGCGCTCCTCGAGCGAGGCGAGCTGGCGCTGATGGGCGATGTGAAGCGCCGCGACCACCGCCGCATGCTCCCCCGCCCTGCGGTCCCCATCGCTCAAGGGCACGCCGCCGGCGAGGATGCACACCCGCCCCACCTCCTCGCCGTGGATGCGGATCGGGCAGGCCGCGTGCGCGTAAGGGTCGTCGGCCGAACCCGGTGGAGGCCGTGGGCCGCCGAGCGCCGCGCCCGGGGCGTACGAGGCCAGGATCTCCCCGTCGGCCCCCTCGAACACCACATGGCGATCGATCAGACGGCCCAGCGTGTCCGCCAGCTCCCGTAGGCTCACCGCCTCGACCGCCGCCCGCGTCAACGCGCGGTGCGCGGCCTCGGAGCGCTCGACCGCACGGTACTGCTGCGCCAGGATCGCCCGGTGCGCCTCCTCCGTGATCTGCGCGAAGGGGATCTCCCAGGCGATCTCGAGCAGCGGCAGGCCGGCGGCGTCCGCCTCCCGCCTGCTGGTGTCGGAGAAGTGCTCGAAGAATTGCGGCACCGCCATGCCCAGCCCGGCCAGCCCCTGCCGCGCCAGGGCGCGGATGCGGTCGCGCTCGGCGCCCGGCGTGCGCGGCCAGGCGATGCCGGTCGTCAGCAACAGGTGGTCGGCGCCTACCCAGTCCACCGGATCGGGCAGGTCGACGACATGGAGCCACCGCACGTCGCGGTGGAGGCCTTCGCGCCCCGCCACGACACGGGCCCCGTTGAGGATCGGCAGCTCGAGCAGCTCGGCCAGCGTCATGGGCGTGCCCGCATCCTAGCGCGCGCCGCCGCGCTCGACCTTGACCCGATCCCGCGCCCCGCCGTACCCTCCCTACGTACCCCCACGTCTCTGGACCCGAGGAACGGACGCGTCACCATGCAGCAATCTGTCACCGACCGCCTCTCCCGCGTCGTGTCGCGCCGGCACGCCGGCTCGCGCGGTGCGCCGCGCACCGCCCGCCTCCGGCCCGCCTGGATCCTTCTCGCGGCCGCCGCCCTTCTCGCCTCCCCCGCCCTCGCACAGGACGCGCCCACCGCCGAGGCGGTCACGCCCGAGGCGCTCGCCCGCCTGGTGCCCGATCCGTGGCACGGCCTGGCCCCGAGCGACGTCACCCCGACCTTCGACCGCTCCGGCGCCGCCACCGTGGTGGCGCACTACGACGACACCGAGGACGAGCGCGCCTCCCGCGACCTGACGCTGGCCCTCACCGACCTCGGCCCCTACCGCGACGCCGCCGAGCTGGTCTATCGGGCCGACGTCGCCGCGGGTCGCGCCACCGCGCTCCAGGTGGGTGGCTACCCGGCCTACGCAGCCACGGATTTCGGTGACCCCACGCTCGACGTCTTCGCCGGCCGCATCTGGGTCCGCACCGACGCGTTCGGTGGGCTGATCGATGCCGACGCGTTGCGCGCATCGGTCGAGGCGCTGCCGCTGGACGCCATCGCGGCCCTGTCGGACGCGCACCTCGCCACGGGTGCGCACTACACCCCCCTCGGCTTCACGCCGGGGGCGTTGCGGCACTTCCTGCCCGAGCGGGTGCTCGGCCTGCCCCGTGAGGACGGCTTCTACGCCAAGCGCCATCCCACTGGCGTCGCCTGGGGCGGCTTCGTATACGGCGGCACGCACGACGGGCAGGACGTGCGCGTGAAGCTGACCATCTGGGACCTCGGCACGCTGGCGCCGGCAGCCGAGCGGCGCCTCGAGAGCGAGACGAACCGGTGGCGGCCGTTCACGCAGGGCGGCCGCGCGGGCTTCGCGGAGCGGGACGCGCCCACCCCTCGGCTGCTGCTCGACGTGGGGCGCTTCCGGGTGCAGCTCGAGACACCCGGAACCCCCGGCGTGGACACCGCCTGGTTGCGCGGCGCCTTCGACGACATCGCCCTCGACCGACTCACCGAGCTCGCCACCCTCGTCCCCGCCCCGACGCCGGCCCGCGATCCGCTCCTGGGCCAGCCCGAGCTGCTCGCCCCGGAACGCCTCGGCGAGGCGCTCCCCGAGCAGCTCGCCGGCTACCAGCGCGGCGAGGTGGAGTCCGCCGTGCGCTCGTCGCGCCGGGACCCCTACGACACCTCCTACGCCAGCGCCCCGTACCTGGCGCCCGACGGCAGCACCGGCTTCACGCTGAGCGTGCTCGATTCCGGGCTCGTGACACAACAGGTCAAGGACCAGGAGGCCGCCATGGAACCGGTCGACGCCGGTGGACACCCCGCCTTCCGCGCGGCGGACCCACCCGCGGTGCTGGCCGTCCTGAGCGACCGCTTCGTGATCACGCTGCGAGCGGGCAATGACGCAGACGCGCCGCTGCCCCCCGCCGGCCTCCTCTCCGCCCTGTCGGAGCTTGACTTCGCGCACCTCGCGGCCGTCCTGGGCGGCGGCTGAGGGCGCCGGGCTCCGCCGCCGCCCCCGCGGCGCGCGCCGCCACCGCCGGTCGGGGCCCGCCCTCGGCGCGACCGTGAGCGGGCTGCGCCGCCGCCGTGGGCCGCGGGCTACCACGGCGCGCCCCACCCCCGCCGCGACTCCCGGGCGCGCGTGCATCCCGGCCCCGCCGGGCGGCCCGCGGTGCTATCGTCCGGCAACGGGGGCGTGCCGTCGCTCCGCACATTCGGGCTCCCGAAGGAGGCTGGTATGAAGAAGATCTGGGTCAAACTGTTGCTCGCCGTTCTGGCCGCGACCATGGTGCCCATGGTGGCGTCGGCGCAGGACGGCGACATCCCGTCGAAGCTCGTGCTCGGCATGGTGCCGAGCCGTGAGGCGGGCGCCATCGCGGACTCGCTCGATCCGCTGGCGAAGCTGCTTTCCGAGCGCCTGCTGATCCCCGTGGACACCTTCATCTCCACGAACTACGTGGGCCTGGTCGAGGCCATGGGCAACGGCCGCGTGGACATCGGCTTCTTCGGCCCCTCGGCGATGGTGCAGGCCATGGACCGCTACGGCGCCGTACCCATCACGGCCTCGGTGCGCTACGGCTCGTCGACCTACAAGAGCCAGTTCAACGTGCGTTGCGATGGCCCGGTGAAGAGCTTCGACGATCTCGCCGGCAAGAGCATCGCTTTCGTCGACCCGGGCTCGAGCTCCGGGTACCAGTTCCCCTACGTGTTCCTCAAGAACCAGTACGGCATCGACGCCAACGAGGACATGAGCCCGATCTTCGCGGGCAGCCACGACGCCGCCGCGTTGGCCGTGTACAACGGCGACGTCGACGTCGCCACCTCCTTCAACGACGTCCGTGAGGACCTGCAGGCGGAGTACCCGGACATCATGGACGTGGTGTGCGTGCTGGGCTACACCGGCGACATCCCCAACGACGGTCAGGTGGTGCGGGCCGGGCTCGACAGCCAGCTCACCACCGACATCCAGCAGGCGCTGATCGAGATCGCTCAGACGGAGGAGGGGCAGAAGCTGGTGAACGACCTGTTCAACGTCACCGCCTTCGATCCCGTTACGAGCGCCGCGTACGACCCGGTCCGCGAGGTCCTGGCCGAGTTCCAGTAGAGGGCGACCGCAGCCACGGCCGACGAAGGCCCCGGGGACGGAACCCCGGGGCCTTTGTCCACGCGGCGGCCGCCGCTGCTCGGATACACTCGTAGCGGAGCGCCTGGATGATCGAATTCCGCGACCTCGAGGTCACCTACCCCAACGGTTTCAAGGCCCTCAAGGGGATCGACCTCGTCATCCCCAAGGGGCAGTTCGTGGTCATCGTCGGACTCTCCGGTGCCGGCAAGTCCACGCTCATCCGGACCGTGAACCACCTCGTGCCCCCCTCGCGGGGCGAGGTGCTGATCGACGGCACCTCGGTGTCCCGGGCGGGCGGGACCGACCTACGGCGGCTGCGCTCCAAGGTCGGCATGATCTTCCAGACCTTCAACCTCGTCAAGCGCTCGTCGGTGTTGCGCAACGTGCTCGCCGGACGCATCGGTCACGTGGGTGCGCTACGGGGCACGCTGGGGTTGTTCTCCCGCAGCGACGTCGCGCTCGCCCACGATTCCCTGCGCCGCGTGGGCATCCCGGAGAAGGCGTGGGTCCGGGCCGATGCCCTGTCCGGCGGGCAGCAGCAGCGGGTGGGCATCGCCCGCGCCCTGGCGCAGCAGCCCGAGGTGATGCTCGCCGACGAGCCGGTCGCGAGCCTGGACCCGCCCACGAGCCACGCGGTGATGTCAGACCTCAAGCGCATCTCGCGAGAGGACGGCATCACGACCCTGGTGAACCTCCACTTCATCGACATGGCGCGGGAGTACGCCGACCGCATCGTCGGCATGCGCGACGGCGTGGTGGTGTTCGACGGGCCGCCCGAGGAGGCCACCGATCAGGCCTTCGAGGACATCTACGGGCGCGCGATCGACGCGGAACGGGACCTGCGCGGTGCGGCCTGAGCCCGCACGCGCGCCTGCCTCGGTCCCGGAGCGACCCCGCGGCCAGCGCATGGTGGCCGCCAGCACGCTGGCCGCCTTCCTGGCGCTGTTCGCGGTATCGGCCTGGCAGACCGGCTTCTCCGTCACCGACCTGGCGACGGGCACGGGCGACTTCTTCTCCTTCTTCGGGCGCCTGGTGCCGGATTGGACCTTCCTGCCGGACGTCTGGGGGCCCATCCTCGAGACCCTGCAGATCGCCTATCTGGGGACCCTGTTCGGCACGCTCATCGCGCTACCCCTGCTGTTCCTGGCCTCGGCCAACACCAGCACCGACCGCGTCACGCTGGTGGTGGCGCGCAGCGTGCTGACCGTGTTGCGTTCCATCCCCGACCTGCTGTACGCCGCGCTTCTCGCCCCCATCCTGTCGATCGGACCGCTGCCCGGGGTGGTGGCGCTGTCGCTGTTCAGCACCGCGATCCTCGCCAAGCTGGGTTCCGAGACGGTCGAGAGCGTCGACCCGGGCCCCCTCGAGGCCCTGCGAGCGACCGGCGCCGGTCGCAACGCCATGATCATGTTCGCGGTGGTCCCGCAGATCGCTGCCACCATGACCAGCTACGTGCTCTACGTCTTCGAGATCAACGTGCGCGCGTCGGTGATCATCGGCCTCGTGGGCGCCGGCGGCATCGGCCAGGTCCTGCTGGCGCGGCTGAACTTCTTCGCCTACGGCGACGTGGCCACCATCATCCTGGTCATCTTCGTGCTCGTCCTCGCCATCGACGCCGTCTCGGTGTGGGCCCGCTCGAGGCTGATCTGATGCGCGCCGGAGAGCCGCCGGGGAGCGCCCTGCGCCCGCCGCCGGCCGCGCGCCGGGCGGACGCACTGCGGTGGATCATCGTCGCGGTGCTCCTCGGCCTGGCGGTCCTGAACGTCGTGACGCTGGACCTCCCGCCGTTCGAGCGCGTGCTTCGCGGGCTGCGCAACAACGCCGGCCCGCTGATGCGCGGCTTCATCCAGCCCTCCTGGAAGACCGGCCCGCTCGCCGTCTCGGCGATGGCGGAGACGTTCTTCATGGCGGTCATCGGCACCACCATCGGCGCCCTGCTCGCGTTCCCCCTGTCGTTCCTGGCGGCCGCCAACCTGCTCGGCGGCACCCGCTTCGCGGCCCCGGGCAAGACGCTGCTGGTGGCCATCCGCACGTTCCCCGAGATCCTCCTGGCCATCGTGTTCGTCGCCGCCACGGGGCCCGGGCCCACGGCGGGCATCATGGCGATGGGCATCCACTCCATCGGCTTCCTCGGCAAGATCTTCGCGGACGTCATCGAGGGGATCGACGCCGGCCCCAACGAGGCCATCCGGGCCGCCGGCGGCAACGCGCTGCACGTGTTCCTGTGGAGCGTCGTGCCCCAGGTGCTGCCCGAGTTCACGTCCAACGTGCTCTACCGCTTCGAGATCAACCTCCGCGCGGCCACCGTGCTGGGCATCGTCGGCGCCGGCGGGATCGGCCTGCCGCTCATCCAGCGGCTGACCTTCCGGCGCTGGAGTGAGGTCTCCATGTTGTTGATCGTCATCATCCTCGTCGTCATCGTGGTGGACACGGTGAGCGGACGGATCCGGCGGCGCCTGGTGTGACCGGCGGAGGCGCCCGCGTTCGCCCTGGCTCGGCGAACGAGGCGTCCAACTCGTCCTCCACGCGCCACTCCCGCTAGGCGCCGGCGATCACGAGCGGGACCACCAACCACACGGCCCCGCCGACCAGCACCAGGCCGGCCGCTCGGCTCAACCAGGGTCCGGCCGGCACGACCTTCTCGAGCAGGACGAAAGCCGCGATGACGGCCACCCAGAACAGGTTCATCACGCCGGCGGCGAACAGCAGCGCCATCAGCACCCAGCAGCAGCCCACGCAGTAGCCGCCATGCGTCAGCCCCATCCGCAACGCGCCCCACCCGCCGTCGCGCCATTCGGTCAGGATGAATCCCATCGGGGTCCGGCAGTGCGTCAGGCAGATGTTCTTGAGGGGTGTCCACTGAAAGACTCCGGCGGCCAGCAGAAGTGCGCCGCCAAGGAGCGGGCTGGTGCTACGCATCATCGGGGAGAGCAACGCCGCGCTGTGAAGCCCCCATTGCGCCACGGCCGCTAACGCGCTGAACAGCGTCCACGTCGCCAGGTATCCGGATACGAAGAGGGCCGTTGCGAGGTAGGGGCGCCGCTGCTCGCGCCTGCGCACCGTGGCCGTGAACATCAGTACCATGGGGGAAACCGAGGGCACCATCATGGCCGCCATCATCACCGCCCACATGAGGAAGGTCAGCAGGAGGTCGAGGCCGCCCCAGCGCTGCATCTGGGGCATCGCCAGGTCCATCGACGCACGGGGCACCGGCATGTCCATGGGCGCCATGCCGCGCGCCAAGTACACGAGATACGCCCAACCCAGCGCCGCGATCACCGCGAGACCGGCCACGATGATGCTCCGGTCGCGCCGTAGAACGGCGACCATCTACGCCCCCTGGTACGTGAACGGGGAGTAGAACCCCGTCTTGTTGGACATGCTCCAGCTCATGCCGTGGTCGTCGTAGCTCATCGAGGTGGAGCGGGCCACCACCGCGGGATGCCCCGGCGCGATCGCCAGGATGTGGTTCTCGACGGTGGCGTCGCCACCCCGGCCATCGATGGCCTGGATCTCGGCTTCGGCGATATCGGGGATCGACAGGCTGCGGCGCTTCCCCTGGCTATGGAACTCGATGGGGACGGTGGACACACCGAGGATCTCCCCGATGTGCGACGCCAGGACGGCGGGGTGACCGCCCGCCTGACCACCGAAGATCGCCGTGAGGGACTCACGTTGCCCGTCGTCCGCGCGCTGGTCGAGGTAGAGCGCGGCCTTCCACTTCACCTCGGCCATGTGGCCGGGCGAATGGACGGCCAGCACCACGTTCAACCCATCGAGCGAGCGCCCTTCGTGCGCACCACGGTCGATGTGCCAGCCCACCAGCACCGTGCAGTCCCCCGTCGTCGGCGGGCTCAGGAACACGCACGGGCACGCAGCCTCGCAGTTGCACGTCTCGAAGTAGCTGCCGCTCAGGGTCCAGTCCGTTGCCATGATCGATCAATCCTCCCGGTCCTACACGAACCTCGATGGTCTCCGCACGAGCTCGGGCCCCGCATCCCCTTCGCAGTCCGCCCGCGCCGACCGCGACCCGCCGAGCGCTAGTGGCCCTCTTCGACCTCCACGATCTCGTCGGCGAGCAAGCCGTGCGCCTCGCGGTGCACGTGCTCCCCGGCCTCGGCGCTGGGGGCCTCGAAGAGGCAGAACACCTTCCCCGTCTCCTCGTTGAACCAGTAACGGTGGTACGTCACCCCGTGCTTGCCCTGGACCTCCAAGTCCCTCTTGTGGGCTTCCGCCACCGCCTTGGCGGTCAGGCCCTCCACCTTCTCGTGTACGTCCATGAACAGGGGCATGCGCTCGCACTCCTTTCGTGGGGGCCGATACGGCTCCCCACCACCGCCAACACCGGCCGGCGGGTGAAGGCCCAAGGGTTGGCGAGAACGAACACCGATATTGTGTCTTGGGTGCCCGGATGATACTCGGACACCTATCTCCGTGTCTACTGCGGGCCGCCCAGCGCCGCTCCTGCCCCGTCGGCCGAGGCACGGGCCGCGTCCAGGCCGGCCGTCAGCCCCTGCTGCAGGGCCGCCGCCTCCTCCCGAGCAGAGGTCGCCTCGTCGGGATGGTCCAGCGCCTCCTGGATGCTGGCCTGGAGCTCCAGGGCACGCGCGAGGTATGGGCGCAATCCCGCCTCGCGGTAGTGCTCGAGCGCCGGCGCGAGCAGGCTGTGGGCACGGTCCGCGGTCCCTGCGCGGAGCTCATGGCCGGCCAGCACCATCGAGAGATAGCCGAAACCATAATCGTCGCCCATCTGGCGCGCGTTCGCGAGGGCGGCCTGCATCTCGCCGACCGCGGTGTGGCTGCCCCGGATCAGCTCCGCCTGAGCCCGGCCGGCGTCCGCCAGATTGACGTAGAGCTCCATCCCACCGTTCGCTTCGCCGAGGCGACGGCAATCACGGAAGGCCTGCACGGCCTCGGGCAGCCGCTGGGCGGCGAGCTGCCCCTGCCCGGCCACGAAATACCCCGCGATGGCGCATTGGAGCCCCCGTACCGAGAGCGCCATCTCCAACCCCCGCGTGCCGTACGTCAAGCCCCGCTGCGGCTCGGCCAACTCGTAGAACACCATGCCGGAGACCATGTACACGTCCGCCTCCTTGATGGTGGAACCACTGCCCGGTGCGAGCTCCAACGCGGTGTCGAGGGCGGAGCGCGCCTCGCGGTACTCCCCAAGTCGGGCGAGTGCCAACGCCTTCATGGCGAATGCGTGCGCCTCGAAGCCCCGATTTCCGTCTCGGCGCGCGAGCGCGATGATGTCATCGAACTGCTCCGTCGCGCGCCGCGGATTGCGGGCGGTGAGCATCTCGGCCGCGTAGAAGTGCGACAGCAGGACCAGCGGCTCGCGGCCGCTCGCGGCCTCGAGCTCGCTGGCTTCCTGCAACAGCCGATACCCCTGGTCCGGGAATCCCGAAAGGGAGTACACGTTGCCGTGGGCGGCCAGGAGGTCCGCCAGTAGGGTGGCATCACCCAGCGCCCGGGCGAGCGTCTCGGCCCGCTCCAGCCGGTCGAACATCTGGGGGCGGTGCTCGAGCCGCTCCTGGTAGCGGCGTGCGAGGGCCAGCTCGATCCACGACTGGACGGCCGTCGCGAAGGTGCGCGGCTCCGGCTCCTCGAGGTGCTCGAGGGCCTCGAGGGCCGCGGAGGCGTATCCGAACGCATCCTCCAACGCGAACAGGCGGCGCGCGTGTCCGGCCGCCACGAGGGCGTGCGTGGCGCCCTCGGTCCAGGCCTCGGCGCGCAGGTAGTGGTAGGCGAGTTGGGCGGAGATGTCTCCGCCGGGCGCCTCCGTGGCGGTCTCCAGGACGTCCGCGGTCCGGCGGTGGAGCTCGCGCCTGCGCCGCTGCAGCAGACTGTCGTAGGCGGCATCCTGCGACAACGCGTGCTTGAAGCGGTACTCGGGCCCGGGGCGCAGGGGACGCACCAGCTCCTCGTTGGTGAGCAGACGCAGGTGCGGATCGACCTCTTCGATGCGCTCTGGTTGCGGCGCCCGCAAGCACACCTCGGCCAGCAGTCCCTGGGGGAAGGTGCGCCCGATCACCGAGGCGGTCTGTGCCACGCGCTTGGCGGCGGCCGGAAGGCGGTCGAGGCGGGCACTCAGGACACCGAGCAGCGTGTCTGGGATCACCACGTTCACCGGGCTCCCGTCGGCCTTCAGGACGCCGTCGCGACGAACCAGGTGGCCGGCGTCGACCAGATCGCGCACGACCTCCTCGAGGAAGAACGGATTCCCGTCGGTCTTGCGGAGAATGTCGTCACGCAGGTCCGCGGGGAGCGTCTCCACGTCCACGAAGGCGGTGAGCAACCGCTGAGCATCCTCGTTGTCGAGCGGGGACAACGCTAGGTTCAGCAGATCGTCGCCTACCGCCGCGCGGAGTCCCGCCTCGAGCCTCTGCGCACGCTCACGGGGGAAGGGGCGCGTCAACGCGACGAGGACGAGACGGTGGTCCCGGACCACGTCGGCCACGCGATGCAGCAGGTCCAACGAGGCGCCGTCCGCCCAATGGAGGTCCTCCAGCACCACGCACAGCGGCGCCTGGGCCGCCACAGCCGTGAGCACCGAGCGAACGGCGGACGCGACGCGCTCCGCCAACTCGGCACCCTCGACCAGATGCAGCGGGGGCGAGGCGGCTTCGCGCTCCACCATCAGCAGGGCCTCCAGGGCCGCCACGTCCGCGCCCTCGAGGCCGAGCGCGTCGGCCGCAGACCCGATGCCGGCGCGCGCCTCCGCGGGTGCCACCCCGTCCGGCAGCTCCAACAGACCGCTCAAGAGGTCTCGCCATGGGTGGTAGCTGAGGCTCTGGCCGTACGACACCGCGCGACCCTCTCGCCAGCGCCAACCGGCTAGGCCCGCTCGCGCGCGCGCCCGCAGCTCCGCCAGCAGACGTGATTTGCCCACGCCGGCCTCGCCCACGATCAGGGCTGCGCTGCCCGTCCCGGTCAGGGCCCCGGACAGCGCGCCTTCGAGTCGGCCGAGTTCCTCGACGCGGCCGACCATGCGCGCGTCGAGCGCGTCCGGGTCGGCCGGATGCGCCGTGCGGCCGCTCGGACCGAGGATCTCGTGGGCCTCCACGGGGAGCGCCTTGCCTTTCGCCTCGATCCCTCCCGCCGACCTGGCGTCGAACCGATGCCGCACCAGGGCATAGGTCTCGGCGGAGACGAGGATCGAGCCCGGGTCCGCCGCCGCCTGCAGCCGGGCGGCAACGTTCGCGGCATCGCCCATGGCGGTGTACTCGGCCTTGGCCCGATCACCCACCATGGCGAACACCACCAGCCCGGACGCCACACCCACGCGGACGCGGAACTCGATGCCGTGGCTGCGCTTGACGCGTGCGGCGTAGGCGGCAGCCCCTTGCTGGAGCTGCAACGCGGCCCACACGGCGCGTTCGGCGTGGTCCTCCTGCGCGGCAGGAGCCCCGAAGAAGGCCAACACCCCGTCTCCCATGAGCCGGCCCACGGTCCCCTCGTAGCGCGCCACGGCGGCGTTCATGAACGCGAACGCCCCGTTCATCAGCTCGGTCCACGTCTCGGGGTCGATGGTCTCCGCGAGCGCCGTCGAGCCGACCACGTCCGCGAACAACACCGTGGCGAACTTGCGCTCCCCCTCGAGCGACGGCGCCTCTCGCAGCGCCGCACCACACGCCGCGCAGAAGCGGGCGCCTTCCGGATTCTCCGTCTGACAGGAGGGACACGTCATGTAGTGGCTCCTTCCGCCGCGGCGGAGTCGACGATCGACCCGCGCACCTCCACCCGGCGCCCCGCACTGCGGCACGGCGCGCCAGGTAGGAACTGCCTACACGCGCCTACACGCGGCGCCCGAACCGATCCCCCATCGGACGCGCAGCTGGTGTTGCCACGACCGCGAAGCTTGGTCCATCATGCTCGCCGTCGCGACCGAAGTCAATGGAACTTCGCCCCGATGGGCGGCCCACCGCGGCGACCGCACATCGCGTCCGACACGCTGCTACCGCCGCTTTCCCGGCGACGGCGAGTCGGGGTCCCGGAAGGCGTGATGGAGGTCGACGGAAGCGCACCAAGCAACCCGAGGTCGGCCCGCCCATCGTGCGGGCGGACCTCGGGTTGCTTCGCGGTGCAGGATCAGGTCGGCTCGGTGTCGATGGGGATGACGGGGCCGAGGAGGGCACCCCATGCCCGCAGGCCGATACGCATTCACGCTAGACAGCCGGCTGTGTACTGTCAACAGACAATTGGCTGCCCCGGCTTGCCCAACGTGTGCCCCCACCTCCACCCACCTCGGACCTGCATCGGCCGGGCGCGGCCCGGCCCGCGCTCACCCGCCGCCGTTGGGCACCGGGCCCCCGCGAAAACGAGTACACTCGTGTCCTTCGGCCGCGATCGTTCCAGGTTGGAGGGAATGCGCCCATGCTTCTCCGCATCATCCGCAGATACACCCGCCCATACCGGGCCGTGATGCTGGCGATCGTCGCGCTTCAGCTGGTGGGGACGCTGGCCTCCCTCGCCCTCCCCAGCATCAATGCGGACATCATCGACAAGGGCGTCGTCCTGGGAGACGCCGCCTACATCCTCCGCCAGGGCGGATGGATGCTGGCGGTCTCGTTGGTGCAGATCATATGCACCATCGGCGCGGTCTACCTCGGCGCGCGCACCGCCATGGGCTTCGGGCGCAACCTGCGGTCCGGCATCTTCCGCCATGTGGCCGCCTTCTCCAGTCGCGAGGTGGCGCGCTTCGGCGCCCCGTCGTTGCTCACGCGCACCACCAACGACGTCCAGCAGGTCCAGATGGCGCTGATGATGGCATTCACCCTGCTCCTGACGTCGCCCGTCATGATGGTGGGCGGCGTGATCATGGCCATGCGCGAGGACATCGGGCTCTCCTGGCTCGTAGCGGTCGCTGTGCCCGTGCTCGTCGGCCTCGTGGGCATCGTCGTGAGCCGCATGGTGCCGGGCTTCCGGCGCATGCAGAAGCGTATCGATCGCATCAACGAGGTGCTCCGCGAGCAGATCGGCGGCATCCGGGTCATCCGGGCGTTCGTGCGCGAACCGGTGGAGCGCGCACGCTTCGAGCACGCCAACGCCGAACTCACCGACGTCACGCTCTACGTGGGGCGCTGGATGGCGCTGATGTTCCCGCTGGTGATGATGGTGACCAACGTTTCCAGCGTGGCGGTGCTGTGGTTCGGCGGCCTCCGCGTCGCCTCCGGCGCCATGGAGATCGGCTCGATGGTGGCGTTCCTGAGCTACCTGATGCAGATCCTCATCGCGGTGATGATGTCGACGTTCATGCTGGTGATGTTGCCGCGCGCCGCGGTCTCGGCCGATCGCATCGGCGAGGCGCTCGCGACCGAACCGTCCGTCGTACCGCCGGCCCACGGCGCCACCGAGGCTCCGGAACACGGCCACCTCCAGCTCCGGGGGGTCGGCTTCCGGTACCCCGGCGCCAGCCACCCGGTGCTGCACGACATCGACCTCGACGCGGCCCCGGGGCAGATGGTGGCCATCATCGGGTCCACCGGTGCGGGCAAGACGACCCTGCTCCACCTCATCCCGAGGCTTTTCGACGCCACCGAAGGCAGCGTCCGCATCGATGGCGTGGACGTCCGCGACTACCAGCCCGAGGCCCTGTGGTCCCGCATCGGCCTGGTGCCGCAGAAGGCCTACCTGTTCACCGGCACGGTGGCCAGCAACCTGCGCTTCGGCAAGCCCGACGCCAGTGAGGACGACATGTGGCGGGCCCTCGAGATCGCCCAGGCACGCGACTTCGTGGCCGCCATGGACGGGGGGCTCGAGGCTCCCATCGCCCAGGGAGGCACCAACGTGTCGGGCGGGCAGCGCCAGCGCCTGGCCATCGCCCGCGCACTCATCGCCTCCCCGGAGGTGTACCTCTTCGACGACTCGTTCTCCGCCCTCGACGTGGCCACCGATGCGCGCCTGAGGCGGGCCCTGGCCCCCGTGACGCGCCGCGCCACGGTCGTCATCGTGGCGCAGCGCATCGCCACCATCGTCGACGCCGACCAGATCCTGGTGTTGGAGGACGGACGCGTGGTGGGGCACGGCCGCCACGAGGAGCTTGTGGAGACGTCCGCCACGTATCGCGAGATCGTCGAATCGCAGCGGCAGGTGGCAGCGTGAGCCGGCGCGACGATCGCGCGACGCACGGCACCCGCGGAGCCGGCGCCCCCGATACCGGGACGCCGCCGGTCGGGGGGCAGGCCCCGGGCACGCCCGACCCGGGCGCCGCCACCACGGGCGCGGGCGGCGGTCGCACGCCCAAGACGCTGCGCCAGACCGAGCGCATCCGCAGCGGCGGGTTCGGCCACGGCCCGCCCGGCATGGTCGGGCAGAAGGCGGAGAACTTCGGGCCCTCCCTCCGGCGGCTCGCCGCGCGACTCCGCCCCGAACGCGGCAAGGTGGCGGCGGTGGTCCTGACGGCCGTGGTGTCGGTCGCGTTGAGCGCGATCGGGCCGCGGGTGCTCGGGCGGGCGACCGACCTGCTCTTCTCCGGCGTCATCGGCCAGCGACTGCCGGCGGGCATGAGCAAGGCGCAGGCGGTGGCGGCCGCCCGCGCCGCCGGCCAGGCGAAGATCGCCGATCTGCTCACCGGCATCGACCTGGTCCCGGGTCGGGGCGTGGACTTCGGCGCGCTGGGGCGCGTGCTGCTCATCGCGCTGGCCGTCTACCTCGGCTCCGTGCTGCTGCAATACCTCCAGGGCTACCTGCTCAACGACGTGGTGCAGGCCACCGTCTACCGCATGCGTGGACAGGTCGAGGACAAGCTCCACCGCCTGCCGCTCGCCTACTTCGACCATCAACCGCGCGGCGAGCTGCTGAGCCGCGTCACCAACGACATCGACAACGTTTCGCAGAGCCTCCAGCAGACGATGAGCCAGCTCCTCACGTCGCTGCTCACCGTGGTGTTCGTCATCGCGATGATGCTCTCGATCTCGCCCCTGCTGTCGCTGGTCGCGCTGATCACCATCCCCCTCACGATGGTGATCGCGGGTCTGGTGATGCACCGCTCGCGCAAACAGTTCATCGCGCAGTGGCGCCGAACGGGCACGCTCAACGCGCACGTCGAGGAGGCCTACACCGGCCACGCCCTGGTCAAGGTGTTCGGCCGACAGCGCGACGTGCAGGCGACCTTCGAGACGGAGAACGAGGCGCTGTACGAGGCCAGCTACCGCGCGCAGTTCCTCTCCGGTCTCATCATGCCCATGACGATGTTCATCGGCAACCTCAACTACGCCGCCATCGCCGTGCTCGGTGGGTTGCGCGTGGCCAGCGGCCGCATCAGCCTCGGGGACGTGCAGGCGTTCATCCAATACTCGCGGCGCTTCACGCAACCCGTGACGCAGGTCGCGTCGATGGTGAACCTGCTGCAGTCCGGCGTGGCCTCCGCCGAGCGCGTCTTCGAGCTACTCGACGCCGACGAGCAGCTGCCCGAACGGGCCGGCCAGGCGTTGGCCGCGGCGCCGCGGGGGCGGGTACGGTTCGAACACGTGCACTTCCGCTACGAGGAGGATCGACCCCTGATCGTGGACCTATCGCTGACGGCGGAGCCGGGACAGACCGTGGCGATCGTGGGGCCGACCGGCGCGGGCAAGACCACCCTGGTGAACCTCATCATGCGCTTCTACGAGCTCGACGCCGGGCGCATCACGATCGACGGCATCGACATCACGGACGTGCGCCGCGACGACCTGCGATCGCGGGTGGGCATGGTGCTGCAGGACACATGGCTGTTCCGCGGCACGATCCGCGACAACATCGCCTACGGGCGCCCCGAAGCCGGCGAGGAGGAGATCCTGGAGGCGGCGCGCGCGGCCTTCGTCGACCGCTTCGTGCACAGTCTGCCCGACGGCTACGACACCATCGTCGACGACGAGGGGGGCACCGTCAGCGCCGGAGAGAAGCAGCTCATCACGATCGCGCGCGCCTTCCTCGCCGACCCACCGCTGCTGGTGCTCGACGAGGCCACCAGCTCCGTCGACACCCGCACGGAGCTCCTCGTCCAGGAAGCCATGACCGCGCTACGGGGCGCCCGAACCAGCTTCGTGATCGCCCACCGCCTCTCCACCATCCGCAACGCCGACGCGATCCTGGTAATGGAGGACGGGCGCATCGTCGAACAGGGCACCCACGACGAGCTCATCGCCGCCGGGGGCGCCTACGCCGCGCTCTATCAGGCGCAGTTCGAGGGCCGCGTGGAGATGGCCGCCTGAGGTCCGCCACCGCGGCCGAGCGAACGCCGGCTTCGGTGCCCGCCCCACCGCGGCGACCAGCGCCGCCCGACGACCTCAGCCGAGACTGTTGATCACCACGTGCACGATGGAGGGCGCCACGAGGTTGCGCGTCCGGTCGAAGATCACGCCCAGCGCAAGCCCGATCAGGGCCTGATGGACGATCACGGTGGCCAGCGCCGGCCACACGCCCGCGTGACCCGTGTTGCTGAAGCCGAGGCCCAGGTGCCAGGCCCCGAACAGCAGCGCCTGGAGCACCAGCGCCCAGCCCGGGCCGGCGACCGCCCGCAATCGGGTCTGCACCACGCCGCGAAAGAGGAACTCCTCCATCGGGCCGTTCTGCAGCGCGTTGGAAACCAAACGGCCCAACAGGCGCCCGGCCCCCAGCCGCCCGGTCACGAGCACGAATGCGAAGTAGGCCAGCGGGAGCGCACACCACACCAGGAGTACGCGCCCCACCCGGTGGCCACGGCCGAGACCCATCGACACCGGTCCGGCCCCCAGCAGGAGGAGCGCGGCCAGGGGTAGGACCACGTACGTCACCGGATTGGCGACGAAGTTGTCGTGCCCCAGCCAACGCCCGCCCCAACCGTGGAGGGTGTCCATCAGGCCCGACCAGAGCGGGATACCGCCGTCGGCCACCACGCCGTGGAAGGCCAATCCGCCCCAGCCGGTCAGCCCGACGAAGAGCGCGGCCACGGCGAGCTGCGCGACGAGGCGCCGGCGAGCGACGACGGCCGCGCCGCCACGGTCCACCCGGTCCCTGGCGGCGGGATCCGCGGGGGCGGGCTCCGTCACGAGCACCGTGACCAGACTGAGCGGCAGATAGACCGCCGCGATCACCAGTCCGAAGAAGGGGAACCCCTGCCCGGACGCCGTCAGCACGGCCGCCGACCCCAGCCAGGCCAGCGCGAACGCCCACGCGGCCGGCGAGCGGGCGATCCCCGCAAGCAGCTGGCGCGATCGGCCGCCCAAGCCGTCCGACGGACCGGAACGGCCGACGCTCACGGCCACCGTGCACCGCCTCGACGTGGGCGCAAGGGTCCCGCCCGCGCGCCGCCGCGACCACCTCGAACATGCCTCGCGAACATCGTCGTACTACCGCCCCCCTACCGGGCCGCGTGCCGGACCTCGAGGCCCCCGACGGCAGTGTCGCGCCAGAAGCCAGGCACCCCCAGGTGCGAACGTCCCGCCAGCGGCGGTCGGGGGAAGCGGCCCAGCGTGGGCGAAGGCTGCACACCCGATGAGTCGCCTCGCGTACGACGGGCGCAGCCCTCAGCCCAGCCTCGGCCGCCGGGCCCGCGCGATGTCGCGCCACCGGAAGGCCAGCCAGCACGCGGCGGCCGCGGCGAAGAAGATGAGCATGGCCGCGGCATGGGCCGATCCGGCGCCCGCGAGCCGGGGCGTCAGCAGGCCCGCGATGAGCGCGAAGAGCATCGTCTGCACGAAGCTCTGCACCGAGGCCGCGAGACCGCGCCGGCGCGGGTAGAGATCCAGGGCGAACAGCGTCACGGCGGGCGCCTGCAGCGCAAGGCCGAAGGTGTACAGCGGCAGCGGAAGCACCAGCCACGGCACGGGAGACACGGGCAGGAAGTTGAGCGTGAGGTTGAGGACCGCGCCGGCGCCCATCACCGCCAGACCCCAGCCCACCAGGGTGCCGGGCCGGATGCTCTGCGACAGGCGGCTGGCCGCGGCGGAGCCCGTCACCAGGCCGACCACGATGGGTACGAAGAGCCAACCGTACTGCGTGGCGCCGAGCCCCAGCACGTTGGGAACGAAATCGGCCGCCGACGCCACGTAGACCAGGAAGCCACCGAACCCCAGCGCCAGCGACAGCGCCAGGGCGAGGAAGGCCGGGTCCCGCGCCACGCGCAGGTAGGCGGTAGCCAACGGCGCGGGGCGCAGCGGCTGCCGGTCCTCGGGCCGCAACGTCTCCGGCAGCAGCAGGATGCTGGCGAGCGTCAGCACGGCGCCGAGGAGCACGAGGAAACCGAAGGGCGCGCGCCATCCCCATGCGCTGTGGAGGTAGCCGCCCAGCACCGGCGCCGCGGCCGGGGCCAGCGCGAACACCATCGTCACCTGGGCCATGAGCTGCTGCGCGCGCACGCCCTCGAACAGGTCGCGAACGATGGCCCGGCCGACGATCATGCCGGCACCGGCAACGACGCCCTGCGCGGCGCGCGCGCCCAGGAGCCAGGCGAAGCTCGGGGCCAGGGTGCAGCCGACGGCCGTGGCGACGTACAGCGCCAGCGCGAGGACCACCACGCGTCGGCGCCCGAAGGCGTCCGACAGCGGGCCGTGGATCAGGGTCATTGCGGCCATGGTCACGAGGTAGAGGCTGAGCGTGAGCTGGACATCGGCCAGCGTCACCCCGAAGTGTTCGGCCATCGCCGGGAACGAAGGGAAGTAGGTGTCGATCGAGAACGGCCCCAGGGCGGCCAGCCCCCCCAGCACCATGGCGTAGCGCGAGATCTTCATGACCCTCCACGGCCGCCGCAACGCTGCGGCCATTCCATTGTGGCCTACGGGCCCCGCGAGGGCGTGCGGGCGGCCGCGGGAGCGCGTGTGTTCCCGCCCGGGTCGGCGGTGCGCTCGCGCGGCCACGCGTCGTGCCATCATGCGGACCATCGTCACGGATTCGGAGGGGAGCCGCCGTGGGAGACCGCGACACCTCGGACACCACCGCCAACGCGGCCCTGCGGCGGGTCCTCAAGAGCCAGTACCACGCCTCGCTCGCCATGCTCCGGCACACCATCGAGCATTGCCCGACCCACGAGTGGGAGGGCACCGGCCACGCCAACGACTTCTGGCAGATCGCGTACCACACCCTGTTCTTCACCCACATGTACCTCCAGCCCGAGGAGGCGGCCTTCCGCCCGTGGCCAGGGCACCAGGGGGAGGTGCAGCATCCCGATGGCATCGCCGGTCCCGCCGATCCGAGGAGTGCGCTGCCGCTGCTGCCGAGGCCGTACACCCGCGCCGAGGTGTTGGCCTACTGGCAGGCGTGCGAGGGGATGGTCGACGAGGCCGTGGACGCGCTCGAGCTGGGTCGCCCCACCAGCGGCTTCGACTGGTACCGGATGTCGAAGCTCGAGCACCAGCTCGTCAACCTTCGGCACGTGCAGCACCACACCGCCCAGCTCGCCGACCGGCTGCGCTCCGCAGCCGACCTGGGCACGCCGTGGGTGGACGCGGGGTCGGAGCGGCCGTAGCCGCACGCGCCGCCCGGGCCGAGAAGGCGGCGCGGCGAACCTGGAGGGACCGGCGTGAGCGTCCTACGAACCGAGCGACTGACCCTTCGGCGCCTCAGACTCGACGATCTCGAGTCGCTGGCGGCGCTCTACGCCGATCCCGAGATCCGGCGCTACTTCCCGGATGGCACGCGCACGTTGGAGCAGACGCGGGAGGAGCTGCTGTGGTTCCTCGACGGCCACCCGCGCCGCCCGGAACTCGGCCTGTGGGCCACCGTGCTCACGGACGGCGGCGCGTTCGTCGGGCGCTGCGGCCTGCTGCCGTGGACCATCGACGGGCGCGAGGAGGTGGAGGTGGCGTACCTCCTGGACAGGGCCTACTGGGGGCGCGGCCTGGCGACGGAGGCCGCGCGCGGCATCGTGGCCCACGCCTTCGAGCGCCTCGGGCTGTGCCGCGTCATCAGCCTGATCGATCCCGAACATCGGCGCTCGCAGAGGGTCGCGGAGCGCATCGGGATGCATCTCGAACGGCGCGTCGAGGGCATCGACGGGGACGGCATCCCCACCCTCATCTACGCGCTCGAGCGAGGCGCCGAGCCGTCCGCCGCCGCACACACCTGACGGCCGGGGCTTCGGCCGTCGCGCGCCATCCGACGCGCGTCCGACGGCGTCGTCCCGTCCCGAGTAGCCTGCCTCACCCTGCGGACAGGTACGCCTCGCGCGGCGGCGAGAAGATCTCGATGGCCTCGCTGTCCACCAGCGCCTCAACGCTGTGCTCGACGCCACCGAGGATGCACCAGCTGTCGCCCGGGTGCACGTCGGACACCTCGCCCGCGATCGTGAACCGCAGGGCCCCGTCCACCAGGAACCCCGTCTGCTCGTGCGGGTGGCTGTGTGGCGGAAGGCCGCTCCCCTCGGCGAGGCGGAACCTGAGCATCATCGTGTGTGCGCCCTGCACGAGGTTCTTCATGACGATGCCCTCGGCAGCCGGGCGGTATCCCTCCTCCGCATATGTGGTGACCATGGCCGAGCATACGCGAGGGGTTGCCCGCGGCGCCACGAGCAGCGGATCGCCATGAGGTAAGACCCCACCACCGGATCGTCCTCGGGCTCCGTGTCGCCCGTCCGGCGATCGCCGAACGAAGGCCCGGGATCACGGCCCTGCCAGGCTCGAGGCGATCAGGATCTGGCCGAGGTAGTAGGTCGGCAAGCCGATCAGCTTGTTGGCGAAGCCGGACGCAACGAAGCGCTCCCGGGCGACCGCGACGTCGGAGCCGGCGACCAGAAGGGCGCCGAGCCCCAGGCGCCAGGACCGATGAAGGATCGCCGTGGCGCCGCCCGCGGCCAGCATCGCCGCGAGCACCACCAGGTAGAGAGCCACGGGCACCCGCATGCGACGGGGAACCCGACCCCCGAACGCGCGCCAGGCGCCCCAGGCAACGAGCGCCACCAAGGCAGCGGTGAGCGCGAGCGTGCCGAGCGCCACCCCACGCCGCGCGAACGCCAGCGTGTACGTGCCGTGGGCGAACGCGAAACAGAGCAGGCCGAGGAGGAAGCCCCTCGCGGTGCGCGCCGTCAGGGCGACGTCGCCCGACGCCGAGAGGAGAAGCGCAATGAATGCCCAACGTGACCACTCGGCGCCCAGCGCACCCGCCGCCAGGGCCGTCCAGAGGAATCCCAGCGAGGCCACCGTCTTCGCGACGGCATAGGGCCGGGGCCTCGTCGAGCGAGCGAACGCCAGGGCGGCGGCAACGCCCAGACCCGTGAGCAGCATCAGCCGACGCCGTGCTGCATCGCGAGCACCATGGCCGCGAGGTGCGCCACGGTGGTGCCCACGGTCACCAGCCACAGCCGGCGGTCGAGCCAGAACATCGGCAGCCCCATCAACAGGATGGACCCGAAGAACAGCACGAGGTAGGGCACGAGCACGCCGGGACGCACAGGGTCCCGGAACTCCAACGGTGAGACGTAGTCCACGACGATCGACAAGGCGACGAACGCGAGGAGCAGGAGCGGGCCGAGCCACGCCAACCAGCCGGCCCCCGCGCGTCGCATCCCGCCGGCGGCCACGACGGCGGGTGCGGCGAGCGCGATGATGGCGAACCCGAGGGCGTGGTTGACGGCCCTGCCCCCGGTGACCACGCGCGAGACGAAACCCGCGGCCTGCAAGAGGTTGACCGCGTTCACCACGCCCCAGATTGTGAGAGCGCCCGACCAGGGGCCGAAGGGCGTCATGGGCTGCACGCCGCACCTCCCGGCACCGAAGCGTTCGGCAGCGACGCGGTCGCGTCGCGCGTTCGCTCCGACGTCTCGCCGCAAGGTAGCTCGCCGTGCGCTCCCCGCGTGTCCGTGATTCGCAGGACGCGCGCGGCCCTCACGCCGCGGCGACCCGGGGCGATCGGCGCCCCGCGCACCCCCCGGCGGCCTCGCCGGCGGCTCGATCGCCACCCCGGGAGGCGCCGCCGCGTACCCACGGTGCCCGACGCCTGGCTCACACGGGTGAGGGCCGCCGGTCTCCTCCACCCAGGCGGGATCGCGCGTGGGACAAGCGTCCCTTGCGCAAACCTCATGCGCGCTCCTACGTTCGATGCAGCGCCCGAGCCTGGCCGACCCGAACGACGGCCTCCGTAGTCGCCGCCACCAGCGGGCCGTCCCGGCCGGGGGGGCCGCGGCGACACTGCGCGGCACGCACGCGACGGGTCTGGATTCCCGCCGTCGGGCACCCCTCCGGGGCCGCTCGGGCAACCGGGCGACCTGCCGAACTCGCGAAGGGACCGCGCCGTGCGGTCCCTCGTTGTTTGGGACGGACGACGCCGTGCCGGGCCGCGGCGTTCCCCTCCCGGCTACCTATCTCGTGGGGAGGCGAAGTCGATGCCCGGAAAGGCACATGCGAGGCGGCGACCTGCGGAGGAGGGCAGGAGCAACCGAGGCACCGCCGCACCGCGTTCGAAGCGACACGACGTCAGTCGCCGGAGGTTCCTGCAGGGCCTCGCGGTCGGCTCCGGGGGTCTTGCGCTCGCGAGGCTCTCGTGGGGGCCGACGGCGCACGCGCAGGGCGGGCTACAGCCGAGCTGGGACCCCGCGTCCTACGACTACTCCGGGTGGGAGGATCTCTACCGCGCTCAGTGGACGTTCGACGCCGCGGGCCGCAGCACCCACTCGGTCAACTGCACCGGCAGCTGTTCCTGGAAGGTCCTCGTGCGCAAAGGCGTGGTGTGGCGCGACGAGCAGGCGGCCGACTACCCGGCCATCGCCCCCGATCTTCCGGACTACAACCCCCGCGGATGCCAGAAGGGCGCCTGCGCGGCCGACTGGCAGTACGGCCGGCAGCGCATCAAGTATCCGTTGAAGCGAGTCGGCGAGCGCGGGGAGGGGAAATGGCAGCGGCTGAGCTGGGACGAGGCGCTCGACGAGATCGCCGACCGGACCCTCGACATCCTCCAGCGTTACGGCCCCGAGTACCTCAACGCCTTCACGCCCATCCCCGCGATGAGCCCGGTGTCGTACGCCTCCGGCAGCCGCCTCATGAATCTCCTCGGCGGCGTGTCGTTCACCTTCTACGACTGGTACTGCGATCTGCCTCCGGGCGAACCCATCACCTGGGGGGTGCAGACGGACAGCGCGGAGTCGGCCGATTGGACCCACAGCCGCTACATCCTGGTGTGGGGCTCGAACGTCAACGTCACGCGCATCCCCGACGCGCAGATGCTGCACAAGGCCCGCCTGATGCGCGGTGCCAAGGTCGTGGTCGTGAGCACCGATTACAACGCGACCTGCGTGCATGCCGACCAGTTCGTACCGGTGCGCGCCGGCAGCGACACCGCCGTGGCGCTCGCCATGGACCACGTGGTCGTGAACGAGGGGCTCTACGACGAGGCGTACGTCAAGGAACAGACCGACCTGCCTCTGCTCGTGCGGCGGGACTCGGGGCGCTTCCTGCGCCAGGCCGACGTGGAGGGGACCGAAGCCGACGACGCCGATACGGGCGGCGGCGGAGCCTTCTACCTGTGGGATGCCGACCGCGGCCTCACCCCCGCGCCGGCCGACGGGCTCGACCTCGGCGATCTCGACCCCGCGCTCGAGGGTACCTTCGAGGTGGAGCTCGGCGGCGCCACGGTCCGCGTGAGTCCGGTGTTCGAGCTGTTGCGCGACGAGCTCGCGGACAAGACGCCCGCCTGGGCGCAGCAGCAGAGCGGGCTGAACGCGGACACGATCGCTTCGCTGGCGCGCGAGTTCGCGGCCGCAGAACCCGCCATGATCCTTCACGGGGCCGGGACGAACCAGTGGTACCACAACGACCTCGCGAACCGCGCGATGATCCTCCTCGCGGCGCTCACGGGCAACGTCGGGAAGCCGGGCGGCGGCTTCCACCACTATGTCGGGCAAGAGAAGATCTGGCCGATCGCGGGCTGGAAGGCGCTGGCGTACCCGGGACCGCAACGGTTCCAGAACACCACCCTGTGGACCTACTGGCACAGCCAGGCGCGGGATACCGATCCCATGTGGCCGGAGCTGCAGCCCTACCTCGAGGCTTCGGTGCGCGACGGCTGGATGCCGCTGTGGCCGAACGGGCTGGAGGACGAGCCCAAGGCATTCTTCATCTGGCGCGCCAACTGGCTCAACCAGGCGAAGGCCAACCCCCGCGTGCTGGAGAAGCTGTGGCCGAAGCTCGAGCTCATCGTCGCGGTCGACTTCCGCATGTCTTCGACCGATCTCTACGCCGACTACGTCCTGCCGGCCGCCACCTGGCCCGAGAAGTGGGACCTCAGCTCGACCGACCTCACCTCCTTCCTCCACCCGTTCACGCCGGTGGTGGAGCCGTTCGCGGAGGCGAGGACCGACTGGCAGGCGTTCCGCGCCCTCGCCGAGGCGCTCGAGCGGCGCGCGCGGGCCCGTGGATACGAGGGCTACGACGACACCATCGGCGGCGCGACGGTCCACCGCGACCTCACCACCCTGCACGCTCAGTTCACCTCGGACGGTGCTTTGGCGGGGGACAAGGCGGCCGCCCAGTTCATCCTCGATAACGCCGTGGAGACGCGCGGCATGACCATGGACGACCTGGTCGCCCAGCCGCGACGCTTCCACGCGACCAGCGAGCACTGGACGAGCGACCTCGAGGAGGGGCGCGCGTACGCCCCCTTCGAACGCTACGTCCGCGACCGGAAGCCCTGGCCCACGATGACCGGGCGTCAGCAGTTCTACATCGACGCGCCGTGGTACCTCGAGCTCGGCGTCGCCCTGCCGACCTACAAGCCGCCGCTGTCGGAGGGCGACCACCCGCTGCGGCTCAACACGCCCCACTACCGTCACACCATCCACTCGTCGTGGTCGACCAACACGACGCTACAGCGGCTGCAGCGCGGCGAGCCGTACGTGGTGCTCAGCCTCGCGGACGCGGCCGATCGCGGCATCGAAGACCACGACTGGGTCCGCGTGTTCAACGACAACGGAGCGACGCAATTGCGGGCGAAGGTCCAGCCCGGCGAGCCCCCCGGTGTCGTCCTCCTCTACCAGGGGTGGGAGATGGCGCAATTCGCGGACCGCAACAACTTCCAGGCCCCCATCCCGCTCCGCATCAATCCGACCCAGCTCGTCCGCTACGGGCACCTCCGCTTCGCCCCCAACTACTGGGGGCCCACCGGTGCCAACCGCGACGCGCGCGTCGAGGTCGAGAAGATCTCATGAGGAGGGGCACATGCCGGTCCCACGCCTGAACAAGGACGACCTGCTGCGAAGCGAGCACCAACTCGGCATGGTGATGGATCTCAACAAGTGCATCGGCTGCCAGACCTGCACCGTCGCCTGCAAGACGCTGTGGACGGGTCGGGAGGGGCAGGAAGCGATGTACTGGATGAATGTGGAGACCCGTCCGGGGCAGGGCTACCCTCGGGGGATGGACGCGCCCGACGGGGGGTGGACACCGGACGGCCAGACGGGGCGCCAGGGGCACCCGCCATCGCCGGCGGCGTACGGGGCGCCGTTCGATCTCAACGAGGACGACGCCCTGAGGTCCGACGCCGGGGCCAGGCTCGCCCCGACCGAGGAGCCGCAGTGGGGCGTGAACTGGGACGAAGACGTCGGCACCGGGCCGTACCCGGCGACGCTCTACTTCTACCTGCCACGACTGTGCAACCACTGCACGCACCCGGCCTGCGTCGCCGCGTGCCCACGCAACGCGCTGTACAAGCGCGACGCCGACGGGATCGTCCTGCTGAGCCAGGAGCGCTGCCACGGGTACCGCTTCTGCGTCGAGGCCTGCCCCTACAAGAAGATCTACTGGAACCACGCCGCCCAGGTGTCGCAGAAGTGCATCTTCTGCTACCCGCGCATCGACGCCGGCATCCCCACCGCCTGCAGCACGCAGTGCGTGGGACAGGTCCGGTGGGTCGGCCGGGTGGACGATCCGGACGGTCCGCTGCACGCGCTCGTGCACCGGTGGAAGGTGGCGTTGCCCCTGCTCCCCCAGCACGGCACACAACCCAACGTGTTCTACATCCCACCGACCGCGCCCGAGGCCGTGGACATCGACGGGAGGCCTACGGGGGCGCGCCGCATCCCGCTCGCGTACCTCGAGGGGCTGTTCGGTGAGGGTGCCGGGCCGGCGCTCGACACGCTCGAGGGCGAGCTGGGCAAGCTGCGGCGCGGCGAGGGGTCGGAGCTGATGGACCTGCTGAGCGTCACCGACTACCGCGACCTGTTCCGACTGCCCACGGCACCGGACGGCGCGGGAGCTCCGTGGTTCGGCGCCTTCGCCGGGCCCGGCGCACTTCCGAGCACGCGCGGGACGGAGGAGTGAGGTGGAGGCCGTACGCGTGAATCTCCAGGAAGCGGCGCTGCTCGATCCCGGCCACGCCGTCTGGGCCGGCGCGGAGCCGGCGGAGCTGAGCCTGTCCCAGGCGCCGCTGGGCATGCAACCCAGCCCGTGGATGCAGGGGGCGTACGCCGCTCGTACCTGGGGAGGGGTGGCGAGCGCGCGCCTGCGCGCCGTGCACAATGGCGACACACTCGCGTTCCGTGTCACCTGGTCGGTCGAGAGGAAGGCGACGAGCTCCGCGGGGGCGGGGGACTTCCCCGACGCCTGCGCGGTCATGCTCCCCTTCGTGCCCGACGCGCCGATCTTCATGGGGGGCGAGGACGCCTGGGTGAACATGTGGCTCTGGCGCGCGGACGGCGTCGGTCCCTTCGCGCTCACCTCGGCCGGGATCGGCACCACCGAACGGGTGAACGACGGCGCGGTACGTGCCGCCGCCGCGTACGCGGAGGGAGCCTGGAACGTCGTGCTCGCGCGGGCGCTCGAGCCCCCCTCGACGCGCGACCACGTGCCCCTCGAGGCGGGGCGCAGCTGGCAGGTGTCGTTGTGTGTGTGGGAGGGAGCGCGCGGCGAGCGCGCGGGCCTCAAGTCGTTCAGCCCGGCGTGGACCGAGCTGGTCCTCCCCTCATGAGCCGGAGAGGCGGCGCGACGCGGGCCGGGCGGGGCGGGACGTCCTCGGCCGGCCCCCCGACGAGCCAGATACCGGCGCGCGAAGAGGCGCCGGGGGCGGCCCAGGCGGGCGCCCCCGGAGGTGCGCTCCCTGGGACCACCGCGCGGGGGACCGTACCGACCGGCGAGACCGGGGCGAGCCCGTGCGCCCTGCTATACGCGGCCTACGCCCGCCTGTTGTCCTTCCCCTCGCGCGAGCTACCCGCGGCGCTGGCTGACGGGTCGCTGGAGGCGGAGCTGCGGGAGCTGCACGAGCGGGCGGGACTCGGCACACCGCCGCACCTACACGCGGATGCCGGGGTCGAGCTCGAGGCAACCTACATCGCCACCTTCGAGGTGGGTGTGCCGGAGCCTCCGGTGCCGCTCTACGAGAGCGCCTATGCCCGCAGCGGCCGCGCCGCACGCAGGGCGCTGCTCGAGGAGCTCGTGCGCTTCTACGAGTTCTTCGGGTTCGAGCTCGGCGACACGCCGGACGAGGCGCCCGACCACCTCACGGTGGAGCTCGAGTTCGTGGCTGCGCTCGCACAGCTCGAACGCCTCGCCGGCGAGCGCGGCGCTCCGACCGCCTCGTTCTCGCGCGCGAGGCGCGACATGCTGCAGCGCCACCTGCTGCCGTTTCTCGAGGACGTGTGCCGCGCGCCGCTACCGGACGGGCTCTACCCTCGCGCCCTGCACGCCCTCCGCGACGCGGTCCGCTCCGACGCGTCGCGGCTGGCGGCGACCACGGCGGCGGTGGGGAGCAGCGAGCCCGCCGAGTCGTGATGGCGGCGTGACGGCCGCCGGTACCTCGTAGCGGCACTCGGCAAGCGCGGCCGCGCCCTGAGCGACGAGCCGCGCCCTAGGGGTATAACGATCTACGTGGGCGCCACGTGGGCGCACGGACGTTTGCGGCGCCCTCGGCGCGCAGGTCAGACGGGGACGTGGTGCAGCGGGGAATGGGCCGGAACGCGTGCCGCTCCGGCGGAAACGGTTGATCATGCGAGACGATGCTGCGATAGGCCCGCCACCCCGCACCATCGTGGTGGTCGTCGCCGACGACCTGGGATGGGGGGATCCCCAGTGCTTCCACCCCGCGTCGCTGATCCCCACACCGGCCCTGGACCGCCTGGCCCGGGAGGGCCGCCGCTTCACGCAGTGGCGGACGCCCTCGGCGCTGTGCACACCGAGCCGTCATGCCCTCCTCACGGGTGCGTCGCACTGGCGCACCGGTCAGCATCGACCGCTCGTGGAGCCCTACGGTCCGCCGATCCTGGACGCAGCCACGCCCACCCTACCGGCCGCGCTCCGGAGCGCAGGCTACCGCACGGTGCTGGTGGGCAAGTGGCACCTGGGACTGGAGTACCCCGCGCTGGGCGGCGGGTGGACGCGCTCCGGCGACGATCTCGACGCCGCGGGCACCCTCTCGGGCGGGCCGCTCGCCATAGGGTTCGAACGCTTCTTCGGCACCGCGGGTTGCTGCACCTCCGATCCGCCCTACGGTTTCATCGAGGATGACCACTTCGTGTCCGACCTCAGCGACCGGACTCCGGCGTGGCTGAATGCCCTGCCCGGCGTGGTGCCCGGGCCCATGGCCCGCGACTGGGACGTGAGTACGGTCGACGACACCTTGGTGGACGCGGCCATCGGCTTCCTGGAGGATCATGCCGCCTCGGGTGATGGGCCACCCCTGTTCCTGAACGTCGCCCTGTCGGCCCCGCACAACCCATGGGTCGCTCCGTCCGGAATGGAGGGCGTGAGTGGGGACGGGGCGCGCGGCGACATGGCGGCCGCGTTCGACGCCGGAGTGGGGCGCCTCCTCGCGGCCATCGATCGCCTCGGGCTCGCACCCGACACGCTGTTGCTCGTCACCAGCGACCACGGCCCGCAGTACGAGCAGGGGCCGAGCGGGCACCGACCGACCGGGGCCCTCCGAGGACGGAAGAACACGGTCTGGGAAGGGGGCCTTCGCGTGCCGACCGTGCTCCGATGGCCCGGACGCGTCCGACCCGGGAGCACGTCGCACGTCCCCGTGCTCCACACGGACCTCTTCCCGACGCTGGCACAGCTCGTCGATGCGCCCCTCGCTCCCGGCGTGGCGGTGGACGGCACCTCCCAGGTCTCGGCATGGCTCGGCGGCGTCGACGCCGCCGAACGCGGACCCGTCCTGCTGGAGTGCGGCGGCGCCACGCGCCGCATCGGGGCGTGGGCGGTCTTGCACGACGACTGGAAACTCCACGTCCCGTTCGACGACGGTGGCGTTGAGCTCGGCGCGCGGCTCTACCATCTGTCCCGGGACCCGACGGAGACCGACGACGTACTCACCGGGCACCCCCAGGTGGCCCGGCGCCTGCGACATGAGCTGGAACGGGCACTGGCCGGGGCGGGGTGGGCATCGCTCTCCGATCCGGTGCTGCCCTAGTCGTGACCGCCCTCGCCCCCTTCCACCTCATGGCCAAACCCACCGGGGCCATCTGCAACCTCGACTGCGCGTACTGCTACTTCCTGAGCAAGGAGCGCCTCTACCCGGGCTCGGACTTCCGGATGTCCGAGGAGACCCTCGATGCCTACGTGCGCCAGATGATTCACGCGCAGCCGGTCCCCGAGGTGACGTTCGCATGGCAGGGAGGCGAGCCGACCCTGCTGGGCCTCGAGTTCTTCGAGCGGGCGTTCGCCCTTCAGCGGCGCTACCGGCGACCCGGCATGCGCATCCACAACGCGCTGCAGACCAACGCCACGCGCCTCGACGACCGCTGGGGCGCCTTCCTGCGGGAGCACGACGTGCTCGTGGGGATCAGCATCGACGGTCCGCGGGAGCTCCACGACGCCTACCGGGTCGACAAGGGCGCGGCGGGAAGCTTCGACCGGGTCATGGCCGGACTCGACGTCCTGAAGCGGCACGACGTGCCGTTCAACGTGCTGACGACGGTACACCGAGCGAATGCCGCACATCCGCTGCGCGTGTACCGCTTCCTGCGGGACGAGGTCGGTGCCCGCTACCTCCAGTTCATCCCGATCGTCGAGCGTGACAACGACACGGGCTTCCAGGAGGGGTCCGCGCTGACGGGCCGCTCGGTGGAAGGGCCGAGCTTCGGTCGGTTCCTGAACACGGTCTACGAGGAGTGGGTGACGCGCGATGTGGGCGAGGTCTTCGTGCAGCTCTTCGACGTGACGCTGGCGAAGTACGTCGGGGAGGGTGGAGGCTTGTGCGTCTTCGACGAGACGTGCGGCCACGCGCTGGCGTTGGAGCACACCGGCGACGTCTACAGCTGCGATCACTTCGTGGAACCGCGTTACCTGCTCGGCAACCTCACCGAGCTGCCGTTGGCGGACCTGGTGGGCAGCGAGCGCCAGCGAGCGTTCGGGGAGGCGAAACGGTCCACCTTGCCAGGGCAGTGCCGGAGCTGTGAGGTGCGTTGGCTGTGCCACGGGGGGTGCCCCAAGGATCGGGTCCTGAGGACGAAGGACGGCGAGCCCGGTCTCAACGCCCTCTGCCGGGGGTACTTCGCGTTCTTCCGCCACACCGCAGCCACGATGGAGTTCATGGCATCGCAGTTGCGCGCCGGCCGGGCGCCTGCCAACGTGATGGGCTGGGTGGCCGCCCCCGCGGCCGCACGCGCGCCCTCCGCAAGGGCACCCGGCCCGAACGAGCGTTGTCCTTGCGGTAGCGGACGCAAGGTCAAGCATTGTTGCGGTGGGAGGCCGTGAGGGCCAAAGAACATCGAGCGCCGTGGGGCCCACGGGGCCGGCGGCCGCGGGGCCGGCGTCAGGGCGAACCGCGACGCAGCGGGGCCTCCTCGGCCGGGGACGAGCGGCGCGGTGGCGGTGGGTCTCTCGAGGTGGAGCCTCCACAAGATGGACCAGGCCGCGGCCTGGGTCGTGTTGCGGCCTGGTTCGTGCCGCGGCCCTGGGACACCGGCGCCTGCGGCCACACGGCGAAGCCCAGGGTTGACGCGCGCGTGCAGCGCGCCCATACTTGACAAATCCGTTGTGCTTCGCCAAACCCGCCGCTTCTCCCCGCTGATCGCGTTCCCACCGGGAGGTCCTAGTGTCCGAGCCGTCGCGTGCGCCCTTCGTCGTCGCCGCCGTCCAAGCCGCCCCCGTCTTCCTCGATCTCGCGGCCAGCTTGGAGAAGGCCTGCGGGCTCATCCACGAGGTGGCCGCCAAGGGAGCCAGCTTGGCCGTGTTCCCAGAGGGGTTCCTCCCTACCTACCCCTTGTGGTCCTGGTTCATCCCCGCCTACTCGAGCCCCGTGCTGCGGCCGCTCTACGCCGAGCTCCTCGACAACGCCGTCACCGTGCCGGGTCCGGTCACCGAACGGCTCGGCCGCGCCGCCCGGGAGGCGGGCATCAACGTGGTCATGGGCATCAACGAGATCAACCGCGAGGCGAGCGGGACCAGCCTGTACAACACGGTGCTGGTGTTCGATGCGGGCGGCCGCTTGCGATCGCGTCACCGCAAGCTCGTGCCCACTCAATCCGAGCGCCTCATCCACGCCTCCGGCGACGGCAGCACCCTCGATGTGGTCGAGCTCGACGAGGCGCGCCTGGGCAGCCTCATCTGTTGGGAGAACTACATGCCGCTGGCGCGCTACGCGCTCTACGCCTGGGGCGCCGAGATCCTGGCCACCCCCACCTGGGACCGTGGCGAACCGTGGTTGAGCACGCTCCGGCACATCGCCAAGGAGGGGCGCGTGGTGGTCGTCAGCGCCTGCACGCCCTTCCATCGGGACCTCATCCCGGACCGCTACGAGTTCAAACGACTCCTGCCCGACACCGACTGGCTCAACCCGGGTGACAGCGCCATCGTCGACCCCGACGGGAAGATGCTGGCCGGACCGCTGAACAAGGAGGAGGGCGTCCTCTACGCCGAGATCGACCCGGCGTCGTGGCGTGGGAGCCGGTACCAGCTCGACGTGGCCGGGCACTACGGCCGCCCCGACGTCTTCGACCTGCGGATCGATCGGCGGGCGCGGCCCATGGCACGCTCGCTGGAGGCCGTCGAACCGGGTCGTGCCGAGCCCGACATCACCGAGGATGAGGACGTGGCCGAGACGACCTGAATCGCGCGGGGCCGCGGGCGCCATCGCACTGGCATTCGATTCCGGCACAGCCGCGGCAATCCCCACAACGTAGCTGGGTCATCTTCCGGCGGCCTGCCACCGGCGCCTATCGGAAACCTGCCCGCAAGTGGCTTGTCGCTTCTGCGAAGCCGACGTTGTCGCGAGAACGCTGGAGACACCCCCTGGGGCCCTCAATGGTCGACGACATTGATGAGGTTACCGGCCGGATCACGGAAGAAGAACCGCCGGGGGCCCCAAGGCTCTTTGACGGGGCCATAGACCACCTCCGCCCCAGCGGCGCCCACAGCAGTGACCGAGGCGTCCAAATCGTCGACCCCAATCGAAATCACCGGCAGCTCGCTCCCGGATCCTCCTTCCGCAGCGGCGTGCAGTTCGATCTTCTGAGTTGCCGTGCTTTCAAGAAATGCAATCCAGCCCATGTCCAATGACGTCCGGAGACCGAAGACGTCCACATAGAAGTCCGCAAGCTCCGCCGGCTCGGGTGCGCTCAGATTTGCAACAATCCTGGTGACGGTCATCGATCCATGACCTCCTTGAATCCGGGCTCGTTCAAGACCTTGACCGGCCCGTCCGAGCGGTTCGACTTGGCAGTTGCCACATGACCGACCCCGGATTCATCATGATAGGGGGTTCCGGTGCAAGTGGGCGACAACCCCGCGCTCTGTCTGGTGTGCTCGCACAATGAGCAGACTGGGCGGTCTGAATTGACCATCGCAACACCTTGCCTGTTGACGTGAACGTAGGGTCCGCGGGAGTTCGGGAGGTGCGATGGACAGATCCAGGGTTGGGAGGGCCGCCGCTTCAGCAACGAGGAGCGGCTGCGGATGTACCGGCGGATGCTGGAGGGCCACGCGTACCCGGAGATCGCGGCGGAGGTCGCTCGTTCCTTGAACGCGATCTACCGCGTGTTCGGAGCGCGGCGCGAGCGGCCGGTGGTGAGGCGCCGCTCAGGGCTGCGGTTGTGGCTTGAGGAATGCGATGAGCGTCAGACGTCCTGCGCGCTGGTTGACATGCATGCAGAGCAGTCGTGCGAAGTCCAGGTACGAGCACCCCTCCGGCAAGCACCCGCACGAATGAAGTCGCTCATCGTTGCCGAAGCGTCTACCCACCCGCTGGTCTTGGCCATCGCATCTCGCGGACTCCCGCCGACCCTGCATCACGCAAGAGGGCCGAGCGTTGCGCTGAAAGACTGAGGCCGCCCGTAGTACCATCCATACAATTGACCGCCATTCGCAATCACTCAGGAGGTTCGCGGTGCCCGACACCACCTGTCACATGTCCATCTCGCTGGACGGCTTCGTCGCCGGGCCGGAACAGAGCCGGGAGAACCCCCTCGGGAAGCGAGGGCAGGAACTGCACGGCTGGCACATGGGCGACCCTCGAGCCACCGACGCCGACAAGGTTGCGAACCGATGGCTCATGCGCCCCCGGGGCGCGTACGTGATGGGGCGGAACATGTTCGGGCCGGTCCGCGGCGACTGGGACGAGGACTGGTCGGGCTGGTGGGGCACCGAACCGCCGTACCACGCGCCGGTCTTCGTGCTCACGCACCATCGCCGCGACCCGATCCAGATGGACGGCGGAACCAGCTTCCACTTCGTCACCGAGGGCTTCGACGCGGCCTACACCGCAGCGCGCGAGGCCGCCGGGGACAAGGGTGTGGACATCGCCGGCGGCGCCTCGACCGTCCGGCAAGCGTTGGCCGCCGGGGTGATCGACGAGCTCACCCTGGACATCGCACCGGTCTTGCTCGGATCGGGCGAACGCATCTTCGACGGGATGCAATCCTTCGGCTTCGAGCCGGTCGAGGTGCTTCACTCGCCGCTGGCCACCCACATCCGGTATCGCCGACTCAGGTGACCCGGCGAACGACCCGAGGCCCCCCTTGGGTTGACGCCATAGTCCAAGGTGCGGACCGCAGCATTCCCGGCAAGGGCGACGCATCCCTAGCGGCCAACCGGCCACCGAGGGCAATCGCAACTATGCAAGCGAGGTCGAGGCCGCAATACTCGGACGACACGGGGCCACGGAACGTGACGGACGCAACCTGAAGGAATACCGTTACCACCTGCCGGCCCTTGGCGAGCCACGGAGGTTGCCTTGACGACCTCGACCGAAGTGCCGAAGCGAACACAGGCCGGAAGCGACGAGGCCGCAAGCCGGCCGGCACCGGAAGCAATCGCCCCGGGCGTGCACTGGCTACCCGTGGGCAAGGGCCTCATGCGCTCGAACGTGTACTTCGTGCGTGCAGGACCTTCGTGGGTACTGATCGACACCGGCAGCCAGGGCTGCGCCGCCGCAATCCTCGCGGCGGCCTCGGCGCTGTTCGGCTCCGACACTCCCGCAGCAGCCATCCTACTCACGCACAGCCATCCCGACCACGCCGGCTCGGGCCGCGAGCTCAGCTCAGTCTGGAGGTGCCCACTCCACCTCCGCCCCGAGGAGCTGCCGCTCACGCGCGGCGACCTCGCCGAAGTGCGCCGCTACCCGAACCCACTCGATCGCTGGCTGGTCCTTCCGCTCCTGCGGGTCCTGCCAGCATCCAGGAGAGAGGCGACCCTCGCAGCGAGCAGCCTCGCCGATGTGGTGCTCCCCCTCGACCCAGGCAAACCACCACCTGCTCTTCCCGAATGGCGCTGCGTCCCCAGCCCCGGTCATACGCCCGGACACGCCTCCTACTACAGACCAAGCGATGGCGTCCTTCTCACCGGCGACGCGATCGTAACGGTTGACCTGAACTCCCTGCCGGGCCTGCTCTTCCGGAAACCGCGCCTGTCGCCACCGCCCCGCTACGTAACGTGGAACTGGCGACTCGCAAAGCAATCCGTTGCCTCGCTCGCACAACTTCAACCGCGTGTCCTAGCCGGCGGACACGGTGAGCCCATGGCCGGACCAGCCCTTCAGGCCAGCCTGCAGGCGCTGGTGCGTTCGCTCTCGTGAGATCGACGCCTACAAGGCATGGCTAAAGACGCAACGTGAACACGCCGAGTCGCCTCGCGCGAGAAGCCCCACCGCATATTGGCCACGAGATGAGGTTCGAAGTCACCAACGACGAAGGTTTGACCGGGTCCCGCTTGAGCTCGAAGAGCGCATGGGACGAGATCTGAACCTGGGCCCCGATGAGCGTGCCGCGGACCGCCTCGAGGCGGTCCTTCGCAACGCGACGATGGAATTGCGAGATGATTAGATGACGCATGCAAGATCGTCTCGCCGGGTCTTGGTGTGGACGGGCGCAGATCGTCTGGCCGCGGCGCCGCGGCCCAGGTCGTGATCCACGGATCGCAAGGCCCGCGAATCAGGAGGTAGCTGAGTGAGGAGGCCAGCGCATCGCGTCGCGACCGCCGACCTCGACGTTCCGGATGTGCGGCCCTTCGCCCGCCTCGTGGCAGCGGCCGCGCTGGCGAATCTGGTCGCCGGGCAGATACTGCACGAGGCCGGCCACTGGCTCGTGCTGTCGAGGGCGGGCCGGCGACCCGTCTGGGGGATCACCGCCCTGGTGCAGTTGTGGGACCGGACGCCGGTCGAGCCCTGCAGCTGGACGCGGTTCGAAGCACCCTCAGGAGATTCCGGCTGGCTCCATCTCGGCTCACTCCCCGGGTCGAATGCCGAGTGGTCTGCCTTCCTCGCCGCGGGTCCCCTGGCGCAGATCGTCGCCATCGCCGTCGGACTATGGCTGGGATCACGCTCCCCCTCCTCGTCAGTACGCACGGCGGGTGTGCTGGTCGCGTTCGTGAACGGCTTGACGCTGATGCTCTACGAGCTGGTAGGCGCCCTGCGAGGGGGCGGTGCGGACGAAACGATGCTGGAGGCCCATACGGGGATTCCGTGGTGGCTGGTCGCCAGCGCCTTCGGACTCCTTGCAGCCGCCGGACTCGTCGCCGCGACGATCCGTCTCGCCGGCCCTCGGACGCGCATGCGCTGGTTTGGTGCGGCGATCCTCGGTGCACTGGCTACCGGACCGTTGTTCGGACGGCTCCAAACCGCAATCATCGACGGCGTGGACGGCGGCAACGCCATGTTCAGGCCGATCATGGGGTTCTCGCTCCCAGTGGTGGTATTGGCGATCGGTGGTGCTGTCGCGTTCGCCGCGCTGATTCGCGGGGGCGATACGGCGCCAGGCGCGTAGTGTCCAGGGGAGCACCGCCGACTCCACACGGGCACGAGGCCCAGCAGTACACCGGGGGCGGCGGGTTCTGGCCAGATACGGGGCTAGCTTTCACTTCCACGGTAGGCACCCCCTTTGGCCAACGCAACGTGACTCGAATTCGGCTGCGCCTACAGTCACAGGCTCGCGTGCGGCCAGCCCGGTTGCACGACATGAGGCACCATTACCTCAGCCAGCTCTTCGAGCAAGGTTGGGAGCCCCTTGAGGTCGCGCAACGTGTCGGTCACTCCAGACCCAGCATTACGCTCGATATTTGGGGGCACGCGCTCGAGCGCCAACGCGATCGCACCCCGGCCAGCCTCGACGCCTGGCTCGAACAGCAGGATCACCCATCGTAGGTGTTTGCGTAGGTGTCCGTGGGCCAAACGCAAGAACCCCGGCAAGGGCGTGACGGGGTTCAGGCGAAGCGCGGTCGAGGCATCCGTCGCTGGCGTCCGCGATCGCCTCGCGTGCGCGAGGAACGGGCCGGGTCAGGGAATGCGAGGGTCGTCGATCGCGGCCGCCGGTTACGAAATGATCGTCAGGCTGCTTGAATCCGCACCTTCCGTCTCCACCAGGGTAGCGCAGATAGTGAGTACACGAGCACCAAGCACGGTGCGGAAAGGATCCACAAGTGACTTCAGAACGCTTCTGCGCCGGTCAGGTGACGCACCCCACCCCTTCACACGCGCCAAGCGATCGACGCAACTACCTTCGTGCCGGACCCCTCTTCGCGTGTGTGTTCGCCGCCGGCGTGGTGCTGGCGGCAGGCGTAGCCCCACGAATCGAGGGCTTGGACCGCGTCGTCATGCTGTCGGTGGGCAGCGCGCCCGTGAGCGCGGCTACCGCGTTCATCCTAGTGGCCAGCTTCCTTATCGAGGTCCGCACATAGGGTGCGCGCCTGCCGATGCGCCCATGAGCGCGGACAACGAAGCGTCCTGCGGCACGTCGAGTTGCCGTTGGAGCAGCGCAACGACGTGGAGCGCGTCAACCCAGTAGAGACGCCGATCGCTTACCACCCGCGCACGGTCGCACGCAGTCCGCCCTTCGCCAAGCGCTTCGGTAGTTGTCCGGTAGTTGCACAGACGGAGAAGGAGAGAGGCCGCGATCACAAGAGATCGCGGCCTTCGCTTGGTGGAGCTGAGGGGATTCGAACCCCTGACCTTCTGAATGCCATTCAGACGCGCTCCCAACTGCGCCACAGCCCCATGGGATGGATTGTCCGCCTGCGACAGCAGGCGCGCCTGGCGCGCCAGGCAAAGAGAAGTCTAGCGGCTGGTTCCCGGGGTGTCAAGAACGCCCGCGGGAACCAGTAGGACAGCGTTACTTGTTGCCGGCGGCCTCGCGGGCGGCGCGCGCCTTGGCACGGTCGCGCTCCTGGCGGCCGACGTCGGTGCGCAGGCGGGCGGCCTTGCCGCGGAGGTCGCGCAGGTAGTACAGCTTCGCGCGGCGCGTGCGGCCGCGGCGCACCACTTCGATCTTGTCGATGAGGGGCGAGTGGATCGGGAAGACGCGCTCGACGCCCTCGCCGAACGACACCTTGCGGACGGTCACGCTCGCGCGCGCGCCCTTGCCGTTCTTCTTGGCGATGACCACGCCCTCGAAGGCCTGGATGCGGCTCCGGTTGCCCTCGACGACCTTGTAGTCGACGCGCACGGTGTCGCCCGAATCGAAGTCGGGCACGTCGTCGCGCATGGAGGGCTGCTCTATGGAGCGCAGGATGGCGCCTTTGTTGTACTTCATCGTCGTCTCCCGCAGGGTTGGGCTAGGAATCCTTGGATCGCCCGGGGAGCCTCCTGCGTCGACCTCCACGGATGCGGAGGGGCAGCCCACGAGCGCACAGCCTTGCAATCTTAGCCCAGGAGCCGCCCCGCGCGCAAGCGGGGGTGGCATCGGCGACCGTCGTGTGGCGCCAGGCCGCGCCGCTAGCGCGGGGCGGCGAAGTCGAGCGTCCAGTAGTTCTCTGCGGCCCCGGGGCCCAGCTCCTCGAATTCCGGGTTCATGATGTTCTTGCAGTGGCCGGCGCTGCCGAGCCAGCCGGCCATGGCGGAGGCGGGCGTGGGGTAGCCCCAGGCGACGTTCTCCCCGAGCGTCGACCAGGCGTAGCCCTGGCGCTCGATGCGCTGCTGCACGTTGCTGCCGTCGGATCCCGTATGGCTCATGCGCTCCGACGCCAGCATGTCCTCGCTGTGGGCCTGGGCGGCGCGCGTCAGTCGCCGCTCGAGCGTCAGGGCGGGCACCGCGCCGTAGCGCGTGGTGCCGCAGTCCCTCGCCGTGGCGCGCGCCTCGTTGACGAGCGCCAGCAGCGTCGTGGCCTCGGCCGTGTAGCCGCCCGGGCCGCCGCAGCCACCGAGCAACGCCACGGCGCCGGCAACGAGCGCAACCAGGACGCCGGAACGGAAAGGTCCCATCGCGGTGCGCCTTGCCGACGCTTCGGTCATGCCGTGAGCCTATGCGGGCCCGGGTCGCGGGTGCCATGCGTTACGCCATATCCCGGCCCGGCGCAGGGGCGCGACGGCCCCCGGGCGCGACACACACCAGGTGGCCGCATACGAGACGCGCCCCCCGCCGCCTTCCGGCGGCGGGGGGTTGTCGTACGCGTGCACCGGCGGCGGGGGCCGCGGACGCCGCCGCCGGCTCGCGTCGATGACGCGGAGGCGGCGCTCCGCGCCCTCCCGGGCGCCGCCGGCCGCGCCTCAGCCGCGGCGCTCCTCGTCCGGCCCTGCGTCGGGCGCCTCGTCGCTGGTCGCGGCCGGGGTCGACGGGCTGGGCGTCGACGGGCTGGGCGTCGACGGGCTGGGCGCCGACGGGGCAGGCGCCGACGGGGCAGGCGGGGTGGGTGGCGCGAAGCTGGAGCCGGCCTCCGCCGTGGGCGGGTTCACCACCGGCTCCCGCCGGCGCTGCGTGAGAAGGTAGACGCCGCCCGCGATGAGGATCAGCGGGAGCAGCCAGCTTCCCCCGACGGTCAGCGCCATGAGCGCGATGATGGCGCAGGCGATGGCCGGGTAGATGGCCCACGATTGCGGCCGCTCCGGCAGGCGGGTGAGCAGCGCGAAGGTCGCGGCGAAACCGAGGAACAGCACCGGCCCCACGTCGTAGCGCGGGAACAGCGACTCCAGGCCCGCCACGACCGCCAGCGAGGCGAGCACGCCGGCCGGGATCAGCGACCACCATTGGCGCCGGTCGTTGCTGTAGATGGCGGCGAAGCCGAGGCCGAGGAGGCCGAGGAAGAAGAAGCCCGCAAGGCGGCCGCCGATGGCCGCGCCGGCGAGCCCGAACATGGCGAAGCCGAAGATCAGCGCCACCGTGCGCTCGGGCTTGCGGTCGTAGTAGCGCACCAGCAGCGCGCCGCCGGCCGCGAACAGCAGGGCGCCGAACACGTTGCCGAGGCCTCGGAACAGGCCGACGTTGGAGAGCAGCGCAAGGCCGCCGAGAATCACCAGCAGCAGGCCGATCTGCTCGCCGCCGATGTCCATGCCGAAGAAGCGGCGGGGTGGGTCGTGGCGCGGTGGGGTGGGCGTGTCCTCGAGGCGCCGTTCGGCGTCGTTGGGATCGCGCCCTGCGGGGTTCTGTCCGGTCGGTACGGTCATGGTGTCATCCTCCGAGCACCACGGTAGGCGCCCGGCGCCCGGAGCGCCTCGGCCCAAGGGTGGAGCCGCGGCTTCCTACCAAAGGTGGAGGCCGCGCCGGCGCGACAGGGGCTAAGGTGGACCGAGCAAGCCCGCCGCCAGGCCGGAACCCACGCGCGAGGACCCCGAATGAGCGATGCCGTGACGAACGACGACCCGATCCGCGTCCTGCTGGTGGACGACCACACCGTGGTCCGCCAGGGGCTGCGCATGGTGCTCTCCCTGGAGCCTCGTTTCATCGTGGTGGGCGAGGCCGCCAACGGGCGCGAGGCGCTGGAGCGCATCCCCGAGGCGCGGCCGCAGGTGGTGCTGATGGACCTGCTGATGCCGGTCATGACCGGCGTGGAGGCCACCCGCGCCATCAAGCGCGACCACCCTGAGGTGGAGGTGGTGGCCCTCACCAGCGTGCTCGAGGACCGCATCGTGATCGACGCGGTAGAGGCCGGCGCCGCCGCGTACCTGCTCAAGGAGACCGGGCCGGAGGCCCTGTTCGACGCCATCGTGGCCGCCTCGCGCGGCGAGGTGCGCTTCGACCCGAAGGTGCAGAAGCGCCTGGTGCGGGAGGTTCGCACGCCGGAGATGCGCGAGTCGCTCACCGGGCGCGAGACCGACACGCTGCGCCTGGTCGCCAAGGGGCTCACCAACCGCGCCATCGCCGACGACCTCGGAGTCTCGGAGGTCACCGTGAAGACCCACGTCTCCAGCGTCCTGTCCAAGCTCGGGCTCCAGAGCCGCACCCAGGCCGCCCTGTTCGCCCTCAAGGAAGGGATCGCCGGGTTGGAGTAGGCACCCCATCCCCGGGAGCCCGCCATGGACGAGATCCCCTTCTTCCATCGTCTGCAGACCCGCCTCACGCTGTTGATCCTGGTGGTCGTGGCGGTGTTGGCCGGCGCCACCGCGGTGCAGCTCAGCCGCAGCATCACGCAGGCGCGCGTGGGCGTGGTGGACGTGCCGCGCCCGAGCGCCACAGAGCCTGCCCTGAACCCCGGTCCCGTCTCGGCCACGCGGGAGGAGCCCGTGGCGTTGTCGGCCATCCTGCGCTCTTCGCTCATCAACCTCGTCGCGGTATTCCTCTTCACGCTGGTGGGGGCCACCGTGTTCAGCCGCAGCCTGCTGACGGAGCCCATCGCCGCCCTGCTCCGCGGCACCCAGGAGCTGGCGGCGGGCAAGCTCGGCGTCACGCTGCCGGTGACCTCCCGCAGCGAGCTCGGCGTGCTGGCCGAGACATTCAACCGGATGTCGGTGGGCCTGGCGCAACGGGCGCGCGAGCTGCTCGAGGCCAACGAGGCCCTGCGCGTCAGCGAGGAGCGCTACCAGCTCGCCATCCGCGGGGCAAACGACGGCATCTTCGACTGGGACCCGGCGGCCGACACGCTCTACCTGGCGCCGCGCTTCCACGGGATGCTGGGCTACCCGGAGGGGAGCATCCCGCCCACCGTGGCCGGTTGGCTGGGGTTGGCGCACCCCGACGACCGCGACGCGCTCGAGCACGCGCTGCGGGCGCACGCCTCGGGTGACGCGCCGACCTTCGAGCTCGAGCACCGGCTGCGCCACGCGGACGGCGGCTGGCGCTGGATGCTCGCCCGCGGCGCGGCGCTGCGCGGACCCGACGGGCGCGCCCAGCGGGTGGCGGGCTCGATCAGCGACATCACCGAGCGGGCGGAGGCGCGCACGCAGCTCGAGAATCGCGTCACGGAGCGCACTGCGGACCTCGAGGCACTGCTGGAGCTGTCCAACAGCACCGCCCTGTCGCTCGAGCTGCTGCCGATGCTCGAGCAGATCCTCGCACGCCTCGCGTTCGCGGTGCGCTCGCCCGGGGCGACCGTCTTCGAGCCCGGGCTGGACGACGACTTCCGTCGCCTCGCCGGCCGCGGCGAGGAACCTCCGGCCGCGGTCGAGGCCATGGCGCACGCGCTGCGCACCAGGGCGCCCAAAGCCGTGGAGGCGGCGGCGATGCCCACCGTGGCGCTGCCCGTGGTGGTGCGCGACGCAGCGACGGGCGTCCTGCTCCTCACGACGCTCGAGCCCCTGGCCGATGAGCGCCTCGGCGTGGTGAGCGCCTTCGCCACGCAGCTCGGTGTGGCGATGGAGAACGCCCACCTGTCGCAGAAGGCCCAGGACCAGGCCGCCTTCGAGGAGCGCCAGCATCTGGCGCGCGAGCTGCACGACTCCGTCAGCCAGGCGCTCTACGGCATCCTTCTCGGCACCCACACGGCGCAACGCACCCTCGACGGCTCCGTGGAGGCTGCGCGCGACGCCCTCGCCTACGTCGAGAACCTCGCCCAGGCGGGGCTCAAGGAGATGCGCGCGCTGATCTTCGTACTGCGGCCCGAGTCCCTGGAGCAGGAGGGGTTGATCGGGGTGCTCCGCAAGCAGCTCGACGCCATGGAGACGCGCCACGGCATCGACGTGAGCCTCGCGGCCACGGAGGAACCCGAGCTCCCCTTCGCCAGCAAGCAGGTGCTCTACCGCGTCGCCCAGGAGGCTCTACACAACGTCGTCAAGCACGCGCGCGCCTCCCGGGTGCGGGTCGCCTTGCGGCGCGGCGAGCAGCGCGTCACGCTCGTGATCGAGGACGACGGCGCGGGCTTCGATGCGGCCGCCGACCACCCCGGGCATCTGGGTCTCACCTCGATGCGCGAGCGCGTGGCGTCGCTGGGCGGATCGCTCGACCTGTGGAGCCGCGAGGGGGAGGGCACCCGATTGACGGTCGAGGCGCCCTGCCCCGCCAGCGCCGTAGCGGCGGACGCGGGGTCCGTACCGCCGAGCGCCAGGGAGCACGGAGATGTCTGAGCTCAGGCGCACGACCCTGATCGGCGCCGTCCTACTGCTGCTGGGTGTGCTGTTGGTGCTCGGCCGACTCGGCGACCTGGGTGCGGTCCCGGCCTTCCTGCGGGTCGCCCTGCTGTTCGCCGCCGGCGGGCTGGCGTGGTTCGGCAGCGCCGGGCGCTGGCCCATGTGGCAGCGCATCGTGGTGTTCGCGGCCATCGGCGCGGTGGCCATACCCACGGCAGGCCGCTTCGCGGGCACCGCCGCGCTCGGCTACCCCGCCATGGCGTTCCTGGTGATCTACCTCGCCCGCCCGCGCGGCTGGTGGGCGCTCATCCCCGCCGGCGTGCTGGCCAGCGTCGGCCTGGTCGCCACCTCCGAGGAGCTGTTCCCGCGCTGGGACGCTTCCCCGTTGCTGTTCCTCGGCTTCGCGGCGACGTTCACGGCGCTCTACCTGCTGCCCCGCGGGCGGGGCGGGCAGCGCTGGGCGCTCTACCCCGCGCTGGGCTGGATCTTCCTCACCGTATTGGTGAACGACCCCGGTGGGAGCTCCGGCTGGATGCTCCCGCTGGCACTGATCGGCAGCGGGGCGCTGCTGCTCTGGTTCTGGCAGCGCAAGCGCTGAATCGCGGTCCCGCATCCGGCGTGCGCGCCGCAACCGCACGCCCCGCATGCGGGCCGGACGGGCGCGGTGCGGGCTACGTGCGGGGCGCCCCGCGCGCAGCCACTTGGCCCGTCCGGGCCTCAGGCGGTCCCGGCCGAGGCGTCGGCGTCCGGCGTGACCTTCCCCGCAACCAACGCGTCGAGCAGGTACTCCAGGCGCGTCTGCGCGTTCTCCTGTGAGCCGTAGATGCTGCGGACCCTCCGCCCTTGCACGTCGAAGGCGAACCAGTGGGGGGTGCCCGCCGCGCCCCACGCCTCGGCCAGCGTGCCGTCGAGGTCGAGCGCGATGGGCAGCTCGAGCCGGGCGAAGCTCGACGCGAAGTGCTCCAGCGTGGGCGCCACCCGCTCGCGCGTGATCCTCCGGTGGCCGTAGGCCGTGTGCACCATGACCAGCTGCAGCGCGTCCCCGTGCTCCGCCGCCAGGCGCTTCAATAAGGGCACACCACGCGCGATGCAGGCGGCGCACTCCAGGTTGAACAGCATCACCAGGCCGGGCTTGCCCCAGCTCTCGGGAGCTCCGACCGGTCCACGCCATACGAAGTCATCGGGCCACATGGCTCCAGCCTAGGACGCGCTGCGCCCGCGGCGGGACGCGCGCACGACCCGCCGCGGGCGGGATGCGCTCCGGGCACGGCCGCGCCTCCGCCGCCGGCGGCCGATGCCCGTGCCGTCAGCGCTTGACGGCCCCCACCGCCGGCGCTACCGTGATCCCGGACGGGCTCCGCGGCCCGCCCGGCCCGAAGAAGGCGCACCTCCTCTCGTCGCCCGACGCGCGCGGCGCGTCCCGGGCGCCTCGCAGATCCCGGTCGCGCCCGCGGCCTGGGCCGAGCGAGCGGCCGCCTGGAGGTCGCTAGGAGGAACGCCATGCCCTTCCGCACGCGCGGATTGCACCATGTCACCGCCATCGCCACGCGGCCGCAGGAGAACGCCGAGTTCTACGTCCGTACGCTCGGGCTGCGGCTCGTGAAGCGCACCGTCAACCTCGACGACCCGCAGACGTACCACCTGTACTACGGGGATCGGATGGGCACGCCCGGCACGCTGCTCAGCTTCTTCGCCTGGCCGGGGGCCGGCGCCGGCATGCGCGGGGCCGGCGAGGCCATCGCCGTGGCGTTGGCGGTGCCGCCGGGGAGCCTCCCGTTCTGGGAGCAACGCCTGGGGCAGAGCGGCGTCCCTCTCGAGCACCGCAGCCGTTTCGGAGAGCGCGTGCTGGTGTTCCCGGATCCCGACGGCGTGCCGCTCGAACTGGTCGAGCGCCCTCGCCGGGCGGTGGGCGAGCCCTGGGACAAGGGGCCCATCGCGGCCGATCACGCGATCCAGGCGCTGGACGCCGTCACGCTGCGGGTGAACGCGCTCGACCCGACGCGCACGTTCCTCCAGGAGACACTCGGGCTCGATCTCGTCGCCGACGAGCGGGAAGGGGGCCGCACCCGCAGCCGCCTGCGCGCCGCGCAGGGCGAGCTCGCCTCGTTCGTCGACCTCAGTGTGTCCTCCGACGCGCTGCCGGGGCGCCTCGGCAGCGGCAGCGTGCACCACGTCGCCTTCCGTTCCGACGACGAGGCCGGCATGGCGCTGGCGCGCGAGGGTGCGTTGGCGGCGGGCGCCCCCATCGCCAAGCTGCAGGACCGGGTGTACTTCCACACCACCTTCTTCCACGAGCCGGGGGGCACGCTGTTGGAGGTGGCTACGGACGGCCCCGGCTTCACCGTCGACGAGCCCATCGACGAGCTAGGCCTGAGCCTCAAGCTGCCGAGTTGGTTGGAGGAGGACCGGCTGTTCCTGCGCGGGCGCCTACCGGTGGTCGCCAGTCCGGAGTACGCCGACCGTTGGGATCCCACCTGAGGATCCGCGGCGGCGCCCGGCGGGCCGGCGGCCCGCGCCCGCCGGGCGCCCGGCCATGCGCCGCACCAGGGGGTACGAGAGGGAGGACAGCATGCGCCACCGACTGCTGGGCCCCAGTGGCCTCCGCGTCTCCGAGGCCGTCCTGGGGACGATGACATTCGGTCCCGAATGGGGATGGGGCGCGAGCCGGGTGGAGAGCCGGCGGATCTTCGAGCGCTTCGCGGAGGCGGGCGGCACCTTCATCGACACCGCCAACCGCTACACCGACGGGACGGCGGAGCGCATCGTGGGGGAGTGCGTGGCCGCGGACCGCGACCACTTCGTGGTCGCCACCAAGTACGGGCTCTACGACCGCACCGGCGATCCCAACTTCGCCGGCAACCACCGCAAGAATCTGCTGCGTTCGCTGCGCGGCAGCCTCGAGCGCCTGGCCACCGACCACGTGGACGTGCTTTACCTCCACGCCTGGGACGCCACCACCCCCATCGAGGAGGTCATGCGGACGCTCGACGACGTGGTGCGGCAGGGGTTGGTGCACTACGTGGCCGTGTCCGACACCCCCGCCTGGGTGATCGCCCGCGCCAACCTGCTGGCTGAACTGCGCGGCTGGAGCCCCTTCATCGGCGTGCAGCTTCGCTACAGCCTGGCCGATCGCAGCGCCGAGCGGGAGCTGCTGCCGATGGCGCGGGCGCTCGGCCTGGGAGTGCTGGCATGGGGCGGCCTCGCCTCCGGCGTGCTCACGGGCAAGCACCTCGCGGGCGCCCCGGAGGGCGCACGCGTCGGCAGGGAGCTCTCCCCCGACGAGCGCGGCCTGGTGGAGACGCTGGTGGCCGTGGCGGCGGAGGTCGACGTGCCCCCCGCGCAGGCGGCGCTCGCCTGGCTGCGGGGCCGGTCCGCGCGCCCTCAGCCCCTGCTGGGAGCCCGCACCGAGGCGCAGATGCGCGAGCACCTGGCGCATCTCGAGCTGCGGCTGCCCGAGGACGCCACGGCCCGCCTCGACGCGGCCAGCGCACTCGATCTCGGCTTCCCGGCCGCGTTCCTGGCACAGCCGTCCGTGCGGGAGCTGCTCTTCGGCGGTACGGCCGGATCGTTCGACCCGGACGTGTAATCGGCCCCCACGCGGCCGCGCGGCAACGGGTACCATGACCATACGGCCGCAGCGGGGGCGGCCCGCGTCACCAGCACGTCCGGGCTCGGTCGGCCGGCGACGCAGGACACGAGCGGACACCCATCATGAACGAGGCCCCCATCGACGCCCCCACGCCGCCGCCCGACCTCGACACGCTGCTGGCCATCCCGGAGGACCGCCGGCGCCTCGAGGCGCTGCTCCATGCGGCGTGGACGCAGCGCGACGGCGACGCGGAGATGCTCCAGGCGTTCGCCGAGAGGGCGAACGAGCAGGCCGTGCTGCGTCACGACCGGGTGGCGCACCTCACGGCGCTATCGCTCCTGGCGCACGCACACTTCCGCCGCACCCGCTACGCCCAGGCCCAGCGGCACGCGCTCGAGGCGCTGCGCGAGGCCCACCTCGACCCGCGCCACGACGCCCACGGCTGGGACCACGCGCTCGCCGAGCTGCCGCGGCGCGCGCGCGAGGCCCTCGGGCAGGCCGTCACCGCGCTGGCGATCTCCACCTTCCGGCGTACCGACTACCCCAACGCGCTGCTCTACGCGAACCTCGAGGTCCACCTCAAGCGCGCGCTCGAAGACCACATCGGCGAGGCCCTGGCCCGGCACGGCCTGGGGTGGGGTTACGACAAGGTGGGCCTGTACCAGCGCGCCCTGGAACATCACAACGAGGCCCTCGAGGCGCTCGAGGCGCTGGAACCGGCCGAACCGGCGCTGACGGCGAGCCCCCTCAACGGGATCGCCGCGACCTACCTCAACCTCGGCTACTTCGATGAGGCGCTGGCGTATTCCGAGCGCGCCCTGGAGGTGCTGCCCCACGACGGGCAGCGGCGCAGGGAGCGCTCCACGGCGCTTCGTGCCATCGGCATGGTGCGCCAGCGGCAGGGCGACTACGGGGCGGCGGAGTCCTGGTACCGCCGCAGCATCGCCGTATCCGACGCGTACGGCATCAGCCTCAACCTCATCAGCCTGGGCGAGATGGAGCTCGAGCTGGGGCACCCAGAGGAGGCGCGCGACCACTTCCTGCGCTGCCTCGACGAGCTCGAGCCCGACGTCCGCCGGCGCTCGCGCTGCCAGGCGCTCATCGGCCTGGGCGACGCCCACCTCGCGTCGGGCGACCCTGCCGCGGCGCTTGCGACCCTCACCGATGCGCTCGAGGCCGCGCGCGAGATCGGCTCACCGGTCGAGCTCAATCGCACCCACCACAGCCTCTCCCGCACCCACCGGGAGCTGGGTCACTGGAACGTCGCGCTGGAGCACCACGAGGCCTTCCATCGCTACCGCGAGCAGGTGCTGCGGGAGGCCTCCGACGTGCGCATGCAGGTGCTCAGCCTCCAGTTCGAGGTGGAACGGTTGCGCAAGGACCGCGAGATCGACCGGTTGCGTAACGTGGAGCTGGCGCGCACCTACCAAGACCTGCAGGAGCTGCACGCGAAGCTCGAGCGCCAGGCGGCCGAGCTCGAGCGCCTCAGCCACCTCGACGGCCTGACGGGGCTGCGCAACCGCCGTTCCCTCGACCGCCACCTGGCGAGCGAGGTGGCGCGGGCGCGCCGCTCGGGGGACCCGCTGGCGCTGTTGATGCTCGACATCGACCATTTCAAGGCGATCAACGACCGCTTCTCCCACACGGTCGGCGACGAGGTCCTGCGCAAGCTCGCGCGCTCGTTCCGGCAGCAGCTACGCGATGTCGACCTGAGCGCCCGCTTCGGCGGCGAGGAGTTCGTGTTGCTGCTTCCGGACACGGATGCGCCCGGCGCCCGGCAGGTCGCGGAGAAGGTGCGGCTCGCGGTGGAGGCCGGGAGCTGGGGTACGGTCCACCCGGAACTCGCCGTCACGGTCAGCGTGGGCGTTGCCTTGCTCGCGCCGGGCGACGACGCCACCGACCTGCTCGCGCGCGCCGACGCGATGCTCTACCGCGCCAAACAGAGCGGGCGCAACCGCGTCTGCAGCTAGGTCCAGCGCGTCTCTCGCGGCGCGGACACGCCGCTGGTACAGTGGGGCTCCCGGTCCCGCACCCGCGTGTGCCGGCCCGCCGACCCGTTTGGGACGGCGCGCGCGCCCGCGGTGCATCGAAGCCGTGACGGAAGGGGTCGAAGAGCCATCGCTCGCGCCATCGCGCTGTCGGTCGTGCTCGGAGCCGTGGGGATCCTCGCCACCTTCTGGTGGCTGGGCGAGGACCTCGCCTCGGTCGCCCAGGTGCCCATCGGGGCCCTGGCGCTCGGCGTCGGGCTGACGCTGGTCAACTACCTGTGCGGCGCCACGCGCCTCACCCTGCTCACCCGCCTGGTCGGCGCGCCGGTCGGCTTCCTGCGCGCCAGCCGGGCCTACGCCCTGGGCCTGTTCAGCGCCGCGATCACCCCCGGCGGCACGGGGCAGGCGCCCGCGGTGGTGCTTTCGCTGATCGGCGACGGCGTGCCCGCATCCAAGTCCTGGTCGGTCAACGTCTACGTCTGGGTGGTGGATCTGTTCTTCCTCACCTGGTCGGTGCCCATCGGGCTGGCGGTGCTGGGTGACTCGACGCGGCTGTTGCGCGGTGTCTCCCCGCTGCTGCTGGGGGCGCTGCTGAGCGCGGCCTTCCTGTCGCTCTACCTGCTGTTGTCGTTTCGTCTGGTGTGGCTGCGCGGACTCTTGGGCACCGTCATGCGCCTGCGCTGGCTGCGCCGCTGGCGCACCCCCGCGATGAGCTTCCTGACGCGCGTCGCCGAGGCCACGGGAGGGCTGGCGCGGCGCGGGTTCGGCTTGCAGCTCCTGCTCCACGCCCTCACCGCCGCGCTCTACCTCGCCACCTACCTGACGTTCTACGTGGTGGCCGTGGGGGTGGGGGGCCACCCGAGGCTCCTGCCCACCATGGCCGCCGTCCAGCTCCCGATGGTGGTGTCCTTCCTCTTCCCCACCCCCGGAGGCTCCGGCCTGCTGGAGATCCTCGCCGCGTCGCTGTTCAGCGCCGAGGGCAAGGGGGGTTCCGTCGGAGCGGCCGTGCTGGCCTGGCGCTTGCTGAGCTTCTACAGCCGCTTCGTGATCGGGCCCGCCCTGGGGGGCACGGTCCTACTCAAGCGCCGCGCTTCCGCCGGCACCGACGGGGCGGCGGGGGACGCCGGTGGCGACGAGCGAGCGGACGGGGCGGACGCAGGCGACCCCCCGGGCTCCGCCGATCAGGCCGGCGGCCTCCAGACGGCCCCGCACCACGGCACACCACCCGAGAGTCTGGACCCGTCCTCGGACGCCCCACGCTGACGATCCCCCCACAGGTGTGCACCGCTCCTGCACTTCGCCGCCACGCCCGCTGCATCACCCGGGCGCATCGTGCGTGTGTGCCGGGGCATACCGGCCCGCCCCGGCCCGGCCGGGCCCCGCCGCGTTCGCGGCGGCCACGGACCGGGTCGAGAGGCGGCAACCCCGGCGCAGCAAGGAGCTCCACCATGAAGCGCATGCTCGTCACCTCCCTCGCCCTCGCCGCCCTGCTGGTTCCCGCGGTCGCCTCCGCCGCAGCGCCCGCCACCTTCGCCATCGACAGCAGCGGCTTCGACTTCACCGACACATCCCTCACGACCGGCTACATCGGCTTCGTCTGGAACGGCGATCAGCTTCAAGTCGAGGTGACCAGCGGCACCCCGGTCGACGGCATCCCGGCGATCCAGTTGTGGGTCCCGGCCTCCACCAGCGACGCCGCCGGCAACACCGTGTACCCAACGATCACCAGCCTCAGCGACATCACGCTGGGCTCCTACGGGAACCGAGTGGACTCCGTGGCCGTCACCCATCCCGACGTGGGCCTCGGCACGGTGGTGTCCGACTACCTGGCCACCTTCCGCCAGCTCGGCTTCACGGCCTCGCTGCAGGACGGCAGCACCAGCAACCTGGCCGTTTACACCCTGGTGAACGGCAAGACCACGCTGCGGGCCGTCTTCCACCGGAACGGCGCCGACGTCACCGCCCTCGTGTCCGGCCTCACCCCGTCCTGACCCGCGGCTGACCCCCACCCAGGACCGCGACGCGCGCCGGGCTCCCGGGCGCCGGGCTCTCGAGCCCCGTGCGCGTCGCGCCTTGCGGGGCCGCGCGCGCCGCGGTCCGCTCCTCGCCGCCGCCGCCGCGGCCGCCGCGACGGCGCGCGAGCCGCCTGGGGCGCACCGGCGCAACCGTTAGCCACTCCCGGGACAAGAGTCCCGGGGCCGCCCGGCGACCGGTCCGTATGATGCATACTTACGTGATGCTGCGCCAGGCACGCCCTCCCTACCCGAGCGGGGCGCCGTGACCCCCACCCTCCCCCTTGCCTTCGTGGCCGGGTTGTTCTCCTTCCTATCCCCCTGCGTGCTCCCCCTCGTCCCCACCTACCTCGCCTACGTGGGTGGCAGCGCCTCCGGGAACGCGAACAGCGCTCGGCGCACGCTCGTCGGACGCAGCTTGCTGTTCATCCTCGGCTTCTCGCTCGTGTTCATCGCGCTCGGTGCGTCGGCCAGCGTGCTCGGCTCGGTGCTGCGCGGTCACCGCGACCTGCTGACGGTCGGCGGCGGGGTCGTGGTGATGCTCTTCGGCCTGGTCATGCTGGGCGTCATCCGCGTCCCGGCGCTCTACCGCGACACCAGGCCGCAGTACCGCGGCGAGACGCGCAGTCCGTGGGGAGCCCTGCTGCTTGGCATGGCGTTCGCGGCGGGGTGGACCCCCTGCATCGGCCCGATCCTGGGCGGCATCCTGACGCTCGCCGGCGCGGGCGGCACGCTGTCGCACGGGGTGCTGCTGCTGCTCACCTACGCCCTGGGACTGGGCGTGCCGTTCGTGCTCGCGGCGCTCGCGCTCGAGCCCTTCCTGCGCGTGTCCAAGCGCCTGCGGCGCTACCTCCCGTGGATCGAGCGCGCCGCCGGCGCGCTCCTCCTGGTCGCGGGCTTGCTGATGGTGACGGGCACCTACACGCAGATCAACGCCGTCCTGGTGAGGCTCACGCCGCGCTGGTTGCTCTCCCGCCTGTGACGCCCGATCCGGCGCACCACCCGGCGCCGGCCGGGGCCCGGCAGCCGGGCCACGCGCCCGCGGCCGTCGAGCTCCATGGCGTGAGCAAGCGGCTGGGGCGGACGCTGGTGCTGCGCGAGTTGCGCCTGCACGTCACCGCGGGGCGCGGTGTGGTGTTGCGCGGAAGCAACGGGGCGGGAAAGACCACCCTGCTCCGCCTCCTCGCCACCCGCCTGCGCCCCACCGCCGGACGGGGCGAGGTGCTCGGCTTCGATCTGACGCGGCAGGCCGACGAGGTGCGTCGCCGCGTCGGCCTGGTGAGCGTGCTGGGCGGCAACTACGCCGTGCTCACGGCGCGCGAGAACCTGCGTCTGGCCGCCGTGCTGGGCGGCCGCCCCGACGTCGATCTGGACGGCGCGCTGGCCCGCGTGGGGTTGAGCGGTGCCCGCGACCAGCTCGCCCGCACCTTCTCGAGCGGCATGAAGAAGCGCCTGGGATTGGCCCGTCTGTGGATGCTCGACCCGCCGCTGTGGCTCCTCGATGAGCCCTACGCCGCCCTTGACGAGGCGGGCAAGGCGCTGGTGGACGCCGCCCTGGAGGACGCACGCGGGCGCGGCAGGACCGTGCTGATGGCCTCGCACGAGCGGACGCGTAGCCGCCGTTTCGCCGACGCGGTGCTGGAGCTCGACGGGGGGCACCTGCGGCACCGGGATGTCGAGGGCGACGATGACTGACCTCGCCGTCATCCTCGCCGTCGCCCGCAAGGACCTGCTGCAGGAGGCACGCAGCCGCGCGGTGACGGTCGCCACGCTGTTCTTCTCCGCCGTGACGCTGGTGATGATGGCCTTCGCCATAGGCCGCGACGCGGCGCTGCTGCGCGCCGCCGCGGTGGGCGTGCTGTGGGTGGCCCTCGCCTTCGCGGGCGTGATCACGGCGGCCCAGAGCTTCCAGTCCGACCTCGAGGAGGGCGCCTTCGACCAGCTGCTGCTCTACCCCGTTCCCCGCTCCGCCGTGTTCCTCGGCAAGCTCCTCGCCAACTGGCTGTACATGACGGTCCTGGGCCTGCTCATGACGCCGGTGGCGCTGACGCTCTACGGAGCGCGCCTCGCCACGGGCGGTCTCCGCGGCCCGCTGATGCTGGCCCTCACCCTGGCCCTCGGAACGCTGGGCTTCGCGCTCATCGCCACGTTCTACGCGGCCCTCACCGCCAACCTACAGGCGCGCGAGTCGCTGCTGCCGGTGCTGATGTTCCCCGTGGTGGTGCCGGTGCTGCTGGCCGCGGTACGGGCGAGCGAGGCAATCGTGGAGTTCGGGAACCTTGCGCTGGCCGGGGGCTGGCTACAATTGCTGACGGCTTTCGACCTGGTCTACGTCGTGACCTGTACGGCCATCTTCCACTTCGTGGTGGAGGAGTGAGCCCGGGAGCGGGGGCCTGCGCGGCCCGTCAACAGGGTGACCGCGCGCGCCCGCCCGCGCGCCGTACACTGGCCTGCAGGCGCGGCCCGTTCGGCCGCGAAGGAGAGACACCATGACCCAACCTCCCGCGCTTCGCCCGCGCCCCCTGTGGCTCACCGTGCTGCGGCTCGTCGCGCTTGTCGGCTTCGGCGTGGGCGCCTTCCTGGCCCTGGTCGTGAGCCCGCCGGACGTCAACCAGGGGCAGCTCATCCGCATCATGTACGCCCACGTGTCCGTCGCGTGGATCAGCTTCGTCGCGGTCATCGTCATGTCCCTGTGGGGGATGCTGTTCCTGTGGCGCTCCAACCCCGCGGACGACGCCCGCGCGAGCGCCAACGCCGAGGCGGCCGCCTTCTTCGCCGTGCTCACACTCATCGGCGGCATGACCTACAGCAAGCCGACGCTCAACACGTTCTGGACGTGGGACGCCAAGCTCACGCTGACCGCGCTGATGTTCGCGCTGCTGGTGGGATACTTCATCGTGCGCGGCCTGATCGACGATCCTGTGCGCCGAGGTCGCGTCAGCGCCGTCATCGGCATCGTGGTGGCCGTGAGCCTGCCGTTCAACTACCTCGCCGCCGAGTGGTTCCGCACGCTTCACCCCGCCAAGAGCATCAACCTCGACGGCAGCGGCGTGCAGATGGATCCCACCATGCTGGCGGTGCTGCTCGTCAACGTCGTCATCGCGGGGGTGGTGTACCTGTACTTCGTCTCGGAGCGCGTGCGCATCGGACGCCTGGAGCAGGCGCGCGCCGCACGCCGAGAACAGGACGCCGGCACCGCACCGCAGGAGGTCGTCCGTGTTTGATCATCTAAGCCACTGGCAATGGGTGGCCCTGGCGTGGCTCGAGCTGCTGGTCGCCTACGCCGGCTACACGCTCTATCTCAGCTGGCGTGCCCGGCGCGCACGCGCCCCGGAGGAGAAGCGATGAAGAAGCTCCTCTACGCCCTCCTCGGCGTCGCCGTGCTCGGCGTCGCCGGCTTCATGATCGTCAAGGCGCTCAACACCTCGCTGGTGTACTTCGTGCTCCCGAACGAGTACGCCAAGGACCCGAGCAGCTTCGAGGGTCGAAAGATCCGCCTGGGCGGCCTGGTGGAGCCCGGCAGCGTCCACTTCGACGACCAGGACCTGCAGCTCACGTTCAAGGTGACCGACAGCATCAGGGAGTACCCGGTGGACTACAGCGGGGCCCCTCCCGACCTCTTCAAGGAGAACACCGGCGTGGTCGTGGAGGGGCGCTTCCGCGACGGCGTCTTCGTCGGGGACAACCTGCTCATCAAGCACAGCGAGAATTACCGGCCCCCGGCGCCGGGCGAGCCGATCGACGTCGAGGCGCTCAAGAAGTCGTTGCAGTAACGCGGCAGGGCGCCCTGCCTGAAGGGACCGCATGCTCCATCTTCAGCTCGCACAGCTGGGCACCGCCGCCGTGTACCTGGCGCTCGGCCTGGCGCTCTACGGCACCGTGGCGGGGGCGCTGGGCGCGGCCCGTCGCGACGCCCGGTTGCAGACCTCCGCCCGGCTCGCGGCGGTCGCCACCTTCCTCCTCGCCACCACCGCCATGGCCGTCATGGAGACGGCCCTGCTGACCGACGACTTCAGCGTGCGATACGTCGCGGAGCACTCGCGCATCGCCTCCCCCACCTGGGTCAAGGTGGTCACGCTGTGGGCCGCGCTGGAGGGCTCGGTGCTGCTGTGGGCGTGGCTGCTCACCGCCTACACCGCCGTGCTCGCCGTCACTGCCCCCCTCAGCCCGCTACGCCCCTGGGCCCTGAGCGTCCTGGCGGGGGTGCAGGTGTTCTTCCTCGGCGTGGTGTCGGTCATCGCCAACCCCTTCCAGTACCTTCCCAGCCCGCCCGCGGACGGCCCGGGGCCCAACGCGTTGCTGCAGAACCATTGGATGATGGCGGTCCACCCCGTCCTCATGTACCTGGGCTTCGTGGGCCTCACCGTACCGTTCGCGTACGCCATGGCCGCCCTCATCACCCGCCGCCCGGGCACCGAATGGATGACGCAGACGCGCCGCTGGACGCTCACGGGGTGGGGATTCCTCTCCGCCGCCATCGTGGCGGGCGGCTGGTGGAGCTACGAGGTCCTCGGGTGGGGCGGCTACTGGGCCTGGGACCCGGTGGAGAACGTCAGCTTCATGCCGTGGCTGGTGGCCACGGCCTTCATCCACAGCGTGCAGGTGCAGGAGCGCCGCCGCATGCTCAAGACCTGGAACCTGCTGCTCATCACGCTGGCGTTCGCGCTCTCCATCCTCGGCACCTTCCTGACCCGCTCGGGGGTGGTGTCGTCGGTGCACTCGTTCGGCAACGGTCCTGTGGGACCCGCCTTCCTGGGCTTCTTCCTGCTGGTGGTGCTGTTCTCCTTCGGTCTCATCGCGCTGCGGTGGGACGAGGTCCGTGACCGGGCCGAGCTCGACGCGGTGGTGAGCCGGGAGGGGAGCTTCCTCGGCGGCAACATCGTCTTCCTCGCGATGGCCTTCGCCGTGCTGCTCGGCACCCTGTTCCCGCTGCTGGTGGAGGCCACCAGCGGCGCCAAGGTCACGGTGGGCGCCCCGTTCTTCGACCAGACCAGCCTGCCCCTTTGGATGCTGGTGCTGCTGCTGATGGGCATCGGCCCGCTGCTGCCGTGGCGGCGCGCGGAGCACCAGACGCTAAGGCGAAACCTCGCCTTCCTCGCCGGCGGCTTCGTCGTGGCTCTGGCCCTGGCCGTGCTGCTCGGCGTCCACAAGGTCTACCCTGCCCTCACGGTGGGCCTGGCCGGCTACAACCTCACCAGCCTCGGGTTGCTGCTCATCGGCGCCCTGGTACCGCGCATGCGGCTCGCCGGCCGCGGCCCGGTGGCGGTGTTGCGCAGCTACGCCTTCGAGAACCGCCGACGCGTCGGCAGCATGATCGTGCACCTGGCGGTGGTGGTGGTGGCCGTCGGCGTGGCGTTCAGCTCGGGCTACCGGGTCGACCAGCAGCTCCGCATCGACTTCGGACAGAGCACCACCTTCGAGGGGTACACGCTCACGGCCAAGGACCGCTTCATGGACCGCAGCGCCTCGCGCATCAGCGCGGGCGCCGTCATCACCGTGTCCAGGGGCGGGCGCGCGCTGGCGTCGCTGCGTCCGCGCATCAACGTCTTCGGTTCCGGCGGGCGACCCATCCCCACGCCCGCCGTGATGTACACGCCCTGGCACGACCTCTACCTCAACCTCAACAACACCATCGGCCCCGACACAGGCTTCGTCGTGCTGCGCGCCGTGAAGAGCCCCCTGGTCACCTGGATCTGGGTGGGCGGCCTGATCCTGGTGGTCGGGACGCTGGTGTCGCTCTCCCCGGACCGTCGCCGCAGGGCACTCGCCCGGGCCAGTGACGGGACGCAGCCCACGTGAGGCGCCTGCTCCTGGTGGTGGCGATCGTGGCGGCGCTGGCCGCGTTGTTCTTCTTCGGCCTGTTCCGGGGCCGCCCCGATCGCGACGTGCCGTCGAACCTGCTGAACAAGCCCGCTCCGCAGTTCAGCCTTCCGCTGTACGAGCGCTACCAAGGGGCGTACGGCGATCGCCTGGCGCTCGCAGACCACATCGGGACCCCCATGGTCATCAACTTCTGGGCGTCGTGGTGCACCCCCTGCTTCGAGGAGGCCCCTTTGCTGGAGACGGCCTACCGCCGCTGGGGGGACCAGGGCGTGCTGTTCATCGGCATCCAGACACAGGACCGCGACCAGTACGACGCCGGCCGGCAGTTCCTGTCGCGCTTCGACCTCAGCTTCCCCAACGGCATGGACAACGATAGCCGCATCGGGGTGGAATACGCGCTCTTCGGCGTGCCCGAGACCTTCTTCGTCGACCGGCAGGGCGCCATCGTCTACAAGCAGGTAGGGCCGGTGACCCAGGCCGTGCTGGAGCGCGAGATGGGAAGGCTGCTGCAGTGAGGCGCGCGCGCGCCTTGCGGGTGCGGGCAACGACCACCCTGCTGGCCCTGGTCCTGGGCCTGGCGCTGGCGCAGGCCGTGCAGCTCGAGGACCGCGCCTTCGAGATCGGCCGTCAGCTCCGGTGCCCCGTATGCGTGGCCGAGTCCGTGGCGGACTCCAACGCGCAGATCGCGCAGGAGATGCGGCAGCTCATCCAGCAGCAGCTCGAGGAGGGCAAGAGCGAGAAGCAGATCATGGCGTACTTCCAGACCCGCTACGGCGACTGGATCCTGCTCGATCCACCGAAGCGCGGCTGGCACCTGGTGGTGTGGGTGTTGCCGGTGCTCGCCGCCGCCGGAGGGGTGGTCGCGCTGGGGCTTCTGTTCGCGCGTTGGCGCAGGGCCGCCGACGCCCCCATCGAGGTGGACGCCGAAGAGCTCGAGCGCGTGCGCCGCGAGCTGGGCTCGGACCGGTAGATGCTCACCACCGTGATCATCGCACTGGTGGCGCTGGTGGCCTTCGCCTACGTGGCGGTGCCCCTGATGCTGCCCGGCCAGGCCGACCCGCTGCCGGACGACCGCGACCCACTCACCCTGGATCTTCAGGAGGAGCGCGACGCGCTGTTCCGCGCGATCCGCGAGCTCGACGCCCGCCAGGACCTGCCGCGGGCCCGCCGCGATGCCCTGCGGGGGCGCTACGAGGCCAAGGCCGCGAGGGTGCTGCGCGCGCTCGACGAGCGCACCGCCGCGCTCGAGGGGCGCCCCCGGCGCGATCCGCGCCGGCGGCGGCGCGTGCCCTATGCGGTGGTGGCGCTGCTCGGCCTGGTGGTGGTGAGCGGGGCGGCCCTGCCCGGCTACCTGCTACCGCGGGTGGGCGACCAGGCCACCGCGACCACCACCGACGTGGCCACCGCCACCGAGCTCAAGAGGCTGCAGGACGCCGCCCGCCGCGACCCCAGCGCGGACAACCTGCTCGCGCTGGGCGACGCCTACTGGACGCTGCAGGAACCGGACCAGGCGGAGGCCAGCTACCAACAGGTGCTCGACACCATCACGCCGGTCCCGGCGGCCGCCTACAAGCGGCTCGCGTTCATCTACCTACAGACGGACCTGGAGAAGGCCAACGGCTACCTGCAGCAGGCGCTGGCGGCCGACCCGACGGACCCGGACACGCTCTTCGCCGTCGGGGAGGTGTCGCTCGCGCGCGGCGACCTGGCCGACGCCGCCCAGGCCTACCGGCGCTACCTCGCCACGCCGGGCAACGCCGAGGACGACCAGGCGAGGGCGCGGCTCGAGCTCATCGATGCCGTGAGACCCCTGGCGGACGCCGTCCAGGAGGATCCCAGCGAGGCCAACCTGATGGCGCTGGCCGACGCTTATTGGCAGCGCGATGAGCAGGAACGTGCCGTCGACCTCTACTTCCGCGTGCTCACCGGCCCGGACGCCAACAACGTCACGGCGCTGAGCCGCACCGGCCAACTGCTGTTCCTGCGCGGCCGCTCCAGTGACGCCATCGGCGTGCTGCAGCGGGCCGCCGAGGCCGCGGGCGGGCTGCCGAAGCTCGACCAGGATGCGCTGTTGATGCTCGGCAACGCCTACTTCTCCCAGCAGCAGTACCAGGACGCCATCGACGTCTGGACCCACTTTGTCGAGCACGCCGGCGGCGCGGCGTCGGCCGGCCGCGTGCCGGACCTCATCGCCAGCGCCCGGGCGCGTATGCAGGGCCTTCCCGATCCCATGGCCACCTCGGCCGGCCTGGGCGGCCAGCAGCTCTTCGTGGCGACCTGCGCGACCTGCCACGGTCCCTCCGGCGAGGGCGGGTCCGGCCCGGCGCTGGCCGGCAACCGTCGCGCCGCCGACGCCGCCAACGTCGAGGACGCGATCCGCTTCGGGCGCGGCCTCATGCCCGGCTTCCAGGCGGAGCTCGACGACGGCCAGATCGCCTCCCTGGTTGAGTACGTCACCACCGTGCTGGCGGGCGAGGGGCGCTGAGCCGTGGCCGGCTCCGAGCACCGCGACCGTCCCGGGGCGCCCCACGGCGACGGCACGCCCGGGGGCGCAGGCGCGCACGCGCACCCCATGCCCGACACGACGAGCGCGGACCCGGATCCCACCGCCGCGGACGCCGCGGCGCCGGGCACCGATGTCGGGTACACGGTGGTCCCGGACGCGCCCCCCGACCCCGAGCGCCGCGCCGTCGTCACCTGGCTGTGGCGACTGCCCGTGCTGCTCGCCGCTGCCGCCGGCGGTTTCGGACTCTACGAGGCCATTCGCGTGCACTTCGAGAAGGACGCGCCGGCCGCCCGGCCCGACTTCGAGCCGCGCCCCCAGACACCGGTCGCCCCCCTTGCGCACTTCGCCGCGCCCTGGGACACGGCCCTGTTCGTTCTCCCCGGGACCCCCGGCGTTCCCGCCCTGGTGGTACGCCTTCCCGGCCCCATCCCGGGCGGCCTGGAGGTGCCCTCCGGGGTCGGCGCGGGCACGGCCCATCTGGCGGGGTTCAGCCGCGTGTGCACGCACCTCGGGTGCATCCTGGACTTCAACCGGGACCTCGACGCCATCGACTTCGGCTTCAACTTCACCACCGATCACCCGGCGCTGACCTGTGCCTGCCACCTGAGCGTGTTCGACCCGGAACAGGCGGGGCGCGCGGTGAGCGGCCCGGCCGTCGCGCCGCTGCCGCGCGTCGACCTGCGCATCGAGCAGGGAACGGTGGTGGCGGTGGGCATCGAGCGCACCTGAGCACCGGCTTCGTCACCGCGTCCCGGCCGTGCGCCGCCGCCGCCGGTTGCCGCCCCTTCGTCGCAGGGCCCGGGACCCGCGGGCGCCGCCTACGGCTGGCCCTTCGACGAGCCCGCACCGCTGCATCGGCGTTGCCCACCCCACGGGCGTCCCCGACGCCCACGGCGTATCCTGGGTCCGTTGACGTGGGCCCGCGTCGACTTGTTCCCGCGACGAAAGGGGAGTGCCCCATGAACAACCTCGAGCGCCTGCAGCAGTTCGGTCAGTCCGTCTACCTCGACGAGATCCGGCGGAGCTGGCTCAGCGACGGCACCTTCGCCACCCTCATCGAGCGTGACGGCCTGCGCGGCGTCACCTCGAACCCGGCGATCTTCGACAAGGCCATCGCTCAGAGCAGCGACTACGACGATGCACTCATGGCCCTGGCGCGCCGCGGCGTGAGCACCGCCGAGGCCTACGAGGACATCGTGGTGCACGACATCCAGGGGGCGGCGGATCTCTTCCGGAAGCTCTACGACGGCTCCGACGGGCGCTACGGCTACGTTTCGCTGGAAGTGTCGCCGAAGCTGGCGCACGACACCGAGGGGACCGTCCAGGAGGCACGCCACCTGTGGAAGCGCTTGCAGCGCCCCAACGCCTTCATCAAGGTGCCCGGCACGGAGGCGGGGCTGCCGGCCATCCGTCGCCTCATCGCCGAGGGCATCAACGTCAACGTCACCCTGCTGTTCGGACTCCCGCGCTACCGGGCGGTCACCGAGGCGTACCTCGCCGGCCTCGAGGATCGGCGGGAGGCGGGCCAGCCCATCGACCGGGTCGCCTCGGTGGCCAGCTTCTTCCTGAGCCGCATCGACGTGATGGTCGATCCCCGGCTCGAGGCGCTGGCGGCGAAGGGTGAGGGACGCGCCCGCGAGCTCCACGGCGAGATCGCCATCGGCAGCGCCAAGGGCGCGTACGCCATCTTCCAGGAGGTCTTCGCGGGGGCCCGCTTCGGCGCGCTGGAACAGGACGGCGCCCGGGTGCAGCGGGTGCTCTGGGCATCCACCAGCACCAAGAACCCCGACTACCCGGACACCAAATACGTCGAATCGCTCATCGGTCCGGACACCGTCAACACCATGCCGATGGAGACCCTCGACGCCTACCGCGACCACGGGCAGCCGGCGGACCGCGTGCGCGACGACCTCGACCTCTACGCCCGCCGGCTGGAGATGCTCGGGGAGCTGGGCATCGATCTCGACGAGGTCACCCAGAGCCTCGAGGACGAGGGCGTCGAGAAGTTCGTCAAGCCCTTCGAGAGCCTCATGGGCACCATCGAGGAGGCGCTCAGCAGGGCGCCCGCCTGATCTCGCAGGCACATCCGGCGGGGGCCCCTGCCGCCGCGGGGCCGGGCGCGTCTGCGCCCGGCCCCTTGCCGTGCCAGAAGGGCCGGGCATGCCCGCTGATAGGGAGTTGATAGCCCCTTCCTAGGCTATGGGGAGCCGTCGCGAGGTGAGGATCGGCGGCGGCCGGGAGGGGCGGCATGGCTCCGAGTGCGCAACGCGGGGTAGGGCGGGCGAGGACGCCGGGCGGGCCCCCGCGGGCGACTGCGGGCGCGCGCGGCGCCCCGTTGCGCGGCGCGGCCCGCGCCGTCGCCGGCACGCCGGCGACGTGCAGTACGCCGTGGACGCGCGCGGCGCCAGCCCTTATCATGCCGTGTGCTCCCAGAGGTGACCTTGTTGGGCGTGGCCCGCCGCCGGAGCCCCGCGGGCGAGGTGGCGTTGCCGCCCGGCCTGGCGCTCCAGCTCGCCGCCTACGTGGCGATCCGCCAGGACTGGGTCGCGCGCGACGAGCTCGTGGCCCTGTTGTGGCCGGAGGAGGAGGGCCGGAGGGGGCGGCACAACCTGAGCCAGCTGCTGTACTCCGCCCGCCGCACGGACTGGGGGGGCGACCTCGAGGCCGAGGCGAGGCGCGTGCGCTGGCCGGTGTCCAGCGACGTGCAGGCGTTCCGTCACGCCGTCGCCGAGGGGGACTGGGACGGCGCAACGGCGACCTACGGCGGCGACCTGCTGGAGGGGGTGGAGAGGAGCCCCTCGGCCGCCTTCGAGAACTGGCTGGTGGCGGAGCGCGAGGACCTTCGCAGCAGTTGGCGGGAGGCGGTGCGCGCGAGCGCCGATGCGCGCATCGCCGCCGGCCGCTGGGCCGAGGCGGGCGCGCTGTTCCGGACCCTGCTCAAGTCCGACGACCTGCTGGAGGATGCCGTGCAGGCGCTGATGCGCTGCGAGGCGGCGGTGGGGCGGCGTGAGGCCGCCCTGCGGGTCTTCGAGCACTTCCGGCGTCGCCTGCGCGAGGAGCTCGGGCTCGAGCCCCTGGAGGTCACGGCGGAGCTCGCGGCACGCGTGCGCCGCGGGGAGGGGTGGAAGGACGCATGGGGGGACGCCGCCGAGCAGCGGCCGCCCGCGCCGTTGGAGTCCGAGCCGGGGAGTGGCGGCGCTCCGGCCAGGCCGCCCGCCGCGGACCTCGGGGCGCCCGCCGCGGACCTCGGGCCGCCCGCCGCGGATCCCGGGGCGCCCGCCGCGGGCCCCGGTGCGCCCGCGCCTTCCGCCCAGGGGGGTGGGCGCAACGCCATCTCGGCGGCGTTGCCCGGCACTCCCGAGGCGCGCCAGGTGAGGCCCGGGCCGGTGCGCAATCTCTCCGCGGACGTCACGCCCTTCGTGGGGCGAGGGCTCGAGTTGGCGGAGCTCCACAGCCTGGCGGGGCGGGCGTCGCATCGCGCCGTCACCCTGCTGGGTCCCGGCGGCACGGGCAAGTCCCGCCTCGCCCGGCAGCTCGCCCGCGAGCGCTCCGGCCACTACGAGGACGGTGCCGCGTGGGTGCCGCTGGCCGACGAGGTCGACGAGGCCGGCGCCCTCGGCACGCTGGTGCGGGCCCTGGGCCTGCGTTGCGACCCCGAGCTGCCGGCCCTGTCGGCGGCCATGGCGAGCCGCGAGATGCTGATCATTCTGGACAACGTCGAGCACCTCCCGTCGGCCCCGGGGATCGTGGCCGCCCTGCTCGACGCCTGCCCGGGCGTGCGCCTGGTGGTGACCTCGCGCAACGCCCTCGACGTGCCCGGAGAGGCGGTCTACCCGCTCGCGGGGCTGGCCGTGCCGCAGCGCGACGACGCCGAGGACGCCGAGGCCTACGATGCGGTCGGCCTGTTCCTGCGCAGCGCCCACCGCGTGCGCCCGGACTTCTCCCCCGAGGGGAGCGAGCGCATCGCGGTCGTCACGCTCGCGCGCACGCTCGGCGGCAGCCCGCTGGCGCTCGAGCTCGCCGCCGGCTGGATGCGCCTTCTGCAACCGAGCGAGCTGCTGCACGAGGTCCGCCGCGATCTGGACGTTCTGCGCGCCGGATCCGACGAGCTGCCGCCCCGCCACCACAGCCTCCGCGCGGTGTTCGAGAGCTCGTGGGCGCTGCTCGGCGTCGGCGAGCGCGATGCGCTCCGGCGCCTCGCCGTGTTCCGCGGGGGCTGCACGCGAGATACCGCCACGGCCGTGGCGGACGTGTCCATGAACGCACTGCTTGCCCTCGTGAACCGCTCGTTGCTGCAGCGCGGCCACGCCAACCGCTTCGACGCCCACCCGGTGATCCAGCGCTTCTTGGTCGACAGGCTGGATCAGGACGCGGCGCTCCGCGAGGAACTCGAGCGCCGCCACGGTGCGTTCTTCCTGGCGCTGGCTCAGGATGCCGACCGGCGCCTAGACACGCAGGAGCAGCCCGCCGCCCTCGAGCGCATCGACCACGAGTACGGCAACCTGGCGCGCGCCCTGGAGCGCCACCTCGACAGGGGACGCACCGACGACGCGCGCACCCTGATGGCATCGTTGGGTCGCTACTGGCGCTGGCGCGGGCGCGCAGCCGAGGGGCTGCGCTGGTTCGAGCGCCTGCGCGCGCTTCCGACGAACGGCGCCCCGAGCCCGTTGGGCGTGCGCTGCACCCTCACCGAGGGGCTCCTGCTCGAGCAGATCGGCCGCTACGGGGAGGCGGGGCGCGCCTTCGAGACGGCGCTCGCTGACGCGCGCGCACTCGCCGAGCCCTCGCTCGTGGCGGCCGCCGTGAGCGACCAGGCAACCCTGGCCTGGCGCCGCGGCGACCTGCCACGCGCCCGCGCGCTGCTCGATGAGGCGGTCGCGATCTACCGGGAGGAGGGGAGCGAGGTGGCGCTGGGCGGCACACTCAACAACCTGGGGAACGTGCTGCGCGATGCCGGCGAGCTGGCGCTGGCGCAGGCCCGCTACGACGAGGGTTTGAGGCTGGCCGAGGCGTCCGGCCACGTGTGGGAGATGGCCAACACCCTCAACAACAAGGCCATCGCCTTCGCCTATGCCGACGACCTCGAGGCCGCGCGCTCCCACTTCGAGCGCGCCCTGGAGCTGCAGCGCTCGATCGACAACCTGCCGGGGATCAGCAAGACCCTCACCAACCTCGGCAACGTCCACCTCGACACGGGCCGGTGGGACGCCGCGCGGGCGCTGTACCGCGAATCGCTGCCCTTGTGCGAGCAGCTCGGCGACCTCGAGGGGACGGCGCACCTCCACACCAACATCGCCATCCTGGCCCAATGGGAGGGGAACCACGACGCCGCGCACGCGGGCTACAGCGAGGCGTTGCGCATCCGTCGCCGCCTCGGCACGCGCGCGATGGTGGCCCAGAGCGTGAGCTGCTTCCTCGACCTCGCGGTGGCGCGCGCCGACTACGAGCGTGCCCTGGTGCTGGCGGGGGCCGTGAAGACCCTGTGCCTCGCCGTGGGCGTGCCCCTCACGGCGCGCCAGCAGAGCGTGTACGACGAGGCGCTAGCCAGGGCACGGGCCTCGGTGGAGCCTGCGCGCGCGCAGGCGCTGGAGCGGCGCGGGGAGGCCCTGGAGGAGCGCGAGGCGTTGTCCTACGCGCTCGCGGAGCGGGCGCCGGCGTAGGCCCGAGCGCCGTACCCCCTGTGCACAGCACGCATGGATGCCTACGGGGCGCCGGCCCCCCGCGGGCCCCCGGACTCCTCGGCGGACCCCCGCCCCTCCTCGGCCGTGTCGCGGGCCATGCGCAGCATCAGGAAGACGTAGCCGACGACGGCGATGGCGGTGAAGGAGAACCACTGGATGGCGTAGCTCAGGTGCGGCCCGTTGTCCAGGGCCGGGGGCTCGAGCGGGCGCGGCAGCTCCCCGGGGTTGGCCGGTTGCTGGCTCTGCAGGTCCAGCGTGGCGTCCACCAGCGGGTAGGGCATCTGCGCCTGCAGCCGCTGGGGGTCCGTGTAGAAGGGGGTGGTCAGCGGGCCCTCCGGCGGGTCGTGCGGCGCCAGGGCGGACAAGCCACCGCTGGGCGCGCGTTCGGGCGCGCGCATCAGCCCCGTCAGCGTCACCGTGCCCTGCGGCGGGGCGGCGGCGGCGACCGGCGGCGTGCTGTCTTCGTACGGGACCCAGCCCCGATCGACCAGCAGAGCCCGCCCGTCGCCCAGCACCAGGGGCGTGAGCACGTCGTAACCGGGGTTACCGTCCAGGCTGCGCGAGCGCAGCAGCACTTCGTGGCCGGGGTCGTAGCGGCCGCGCACGCGCGCGTGCCGGTACGCCAGGGCGTCGGGGCTCCCCAATGGGGCGTCGGCGGTGGTCCGGGCGAGCAGCGCGTCCAGCGGCTCGGGCGCACGGTTCATGCGCTGCTCGATGGTGGCGTTGCGCTCGAGGCGCTGGTGCAGACGCCGCAACTGCCACAGGCCGAGGTTGACGAACCCCACGGCCACCACCAGGATCAGGAGCTGCCCCACGATCCAGCGCGGTCGACGGAGGAAGCTGAAGTCCAGCGTGCGCCTCATCACGGCCCCGCGATCAGAAGATCATCCGGTCGAGCGCCATGCTCAGGAACAGGAGGGCCAGGTACGCCATGGAGTACTTGTACAGTGGCAGCGCCACCACGCGATCGATCGGCTCCCCCTGCCGAGCGAGGTGGAACAGCCGCAGCACGCGCGCGGCGAGCACCACGTTGAGCGCCAGGGCCGCCAGGAAGTACGCGGGGCTGAACGCGTGCAGGAAGAACGGCACCACGGTCAACACGATGGTCAGCACGGCGTACATCACCATCTGCATGACGGTGGCCCGCTCGCCGATGACGGCTGGAGCCATGGGCACGCCGACCCGGCGGTACTCGTCCTTGATCATCAGGGCCAGCGCCCAGAAGTGCACCGGCGTCCACACGAACACCAACGCGAACAGCACCCACGCCAGCAGGCTGAGGTCCCCGGTCACCGCCGCCCAGCCCACCAGCGGCGGGATCGCCCCGGCTGCCCCACCGATGACGATGTTCTGCCAGGTGGCGCGCTTGAGCCACATGGTGTAGACGATGACGTAGAAGGCGATCCCCGCCCAGGAGAGCAGCGCCGCGAGCAGGTTGGTGGTCAGGGCGATGGAGAGGAACGACAGCAGCGTCAGGGCGACACCGAACAGCAGGGCGTTGCGCGTGCTGACCACCTGCGTCACGGTGGGCCGGGTGCTGGTGCGGCGCATGCGCACGTCGATGTCGCGGTCGTAGACCATGTTGAACACGCCGGCCGCGCCCGCCGACATGTACCCGCCGACGAGGACGCCGACCAGCGCCAACCAGCCGGGGAAGCCGCGCGCGGCGATGAACATGGCGCCGACCGTCGTGAGCAGCAGCAGGCTGATGACCTTGGGCTTGGTGAGCGTGAGGTAGTCGCGCCAGGTGGCGCGGCGCGGCGCGGTGGCGGGCTCGGGCATCAGGCATTCTCCATGGCGGAGCGGCCGCCGGCCCGGGTGCGCGCGTCGACGGCGCGGGCGCCCAGCATGTCGAGGCTGAGCGTGGTCAGCAGGGCGAAGGACAAGACGGCGACGGCGAGGTGCAGAAGCTGCAGCACGATCGGCGCCAGGAACGCCAGGTTGGCGGTGCCGATGATGAGCTGGAGCACGTACACCGCGAACAGGGCACGGGCGCTTCGGCGCGCCTCGCTCGTCGGCTTGAGCCACCAGCTCAGTCCCAGGCCAACGAACAGGTAGGTGCCCACGGTGATGGCGATCAGGGGGTGCAGGATGCGCAGGCGGATCAGCAGGTGCGAGTTGGGGTCGAAGTCCGCCGCGATCCCCTGCCGCAGACTCTCCGACGGGAAGATGGTGTTGCCCATGGCGGCGATGCCGCCGGAGAAGATCAGCACCAGCATGCCCGCGAGCCCCAGCCCGAGGACGGTCGCCAACGCGCCCTGGCGCCCCAGCCTCAACGGCCAGGCGGGCGGCCGGCGGCGGGCGAACACGACGGTGCCGGTGAGCGCACCGACCAGCAGCAGGGAGTTCACAAGGTGCACGGCCACCAGCACGCCGCGCTGCATGCTGGCGTTCTCTCCGGTGAGGCCGAACAGCACCGTCACGGCGCCCAGCAGCGCCTCGACCAGCAGGAAGGCGAAGGAGGCCGAGGCGAAGACGAAGAAGCCCCCGTGCTCACGCCGACGCTGCCACGCGTGCCACAGCAACCAGACGCCCAGCACCAAGACGGTCAACGAGAGCATGCGGTGAGAGAACTCGACGAGCGTCTCGACCCCCGCACCGAGAGGGATCACCTCCCCGTTGCAGGTCGGCCAATGGCTCCCACAGCCAGCACCGGAGCCCGTGGCGCGCACCACGGCACCCTGGAGGATCACCAGGACGTTTCCGACGAGCGCGGCGATGGCCAACGTCAGGTTGGGGGTCCGCATCCTCGCTTGGGTCATGCCCTTCCTCTCCCCTTGCGCCGTCGACGGCATGACTCCGGTCCCCCGCCGCGAGGCACGCCGCGAACCATAACAACGGGGCACCGGGACATTCGTCCCTGGTGCGCCGACCTAGAGGGATCGATCGCGTGCTGCACGTGAACGGTCGGTATCCGGGGCCACTCGTCGCAACCCACGCATGCTACCACCGGCTCGCCCCCCGGGTGCGCCTCTCCCGAGCGCCTGCGCCGCGCGACCGGCCCGGCCCCGGCGGGCCACGCCCAACGGCGCCGTCGGGCGTTGTGGGCGCCCCGCGCCCGGGGCGTCCGCGCGGGGGCCGCTGCCGCCGCCGCGCCCGCGGTCGACCCCCGACCCCCGCCGCGTCCCGGGTCGCCTCGCGCCGCCGGCGTCCTGGGAGCACGCGTTTGCGTGCTGCACACCTCTCTCTCACACACGAGCGCCATGATGAAGCGCGATGGATGCGAACAGTCCGCGCCCTCACGCCCGCCCCGGGCGCGGCGGCGCGCGCTCCACCCGAACCACCGGACCGGGCATCGGGGCGCTCCGGGAGGCGCGCCGCCCACCGGAACGGTCCGACCCGGGTGGTACACTTGCCGCACCCTGGAATTGTCGGAGGACACGTTGATTCGAACCCTGGTCAAGAGCAACCCACCGCTTCGGCGCCTCGCGCTCGCGTCGCTGGTCGCGCTGGTCGCGCTGGTCGCCGGCGTCATGTCGGTCGCGCTGGCGCAGGACTCCGCGTCGCCGTCGACGTCGCAGACCCCAGACGTTCCCACCCTGCTGCGTGACGGCGGCTTCTACCTCGATCGTGGCGACTGCGCGCTGGCACAGTACTTCTTCCAGGAGGCGCTGAAGACCGAGCCGCAGAACGCCGACGCCCTCGTCGGCAAGGGCCGATCGCTGGCCTGCCAGCAGGCCTACCCGCAGGCCATCGAGGCGTTCCAGCAGGCGCTCGAGGCGGACGCCAACAACGTTCCCGCCTTCGTCCACCTGGCGTTGGCCTACCAGGACCAGTACCAGGCGGACCCCAAGAGCTACCCCAATCGCCTGGGCGACGCGTTGGATATCGTCAAGAAGGCCGAGAGCATCGCACCCAACGACCCCAAGGTGCTCAATACCAAGGGCATCGTGCAGTACCAGCTGGGCAACCTCCAGGACGCCCGCACCACGCTGGAGCGCGCCGGCTCCCTGGCGTCCGCCCAGGACTCCGGGCTGACCGACGCCGAGCGCTCCACCGTGCAGGTCAACCTGGGCCGCGTCTACCGCGACCTCGGTGAGATGGAGCTGGCGCAGCAGGCCTTCCGCCGCGCTGTCGTGCTCGACCCCACCAACGACTCGGCGCACAACAACCTCGGTAACGTCGCGTACCGCCTCAACGACTGCGGCACGGCGGAGTACGAACTGTCCCAGGCGGTTAGCCTCAACCCGAAATCCCTGTCGGCGACGTCGCAGCTCGGCATCACGCTGTTCGAGTGCGGCGAGATCGAGGCCTCCGTCCCCAGGCTCGAGGACGCCCTGAAGCTCGACGGCGCCGTCTTCGTGCCGCCCCTGTACACCTACCTCGCGCGCGCCTACCTCAAGACCGGCAAGGTCGATGACGCCGTGAAGCGGGCGCAACAGGGCGCGCTGCTGCCGCCCGAGAGCACCGATGCCTACTACTGGCTCGGCCAGGCGTACCAGACCCGCGGCGCCACCGGCGACGTCGACAACGCCCGCACGTCCTACCAGCGGGCGCTCGAGATCGATCCCAACAACGCCGACGCCAAGCAGGCACTCGACAGCCTGCCCTGATCCCGACCCGCGAGACGAGGGAAGCGGGCGGCCCCGGATCGGGGCCGCCCGCTTCCTTGGGCGGGCCGGGATCGGGGCCGCCCGGCACGGTCGCGTCGCCGGGGGTGGCCGCGCGACGCGACGCTCCTGTATACTGCGGAGGTTTGGTCGCCGGCAGCGGGGTGTCCGCCCGGCCACGATGCACTCTGGGGTCCCCGACTCGCGTCGGGATCACCGATTCCAACCTCAACACCCCGCCACGGAGGAAACCATGTCGTACCTGGGAATGAAACAACTGCTCGAAGCCGGCGTGCATTTCGGGCATGAGACCAAGCGCTGGAACCCGAAGATGAAGCGCTACATCTTCGCGGAGCGCAACGGCATCTTCATCATCGACCTACAGAAGACGCTGGTGGAGAGCGAGAAGGCCTTCGCCTACCTGAGCGACATGGCGGGCAGGGGCAACACCATCCTCTTCGTCGGCACCAAGAAGCAGGCGCAGGAGATCCTCGCGGCCGAGGCCAAGCGCTGCGGCATGCCCTTCATCAACGAGCGCTGGCTCGGTGGGCTGCTCACCAACTTCAAGACCATCCGGACCCGCGTCGACCGCCTCAAGGAGCTCGAGGCGATGTTCGAGGACGAGTCGGTGCGTCGCTTCACGAAGAAGGAACAGATCGAGATGGGCAAGGAGCTGCACCGTCTGCAGCGCTACCTGGGCGGAATCCGGGACATGAGCCGGCTGCCCGACGCCCTCTTCGTGATCGACCCCACCAAGGAAGCGATCGCCGTCAAGGAGGCCAACAAGCTCGACATCCCCGTCGTCGCGCTGGCCGACACCGACAGCGACCCCGACGTGCTGGACTACATCATCCCCGGCAACGACGACGCCATCCGCTCCATCCAGCTGGTGACGGCACGGCTTGCGGACGTGATCGTGGAGGTGCGCGGCGGCGCCGACGAGCCCGTCGAGCGCCCGCTCGAGGAGGCGCAGCAGCAGACGCAGCGCGAGACGCTGCCCACGCCGATGAGTGCCCCCGAGCGCACCATCAAGGCCGCGGCGGCCATGGCCGAGGGCCCCGAGCACGGGGACGCCGATGCGCCCGCGGCGACGCCTGCAGCGACGCCCGAGCCCGAGTCGAAGGCAAAGGCGGAGGCCACGGCCGAGCCGGCGGCCCCCGCGGAGCCGGCCGCCGACGCGGAGGCGAAGCCCGACGCGGAGGCGGATGCCAAGGCGGAGGTGACGGCCGAGGCGGCCGAGGAAGCGGAGGCCCCGGCGGCCCCCGCGCCCGAAGCCGGCGCGGCCGGCGACGATGCCGAGGCGGGCGACGGCGAGGACGACAGCAAGAAGTGAGTCGGTGGGCGGGGACGAGCGCCCACCTCAAGGCAACACCAAGGCGCGAGGATGCGCCAGAAGGCGGAAGACCATGGCTGTGAGCACCGAAGCGATCAAGACCCTTCGCGGGCTGACCGGCGCCGGGATGATGGACGTCAAGAATGCCCTGGACGAGACCGACGGCAACATCGATCGCGCGGCCCAGCTCCTTCGCGAGCGCGGCATCGCCAAGGCCGGCAAGAAGGCCGAGCGCGCGGCCAGCGAGGGCTTCATCGGGAGCTACCTGCACCACAACGGCAAGATCGGCGTGATGGTCGAGCTCAACTGCGAGACCGATTTCGTTGCGCTCAACGACACCTTCAAGGAGCTGGCGCGCAACATCGCGATGCACATCGCGATGGCCAACCCGAGCTACCTCAAGCGCGAGGACGTTCCGCAGGAGCAGGTCGACGAGGAGAAGGCCACCCTGGCCAAGCAGGCGGCCGATGAGGGCAAGCCCGCCAACGTCGTCGAGAAGATCGTCGAGGGGCGGCTGGGCAAGTTCTTCGCGGAGATCTGCCTGCTGGAACAGCCCTACATCAAGGACGACAAGAAGACGGTCGACACGCTCATCAAGGAAGCCATCGCCACGATCGGCGAGAACATCCAGGTGGGCACGTTCCACCGCATCGCCATCGGGGAGTAGGGGTGCAACCGGTCCTGCTGAAGCTCTCCGGCGAGTTCCTCGCCGGCCCCAGCGGCTTCGGTGTGTCGCCGGACGCCACCGGCTCCCTGGCGGGAGAGATCGCCGCGGCCCAGAGCCGCGGCGTTCCCTTGGCCATCGTCGTGGGCGGCGGGAACTTCTGGCGTGGCGCCCAGCACGGCGGCCCCATGGACCCGGCCACGGCCGACTACGTGGGTATGCTCGGCACCGTCATGAACGCCATGGCCCTGCAGGACGCGCTGGAGCGCCGCGACATCGACACCCGCGTGATGACGGCCATCACCATGCAGGAGGTGGCCGAGCCCTACATCCGCCGTCGCGCGCTGCGCCACCTGGAGAAGGGGCGTGCGGTCATCTTCGCGGGCGGCACCGGAAACCCCTTCTTCACCACCGACACCGCCGCGGCCCTGCGTGCCCTGGAGATCGACGCCGACGTGGTGTTGATGGCCAAGAACAAGGTCGACGGGGTGTACGACGACGACCCCAACCACAACCCAGCGGCGCGCCGCTTCCTCACCCTGTCCTACATGGACGTCCTCAACCTGGGGCTCAAGGTCATGGACGCCACCGCCATCAGCCTCTGCATGGGGCGCGATCTGCCCATCCGCGTCTTCGACATCTTCTCGCCGGGGGCGCTGGAACGCGTACTGGGCGGCGAGGACGTCGGCACGATGATCCGCACCGGCATCGAAACCCGCTACGCGGACTGAGTCTGAGGCGCCGGCGCGCGTCCGCATCGGCCCGAGCTGCCGGTGCGGACGCGCTTTTCGCGCCAGGCACGCTGCCGGCGCGGTAGACTGGCGCCAGACGAAGTGAACCAGCGGGAGGTCGAAGCTGATGAAGAGCGTCCTGAAGGAGACGCGGGAGCGCATGGAGAAGTCGCTCCAGGCGTTCGAGTCCAACATCTCCACCATCCGGACGGGGCGCGCCAACCCCGCCATCCTGGGCCGCGTGATGGTGAACTACTACGGCGCCATGACGCCGCTGCCGCAGCTCGCCACCATCTCCAGCCCGGACCCGCGCACGCTGCTCATCACGCCGTTCGACAAGAGCGCCTCCAACGAGATCGACCGGGCGATCCAGGAGAGCGACCTGGGGTTCAACCCGAACAACCAGGGCGACGCCATCTTCATCAATGTCCCCGCGCTCAACGATGAGCGCCGCCGGGACCTCGTGCGCACCGTCCACAACATGGCCGAGGAGGCCAAGGTCGCCATCCGCAACATCCGTCGCGACGGGAACGACTTCCTCAAGGAGATGCACAAGGAGAACGAGATCACGGAGGACGACCTGCGGCGCGGTGAGGGTGACGTCCAGAAGCTGACCGACGAGTTCAGTACGGAGATCGACGAGCGCGTCAAGGGCAAGGAAGCCGACATCCTCGCGGTGTGAGGGGCACGCCCCCGCCCCTGCCACCGGCCGCCGGGACCGACCTGCGGCGCCCCCGCCCCATGCACGCCGTCCGCATCCTCTCGGCCTTCGTGGCCTTCCTGGTAGCGCTGGGCGTGTTGTGGGTGGGGTTGCCGCTGCTGGCGCCGGCCTACGTGGTGCTGTGCCTCATCGCGGTGCAGGAGTTCAGCACCTTGATGCGGCTGCGGGGGATCACGATCCACAAGCGCAGCCTCTGGGTCGTGACCATGCTCACGCTGCCCGCCTCGCTCCCGGCGAGCTACCCGGGCATGCAGCCCCCGGTGGCGGGCATGAGCTGGCGCGAGCTGCTTCTCGGGCTCTTCGCGCTCTACCTCATCGGCCTCGAGGTCGCCAACCCCGACCGCAACTCGCTCTACGCCATCGTCTTCACGCTCTTCGCCTACCTCTACATCCCCTGGCTCTTCGGCTATACCCTGACGCTGCGCTACACCCCCGACGGCGTGCTGGGGCTGTGGTATCTGATGCTGCCGATGCTCGCCATCGTGGCGTCGGACGTCGGCGCCTACGCCGTGGGCTCACTCTTCGGGCGCCGCCGCCTGGCCCCGGCCGTGAGCCCCAACAAGACCGTGGAGGGCTCGCTCGGCGGGCTAGGGCTGTCTGTAGTGACGGTCGCCGCGGCCGCGTTCCTGCTCGAGCGCTTCGCCCACATCCACGTGGACCTCTACGACGCGCTGCTGTTCAGCGTGCTGGTGGGGAGCGCCGCGCAGCTCGGCGACCTGTTCGAGTCGATGATCAAGCGCTGGGTGGGGGTGAAGGACGCCGGCATCTTCCTGCCCGGCCAGGGCGGCGTACTCGACCGCATCGACAGCAGCCTCTTTGCCGTGCCGATCACCTACTACTTCGTCACGCTCATCATCCTTCGCTGAGCGCCGCACACGCCGGGCGCCGCGGCGACCGCGCCCGCCTCAGCGGCGGGGGGCCGGCCGGCGCGCCGCGCGCCGGGGCAGGGTCGCCAGCACGATGCCGGCCACGATCAACGCCAGGCCGACGAGGTGGTAGCCGTGCAGGGTCTCGCCCAGCACCAGGATCGAAAGCGCGGAACCGAACAGCGGCATCAGATGCATGAACAGCCCCGCGCGGTTGGCGCCGGCGAGCGCCACGCCGCGGTTGAAGCATAGGTACGACAGGATCGACGGGAACACCCCGACGTAGGCGAACGCGCCCACGGCGGCCCACCCGAGCCGCACCGGATGCCCCGCCAGGCTCTCCCAGAGGTAGAACGGCAGCAGCATCAGGGCGCCAGCCACGAACGTGACCCACAGGAAGGCGAGCGGGTGCAGGGGCGGCCGCCAGCGCAGCAGCACCGAGTAGGCCGCGTAGCTGACCACGGCGATCAACACCAGGGCGTCGCCGCGCACGAGCCGCAGGCCCAGCAGCAGCGACGGGTCGCCCCGCGTGATCACGGTCACCGCACCGAGCAGCGACAGCGCGATGCCCACACCCTGGAGCGGCCACACGCGGTCACGGAACAGCACGAAGCCCAGCAGCGTGATCAACACCGGCATCAACGACTGCATCAGGAAGGCGTTGAGGGCGGTGGTGGTGTGCAGCCCGAGGTAGATGAGGGTGTTGAAGGTGGCGATGCCGAGAAGAGCCAGCAGCGCGACGACGCCCGCGTGGCGCCGCAGCACGGCCCGTTGCCTCAGCACGTGGGGCAGGGCCAGCGGCGTGAGCAACGCCGCGGCGATGGTCCAGCGCCAGAACGCCAGCGCCACGGGCGGCACGGCGTCGCGGGCGGCACGGCCCAGCAGGAAGTTGCCGGCCCAGAACAGCACCGCCATCACCAACAGCGGGTACGGCCGCGCCCACAGGGCCGCACCCACGCGCCGCCAGCCTACGTCCCGCACACCCATGCGCGCCATTCTACGGCGGGCGCGCGGCGCCGACGCGGGCGCCGTGCGCTATCCTTGGGGCCGGTGCCTGCGGGCGCCGCACTCGTGCCGCCCGCAGGCACGGCGCCCGGCTACGGCCGGCCCACCGCCGCCCCGGGTGACGCGCGCACCACAGGCAAGGAGCATCCCAGCGTGAACGCCCCAAGCGACGACACCACCCCGGAAGCGACGAGCGACCGCCTCGTCGCGTCCAACTTCATCACCGAGATCATCGATCACGACCTGCGCTCCGGTCGGCACGGGTCCGTGCAGACCCGATTCCCTCCGGAGCCCAACGGTTACGCTCACCTCGGCCACGCCTTCGCCAGCTACCTCGACTTCGGCATCGCGCGCGACTACGGCGGCGTGTGCCACCTGCGCTTCGACGACACCAACCCCGAGGTCGAGGAGTTGCGCTACGTGCGCTCGATCGAGGACGATCTGCGCTGGTTGGGGTGGAACTGGCCCGGTACCCGCTTCGCGTCGGACTACTTCGAGCAGCTCTACCAGCTCGCGCTTCGGCTCATCGAGATGGGCGACGCCTACGTCGACAGCCAGCCGGCCGACGCCATCCAGGAGAGCCGCGGTTCCGTCGACGAGCCCGGGCGCCTTAGCCCCTTCCGTGATCGCGGAGTCGAGGAGAACCTCGACCTGTTCCGGCGCATGCGTGCCGGCGAGTTCCCTAACGGCGCTCACGTGCTGCGCGCCAGGATCGACATGGCCTCGCCCAACATGAAGCTGCGCGACCCGCTGCTCTACCGCATCGTGCACCAGGCGCACTACCGCACCGCCGACGCCTGGCCCATCTACCCCTTCTACGACTTCCAGCACCCCTTGTCCGACGCCATCGAGGGCGTGACCCACAGCCTGTGCTCGCTCGAGTTCCTCGACAACCGGGACCTGTACGACTGGCTCGTGGAGCGCCTGTTCCCGGGCGAGCGCCGCCCGCGCCAGTACGAGTTCGGCCGCCGCAGCATCGAGTACACGGTGGTCAGCAAGCGCCGCCTGCAGGCCCTGGTGAGAGACGGCCACGTGGCCGGCTGGGACGATCCGCGCATGCCCACGCTGGCGGGCCTGCGGCGCCGCGGCGTGCGCCCGGAGGCCGTGCGCGACTTCGCGGGGCGCGTCAGCGTGTCGCGCACCAACCGCACGGTGGACATCGCGCTGCTGGAGCACTCCATCCGCGACGACCTCAACACCCTGGCCCCCCGCGTCATGGCCGTTGTGGACCCCCTCAAGGTCGTACTCACCAACGTCGACCAGGGGCGCAGCCTGGAGGCACCGTACTGGCCGCCGGACGTGGGGCACGAGGGCCGTCGAGCGCTCCCCTTCGGCCGCGAGCTATTCATAGAGCGCGACGACTTCGCGTTGGATCCGCCGCGTGGCTTCCGGCGCCTGGCGCCGGGCCGCTCGGTGCGCCTGCGGCACGGCTTCGTCGTCCGCTGCGACGAGGCGGTGCGCAACGCCGAGGGCGATGTCGTCGAACTGCGCTGCACCGCGGACCTCGACACGCTGGGGCGCAACCCCGAGGGCGTGAAGGTGGGCGCGGCCATCCACTGGCTGGCGGCCGACACCGCCCTGCCGGCCGAGTTCCGGCTCTACGACCGCCTCTTCACACGTGCCGATCCGGACGCCGGCGGCGGCTCGTTCATCGACCACCTCAACCCCGACTCGCTGCGCGTGCGGCACGGCTGGGTCGAGCCCAGCGTCGCCGCCGACGACACCTCCGTCCGTTACCAGTTCGAGCGCCTGGGGTACTTCTGGCGCGATCCACTCGACGGCATGGGGGAACGTCTGGTGTTCAACCGCATCGTGCAGCTCAAGGACACCTGGGCACGCCGCAGCGCCGCAGCACGGTCCTCGGCCGGGGCGCACGCGACGCCCGCGGATCGGACGCCCGCCGCGGTACCGAGCGGGCTCGGCCGCGGCGACGCCGCCGGCGTGGAGCCGGATCCGGCCGCGGCCCTCACCGAGGCGCAGCGCAGCACCTTCGAGCGCATCCTGGGCCTGGGCGTGCCGCGCGACGACGCGGCCCAGATCGCCGGGCGCGAGGACCTGAGCCACCTGTTCACGGGTGCGCTGGCGGAGCACGACGCACCACGCAGCATCGCCAACTGGCTGGTGAACGAGGTCGCCCGGGCGCTCAAGGACCGCCCGCCCAACGACCTGGGCGTCACGCCGGAGCGCCTGGCCGCACTGGCGCGCCTGGTGGACGACGGCACGGTGACCGCGCGAGTGGCGAAGGAGTTGCTCGAAGAGGTGCTCGAGCGCGGCACCGACCCTGAGCTGCTGGTTCGCGAGCGCGGCCTCGAGCGGCTGGACGACCCCCCCGCGATCCGCGCGATCGCGGCCCGCGTCGCTGCCGAGCACCCGGCCGAGGTGGCGGCCTTCCGGGGCGGCAAGACCGGGCTCAAGGGCTTCTTCATCGGGCAGGTCATGCGTGCCACGCAGGGCCGCGCCGATCCGAAGCTGGTGCAGCGCCTGGTGGAGGAGGTGCTGACCGCGACCTGAGGCCGGTCGCGCCGCCGCGGGGTCAGGCACCCAAGGGGCGCGGGCATCGGCTGGGACGAGGATCCATGGTGCTCAGGCCGCCGCGCGGCGCCCGCCCGTCCACACCTCGCGCACGCTCAGCCCGCCATCCAACGCCACCACATCGGCGCGCAGCCCCTCCGCCAGGCGTCCACGGTCGTGGAGCCCCAGGTAGTCCGCGGCCGCGCCCGACGCCATACGGCTCGCCCTCGGCAGGGGCAGCCCGGCCTCCACGGCATTGCGCAACGCGACGTCGAGCGTCAGCACGCTTCCCGCCAGGGAGCCGCCGGGGAGGCGGGCCGCCCCCCCGCGCACGAGCACGCGCTGCCCGCCGAGCTCCGTCTCCCCCTCCGGCATGCCGCAGGCGCGGATGGCGTCGGTGATCAGCAGCAGGCGGTCGGGTTTGGTCGCAGCGGCCAGGCGGAACGCGACGGGGTGGACATGGTGGAGGTCGAAGATGATCTCGGCGAAGGCCTCGCGGGCGTCGAGCGCCGCGCCCACCGTCCCCGGGGCACGGCTACCGAGCGCGCTCATGGCGTTGAACAGGTGGGTGAAGCCCACGATCCCGCCTGCGCCGTGCACGGCCTCGACCATGCGAGCGGCCTCACGGTAGCCGCCGTTGGTGTGCCCGACGCTGACGCGCACGCCGGCCCGCGCGAAGCGGACGGCCGCCTCGAGCGCCCCCTCGATCTCCGGGGCCATCGTCACCACGCGCACCGCGCCGGTGGCCAGGATCTCGTCGATGCGCTCGGGCGTCGGCGCCAGCGCGTGCGGCGGCTGCGCGCCGAGCCGCTCGGGGCTGATGAACGGCCCTTCCAGGTGGGCGCCAGGCAGGTCGGGCAGGTCTTCAGAGCCCGGGCCGCGCACCGCCGCCACGCCGTGGAGCGCCCGGATCACGGCCGGCCAGGGGTTGGTGATGGTGGTGGGCAGCAGCGTGGTGGTTCCGTGCGCGAGGTGAAAGCGCGCCAGGCGCCGGACGCCGTCCGGGCCGTCCATGGTGTCGGCTCCCCCGCCCCCGTGCACGTGCGCGTCGATGAAGCCGGGGAGGAGCAGCGGCAACGCGCCGGAGCGAACGGCCTCCGGTAGCGCCGCGCCCGCCGCCGGCGGCTGCGTCGGCTCGTCGGTGTCGATGCTGCGGATGTGGGAATCGAAGCTCAGCGCGCCTCGTGCCAACCCGTCCGGCAGCACCAACATCCCCTCCAGGCGCTCGCTCATGGCGGCAGTCTAACGCCGCCCGGGGGCACCCGGTCACGCGGCGCCCGCGCGTGCGCCGTGCGTGCGCCGTCGGTCGCGTCTCAGTCGAGCGTGAAGCCGACCTTGATGGTGACCTGGTAGTAGGCGACCGCGCCCTCCTCGACGTAGCCGCGCGTGTCGATGACCTCGAACCACCGCAGGTTGTGGATGGTCTCGCCGGCCTTGGTGACCGCGCGCTGGATCGCGTCCTCGATGCTCACGGAAGACGATCCGGTCAACTCGATCTTCTTGTATACGTGCTCGCTCATGGGACCTCCAACGTCCCCCGTTCGCCGGGGAGCAGGTGTCGCGGAACCATTGTAGGCTCCCGCGGCCTCCGGGGCGGTGGGGGGCGCCGGCTGCGGCGTAGCGGGGGCACCGACGGGCCGGGGCCACGACGGCGCGCCCTCCGCCTGCCCGTCACGGCCGGGGTGGCGCCGCGGTGGCGGGCGGCTCAGGCGCTGGCGCGCAGGGCCAACTGCAGCCGGACACGAAGCAGGCCGTCCACCACCTCGACCGAGCAACGGCGGATCTGCGCCCGGGTGCGGCCGCCCTCGCTGCACAGCTCCAGGACCGCCCCCGCCGCCGAGGCGCGCAGCAGCGCCGAGCAACGCTGGGGCGTGAGCTCCGCCTGCCACAGCGGGCCCTCCGCCGTCCGGCCGATGAGCGCGCCAGGGGTGCCGTCGAGCGATGCCGGCCGCAGCGTGAGGTCCATACCCCAGTGTGGACCACGGCGCGCGCGCGTCGGCCGCGCGTTGGGCAAAACCCCAGGGGCGCTCGGCAGGTACCATGACGGCGTGCCCTCGGCCATCGGCTCGCTGAACGAGACGCCACTGCACGCCGCCCTCAAGCACCAGCTCGCCCCGCCCGGGAGCCGCTTCGAGGTGGACGTCGACGGTTACGTGGTCGATGCAGTGGCCGACGGCCTGCTCGTCGAGATCCAGACGCGCAACGTCGGCGGGATGCGCGAGAAGCTCGGCGTGCTGCTGCCCAACTACCGCATCCGCCTCGTGCTCCCGGTGGCCCAGCGCAAGTGGATCGTGCGCTGCCACGAGGACGGCAGCCGCACCCGCCGGCGCTCCCCCAAGCGCGGCCAGGCGGCGGACGTCTTCCGGGAACTTGTGAGCATCCCGGAGCTCCTGGCACACCCCAACCTGGAGATCGAGATCGCCATGACCGAGCAGGAGGAGCTGAGGCGCCACCAGGAGGGCAGGGCATGGCGCCGCCGTGGGTGGGTGGTGGTCGGCCGCACGCTGGTGGCGGTCCGCGAACGCCGCACGCTGCGCGAGCCACGCGACCTGCTGGCCTTCCTGCCGGCGGGACTACCGGAGGCGTTCACCACCGCCGACCTTGCGGCGGGCGCCGGAATGGCGCGGCGGACCGCCCAGCAGGCCGCCTACTGCCTCAAGGCGCTGGACCTCATCGCCCCGGTGGGCAAGCGCGGCCATGCCCGCCTCTACCGTATCGGCGGCTCGGGCTAGCCCCCGCCTCGGCCGCTCCGGGGCCGCGCGGGGCTCGGCGCAACGAACGGCGGCGGCGCACCTTGTACGGCGGCCACCGCGCCGAGCCGCGCACCGGCACACACCGCCACGGGCTCAGGCCGCGGAGAAGGCCCGCCGCACCGCGGGCGGCACGCGTACGGGCCGACCACTGGAGGCGTCCACCCACACCCACTCGGTCTCGGCCTCGGCGAGCAGCGCGTCGTCGGAGGCGCGGCGCACCTCGGTGCGGCGCACCGCACGCACGGGCTCGAGCCGTACGACCTCGGTGGTCACGCGGAGCCGGTCGCCGGGCAGGGCCGGACGACGGTAGTGGATGCTGTGGGCCCGCACCAGCGGCAGCGCGCCGAGCCTCTGGTAGTCGGCAAGCGCGAGACCGCGCGCCGCGGAGTGGGCGCGGGCCGCCTCCTCCACGAAGCGCAGGTAGTGGGCGTTGTTGACGTGCCCCAGCTCGTCGGCGTCGCCCTCGGCCACTATGATCTCGATGGTGTGCCGGGCCGCGACGCTCACGCCGCTCCGGCACCGGCCTCGAAGGCCAGGCGCAGCGCGCGGTCGGCCACCGGCACGACGGCGCCCTCGCGGAGGAACACCAGCTGCGCCCGCGGGCGCTCGCCGAGGGCGCGCTCGACGGCGTGCACGTAGAGCGCCAACTGGAAATGGTAGCGCTCCGGGCGTACGCGACGATCGGTCTTGTAGTCCTCCACCACCCACCCCTCGTCGGTCCGGTACAGCCGATCGATCACACCCTGCCACACGGTCCCGCCATGCGGCACGGTCACCGCCAGCTCCGCCCGGTCGCGCTGCCGAAGCGCGGTCGGCGGCAGCACGGTGCCAAGCAGGCGCCAATAGCCGGACAGCAGGCCGTGGACCTCGCCCAGGACCTCGGCCCGCTCCTCGAGCGAGAACGGGAACATCACCTCCTGCGCGGCGAGGTTGGGCTCGGTGGCGGCGTCGTCGGGGTGCCAGTCCTGGCTGATGGCGTAGTGCACCAGGGTGCCGACGGCGGCCGCGCGCCCGGGGATCGATTCCGGGTCGGAGGGATCGGAGGCGGGCCGCGGCTCCGCCGAGGCGTCGCGAACCAACCGTGAGGGGCTGTATACGGGCGGGTAGCGGCCCGCCGCGAAGCGGCGATCCACCCACGCCGACGGCGGCGGCGCGGGGCGCTCACGTGGAGGCGCCGTCCCGGACGCGGCCGCGACGCCCCCGGCCGGATACACGCGCACCGCCACGCCGTGCTCGTCGCGCGTGCCGCCGCCTGGGCCCAGGCCGAGGGCAGAGAGCGCCCCGGCCCACCCCTCGGGCCGATCGTTCTTGACGCTACCGGTCACCACCAGGCGGTCGCGCGCCCGGCTCAACGCCACGTAGAGCAGGCGGTAGCTCTCCTGCTCCTCGCGCGCCAGGGCGTCGGCCCGCGCCTCCGGGTAGCCGGGGCTGCCGGCCACGACGGGTCGGCCGTCGCGCCGCCCGAGGTAGAGGGGGTCCGATCGCGCCGCCAGCATGCGCCCGGCGTCGAAGACCGCCGCCACCTCGAACTCCAGGCCCTTCGCACGGTGCACCGTGAGCAGCCGCACCCCCTCGCCGCTCTGCGGCACGTCACCGGCGTCGGCCTGGCGGCTGAGCAGTTCCAGACGATCGAGCAGCACCTCCAGGTCGCCCGGCGGCGAGGCCGCAACCTCGAACAGGAGCGCGTCTACGTTCTCTCGCGCGCGGGCGTCGAGGAACTCCACGTAACGCCGGCCATCCACCAGCCTGTCGCGCACGAGCGCCTTGACGGCCTCCACCGGTGCGCGGCGGGCGATCGACGCCAGTGCGTCGAGGCGGGCGTGGACCTCGGGGCGCGCGGTCGCCAGCGCCGCCAGGGGATCGGGCGCCCGCAGCACGGCGTCGACCTCCGCCAGCCGGAGCTGCGCGAAGGGGCCCCGCAGGAACGCCCCCAGGCTGGGGCCCTCCGGCGTGACGCCGACGCGCAGGGCGTGGTAGAGGTCGCGGATCTCGCTGCGGTCGTAGTAGCCGCGCCCCTGCAGCATCACGCAGGGCACCCCGGCCGCGCGCAGCGCGCGCTCCGCCGCCGCCAGCGCACCGTAGGCGCGGCCCATCACCGCCATGGCGTCGAAGGGCACGCCCTCCTCGCGCTGGAGGCGGGAGAGCGCGGCGGCAAGCACGCGGCCCTCCTCCGCCCTCAGCTCCCCGATGGGGCGCTCACCCGCCACCCAGTGGAGCTCCACCGCACCGGGCACCTCGGCCTGGGGCCCCGCGGGGCTTACGGTGGGCGCCTCGCGCGGACCGAAGCCGAGGTTGCGCTCGGCCAGGCCGTCGGTCAGCCGGTTGAGGAAGGCGGCCACGGCGCGCGCGTGGCGCCGCGTGTGTGTCAGGGGTTCCAGCACGTCGCCCCCGGCCTCCGCCGCGTCGAGGGCGCGCCGGAAGACCCTCACGTCGGCGTTGCGGAAGCCGTAGATCGATTGCTTGGGATCGCCCACCACCTCCACCAGCACGCCGGCGGCCTCGAGCCGCTCGAAGAAGCTACCCTGCAGAGGGTTGACGTCCTGGAACTCGTCCACCAGCACCACGGGGAAGCGGGACACGATCCGGGTGCGCGCGCGGGGCGCATCGAGCAACCTCAACGCGCGCCGCTCGATCTCGCCCGGCGCCAGCAGCGCGGCGCCGAAGCGGGTCGTCAAGCGCCCGTAGGCGGCCTCGAAGAGCGTCAGCAGGGCCCGGTCACGGGGTGCGGGTCCCGCGACCAGCCGCTCGGTGAGCGAGCGCTTCCCGAACAACGCCAGCAGCAGCGGCCCGGCGTCCTCGCCCAGCGCCTCGGCGGCCTCGCGCAGCGGGTGCCCCGGCTCACGCGCCAGCAGGCGCAGGCTTCGCACCTCCTCCTCGAACATCGCGGCCGCCTCCCACTCGCCCAGCACCGAGAATTCCGGGTCGAGCCCCACCACCGGGGCGGTGAGTCGCAGCGCCGCCACCATGAAGCCGTGGATGGTGCTCAACACCGCCCCGTCGAGCTCGAGCCGGGCGCGCTGGAAGGGGAGCGGTCCGCCCGCCGGGGTGAACAACCCGCCCAGGTAGCTGCCCCCGTCCAAGACCTGCCGGATGCCCGCACCGACGCGCTGCCGCAGCTCGTCGGCGGCCGCCCGCGTGAACGTCACGCCGGCGACCCGACGCAGCGGCCACCCCTCATCCACCAGCTCGAGATAGCGGCGCACCAGGCTGGTGGTCTTGCCGGTGCCGGCCGATGCCACGCGGACCCTCACGCGCGCCTCCCCTCGCGGCACAGGTCGAACACCGGGCAATCGCGGCAGTGGTACCCGGGGGAGGGCTCGACCTCCCCCGCGCGGTAGCGCTCGAAGGCCTCGGCCGCCTTGCCGCGCCGGAACGCGATGGTGCGCCACGGGTAGCGGATCCCACGCGGGAAGGCGTCGATGGGCGCCCCCAGCACCGGCCACACCACGACGTCGATGCGCTCGATGCGGCCCGGGTAGCGCTCCAGCATGTGCCCCGCCGCCCACAACTCGTTCCAACGCGACTTGACGTAGGCCTCCGCCTCCCCCTCGTCGCGTACGCGCTCGGGCGCCGTGAAGCGGTAGAGCACGGCCCGCGCGCCCTCGCGCTGGGCCGCGTCGATGTCGGCCTGCGGTCCGTCCTCGCCCTCGGGCAACCGCACGCCGAAGGTGAGGCGCTCGAGCGTCGCCGCGTGCTGCGCCAACCACCCGGCCGCCTCGGGGTAGGCGCCCCGAAGCTCCTCCAGGCGGGCGGGATCGAGCCGTTTGCGCTCGCGCAGCGCATCCAGCAGCCCGCGCCACCAGGGCGACTCCCCGCTCTCGGGCACCATCCGCTCCCCCCACGCCCGGAAGGCGCAACGATCGAAGCGCCGCAGGCGTTCGACCGTGGCGCGGCCGAGGTCGAGCGGTCCGCGCTGGGCCCGGTACCGCGCCTCCGCCGGCAACTCCAGCGGGCTTCCGGCGGGCACCTCGGGCGGCGGCGGCGGGGCCTCCCCGAGCAGCGCGGGATCGGCCACCATGGGCCCCCCCTGATCGGCCTCCGCCGCCGTCACCACGACCTCGTCGCCCCGCCGGAGGAGCTCGAAGCCCAGCTCCTCGTCGCGCCCCTGGAAGCGCGGCGGGAGCACCCCCACCTGTGCGCCGTCCCCGCCGCGCGCCTCCTCGGGCACGAAGTAGTCCTCCGCCTCGCCGGCGCCGAACGCGCCCTCGGTGGCGCCCATCAGGTACACCCGGGCGAAGTGCCGGCCGCTCACCAGGGTAGCGTCGAGCAGCGCGATCCCGCTGCGCAACTCCCGCGGCGCGCGCGCCTGCTGCAGCAGCGCCGCCCACCAGGCCCGGAAGGCGGGCCCGCGGGCCAGGCGCGCGGCCTCCTGCCCCTTGCGCAGGGCGGCCTCACCGAAGGCGGGATCGGCGACCCGCGCCGCGGGTACCGACGTCGACGCGACGGCCGTGCCCCCCGCTGAGGCCGCCCCCGTCGGGCCGTCGGCCACACCCTCCCCGCCGGCGCCCGCCAGCACCTGGGGCAGCACCGTGCCCACCAGCCAGCCTGCCCACGCCGACGGGTCCTCGCCCACCTCGAGACGGGCCCGCCACGCCTCCCAGGCATCCCGTAGCCCCAGCTCCGCGGCCAGCGCCGTCAACGCCTCCGCCCCGGCGACCCCGGCGTCGAGGGCCGCGTTCGCCAGGCGCTCGAGCCCCGGCAGGGCGAGCAGCCTCGAGGGCGTGGGGTAGTCCGGCAACGCCAGCAGCTCCACCAGCAGGCGCCCCTCGAGCGTGTCCGCCAGCGAGCGCGGCGTCTCGTCCATGAGCGGAAGGCCGTACTCGTCCGCCAGCGCCGCGAGCGCCGGCGCCCTGCCGCGGGGCGCCACGATGGCCAGATCGAGCGGGTCGTAGCCCGTCTCCGCCAGGTCGCGCTTGAGCGAACGCAGCACCCAGCGCGCCTCGGCCACCGGATTGGCCGCGCGGTAGCGCTCGAGCCGCGGCGCCGGGCCGGCGTCGAGCCTCTCGACCGCGTCGAACCTGACGCCCTCGGGCTCGCGCGGCAACGACAAATGCACCTCGCGCGCCTCGGCCAAGGCCCGCAACAGGCGCAGCTCCACGGGCCCGAGCTCCCTGAAGCCGTCGACGATGAGCACGTCCGCCTCGCACACGGCGGGGCGCTCGCGCGCCAGCGCCAGCGCCTGGGTGCGGAAGTCGTCGTAGTCCCAGCGCTCGCCCTTGAGCCGCTCGTAGGCCGCGAAGACGCGCACCAGGCGCTCCCGCTCAGGATCCTCGGGATCGCTCAACCGCGATGGGGTCACGCCGAAGCGCTTGGCCTCGGCGATGGCGTAGGCGAACAACCGTGCCTCGCCCGGCGCGGGGACCTGCCCGGCGACCTCCGCCAGCGCCTCCCCCACCAGGACCAGGCGTTGGCTCCCCACCACCAGCGGGCGCAGCGCACGGGCCGAGGCGAGCAGGCGGTAGTAGAGCTGCTGGGCGCTGAGGACCTCGAGGCCGAGCAGCGCCACGCCCTCGCCGCCCTCGCCGCCGCCGTGCGTGGCCCGCCGGTACACGGTGGAGCGCTGCGCCGGCAACGCCACCCACCACACGCGCTCGCCCCCACCGCGCAGCGCCGCCCGCGCGCGCGCCAGCAGGCGCGTGGTGCGGCCGGATGCGGCGGGCCCGACGAGCAGGTGCAACGGCATCGGGCCATCGTACCAACGGTCCGCCCGAGGCCGGGACGGCGTGCCGCCCGGGCTCGGACGTCGACCCCTGCCCCCACGACCGGGGCGGGAGCCCGACGCGCGCCGTGGCCGGCCGCGCGGGGCGGCGGGGCGCCGTCAGCGCGCGGCGACGCCGTCGAAGAACACGCGCACCATACTGTCGACCACGGCCGGCACGCGCTCGGGCGGCGCCGACAGGCCGGAGAAGGCCAGCCCCAGCAGCAGCCAGGTGGTCTGTTCGACGTCTTGGGGCTCGAGCTCCCCGCTGTCCACACCCTCGCGCAGGATGCCCTGGATGGGTCCGAGGAAGCGCTCCTGATATGCCTGGTGCATCTGCCTGCGGGACTCCTCGCCCAGGCTCGAGGCATCCTGCTCCGCCAGCCGGATGAACCGTTGGCTGCCCCGCATGCGCGTCAGGATGGCCCGCAGGAGCCTCTCGACCTGCGCACGGGCGCCGCCCCCGCCGGCGTGCGCCTCGTCCACCAGGGCACCGACCTGGCGGATGCTGCGCAGCAAGATGGCGAGGAACAGGCGCTCCTTGTCCTCGAAGTGGTAATACAGCCCGGCCTTGGAGACGCCGGACGCCTCGGCGATCTGTCGCATCGACAGGCCGTGGTAGCCGTAGCGCTCGAAGAGCGCCGCGGCCTCGTCGAGGATGCGGCCGTGAAGGTCGCCGGCCTCGGGCCCGGTGCTCACCCGGCGGCCCGCCCGCCGGCGCGGGGCCCGCCCCGCGCCGTCCCACGCGCTCCCGCCGCGGCCGGGCCGGAGGCGGCGCGGCGGCGCGGCGGTTGTGGGTCGCGGCGCGTCACGCTCAGCCCAGACCGGGGAGCAGTGGCCGCCACCAGGGGATGGCGAACAACACCACCGCCATGGCCGCCGTGTAGAAGATGGCCGCCTGCAGCGCACTGTCCTTCTTGCGCCCGCGGGACACGCCGACGTGCACGAGGATCACGGCGATGAGCATCAGGGGGAAGTGCTCGACGAGGAAGAAGCGCAGCTCGTCGCTCTGCATGGCCGCGCCGAAGTTGCTGAACGCGCCCGTGGTGAGCGGAGAGAACACGAAGTAGAGCAACAGGCCGACGAGGAGTTGGATGTCCATGCTGATGGAGAACAGCCGCCCGAGGTTGTTCTGCTGGGGCGTCCAGGTGCCCCGGGAAGCAGCGCCGATCCAGGCGATCACGATGGCGGCGACGCCCACCAGAACGACGAGCCATCGTAGGAGGTTGTGAAGGTCAAGGAAGAAGGTGTGCATACTCAAACGTTCCTCTCCACGGTCCGGCCTCGGGTGTCGGCCGACCGACGTGCATCCTATTGTGCCTCACGCACCGCTACCGGCGCGCTCCGATCGTTCCCGCTCGCGCCCCTTGAGCATGAACGAGGGCGCCACCAGCACGGCCATCACAACGCCCAGCACCATCAGCGCGCGCTCGAAGCCGGCGCCGCCGGCCGTGGAGGCCGCCACGGCGCCCACCACCGCCCCACCGACGAGCTGCCCGATGCTCGTGAACACCGTCAGGAGACCCTGGGATGCACCGCGATCGGCCTCGGCAGCCTCGTTGAGCAGGATGTAGCGCAGGGGCGCGCCGAGCAGCGCGGACAGGCCCAACCCGACGAGCACCGAGGCCACCAGGAAGCCCGTCAGGCTGCCGGAGCTGAGCCCGAAGAGCAACAGGCCTGCGGCCGTCAGGGTCAGGCCGGACCCCACCACGACGCGCGAACCCAGGCTGTCGAGCAGGCGGCCGGCCGTGGGGGATCCCACCGCCAGGGCGAGCACCAGGGGGAGCAGCATGAACGAGGCCGTCGCCTCGCCGACGCCGAGCGACGCCACCGCCAGCGAGGGCAGGAACACCATCGCCGCCTCGCTGAGCCCGGCGCCGGCGGCGAACAGGCCGGTGAGTCGGATCTGCCTCGGCCGCAGCAGCCGGGGCCGCACGATGGCGTCGCGCGCCGCGAGCTCGAGCCGCCAGAACACCGGCAGCAACACCAGCCCCAGCAGCAGCAGCGGGCCCACCTGCCAACGCAGCAGGCTGGCCAGCAGGTGGGCGCTGTCGAGCTGGCTGAGGCCGAGCGCGAGGCTCGCCAGCGCCAGGCTGAGCACCGCGGTGCCGGCCCAGTCGAAGGGGGGCACACTATCCGGGTGGGTGTCCGGCACCAGCCTACCGCTGGCGAAGATCAGCCACAGCGCGATGGGCAGGTTGATGAGGAACAGCCAGTGCCAGCTCGCCTGCAGCAGCAGGCCGCCCAGCACGGGTCCGATGAGGAAGGCCAGGCCGAACACGGCACCGATGATGCCGAGCGCGCGCCCGCGCTTCTCGGCCGGGAAGGTGTCGCCGATGACCGCGCTGGCCACCGGGAAGATACCGCCGGCACCGATCGCCTGCAGCGCGCGCCCCACCAGCAACACCCAGAAGCTGGGCGACGCCGCCACGACGAGCGAGCCCAGGCCGAACAGCGCCACGTCCAGCCGGTAGACGGTGCGCCGCCCCAGGCGGTCCGACAGCTTGGCCATGAAGGGCGTGGACACCAGGTTGAACAGTACGTAGATGGTGAAGATCCAGGCGGCCGCGCGGCTCCCCACCCCGAAGCTGACCTGGATGGCCGGCAGCGCGGGCCCGACGATCGCGATGTCGAGGGCGCCCATCAACACCCCGACGAACAGCACGCCGAGGAGGCGGTTCCGAGTCTTGTCGTCCATGCGGTGGTCCCTCCCAACCGAGGGGGCGGCGCGCCCGGCCACCGCGCCCCGCGGATGCACGGCCCATGCGCTCGCGCATGAGCTCTGACCGACCGGTCGGTCAGTCCGCATCAGCATGCGACGTCGCCCGCGCGCTTGTCAAGGCCCCGCGGCACGAGACGCCGGACCGCCCTCAGTCCCGCAGCGGGCGGAGGCCGGCCTCGCGCAGCTCCCGCTCGAGATCGGCGGGCTCCGTCACCGGCCGTCGGCAGCTCCCGCCCCGGCACAGGTAGGCGGTGGCGCGTCCGCCCACCGGCGTGCGGCCCAGCGCCAGCGCGACGCCGCGCAGCTCCGGCGCACCCCCCTCGTGAAGCCGCAGCACGGCGGTGCGGCCGTCGGCGAACCGGCGCCAGACCGCCTCCAGGGCTCCGGCGCCCGGGTCCCCCGGGGCACCGACCAGCACCAGCTCGGTCGGAAGCTCGTCCAGCAGCGAGCGCGCCAGCAGGCTGCCGGCGAAGCCGCGGGGCGCCTGGGCCATGGCCCCCGCCACCGGCCGCAGGGCCCGCTCCGCAGCCTCCCGCCAGCGCGGCTCCCCGGTGTGGCGGGCGAGTTCCGCCAGCAGCTCGGCGGCCGCGGCGTTCTCAGCCGGCGTGGCCCCGTCGACCCAGTTGCGCGGACGCACCAGCAGCGCCTCGGCGTCCACCGCCGTGCTGAAGAAGCCGCCGCCGTCGGCGTCCTCGAACCGGTCCAGGACGGCCGCGCCGAGCGTCCGGGCCCAGCTCAACAGCTCGGGATCGTCGACGATGCGGTGCAGCGCCACCAACCCAAGCCCGTAGAAGGCGTAGTCCTCGAGCAGCCCCTCGATCCCCGCCACGCCCCGGCGATAGCGGTGCATCAAGCGTCCGTCGCGCCACAGGTGGCGCCGGACGAACGCCACGTTGCGCCGCGCCAGGTTCAGGGCCTGCTCGTCGCCGAGCAGCCGCGCCGCGTCGGCCAGGCCCGCCAGCGCCAGTCCGTTCCAGGAGGTGAGCACCTTGTCGTCGAGGGCGGGGCGCGCACGCTCGGAGCGGGCGGCGTGCAGGGCCCGCCGAGCGCGCTCCAGGCGGGTGCCCGCCTCATCCGGGGGCAGGCCCAGCGCCTCGGCCAGCTGCGCCAACGGGATCGCGCGGCGCAGCGTCGAGCTCCCGTCGATCTCCCCGGGCGTGCGTACGCCGAATGCCCGCGCCGCGAGCTCCGCGTCCTCCCCGGCGGCCGCGCGCAGCTCCCCTTCGGTCCACAGGTAGTAGCGCCCCTCCTGCCCCCCGCTGTCCGCGTCCAGGGCGCTCGCCAACCCCCCGTCCTCGATCACCATCTCACGCGCCAGCCAAGCGACGATGTCGCGACCCACGCGGCGGAACTGCGCATCGCCGCTGCGTTGATACGCCGCGGAGTAGCTGCGCAGGAGCTGTCCGTTGTCGCCGAGCATCTTCTCGAAGTGCGGCACGTGCCATGCGGCGTCCACGCTGTAGCGGGCGAAGCCGCCGCCCAGATGGTCCTGGATGCCGCCCTCGGCCATGGCGCGCAGGGTGCGTTGCGCCATCTCCCAGGCGCGCTCCTCGGGTCGGCCCAGCAGGTAGCGGAGCAGGGCGTGGGGCGGGAACTTCGGCGCGCCCCCGAAGCCGCCGTGGCGCTCGTCGAAGTCCCCTTCCAGGGCGTCCAACACGGCACCGGACAGCGCCTCGCCGGGGACGTCCGGGGCCGCCGGCGACACCAGCGGCGCGGCCGCCATGCGCGCGAGCGCCTCGCGCATGCTGGCCGCGGACTCCAGCACCTCCTGCCGGCGCTCGCGCCAGGCATCGGCCAACGCCTGCAGCACGCGCGGGAAGCCGGGTCGGCCCATGCGGTCCTCGGGCGGGAAGTAGGTTCCACCGAAGAACGGGACCCCCTCCGGCGTCGCCACGACCGTCATGGGCCAGCCGCCGGCGCCGGTCATGGCCTGCACCGCCTGCATGTAGACCGCGTCCACGTCCGGCCGTTCCTCGCGGTCCACCTTGACGCTCACGAAGTGCTCGTTCATGGCCGCCGCGATCTGCGGGTCCTCGAACGACTCGTGCGCCATGACGTGACACCAATGGCAGGAGGCGTAACCGACCGAGATGAGCAGGGGGCGGTCCGTGGCGCGCGCCAGCGCGAACGCCTCCTCGCCCCAGGGGTACCACTGCACCGGGTTGTCCTTGTGCTGCAGCAGGTAGGGGCTGGTCGCATCGGCCAGTCGGTTGCTCATGCGCTCACGCTAGCACCGGCGGGGAGGTGTGCCGTGCGCTGGCCAACGACGAGTGCGGGCCCCGGCGGGGGCCCGCACCGAACGTGCACGGATGCGCTGGAGAGAGGAAGCAGGAGGACGGAGGGGGAAGGCAGCGTGGCTTCCAGCGCGTCGAGGTAACCGTAGCGCGCGGTGCCTTACGGGGTTCTTACACGGGTCCCGGCTAGACTCTTGCCATGCCCCTCGACCCACCACGCATCGATTACGCCGGCCGTCCCCTCGACCAGGACGCTCTCCCGGACGACCCCCTGGACGCACTGCGCCGTTGGCTCGACGACGCCGGCGCGGCCGGCATGCGCGAACCCAACGCGATGAGCCTCGCGACCGCGGACGAACGGGGGCGCCCGTCGCTGCGCATGGTGCTCCTCAAGGAGGTCGCCCCCGAGGGGGTGGTGTTCTTCACCAACTACCACAGCAGCAAGGGCCGGGAGCTCGCCGCCAACCCGTGGGCGGCGGTCTGCCTGTGGTGGGACCGGCTGGAGCGGCAGGTGCGGATCGAGGGCCCGGTGGAGCGCCTGGCGCCGGAGCGCTCGGACGCCTACTTCCGCACGCGACCGGTGGGGTCGCAGATCGCCGCCTGGGCGTCCAGGCAGAGCCAGCCGCAGGCCGACAGGGCCGAACTCGTGGACCGGTGCGAGGCCGTTCGGTCGCGTTTCCCGGGCGAGGTGCCGCGGCCGCCCCACTGGGGCGGCTACCTGCTCATCCCCGAGGCCCTCGAGTTCTGGCAGGGGCGCGAGGACCGTCTGCACGATCGCGTGGCCTATCGGCGCCAGGGGCGCGCCTGGCGGACCGAGCGCCTCGACCCCTGAGCCACGGCCCACGACCACGACCACGACCGCGCGCGGGGCGCGGGGCGCGGGGCCGCCCTCCGGGCACCGCCGGCGGCGTGCACACGGCCGCTTGGCCAACGACCCGGGGCGCGGCGATGCCGCGCCCCGGGTCGTTCGGGCCCCCGGGTCGTTCGGGCCGGGTGGTGCGGGTCCTCAGTTGCCCCCGCCCGAGCCGTTGCCGCTCGATCCCCCCGCGCCGCTGCCGTCGGGCTGCGCCCCGCCGGCGTCCGGCTGGCTGCTGGCGGCCGGCGGGGCGGGCAGCCGGTCCGGGAAGGTCTGCACCCCCGAGGACTTGACGAGCGCCTGGATCTTCTCGTCCACGTGCTTCTGGACCACGCTGGAGCGCACCTGGTCCTTGACCGCGTCGAAGGGCTGGACACCCTCCTGGGTGTGCTTGCTCACGAGGATGACGTGCCAGCCGAACTGCGTCTGGACCGGTCCGGTGACCTTGCCGACCTCGGCGCCGAAGGCGGCGTCCTCGAATTCCTTGACCATGCGGCCACGCTCGAAGCAGCCCAGGTCCCCGCCCTGCGGCGCGCTGGGGCCGGTGCTCTTGGCCTTGGCCTCCTCGGCGAAGTCGGCTCCGCCCTGCAGGTCGGCGACCACCGCCTTGGCGTCGTCCTCGGTGTCGAGCAGGATGTGGCTGGCGCAGACCTGTTCGGGCTGCGTGTAGCTCGCCTTGTCGGCCTGGTAGGCGAGCTTGAGCTGCTCGTCGGTGACCTCGACGGTGTTGCGCAGGTCGCCCACCACCTGGTTGATGAGGTCCGACTCCTGCACCAGTGTCTCGAGCTGGGCCTGGCTCTCGAAGCCCGCCTGCTTCAGCACCGCATCGACCGTCGAACCGTCGGGAACGTTGCTCTCGACGTTCTTGACGACCTCGTCGACGTGGGCCTGGTCGGGCGTGTAGTCGCGCTTCTTGGCCTCGTTGAGGAGCACCAACTCGCTGGCCCGCTGCTGCAGGTACTGCGGCAGGTAAGCCTGCAGTTGCTGGCGCAGCGCATCGCTCATGGGGATGCCCTGGCTGTTGGCCAGGCTGCGGATGGCGATCTCGAAGCGGCCCTGGAGGTCGCTGAGGGTCTCGCTGACGTCACCGAGGCGAATCACGACCGGATCGGGTGCGGGGCTCTCGGCCGTCGCACCGTTGGCGTCTTGCGCGCTCGCGCTTCCGAGCACGAGGGTGAAGACGAGCAGCGCCGGCGACACCCGGCGAACGAGCTTGGGGAAAGATGTCATGGCCAGCACCCTACCACCGGAGGGGCGGACGAAGAGTGCCGCGCGCCTACGTGGGACCCCGGGCTCGGCGCGGCCCACCGGCGGCCCCGGCGGCGGGGCGCACCGCGGCCAGGGGTCGCCCGCCGGCGGCGTCGCGCGGACTCAATCGGCGCCGGGGACGCGCTCGGGGGCGACCGCCGTCGCCGCCTGCGGGTCGGCGTCGCCGGCGTCGCGCTCGAGCTCGCGGTAATGCTCGAGCTGCGCGGCGCTCGGGTCAATCGGCACCCGGACGCGAACCTCGGCCAGCTCGTCGCCGCGACCGCCGCCTTTGTGCGGCCACCCCTGCCCCCGCAGGCGCAGCACGCGACCCGCAGGCGTGTGGGGCGGAAGCGTCATCTCCACCTCGCCGTCGAGCGTGGGCACCCGCACGGCCCCGCCCAGCACGGCCCGGTAGTCCGGAACGTCGATGAGCACGCGTACGTCGTCGCCCTTGAGCGAGAACACCGGATGGGCCTCGTGCCGCACCACCAGGATGAGGTCCCCGCCGCCCGGCGCCTGGCCCCGGAGCCGCAGCCTGGCGCCGTCGCGCGTGCCCGCGGGGAGCGTGACGGTGAGCCCCTTCCCGTCCACTTGGAAGGTGGTCTCGCCGCCGCTGAAGGCGCTCAGCAGCGGCACGCGCAACTCGGCCTCGGCCGCCCGCGGCACCGCCCGGCGTTGCGTTCCCGCGCGCGAGAACGGGTCGCCGTAGGGGTCCCCGTAGCTGGCGCCGCCGGACCGGAAGCCGCCGCCCATGGTGCCACCGAAGAGCGTCTGGAAGAAGTCGCTGAAGCCGGCGAACTCCTCGGGGGACACCGTGCGGTAGGCGCCACCTCCGCCCTGGGCGAAGGGCGGGACGTCGCCGGTGGTGCCGTACTGGTCGTACACCTCGCGCTTCTCGGGGTCGGAGAGCACGGTGTAGGCCTCGTTGATCTCCTTGAAACGCTCCTCGGCACCGGGGTCGTCGGGGTTGCGATCGGGGTGGTGCTTGGCGGCGAGTTTACGGAATGCCGCCCGCACCTCCTTTTCGCTGGCGCTCCGCGCGACGCCGAGGACGTCGTAGTAGTCCTTGTACCCCGCCATGCGCGCTCACCTCCCTCCCGGATGCCGGGCGCTCAGTTGCGTTCCTGGTACACCACCACGCGTGCCGGCCGCACCAGCCGCCCGCCGCGCTTGAAGCCGGCCTGGAAGACGTCGGCGATGGTCCCGCCCTGCCCCTGCTCGGTCGCCGGGATCGCCGAGAGGGCCTCGTGGAAACCGGGGTCGAAGACCTCGCCCGGAGCACCTATCGCCCGGATGTCGAGCGTCTCGAGGCCGCGCTCGAGGCTCTCGAGCACAGAACGGACGCCAGGCACGATGGCGGCCGGGTCCTCGCTGCTCTGGGCCGCCTGCAACGCCCGGCCCAGGTCGTCGAATACCGTCAGCACCGGGAGCACCGCGGCGTCGAGGCCGGCCTCGCGGGCCAGCTCCAGGTCCCCCGCCACGCGACGCCGGTAGTTCTCGAGGTCTGCGCGGGCGCGCAGATGTTTCTGTTTGGCGTCCTCGAGCTCCTGCCGCACGGCCGCGAGCTCCGCCTGGACGCGCGTCAACTCGCCGCGCAGGATCTCGGCCTCCTGCTCGCGCCGCACGCCAACGCCGCCGGAGGTCTCGGCCCCGTCCATGGTCAGCTCCGAGTCCACGGCGCCCTCGGGCGCCTCGATGGTGGTGTCGGGATCGTCGTATCGGTCACTCATGGGGTCATCACCTTGGGCATGCTCTCATCACCTTGGGGCAGCCGGGTGCGCCACGACGGAGCGTGGCGCACCCGGCAAGAAGGTCGCTGCGGGTCAGCCTGCCGGCTTGAAGTCGGCGTCGATGACGTCCTCGTCCTCGGCGCCACCCTCCTCGGCCTGCGTGCCTGCGTCGTCGGCCGCCCCCTCGGGCGCCGCGGCCGTGGCCTGTTGGAAGGCTTGCAGCGCGCCGGCGAGCGCCTGTACCTGGCTCTCCAGGGCGACCTTGTCCGCGTCGTCGTCAAGCGCCTTCTGCGCCGCGGCTATGGCGTCCTCCACCGGCTTCTTCTGCTCCTCGCCGGCACCCGACGCCTCGTCGAGCACCTTGCGCGCCTGCAGCCGCAGGCTATCGAGCTGGTTGCGCGCCTCCGCCAGCTCACGCGCCTGCCGGTCCTCGTCGGCATGTGCCTCGGCATCGCTCACCATACGGTCGACCTCGTCGTCCGCCAGGGTGGTGGTGTTCTGGATGGTGATCTTGGCTTCCTTGCCGGTGGACTTCTCCTTGGCGGTCACGTGCAGCACGCCGTTGGCGTCGATGTCGTAGGTGATCTCGATCTGCGGCAGGCCCGCCGGCATCGGGGGCAACCCGTCGAGCTTGAAGCGGCCGAGCGACTTGTTGTGCGCCGCCATGGAGCGCTCGCCCTGCAGCACGTGGACCTCGACGCCGGTCTGGTTGTGGTCGGCCGTCGTGAATGTCTCGGTCTTGCGCACCGGCACAGTGGTGTTCCGGTCGATCAGCTTGGTGAACACGCTGCCCTTGGTCTCGACACCCAGACTGAGGGGTGTCACGTCGAGCAGCACGATGTCCTCGACGTCGCCGGTGAGCACGCCCGCCTGGATGGCGGCGCCGAGCGCGACCACCTCGTCGGGGTTCACCGTCTGGTTGGGCTCCTTGCCCAGCAGCTCCTTCACGATGCGCTTCACGGCGGGCACGCGGGTGGAGCCACCCACGAGGATGACCTGGTCGAGATCGCCCTTGCTGAGCTTGGCATCCTTCAGGGCCTGCTCGACCGGCGAGCGCAGGCGATTGAGCAGCGAGCCGATCAGGTCCTCGAAGGTGCTGCGGCTCAGCTTCTTCTCGAGGTACAGCGGGGCGTTGGAGGCCGGGTCCATGGCGATGAACGGGAGGCTGATGGTGGTCTCGGGCAGGCCAGAGAGCTCGATCTTGGCCTTCTCGGCCGCCTCGAGCATGCGCTGCAGCGCCTGCTTGTCCTTACGCAGGTCGACGTCGTACTCCTTCTTGAACTCCTCGGCCAACCAGTTGACGATGGCGTAGTCCATGTCGGAGCCGCCCAGGTGGGTGTCCCCGCTGGTGGACCTGACCTCGAAGACGCCGTCGCCGACCTCCAGGACCGATACGTCGAAGGTGCCGCCGCCGAGGTCGAAGACCAGCACGGTCTCGTTGCCCTTCTTCTCCAGGCCGTAGGCGAGCGCCGCGGCCGTGGGCTCGTTGACGATGCGCAACACCTCCAGCCCGGCGATCTTGCCGGCGTTCTGGGTGGCCTCGCGCTGGGAGTTGTTGAAATACGCCGGGACGGTGATCACGGCCTTCGTGATGGTCTCACCGAGCCGCTCCCCGGCATCGTTGACCATCTTGCGAAGCACCTGCGCACTGATCTCCTCCGGGGTGTACTGCTTGCCGTTCACCACGAAGCGCACGCCGCCGTCGTCGCCGCGCACCACCTCGTAGGGCGCGCGCTCGGCCTCGTTCTTCACCTCGTCCCAGGTGCGGCCGATGAAGCGCTTGACCTCGAACAGCGTGCCGTGCGCGTTGAGCACGGCCTGGCGCTTGGCGACCTGCCCCACGAGACGGTTGTCGTCCTTGAAGGCCACCACCGAGGGGGTCGTGCGGTTCCCCTCACTGTTGACCAGCACGGTCGGCTCGCCCGCCTCCATGACGGCGATCACGCTGTTGGTGGTGCCTAGATCGATTCCCACTGCCTTTGCCATGATGCGCACTCCTTCAGGATCGGGTTTGCAGGGTCGCCCCGCGCCGACACGCTCGTCACAAAATCTGAGTATAGTCGACGCAGAGTCCTCACTGACAGCGAGTATAGCCACTGCCGCTTCCATTGTCAACAGATGTGAGTGTGTTCGTATCAAGTTTGTGCGCCGCGCTCGAGGCGGTCGCGCCGCGCGGCGCGACCCCGCCCGTGCCATCGCTCGCTGCCGTCCGCGCCACGGAGGCGCTATCCTGATATGTGACCCGCGCCGGGTACCTGGCGGCGCACCTAAGGAGGCAGCATGCAGTACCTCGTCCTCGCCCACGACGGACGCGACGCGGAGGCCACGGAGCGCCGCCGCCGCGTCCGGGAGAAGCACCTCGAGGGGGTACGCCCGGCCGTGGAGTCCGGCATGCTCCAGCTCGGTGGCGCGCTGCTGGACGACGGCGGCGGCATGGTCGGCTCCGCGCTGCTGGTCGAGGCCGACGACGAGCGGGCCCTGCGCACCTGGCTCGAGAACGATATCTACCACCGCGAGGGTGTGTGGAAGAGCTTCGAGATCTACCCGTTCCGGCGTGCGGTATGAGGGCGCCCATGGATCCGGTGCGACCGGACATCGCCATCGCGGGCGCGGGCATCGTCGGGTTGGCCACCGCGCTGGCGCTGCAGGACCGCCACCCCCACCTCTCCCTCACGCTGATTGAGAAGGAGCCGGAGGTGGGCCGCCATCAGACCGGGCACAACTCCGGCGTAGTGCATTCGGGCCTCTACTACAAGCCCGGCTCCCTCAAGGCGCGCCTGTGCGTCTCCGGCGCCCGCCTCCTGAGGGCGTTCTGCGACGAGCACGAGCTCGCGTACCAGGCCGTCGGCAAGGTGGTGGTAGCCACCCAGGAGGACGAGCTTACCCGGCTCGACGACCTCTTCGCTCGCGGCACCGAGAACGGTGTGCCCGGCCTGCGACTGATCGACGCGGACGAGCTCCATGCCATCGAGCCGCACGCGGCCGGGATCCGCGCGATCCATTCGCCGGAGACCGCCATCGCCGATTACGGCGCCGTCGCCCGTGCCATGCGCGCGGAGGTGGAGCGCCGTGGCGGCACGGTGCTGACCGGGTCCGGCGTCACCGCCATCGAGGCGGGCGCCGACAGCGTCCGCCTGCACACCACCACCGGTGGCCTGGACGCGGGACACCTCATCACCTGCGGCGGGCTCTATGCCGACCGGCTGGCCCGCCTGGCGGGGGCGGGGGACGACGTGCGCATCGTCCCCTTCCGCGGGGAGTACTACACCCTCGCGCCGGAGCGCGAGAGCCTCGTGCGCGGCCTCATCTATCCGGTGCCGGACCCTACCCTGCCGTTCCTCGGGGTGCACTTCACGCGCACCGTGCACGGGGAGGTGGAGGCCGGGCCCAACGCGGTGCTGGCGTTCGATCGCGAGGGCTACAGTCTGTTCGACGTGAGCCTGGCGGACACGGCGGAGACGCTCACGTTCCCGGGTTTCTGGCGGCTGGCCGCGCGCTACTGGCAGACCGGCGCGTACGAGTACTACCGCTCGTTCTCGAAGGCCGCCTTCGTCAAGGCGTTGCAGCGACTTCTTCCGGAGGTCGGCGTGGCGGACGTCCGTCGTGCGGGGGCCGGCGTGCGCGCCCAGGCGATGGGGCGCGACGGGGCGCTGTTCGACGACTTCGTCATCCGCGAGAGCCCCAGGGCGCTACACGTGCTCAACGCCCCCTCCCCCGCCGCCACCGCCTCGCTGGCGATCGGCGAGCACCTCACCGACCTGGCCGGGGAGCGCTTCAGCCTCTAGAGCCGGCCCGCCCGCGCGGCGGACCGTCTCCCACCGCGTCGGACGCCGCGCCGGCCGCGGCGCCACCGCTCGACAACGGGAAGCCGGCGCCCACGCGGCGGCGCAGCAACCGTGCCAGCCCCAGGCTGGCCGCGGCCAGCACCAGCGACGTCGCCACGAACTCGGGTCGCAGGTGCACGCCGCCGGCTGTGAAGCCGCCCTGCATGCCGGCGCCCGCGAAGGCGCCCACCATCGTGCCGGGCAGGCCACCGAGCAGGGTCGCCGCCAGGAACGCGCGCAAGGGCAGCGCCAGCGCTCCCGCCAGGCCGTTGACCAGGTCCCCCGGAACGAACGTGAGGCGGCTGACCAGCACCGTCTCGAACGTGCGGCCACGCATGGCGGCGAGCCACGGCGCCGGTACCGCCGGCGGCCGCCCGCGCCATAGCCGCGCCGCCAGGTAGGCCACGGTGGCGGACAGGAGGCCGCCGGCGTGCGCCACCAGCAGCCCCAACCAGGGCCCGAACAGGTAGCCGCAGAACGCGGTCAGTACCGTCACGGGGAGCAGCAGTAGCGGTCGCAGGAGGTAGATGCCGATCAGCAGCAGGATGCCTGTCGGCGACCCCCCGATGTAGCGCAGCCCCCGCGCCATCACCGAGGCCACGCCACCGCCCTCGCGCGCCGCCACCAGCAACGCGATCGCCACCGCCGTCAGCCACACCGCCAGGGCCAGCAGGCGGGCGCGTGGAAGGCGTCGAGGCATGCCGCAAGTGTACGTCGACACCCCTACAATGGTCTCATGACACAGAACCTCGAGGCACCGACGCTCGCGTCGCTCACCGGGGTCGTGGTGGCGGGCGGCCGGGCGCGCCGCTTCGGCGCGGACAAGGCCCTCGCGCGCGTCGAGGACCGGACCCTCCTCGAGCGCGTGCTCGCCAGCCTCGCGTCGGCGCAAGAGCGCATGGTGGTCGGGCGGGAGGACGCGACGGTCCCCGGCGTCCGGCCGGTCGCCGACCTCCGGCCCGGCCTGGGCCCCCTCGCCGGTCTCCACGCGGCGCTCCACGCCAGCCGCACCGAATGGCTCGCCCTCGCCGCCTGCGACCTGCCGTGTCTCACGCCGCGCTACTGGGAACGGTTGTGCCGCGAGGGGGGCGGGCACCAGGTGGTCATCGTGCGCGACGAGGACGGCCGGCTCGAGCCCCTGGCCGCGCTCTACCGGCGCGACATCCTACCCGTCGTCGAGGCGCGCCTGTTCGCGGGCCGGCTGCGACTGAGCGACCTCATCGCCGAGCTCGACGTCGCCGTGGTGCCGTTGCGAGAGCTTCAGCAGGAGGTAGGGGCGCGCGTGCTTCACAACGTCAACAGGCCCGACGACCTGCGCGGGTCGCGCGACCCGTGCGCGGGTTGAGGCGCGGCGGTCGGCGGTGCTAGCCCCTCACCCGAGCCCGCATCCCCGGGCCGCGCCCGTAGGGCCATCGCCGTGACGCACTTCGCCGCCACCCGCACCTCCATCCACGCGCACCACGCCCTCATCGCTCCCGACAGCCGCATGCGCGACACGCTCCCCGCGTGGCCGGTGACCGCGGCCTCGCTGCTGGTATCGCCGCGCCTGGGAGGTGCCGCGCCCGCGGAGCACAGCCTGTTGTGGGCGCACCTGGCCGACGGCGAGCGCGCGTACGGTCCGGGCCCGGGCCTCGAGCGTTTCGTGTACCTTCTCGACGGCGCGGTGGAGGTCATGGCCGAGGGCACCCGGCGAGGCCTGGAACGTGACGGCTACGCCTTCCTCCCCGCCGGCCAGGCGCACGAGCTGCGAGCCCTGGCGCCCAGCCGGCTGCTGGTGTTCGAGCACCGCTACCGCGCCCTGGCCGGCGCGGAGCCGCCGCCGGTGGTCGTGGGCCGCGCGGACGAGGGCTCGGCGCAGCCGTTCCTGGGCACGGCCGGCGTCACGGTGCGCACGCTGCTGCCCGACGAGCCCTCCTTCGACCTCTCCATGGCGGTGATGGGTTTCCGCCCGGGCGCCACGCTACCGCTGATGGAGGTGCACGAGGCCGAGCACAGCCTCTACCTCCTCGCCGGCGCCGGCATCCTGCGCGCCGGGGACGCCTGGCATCCCGTACGCGAGGGGGACGCGGTATGGCTCGGCCCCCACTGCCCTCACTGGTTCGCCGGCATCGGCGAGTCCGACACGAGCTACCTGATCTACAAGGACGGGCGCCGCGGCCCGTGGCCGCCGCCGGCACGGCCGTGAGGACGCAGCCGCTGGCGGGGGGCCAGACCTACCGCGACACCACTTTTCGGGGCGTGGCACAGACGCGCCACGTGCCGGGCAGCGTGTTCGCCGGCTGTACCTTCGAGGACGCCCGCCTCCGTGAGGTGCACTTCCTGGGCTGCCGCTTCCTCGCGTGCACCTTCATCGACTGCGACCTCAGCCTCGCCCGGGTGGAGCGCAGCGTGTTCCGCGACGTGAGTTTCGACGCCAGCAACCTCACGGGGGTCAACTTCGCGCTGGCGAGCTCCACGCTGCACGATCCCCTGGAGGTCGACTTCCGCGATTGCGTGATGGATTTCGCGGTCTTCCGCGGCTGCCAGCTCGACCGGCGGCGCCTAGACCATTGTCGCTGCCACGAGGTAGACCTCCGTGACGCCACGCTGCGCGACGGGGTCTGCCGGGGAAGCGACTTCGCCGGCGCCGACTTCACGGGTGCCGACCTGAGCCGCGCGGACTTCCGCAAGGCCCGCAACTACGCCATCGACGTGCGCAGCACCACGGTGAAGGGGGCGCGCTTCACGCTACCCGATGCCGCCGCGCTGCTGCAGGGGCTCGAGGTGCAGGTGGAGCAGGGGGCCCCGCCGCGCCCGTCCACCTGAATCCCGATCCCGACACGCGCCCGGCGCCGCGCCGCGGCGCCGCGGCGCCGTGGTGCCGTGGTGCCGCCGCCCCCCTGGCAAGCCGCCATGGCTCCGCCGCCCGCCGTGGGCGGCCCGGCTCAGGTGGGGACGGTACGGGGAAGCACCTCGACGGGAGCGCCGACAGCCGGGGAGCCGAAGCGAGCGGCCGCGCTCCCGCCGCGCAAGAACAGCTCCATCCAGCGTACAGACGCTCCGCCCGGTAGCGGCCACCCGCTGCTGCCGGGCGCCAGCGTGAGCGCACCGGCCGGCACCGAAAAACCGCCCCCGCTCACTACTGCGTCCTGCTCCACACTCCCGACCCGCACGCGCACGCGCGCGCCGCGAGACCAGCGTGGGGGGGCGCGCAGCGTCGTCTTGACGTTGCCGAAGCCGTCGACGTAGGCCACGCGCCCCTCCGGGACCGCCGGCACGGCGGCCGGCGGCAGCGGCTCGGCCAGCGCGGCCTCGTCCCCGCGGACGACGGCCGCGAGCGCCCCCGGGAACAGGTCGCGCGAGCGGAACTGCGAGCCCGCCGCGCCCACGCGGACGTAGCGCAGCTCGGCCCCAGACTCGTGCAGGAAACTGAAGGCGAAGCCGGCGTGGACCCCGACCACCACGACGCCGCCGGGCAACCTGGCGCAGGCCAGGCGCTCGCCGGCGTTGTCGGTGCGCGGCGCGTCGTCATCGCCCCGTGGGGCGACGTTGTGGAACACCACCATCCCCTCGGGAGCGTCGTTGAGCGCGAGCTGGGCGGTGGCGAAGCCGGCCGCCAGCGTCGCGAACGGGGGCACGGGCGTGCACACCAGCTCGGCCTCGGGCAGCGCACGCTTGATGCGCTGCGACACCTCGGCGAAGGCGAGATCGCCGCGGCCGAAATCAGCGATGACGTGAAGGAGCATTCCCAAGGTTATGGCGCGCGGAACCGGGGCGCGTCAAGGGCGGGCCGTCAAGGGCGGGCCGTCAAGGGCCGGCCGTCAAGGGCCGGCCGTGAAGGGCGGGCGCGGCGGGCGCAGGGGTCGCCCGGCGTGTGCCAACGACCGGGCCGGCCGCACGCGGCACGACAGGCGCGGCCCGAGGCCAGGGCACCTCACGGGTCCGGCGCAGACCGCGGGTCACCGCCGGGCGCCCGGTGCACGCGCAGACCATGGATCCACACCTCGGCCACCGACTCCTCGCGGGCCAACGTGAGCGCCGCGGCCAGGCGCTGGCGTGGATCCTCTCGGGCCCGCCACACCTCCTCGAGGGTGGAGCCCGTGGGCGGACGCAGCACCACCACGTCCCCCTCCGCGCCGACCCGGAAGTCCCCCACCGTGCCCCCGAGGCCGAGCGCCCGGGCGCCCGCCCCGGTGGCGAGCCACAGCAGGTGGGCCGCGTCGAGGAGGGCGCCGTCGGGACGAAGCATCTGCACCTCCGCGGCGGCCCGGGCCTCCTTGAGTAGGCTCAGACCGGTGCCGCCGCCCACGTCCGAGCCCAGCGCCACCCGGACGCCGTGGTGGAGGTGGCGCGCCAGCGGGAACAACCCGGAGCCGAGGGCCATGTTGCTGGTCGGACAGTGCGCGACGGCCGCGTCGCGCGCGGCCAGCCGCTGCAGCTCGCCGTCGCCCCCGACGACGTCGTGCGCGAACACCGAGCGCTCGCCGACCAGGTCGTAGCGCTCGTAGGTGTCGAGGTAGTCGCGGGCCCATGGGAAGGCCGCGCGTACGACCGCGACCTCCTCCTCCGTCTCGTTGAGGTGGGTAGTGAACCACAGGCCGGGCCGGGAACGGAGCAGCTCGCCGCACGTCTCCAGCATGGCCTCGCCCGCCGAGACGGCGAAGCGCGGCGTGACCGCGTAGCGCAGCCGGCCCTGGCCGTGCCAACGCGCGGCGAGCTCGAGCCCCTCGGCCAGTGCGCGCTCGGGCGTGGTGTGCAGCTCCGGTCGCAGGGCACGGTCCGACACGGTCAACCCGGCGGTGATGCGCAGCCCGGAGGCCGCGGCCTCCTCGAAGAAGGCGTCCATGGCGGGGGCGAAGTGCGCCCCGAAGACCATCGCCGTGGTGGTGCCGTTGGCCGCCAGCAGGCGCAGGAAGGCGCGCGCTCGCAGCCGCGCGTAGTCGAGGTCGGCATAGCGCGCCTCCTCCGGGAGCGTGTGGCGCTCGAGCCAGGCCAGCAGCCGCAGGCCCAGGCCGCCGATGACGGGCACCTGGGGGTAGTGCACGTGGGCATCGACCAGTCCGGGGATCAACAACGCGCCGCGGTGGTCGACGACCTCGGCGCCCACCAGGTCGCGGAGCAGCGCCTGGGCGTCGCCAAGGCCGGCCACCCGCCCTCCACGCAGGGCCAGTGCCCCGTCCTCGAACACCTCCAGCGCCCCCTCCTCCGCGAAGGGATCGCGCGGCACATGGACCACGGTTCCGCGCAACACGCGCACCGTGCCGTCGTCGGCCCACCCGGCCCTCACCGTCGCTTCAGTCACCGGCGCGCAGCGGGACCACGCGGTTCTCGCGCACGTCCACCAGGCCGTGGTCCGTGAGCCGCAATTCGGGGATGACCGGCAGGCCCAGGAACGACAGCGCCATGTAGGGCGACGGGAGCGTGACGCCGAGGCGAGTGGCCGCCTCCTCCAGGGCGTCGAGGCGCTCCCGAACCTCGGTGAGCGGCGCGTCGGTGACGAGCCCCGCGATCTCCAACCGCAACTCCGCCAACACCTCGCCGTCGAGGACGGCCACGAAGCCGCCGCCCAGCTCGGCGAGGCGCGCGCACGCTCGCGCCAGGTCGGCGTCGTCGACCCCGACCGCCATCACGTTGTGATGGTCGTGCCCCACCGAGGAGGCGAGGGCACCGCGCCGCAGCCCGAAGCCGCACACCAGTCCCACCGCCACCGACCCGTTGCGGCCGTGCCGCTCGGCGCACACGAGCTTGGCCAGGTCGCGCTCGGGGTCGGCGACCACGGCGCCACCCTCGACGGCGGGCCGGAGCGTCACCGCCTCGGTGAGCACCTGGTTGGGGATGGCGCGGATGACGCGCACCTCCCCGCCCACATCGGCCAAACGGAAGTCCTCAGGGGCAAGCGGCCGCAGGCGCACCGTGTCCCGCACCGCCGCCGTCGCCTCCGCCCCGGCCGGGGCGGGGATCAGCGCAGCATCGAGCCGGCCGGCCGCCGCCACGCGCCGCCCCTCCTTGTAGACCTCGCGGGCGCGGAAGTCCGGGAGCTCGGGCTCGAGCACCACCAGGTCCGCCAGGTACCCCGGCGCAACCGCCCCCCGCCGTGGCAGGCGGTAGTGGCGGGCGTTGTTGTAGCTGCCGCACCGCACCGCGTAGACGGGGTCGACGCCAGCCCGCAGCGCCCGGCGCACGAGCGTGTCCACACCCCCCTCGGTGAGCAGGTCGTGGGGCAGGCGGTCGTCGGTCACGAAGCCGACGCGGTCCGCGTGTTGCGGCCGCACCAGCGGCATCAAGGCGTCGAGGTTGCGCGTCACCGAGCCCTCCCGCACCATCAGGTAGGCGCCGGATCGGAGCTTCTCCATGCCCTCCTCCAGCTCGGTGCTCTCGTGGTCCGAACCGATGCCGCTCGCCAGGTAGGCCTGGAGCGCCGGCCCGCGCAGCGCGGGCGCGTGCCCCTCGGCGGTCTTTCGCTCCCGCTCGGCCAGCATCACCTTGCCTAGCTCGTCGGGCTCGCCCGCCACCACGGCGGCGACGCTCATGAGCTCGGCCACGCCCACCACACGGGGGTGCCGCAACAGCGCGGCGATGTCCTGCAACCCCAGGGTGGCCCCGGCGGTCTCGAAGGGGGTGGACGGGACGCAGCTCGGCACGGTCACCCACACGTCCAGCGGCAGCCCCTCGGAGCGCTCGAGCAGCCACACCACGCCCGGCACACCCGCCACGTTGGCGAGCTCATGCGGATCGCACACGACCCCGGTCACGCCCCGCGGTAGCACCCCCTCGGCGTAGGCCGCGGGGGTCACCAGCGAGCTCTCGATGTGCACGTGGCCGTCGATGAGGCCGGGCGCCAGGTAGGCGCCGTCGAGCTCGACTCGGGTCTCGGCGTGCACCTCGACGCCGGGGGGGAGCAGCGCGGACACCACACGCCCCGCGACGAGCACGGTGGCGGGCTCGATGGCGCCGCTGAAGACGTTGAGCAGCCGGCCGCCGCACAGGGCGAGGGTGGCCGGCCGCCGGCCGGCCGCCACCTCCACCGCCGCGCGCAGCTCGGCGGCCGTCACCGCCGCGCCGGCGGGCGGATTGGGGGGATCGTTCGAGCGTTGCGTGTGTGCGGGCATGGGCACCGTCCTGGGGGCCCCGCGGGGCCACGGGAGGCGAGCATACCGCAGGCCCACGGGCGCTCCGGGCGCCGTCAGATTTCCGTAAGACACCCGGCGCTACCCTCGCCGCATGGCGGCGGGCGCGCGCAGAGTGCTGGTGGCGGACGACGACCTCGGGCACCTGAAGCTGCTCGAGTTGGTCCTTTCTGCCCACCACTTCGACGTGGTGACCGTCGAGAACGGCCACGACGCGCTCACCTACCTGCAGGCCAACACGCCCGACCTGATGATCCTGGACGTCCACATGCCGTACATGACGGGGCCCGACGTGTGCGCCAGGGCGCGGCGCCTCACGCGGCTCCGCTCCGTCCCGATCATCATCATGACCTCGCTCCTGGACGACGCCACCCGGCTCAAGGCGGAGGCGGCGGGCGCCGACCTGTTCCTGACCAAGCCGCTCACCGGCCAGGACCTCAACGGCGCCATCCGCGAACTGCTCCGGCGCGCCTGACGCGACCGCTCAGACCAGCGGGGAGTCGCTCCCGCCGTCCGTGGGCAGATAGTAGGGATTGTCCCCGGCGGCGTGATCGGTCGCGTCGGCCACACCGCGGATCTCCGGCACGTGCTCGCGCAGGATGCGGTCGATCCCCTGCTTGAGGGTGACGTCCGCCGCCCCGCAGCCCTGGCAGCCGCCCCCGAAGGAGATGTAGGCCACGCCCTCCTCGACGCGGTCGAGCGCCACGGTGCCGCCGTGCCCCGCCACGCCGGGATTCACCACCGTATCGATGACGTCCTGCACGCGTTGGGCCAGGGGATCGCTCCAAACCGGGCTGGGGAAGAAGACGCGGAAGCCGCTCTGCATCACGCCGTCGACGAAGTCGACGGTGGCGCCATCCAGGGCACGGTGCGACAGCGGGTCGAGGTAGACGTCGAAGGCGTCGACCCGGAACACCTCATCGGTGTCCTGGCGGTCCTCGCCCTTGACGAGCCAGAGGCGCTGGTCGGCGCGATCGCCGGCGATCCGGAGGGCGGTGACGGCGCCGTCCGGTTGCGTCTCGAGGAAGCGCGCCACGCGCTGTCGTGCGGTATCGGTGAAGGTCAACATGACCCGCTCAGTATAGGTTCGGCACCGCGCCGGGCGTGCGACCCGGCCGACGCACCCGCCCGGGCGCGGCACCACGCCCGGGACGGTACCAGCGCGGCGCCCCCGGGGGGCCGAGACCCGCCCGGGGGCGCCGCGGCGCCGCCACGCCGGCACGCAACGCGGCTACAACACCTGCATCACGTAATGATCCGTCGCATGCTCCAACCCCTCCAGATCCGCCACATACACCCCACGCGTGCCCGACAACGCCCCCTCATTACGCAACTCCCCCAGGATCCGCGTGATCGTCACCCGACTACTCCCCGTCAGATCCGCCAGATCCTCATGCGTCAACGCCAACGGCAACTTCACGCCCGCCCCCGCATCATCGGCCTGCCCGAACTGCCTCGCCAGACGCAAGAACGCCCGCGTCACCCGCGCCCCCACCGGCATCTCCGCCTCATCCAACATCACACGACTACGCCGCAACTGCCGCGCCAGACTCCGCAACACATAATCGCGCATGCCACGATCATTCATCGCCTGCCCCGGATCGATCGGCGTCAAACACGCATCATGCACCGCCACCACCGTCTCCGCATGACGCCCCCCATCCAACGCCGCCAACCCCAACACATCCCCCGCCCCATACAGATCCGCGATCCGATCCCGACCCAGACTCGTCGGCACCACCGCCTTCAACACCCCAAAATTCACCACATACAAACTACCCGCCTCACGATCCGCCTCGAACAACACCTGACCAGGCTCCAACGTCCGCGTAGGCAGAGCCAGCCCGGTAGGTACGATCTCCTGGGATTCACACGGGCTCGGCGTGTCCAATTTGTCAAAGGTATCGAGCATGATGCTCCTTTCACCGTCGCCTGCATCGATTGTCTCGTGGGTACGGGTAACGCGTCTGTAGCTTGAGGCGCGGAAACATCTTCAACTACAAAAACTATAGCAGAGGGGTAGGGATTCTGTCTACCCCCTCGGCGCCGGAGAAACGGCCCCGCGCACGTCCAGGACGGGGCTTACATCCAACGTAGACGTCCCCATCCGCATTCTTCGCGAGTGGCCCAGGAGCCCGATCCGGGCGGCGGCGGGCGCGATCCGGCTGGGCGGTTGACAGGGCCGACCCCCCACCTTACCATTTAAGGTAGATCATGGAACCGCTCACCCCCACCCAACGCAAGGTCTTCGACCGCCTGCTCGAGCACGTGCGCCGCTCGGGCGCCATGCCGGAGCTGTCCGCCTTCGCCCGCGATCTGGGCGTCCACTACGTCTCGCTCAAGCAGCACCTGGAGGCGCTCGATCGCAAGGGCTACCTGGAGTTCGAGAGCCGCGGGCGCGGCCGGTCCCCGCGCGTGTCGCTGCCGGCGGGAGCCACCGGGGTCCCCGTGCTCGGCGGCATCCCCGCCGGCCCGCTGAGCGAGGCCGCCGTGGAGGCCGAGGGGTACCTGCCGTTGGCCGGCATGCAGGGCGAGGCGTTCGCGCTGCGCGTCGAGGGCGACTCCATGGCGGACCTCATCCAGGACGGCGACGTGGTGCTGTTCGCCAAGCGCCCGCCGAGCCGCAGCGGGGAGATCTGTGCGGTGCGGGTGGAGGGTGCCGACGTCACCCTGAAGTACCTCGACCGCATCTCGCCGCGCCGCTACGCGCTGCGCCCCCACAATCCCGCCTACCCCACGGTCGAGGTGGAGGCGACGGAGCTCGTCATCGACGGCGTCTACCGTGGCCTGCTGCGCGGCGAGCTGGTGTCCGCGCTGGTCGCCGGCGCCTAGGCCGGGCGCCGGGTCGCCGGCGGCCCACACCGATTGACAGCCAAGGCATCACGCCCTACCATCTAGCTAACGCGTGTTAGTGGCCGTCTCGACGCACCGAACGGCCGGTATGGAGCCACGCTCGGGCCCCTCGGGGCCCCCTGCGGCCGCGGGTCCGCCCGTGCCCTGGGTCGGCGCGCGCGCCCCGCCGGCGGCGCAGAGCCTCCGGGCGGTCGAGGGACCACGACGCGGACCGAGGCCCGTGCGGGGGACGCCCGCCCGGCCCAGGCACGACACCCATATGGGAGGTGTGCGCATGAGACGATCGATCCTCACCCTCGCCGCAGTACTCGCCGGAGCCGCGCTGTTCGGCAGCGCCCTCGCCCAGACCCTGACGGTCTGGGTGTGGGACATCAACAAGCCGGCGCTGGAGAGCACCGTCGCCAGCTTCCAGGAGATGCACCCCGGCGTGCAGGTCGACGTCCAGGACCTGGGCAACCAGAACGTCTACGACCGCGGGCTCGCCGGTTGCGCCGCCGGCGGGTTGGACATGCCCGACGTCTACCTGGTCGAGAACAACGAGGCCCAGGTGTTCTGGGCCCAGTTCCCCGACTGCTTCGTGGACCTCAACACCCTCGGCGCCGGCAGCCTCAAGCCCGAGTTCCCCGCCTTCAAGTGGGCGGAGCTCACGGCCGGTGACGCCACCTTCGCGATCCCTTACGATTCCGGCCCCACCGCCATCTTCTACCGGCGCGACCTCTACCAGCAGGCCGGCATCGACCCCAACGCGATCCAGACCTGGGACGATTTCCTCGCCGCGGGCCAGAAGCTCAACACCGCCTTCGACGGCAACGTCAAGATGGGGACCATCGCCAAGGGGCAGGACGACGAGTGGTTCCGCATGCTGGCCAACGAGGCGGGCTGCTTCTACTTCGACAACGCGGGCGAGAACATCACGGTCAACCAGCCGGGCTGCGTGACGGCGATGGAAACGATGAAGAAGCTCTGGGACGGCAGCGTCCTGCTGCCCGGCGGCTGGGGCGAGCAGATCCAGTTCTTCCAGCAGGGCACCGAGGCGTCCGCCTTCTTCGGCTCGTGGTACTCCGGCACCATCATCGCCAACGCGCCCGAGCAGTCGGGCGAGTGGGGCGTCTACCTGACTCCGGCGTTCACAGCCGGTGGCGTCCGCGCCTCCAACCTCGGCGGCTCGGCGTTGGCCATCCCCAGCAGCTCGAAGAACCCCCAGCTGGCCTACGACTTCATCACCAACGCGCTGGCCAATCCCCAGAACCAGATCGAGATCCTCAAGAACTACGGCCTCACCCCCTCGCTCCTCTCCACCCTCGACGATCCGTACCTCGACGAGGGCGTCCCGTACTTCGGTGACCAACCCATCTGGAAGATGATCCTCGGCACCCTGGGCGACGTGCCCGCGGTCGTCGGCACGCAGTACTTCCAGGAGGCGCGCAACGTTATGATTGCGACGGTCAACGACTACCTCGACGGCAAGTACGACAGCGCGCAGGCGGCCCTCGACACGGCCGCCCGGCAGATCGCCCAGTCCACCGGGCTGCCGATCGCGAACTGAGGCTCGCCCTTGGGGGCCGCCGCCCGCGGGCGGCGGCCCCCGCCCGCGGCGCTCGCGCCCGACGAAGACTCGCGCCCGACGAAGAGGGGTGAAGCCGTGAGCCTACCTACCGAGACGCGGCCCGCCGGGATGGCGGCGCCCGGACCGAGGCGCCGCCGGCGCGACCTGACGCCATACTATTTCCTCAGCCCGTTCTTCCTGCTGTTCGTACTGTTCTGGATCTATCCCATCGCGTACAGCTTCTATCTTTCGTTCGTCAACACCCGCCATCGCCCCTGGACGCTCGACTGGGGCTTCAACTGGAACCGGCTGATCCACGACACCTTCTTCTGGAAGGCGCTCGGCAACACCCTCACCATCCTGGTGGTGCAGGTGCCCATCATGCTGGCGCTGGCGGTGCTGCTGGCCGTGGCGCTGAACAGCGACCTTCTCAAGGTCCGCGGTTTCTTCCGCTTCGCCTTCTTCGCCCCGCTGGTGCTCGGCGCCGTGCCCTACTCCGCCGTCTTCCGGCTCATCTTCAACACCCAGTTCGGCGTGCTCAACTACGCGCTCAGCGTGTTCGGCGTCCCATCGGTGCAGTGGTTGTTCGAGGGCGTGCCGGCCATGGCCACCATCATGATCGCCATGACCTGGCGCTGGACCGGCTACAACGCCATCATCCTTCTTTCGGGGCTGCAGTCGATCCCCCTGTCGCTCTACGAGGCCGCGCGCATCGACGGCGCCAACGCCGGCCAGCAGTTCTGGTCGATCACGCTGCCGCTGCTCCGACCCGTGTTGCTGTTCTGCTTCGTGCTCTCCACCATCGGCACCCTGCAGCTGTTCACCGAGCCATGGCTCATCACCACCACCGGCCCCGGCGGCGCCACCGAGACGTTGGTGACCTACCTCTACAAGCAGGGATTCCGCTCGTTCAACTTCGGCTACGCCTCCGCCATCGCCTACACCGTGGCCTTCATCGCGGCCATCTTCAGCTTCCTGCAGATCCGCCTGGTGGGGGGGCGGGAGGCATGAGGCGGCAGCGGGCCATCGCCGCGGTGTTCCTCAACGGCGGCATGCTGCTCCTGGCGCTGCTGTTCCTGCTGCCCATCGTGTGGATGCTGGTGGCGGCGACCAAGGCCAACCACGAGATCCTCTCGGTGCCGCCGTCGCTGCTCCCCGGCACCTCGCTGGCGGCCAACTGGCGCGACCTGTCCGACGATCTCCCCTTCCTGCGGAACGTCCTCAACAGCGTTCTCATCGCCTCGATCTTCACGGTCCTGGCCACGCTGATCTCGGCGATGGGCGGCTACGCCTTCGCCAAGTTCCGCTTCCGGGGGCGCACCGCCCTGTTCCTGGTGGTGGTCACCGCGCTCACCATCCCCTTCGAGGTGCGCGCCATCCCCCAGTACCTGCTGATCGCCCGCGACCTCAAGCTGTCCAACACCTTCATCGCCGTCATCCTGCCGTGGCTGGCGTACCCGCTCGGCATCTTCTTCATGCGGCAGAACATGCTGTCGGTGCAGTCCGAGCTGCTGGAGGCGGCCCGCATCGACGGCGCGGGTGAGCTGCGCATCTTCGCGCAGATCGTGCTGCCCCTCATGCGGCCGGCGTTGGCCGCCGTGGCGATCGTGCTGTTCCTGTTCCAGTGGAACGACTTCTTCTGGCCGCTGCTGATCCTCACCCAGAAGCAGGCCTACACCATCCCCGTGGCACTCGGCACGCTCGTGGGCCTGACGCGCGTTTCGTGGGGCGGCATCATGGTCGGCACCGCCATCGCCACCCTCCCGTTCCTGGTGCTGTTTCTGTTCCTGCAGCGCTACTTCGTCGCCGGCATCACCGCCGGGGCGGTCAAGGACTGACCACCGGGCCCCGCCCGCGACGCGAATCGAGGACACCATGGACAGCCAGCCCACCCTCGGCGTGTGCTACTACCCGGAACACTGGCCCGAGGACACCTGGGCGCCGGACGCCGCGCGCATGCGGGAGCTGGGCATCACCTGGGTGCGGATCGGCGAGTTCGCCTGGAGCCGTCTCGAGCCCTCGCCCGGGGACCTGCGCTTCGACTGGCTCGACCGGGCCGTCGACACGCTCGGTGAGGCCGGCCTGCGCGTGGTGCTCGGCACGCCCACGGCCACCCCGCCGAAGTGGCTGATGGACCGGCACCCCGACGTCGCCCCGATCGGCGCCGACGGCCACCCGCGCAGCTTCGGCTCGCGGCGCCACTACTGCTTCAACAGCCCGAGCTACCGGCGCGAGACCGAGCGCATCGTCACGCTGCTGGCCGAGCGGTACGGCCGCCACCCGGCGCTGGGCGCCTGGCAGACCGACAACGAGTACGGCTGCCACGACACCGCCCGCTGTTACTGCCCCCGCTGTCGGGCCGCCTTCCAGGGCTGGCTGGCGCAGCGCTACGGCTCCGTCGAAGCGCTCAACGACGCCTGGTGGGCGCGCTTCTGGAGTCAGGAGTACGGCGACTTCGGCGAGGTGGAGCTGCCCAACCTCACCGTCACCGAACCCAACCCCAGCCACAGCCTCGACCACTACCGCTTCGCCTCCGACAGCGTGGTGGCATACAACGGCCTGCAGGTCGACATCCTGCGGGCCCACTCCGAGGCGCCCGTGGTCCACAACGGCATGGGCTTCTTCGACCACTACGACCACTTCAAGCTGGCCGAGGATCTCGACGCGTTCGCCTGGGACGAGTACCCACTGGGGATGCTGGAGGAGAGCCCGCTGCCCGACGAGGTGAAGGCCCGCTACCTACGCGTCGGGCACCCGGACCTGGTGGGCTTCACCCACGACCTGATGTTCGGGCTCAAGCAGCGGCCGTTCTGGGTCATGGAGATGCAACCGGGCCAGGTCAACTGGGCCCGCACGAATCCGCTGCCGGCCGCCGGTGCCGTTCGCCTGTGGACCCACCAGGCGGTGGCCCACGGCGCCGAGGTGGTGTCGTACTTCCGCTGGCGCAGCGCGCTCGGCGCCCAGGAGCAGATGCACGCGGGCCTGCGCCTGCACGACAACGGTCCCGACCGCGCCAGCCGCGAAGCGTGCGTCGCGGCCGGGGAGCTGCGCGCGGCTCGCACGGACGTGGCCCGGGTGGCCCTGCTGGTCGATTACGAGGACGCGTGGGCCAGCAACCTCCAGCGGCACGCCCAGGGTTGGGACTACTGGGCCCTGCAGATGGCCTTCTACACAGCCCTGCGCGGCCTCGGCGTGGACGTGGCGGTGCAACACCCGGACCGCGATCTCGGCGCCCACGCCCTGGTGGTGGCGCCCTCGCTGCATCTCATGGATGCGGCGCGCGCCGCACGGCTCGAGCACTTCGTCGGCGAGGGCGGCGTGTTGTTGCTGGGACCGCGCAGCGGCGCCAAGACGCCCAGCAACCTCGCCCACGAGGTGGCGCCCGGGCCCCTGCGGGCGCTCTCGGGCGTGCGCTGCGACCGGGTGGACGCGCTGCGCCCGGGCCTCGCCGGCACCATCGCGCTGGGCACCGAGGACCACGCCTACACCACCTGGGCGGACCTGTTGACCCCCGAGGACGCCGAGGCCCTGGCCCACTACCGCGAGCCCGCCTTCGAGGGGGCCGCCGCCCTCACCCGCCGCATGCACGGTCGCGGGGCCTGCCTGGTGCTGGGCGCCTGGCCCGGCCCGGAGTTGATGACGGCCGTGCTCACGCCACTGCTGCGAGACGCCGGCATCGCGCCGCGGCCTCTACCCGACGGCGTCCGCGTCAGCCGGACCGGACGACCGACCCTGGTAAACTTCTCCCCGGAGACTGCGGTCGTCGACGGGGTGAGCGTCCCGTCGCACGGCGTGCGCTTCCTCGACGATGAGCCCCCCACCTGACCCGACCCCTCACCGGCGGACCGGCCGGTCTCCGAAGGCCCCGGCATGAGCCGGCGCCCACCGTCCAGTCACGACGTGGCACGTCGCGCCGGCGTGTCGCGCACCACGGTCTCCTTCGTGCTCAACGATGTCGAGGGTGCGAGCATCAGCGAGGCCACGCGAAAGCGGGTGCTGGACGCTGCGGCCGAGCTCGGGTACGTGCCCTCGGCCGCGGCCCGCAGCCTCGCGAGCGGCCGCACCTGGACGCTCGGGTTGGTGGTGTGCCACGCCCACCACCTCACCACCGACGCCGTCATCCCGCAGGCGCTGTTCAGCCTCAATCAGGTGAGCAGGCGGGCGGGCTTCCGCGTGCTGGTGGAGGCGGTAGAGGACGTCAGCAGCGACGACGCCTACCGCGTGATGGTGCGCTCCAAACAGATCGATGGGCTGATCGTGATCAACCCGCGCTCCGACGACACCCAGCTCCCCAGGCTGATCGCGCGTGGCTACCCCGTCGTCACCATGGGCAACCCCCAGGGGGGCGAGGGTTACCGCGTGGACATCGACAACGAACCCGCCGCCCTCGCCGCGGTGGCCCACCTCGCCTCGGGCGGGCACCGAGAGATCGCCCACATCAGCTATTCGGAACCCCACTACCGCTCCGCCGACGAGCGCCAGGCGGGGTACCGCCGGGCACTCGAGCAGGCGGGCCTCCCGAACGACGAGGGGCGCGTGGAGTACGCCAGCTACAGCGCCGCCTCCGGCTACGCCGCCATGCGTCGCCTGCTGGTGCGAGGGGCGCGCTTCAGCGCCGTGTTCTGCGGCAACGACACCGTCGCCTTCGGCGCCATGACGGCCCTCAGGGAGGCGGGGCGGCGCATCCCGGAGGACGTGGCGGTGGTCGGCTTCGACGACATCCCCATGGCCGCCTACGCCGTGCCGCCGCTCACCACGGTGGCCAACCCCGCCGTGGAGTCCGGCCGGCGCGCGGCCGAGATGCTCATCACGCTGGTCCAGGGCGGCACGCCGGCCGCGCGCGAGGTGATCCTGCCCAGCCCCCTGGTGGTGCGCGACTCCTGCGGCGTGACGCCCCCACCGGCGCACGCCGACGGTGCCCGGGCGCCGGCCGCGGCCGGGCCGGAATCGCGCTGAGCGCGCGAACCGCCACGCCAACCGCCACGCCAACCGCCGCACGGCGCGCGCCGCACCGGCGCATGCGGGGGTCGGCGCCGGCGCGCGGGCACGGCGCCGGCGCGGCCGGCGCCCGCCTCAGCCCGGGCCGTTCGCCGACGCGCCCGCACGGTGGTACCGCAGCCGTAACACCAGGTCCTGCGGGTAGTTGCCGAAGCCGTGCCCGAAGAGGTTGAGGCCACCCACGTGGCCCGCGTCCTCCTTCACCCCGATGCGCACCGCCACCCGGCGCGCATCGGCGAGGCCCAGGTCGTCGATGCGCACCTCGGACACCGGCACCCCGTCGACGTAACTACCGTCGTGCGTGACCCGCCACTCCTTGAGCAGGCCGTACTGGGAGTTGCGCGTGTCCCACCAGGCCGGCGTGAGCACGCCGCGCTGGCCGCCGAAATCCGCCGGGCTTGTGAAGGTCCCCACCTCCATGCCGTTGATCCAGACGGTGATGTCCGAGGGCCAGTCGGGGTGGTGCATGGGCGCCTCGGAGCACACCTCGAGGCTCAGCCATAGGCTGTCGGCCACGGTGCGCGGTGGCAGTCGATTGGGGAAGTGGTACTCCACGTAGCCGCTGCGGAACCACAGCAGCTGCGCGCCCACGTGTTCGGGCTCGAAGAACGAGGTGGGATCGTCCGTGAAACCGATGATGCTGTCCTCACCGGCGAGCCCGCAGGTGGGCGTGACCTCCGAGGCGACGAATGCGCCGACCGGCATGTTGAGCTCCACGATCTGCTGCGGCGGCTCGCCCGCCACACGTGGCAGATCGATCAGCACCTGATCGAAGAGGCGCTGGCACACCTTCTGCAGCCCGCGCTCGCCGGGGCGCAGATCCGCCCGCAGCAGGCCGGCCTCCTCCAGCACGTTGATGTGTAGGGTGGCGGTCGACACAGGCATGCCCGCCGCCTCGGCGACCTCGCTGACGTTCAGAACCCGATCGGCAAGCACGTCGAGGATGCGTACGCGCGGCGCCGAGGCCAGCGCCTTGAGCGCCGCACGGCCCTGCGCGCTGCCGGCCTCGAGGCGCAGCAACAGGTTCGGCGCCACCAGTGTGGTGGAGGGGCGGTCCCCGTCGGGCATGCGAAGAGCATAGCATATTACTGCAGGGTTTCCTGGTAGTTTCTCGCCCGGAGCACGGGCCCGCGCGTGCGGACTCGGCGTCCTGGGCGCGTGGCCCGACCCCCACGAACCCTCCGTCTGCGCGTCGACGACCGGCAATTAAGCCTGTTCAGGACGCCCGTGCGCGGGTCGCCCGCGGCCGGCCCGCCAACCCCACCCCCAGCGCGGCGGCGAGCCCAGTTGACAGCGGGCCATTCTCGTGCTAAAACCGGAAATACATCAGCTTTTTCTGCGGGTTTATCTCCCGCCCTCCTCACGAGATCGGAGAGGCAACATGCAGAGCCCCACCCGCCGCGCGCGCAGCTCGCCCCGCGCCGGCCGCGCCATGCGCGACACCCTCGCGGGGTACGCCTTCGCCGCCCCGTTCCTCGTGGTCTACGGGCTGTTCCTGGTCTACCCCTTCTTCAAGGGGATCTGGATCAGCCTCCACGACTGGAACCTTCTGGCGGTGGTCTTCAACCCCGGGGCCAAGGTGTTCGTGGGGCTGAAGAACTACGTCCACATGGTGTGGGGCACGCACATGACGTGGGGCGCGGGACCCTTCCTGCTGGTGCGCGTGCTGGGCATCGCCGCCGTGGTGCTGGTCGTGGCCCTGGCCGCGCGCGGTCGCATCGGACGCGGCATGGCGCTGACGGTGGCGCTCTCGGGCGTGCTGCTCTTCGGCGTGCTGCTGGGCCTGCACCCCGCGGCCGACGGGCGCTGGTACGACCGTCGGTTCTGGCACATCGTGTGGAACACGGTGCTGTTCGTGATGCTCACGGTCCCCAGCGTGACCGTGCTGGCGCTCGCCTTCGCGCTCGCTCTCAACCGCCAGAGCCGCGCCGCGGCGGCACTGCGCACCGCCTTCTTCCTGTCGCAGGTGCTGTCCGTCACCGTGGTGACCCTCATCTGGCAGCTGATGCTCAGCCCGCGCCAGGGGATCCTGGCGCACGTGATGGAGGGCATCGGCCTGCAACCCATCGAGTGGATCACCAACCCCGGCCTGGCCATGCCCGCCATCGTCATCGCCACCGTGTGGTGGTCGATCGGCTTCGCCATGATCCTCTACCTCGCCGGGTTGCAGGAGATCCCAGGCGAGCTCTACGAGGCGGCGCGCATCGACGGCGCCGGCAGCTGGGCGATCCTCCGGTCCATCACCCTTCCGGCCCTCAGCCGCACGACCACGCTGGTGGTGGTGCTCGAGATCATCCTCCACTTCCAGGTGTTCGGCCAGTCGCACCTCATCACCCAGGGCGGGCCCAACGACGCCACCCAGGTGCTGGTGCGCTACATCTACCAGACCGGATTCCGCAACAGCGAGCTCGGCTACGCCTCCACGCTGTCGGTGTTCCTCTTCGCCATCATGCTGCTGTTCTCGCTCGTGCAGATGCGCGTGCAGGGAGGGGATTGAGATGGTCGGAACCGGCGGCCGTTCCCGCCTCGTCCTGCTGCTGCTGGCGCTCGTCGCCTTCCTGTGGCTGGTGCCGGTGCTGTGGATGCTGTCGATGTCGCTGCAACCCAACGACGTCCTCGCGCGCACCACCTCGAACACCGCGCTCGGGCTCATCCCGGTGCCGTTCACGCTGGAGAACTTCGCCCGCCTGTTCACCCTGGGCCTCACCCCGCGCTGGTTCCTCAACTCCATGATCGTCGCGGTCGGCATGACGCTGCTCGTCCTGCTGCTGTCGTCGATGGCCGGCTACGCCTTCGCGCGCATCCCCTTCCGCGGGCGCAACCTGCTGCTGGCGCTGGTCCTGGCCGGGCTGGTGATCCCCGAGCAGGCGGTGTTCATCCCCCTCTACACCATGTTCGCGGACTGGAACTGGCACAACAGCTATCCGGCGCTGATCGCGCCGCGCCTGGCGGTCCCCATCGGCGTGTTCCTGATGACGCAGTTCTTCCGCGGCATCCCCAGCTACATCGAGGAGGCGGCCCAGCTCGACGGCGCGAGCCGCTGGACCATCTTCACCCGCATCATGCTCCCCCTCTCGGTGCCGGCCCTCACCACCCTCGCGATCCTCACCTTCCTCTACGCCTGGAACGACTACCTGTGGCCGCTGGTGTCGGCCCAGCGCAAGGAGATGTTCACCATCACCGTGGGGCTGGCCAGCATCCAGAGCAACTTCGCGCAATCCGAGGGGCTGGGGCGCGTGATGGCCTCCGGCGTCATGGCCAGCGTGCCGGTGATCGTGCTGTTCCTGGTGTTCCAGCGCTACGTGGTACGCGGCATCGCCATGGGCGGAGGCAAGTGAGTGTCGACCCCGACGCCCGCCGGCGCCTCAGCACGGCCGCGCCCCGTCTCCAACGCACGCTTCGCCCCACCTCGCCCGCACGCCCCGCTGCTCCGCCCTTCACCACGTGTCTCACGAAAGGAGACCCCATGAAACGCTTCCGCTTCCTCATCCCGGCGGCCCTCGCGCTGCTGCTCGGCGGTACGGCCCTGGCGCAGACCGAACTCACGCTCGGTCGCTTCTTCGGCGCCTGCGAGCAGGCCGGCACCGACATCCAGGCCGCCGTTGGCGAGGCCTGCATCATCCAGTCGATCATCAATGCCTTCTCCGCGGACGACAACGGCGTCACCGTCAACACCCTGCCGACCGACTGGGGCAATTACTACGACCAGCTCAAGGCCATGTACGCGTCCGGCAACCCGCCCGACGTGCACGTCATCCACAAGCACGCGATCCCCGAGTTCGCGAGCCTCGGCGCGCTCGCCGACCTCACCGACGATCTCGCGGCGGCCGGCATCGACACCAGTGACTGGACCGACGCCGGGCGGGCAGCGGTGAGCTACGACGGCCGCATCTACGGCGTGCCGATGGACGTCCACGCCAACCTCTGGTACGTAAACATGGACCTCATGCGGGCCGCCGGGCTGGTCAACGACGACGGCACCCCGATGGTGCCCCACAGCCCCGAGGAGTTGCTGCAGCAGGCCAAGGCCGTCAAGGACGCCACGGGCAAGGACTACCTCACGGCCGACTTCTCGCAGTTCCCGATCGGCGTGCGGCTGGTGCTGGCGCTGGTGTGGCAGCAGGACAGCGAGCTCTTCGCCAACGGCGAGGCCAACGTCGACTCCGCCGCCGCTAAGACGGCCGTGGACACCATCCTGAGCCTCTTCGACGGGGGCTACGCCGACCCGACGCTCAACTACAACGACTCCATGCAGACCTTCATGAGCGGCGAGGCGGCCGTGCTGGTGAACGGCGACTGGGTCGTGAACTCACTCGACGCGCAGATCAAGGACGGCTCCATCGCCCTCAAGGACCTCTACGTGGCCGACTTCCCCACCCTGTTCCAGACCCCGGCCACCTGGGCCGACTCGCACACCTGGGCCATCCCGTCCACCCTCAAGCAGCAGGACCCGGCGAAGTACGACGCGGCGCTTCAGCTGCTCAAGTGGATCTACGACCACGACCTCGACTGGGCCCGCACCGGCCACCTGGCCATCTCCAAGAAGGTCGTGCAGAGCGACGCCTACGCCGCGCTGCCCCACCGCAGCGAGTACGCCAACACGGTCAACATCGCCCGCGACGTGCAGCCCACCACCAAGTACGACGCCATCCAGGACGTGCTGAACCGCGAGCTGCAGGCCATCTGGCTGACCGGCAAGGACGAGGCACAGGCCCTGTCGGACGCCAACGGCGGGGTGCAGGACCTGCTGCAGTAACGATCTTCAGCGGGCATCTCCCTCCGACGCCCCCACGCCACGGCCGCCCCCCGAGCGGCCGTGGCGTTTGCGCCTCGACTCCCGCCGGACCCATCCTCGGCGGGGCCCGGAATAGGTCCCCCATGAACCAGCCACCCCCACCGGATCACACCCCCGGCCCGCCGCCGGCGGCCGCAGCGCCAACACCGGATCCGTCGGCATCGGCGCCGGGACGACCCCGACGCACCCACTACCCGAGCACCCACGACCGGAGCACCCACGACCGGAGCACCCACGACCGCAGTTCCGGCGCGAGGCGTGGCGCACCCTCAACGGTCCCTGGTCGTTCGCCGTGGACCCGGAACCCGGCGCGGCGAACACCGGCCGCGGGTCCGGGGACGCCGGTCCCGGCGCCGCGATCGCGCGTGAGGACGCCTCGGGCACGGGCGCCGCGCTCCCGCGTGACGACGCTGCGGCCGGCACCGGCGCCGCAGGCGGCGGGCACGGCCGCACCCCGCAGCGCGACGCGCTGCGGCAGGCCCGGCTGCGCGGCGACGGCTACGACCGCACCATCGTGGTCCCCTTCTGCCCCGAGAGCCGTCTCTCGGGCATCCACGACCGCGGCTTCCAGACATCGCTGTGGTACCACCGGACCGTCACCGTGCCGGCCGCCTGGGTGGACCGGCGGGTGCTCGTGCACTTCGGCGCCGTCGACTACGAGGCCCACATCTACCTCGACGGTGCCTGCGTCGGACGTCACCTGGGCGGCTCGAGCTCCTTCGCCGTCGACCTCGGGCGCCTCGACCCCACGCGCGCCTATCACCTGGTGGTGCATGCCGTGGACGATCCGCGGTCGCGACGCCAGGCCTCCGGCAAGCAGAGCCACCGCCCCGAGTCCCACCACGTCGTCTACACGCGCGTCAGCGGCATCTGGCAGAGCGTGTGGCTCGAAGCCGTGCCCGAACGGCGCCTGGTGGACGTGCAGCACGCGGCCGATCCCCACCAGGGCCGGTTGGCGTTGACCCCGCGTTTCGCCGGCGTCCGCGCGGAGGATTCTTGGCACGCGCGCCTCCTGGCCGACGGCCACACCGTGGCCGAGGCCGAGGGCGCCGCGATCCCAGGGGTGCCGCTGACCCTCGAGACGCCCCACCCGCGCCCGTGGACGCCCGACGATCCGTTCCTCTACGACCTCGTCCTGGAGCTGCGGGACCGTGACGGCACGGTGCTCGACCGGGTGGCCAGCTACGCCGGACTGCGCTCGCTGGCGATCGACGGCGGACGGCTGCTGCTCAACGGGTCGCCGTTCTACCCGCGGCTGGTGCTCGACCAGGGGTACTGGCCGGAGGGCGTCTGGACCGCCCCCAGCGACGCCGCCCTCCGGCGCGACATCGAGCTGGCGCGCGAGGCAGGGTTCAATGGTGCACGCCTGCACCAGAAGGCGTTCGAGGAGCGCTACCACTACTGGGCCGACCGCCTGGGTTTCCTGACCTGGGGGGAGTCCGCCTCCTGGGGCTTCGACGAGCGCGACCCGGAGGCGGCGCGCCGCTTCGCGCGGGAGTGGGCGGAGCTCCTCGAGCGCGACCGGAACCACCCCTCGATCGTGGCCTGGACACCCTTCAACGAGACCGATCCCGGCCTGAACGCGGACGCGCACCGCCGCCTCGTGGAAGACACCGTGGCGCTGACGCGCGCGCTCGACCCCGGCCGCCCCATCAACGACTGCAGCGGATGGGTGCACGTCCGGACCGACCTGTGGACCGTGCACGCCTACGAGCAGGACCCGGAGGCGCTACGGCGCCAGCTCGCCCCGCCGCCGCCGGTCCCGTTCCGCAACGAACCGGCGAGGGAGCCGGCATGGCAGGGGCAGCCCTACCTGGTGGACGAGTTCGGCGGCATCAAGTGGGTGCCGCAGGGGGAGGACGAACGAGCGGTCGATTGGGGTTACGGGGAGGACCCGCGCGACGAGGCGGCGTTCTTCGATCGGCTCGAGCGCCAGGTGGCGGTGCTGCTGTCGCTGCCACACGTCGCCGGCTACTGCTACACCCAGCTCACCGACGTTGAACAGGAGCGCAACGGACTCTACAATGAGGACCGTTCGCCGAAGTTCGACGCGCGGCGTCTGCGCGCCATCTTCGGGCGCGAGCCGGCCGCCGCCGAGGGCGCCGCAGAGTCCGGGGCGAGCGCTCCCGACGGAAGGTGACCACCGTCGACCCTGACGCACGGGAGGAAGCCATGCCCTTCGATCCCACCGAGCACCCCCATCGACGCTACAACCCATTGGTCGGCGACTGGGTGCTGGTCTCCCCGCACCGCATGAAGCGCCCCTGGCAGGGGCAGGTCGAGCGTCCCACGCAGCAGGAGAAGCCGCGGCACGACCCGGGATGCTACCTCTGCCCCGGCAACGAGCGCGCGGGCGGCGCACGCAATCCGGACTACCGCGAGACCTTCGTGTTCACCAACGACTTCGCGGCCCTGCTCCCCGACGTGCCGGAGGCGCCGGCGCCGGAGCACCCGCTGCTGCGCGGGGAGGCGGTGCGCGGCACCTGCCGGGTGATCTGCTTCTCCCCCCGGCACGACCTCACCCTGGCCGAGTTCGACTCCGCGGGCGTGCGCCGGGTCGTGGAGTTGTGGGCCGAGCAGACGGCCGACCTGGGGCGCCATCACCGCTGGGTGCAGGTGTTCGAGAACAAGGGGCAGGCCATGGGCGCCTCGAACCCGCACCCGCACGGCCAGATCTGGGCGCTGGACGCGCTGCCCACGCTTCCTGCCCGCGAGGACGAGCGCCAACGCGCGTACCTCGAGGCGCACGGGACCCCCCTGCTGGTGGAGGCCGCGCACCTGGAGGCGGACGGCCCGCGCGTGGTGCAGAGCAACGAGCACTGGCTGGCACTGGTGCCGTACTGGGCGGTGTGGCCCTTCGAGCTGCTGGTGCTCCCCCGGCGGCGGCGCATCGCCCGCTTCCCGGACCTGGACGGCCCCGAGCGCGACGCGCTGGCGGCCCTCCTGCGCCCGCTGCTGGCGCGGCTCGACAACCTCTTCGAGACCTCCTTCCCGTACTCCATGGGGTGGCACGGTGCCCCCTTCGGCGAGCCCGACGGGGGCCACTGGCAGCTCCACGCGCACCTCTACCCGCCGCTGTTGCGCTCGGCCTCGGTGCGCAAGTTCATGGTGGGGTTCGAGATGCTGGGCGAGGCGCAGCGCGATCTGACGGCCGAACAGGCCGCCGCCCGCCTGCGCGGCCTCGCCACCGCCCACTACCGGAGCAGCGCGTGAGCACGATCGACGACGCCTTTCGGCGGCGCTTCGGCGCCGCACCCGAGGCCCACGCGCGGGCACCGGGGCGCGTCAACCTGATCGGCGAGCACACCGACTACAACGACGGCTTCGTCCTGCCCATGGCCATCGACCGCGAGGTCCGCATCGCCCTCCGGCCCCGAGCGGACGGGCGCGTGTGCGTCGTCGCGCTCGATGTCGACGAGGAGGGCGCGTTCGAGCTCGACGAGCTCGAACGCGGTGAGGGGTGGCTGGAGTACCTCAAGGGGGTGGCCTGGGCGCTCCGGGACGGTGAGGGGCTGGCGCTCCGCGGCTTCGACGGCGTGATGACCGGCAACGTCCCGCGCGGGGCGGGGCTATCGTCCTCGGCCGCCCTGGAGCTGGCCACCGCCCGCGCCTTCGAGGTCGCCTCCGGCTTCCCGTGGGACGCCACCCGCATGGCCCTGGCGTGCCAGCGGGCCGAGAATCGCTGGGTGGGGGTGAACTCGGGCATCATGGACCAGCTCATCTCCGCCCGGGGCGAGGAGGGGCACGCGCTCCTGATCGACTGCCGTTCGCTCGAGGCGTGGCCCGTGCCGCTTCCCGACGGCCACGTGGTGGCGGTGCTCGACACCATGACGCGCCGCGGGCTGGTGGGCTCGGCCTACAACGAGCGGCGCGCCCAGTGCGAGGAGGCGGCGCGCCACTTCGGCGTGCCGGCGCTGCGCGACGTCGACCTGGCGACCTTCGAGCGGGGAGCGGCCGGCCTCGCCCCGCTGCCGCGGCGGCGCGCGCGCCACATCGTCCGCGAGAACGCTCGCACGCTGGCCGCGGCCGAGGCCCTGGGCCGCGGCGACGCCGGCGAGATGGGGCGGCTCATGAACGCCTCGCACGAGAGCCTACGCGACGACTTCGAGGTCTCCAGCCCCGCGCTGGACGCCATCGTGGAGGGAGCGCGGGCGGCGCCGGGCTGCGTCGGGGCCCGCATGACCGGCGCGGGCTTCGGGGGCTGCGCGGTGGCGCTGGTGCGTGCCGCGGACGCCGGGGCCTTCGAAGCCCACCTGCGGCGCGCCTACCAGCAGAGCCAGGGCCGCGAGGCGTCGGTCTACCTTTGTCGGCCCGTCGACGGCGCCGGCAGGGAACCCTGACCGGTGCGGGAGACGCCGACGGGCTGAAGGTGGGACACTCGCGGTGCGAGGCCTGCGGCTTCGGGCGCCCTCGCCAGGCTCTCGCCGCTCAGGCGAAGGCGGCGGGCGCGGTGCGCTCGGGCGCGCCGTCGCCGGGCGGCTCGGCGCGCCAGCGATCTGCGTCGGCCTCGCCGACATGGACCACCATGTCCAGGCGGTAGCTCGAGCCCCCTGCGCGGAAGCGCGCGACGCGCCGATGCTCTCCGGCCGGCAGGCCCATCAGCTCGGTCGCCGCCACCCGCACGCGCTCGTCGGCGGCGCGCGCGCGGCTGCGGTGCCCGACGGCCACAAGCTCCACCACCACGCCCTCGCGGAAGCGGAACAGCAGACCCAGGCGGCGGGCGTAGCCCTCCTCGAGCGGAGAGCCGAACTCCCCGGCGGACGCGCCGTCGACCGTGACGCGCAGGCGCGCGCCGTCGCGGCACAGCAGGTCGTCGGTCATGTGGCAGCGGATGCTGCTCAGCTCCAGGATGGCCATGCTCGTTCCCTTCCCCCAGCGCTCGGATGTCCCTGCCCTGGGCGGCCGCATCCGAACTCCGGCGCGGCCCTGGCTTCACGTCACGAGCCTAGTGCCGGGGCGTCTACGGAGCGTCAATCGGGCGTCCGCGACGCCGGCGCACGATCGCGCGCCATAATGCCCCCACATGGTCCCGCCCGCCCCCCGCCGCAGCCGCGCCGCCCCGGCCACCCCGGGGCACGAGCCGGACGCCGCCGAGGGCGCCGCACCCACCCCAGCGCCCGAGGAGGGCGGCGCGACCCGCCGCGGCGGCCGGCTCGAGCTGCGCCTGCTGGGACCCCCGCGGATGCGTTTCGATGGCCGCGACATCGAGCTCCCGCAGCCCAAGATCCTGGCCTTGTTGGCGTACCTCGCCATCACGCGCCGCCCCTGTCCGCGCGAGGAGTTGACGGAGCTGCTGTGGGGCGTGGGGCGCGGGAAGAACCTCCGGATGGCGCTGTACAACGCGCGCCGGCTCCCCGGGGCGGACGCCTACCTCGACGCCGGGGACCCGGTGGCGCTCGCGGCCGAGAGCGATCTTGCGGCGTTCGAGGACGCGGTGCGGGAGGGTGCCTTCCTGCGCGCCTGCGCCGCGTTGGGCTCGCCGGGAGGGGTGCTGCTGGCCGGCTCCGACGGCGTCGCCCCCGCCTTCGACGCCTGGCTGGAGGAGCAGCGTCGGCGGGTGGCGACCGACGTGCACGACGCCACGGCAGGGGCCGCCCGCGAGGCGGAGCGCCGCGGGGACCTCGCCGCGGCGCTGGCCCACGCCCACGCCCTGGCCGACGCCGACCCCTTCGACGAGGCCGCCCAGCGTCTGCTGATGAGCCTGGAGCACGCGCGGGGCCACACCGAGGCGGCGCTGTGGCACTTCGAGCGCCTGCGTCGGCGGCTGCGCGACGAGCTCGGCAGCGAGCCGGCGCCGGAGACCCGCGCGCTGTTCCGCGACATCGAGCGGGGCCTGCACGGCGCCGGCGAGCGCGCCAGGCGCCTGACCCGGCCCGAGGAGGTCGCCGAGGGCCCCGAACGGCTCCTCGGCCGCGAGGCCCTGGTAGGGGAAGCGTTGGGTGCCCTCGAGGGCGGCGCGCGCGTTCTCCTGCACGGCCTCGGGGGGATCGGCAAGACGGCGGTGGCCGCCGCGGTGACCGCGCGGTGGCTCGCCTCCGGCCGCGGCACGGCGCTGTGGGCGACCGCCGCCGGGGACGACGCGGAGGCGCTGGCGGACACCCTGGCCCGGGCGCTCGAGCCGCCCACCGGCCGGGGCGGCGCGCCCGCCTCGCGCATGCTGGCGCGCGCCACCGACAAGCCGCGGGCGCTCCGAGCCCTGCTGCAGGAGGCCGCCGTGGCACTGCTGGTGCTGGACGACGCCCGCAACCCGTACGTGCTCGCGCGCGCGCTGGAGGCCGTACCCGAGGGCGTGCCCGTGCTGGTGACCGCCCGCCGCCGTACACCCGGCCTCCGCCGCCTGGCCGTGGAACGCCTGGCGGCGCCCGACGCCGACGCCCTGCTCGAGCTCCATGCCGGACGGGCACTGGGGGAGGCGGGCGCGCGCCTCGCTGCGCGGCTCGGGGCGCACCCGTTCGCACTGCGGGTCGCGGGCGCGCGCCTCGCCCGCGAGGCCACCGATGCCGACGCCCTCCTGGCGGAGCTCGGCGCCGCCCCCCACACGCTGCGCCTCCCGCCGGAGCTGGCGGGACACGGCCCACAGAGCGTGGCGTCGCTGCTCGAGGGCAGCCTGGAACAGATATCGGACGCGGCCTTCGAGGCCTTCCTCGCCGCCGGCGCCCTGTTCGCGCCCTCGGTCACACCGGCCCTGCTCGGCACACTGCTGCGGCGCGAGGAGGAGGCGGTCGAGGAGGCCCTGTTCGAGCTGCAGTCCTGGGCGCTCAGCGAGCGCATCGCCGAGCCCGGCAGCGATATCGTGCGTTACCGCATGCACGACCTGGCGTACGCCTTCGCGCGACACAACCGCAGCCTGCGGCCGCGCAGCGCCACCCGCGCGTGCCTGACCTACGCCCGGCACCGCACGGCCGACCTGGCGGCGCTCGATGCCGAGCTCCCCAACCTGCTGGGCGCCGCCGCCGAGGCGGCCCATCGCGACGACGGCGACACCCTGGTGGACCTGGTGCTGGCCCTGAACGTGGACGGCCCCTACCTGAGCGCGCGCGGACACTCCCCGCGCACGCTCGCGTTGCTGACTCAGGCCGCCGATGCGGCACGGGAGCGGGGCCGCAGCCGGGACGCGCACCAGTTGTGGACCAAGCTGGGCAACGCGCAACGCGAGCTGCTGGCCGACCACGAGGCCGCGCTGGCCAGCTACCGGCACGCGCGGGCGCTGGCCACGGAGCTGGGCGACGGCGACCGGGAGGCCATCCTCACCTGCCTGGAGGGGGTCACGCTGCACTACCTCGAGCGCCCGGAGGCCGACGGCGTCCTCGCCCGGGCCGAGGCCCTCGCCCAGCGCAGCGGCGCGGCCGAGACCCGCCTGCACGTGCTGCAGAACCTCGGCGGGGTGGCCGGATTGCGCGGCGACTTCGCGGAGGCGCACCGCTACTCCCGGGCCGCCGTCAAGGCCGCGAGGGCGCTGGTCGAGGAGCGCGGCCACGAGCGCGTGGGGGCCACCCTGGTCTACGCCCTGCTCAATCTCGGTGAGGCGCTACGCCGGCTGCGGCGCACCGAGCATGCCGCTGCACCGCTGGAGGAGGCGCTTACGCTTGCCACACGCCTGGAGCACACCCTGCTGCAGGGATTCGCGTGGCAGGCGCTCGGAGAGCTCGATCTCGACGACGGCGATCGCGACCGCGGTCGCGATCGCCTGTGGCGGGCGGCGGAGCGCTACCGCAGCGGCCACGCCGGGGCGGAGCTGCGCAAGCTGCTCGCGCTGCTCGCCGCCTTCGACCTGCAGGCTCCGCCGGCGTCGGACGACGCGGCGGCCGGGGACACGACGGCCGGGGACACGACGGGCGAGGACACGGGGGGCGCCGCGGAGTGACGCGCCGTTGACGCCCCTCGGGTAGGCTGGGCCCGTACAGTCGACCAGAGAGGAGCCCCCATGCGTCCACGCCCCGCCCGTCCGCCGGTCCGCGCCGTCGCCACGCTCGTCCTCGCCTCCGCCCTGCTTGTCACGCTCGCCGCCTGCGTTCCCGGCGCCCGCCGTCCAGTCGTCGCGCCCGAGGCGCGGGCCGGTGCCGCGCAGGCGGCCGAGGTCCAGGGCCTGTCGACGGCCGCGATCAACGAGCTGCGCGCCCGCATGCGGCCCCTCGGCCCGGACGGGCGCGGCGCCGACCGACCCCTGGTCGATCCGGGGCGCGGCGATTGCGCCGCCACCGCGTTCAGCCTCCCGGGCCAGGAGTTTCGCATCGCGGGCGGCGGCGGTCCCTTCGCGACCGCCGGCGGTCCCGGCACGGACGTCCCCGGGGCGCTCGCCGCCACGCCCGGGCAGAGCGCGGTGCGCCTGCGTAGGTTGCCGGGCTTCGCCCTGCCGATCCGCTCGGTGGGCCTGGTGGTACTCGATGACTTCGGCGCCAGCGCCAGCAACGGCTACCGGCTGGACGCCAGCGCCGTGAGGGCGCAGCTCCAGGCGACGCTCGACGGGCTCCCGGCCGACGCAGATGCGGACGCGCGCGCCGTGGCGCTGGCCCGCGCAGCCGCCGTGCTGGAGAGCGCCGGCTCGCTGTCGCACGGGGCGCTCGTGCTCGAGCACACGCTCGCGCTGTTGCGCGCGCTCGGCGGCACGCCACGCCCGGCGGACGCCAAGAACGGCGTCTACGCCTTCGGCTTCGGGCAGGGGGAGATCATCGTGCGGGCGGTGGATCTCGGCGGGCCGCTCGCCTCCCTGGCGGAGGTGGCGCGGCGCGCCCGGCAGGCCGTCGCGAGCCTCAGCGACGTGGCCGTCGCGACCGTGGTCAACATGAGCTTCGCCGCGGTCCCCTGCGACATCGGCAACGACTTCGCCGCCAACCGTGCCACCTATCCGACCTTCCGGGACTACGCGGCGGCCGTCGCCGGCCTGCCGTCGAACCTCTCCGCCCTGGAGTCGACCTTCGGCCGGAGCCTGGGTGGCGCCGACGCCGCGGCCCTGACGCGCGCGGTGCTGCTCCGCCCGGTCTCCGGCTCGGAGCTACAGGACGCCCTTGATGCGCGCCAGGGCGAGGTCCGATTCGTGGCGTCCAGCGGCAACTACGGGCTCCCGTACGCGCTGGTTCCGGCTGCCTGGCCGCACGTGCTGGGCGTCGCCTCGCGGGACGTGGCGCGCAACCCCCTCGACCTCGCCAGCCTGTCGAGCTTCAGCGACGCCGCGGAGGTGATGGTGGGCGGCGCCTACTTCACGCTCCGGGGCCTGCTCGACCCACTCGCGCGGGTCGAGCTGCCGGCCCTGGTGTACGCCGGCACCTCGTTCGCCGCACCCGCGACCTCGGTGGCCGTGGCATTCGATCTCGGGCAGGCCGCGCCGCGCTGCGGCCTGGACGCCACCGGTCTGCCGGTGTTGCGCGGTCCGGACGACGACACACCGCTGGAGACCGCGGTCGCCGACCGCTGCGCGCCGTGAACGGCGGGGCGCCTCAGTCCAGCGACCCGAACAGGTTGTTGAGCGACTCAGACAGCAAGGGGTGCGCGATGGCGGCGTCGCGGACCGCGGTGTAGGGCAGTCCACCCATCATCGCCATCTGCAGCACCGTCATCACCTCGCCCCCCTCGACGGCCAGGACCGCGGCGCCCAGGATGCGCCCGTCCTGGGGGTCCACCAGGGCCTTGATGAAGCCGCGCGTCTCGTCGGTCTCGAGCGCACGGGCGACGCTCGTCATGGGCAGGCGCGCCACCCGCACCTCCCGCCCCAGCGCGCGCGCGTCGCGCTCGCTGAGCCCCACGCGCCCGAGTTGCGGGTCGAGGAACACGGTGTAGGGCACCAGTCGCTCGTCGGTGCCGCGCGCGGCCCCGCCGCCGAGGACCTCGTCGCGCACGATCCGGTAGTCGTCGTACGCGATGTGCGTGAACGCGGGCCCTCCCTTGACGTCCCCGAGTGCGTACACGCCCTCGACGTTGGTGCGCAGTCGCGCGTCGACGCGCAGGTACCCATGCGCGTCGGTCTCCAGGCCGGCGGCCGCCACGTCGAGCGCGTCGGTGTTGGGCACGCGCCCCGTGGCCACCAGCAGGTGGCTGCCGCGCAGCGACCGCTCCCCCTCCGGGGTGGCGATCTCAAGCGCCACGCCCCCGCGATCCGCCGCCTCGGCGCGCGTCGCCTCGGACCCGAGCCACAGCTCGACGCCGTCCTCGCGCAGGATGTCTTCCACCGCCCGCGACACGTCCTCGTCCTCACGATCCAACAGGTGTGGCGCGTGCTGCACCACGCTCACCTCACTGCCGAAGCGCCGGAACATCTGGGCGAACTCCACGCCGATGTAGCCGCCGCCGAGGACGAGGAGGTGCTCGGGCACCTCGCTCAGCTCCATGAGGCCGGCATTGGTCACGTAGGGTACGCGCTCCAAGCCCTCCAACGCCGGCACGCGAGCGCGGGTTCCGGCGTTGACGAAGACGCGCTCGGCGCCAATCCGGCGTTCGCCGCCGCCGGACAGGCGCACGCCGATCTCCCGGGGCCCCAGGAAGCGCGCCTCCCCCCGCACGAGCTCGAGACCCTCGCGCTTCTCGAGCGCCCGCTCGCTGCCGCCGCGGAAGCTCTCGACCATGGCGCGCTTGCGCTCGCGCACGCGGGCCAGGTCGACCCGTACGGGACCGACGTCTACCCCGTAGTTCTCGGCGCGGCGCGCCAGGTGGGCGACCCGGGCGCTCGCCACCATTGTCTTCGTGGGGGTGCAGCCCTCGTTGACGCAGGTGCCGCCAACGTGCTCGCGCTCGATCAGGACCACGCGCCGCCCCGCCCCGGCCAGGGCGCCCGCGAGCGGGCCACCCGCCTGCCCGGATCCGATGACCACGTCGTCGACGGTGAAGTTCACGGGCTGTCCTCGCGCTTCGATGCCATGCCCCAGCGTGGCGGGCACGGCCCTGCAACCCCGTCAGCCAGGCGACGCGACCGCGTCGTTGCGCGTGCCTCAGCGCGCCGGTGCGCCGCTCCCGGGCTCCGCCACCACGCCCGATCGCAGCAGCTCCGCGATCGCCTCCTCGGTGAGCCCGAGGTCGGTTCGCAGCACGGACCGCGTGTGCTCGCCCAACCGGGGCGGGACCGCCGCATCGCCGGGTCGCGGTGCCAGCCGCAGCGTCGTGCCGTCGGGGCCACGCGCATGCCACAGGGCGCTGGCGACCATGGGGAGCGTGCCGGCGGTCGGGTGCTCGCCCCGCACGACCGTGCCGCGGGCGTCCGCCTGCGGGTCGGCCAGCGCCTCGGTCACGTGTGAGACGGGCGTGGCGGGCACGCCGGCCGCGCGGAGCTCCGTCAGCCAGGCCTCGCGCGTGCGCTCGCGTAGGCGCCCCGCCAGGATCGTCAGCAGCGACACCCGGTGCTCCACCCTGCCGGCGTTGGTGGCGTAGCGGGCATCGTCGGCCAGGGCCGGCAACGCGCAGACGCGACACAGGCGTTGGAACTGGGCGTCGTTTCCCACGGCGACGACCAGCGCGCCGTTCCTCGCCTGGAAGGCCTGGTACGGCACGATGCTGGGATGCGCGCTCCCCAGCCGGCGCGGCGGCTCGCCCGTGAGGAGCGCGCTCTGTGCCTGGTTCACCAGGCTCGCGAGCGCGACGTCGAACAGGGCCAGGTCGAGGTGGGCACCGCGCCCGTGGCGGGCCCGCGCCCACAGTGCGGCGAGTACGGCAGTGGAGGCGTGCACGCCGGCCAGCACGTCGATCCATGCCACGCCCAATTTGACCGGAGGGCCACCCTCCTCCCCCGTCATCGCCATCACGCCGCTGAGCGCCTGGAGCGCGGCGTCGTAACCGGCCTCCCCGGCGCGGGGCCCGTACTGCCCGAAGCCGGTGATCGAGGCGTAGACCAGCGCAGGGTGGTGACGTACCAGCGTGGCATAGTCCAGCCCGTAGCGGGCGAGGTCGCCCACCTTGAAATTCTCCACCACCACGTCCGCGCGAGCCGCGAGGCGCGCCACCAGTGCGCGCCCGCGCGGATCCTTGAGGTCCACCGCCACGCTCTGTTTGCCACGGTTGACCGATAGGAAGTAGGCGCTCTCTCCCGCTTCGAAGGGCGGCCCCCAGCCGCGCGTGTCGTCCCCGCGCTTCGATTCGACCTTGATGACCCGGGCGCCCAGGTCGGCCAGGAGCTGTGTGCAGTACGGCCCCGCCAGCACGCGGCTCAGATCGAGCACCAGCAGATCGTCGAGCATCGACGCCAGTGTAGCCGGGCGCTCCGGCCGACCGTCGCGCGCCCGGTACTACGCGCCCACCCCGGGCCGCGGGCGCGTACCCTTGAGGTGGCCGCTGCCTCGCCGTGCCCGCGCCGGCCCCGCAGCACGGCGCGGCGCCGCCCTGAGTCCACGACCCACACGACACAACGGCGGACCGTTTAGCGATACTGCTACACTCCGGGCATCTCACAAACCCATAGGAGGGGTAGAGATGAAACAGACGCGCATCGTACTGGCGCTCGCCGTGGCGTTGCTCACGGCGGCCGCCTCGTCCCAGATCAGCCTGTCCATCGCCACCGGGGGCACCGGGGGCACCTACTACCCCACCGGCGGGGCGTACGCCGAGGTGATCAAGAAGTACGTCGACGGCTACACCGCCAGCGCGGAGGTTACCGGGGCCTCGGTGGAGAACTCCGGGCTCATCGCCCGCGGCGACGCCGACATCGCGCTCGCCCTGGCCGACACCGTCTACCAGGCCTACAGCGGCACCGGACGGTTCGACGGCAGCGAGAGCCTGCGGCAGCTCCCCAACCTGCGGGCCCTCGGGTCGGCGTACCCCAACGCCATCCACATCGTGACGCTGGCGGACTCGGGCATCACCTCGCTGGCCGAGCTGCGCGGCAAGCGCGTGTCGGTGGGCGCACCGGGCAGCGGCACCGAGGTCACCGCCGCCGAGATCCTCAATGCCAACGGCATCACCTACGACGACATCACCGTGCAGCGCCTCAACTTCAACGAGACCGCGGACGCGTTGCGCGACGGGCAGATCGATGCCGGCTTCTGGAGTGTCGGGCCGCCCACCAGTTCGATCCTGAGCCTGGCCGAGGTGCGTAGCATTCGCATCCTGCCGCTCAGCGACGCCGAGGTGGCGGCCGCGCGCCAGGCCGACCCCGTGCTGACGTCCTACACGCTGCCGGCCGGCACCTACAAGGGGCAGACGGAGGCCGTGCCCACCATCGGCACGCCCAACGTCATCCTGGTCGCCGCGGAGATGCCCGACGACCTGGCGTACAGCATCCTCGACGCGCTCTACGGCCACATCGACGAGGTCATCGCGGTGCACCCGTCGGCGCGCAACACCACGCCGGAGTTCAGCCTGTCCTCCACGCCCATCCCGCTGCACCCGGGCGCGGTGCGTTACTACCAGGATCAGGGGTACGAGGTGCCGGATCGCCTGATGGCACCCTGACGGTGCGGCGTGGCTCCACGCGCGCGCACCACAAGTCCGGGCTCCGCGGCGCATGATCCGCGGGGCGCCACGAGGGGCGGGCCATCTGGCCCGCTCCTCCTGCGCACCCTGGGTGTGCTCGCCCTGCTGGGCGGTGTCACGCTCGCCTGGGTGCGGATCGCGCCGCCCGCGCACGCCGACGGCGCCTCCACCCTCCCCCACCTGCAGGTGATCCGCGAGGACGGCGCCGTGCTGGCCGACCTTCCGCTCGCGCCGCCCGCCTCCTGGGAGGTGCGCTGGAACCACTCCGTCACCGGTATCTTGGTGAGTGACTTCTATCGTTTCGAGGGGGGCCGCATGGTCCTGGTCGCCAGCCACACCCCGGCATTCGACGCCGGCCTGGGGCAGATCCCCGGGCGCGGCACCGTCACCTCGGATGCTCACCACGGGTACTGGATCACGGGCATCGACGAGCCCGTGCCGGGCAATGGCTACCTGTTGCGCGTCGGCTCACGCGCGGTGGACCACCGCCTGGTGGTGGCGGGCCGGGTGGTTTCGCTGAGCGCGCTGGCCGAGCACCAACGCGTCCGGGTGGAGGTGGTGACGCCGTGACGCCCGAGGATCCCGCGGGGCGCGACGTGGACGTGCCCCGCTCCGGAGCGGAGGACCGCGCACCCGCGCCGGGCGAGAGCGGCGCCACCCCGTCGCCGGGCGAGGACGCCATGGCCGCCGAGGGGCTGAGCGGACCCGATATCGCCCGCGCCGTTGCGGTGATCGTCACCGCCGCGGGCATCGTGCTGTCGCTGTTCCAGCTCTACACGGCCGGCATCCGCCCCATGAACCTCTTCTACCAACGGGGCTTCCACCTGGCCGTCATCCTGGTGATGGCGTTCCTCATGTACCCCATCGGGCGCCGCCGGCGCGGCTGGCTCGGGTGGACGGTGGACGGCGCCTTCATCGCGGGCGCGATCTACACCGGCGGTTATCTCATCCTCAATCTCGACGCCATCATCAACCGGGCGGGGTTCTGGACCCGGGCGGACATCACGGCGGCCATCGTGGCCGTCCTCGTGCTGTTGGAGGCCAGTCGACGCGTGGTCGGGGTGTCCATCACCATCGTGGCGGGCGTCTTCATCGTGTACGGCATGGCCGGCCCCCGCGGGGCCCTGCCGTGGCTGTCCGATGCGCTCCCGGGCATCCTGGCGCATCGCGGCTACGACGTGGACCGCATCGTCGCCCAGCTCTACCTCGGCCAGGAGGGGATCTACGGCATCCCGCTCGGCGTGGCGGCGACCGTGGTGTTCATCTTCGTGCTGTTCGGCGCCTTCCTGGAGGCCACGGGAGGCGGCAAGTTCTTCATCGATCTGGCCTACGCCGCCGCCGGCCGGCAGCGGGGCGGACCGGCCAAGGCGGCCGTGTTGGCATCGGGATTCATGGGCTCCATCTCGGGCAGCGCCATCGCCAACGTGGTGACGACCGGCGCGTTCTCCATCCCCCTGATGAAGCGGCTGGGCTACACCCCGGAGCAGGCGGGGGGGGTGGAGGCGGCGGCCAGCACCGGGGGGCAGATCATGCCGCCCATCATGGGGGCCGGCGCCTTCCTCATCGCCGAGTTCACCGAGCGCCCCTACCTCGAGATCGTGCGGCTGAGCATCACCCCGGCCATCCTCTACTTCGCCACCGTCTACCTCTTCGTCGACATCATCGCCGCCAAGCGGGGCATGCGGGGGATGCGCGCCGACGAACTGCCGCGCGTGCGCGACGTGCTGCGCGAGGGATGGTTCTATCTCCTGCCGCTGGGCATCCTCATTTGGTTCCTGCTGCGCAATATCTCCCCCACGCGGGTGGGCTTCATCGCGATCCTGGCGCTGCTGCTGCTGGCCGCGGTGCGCTGGGCGCTGCGGCGCTTCGTGCTGCGCGTGGCCGAGGCGCAGGGCCCCATCCTGCGCCAGGCCGCCGGTGGGGCGAACCTCATCGGCGCGGCACTCTCCCGTGGGGCGCGCAATGCCGTGCCGGTCTCGGTGGCCTGCGCGGTCTCCGGCGTGGTCGTGGGGGTCATCGGCCTCACGGGCCTGGGGTTGAAGTTCTCCTCGCTGATGATCAGCGTGTCGGGCGGCAACATGCTGATCGCGCTCGCGTTCCTGCTGCTCGCCAGCCTGGTGTTGGGCATGGGCCTGCCCGTGACGGCGAGCTACATCGTGCTGGCCATCCTGGCCGCCCCGGCCCTCCACAGCGAGTTCGGCATCCCGCTGGTGGTGGCCCACCTCGTCATCTTCTGGTACTCGCAGGACTCCAACGTCACGCCACCCGTGGCGTTGGCGGCCTTCGCGGGGGCCGCCATCGCCAACGCCAACCCGATGCGCACCGGCGTCGAGGCCTGGAAGTTCGCCAAGGGGCTCTACCTCATCCCGCTGTTCATGGTCTACAACCCCGAGATCATCCTGAGCCGCAACCCGTTCGTGGTGGGGTGGAACATCCTGGTGGCCCTGGCCGCCCTTGGGGCCTTCGCCGCCGCCCTGGAGGGGTACATGTTCACGCGCATGCTGTGGATCTCGAGGCTGCTCGTGACCGCCGGCATGGTGATGGTGTTCTGGCCCAGCGCCCTGATCGAGGCGGCCGGTTTCGCCACCATCCTGCTGGTGCTGGGGATCAACCTGACCAAGCGCAGCCGGGAGCGGCGAACCGCGGCACCGGCATGACGCCCGCGCCCCGGGCGGCGGCGCGGGCGGCCCGCGGCCCCACCGCACGACCGGCAGGCGCCCGGCGCTGCGGCCGCCCGACGCCTCAGGGTGCGACGCCCTCGGGAAGCGTGACGGGATTGCCGCGCCCCAGCAGCGCCAGCGCCCGATCGGGGCGGTCGGTGATGAGCCCGTCGACGCCCATGTCCAGCAGGCGCCGCATGCTGCCGATGTCGTTGACGGTCCAGACATCCACGCGAACGCCGCGCGCGTGGGCGGCGCGCACGAAGTGGGGCGTCACGACGGTGAGCGAGCCCTGCGTCTCGGGTACCTGCAGGGCGTCCATCGGCGGCGTGTAGAGTGCGCCCAGCCGGGCCCGTGCGAGCACGTAGAGGGTGCGGGTCTCGCCCGGGTCCGCGGCGGTGGCCACCTCGGGGCAGGCCCGCCGGAAGGCCCGGATGGCCGCCGGGTGGAACGACACCACCATGACCTCGTCCTCCACCCGGTCCTCCCGGATCAGGCGGCAGAGGTCTTGGGCCACCGCCTCGGAGTCCGGCTTGATCTCGATGTTGACCGGCATGCCCGGGAAGGCCTCGAACACCTCGTGAAGCGTCGGGATGGTGATGCCCTGGCCCCGGTAGGGAAACGGCCCGGGGGCCTCCTCGGGCGCCCACCGGTAGCCGGCGTCGAGACCCTGGAGCTGCTCCAGGGTCAGGTCGGCTACGGCGCCGGTGCCATCCGTGGTGCGGTCCACCGTGTCGTCGTGGATGACCACCAGGGCCCCGTCGGCGCTCTCGTGCACGTCGAGCTCCAGGACGTCCGCACCGGCCTCCTCGGCCCGGCGGAAGGCGTAGAGGGTGTTGCTCGGCCACAGGCCGTACCCGCCCTGGTGCGCGAGCACCGCCACGCCGCCCGCGAGGTGGTCGAGGTATGCGGCGCGGGCGCGAGGGCGAGCGATCCCCGCCAAAAGCAGGTACGCGGCCGCCAACACCACCACCGCAGCGAACACGATCCGGAACACACGCATGGGCACCCGTCCCCGACGCGGCGGCCGCGCCCGCGTCGCGCCATCAGTGTAGCGTCACGCCGGTGGGGCGCGCCGGTCGCGAAGAACTACTCCCAGGCCAGGGCTCGCACCTCCACGGGCCCCTCCACGCCCTTGAGCTCCACCGAGCGCGGCTCCGACAGCGGCAGGTCCAGCGGCCCGGCGGCCTCGAGCACGGCACGGGAGGCGAGGATCGACTCGCGTTCCGCCAGTGCCGCCACGCGCGCCGCCACGTGGACCCCGTGGCCAGAGTAGTCGCTCCCGTGTCGGTGGGCCTCGGCGGTGTGAAGGCCGATCCGCACCCACGGCGCGAAGCCGTGCTCGTGCCGGTGGGCGGCGAGGCGGCGCTGGATGGCGACCGCGCAATCCACGGCGTCGGACGCGCGCTCGAAGGTGACGAAGAAGCCGTCCCCCGTGTGCCGCACCTCCTCGCCGCCATGCTCGGAGAACGCCTCTCGCAGCACGCGATCGTGCCAGCCGATCAACTCCTGCCAGGCGGCGTCCCCGATGACGCGCACCAGATCGGTCGAGGTGACGATGTCGGTGAACATGAAGGTCCTCGTGAGGCGCCGACGGTCGACGTCGCCCCCCTCGTCGAGCAATCCGGCCACGTGCCTGAGGTCGCGCGAGGCACCGAGGCGCTCGAAGGTGGCCCGGGCCGCTCGGAACTCGAGGCGCGCCACGTCCTGATCGCCGGCAGCGGCCCGAGCGGTCCCCAGCAGCACGCGGGCGCGGGCGCCCTCGTAGGGGAGGTCGAGGTGCTGCCACGCGCGCCACGCTCGACCTAGCGTGGCGATCGCCGCCTCGACGGCACCCGTGTGCAGCTCGACGGCGCCCCGGGCGGTCTGCGCCGCGGCCTCCATCGCGTCGCTCTCGTGCGCCCCGGCCACGGCCTGCAGCTCGTCGGCGGCGGCGCGAGCGGCGTCGAGGTCTCCCGCGGCGAGCGCGATCTCCACCTGGGCCGGCAACAGGTGCGCACGGCGGAGCGGATTGGGCGCCTGGCCGGGGTCCTCGGGGCCGGTCGCCACCGCGCGCGCGATCGAGCGACTCGCCTGCTCCACGTCCCCCCGGGCGAGCAGCAGCAAGGCGAGGCCGGGCTGAGGCACCCAGCCGTACTCGTAGGCACGTTCGAACGCCTCCTCGGCGCCGGACAGGTCGCCCATGCGGAGGCGCACCTCCCCCACCTCGTTGTGGGCGAAGCCAACCACGTCGAGCATGCGGTAGCGCTCCAGCTCCTCGCAGGCGCTGCGCGCCTCGCGCTCCGCGTCGTCCCACGCACCATGCAACCGGTGCAACTCAGCCCGGTGCACGCGGCACGCACCGTGGTAGCCGTGGAGGTCCTGGCGCCTCATCCACCGATCCGCCTCGGCCGCCCATTGGCCCCCCCGGCGGTAGTCGCCCAGGTCACTGCAGGCGCTCAGCGTGAGGCAGTACACCGAACACGCGTCCTTCGGGTCGAGCCTGCCGGAGGCGGCCGCGGCCGTGGCCTCGTCGAGCGCCGCCATCCCCTCGGGCCAACGCCCCTTGTGGAGAAGGGCCCGTCCCTTGATGGACAGGGCCAACGCCTCCACCTCGATGCCGTGGTGACGGCGCGCAATCTCCAGGCTGCGCTCCATCGTGTCGAGTGCGACATCGACGTCACCGCGGTGGAGCAGCGCGGTGAGGCCCTCCATGAACAGCAGCAACGCATGCCCGATGCCCTCAGGCTCCCCCTCGAGCAGGCGCTCGGCACGCGCAAGCCATCCGCTGCCGACGGCGAACTTCAACCGCCGCACGGCCAACTCGCACAGCCGAAGGGCCACCACGGCCGCCTCGGCCGCGTTCCCGCCGTCGAGGTAGGCCGCGTAGGCTCGCTCGAGCGCGTCGGAGGCCTCGTCGATGTCGCCGTTCCACCAAGCGGCGGTCGCCAGCTGCACGAGGTCACCCGGTTCGAGGGGCTCCCGGCGCTCGGCGTCGCGAAACGCCGCCACGGCCTCCGGCCAATCGTTCTGGCGGAGGGCCTCACGGCCTGCATTCAAGCGGTCGGGCATCGAGCCTCCGTCCCTCGACAGAGTCCGACGAAGCATCGCAGACCTACGACCCGTCGGAATGGGCGCATGCTAGCACGCGCCACGGAGCGCCCCGCCCTCCGTTGCGACCCGGACGCGTCGACCCGCTAGCCACAGGGAACGCCCCGTCACACGGACGGCGCCGCCCTGGGGCGGCGCCGCGAACGTGTCGTGCCGGGCCGTGCGCTCAGTCCAAGAAGTCGCGCAGCTTGCGCGTGCGGCTCTCGTGGTACTTGAGCTTGCGCAGGGCCTTGTTCTCGATCTGGCGGATGCGCTCACGGGTGACGCCGAAGTGGCTTCCGACCTCCTCGAGCGTGTGCTCGCGGCCGTCGACCAGCCCCTTGCGCAGCTTCAGCACCATGGCCTCGCGCTCGTTGAGCTTGCCGAGCGCCTCCTCGAGCTCCTCGCTGAGGATGATCTTGCTGGCCTGCTCCACGGGCGACTCGATGTTCTCATCCGGGATGAAGTCGCCGTAGAAGCTGTCCTCCTCGTCCCCGATGGGGGTCTCGAGGCTGAAGGGCTCGCGCGTCAGCTTGAACGCCTCCTCCACCTTCTCCGCGGTCCAGTCGGGGCCCATGGCGTCGGCGATCTCCTCGAAGCTGGGCTCGCGACTCAGTTCCTGCTGCAGGCGGCGCGAGGCGCGCGTGAGCTTGTTGATCGTCTCCACCATGTGCACCGGGATGCGGATGGTGCGCGATTGGTCGGCGATGGCGCGGTTGATGGCCTGCCGGATCCACCAGGTGGCATAGGTGGAGAACTTGTAGCGGCGCCGGTACTCGAACTTCTCGACCGCCCGGATGAGCCCCTGATTGCCCTCCTGGATGAGGTCCAGGAAGCTCATGCCGCGGCCGTTGTACTTCTTCGCGATCGATACGACCAGGCGGAGATTGGCCTCGATGAGGTGCTTGCGGGCGAGCTCCCCGTCCTCGTGCACGCGCTTCAGGCGCCGGGCGGAGCGCTCGTCGAGCACCTCCTGCTCCTCCTCGAGGTTCTTCTTGGCCGCCTCGCCCGACTCGATGCGGCGCGCGAGGTCGATCTCCTCCTCCAGGGTGAGCAGCTTGACGCGGCCGATCTCCTGCAGGTACTGGCGCACCGGGTCGTTGGTCTTGACGCGGGCGTCCGCCAGCGCCTCGGCGCGCGCCTCGAGCTCCTCGCGCTCGGTCTCGTCGCTGTCCTCGCTGTCCAGCTCGTCCTCGTCGACATCGTCCTCGTCGAGGATCTCATCCTCGGCCAGATCCGCGATCACGATGCCCTTCTTCTCCAGTAGCTCGATGACCTCCTCGAAGTTCTGCTCCTCGGGGTCGAGCCCGGCGCCCTTCACGGCCTTGCGGAAGGCCTCGCTGATCTCCTCGGTATCGAGGGTGCCGGCCTCGGCACCCTGCGCCACGAGTTGCTCGATGGGCTTGGTGGATAGCCAGGCGCTGCCGCCACCGGCATCGCCCGACGCCACGGCGGCCGACGTGGCGCCGTCGGCGGCCCCCGCCCCCGCAGCCTTGCCCTTGGACTTCGACTTCGACTTCGCCTTGCCCGGTGCGGCCTTGCCGCCCGTGGCCGCGCCGTTGCCAGAGGGCGTGGCGGCATCCTTGGGCGTGTCGGCCGCCTTCTTCACGGTGCCGGCACCGCCCTTGCTCGCCGTCTTGGTCGCCGTCTTGGTCGCCGTCTTGCTCGCGGTCTTGCTCGCCGCCTTGCCGGCGCTCTCGGCCTTGCTCGTGCTCCCGCTCTCGACGGCACCGCCCTTGGCGCTAGCCTTCGAGCGGGACGTCTTCGCGCCCGACGCCGCCGTACTCGCGGCGGTCGCCGACGCGACGGCCGTCTCCGTCTTCTTCGCCTTGGCCATCGTGCCTCCTCGGTCTGTCGGTGGGATCCTGATGCGATAGCAATCGATGGGTCCTGCCCCCACAGGACCCTGCAAGCGCACACTCTACCACAGCGGTCGCCGGCCGAAGGGCCCGGCACGCTACGTCACGCGGCCAGCGCCACCCCCGGGGCCCCGCCCGCTGGGGCGGCGCCATGCGCCGCGTGGCCGGCTGGGACAACGGCCTGGGCGGCGACTCCATGCTATCTTACGTGTTCTACAACCCTGGAGGAGGGAGCGTGAGATTGCGTGCGTAGACTTCGCGCATTGGCGTTGGTTGCCCTGATGCTGGTCGGCGGTACCGCCACGGCCCAGGAAACGAAGACGATTCGGGTCGGCCTTCAGGCCGCGGGCACATTCTCCTGGGTGGTGTATGCCATGCACTACTACGGGATCGACGCGGCGGCCGGGCTCACCCTCGAGCCCGTCACCTACGCGAGCAAGCAGGCCACCGAGCTGGCGCTGCGCGCTGGTGAGGTGGACGTGTTGGTGGATGACTTCGTCGGCGCCGTGAGCATGCGCCAGCGGGGCGTACCGGTGCGCGCCGTGTACCCGTACTCCACGGCCACCGGAGGCGTGGTCGTTCGGGTCGACAGCGGCATCGACACCATCGCCGACCTGCAGGGCAAGACCATCGCCGCCTCCAGCCTGGACGACAAGAGCCTGCTGATCCTGCGGGCCCTGACCAAGGTGAAGTACGGCTTCGACCCCCAGCAGGACGGCCAGACGCTGCAGGCGGCCCCGTGGCTGATGGCGGGCCTGTTAGACAGCGGGGACATCGCCGCCGGCCTCCCATATTGGCACTTCGTGGCCCGGCTCGTCGGGACCGGCAAATACAAGGACATCATGCGCGTCACAGACATGCTCGACGAGCTCGGGCTGCGCAGCGACCTGCCCATCCTCGTGGTGGTGGCGCGTGACGGCGCCGACCGCGACACGGTCCGCGCCTTCCTCGGCGCCATGACGACGACCACCGATCGCATGAAGGCGGACAGCATGGATGGCATCTGGCAGTCGATCCTCGACGAGGAGCTCTACAGCCTGCCCGACCCGTCGCTGTTCCCAGCGGTCCGTCAGCGCTGGGAGGACGGGCTGCCGACCGCCTGGACGCAGGACCAGATCGACGGCCTGGTAACGCTGGTGGAGCGGCTCGTGGCCGTCGCCGGCAGCGATCTGGTCGGCATCGAGCGTGTTGACCCCGACGCGTTCACCACGTCCCTGAACCCGTGAGTCCTGCACCCGCGTGAGCGGACGCGGGGGGCCGGCCACCGCGTGAGGGACACGCCTTGTCCGTGAAGCGATCGCGCATCCCGGGGGGCCCCGAACACGGCCGGCCGCCGCGCCGCTTGCCGGAGGGGTTGATACTGCGGGCCGTGTCGTACCTCTCCATCCTGCTCGTCTGGGCCGTCGCGGCCCGGCTGACGTCCAGCGACCTGCTGCCAGGGCCGCTAGACACGCTGGCATTCGCGCGCCGGGAGTTCGAGCGCGGGGCGATGTTGTTCCACCTTTGGGCGACCACCCGCCGGGTCCTCATCGCGTTCGCCCTGGCCCTCGTCCTCGGCATCGCCAGCGGCGCCGCCATGGGAGCCTCGCGCCGTGCCGACCGCTTGCTCGAGGGTTGGCTCGTCGCCGGTCTCACGGTGCCCCGCATCATCCTCTTCGTGATGGCATACGTGCTCCTCGGCCTCAGTGATGGCGCGGCGATCGCCGCCCTGGTGCTCACCATCACGCCATCGATCACCGTACAGGTGCGAGAGGGCACGCGGGCCGTGGACGGCCGGCTGGTTGAGATGGCGGTCGCCTACCGCCGTTCGCGCAGCGCGGTGTGGCGACGCGTGATCCTGCCACAGATCCTCCCCTATGTGGTGGGCACGGCCCGCGCCTCGCTCTCGTTGGGCTGGAAGATGGTGGTGCTCGCCGAGCTCATCGGGCGCACGAGCGGCATAGGGTACCAAATCTCGTTCTATTTCCAGATGTTCAACATGAAGGGCATCATGGCGTACGGCCTGGTGATGATGGTGGTGCTCGCCGTCATCGACCTGGGATTGCTCGGTAGCTACCAGCACTACGCCTTCCGTTGGCGAGGGCCGTCACGATCGATGGGATGGCGCTCCGAATGACGGACGTGCTGCTCAGCCATCTCTCCAAGGATTTCGTGCTTCCTGACGGGCAGCCACGGCCCGCCCTGCACGACATCGGGCTCCGGATCCCGGCGGGCGAGTTCGTGGCCGTCCTGGGTCCCTCGGGGTGCGGGAAGTCCACACTCCTGAACATCGTTGCAGGACTGGATCGCTCCTACTCCGGCAGCGTCGAGCTGATCGGACAGGACCGGGAGGAGCCGCGCGTCAGCTACATGTTCCAGGAACCTCGGCTGCTGCCGTGGATGTCGGTGTTCGACAACCTCGCGTTCGTGCTCGATGGGCCCGCGCGCGGACGCCGGGCGACCATCACCTCGTGGCTGCAGCGCGTGGGCCTGGCAGGTCGCGCCAACGACTACCCTTTCCAGCTCTCGGTGGGCATGCAGCAGCGCGTCGCCGTCGCCAGGGCCCTCATGGTGCAGCCCGACCTGCTGTTGATGGACGAGCCCTTCAGCTCGCTCGACGAACTCACCGCGTTGGGGATGCGCACCGAGCTGCTGGAACTCTGGAAGCTGCTCGGCTGCACCGTCATCCTCGTGACCCACAACGCCCTCGAGGCCGTTTACCTCGCCGACCGCCTGCTCATCATGTCGGCCGGTCCCGGACGGATCATCGCCGACGAGGACCTTCGTACCCGTCTCCCCCGCCCGCGAGAATCGGACGATGCGAAGATCTGGTCCATGGCCCGTCACGCCGTGGGCCTGCTCGGCCGGGGCAACGGAGGGGCGGCCGATGGTACGAACGCCGACCATGGTGAGGTGGGCGTGGAGCGCAGCGGGTGATGCACGGCGCGCGCTCGTCTCACCGCTCGATCCACCAACGAGCCTCGCATGCGGCACGCCGCCGGGTACGGGGGATGAGACCGTAAACGACCTGAGCCTGCAACAGCTCATCTCCCGGGGCCTGGCGTGGTTGCTGGTCGCCGGTCTCCACGGTTGGGTGGTCGCCTCGCTGGCCGCGCTCCGCGGGGACCGGGGCCCGGAGTACGACGGCCGGCGCACGCTCAACCCCTTCGTCCACCTCGACCTGCTCGGGTTGCTGGCGGCGCTGTCGTTCGCGACCGGCTGGATCCGACCCGTGCGCATCGACCCTGCCGCGCTCAGGCGGAGCACCTCCGACACCGTACTGATCATGGTGTCCGGGCTGGCGGCGCCCCTCGCACTGGCATGGCTGCTTCGGCTGGCGAGGCCGCTGTTGTTCGCGGCACTGCCGCCGAACGCCTCGATCCCCGTGCTGGCCTTCATGAACGCCTGGATCGAGGTCAGCCTGCGGTTCGTCGCCCTGAACGTGTGGCCCGTCCCGCCGCTCGCCGCCAGCCGCCTCTGGTCCCTGGCGCTCCCCGCGATGCCCGGGCGGCGGCGGGCCGCGGAGTGGGCGGGGCGCGTCGTACTGCTGGCCGGCCTCGCGCTGGGCTTGCATCGGGGTCTGGTGACACCCCTCGCCAACCTGATGGCGCGCGCCATCGGCCTGCGCTGATCGCCTCGACCCGGCACGCCGGCCGGGCCGCGCCGCAGGGAGCTACGGCGTCGCAGGGCGGGCGGGGTAGTCGAAATCCGCCAGGATGCCGGCGACGGTCCCATCCTGCGTGATGGCCATGATGGCGTCATCGAGCGCGGACCGAAGGAAGGGATTGCCGCTGAGGATGACCCCACACACGCCGATTCCCTCCGAGACGCCCGGAACCAGGAAGGTGCGGAGGTCCGCGAAGGCCGGATGTGCGCCCTTCAGCTCCCAGTAGGCCGGGGCCCACACCAGGGCGCCGCCGAGCTCGCCATCGACCACGGCCTGCAGGGCTCGCTCGTGGCTGCCCTGGGGGTAGCGTGCCCAGCGCTCGTCGGGCGGCAACGCGTTGATGTAGGTGAGCAGGCGGATGTCGCCCGGGCTTCCCGGCACGCCCCCGACCGCCATGCTGCGCGGGATGTCGCCGATCGCCTCCCAGGACGGGTCGTTCACGGCCATCACGTAGGACGCCTCGTAGTAGGCGCTGGTCGGGGTCAGCCAGTTCGGGTACGCCCCCGGCAGGAGCTTGAAGCCCAGGTAGACGTGGCACTCATTCACCAGGTCGACGTAGACGTTCTCGATGTCCTCGGTCACGAAGGAACGCTCGATCGTGTGGAACTCCGGCTGGAGGAGCAGGGCGCCGGCGATGGCTCGGGCCACCTCCTCGTCGACGGCGTGGCCGGGGTCACGCGGGTCGACGCAGAAGGTGATGGTGTCGCCCGAAAGGCGGCGTCCGCTCGGTGGGCCGTGCAGCAGATCGCGCGGAACGGGGGGGTACTGAGCGAACGTGACGGCGAAGAGCGTGAGGAGTAGCAGGCCGAGGAAGGTTCTACGGAGATCAGGCATGGCGCCTCCAGCCGGCGGAGCACCGCCCGGCGCGACCGAAAGGGATGGGCCAGGCTCGCGCCTGGCCCATCCGGCCGCATCACGCGGCCACTCCTTGAATCGTTTCTTACATCCCGTCGGGGAGGGCGAACACCCAGAGGGTGGAGCCGCCATCGGGGAAGGTGATCTCGGGGGCGAGCACGTTGAACGCCCGTGGCGGCCACGCACCGGCCCCGACCGGGAAGGCCACGTACTGCTTGCCGCCCGCCTCGTAGGTGATCGGGAAACCCGCAGGCGTGGTGTTCACGCGCTGCTGCCACAACACGTCGCCGGTCTTGGCGTCGAGCGCGAACACGGTCCGGTCGATGTTGCCCGAGAAGACCAGGCCGCCACCGGTCGAGAGCGTCGCCACGGCGCCGTTGGGGGCGCGGGTGCGGTACTCCCAAGCGGTGGTCTGGTTGCCGAGGTCCACCGCCGCGACCTTGCCCATGTTGCCGTCGCTGTTGGGGATCGGGCTACGCACGAAGGTGGCCGCCCCGCCGCCGGTGTACACCTCGCCGGGACCCAGCGGGTTGGGCGTGTTCTCCACGCAGAACTCCTGCATAGGCAGGTAGAGCATGTTGGTGTCGGGGTTGTACGACGTCGCCGCCCACGAGCGCGAGCCGGGATCGCCGGGGCAGTTCGTGGTGGTCTGGCCGATGTGGGGGATGGCGTCCGGGTTGATGGTCTTCATGCCCGTGGCCGGATCGATGGATTGCACCACGTTCTGGTACACGGTCTCGTGCGAGAAGAGGTAGTCGCCGGTCTCCCGGTCGATGGCCTCGACGATGCCAAGCTTACCCGTGGTGACCAACGCCTTGTGCTGGGCGCCGTCCACGGTCAAGTCGATCAGCATCGGTTCGTAGGCGTAGTCCAGGTCCCAGGTGTCCGTCTGCAGCCACTGGTGGTACCACTTCACCTCGCCCGTCCTGGGATCGAGGGCCAGCGTGCTGTCGGTGTAGAGCGCGTTGTTCTTGTTTCCCGCGCCCACGGGCAGGAGGCCGTTCATCTCGGCGATCCAGGGGTAGGGCTGGCCGACGTTCCAGAACACCGTGTCCGTGTCGGCGTCGTAGGAGCCGACGTTCCACGCCGAGGCGCCGTAGCGGCTATCGAGCGGGATGCCGTTCCAGGTATCACCCTCGGGCGTACCGGGGCGAGCGATGGTATCGGTCTTCCAGAGGAACTCGCCGGACTCCGCATCGACGCCGGCGATGAAGCAACCGCCCGGCTCGGCGCTGCCGCAACCGCTGACGCCGGTGACGACGACCCCATTGGCGACGATCGGCCCCCCGGTAACAGCGTAGCCGAGATTGTAGTTGCCGATGCCCGTCTCCCATGCCACCTTGCCTGATGCGGCGTCGAGCGCTACCACGAACATGTCGGCGGACACGAAGTAGAGCTTGTCGCCGGCCAGGGCCATCGTGCGGGCCAGGTTGGCCGACTTGCCCTCCAGCGCACTCGGCAGGCTACGCGCGTACTCCCAGATAAGATTGCCGTTGGTCGCGTCGAGCGCCTGGATCTTGTCTCCGAAGTTGTGCAGGAACATGGTGCCGTCGTGCACCAGCGGCGTGGTCTCCTGCCGGCCGTTCTCCATCGTCCACGCCCAGGCGAGCTGGAGATTCCCCACGTTCTCCGTGGTGACCTGGTCCAGCGGGCTGTAGCCCCACTCGTTGTAGGTCCGCCGGAACATGATCCAGTCGCCGTCGGCCGGCGACATGAGTTGATCGGCCGTGATGGCCTTGTAGCCGTCGACCATGCCCTGCGCCGCCGCCATGCCCCCCAACAGCAGCGCCGCCAGTCCGACGAACAACCATCCGATCTTCCTCGAGTTCATCATTCGCTTCCCCTCCGGAACGTCGATCTCTCTATCGCGGTGCGCGAGGTCACCCTTCACGCACGGCCGCATCTTGCCTCAGACACTCCCGCTGCATCACCTCCCTTCGGGCAAGAGATCAGTCGAAGTAACGGTTCTGGAGCGCCTTCGAATCCGGCACGACCTCGCCAGATCCTGAGGGGAAGTCGTTAGCACTGAGGATCAGGGCCACCAGGTCCGCATACTGCTGATCGGTGAGCGACCCGGGGCGATCCTGCGGCATCTGTGTCCGCAGGAAATCGAACAGGGCCCCCACGGTTTTGCCCGACCACTTGTGCCGGAAGCTCACCCCACTCAGGGGGGCGCCGCCACCCATCCCGCCCCCCTTCAGGTTCTCCCCGTGGCACTCGGCACACTTGCTGGCGAACAAAGGTTCGGCGCGGTGGGCCTGGGCGTCCGTATAGATCGGGGGCGGCGGGCCCTCGCCCTCCGCTGCCGGGGGCGGGGGCGCCGGCGCGGCCTCCGCCAGCACCGTCTGGCGCAACGCGTAGTTCTCCTGTGGAGTTCGCGGGGTCGCGCGAACCTCGGCCACGGCCGCGGCGTCGAAGGGCTCCACGGGTTCGCCACCGCTATCGTCGAGCTCGGTCGCCACGTAGGTCAGCACGGCCGCGATCTGCTCGTCGGAGAGGGCACCTTGCTGGGCCGGCATGACGCCGTTGTAGGTTCCGTCCTCCACCGAGAGCTGCCCCTGGAGACCGAAGAGCACGACCCCCATCACATACGCGCGACCGCCGTCCTGTCGGGCGATCTCCGCGAGGTGGCCGGCGAGGGGCGGGAATGCCCCCGGGATCCCCTTGCCCGTAGCCTGATGGCAGGCGCTGCACACCGAGGAGAAGACCTGATGGCCGTCCGGTGCGGACTGCGCCTGCGCCAACGAACCCATAACCCCCACCGATACCCAGGCCGCGCCCACAAGGCACCGGGAGACAAAACGAAGCCACAATCGCACGTATCCGTACCTCCATGAGATCCCGAGACCACTACGTAATTGCTGTGCAGACCAATGTAGCACGCGCACCTGGTCCAGGATCACAACGCGCGACATTGTGCAAGGGGCAAATGTCCCCGCGCCCGCAACGGCCCGGGAGGGATCAGGGGCACGCCCGTGCGGCCATGGGGGTCTGTCCCGTCACACCTCCTCCGGCGTCCCTGGCGGGCGCCGAGGCGGCTAGCGGCAGGCTAAGGTGCGATGTTGGCCAGGCGGTAGCGCTCGACGATGCCGCGGACGACGCCGGCGCGCTCCATCTGCTGCAGGGTGTGTACGAGCTTGCGCTTGAGCGTCAGGTCACCCTTCCACAGCCCGAACACGAGGCCCTGGTGTGGCCCGGCCTCGGGCAACCAGCGCACCCGCCACTTCTCCACCCCGGCCACACGGCGGGCCGCCAGCGCCTCCGTCACTCCGACATCGGCGGCCCCGCCGCGTATCGCGTCCACCAGAGCCTCCGTTGTCGCGACGAGGCGGACCTCCGCACCACGGGCCTTGAGGTACCGGCTCAGGGCGATGCGGTCCAGCCCGGTGGCTCCCGCCAGCACCGCGACGGTCCGTCCCGCCACCGAGGGCGCCTCGGACGGCCCGACCATCGCCCACCCCGTCTCGAGGTACGCGGGCGTCGTCTCGAGAAAGGACGTGGTCGTGCCGGAGGCCACCACACCGCCCGCCAGCAGCTGGCACTGGGCCCGCGTGACACGCCAGTTCCGGGGGTTGAAGTCGCGGCCGATGGCCGGGTTCGTGACGAGCTGGAGCGTCAGCCCCAGGCGCTCGGCCAACCCCGTGAGGATCTCGATGTCGATGCCGGGCGCCTGGGCCTCGCCGGTGACGAGGGGCGGGTAGCTCTCCGGCACGCACACACGCAGCACGCCGCCTCGCCTCACCCGCGCCCACGAGGTGTCGGGCGGCAACAGGTAGGCCAGCCCGAGCAGGCTGATCACGGCGAGGACCACACCGGCATCCCGCAACGTCCTCATCCTCTACGCCGCCTCAAGGAGCCCTCAAGCGCGCCGGAAGTCCCGGAGCGCGATCGCGAAGAACACCACGGCCATGGCGGCCAGGACGAGGGGCCCGAGCCGCGGGTCGAACTGATGGAAGCCGATGAAGATGCCACGCAGCGCGTCTACCGCGTACGTCATCGGGTTCACGGTGACCACGAACACGAGCCAGCCGGGGTAGTGCACCAGCGCCTGGGCGCGCGTCAACGCGGGGTCCAGCGGGAAGATGGAGCTCGACGTGAAGTACAGCGGCAGGATCACCGCGTTGGAGAACACGCCGAACCCCTCGAAGGTCCGGATGCGGTTGGCGATGACGACGCCCAGCGATGTGAGGGCGAAGCCGAGGAGGAACATCAGCAAGACCCCGAGCAGCACATCACCGAGCTGGAAGGTCACGTCCGCGAATCGCGCCAGGATCAGTACCAGCAGACCGTGGCCCAGCGCCACCGTGGTACCACCCAAGATCTTGCCGAGCAGCACGGCGGCCCGCGGCAACGGCGACACCAGCACCTCGCGAAGGAAGCCGAACTCGCGATCCCAGATGACCGACACGGCCGACTGCACCGCGGTGTACATCATGTTCAGGGCGATCACGGCCGGGAAGATGAACTGGAGGTAGGTGTACGGCACCACGAAGCTCACCTCACCGTAGACCTCTCCCCGGAAATAGGGGTTGAGCCCGATCCCCAGGATCAGGACCCACAGGATCGGGCGGCTCACGCCGCCCACGAGCTGCCCCCGATCGCGGATGGCGCGCTTGAGCTCGCGCAACCAGATGGCGTAGACGCCGGCCAGGAGGTGGCGGAACTCGGGGCCGCGGTCCTCGGCTCCCCCGCCCGCGGGCCGGCGTGCCGTGCTCACCGCGGAACGTCCCGCCGTGCGGGCATCGCCGGGATCCGCCGGCGCCTCACCGCGTGTGCTCCCCGCCGCGCCGGCCGAACCGGTAGGTCCGTTCGCGCGCCCCCGCCTCCTGGTCTCGCAGGTCGCGCCCGGTCAGGTTGAGGAACACGCTCTGGAGGCTCGGCCGCTCGACGGACAGCTCCCGGATGCGATGCGAGGAGCGATCGAGCAGGCGCTCGACGAACGCCGGCCCGCCCGAGGACACCACGATCTCGGGGCCCACGCTCACCACGGCATCCTGAAGCTCCTCGACCAGCGCATCCCGGCTCTGATCGTCGCGCGGCACGATGCGCACGAGCTCCTGGCCGCTCCGCTCACGGAGCACGCCCGGAGCGTCCAGCGCAAGAACGCGGCCGCGATCGATGATGCACACACGGTCGCAGGCCTCGACCTCCTCGATGTAGTGCGTGGTGACCAACACGGTGAGATGCCGCTCGCGCCGCAACGTGCCCACGTACTCCCAGATGCGCTCGCGCGACTGCACGTCCAGACCGACGGTGGGCTCGTCGAGCACCAGGATCCTGGCCTCGTGGACGAGCGCCCGCGCGATCTCCAACCGCCGCTTCATGCCCGACGACAGGGTGCGAACCAGCTTGTCGCGCCAAGGCGTCAGCTCGACGAGCTCCAGCAACTCGCTCGCTCGGCGCCGACGAAGGCCGCGGGGAACTCCGTAGATCAGGCCGTGGAAGTCGAGGTTCTCCGCCACCGTGAGGCGGTCGTCGAGGCTCGGCTCCTGGAAGACGACGCCCAGCGCGCGCCGTGCCTGGACCGGTCGACGCACCACATCGAAGCCGCGCATCTCCACCCGCCCTTCGTCCGGCCGATGGATGGTGCACAGGATGTGGACCAGCGTGGTCTTGCCCGCACCGTTGGGGCCCAGGAGCGCGAACATCTGGCCGTCCTCCACGCGCAGGTTGATGTCCTGCAAAGCCACCGTGCGCCCATAGCGCTTGCCTACCCCCACCACCTCGATGGCGGCGGGCCGGGGCCCGCTCACGCGCTCGTCCGGCGACATCCCGGTCGGCTCCCCCCGGGCCGTGGCCCGCGCGTCGTGTTGCGTACCCGGTACAGCACGCGCATCACCCACTCCGTGAACTCGACGATTTACGGGCATACTAGCACCCGCTAGGGGGCACCCGCGGAGCGGGCACACGCCCCCTCGCAGGCGACCCCGTTTGCTCCACACCCACCGGCGCGGGGCGCAGGGGGCGGCGTGCGGGTGTCGGAGTCCCCGCGCATCCTCGGCCTGCCCGCCGGAGTGCGCAGCGCCGGATCGGCCGCTCGCGGGCCGCGCGACGCTCGCTCAGGCCTCGTAGCTTCCGCTGGTAGCGATGCCGTGCCCCGTCCAGTCCACGTGCTGGAACTCGCCCCGCGGCCGGTCGACGCGCTCGAAGGTGTGGGCGCCGAAGTAGTCACGCTGCGCCTGGATGAGGTTGGCGGGCAGACGCGCGCTGCGGTAGCCGTCGAAGAACGCCAGCGCGGCGCTGAACGCCGGCATCGGGATGCCCAGCCGCACCCCCTCGGCGATGACGCGGCGCCAGGCGTCCTGCGCGCTCACCACAGCGTCCCGGAAGTAGGGGGCGAGCAGGAGGTTGCCGAGCGAGGGGTCCGCCTCGTAGGCGTCACGGATATCGTTGAGGAAGCGCGAGCGGATGATGCAGCCGCCCCGCCACAGCGTGGCCACCTTGCCGAGATCGAGGCTCCAGCCCCGCTCCTCGGCCGTGGAGGACAGCAGCATGAAGCCCTGAGCGTAGCTGGTGATCTTGGCGGCGTAGAGGGCGCGCCCAACGTCGGCGACGAACGCGTCCACCTCCCCCTCGAAGTGCGCCGACGGCCCCGAGAGTTCCTTCGAGGCTGCCACCCGCGCATCCTTGAGCGCCGAGAGCGAGCGCGCGAAGACCGCCTCGGTGATGAGCGTCACCGGGATGCCGTGTTCGAGCGCGTCGACGGCGGTCCAGCGGCCGGTGCCCTTCTGCCCCGCGGCGTCTAGGATCACGTCCAGGACGAGCTTTCCCGCCTCGTCGTAGGTGCCGAGGATGTCGCGGGTGATCTCGATCAGGTAGGAGTCGAGTTCCCCCTCGTTCCAATCCGAGAAGACGTCGTGGAGCGCCCAGGGCTCGAGCCCGACCCCGCGGCGGAGCAGATCATAGGCCTCGGCGATGAGCTGCATGTCGCCGTACTCGATACCGTTGTGCACCATCTTCACGTAGTGCCCGGCGCCGTCCTCGCCCAGCCAATCGCAGCACGGCACGCCGTCGACTTCGGCGGCGATCGCCTGCAGGATCGGCTTGACGTGATCCCAGGCGGCGCTCGGCCCGCCCGGCATGATGCTGGGCCCGTGCCGAGCCCCCTCCTCGCCCCCCGACACGCCGGTGCCCATGAAGCGCAACCCCCGTTCACGCATGGCGGCCTCGCGCCGCACCGTGTCCTCGAAGTAGGAGTTGCCGCCGTCGATGACGATGTCCCCCTCCTCGAGCAGCGGCGTGAGCTGGTCCAGCACGGCATCGACCGCGTGTCCGGCCTGCACCATGAGCATCACCCGGCGGGGCCGGGCGAGCGCGTCGACCAGGGCCTCCAGGCTGTCCGTGCCCACGATCTCGCGATCCGCGGCGGGGCCGGCGAGGAACGCCTCGGTCTTCTGTTGCGTACGGTTGTACACGGCCACGCGGAAGCCGTGGTCCTCCATGTTCAGCACCAGGTTCTGCCCCATGACGGCCAGCCCGATGAGCCCGATGTCGGCTCGATTCTCGTCCATGACGTCCTGCCTCCTCGTGCGCGTGGCTCGACGCGCGCTCACCCTCCATCCTACCGGGAGCGGCGCCCTGCACGCGTTCTGCGGGGGCGGGCGGGGAGACGACGGCGCGGGCCTAGTCGCGCAGCAGCAACGGCGTCATCTCGGCCTCGCTGGGCACGGGGGGACGCGCGGGCGTCACGCGGCGCAACAGCCGCTCGGCCCGCGCCGGGTGCAGCGGCTTGGCGAAGTGGAAGCCCTGGGCGTAGTCCACCCCGAGACCGGTGAGGAAGCGTCGCTGCGCCTCGGTCTCGACGCCCTCGGCGACGATCGCCTTGTCGAGCTTGTGGGCCATCGCGACGATCGCCTCCACGATCGGGACGGCGCTGATGGCGCGGTTGGCCGGCCCGTGGTGCAGGCCCATGACGAACGACTGGTCGATCTTGAGGCTGGCGATCGGCAGCCGCTGCAGGTAGGCGAGAGAGGAGTAGCCGGTGCCGAAATCGTCCAGGGCTGTTCGAACGCCCAGGCGCGCGAGCTTGCTCACCGTCTGCACCGCGAGCTCGTACTCCTTGAACAGCACGCTCTCGGTGATCTCGACCTCCAGCAGCGACGGGTCGATGCCGCTGTCGGCGAGGGCCCCCTCCACCGTTGCCACGAAGCCGAACTGCCGGAACTGCAGGGTGGAGACGTTGACGGCCATGCGCGGGGCGTCGAACCCGGCCTGCTGCCAGGCGCGCACCTGGAAGCACGCCTCGCGCAACAGCCAGTGCCCGAGGGGCCCGATGTAGCCCGCCTCCTCCGCCACGGGGATGAACTCCCCCGGGGAGACCAAGCCCAGGCGCGGGTTGTTCCAGCGCAGCAGTGCCTCGAAGGCGACCAGCCGGCCGGTGGCCAGCTCGACCTGCGGCTGGTACACCAGGTCGAACTCGTGCCCCGCGATGGCCTGCCGCAGCTGCTGCTCGAGCTCCAGGCGACGGCTCACACGGGAGCGCATCTCCATCGAGGAGAAGTGGAAGTCGTTCTTGCCCCCCTCCTTCACCTCGTACATGGCGGTATCGGCACTTCGGGTGAGCGCCTCCACGGTGTCGCCGTCGCGGGGGAAGAGACTGATGCCCACGCTGGCCGAGATGTGCAGGCTGTGGCCGTCGACGTCGAAGGGGCTGTTCAGCACCCGCACGAGCGTCCGCGCGACCGCCGCGGCACCGTGCGTATCGCGCATGTCCATCAGGGAGACGGTGAACTCGTCACCCCCGATGCGGCCGACCAGGTCGCCGTCCCGGACGTTCTCCCTGAGCGCCCGACCGACCTCGCGCAGCAGCGCGTCGCCGGCCTCGTGCCCGTAGGTGTCGTTGATGAACTTGAAGCGGTCGAGGTCGACGAACAGCATCGCCAGGCCGCTGCCCCGTTCGCGCGTCTCCTCCAATACCTCGACCATGCGCTCCTCGAAGGCCGCGCGCGTCAGCAGCCCCGTGAGTGGGTCGAACCGCGCCTGGACCGAGGCCGTCCGGTGCTCGTCGATCTGGCTCTGCATGCGCCGCAGGTAGCCGACGCCCGCGCCCGTCCCGGCGAAGGCCAGCAGCTTGAAGATGCCGTCGCCCCCGTCGAGGTGGGGCAGCGCGAACGTCCCGCCATGGAGCAGTTGGAGCAGGCCATCGCTCAGCGTCAGACCCAGCGCCGCGTTGATGATTCCCCCGGCCAGCCCCCACACCCAGGCGCTCGCGGCCACTAGCACCAGACCCAGCAGCCGCGTCTGATCACCGAGGTGCGCGTGGATGTAGGGGAAATCCACCACGTACGCGCACCAAAGGATCGGAGGGGTGAGGAGCCGCAACCAGCGTCGCATCGTTGAGCGAAGTGTAGTGGGGGCCGGTTCACGGAACTCTTACAGGGCCGTGCACCCACGCGGCGCATGCCGCCGCATCCACCGCCGCCGTGCCGTACACTCGACCATCCCCGAACGGCCGCGGACCGGCCAGGCGCGGCTCGAAACGCCGCGAGGTCGCGCTCCCGACCGTGCCTGACGCAACCATGACGACGCCGGTCGAGACTGCGAGGGTCCATGCACGGCAGCCCAGCCACCTCCCCCACCGCACGCATCCTGTTCATCGGTGACGTCGTCGGGGAGGCCGGGCTCGCGCTCGTCGAGGCGCGCCTACCCAGGTTGCGCCAACTCCTGCGGCCCGACTTCGTGATCGTGAACGGGGAGAACGCCGCCCTCGCGGGCGCCAACCCCATGGACGGCGCCGGCATGACGCCCACGGACGTCTCCCGGCTCCTCGCGCTCGGCGTCGATGCCATCACGGGCGGCAACCACTCGTGGGACGGCCCGCATGCCGAGGAGGTCCACGCCGACCCGCACGTGCTGCGCCCACTCAATACCAGCGAGGCGGCCCCGGGGCGCGGCGCCGTCGTGGTGGGCGCCGGGGAGCTCCTGCTCGGTGTGGTCAACCTGGCCAGCCGCACGGCGCTCCACGGCGCCGACGCCCCTCTCGATGCCCTGGAGCGCCAACTCCGGCGCTGGGCCGCCGCAGGCGGCCCGGAGATGGTGCTGGTCGACTTCCACGGGGAGTCCGTCAGCGAGAAGCAGATCTTCGCGTGGTCGGTCGCCGGCCGCGTGACCGCCGTGGTGGGCACCCACACCCACGTGCCCACGCTCGACACGCGGATGCTGCCGGGCGGGACGGCCTACGTCAGCGACGTCGGCATGACGGGCCCGGCCGGCGGCATGCAGGGGTACGAACCCGAGGTCTTCGTGGAAGCCATGCGCACCCGACTGCCGATCCGCGGCCGCGGGGGGTGGGCCCACGGGCCCGCGGAGCTCGGCGCCGTCCTGGTGACCGCCGCAGGCGCACGCGCGGTGGACATCCGACGGCTGCCACCCGACGAAGGAGGAGAGACCCTATGAGACGAACCGTTGGCATCCTGCTCGCGCTGCTGCTCGGCCTCGGCGCCGCCTCGGCGCAGACCCTCACCATGGCGATGAGCGCCCAGCCCGACACGCTGGACCCGCAGGCCACCGCCGCCACGGCCGCCTTCCAGGTCACCAAGTCGCTCTACGACACGCTGGTGGAGGTGGACCGCGGCGGCACCATCCAGCCCTCGCTGGCCACCTCGTTCGAGATCAGCGACGACGGCCTGCGCTACACCTTCCACCTTGCCCCGGCCACCTTCTCCGACGGCAGCGCGCTGGACAGCGCGGACGTGAAGGCGTCGATCGAGCGCATCTCCGGCGAGGCACTGGCCTCCCCCAAGCGTGCCGAGTTCGAGATGATCGCATCGGTTGGCACGCCGGATCCGCGCACGGCGGTGCTGGTGCTGAGCAAGCCCAACCCGGCCATGCTCGCCACCCTCGCCTCCGGCTGGGGCGCCATCCTTCCGTCCGAGGCCATCGCCGCAGGGCACGATTTCGGCACCCAGCCCATCGGCACGGGGCCCTTCCGCCTGCAGCAGTGGACGCGCGACAGCGCCCTCACCATGACGAGCAACCCGGACTACTTCCAGGGCGCCCCGGCGCTCGCCCAGGTGACGCTGCGCTTCGTGCAGGACAGCGCCGTCCAGCTCCAGGGGCTCATCAGCGGCGAGTTCGACGTGATCGACACCGTCGCCAGCGCCGATCAACCCACCGTCACCGGCAACGAAGCGCTGCACCTCGTCCAGGAGCCGTCCGGACTGGTCCTGGTGGCGGCGCTGAACAACCGCCGCCCGTACCTCTCCGATCCCCGGGTTCGCCGGGCGCTCAACCTGGCGGTGGACAAGCAGACCGTGCTCGATGTCGCCTACGGTGGGGGCACCCCGGTGGGCACCTTCATGGAGGCGGGCAGCCCCTGGCTCCCGGCCGACATCCGGCCCTACCCCTATGATCCCGAGCAGGCCAGGACGCTGCTGGCCGAGGCCGGCGTGCCCAAGGACTGGACGCTGGACCTGGTGCTGCCGCAACCATACGAGAACCACATCCAGGCCGGTCAGGTGCTGCAGGACATGCTGACGCAGGTGGGCGTGAACAGCACCATCCGCATCGTCGAGTGGGGGGTGTGGCTCTCCGACGTCTACAGAGGCGCCCACGACTTCGACCTCACCGTCATCGGGCACACCGGCAAGCTCGACCCCACCGGCCGCCTCGGTGGCTACGGCGACCCCAGCACGAACTACGTGGGTTACGACGATCCCGGCGTGGTGCAGGAGCTGGCGGACGCCGCATCGACCAGCGACACCGCCACGCGCAAGGCGCTCTACGCGCAGGTGCTCAGCGCCATGCACGACGACGCGCCCTTCCTCTACCTGGGCACGCCCTACCGCACCTACGCCGAGCGAGCGGCCGTGCAGGGCTTCTGGATGACGCCGCTGCTCGACACCTTCGACTTCCGCGGCGCGACGCTGCCCTGACCGCCACGCGGGGCGGGCGCGAGATGCGCGCCCGCCCCGCGCGCACCGATGGCATCCGCGCACCCCAACCCCATACTCCGTGAGGCGCCCCCGCCCCGCCCGTGGGGGCAACGTCCCGCCGGCCGGCGGGCGACGAGGGCGTAGGCGGGTGCGCGGACAGTGAGCCGTTACCTGCTCGGCCAGATCCTCAGCTTCGTCGTGACGCTGTGGGCGGTGCTGACGCTGGTGTTCGTGGCGGTGCGCGCCCTCCCCGGGGACGCCGCCACCGTGCTCGGGGGGCTCGACACCTCGAGCGCCCAGGTGGGCGCGCTGCGTCGCACGCTGGGCCTCGACCGCTCGCTCCCCGAGCAGTACCTGAGCTACTGGAGCGGACTGGCCCGCGGCGACCTGGGCACCTCGCTGCGCGAACGCCGCCCCGTGACGCGCGTGCTGCTCGAGCGCCTGCCGGTGACGGTGACGCTGGCCGCGATGGCGTTTCTCGCCTCCCTGGCGCTGGGCCTCGGGCTGGGACTGCTGGCCGGGCTCCGGCCGGGGGGCACCGCGGACCGCATCGCCGTGCTGCTGACCACGGCGGGGCTCGCCCTGCCCGAGTTCTGGTTCGGCTTCCTGCTGATCCTGCTGTTCTCGGTGCGCCTCGCGTGGTTCCCGGTGGTCGGTCTGCCGACCCACGCCGTCGGCTTGGGGGCGCTCCCCGCCCTGGTGCTCCCGGCGTTCACCCTGGCCATCCCGCGCGCCGCGCAGCTCGCCCGCCTCACGCGGGCGCGGGTGTTGGAGGAGCTCCGCGCCGACTACGTCCGGACCGCGCGGAGCAAGGGCGCGGCGGGGGGGCGCATCGCCCGCCACGTCGCCGCCAACGCCCTGCCGGGGGTGCTCCCCCTGCTGGCGCTGGAGCTCGGCGGGTTGCTCACCGGCACCATCGTCGTGGAACAGGTGTTCGGCCTGCCCGGGCTCGGCCTCACCATCCTCAACGCCATCGGCGCTCGCGATTACCCGGTGGTGCAGGGCGTCACCATCCTGGCGGTGACCCTCTACGTGATGGTCAACGCCCTGGCGGACGTGGCCCAGCTCCTCTCCGACCCACGCCTGAGGGTGTCGTGACGCGGCTGCGCATCGGATTGGCGCTCGCGCTGCTGGTTGCGGCCACGGCCGTGCTCGCGCCCGCGCTCACCCCCTTCGATCCCATCAAGCCCGACTACGCCGTGCGCTACGCCGGGCCCAGCCGCACGCACCCGCTGGGCACGGACGGCCTTGGGCGCGACGTGCTGGCGCGCGCGCTCGCCGGCGGCCGCGTGTCGCTCGCCATCGCGCTGAGCGCCACGCTGCTCGCGTCGCTCGTGGGCGTCGCACTGGGCATCACGGCCGCCGGCGCGGGCGGCACCCTGGACACGGTCCTCGCGCGCGTCTTCGACGCCATCCTGGCCTTCCCGGGCTTCCTGCTGGTGCTGCTGGTGGTGAGCATCCTGGGTGGCGGCGAGGCCCAGACGGTGCTCGCCCTGGGCGTGGCCGGCGCCCCGTTGTACTTCCGGCTCTCGCGTGCCTTCACCCGCAGCGAGCTGCGCTCCGAGTACGTGCTGGCCGGCACCGCCCTGGGCGCGACCCGCCGCCGGTTGCTGTGGCGCCACGCGCTGCCGAACTTCGCCGGGACGCTGTGGGTCCAGGCCGCCAGCACCGCCGCCACCTTCCTGCTGGTGGAGGCATCGCTGAGTTACCTGGGGCTGGGCGTGCCGCTGCCCACACCCAGCTGGGGCAACGTGCTGCAGGACGCCCGCTCCTTCCTGACCCGGCAGCCGTGGGCCGCCGTGGGTCCCGGCCTATTCCTGGCCGCCGCGTCGTTGGCCTTCCAGTTCCTCTCCGACGGACTGCGCGACCGCATCGACCGGCGGGGGTGAGCGGGGAGGCGGGCGGCTCGCGGCGCGCGTGAACGTGTGGGCCGATGCGGGCGCGTGTGACGGGGGGAACGGGCCCCCGCGAGCGCGGCACGCGCGCGCAACGAGGCGCATGCGATATGCTCGGCGCCGGACCGCGCCGCCCCCAGGCGCGGCCGGCGGCGGCCGACGGGCCGACCTGGGAGCGATACGCATGTGGATGTGGACCCTCGACGCCAAGTTGATCAATCTCGCCCTGGTGGAGAGCATCGAGCTCATCGAGGTGTTCCCGGAGGGTACCGAGGAGGAGCGCATCGACAGCGGTGAGCTCGAGCCCGAGTACCTCGAGCTGGTCGCCGTGCTCCCCTCCGGGCGCGAGGCCGTGCTGTTCGATACCGACGAGCCCGAGGTGGCGCACCAGGCCTACGAGAGCATCGCGGCCTTCGTGGCGCGCAACGGGCTCATCGACGGCATGCCCTCCACCGAGCCCGTGAGCGTGACCATCCTGCTCGAGCGCGTACGGAACGCCAAGAACTGAGCTCCGGCCGGATCGCGTGCCGGATCGCGTGCCGGATCGCGTGCCGGGTCGCGTACGCTCCGGGCGCGGCCGCGCCGCAGGGCGGTGCGCGGTTGCGGTCCATCGGGTCGGGGGGACGGGCTGGGCCCCGTCAAGAAACGCCCCGCCAAAAAACCACGCGGGCCGGCCCGGGGGGTGGAGGCCCCGGGACCGACCCGTCTCGCATAGCCTAGCGGGATGCACCCGCCGCCCCCAGGGGCGGATGTCCTGGGCCGCGCAGCACGGGCGGGGGCAGGTCCGCGAGGACCGTCTCGGACTCCTTCAACGTGGACCGCCCCCCTGAGGCACCGAGGCCAGATCCCGGCGTCCGGCCGCCAGGGGGCGCCGCGTCAAGCCGCGCCCGCCCGGCAGCGCCTCAACCAAGGCGCAGCGGCCGCGCCTGACGCTCGAGCACCTCGCCGATGCGCGTCGCCCGCGGGAAGCGCGGCTCGACCGAAGCGAGCAACGCATCGGCGTGCGCGGGATCGACGCTCAGTAGCAGGCCCCCGCTCGTCTGGGGGTCCACCAGCGTGAGCCAGGGCACCTCCCCCACACCCGCGCGCCCCTCGACGTGCGCCTCGACGTAGCGGGTGTTGCTGCCGTGGGCCTTGGTGAGGATGCCGCGGCGCAGCGTGTCCTCCGCACCGGCCAACAGCGGCACGGCGGCCGGATCGATGCGCAGCGTGCGGCTCGAGCCCTGCGCCAGGTGCAGCGCGTGCCCCAGGATGCCGAAGCCGGTGACGTCGGTGGCTGCGTGCACGGCGTCGCGCAGCGGCTCGGGCAGGTCGAGCCTGTTGACGCTTGTCATCGAGTCGATGGCCTCCGCCATGTCGGCGTAGGCGATCTCGTCGTTCTTCAGCGCGCCCGCCAGCGTGCCGGTACCCACCGCCTTGGTCAGTACCAGCACGTCGCCCGGGCGCGCGCCGTCGTTTCTCCACAATCGGTCCGGATGCGCCAGCCCGGTGACGCTGAAGCCCAGCTTGAGGGTGTCGTCCTCGATGGAGTGCCCGCCCACCAGCAGCGCTCCGGCCTCGTTGATCACGCGGATCGCCCCCTCCATCAGCTCGCCGAGCACCTCCGGCGGCAGCGTGTCGAGCGGGTAGGCGAGGATGGTGAGTGCCGTGGTGGGGGTGCCACCCATGGCGAACACGTCGGAGAGCGCGTTGGCCGCGGCCACGGCTCCGAAGTCGCGCGGGTCGTCGAGGATCGGCGTGAAGAAGTCCAGGGTCTGGATCATGGCGACCTCGTCCGAGATCCGCCACACGGCGGCGTCGTCGAGCAGGTCGTTACCCACCAGCAGGTCCGGGTGGCGCTGGCGGGGCAGCGAGCGCAGCAGATCGCTGAGGGTGCCGGCGGCGATCTTGGCGGCGCAGCCGCCCTTGCTGACGGTCTTGGTGAGCCGGATGGGGGCCCCGGCAGGCGTGGGTCGTGGGTCCATGGCAGCCTCCTACGCGGCTTCGGTGGGTGAGTTCTGGGGAGGCGCGGCGCTGGAACACGGCGGTGCGGGGCCCGCTCCGCGGCCTCAGCCCGGCAGGCCCCGCAGGTAGGCCGCGACCTCCGCGGCGTCGCCGCGGAATACCACGGTTCGATCGTGGCCGGCGAACGCCTTGCGGTACAGCCGGTCGTAGTAGCGTTCGAGCAGCGTGGTGATCCATCCGCGATGCGCCTCCGGGTCCCGCCAGGCGCCGGACTCCGCGGCCGTACGCAGCGCCGCCGCCACGGCGTCGGCGCGGCCCCCTCCGAGGCGCTTGCGGATGCGCTGGGTGTCGCGCTCGAGCCGCGCGCGGGTCTCGTCCACGCCATTGAGCTCGCTCGGCTCCAGCACGTATTCCTCGAAGATGTGGCGGACGCGCGTCTCCAGCGGCACCTCGAGCAGCACCACCGGGCTGGCGCGCATGCGCCGCAGCAGGGCGTCCGGCACGGTCCGCCTGCCGACATACCGCGACTCGTCCTCCACCACCAACGCCCGGGAGGGATCGAGGAGCAGCTGGGCGGCCAGGGCGTTCTCGAAGGTCTGCTGGCTCGGCTGCGCCTCGGTGGCCGCGCCGAAGGCGCTGCCGCGGTGGTTGGCCTCCCCCTCGAGGTCGAGCACCTGCAGCCCCGGGGCCCGCCCGTGCAGCCGCCTCAGCACGCGCGTCTTGCCGGAGCCCGTGAGGCCGCTGAGCACGAAGGTCCGCTTCGCCTCCACGGCGCGCGGGAGTGCGTCCACGAGGTGCCGCCTGAGGGCCTTGTAGCCGCCCTCGACCCGGTCCACGTCGGGACGGTCGATGAACTCCACGGCCAGCCGGCTGCGCAATCCGCCACGCCAGCAGGCCACCGCGACGGGGCCCGAGGCGGCGGCCTCCCGCCAGGCGGCGACGCGTTGCGGCAGGTACGGGCCGGCCAGGGCATAGCCCAGCGCGATCGCCGCCTCTTGCCCCGCCTCCTTGTAGCGAACACCCACCTGGTGACGCTCCTCGTCGCTCATCAGCGGCAGCGCTCGGGCGCCCGGCAGGGCCCCCCGCGCCACCTCGACGGGGGACCGCACGTCGATCACGGTCCGGGTAGGCGCTCCGGAGCGCCACGGGAACACCTCGGCCGGGGAGAGCAGCATCGCCCCCAGCCTACCGTTCGCGCGCGCGAACGCGCGTCGCGACGCGGTCGCGGCCCGGTGTGGCGACGCGGACGCGGCCCGGCGTGGCGACGCGGACGCGGCCCGGCGTGACCGCGGGATCCCGGGGGGGCGTCCCGCCGGCATCAAGCCCGCGCGCGTTGCCGGGCGCGCCGGCCACGGGCTAGCCTGGGCGGATGCAGGGCGCCACGGCGCCCGGACCGGAGGACGCCATGGACACCCTCAGCGCCACCCCCACCACGTTGCCCGCCGTGCACGTCGAGCACGGCAGCCTCCACACCCACGCCGCCGACACGCTGGTGGTGAACCTGTTCGAGGGGGTCACCGAGCCCGGTGGCGCCACCGCCGCCATCGATGCCGCCCTCGAGGGCGGCGTGCGGGAGGTCATCGCCAGCGGGGACCTCCGCGGGCGCCTGGGCGAGGTGGCCGTGCTCTACCCGCGCGGGGCGCTCCCCGTGCACCGCGTGCTGGTCGCCGGATTGGGTCCCGCGGAGCGCTTCGACGCCGAGGCGGCCCGTAGGGCAGCCGCGGCCGCCGCCCGCCGCGCGCACGAGCTGGGCACGGGCACGCTCGCAAGCGTCGTGCACGGCGCCGGCGCCGGCGGGCTAAGCCCCGAGGCGGCGGCACAGGCCACCGTCGAGGGAACGTTGCTCGCGCTCTACCGCTTCGGCGGCTGGAAGCGACGCGCGCCCCAGACGCCGGATGTGACGTCGCTCACCCTGGTGGAGTTCGACGCCGGGCGCCTGGAGGCCGTGGAGGCGGGGGCCCGCGCCGCGGAGGCGGTGGCGGCCGGTGTGGCCCTGGCCCGCGACCTGGTGAACCGGCCGCCCAACCTCGCCGACCCCACGCACCTCGCGGCCACGGCGCGCGGCCTGGCGGAGCGCCACGACCTGCGCCTCGAAGTCGGTGATCGCGCTTGGGCCGAGCGCGAGCGCATGGGGGCGCTCCTGGCGGTGGCGCAGGGAAGCGCCAACGACCCGGCCTTCATCGTGCTGGAGCACAATGCCGGACGCGGCGACCTGCCGACGGTCGCCCTGGTGGGCAAGGGCGTGACCTTCGATTCCGGTGGCCTATCGCTCAAGGACCGCCTGGGAATGATCCCCATGAAGAGCGATATGGGTGGCGCGGCCGCGGTGTTGGGCGCGATGGAGACCGTGGCCCGCCTTGGCCTACCCGTGCATGTCGTGGGCGTATGCCCCTGCGTGGAGAACATGCCCGACGGCGCGTCCTACCGCCCGTCGGACGTGCTGACGGCCTCGAACGGCGTGACCATCGAGGTCCTCAGCACCGACGCCGAGGGGCGCCTCGCGCTGGCCGACGCGCTGGCGTACGTCGAGCGCTTCGAGCCCGCGGCGGTGATCGACCTCGCTACGCTCACGGGGTCGTGCGTGGTGGCCCTGGGCAAGGGGGTGGCGGCGGGGCTGTTCACGACCGACGACGCCCTCGGTCGGCGCCTGGAGGCGGCCGGCCGGGCGACCTTCGAGCGCGTCTGGCCGCTGCCGCTGTACGACGATTACCGCGAGAGCATCGACTCGCCCATCGCGGACATCCAGAACAGCGGCGGGCGGCAGGGCGGGGTGGGGACCTCCGCGGCGTTCCTCAAGGAATTCGTGCGCTCCCCCTGGGCGCACGTCGACATCGCCGGCATGGCGCTGCGGGACGAGGGCAAGGCGTACCAGCCCGAGGGCGCCACCGGCTTCGGGGTGCGGCTGTTGGTCGAGGCACTACGGCGCTGGTGATGCCGGCCGCTGCGCGAGGCGTTGAGGGAGCGGGGGTAGACCAGCGGAAGCGCCGGGACCTGATCGAAGATGATGCGCGCGGCCGGAGGCGAGCGTGCCTCCGGCCGCGTCTTCGGCGTCAGCGCCCGTGGGTCGTGACGGCGGGCGCGCGCGAACGGGATAGCTCAGTCGCGCCCGAAGCTCTCCAACTCCTGCGGCTTGTTGCCGAGGATGCCCTCGATACGCTCCATCACGTCCGGCGTGAGCCTCTCGGCCACCTCGACAGCCTTCAGGTTCTCGACCACCTGCTCGGCGCGGGACGCTCCGGTGATGACCGTGCTCACGTTGTCGTTCTTCAGCGCCCAGGCGAGGCCGAGCTGCGCCCGGCTAGTGCCGAGGTCGTCCGCCACCGCCTTGAGCTTGCGCACGGCCGCGAGCTCCTGCTTGCCCTCCTCGGACTCGAGCCGGGCGCGCAGCCACTCGTACCCCTCCAGCGTCATGCGGCTCCCCTCGGGGACGCCGTCGTCGTACTTGCCGGTGAGGATGCCGCTCGCCAGCGGGCTCCACACGGTCAACCCCAGGCCGAACGCGTCGTACAGCCGGCTGTACTCGCGCTCGACACGCTCGCGATGCAGCATGTTGTACTGCGGCTGCTCCATGGTGGGCCCCACCAGGTGTTCGCGACGCGCCACCTCGTGCGCCTCACGGATCTCCTCGGCCGTCCACTCGCTGGTGCCCCAGTAGAACGCCATACCCTGGTCGATCAGGTAGTTCATGGCGCGCACCGTCTCTTCGACGGGCGTGAAGCGGTCGGGGCGGTGGCAGAACACCAGGTCGACATAGTCGGTCTGCAGACGCTTGAGCGCGGCCTCGGTGCCCTCGATGACATGCTTGCGGGACAGGCCTCGATCGTTGGGGCCGTCGCCGCCCCAGTAGATCTTGGTCGACACCACCAGGTCGGAGCGCTTCCACCCCGCACGCTTGATGACCTTGCCCATCATGGTCTCGGCCTGGCCGGCCGCGTAGGCCTCGGCGTTGTCGAAGAAGTTGACGCCGCCGTCGAAGGCGGCCGTCATCATGTCGAAGGCCACGTCGTCGCCTACCTGGTCGCCGAACGTCACCCAGGCGCCGAAGGACAGAGCGGAAACCTTGAGACCCGAGTTGCCAAGAAATCGATACTCCATGCGTGATGCCTCCTCCCGCCGGGTCCCTGCAGCCCCGCGGGCGCCGGCACCGACGTGTGTTGGTTCCATCAAGCCTACCCACACGGTGTGACGGCGGCGCGCGTCCGGCGCGACACGAACGCCGCGGACGGCACGGCCCCCGGGGGCCGTGTGCGGTCTCGGCGAGGCGCCACCGGCCCGACGGGGGCGGCCCTCAGGCGTCGGACGCCGGCGTTCCGTGCAGGATAGGGCACCGGTGCCGCCCGCACACGAGGGGTCCCCGACCCCGCGCCGCACCCGCCTCCCTCAGGCGGCACCGAAGCGCCGCAGCAGTTCCACCGTGGCGCGCACGCTGCGGTCGAAGTCCACCACGCGCACGTGCTCGTTGGGGCTATGCACCCGACTTCCCGGGTATCCGCAGCCCAGGCCGACGATCGGCGCCCCGAGATGGGCCACGAAGGGGTACATGGGGCCGGAACCGGCCACCGAGGGGTAGACCACGGGCTCGCGCCCAAACGCCGCCCGCAGGGCATCCACCGTGTGCCTCACGAACGGGTGCGAGACATCGGAGCGGGCCGCGTGCTCGTGCGTCTCGAGCTCCACCAGCTCGATGTCGGAGAACCCGTGGCGGTCGAGGTGCGCACGCAACAGGCGCACCACGCGCACCGGGTCCTGCCCCGGCACCAGGCGCAGATCGAGCTTGGCGAAGGCCTCGGCGGGCAGCACCGTCTTGGAGCCCGGACCACCGTAGCCGCTGTGGAAGCCGTTGATGTTGAGGTTGGGCTCCAGTAGAAGCTTGCGCTGGAAGTCCGTCCCGCGCACGGCGCCCAGGAAGCTAGACACTCCGTAGAGCCGCGCCAACGCCGCGTCCTCGTCCGGCAGTGCGCGCAGCAGCGCCTCCTCGGCCTCGCCCACCGGCGTGATGCCGTCGTAGAACCCCTCGACCAGCACGCGTCCGTCACCGTCGCGCAGGCCGGCCAGCGCACAGGCGAGCCGATAGATGGGGTTCTCCACCACCGCGCCGACCGAGGAGTGCAGGTCGTGCCCGGCGGTACGCACGCGCAGCTCGAGGCACACGATCCCCTTGAGGCCGCAGTAGGTCATCGGGGCTCCGTCCGCCGTGACCCCGCCGAACTCCCACACCACACCGTCGCAGGCGAGGGCATCGGCGTGCGTCTCGACGTAGCGCGCCAGGTTGGGGCTGCCGATCTCCTCCTCCCCCTCCACCACGAAGGTGGCGTTGACGGGGAGCCGCCCGTCCGCATCGAGTAGCTGGCGTAGCGCGGCGAAGCGGGACACCAGCTGCCCCTTGTCGTCGCTCACGCCGCGGCCGTACCAGGCGCCCTCGCGCTCGACGAGCGCGAAGGGCTCACTCTCCCATAGCTCCAGGGGATCGGCCGGCTGGACATCGTAGTGGTTGTAGAACAGCACGGTGGGCGCCCGCTCGTCGTCGACGCGGCGGGCGAACACGACCGGGGCGCCGGCGGTGTCGTGCCGCTCCACCGTGAAGCCGAGCTCGCGCAGCTGGCGCACCACCTCGCCGGATGCCTCGTCCAGGCCGCGCCCCTCGGCGGACACGGAGGGGATGGCGATGAGGCGGGAGAGGCCGTCGCGGGCGTAGCGGCGGTCCGACGCGGGCGGGCGGGGTGCAGGATCGGGCGAAGGGGCGTCGTCGTTGGGCATGGCGCCATCGTCCCATGGGACCGTGACCGAGGCAACGAGGGGCGGGTGCCCCTCGCAGCCCCCGCGGCACCACGCTATCGTCGAGTCGTGAGCGACGCGCGCGCCACACCCCACCCAGGCGGTCCGGCACGGACGGGCCCGGGGGCTCCCGAGGCCCCCTGGTCGCGGTCGGTTCGGGCCGTCGCCTCCGCCCTCGAGGTGCGTCCCGAGCAGGGGCTGAGCGCGGCGGAGGCGGCCCGGCGGCTCGAGGACTGGGGGCCGAACCGCCTGCGGCAGGCCAAGCGCCGCGGCGCCCTCGCCATCTTGATCGCCCAGTTCAGGAGCCTGCTGGTGGCGCTGCTCGCGGCCGCCGCGCTACTCTCCGCCGCCTTCGGCCAATGGGTTGAGGCCATCGCCGTGATGGTGGTGCTGGTGCTCAACGCCGCCATCGGTTTCGCGACGGAGCTGCGGGCGGTGCGCTCGATGGAGGCCCTGCGCCGGCTCGGCAGCGTCAAGGCGACGGTCCGACGGGGCGGGCACCTCGAGGTGGTACCGGCCGAGGCGTTGGTGCCCGGCGACGTCCTGGTGCTCGAGGGTGGGGACGTCGTCACGGCCGACGTGCGGTTGCTGGAAGCCTCCGGGCTGCAGGCCAACGAGTCCGCGCTCACCGGGGAGTCGCTGCCCGTGAGCAAGCGCTCCGAGCCGTTGGAGGGCGACACCCCGCTGCCCGAGCGCCACAACATGCTGTTCAAGGGCACCTCGCTCAGCCGCGGTTCGGCCGAGGCAGTGGTGGTGGCCACCGGCATGGACACCGAACTCGGGCGCATCACCCGGCTCGTGGAGGAGGTCGGCGACGAGACCACGCCGCTGGAGAAGCGGCTCGACGCACTCGGTCAGCGGCTGGTGTGGGTCACGCTGGTCGTGGCGGCGTTGGTGGCGATCACCGGCGTGTTCGGCGGCAAGCCGGTGCTGCTCATCCTGGAGACCGCCATCGCCCTCGCGGTGGCGACGGTGCCCGAGGGGCTGCCCGTCATCGCCACCATCACGCTGGCGCGCGGAATGCGCCGCATGGCCGAGCGCAACGCCCTCGTCAACCGGCTCTCCGCCGTGGAGACGCTCGGCGCCACCAGCGTGATCTTCGCGGACAAGACCGGCACGTTGACGGAGAACCACATGACCGTCGCCGGCTTGTGGTTGGCGCAGGGCCGGGTCGCCGTCGGCGATCGCGGGAGCGGCGCACCCTTCCGCCTCGGCGACGAGCCGCTCGACCCGGAGCAGGCGCCGCGCCTGCGCGAGGCCCTCGAGACGGCCGCGCTGTGCAACAACGCCTCCTGGGGCGGCGGGGAGGGCGTCGGAGATCCGTTGGAGGTGGCCCTGCTGGAGGCCGCGGCAGGCGGCGGGATCACGCGCGATGCGCTGCTGCGGCGACACCCGGAGGTGCGGGAGGAGGCGTTCGACGCCGACGTGAAGATGATGGGAACCGTCCACCAGCACGGCGACGCGTTCCGGGTCGCGGTCAAGGGGGCGCCGGAGGCGGTGCTGGAGGCGTGCAGTACGGTGGCGGGCGAGGGCGGGCTCGAGCCGCTGGACCAGCGGACGCGCGAGCGCTGGTCGGCCCGGAACCGCCAGCTCGCCGAGGGCGGGTTGCGCGTGCTCGCCCTCGCGGCCCGCCAGCTGGACGCACCCGACCAGCCCCTCTACCGCGACCTCACGCTGCTCGGCCTGGTGGCCATGCGCGATCCGCCGCGCGGCGACGTGCGCGCCGCCATCGAGGGGTGTCGCCGGGCCGGCATCCGCGTCGTGATGGTGACCGGAGACCAGAGCGTCACCGCGGCCAGCGTGGCCGACGCCGTGGGGCTGGCCGAGGGGGAGGCGCGGGTGGTTACGGGGCGCGACATGGGTCGGTTGCTCGAGGGCACGGAGCAGCAGCGGGAGCTGATGGCTGCGGACATCGTCGCCCGCGTCAGCCCGGAGCAGAAGCTGCAGCTCATCCGGCTGCACCAGGAACACGGGGCCATCGTCGCGATGACCGGCGACGGCGTCAACGACGCCCCGGCGCTGAAGCAGGCCGACATCGGCGTGGCCATGGGCCGGCGCGGCACCGAGGTGGCGCGCGAGGCGGCCGACATGGTGCTCAAGGACGACGCCTTTGGCACCATCGTCGAGGCCGTGCGCCAGGGGCGCATCATCTTCGACAACATCCGCGCCTTCGTGCTCTACCTACTGTCGTGCAACCTATCGGAGATCCTGGTCATCGGGCTGGCGTCGGCGCTCGGCGCCCCCCTGCCCCTGCTACCGCTCCAGATCCTCTTCCTCAATCTCGTCACCGACGTCTTCCCCGCGCTCGCGCTGGGCGCCGGCGAGGGGGACGCGCGCATCCTGGAGCGGCGCCCACGCGACCCGCGCGAGCCGGTCCTGGCGGCCCGCCACTGGCGCAGCATCGCCGCCTACGCCTTGCTCATCACCGCCGCGGTGCTCGGCGCCTTCGCGCTAGCCCTCGGTCCGCTGGGCATGCCGCGCGAGGAGGCCGTCACCGTGTCGTTCCTGACCCTGGCCTTCGCCCAGCTCTGGCACGTGTTCGACATGCGGGAGCCGGGCACGCCGGTGCTGCGCAACGCGATCACCCGCAACCCGTGGGTGTGGGGTGCCCTGGCGCTGTGCGCGGCCCTGCTGCTGTTGGCCGTGGCCGTGCCGGGCGCCCGCCAGGTGCTGGAGGTCTACCCGCTCGATGGCGCCGCCTGGCTGCTCGTGGCGGCGGCCAGCCTCGCACCGACGCTCCTCGGCCAGTTCGGCAAGGCGTTGGGGTGGGGGCGGGTGGCCTGACGCGCGATGCTTCGGGCGCCTCAAGCGGCGGCGCCCGGGCGGGGCGGAAATAGGTCGGCGACGCGCTCGACCAGGTAGCTCGCCGAGCTCGCCTCGAGTTGGTAATGGACGGTCAGGCGGCCCGCCTCCGGCGCTAGCGCGGCCATGTCGTCCTGGATAGAGTGGGTCCCCACGATCACGTCGGCACCGTCGAGGCGCGTCTCCAGGCGCGGGTCGCGGATGAGGCATTGGACCTGCGGTTCCATGCGAGCGTGCATCTTGATCATCCGCACGAGGCGATCGAGAGTGCGCTCGTTGGTGGCCACGGCGGCAACACGCGCATCGCGATCGATCCTCGACAGCTCCACGAGCGTCGATGCCGTTGGGGTCACCAGCACGCTCACCGCCTGGTCCGGGTGGCGCAGCAGGGGCTCGACCTCTTCGATGTGGAAGGGAGTGGTGATGAACAGATCGGTGCCCTCGACCGCTCCCTCAGGGTGGTCGAGCAGATCCTGGAGCAGCAACGGCTCTACACGTCGGCGCAGCAGGTGACCGATGTGGTCGGCCAACTCCCGCGTATCGAAGGTATTGCACTCCACGAAACGCATGCGCAGCGGAGCATCCTGCGCCGCCGCCGTCACGGCCTCGTGCGACCAGCGGGCGAACTGCTGGGGCGAAAGGCCCAGATCGCGGGCGCGCGCCGCCAACGCGCGGAGCGACGAGCGTACGTCGACGGCGGCATCCAGCGCCTCCGGCATGGTCGGAGCCCTCAGCACGAAGGTGCCGCGTCCCTGCTCGGAGCGAAGGACGCCCTCGTCCCCGAGCTCGCGGATGACCTGAGCCACCGTGTTCGGGTGCGTGTCGAGGCGCCGGGCGAGGGCACGGATGCCGGGCAGCTTGCCCCCCACGGGAAAGGTCCCCTGGCGGATGCGATCCACCAGGTAGGCCCGTACCCGCTCCTGCTTGGTCACGGATGCTCCATGGTCTCCCCTGAGCCCCCGCGCGCCCGAGCTTCGCGCCCCAGAGCTTCGCGTTTCAGTGTGGCAATGGCGCTCAGCGCCGCCAGGTATGAGGTGCGTGGATTGCCGGGGTGGCGCTCGGCCTCGATGCTCACTGTGAGTTCGCCCGCATCGCCGCTAGCCTGGATGCGGTGTCGCGTGCGCCGCGCCTCCGGGTCGCTCACGAGCGTGACCCGGGTGCGGTCCGGCCCCAGGCCGGCGATGCTCAGCGCGACGGCGACGTTGACGTTTGCGGGGAAGCCGGCGATCGCCTCGCGCGCCGACCCCTCGAAGACTGTGATCGCCCTGTCCTCGGGCAGCGCGATGTCGTGGTCCTCGAGGTAGGGCGCGCCCCGCAAGCCGGATGGCGCCTTGACCGTCGTGATTCCCACGGAGCGCAGGGTACCTCCAGCGCGCATGGCAGCGACGGCATCGAGGCCACCGATCGCGCCGCTGGGCAAGACCGTCCGGGTTCCGTTCGATGCTGCGCGGCGCTCCGCTGCGGCCACCTCCGGGTCGAGCATGGCTCCGACGCTCATCACCAGCACGTGCACCCCCGCTGCCAAGGCGGCGGGCACGACACGGCGAGCCGCATCCACGCCCGCCGCTTCGACGATCCAGTCGGGGCGCCTGGCGAGCAGCGTATCGAGTTCCACGACATCGGTCTCCAGCAGCCGCGCCAGGGCCTCGGCCCGTGCCGAAGGCGGCCGCTGCCGCGCGACGATGCCCACCGCGCGCCACGGAGCCTCACGATGTTCCGCCAACCATTGGCCCAGCGTCGTGGCTATGCCGCCCGCACCAACGATACCGAGCCTCACCGCGCCCGCACGAGCTCCCGCGGAACGTCCGTAAGCAGCGCGTGCCCGTCCTCCGTGACCAACACCAGGTCCTCGAGTTGGTAGCCGCCCTGCCCGAGGATGTACCTCCCGTTCTCGATCATCACAACCATCCCGGGCTCGAGCACGAACGGGGCATCCTGGAAGATCATCGGTTCCTCGTGAATCTCGAGCCCCACACCATGCCCCGCGTGCTCGCGCCGGAGCTCCGGGTCGATGGCCTGGCCCGCGCGCATCTGCGCCGCGTACACCTCTCCCGCCGTCACGCCGGGGCGGACGGCCTCGATTCCGGCCGCGACCGCGGCGCGCACGGCATCGTAGTGGCGCGCGTCGTCCGGACGTGGCGTATCGCCCACCACGAAGGTGCGGGCGAAGTCGCCGGGATACCCCTCCACCACCGCGCCGAGGTCGAAACGTACGATGTCGTTCGCCTGCAGCCGGTAGTCGCTGGGCGCACCGTGCACGATGGCACCGTTGACGCCTGCACCCACGATCAGGAAGTCGACCATCTCGCCGCCGGCCTCCAGGCACGCCTGCTTGGCCAGTGCGGCAAGCTCCCGCTCGCTGACGCCGACGTTCGCGGCCTCGAGGATGGCGCGGGCGCCGGCCTGCGTGGCGTGCATGGCGGCCTTGATGCGACGGAGCTCCTCGGAGCTCTTGACGGCGCGAAGCCGGGCCAGAAGCCCGCTTGCGGGCACCAGCGTCGCGTCTGGGAGGTGCTGCTCGAGGCGTCGCGCGATACGGTAGGGCAGGCTGGCATCCTCGAAACCGATGCGGCCGCCGCCCAGGCCCCGCTCCACCAAAACCTCGGCGACCGCAAGCTCCTTGTCGACGATCACCTCCGAACGCCCCGGGAAGGGGAACTCCGCGGTCTCGCGGATGTCCTCGATCCAGCTCTGCCGCCGGGCATCCGCGGCGTCCTGGTGGGGCACCAGGAACACGGGGGCCTCGCGCTCGTCGGCGAAGAACACCACGTAGTACAGGCGCGATTTCAGCCGGTTGCTGTTGACCTCCATGAAGTCGCTGAAGATCATCACGTTCTCGGTGTAGGCCACGACGAGTGCGTCGATACTCTCGTCTTGCAGCAGCTGTTGGGCCATCCGTCGGTTGAGGAGCATAGAGTCCTTTCGGTGAGTGCGGCGCCCGTTCGGGTCAGAACCGCAGGGTCGGATCGAGCGCATCGCGCAGGTCGTCGGCGATGGCGTTGAAGGCGAGACTGAGGAGCAGGATCACGCTGCCGGGCAGCGTCGTGTACCACCAGGCATCCAGGAAGTAGTTGCGCCCCTGCGTCACCAGGGAGCCGAGCTCCGGCGATGGGGGCCGGGCACCGAGGCCCAGGAAAGAGAAGCTGGCTGTGGCCAGGATGGCGAGGCTTACGTCCAGGCTCATCTTGACCATCAGCGGCGTCAGGGCGTTGGGTAGCAAGTGTCGGAACAGGATGCGGCCGTGGCGCGCCCCGAGGGCTCCGGCCGCCTCGACGTACGGCAACTCGCGCAGTTGCAGCGCCTGACCGCGTGCGAGGCGCGCGTACTGCGGCCACCACACGAGGGCAAGGGCGATCATGCTGTGGAACAAGCCCGGGCCCATCACCGTCACGATGGCCATGGCCATGATGAGGGAGGGGAAGGCGATGAGGATGTCGGCGATGCGCATCAGGAGGCTGTCGACGCGTCCTCCGAGATAGCCGGCGACCATCCCCACGGGGATGCCGACCGCGGCGCTGATGAGGACCACGGCGAGCGACGCCGTCAGGGACAGGCGCACGCCGTAGAGCACCCGGCTGAGCAGGTCACGGCCGAGCTCATCGGTGCCGAACGGGTGCGTTCCGCCGGGCGGTTGCAGCCGGTGCACCACATCGATGCGCGTGGGATCGAAGGCCGCGAACAACGAGGGCCATGCGGTCACCACGAGCGCGGCCGCCATCACGAGGATGGCGGCAACCCCCATGGGGCTGACGAGTCGGAGCGTGCGACGCAGCCCCTGCGCGACGCGCGGCTTGGGCGCGGACGGCGTCATTCGAGGCGCACCCGTGGATCGGCCATGGAGTACCCGAGATCGACCACGAGGTTGACGAGCGAGTAGATGAGTGTGGCCCAGATGGCCACGCCCATGACCACCGGGAAGTCGAGCTGCCGCAACGCCACGAAGGCGTAGCGGCCGATCCCCGGCCAGGCGAAGACCGTTTCGGTAAGTACCGCGCCACTGAACATCTGACCGATGCGCAACCCGACCACCGTGAGGACGGGCAACAGCGCGCTTCGCAGGGCATGCCGCCACACCACCACCCGTTCGCTCAGACCCTTACTACGTGCAGTGCGCACATATCCGCTCGACAGCGTGTCGAGGAGGCTCGACCGGGTCATCCTGGCAACGATCCCCAGCGTCAGGGTGGATAGCGCCAGGGCCGGCAGCACGAGGTGTATCAGCGCGGACGCCATGACATTCCACTGGCCCGCGAGGGCCGCGTCCACCGTATACAACCCGGTGACGGTCGGGGGCGGCCGCATCACCTGGTCCAGCCGACCGCCGACCGGAAGCCAGTGGAGGCCCCTGTAGAACACCACCTGAAGGAGCAGACCGAGCCAGAACACGGGCATGGACAACCCGAGCAGCGACACCATGCGCGCAAGCTGATCGATCCAGGAGCCACGGTACAGCGCCGCGGCGACTCCCAGGCCCAACCCGGCCGCCAGCGCAAAGATCAGGCTTGGCACGAACAGCTCCATGGTCGCAGGCACGAACTGCGCCAGGTCGGCGCGTATCGGTGCGCGGGAGACGATGGATGTCCCGAGATCGCCGCGCGCCAGTGTGGAGAGGTAGCGAAGGTACTGCACCCAGAGCGGTCGGTCGAGCCCGCGTTCGGCACGGTAGTTTGCGACCTGCGCCTCGGTGGCGTCGGGGCCGAGGGCCACGCGCGCGGGGTCGGACGGCACCACGTTGGCAAGGAGGAAGGTGAGGGTCACGGCGCCGAGCACCGTGACCATGGTGAAGGCCAACCGCCGGATCAGGAATGTGAGCATCGAGGAAGGTGCGACCGGGTGCCGCTCCCACGCGTATGGGGCTGCACCCGATCGCCGATCGGCCTCAGGGGATGCGGTACAGGGGGTACACGCGGACTGCCGGATACCATGTCGGGTGCATGTAGAAGCCGCCGATGTCCGCGGCTACCGTGTAGATCTTCCGCGCCGTGCCGACGAAGACCTGGGGCACGTCGGCCACGATGGTGTCGACGGCCTCGCGGTACGCCGCCAGGCGCGCGCTCGCGTCGGGCGCCAGCGCACCCTTGGTGATCAACGCGTCCACCTCGGGGTTCTGGTAGAAGTTCAGATTGCGTCCCCGCCCGCCCTGTGCCTCGGAGTGGTACATGTACCAGAGATAGGCGTAGGCATCGGGCATGCGCGGCGGCGTGTAGAGGAAATTGGCCATGTGGTAGTTGGGGTCGTCCGCGGAGCGGTCGCCCTGGCCCCACGCGGCCACGCCTCGGAGGAGGGCCGGGAAGTCCTCCGCAATGACGTTGGAACTCACCCCGATGGAGGCGAGGTTGGCCTGCAGGATCTGCCCAGCCAGCTCCTGGGTCTGGTCGCCCGTGGTGTAGTAGAAGTCGAACGTATCGCCCAGGGCGCCCGCCTCCTGCAGCAGTCCCTTGGCGCGATCGAGGTCGAAGGTTTGGTAGGGGATGTCGGGCTTGTATCCGCCCAGCAGGGCGGCAGGAACGGGGCCGTCGGAGGCCACGAAAGCCCCACCCGTGGCCGCCAGGAACGATTCCGTATCGAAGGCATAATTCAGTGCCTGCCGAACGCGCACGTCTGCGGTTGGACCCGCGCTGGCGTTGAGCATCAAGTACAGTACGCGTACGCCATCCTGTGACTCCACCACATTGACCTTGGGATTGGAGCGCAGGGACGGGAGGGACTCCGGCGGCACCTGCTCGGCCAGGTCAACCTCTGCCTGCTCGATCATCAAAGCCGAAGAGCTCATCTCGGGAACGAACAGCATCACCGCGCGGGCGAAGTGTGGTCCGTCCCAACCCTGCCAGTAGTCGTCGAACCGCTCGAGGATGATGCGGTCACCGCGAACGTACTGGCCTACGCTATACGGCCCCGTGCCATCCGTGTTGAGGGCGAGCCAGTCCTGCGCCTGATCGTCGCCCACGGTGTGCTCGGCGATGGCTTGCGGACTGATGATGCCGACCATCGAGACGGCCTGGATGAACGGCGGGCCGCCGGGGCGGATCGTCATCCGCACCGTAAGCGGATCCACCGCCTCGATCGAATCGAGGTAGGACAGGGCCCAGTACGGCCCCTTCTGGATGGACAGGACCCGCTCGAAGTTGGTCTTCACGGCATCCGCCGTGAAGGCCGTTCCGTCGTGGAAGGTCACGCCGGAGCGCAGGTGGAAGGTGTAGACCGTTCCGTCGTCCGACACATCCCACGACTCGGCGAGCATCGGCGTGATGTCCAGCGTCGGACCCTCCAGGCCCGCGAGCGGTTCGTACACGTTCTCGAGCAGCGGAACGGCGCGGGACGAGGCCACGTGCGGGTCGAGCGTCTCCGGGGCGCTGGAGAGCGCCACGGTCAACACATCCGGATCTCCTTGGGCCAGGACCATCGGGGCGAGCGCGAGCATGACGGCGATAAGGACACGGCGGTAGGACAAGGCATACCTCCCAGGGTGAATGTGCAATGTGATAGTACACTAGACAGTCTGGCCGCGCAACTCTATGCGCCCATCCCTAGAACTATGCGCCGACGGCCCAGGCGGCCGCCTGAAGGCCACTCCTCATCACGCGGTGGCATGCGGCAATCGGGTGGCCTGACGCCGCGGCACAGCACGTGCCCCGGGGAGGTTCCTCCCCGGGGCACCCATCTCCATCCCCTCGAGTGGCGTCGCGCGCCCTACGTCCTGGGCACCCTCGCGAACTCCACGGTCTTGCCGGGGAGGTCGACGTGGTCGACCTTCCAGCCGGCCGTGAGCCACGCCAGCGCCTGGGCGTGCGAGCCGGTGTTCGCCCACCACGCGCGGTGCGCGAAGGCGGACTTGGGAAGCGCCTTGCCGAGGACCTTGCCGATCTCGCCGAAGCCGAACTCGACCGTCTTGCGGTCGCGCGCCACGCCCTCGAGGTGTTCCTGGAGGGGCGCGTAACGGCTCTTGGGCGAGAGGGTAGGTTCGGGCTTCTTGGCGCCGGCGCCGCGGTCCAACCACACCCCCACCATGCGGTAGTACTCCGCGACACGCTGCTCTGGTACCAATACCCGTACTTCAACCATGGCCATGCACATACACTCCTTGGTGGGGTGGTGTTACGCCCTCAGTGTACAGAACCCGATTGACCGGTACAAGGAAACGTACCGAACCCGCGCCTCCCGGAGCGCCTACCCCCGGCGCCGGCGGCGTGTGGGCCGCACCAGCCGCGCGGCGCCGTGGCACGCCCGCGGCGGCGCGTCCAACCCCGGTACCAACACCTGCTCAGGCGTCCTGGATGGACGCGGGCGCCCCCCACGAACTGAAGGCCGTGCGGTGGCTGAGCAGCAGCACTTGACGCGTCTCCGCGGCGCGCTCGAGCGTCTGGCGAATACGCTCGAGGCGCTGCGCATCCCAGTTGAGGAAGGGATCGTCCAGCACGAGCGGGAGCGGGGCGTCGCCCGCCATGTGGTCGGCGATGGCGAGGCGCAGCGCCATGAAAAGCTGGTCCTGTGCCCCCTGGCTGAGCTGGGCTGGCTGCACCGTGGTGCCGTCGGGCTCCAGCACGCTCACCTCGAAATCGTCGGCCAGCCGCACGCGACGGCCTCCGACGCCGGTGAAGGCGGACAGGTACTCGCCGGCGCGCGCCTCGAGGCGATGGCGATAGCCACCCTGGAAATCGCGCACGGCGGCGGCGAGCTCACGATGCGCCAGCACCAACCCGTCCAGCTCCGACGTCGCCTCCCGCAGCCGCCCCTCGAGATCGGCGAGCTCCTCGTCGAGCTGCGCCAGGTTGACGACGCGCTTGCCCTGCAGGTCGGAACGTTGCCGGGTCAGCTCGTAGACCCGCTCCTCCGCCGCCTGCATCGCGCTCCGGGCGAGCCGCAACCGCTGCTCGAGCGTGGAGAGCCGCTCGACGATGGCCTCGCGCTGCGCCTCCTCGGGCGGCGGGAGCTCGGGGTGGGCGTCGTTGATCGCCCGCAGGGCCTGGTACGTCGCCAGCGTCTCCGTGCCGCGTCGCGTCACGCGGTCGCGTAGGGCCTCCACGGAGTCCACCCCGAGCCCGGCCAGCAGCGAGGCGAGCTGATCCCATGGGCGCTCGGCCTGCTCGACCACCTCGTCGCGCGCGTGCCAGCGCTGCAGAAGGGCCTCCGCCTCCGTCTCGGCACCCTCCAGCAGGGGCGCAAGCGGGGCGGCGGCCTCGTCGCGCTCCCGTTGCGCCTGCGCTAGCTCCGCCTCGCGCTGGGTCCGTGCCGCCACCCGCTCCTCCAGCACCGTGCGGGCCCGCGCCGACTCCTGCCGCAGCCGGTCCGCCTCCGCTCGCCAGTCCTCGTGGGCGTCGCGCAGCGCCTCGGCGCTCCGCACCATGTCGTCCCACGCGCCGTCGTCGAGCGTGGCCAGGAAGGAACACAGCTCGGGGATGGTGCCGGCGTTGCCTCCTCGGCGCCGCACCAGGTCCGCCAGGCGCGGCCACGGCTCCGGCCGCTCGTCGGGCAGCAGGCGGGGCACGGCATCGGGGGCGACGCCGAACACGCGCAGGCTCAGCTCGGCATGCAGGTCGCGGAGCCGGGCCCGCCGGCGCCCGGCCTCGAGGAACGCGTCGAAGGAGGCGCCCGGCTCCGCGAAGGCCTCCTGGTACGGGCGCATCGCCTCCTGGAAGCGTTGCAGCGCAAGGAGCGCCTGGTCGACCTCGACCTCGAGGCCGCGCAGCTCCTCGCGGCTCGGGACGGGCCGCGAGGCCCAGGCATCGTAGTCGGCCAGAAGCGCGACCAACCGCGCCCGGGTGGCATCCCGGAAGCGCGCCAGGCGCCGCCCCCCGGGGGGGCCGGGCCGGGAGAGGGCGGCGACACCGAGACCGGCGAGCAGGCCGGCACCCGCCGCCCACAGGTCCGGTGCCGCGCCACGAACCAGCAGGAACACCAGCATCGCCAGCGCGAGACTCAGCGAGACCTGCAGCGCGACCCGCAACCCCCGCCGGTCGGGCCGCTCCAGCCACTCACGGATGGCCTCCGCCTCCGTCTCGGTGGGGAGCGACGGGTCGGGAACCAGCAACCGCCGCCGTTCGGCACGAGCGTCGCGTACGGCCGCCTCGCGCGACTCCACGGCCTGGACCCTGGCGGTTGCCTCGAGGTCGTAGTGCCGCAGAAGCTCCTGGTCCGCCCCGGAGGCGTGCAGGAAGGGACCGAAGGGCTCGAGCGCGCGGCTCGCGGCATCGAGGGCGTCCTCACGCTGGAGATGGGCGTTCCAGTCCTCCACGGCGCGCCGGGCGTCGACGGCGAGGCCCCTCAGCGCCTCCGGCTGCTCCGCCGCGACCAGCACCTCGGGCTCCTGCCGGGCGTGGCGCTGCTGCACCCGCACGGCCTCCTCGACGACCCGCTGCGCCGCGTCGCTGGCGGAGGCGGCGGCATCCCGCGCCGCATCCGCAGCGAAGACGCCTCGCTCGGCCACGATCAGCGCCTCGAGCGCGCCCTCCGTGGTGTCGTCGGCGTCGGCGAACTCCGGCCACTCACGGCCGACCCGCGCTCGCGCCTCCGAGGCCTCCTCCTCGAGGGACTCCGCCTGGCGCAGGGCCTGCTCGGCCTCGCGCAGCGCGGCGCGACGCTCGTCGTAGCCGCGCAGCGCCTCGAGGAACGCCCGCCGCCCCTCCGTCGCGCGCTGCAATTCGTGCGCCTCCGCGTCCCGGTTGCGGCGCTCCGCCTCCGCCTCCTCCAGCGCGCGGCCGACCTCCGGCGATCTGTCCGCCGTCTCCCGCACGGTGTCGCGCAGGGCACGCAGCTCCCGGACGCGCGTCTGGCAGGCCTCGATCTCGCCGTCCTTGCGCTTGTCGCCCGGCGTGAGGCCGAGCTGCCCGGTGCGCCGCGTGCGCGCCGCCGCCGCCGCTGCCAGGTCCTCGAGGGCCGCGTCCACCCGGCCACGCCCGGCGCCGACCAGGAGCCGCTGGACCTCGTCCCCCAGGCGCTCGACAGCGGCCATGGGCTGGCCGACGCAGAACACCTGCTCGAACGCCTCGCGGCCGCGGACCCCCAGGAGCGCGGCGAGCGACTCCTCGAAGCGCTCGTTGCGCTTGCGCGCGCGCGGGTTGTGGCTGCCGTCGTGCACCACCTCGTCCCCGCCGGGGGCGAGCCGCACGAGGCGCACGCCGTGGTCCTCGAAGCTCCGCTCCAGGCGGTAGCGCGCGCCGTCGGACCCGCGGAAGGTGAGCCGCCCCTCGAAGCCGGACGCGTGCATCCAGCTGCGGTAGCGGCCGGAGCCGAAGACGGTCGCGTCCTCGCTGCTGGGGAGCCCGAACAGCACCGCGGTCAGACCGGCCACGAGCGTGGACTTGCCCCACTCGTTGGGGCGCACCACGTTGGCCATGCCCGGCGGCAGCTCGAGCGTCAGCTCGTGGTGCCGCCCGAAGCCCCGCAGCTCCAGGCGCTCCCAGCGCACGGAGGCGCGGCCGCCCGCGCCGGAGGTCGCCTGCGGATCGTTTGCATCGCGGGCGCGACCGTGCCCCGCCGGCGCGTCCCCGGCCTGCCCGGGGTCGTCCTCCCGCCCGGCCCGGCCGTTGCGTCCGGGCCCCACGCCGTCGTCGCGCATCACCCGGGGGCCTCCGGCAATCCGGCGCCCTGCAATGCCGCGACCCCGTAGCGCAGCGCCCGCTGCACGCGCGCGCGGGCCGCGTCGTCCTCCGCCGCCTCCAACGCGCGCTGCATGCGGGCGACGAACGCCCCACGGATGGTGCGCTCGCGCGCCCAGCGCTGCAGCAGCTCGGGAGCGACGCTGGCGGTGTGGTCGCGCACCTCGAGGTGGAAGAAGCGCTCGGCGTGCCGGACGGCGAGCGCCTCGACCTGCAGCCCGGGAAGGTGCAGGGCGCCGGTGAGGCGAATGCGCTGGACGGCGTCGGCGTCGGCCAGCGCCGCGATGGCCGCGTCGAGGTCGGCCTCGTCCTCGAGCGGCGTGACGTCCACGGCGTCGTCGCGTACCGGTTGGATGTCGGCGGGTACCTCCTCCACACGGGCACGGCCCGGTTCGAGGTGCACCAGCGTCCAGAACGGCACGCCGGGGTCGTCGAACCCCTTGCCCGCGTTGCACCCGGAGTACACGGCGGGCCCGGCCGGGAACTCGCGCCTCAGCGGCCGGTGCACGTGCCCCAGGGCGATGTAGTCGTACCCGGCGGCACCCAGCGCGTCGGCGTCCAGCGGCAGGCTGCGCTCCCCGCCGGGGGGAAGCCCCAGGGTGCCGTGGAACGTCGCCAGGTGCACGCCTGCGGCGTCGAGGCGCGGGAAGTCGCGCAGCGGGGTCCCGGCGGGGGTCAGCCCCCCGGTGTAGGCGAGTCCGTATAGGTGGAGCGCCGTGCCCCCGAGCTCCAGGGTGCCGACGTGGGCGGGCCAGGGATTACTGATCAGCAGGCCGGGCCAGTCGTCGGCGCGGCGCCGGTACAGCGAGGCGGCGTAGGTGATCTCGTCGTGGTTGCCGGGCAACGTGACCAGGGCAACCCCCGCCTCGGTGAGGCGCCGCAGCTCGCGTAGCGCGAACTCGACCAGCGGAGCTGGGGGGTCGAAGGTCTCGAACAGGTCACCCGCGATGACGACGGCGTCGACGTCGCGCTCCAGCGCCACCGCGACGGCCCGTGGGAGAAGCGCGTCGCGACGGCGACGCCGCTCGCCCGCACGATCGGGGGGCCAGCCGGAAGGCTCCCAACCCAGGTGCAGATCGGCCAGATGCAACAGCAGCACGAGAGCACCGACTCCTTCCCGGCGCCGCCGCCGCCGGCACGGCGGCCGCCTCGTCGCGGATCCGTGCCCCTAAGGTAGCAGGTCCGGGTCCCTCGCTCACGCGCGGCAGGGCGCCTGCACGCCGACTGCACGCGTTCTGCCCAGGCCTTCTCATGCGCCATGCCGGGGAGGTCTCATGTGGCGGACCTACGCTCGGCCACGTGGCACCGGGGTGCAACCCCGGCCCGTTCCCGACCCGCCGCGCCCAACCGAGGACGTCCGACGGACCGAAGAAAGGATGATCTTCATGGTACGTAGTGCTGTCTCATTCGCCGCCATCCTGAGCGCTGCCCTGCTGTTCGGCGCCGCTTCCGCGGCTCCGCAGGTCGCGCCCGACCAGCTCCAGATCGCCGGGGGAACCGTGCAGTCGTACCTGGCCCAACACGGCACCGTGGCACCCGTATCCGGCCCGTGCTATACGCACACCCAGGATCCCAACAGCAGCTACACCTGCCTGGACCAGGCGCTCCACACCACCGGGTTGGCCGCAAGCTTCGGCGGGGCCATAGCCCGGACCCTGTTCGCCCCCAACGACACCGCCTTCCAACAGCTCGAGGCCGGCGTCGGGATGGGGCGCTTCGAGGCCTTCATGAACGACAAGGCCGCGCTCACGCTACTGATCCAGGGAAACACCGTTCCGGGCGCGGTGACCGCCGCGGACCTGGCGTATCACGCCTCCCTCGCCACCGGCAGTGAGACGCTGACGAGCCACGCGGGCGCGCCCCTCACGCTGGCGCTGGGCTCGACGAACCCATCGTCGGGCACCACCTCGGTCGCCGTGGGCCCGGCCGGGGCCGCCTCCGGACAGGCGTACGTCTTCGGACAGGACGTCAGCACGGCAAACGGCGTGATCATCCCCATCGACCGCATCGACCTCCGCTCTCGCGCGCTGTAGCGCGCACCTCGTCAACGCGTGCCCCGGCAACGGTGCGCACGCTGGAGCGCCGGCCCCCGCGGGCCGGCGCTCGCGTGTCGCGCCGCGCCCCACGCCTCAGGGGTCGGATGACGCCCCACCCACGCAGTCGTTACCGCGCTCTCATGCTGGCCGTCTAGCATCGCAGCACGGCATGCCCCGGCCGCCGCCCCGCGTGCGGCCCGTACCTGCGCCAACCCACCCCCCCGGAGGACCGCCCATGGACGCATCGCTCACCCCCGCCCGACCCGATGGCCTCGACCCCCGCGCCCCGGCCGCGCGTACCCCCCGGGCGCTCCCCCGCGCGGGGCGCACGTTCCTGGGAGCCCTGATCGCGTTGCTGGTGACGCTCCTCGTCGGCTCTGCGGCGGCCCAGACCCGCATCGATCCCAGCGCCTTCACGACCCAGACCGGCACGCTGTTGGGTTTCCTGGAGCGCAACGCCTCGAACTCGGCCGCGCTGGCGTGCTACAACCGCGGATCCAAGCCCGACAGCAGCTTCACCTGCCTCCGGGAGGCGGTGCGCGTCGCGGGCCTGGACGATACGCTCCAGGGGAAGGACGAGTTGACCCTGTTCGCCCCCACCGATGCCGCCTTCGCTACCTTCGCGACGCTCTACGGGCAGCGGTCCTTCTTGCGGCTGATGAACGATCCCGAGAAGCTCACGCAGCTCCTCCGGGGGACGCTGGTGCCCGGCAGGCTGAGCGTCCGGTCGCTGGAGTCGCGCGTCAGCCGCGCCACCGGCCGCGCCAACCTGACCACCCTGGCGGGGACCGAGCTGCGCATCCAGTTCGATCGCCTCTCGTTCAACCGTCCGCGTACGGACGTGGCCGTGGGCAGCGGGCGCAGCCGCGCCTGGCAGGCCTACGTCTCCGGGCGCAGCACGGTGCTGGACAACGGCGCCGTGGTTCCGCTGGACATGGTGGTGGTGCCGGACGGCTTCTAGACGCTCAGCGTCAGGGAGGCCAGGTCCCGCGGGTAGTCCGTGAGCAGCTCCGGCCCGTCGGCACGAACCAGCACGGTGTCGGAGTGTCGAAAACCCCCGACTCCCTCGAGGTAGAGTCCCGGCTCCACGGTGAACAGCATGCCCTCCGCGATGACCGTGGCGTCGCCTCGATCGAGGAAGGGCCCCTCGTGGTAGCGCACCCCGATGTTGTGTCCCACGTGATGGCGCCAGGCGTCCGAGAGCTCACGCGCCTCCATCTCGCGGCGAACCGCCTCGTCGACCTCGGCACAGCGCACCCCCGGGCGGCAGCGCTCGATGGCCAGGTCCTGCAGGGCGAGCATGTGAGCGAAGTAGCGACGCTGCTCGGCGCTCGGCTCCCCCAACACCATGGTGCGCTCGAGCTCGCTGTAGTAGCCGAACATGGGACAGGTCGCGCCGCTCACCAGGATGTCGCCCTCGCGGAACACGGCCCCCACGTCGAGGGCGTGGGGGAAGGCGCTGTGCGCGCCCACCTGGCCGCGGTAGTCGGCGCTGGGTCCGCTGCTGAGGAAGGCCAGCGCACGGTAGCGGCCGCCCGAGGCGTCGCGTAGCATGCGCCCCGCCTCCGCGCTGGCTTGCTGGCTCACCTCCGTCTCGCTGGCCCCGACCCTGGTGCCGTCCTGGAGAAGGCGGTGGGCCACGCCGGCCCAATGGGCCGAGGCTCGGATGAGCGCGATCTCGGCCGGGCTCTTCACCTGCATGGCGCCCTCGATCGTGTCCTGGGCGCTCTCGAAGTGCACGCCCAGCAGCGTGCTGAGGGTCGGGCCGGCGTACCCCATGACGCGCCCGTAGCCGTCGGCGTCGCCGGCCAGCGGTCCGTCCCCCACGCCCAGGTCCTGCAACAACTCGGCCAGGAGTGCCATCGGGTGGCGGTCCCCAGGGTACTCGGGGTAGGCAACGACGCGGTCGACCCCCGCATAGGCGCGCGCGTGCTCGAGCTCGAGCCTGGGCACGAAGAGCACCGCCTCCCCCTCGCGGGAGAGGGCCAGCGCGATGGGGCGCTCGGTGGGGATGAAGGCGAAGCCGCTGAGGTAGAACACGTAGGCGGCGCCGAACCACACCTGCGCCCGCGCCCGCGGGTACCCATCGAGCAGGCGCGCGCGGCGCGCACGCAACTCCGCGCCGCCGATCGCTTCGGCCGGCGCCGGAGCGGCGCTCTTCCCCCCGCCCGGATCCTGGTGCAGGACGGATGTGGCCGTCATGGTGCCTCCCTGGCGCGCGCACGGCGCCGTTTCTCTGCTAGAAAGAGTCTATCTCCTCACGAATCCGCGAGGCCCGGCGCATCGCTGGCCGCCGCCGCCGGCACCCCGATCTCGCTGCCCTGCGCGGCGCCCTCGCCCTCGCCCGCGCCCGTGAGCCGCGCGCCGATCGCCTCCGCGGCGCGCTTCACCAGCGACCGATAGCGGCGCTCGAGGGAGCTGTCGAAGCGGCTCAGGGGACCGGCCACCGCCACCGACGCGACCATCGCACCGCCCGCGCCGAACACCGGCGCGGCCACCGAGAAGGCGCCGTCCTCGAAATCGCCGATCGCCACGCACACGCCGAGCCTGCGCACGCGCCCGACGTCGTGGCGCAACAGGCCCGGGTCGGTCTCGCTGAGCTCGGTGTAGGGCTCCAGCGGCCCGCGCAACAGCTCCGCCATGAGCCCCTCGGGCCCGAACGCCAGGAACAGCTTGCCGCTGCCGCCGACGTGCAAGCGCCCCCGCTTGCCCACCGGCGCCACCACCCGCACGGCCTGGCTGGACTCGCGCACGTCCGCGATGACCGCGTCCAGACCGTCGCGCAACACCAGATGCACGCTCTCGCCGGTGGCGTCGCGGAGGCCGTCGAGCGTGGGTCCCGCCGCGTCCACCACCGGGTGCAACCCCGCCGCGCGGTGGCCCAGGCGCAGCGCACCGTAGCCCAGGCGGTAGGTCTTGTCGGGCCGCTTGGCCACCAGCCCCCGTCCCTCCAGGGTGGCGAGGATCTTGAAGGTCTGGCTGGTGCTGGTACCGCAGCGCCGCGCCAGGTCATGAAGCGGCCGGTCGGGCGCCTCGGCGACGCACTCCAACACCTGCAGGGCGCGGTCCAGCGCCTGGATGCGGTAGCGTTCGGGGGCCCGCTCCTCATCGTCCGGAGAGGCCGCCGAACCGGCTTTGACAGCGGGCATGGGCCCAGCTTAGAATGCCCGCGTATTTTCTTTCAACAGCACGGTGCTTTCGCGCCAGGAAATCCTGCTGCTCGTCGCGCCGCAGGGAGGATCCTGTCTACAGCTCCAGCCCACCCCAACGCCGGTCCCCTCGCCCGCCCGCGCACCCGCACCGCCCGAGGCCCTAGGTGCTGCGCTTCCTGGTGCGCCGGCTGCTGTTGGCCATACCCACGCTCCTGGGTATCGCCATCATCGTGTTCCTGCTGATGCGCTCCATCCCCGGCGACGTCGTGACCAACCTGGTCGGGCTGCAGGGCAATGTCTCCGCGGAACGTCTACAGGAGCTGCGGCGCATGTTCGGGCTCGACCTTCCCATCCACCTGCAGTTCAAGGAGTGGATCCTGGGCGTGCTCCGCGGCGATCTCGGCACCTCCCTGCGAACCTCCCGGCCGGTGATGCAGGACCTGGTCCTGCGCTTCCCCGTCACCCTGGAGCTCACCACCCTGAGCCTCGTGTTCGCCGTCGTCGTGGCGCTGCCGGCCGGCGTCGCGGCGGCCGTCAACCGCGGCGGCCCGGTCGACCTGGCCGTGTCGGTGCTGGCCCTGCTGGGCCTCTCGGTCCCCGGCTTCTACCTCGGCATCCTGCTGATCCTGCTCTTCTCGCTGCGGCTCGGCTGGCTCCCTCCGGCGGGCTACATCCCGTTCGGGGAGAACCCGCTCGACAACCTCCGCCACATGGTCCTCCCCGCGCTGTCGCTGGGGCTGATCCTGGCCGCGGCCACCGTGCGCATCTCGCGCTCGACCATGCTCGAGGTGCTGGGCCGCGACTACATCCGCACCGCCCGGGCCAAGGGGCTGACCGAGGGGCGCGTGCGCTACCGCCACGCGCTTCGCAACGCCCTCATCCCGGTCATCACGGTCGTCGGGCTGCAGTTCGGCACGCTGCTGGGCGGGGCCGTCATCATCGAGCAGGTGTTCAGCCTCCCCGGCATCGGCCGCTTCGCGCTCGAGGGGATCAACCTGCGCGACTACCCGGTCGTACAGGGCGCGGTGCTGCTCATCGCCGGGGCGTTCGTGCTGGTCAACCTTGTGGTGGACGTGTTGTACTCCCTCATCGACCCGAGGATCCGCTATGGCTAGCGCGGCTGCCGCGTCCGGTGGCGTCCGCACGCGGCGCAACGCCTGGGGACGGCTGCTGCGCAACCCGGCCGGCGTCGTGGGGGGCCTGCTGGTGCTGCTGGTGGTGCTGTCGGCGCTGCTCGCACCCTTCCTCACCCCCTACGACACCGTCACCCTCAACGCCCCCGACCGCCTGCAGGGCCCGAGCGCGCGGCACTGGGCCGGCACCGACCAGTACGGCCGCGACACGCTGACGCGCATGCTGTTCGGCGCGCGCACCTCGCTGCTCGTCTCGGGCGCGGCCATCGCCTTCGCCGGTATCGTCGGCACCGTGCTCGGCACCCTGGCCGGCTACTACCGCGGCGCCACCGACGCCGCCATCATGCGCTTCACGGACATCCTGCTCTCCTTCCCCGCCATCCTCCTGGCGATCGCGCTGCTGGCGTTCCTCGGCAGCGGCCTCGTCAACCTGGTGCTGGCCATCGGCGCTGTGTACACCGGCCCCTTCGTGCGCGTGGCGCGCGCGGCCACCCTGAGCGTGCGGGAGGAGGCCTACGTGGAGGCCGGGCGCGCCGTCGGAGCGCGCGACGCCCGCGTGCTGGCCCTCAGCGTGCTGCCCAACATCGCCGCGCCGCTCCTGGTCGAGGTCACGCTGCGCCTCGCCTACGCGATCCTCGCCGAGGCGTCGTTGTCCTTCCTGGGGCTCGGCGCCCAGCCCCCCACCCCCAGCTGGGGGCAGATGATCGCAGAAGGACGTCGCTTCCTGTCGCTGAGCCCCTGGGGCTCCCTCATGCCCGGCGTGGCCATCCTGGTCACCGTGTTGGGCTTCAATCTCCTCGGAGACGGGCTGCGGGACGCACTCGACCCGCGGCTGCGCTCACGCTAGCGGGGCCCTGCGCCCCCGACGCGAGAACCGCCGCCCTGCGCGGCATCGGGACCCGGACGGTCCGGGTCGACACCAACCTCGGGAGGGAACGAACATGAAACGAATCCTCGTCCTGCTGGCGCTGGGCCTGGGCCTGGCCTTCGCCCAGAGCTACGGCGGAGTGCTGCGCGCCGGGATGCAGACCGACCCGGTCGGCCTCGACCCGCACACCACCAACGCCACCTCCACCCGCAACATGCTCGAGAACGTCTACGACACGCTGGTGATGTACGACGCCAGCGGCAAGATCCAGCCCGGCCTGGCCGAGTCCTGGGAGACCAGCGAGGACGGCCTGACCTGGACCTTCCACCTGCGCCCCGGCGTGGTGTTCCACAACGGCGACGCCCTCAAGGCCAGCGACGTGGTGTTCTCCATCAACCGCATCAAGGACCCGGCCATCGCCTCCCCGCGGCAGGGCGATTTCGACGTGGTGGACAGCGTGGAGGCCACCGACGACCAGACCGTGGTGTTCCACCTGAGCCAGCCGTTCGCGCCTCTGTTGGCCAAGCTCGGCGCCAGCCTCAACGTCATCGTCTCGCAGAAGGTCACCGAGGCCGCGGGCGGCAACCTCGACAACACCGTCGTTGGCACCGGCCCCTTCGAGTTCGTCGAGTACGTCCCACAGACGCGGATGGTGCTCAAGAAGAACCCCAACTTCTGGGGCAAGGACGCGGCCGGCAACGCATTGCCCTACCTCGACGGCATCACCTTCACCTTCTACCCCGATCCCACGGCGCGCACCACCGCCATCCAGACGGGCAACGTCGACTGGATCGAGTACGTTCCCTCCGCCGACGTCGACGTGCTCAAGTCGGACGGCAACGTGCAGGTCGTCGGCGGCCTCTCGAACAACTTCCGCAGCCTGTACTTCAACGTGACCAAGCCGCCGTTCGACAACAGGCTCGTGCGCCAGGCCGTCGCCTACGCCATCGACGAGCAGGCCGTGGTCGATCTCGCGCTGTTCGGCACGGGTGGCGTGGCGGCCGAGGGCACCACCATCCCGGCCAGCAATTTCTACGGTGTCAAGGACAGCCCCTACCAGGGCCGCGACGTGGAGAAGGCCAAGGCGTTGCTGGCCGAGGCCGGCATGTCCGACGGTTTCACGTTCGACCTCTACGTCACCAGCACCTACGACTTCCTGCGCACACCGGCCGAGATCATCCAGCAGAATCTGGCCGACATCGGCGTGACCGCCAACATCGTCGCGGAGGACTGGAGCATCTACCTGCCCAAGGTGCTGGACAGCCAGTTCACCACCACCATCCTGGGTGAGTCCGGCCAGGCCGACCCCGACGACTTCCTCTACAACCCGTTCCACTCCGACAACCCCAACAACTTCGGCCTCTACAGCAACCCCGAGGTGGACAAGCTCCTCGAGCAGGGGCGCCTGGTGGCCGACCAGGATCAGCGCAAGGCCATCTACGACCAGGCGCAGCACCTGATCCTGGACGACTCCCCGCAGGTCTTCCTGTTCCACAGCTCTCAGTACGAGGCGCTGAGGAACAACGTCGAGGGGTACGAGCACTTCCCCAACACGAGCTACCTCGGGCTGCGCACCACCTGGATGCAGTAGCCCAAACGCGAGCGCCGCGCGCGGCCGCCAGTCTTGCGGCCGGGCCCGGCGGGGCGCCGCGAGGCGTCGTGCGGCCCCGGAGACCCCCCAAGGTCCCCGGGGCCGCACGCGGTGGGGACCGCGGCGGTCGGCGGGATGGCCGCGGCGCTCCGCTGCGCCGCCCACTCTGACCCCACGGGCCTCACGGCGGCGGGGCCAACGCGGCTTCACACGGCCCGTTGACGTTGGCCTGCGCGCGCGGCAGGTAGGCGTGCCCCTTGTTCGTGATGCTGCCGACGGCGGTGTCGAGCTCGAGCCACGCCCCGTTCCCCCCGACGATCGCGACCCAGTCGCCGGGCGCCAGGGTGCTCAGCACGGAGGCGTCCTCGGAGGGCGCCACCCGCAAAGTCTGCGCGGCCTGCGCCATCTGGAAGCACACCCCCGCGGGCGGCCCCGCCACGACGGGGAGATCCCGGCACGCCGGCGTGTCGGGAATCCGCAGGGCTGTCTCGGGCGGGTACCAGCGCAGGCGGAAGGGGCCGACGTTGGCGGCCTGGGCCACACCGGGCGCGAACGCCCACCAGCCGTCGTGGCTCCGCCCCACCAGCGCGACGCGCTCGCCGGCCGCCAGCGGCGCGCCGAAGCGCGCTGCCTGCCGCGCGGGCCGCGCGTACGCCTGGGTCGTGGCGGCGAGCTCGGCCGCACAGGCGTCGGCGCCGAGGGCCGCCTCCCCACCGGTCGCGCCGGCGCCCGCCGCCGCCGCACCCGCGACACCCTGGGCCGCCGCGGCGCCCAGGGCCAGGCAGGTCAAGCATGCCAGCAGACGCGGGGCGCGGCGCGGCGGGGGGGCAGGCCCCCCGGTGGCGGCGGCCCCCACAGCGCCGGTCTCGACAGCCTGACTCTGGATGCTCACGCGCGCCTCCTCCCCCCGGACCGGCCGGGTCGGTCCATGGTCGCACGGGAGCCGCCCGCCCCCGGGCGCGGGGCTATCCTGGGGGGCGGCCGGATCGCCGCGGGCCACCCCGGCCCGCGGTGCGCCGCGGCGGCGCACCGCGGGCCGACCTGCCTCGGGCCCAGGTTCGACGCCGACCCCCATGACGGAGCGTGATGCCATGCGCCAAGCCCACAACGCCGTGCCCGGCCCGCGGGCCGGGCTCCATCCGAACGCCGTCGAGGCGCGCGTGCGCCGTTACCAGCCCGCGGACCTCGACGCGCTCTACGACGTCTGCCTGCGGACCGGCGACTCCGGTGCGGACGCCACCGACGACTATCGCGACGGCAAGCTCCTGGGTCACCTCTACGCCGCGCCCTACGGGGTGCTCGAGCCCGAGCGGGCATTCGTGCTGGAGGACGAGCAGGGCGTGAGCGGCTACATCGTGGGGGCCCTGGACACGTTGCTGTTCCACCGGCGCGTCCGCGAGGCGTGGCTGCCGGCGCTGCGCCAGCGCTACCCCGAGCCGCAGGGCGTGCGCGAATCCTGGTCTCCGGACGAGCGCCTCATCGCGCGCTTCTTCCACCCCGATTCCGCCTTCCCGATGAGCCTCCCCCCCGAGCTCAACCGTCACCCCTCCCACCTCCACATCGATCTGCTCCCGCGCGCCCAGGGGCAGGGCTACGGCGGCCGTCTGATGGAGGTCTTCCTCGCGGAGCTCAGGCGCCAGGGCGCCCCGGGCGTGCACCTCGGCGTCGACGTCGACAATGCCCGCGCGATCGCCTTCTACCGGCGCCTGGGCTTCCACGACGCGTTCCGGGAGCACGACGGGCGCGCGGTGGTGATGACGCTGTCCCTGACCTGAGCGGTCCCGGAAGCCGGCCGTGGAGGCCCGCAGACTCGATCTCCCGGCAGGTGCCGACGCAGCCCTGCGCCTGCATACGGCGCACGGCAGTCTCAACCTGCGGAACCGACCGGAGGTCGCGTCCGCGGCCCCGGCCGCGTCCCGTATCGCGGCCGGGGCCGAGCGCGCCCGGCGGCCATCGTGCTCACGAAGCCGGTCCGCTCACGGCGCGAAGGTGAAACCCCGCGTCGCGCTGTCGACGTACCAGCCGTCGGCTACCGTCGGGGCGCCGAGGCCGACCTCCACGCGATAGGCGCTGGTGAACACCGCCTCGGGCCCCGCCGCGTCGTCGACGGAGGCATAGCGCCCCAGGGTGTACACGTGCCAGTGGTAGGCGCCCCCCGCGACCGTGCTCCCGAGACCGAACGCCGACAGGTCGGGCAGCGTCGCCTGCGGCTTCGAGGTGACGATGACGAGACTCGGGCCGGTGGTGTCCGGGGACACGATCAGCAGGTAGACGCTGGCGTCCGTCGCGGACCAGCGGAAGGTGCTCTGAACCGCCACGCCGCCCGCGCCGTCGGTCGGCGCGGAGAGGGCCGGCGGTGCCCGCAGGTCGATGTCCAACCCACTATCGGCGGCGCCGAGGCCCGCGCGCCAGCGGAGGCTGTCCCCGCTGGTGGTGGCGCCGGTGGCCAGCAGCGTGAGCGACGCGGCGGGAACGTCTGGCAGCGCCACGTCGAATGGCGACGTCGCGGGCCAGAGGACGGGTGGCGAGGTAGCCACGCGCTGCCCGTCGCGGAACGCGTAGATGGCCCCCAGCTGGTCCGGCGCGAGACCGAAGGCGCCCGTGACCGTGCCCGTGAGATGCGCCGTGGCGACCGGCATCAGCGGGACGTCGATGCCGGCGGACGCCACTCCGTCATCGAGCGTCGTGGTCTGCGTGCCGAAGGCCTGGAAGGCGGTGGGCACGTGATTAACGTCCGCCTGGAGCACCAGGCCGAAGAGCGTCACCGGCAACGTGGCGGCCCCGAACCAGTGGTGGGTGCCGGCGAACGCGGTGCCCGACGAGATGTCTGCGACGCCCCTCCCCAGGGCGTCGCCGCCGATCAACACGGCACCCACCTGCCCCGTACCCACGCTGGCACCGCTGATGGAACCCGAGACGTCCGCCTGGCGCCCCACGGAGGCTGGCGACGTGGGGATCTGAAGGGTGGGGTCGGCGCGCGTCAGGCCGCGTACGACCAGCACCCCGTCGGTGGCAAGCCCGACGACCGTCACGTCGTAGGGGGTGGTGACCGACGCCAGGGTGAAGCTGCCATCCGCGGACGTCGTCTGGACCGCGCCCGCCGTGCCCAGGTACACCTCCACCCCCGCCACGGGCTGCAGCAACAGGTCGACGACCGTGCCGTGGACGGTGATGGGGCCGGCCGGCTGGGTGCAGGCCGCCAGCAGCAACAGAGGTACGGCCGCCAACAGCAGCCGTCGGTACGGGATGAGGCCGGTCCCACCCACGCGTGTCGCCAGGGGAAATCGCGGGCGTGTGCGCCCGGGGCGGCTTCGGGCCCCATCCTCAGCCCTGCGCCCCGCCTGGTCCGGACCGATCCGATGGTTCCGCGGCATTGCCATGGCTACCCCCTTCGTCCCTTCTCGTGCGTAAGACGCCCCGAGGATACGGCCGCCCGCACCGGGGAACCGTCAAATTGGGCACGTGCCGTACGTCCCTCCCTGCTCTGGCGGGGCATCGCCTATACTTCCCCCACCTGGGAGGGGAGGAGCGGCGTGCGTTCACGCGATGCTGCAGGGCCGACGGGCACGCGGGACCGCGCGCCGGCGTCGCCAGCCACGCCCCGTGGGCTCCGGGGCGCCGCGGTGAGGGCCGGGCGTGGGCCCGTGTGGCCGCCGCGGCGCTTGTTCCTGTGGGCCATGGTGATATGCGCGGCGATGATGGGACCGGGGCTCGCCTGCGCGCAAAGCGCGGGGGCACCGCCGCCGACCGCACCAGGGGGGATCGGGCCCGAACGCATCGCGCCCGAGCAGGCCACGGCCGGTACCACCACGGCCGCGGTCGAGGTGGCGGGCGTCCGAGCGGAGGTCCGTGAACTCACCTTTCACGATGGCGCCGTGACCCTGTCCGGCACCCTCTTGCTGCCGCCTGGTTCGGACGCGGTGCCGGCCGTGGTGTTGGTGCATGGCTCCGGTCCGGAGACGCGCACGGCGTACCTGGCGGACGCGGCCCTGTTCGTCGCCTCCGGGGTGGCCGCCCTGGTGTTCGACAAGCGCGGCACCGGCGCCTCGGACGGTGACTGGAGGACGGCGTCACTCGACGACCTCGCGAACGACGTGGCGGCGGCCGTGCAGGCGCTCCGGCAGCAACCGGGCATCGAATTCGACCGCGTGGGGGCGTGGGGCGTGAGCCAGGGCGGATGGTTGTTGCCCTGGGTGGCCCAACGCGCCGACCTGGCCTTCCTCGTCCAGGTCACGGCGGCGGCCACCTCCCTCGGCGACCAGGAGCGCTGGCGCGTGGCCCGGGCCATGACGGCCCGGGGGTTCAACGCACGCGCCGTCTCGGCCACGGACCAGGCGCTGCGCGTACTTCTACGCTCCCGCCCACTCTTGGCGCCGCTGTTGCCGCGCGACGCCCTGCCGTTCCTGGCCTACGACCCGTTGCGCGATCCCGCGACGGTGTGGCCGTCCGTACGGGCCCCGGTGCTGGCGTTCGTGGCGGGGCGGGACAGCCTGGTGCCCGGCGACCGCACGCTCGCGGTGCTGGCCGCCGTTCTGAAGCGACGCGGAGACACCCGGGACCGTCTGGTGGTGCTGCCGGACGCCGGCCATGGGCTCGGGGGGGCCTCCCGGTTCGCCGACGCCCGCTACCGCGAGGCCCTGCTGGACTGGACGACCGCCGTGTTGGCCGGCACGCCCCCGCCCACCACCGTGACGGCCGCGCGGGCCGGCGCCGCGCCTGCGGTGCTGGTGGCGCCCGCGCAAGAGGCCGCCGGCGCAGGGGATCACCTCGAGTTGTCGGTCCACCAGGCGGGCGCTCGCACCGGGGCCGCAGGCGACTGGTGGCACACGCCGTACGTCCAGCTCCCGCTGGCGGCGGCCTTCGTCCTCGTGTTCCTGACGGGTCTCGCGGCGAGCCTGGTGCCGGCCCGGCGCAGGCAGCACAATCGGCTGCAGCCACGCACGGTAGGTGTCACCCACACCGGCTGGCGGGACGACGCCCCGCGCGGCGCGTTCTGGGTCCGCGTGTGGCAGGGGGTGGTCAGCCTCGTGGATCTTGCCCTGCTGGTCGGTTGGGCCCACACCCTATGGTTCCTTCTCGGCGCGGATCTGCGCGGAGCAACGCCCCCGGTACCGTACGCCGACGAACTGCGCACGCTGTCGCTGGTGAGCGCGGTGGCGGTGGTGCTGCTGGCCGCCTCCATCGTCGCGTCGCCCTCGGCGGGTTGGGTCGGCTGGCGGCGGCGCACCGCCGTGCTGGTGGGGCTGGCGGCCGCCGGTTTCCTGCCCTTCGTGATACTCTGGGGGCTCCCCTTCCTGGTCAGCTGACGGGCGCCGACTCCGCCACCGCACCGCCCGGGAACGCGGGTCGGTCGAAGTCCGACACGCACCGTCGTCCGACGGGGCTCACCCGGCGGCCGCGTGACCGACGATGCTCGGGTCGTCGGCGCGCCGAAACCGCCGAGTCCAGCGCGCCCTACGAGGTGATTGCATGTTTCCCCACGACCCCATGCGGGAGCGGTGCCGATGCGCGTCGCGTTCCGCACACCACGGCCCCCGCCGAGCCCTGCGCACGCGCTTGTCGGTGCTCCTCGCCGCCCTTGCGCTCGCCTGCCTCGCCCCCGGCGTCGTGCTCGCGCAGGCGACGACCGAGCCCCCGCCGGGGACCGCCGCGGACGCCGACGTCACCTACACCGACCCGACGAACACGTTCAGCGTCACAGTGCCCGCCGGCTGGTCCTCGCAGGCCGAGGACGGCATCCTGACGCTCACCGATCCCGACGGGCAGGTGCAGACCCATGTCCTGGCGGTCACCTCGGAGTCCGCCGAGGCCGCGATCGGCGAGGCGTGGCGCACCATCGACCCGGGCTTCGACCTCGATGCGGCGCAGACGACCGTGCCCCCGGCCACCGGCGACCTCGACGAGCTGGTCCAGATCATCTACCGCACGCCGCGGGACACCGTGGTGGCCGGCCTGGGGTACCGCTACGGCGGTGAGGTCCTGGTGTTCCTGGCCCGCGGACCGCTCGACGCCTACGTCAAGCGCCAGGCCCAGATCAGCGTCATCGCCACGAGCATCAAGGCGCTCGCCTTCCAGGAGGAGGACCTGAGCGGCGCCGCACCGCGCTCCGTGACCCAGGCCGTCGCCCCCGACCTCGAGCAGTTCGTGCCGGACGCCCTCGCGGCGGCGACGGTCCCCGGCGCGGTCGTGGCCGTCGTGCAGAACGGGGAGGTGGCGTATCTGCGCGCCTTCGGGGTGCGCTCCCTGGCCACCGGTGAGCCCCTGCGCACCACCGACCAGATGATGATCGGCTCGGTCACCAAGTCGTTCACCACGCTGATGATGGCCACCATGGTGGACGACGGCATCATGCGCTGGGACACGCCGGTGGTCGACATCCTGCCCAGCTTCGCGCTCGCCGACCCCGAGGCCACGCGCAGCCTCACCATGCGCAACCTGGTCTGCGCCTGCACCGGCGTGCCTCGGCGGGACCTGGAGTTCATGCTCAACGCCGACACCCTGGGCGCTGAGGGGGTGGTGCGCACGCTGGCCGGCTTCGAGCTCTACACCAAGGTCGGGGAGACCTTCCAATACTCCAACCAGATGGTGGCCGCCGCCGGTTACATCGCGGCCGTGGCCGCGGGCGCGTCGCCCGATGCCATGCTCCCGGGCTACGCCGCCGAGCTCCAGCGCCGGGTCCTGACGCCGATGGGGCTGCGCAACACCACCCTCTCCCTGCTGCAGGTGCGCGCCGCCGGCACCGGGGCCACGCCGCACGGCCTCGCCCTGGACAACACCTTCGAGCCCCTTCCGCTCACCGCGGAGCACCTGCTGATGCCCGTCGCCCCGGCCGGCGCGCTGTGGTCCACCGGTCCGGACATGGCCCGCTACGTCCTCACCCTGCTCGCCGGGGGCGTCACGCCGGAGGGCCGTCGGATCGTCTCGCAGGACGGCCTGGGCACGTTGTTCGAGCCGCAGACGCAGATCAACGCCAACGTGCGCTACGCGCTGGGGTGGATGGTGAGCGACTGGAAGGGGCTGCGCCTCATCCAGCACGACGGAAACACCTTCGGATTCACCGCCGCGGTGGCGATGCTCCCGGAGCAGGACCTGGGCGTAGTGGTACTCGCCAACGCGCGCGGGGCCAACGTGTTCGCCAGCGCGGTGGTAAGCCGGGTGCTCGAGGACGCCTTCGGGCTCGACACGAGCGACAGCAATGCGTCGTTCCGCTTCGCGCTCGACTACACCCGCAACAACGTGTCGGAGTACCTCGATCGCATGCAGGACGACCTCGACCTGCCCGCGCTCCGTCCCTTCCTGGGGCGCTTCCACAACGGCGCGCTGGGGGACATCACCGTCACGGTGGACGGCGGTCGGCTGTGGCTCGATGTCGGAGAGTTCCGGCAGGAGCTGCGTCGCCACCTCGACAAGGACGGCCAATCGCGCTACGTCGCCTTCGATCCGCCGCTGGCGGGGCTCACGCTGGCGCCCGCCGGCGAACCCGGCGAGCCGGCTTGGACCCTGATCTGGCAACCGGAGGACTACCGCTTCACGCGGCGCTGACCCGAAGGTATGCTCCGCGCCCGCCGCGGCGGGCGCGGAGCATACGGCAGCGCCTCAATGATGGCGCTCGAGACCGACCCGCTGCAGGATGAGGGCCGCCAGCTCCTCCACCGACAGCACGGTCGTGTCCTGGAACGGCACGCCGTGGCGCCGGAATAGTCGCTCGGCGTGCCGCACCTCGATGCTGCAGCGCGCCGGCGCGGCGTAATCGCCGCCCGGCCGGCGCTGCCGGCGCAGTTCCGACAACCGGTCCGGGGCGATGGTGAGGCCGAACAGCCGACCACGGTGGGGCGCCAGCGCGTCCGGCAGCGCGTCGCGCTCGGCGTCGTCGTCGGCCAGCGGATAGTTGGCCGTGCGCACCCCGTACTGCATCGCGAGGTAGAGGCAGGTCGGGCTCTTGCCCACCCGCGACACGCCCACCAGGATCACCTCGGCCTCCCGGTAGCGCCGCACCTGGGAGCCGTCGTCGGTGGCGAGCGCGAACTCCACGGCGTCGATGCGGGCCTGGTAGCTGGCCGGGTCGCGGATGCCGTGGTAGGCGCCCGCCCGCGCCAGTGGCTCGCGCCCGAGCGCCGCCCGCAGCGGATCCAGGAAGGGCGCGAAGAGGTCGAGGTGGATCCACGGCCCGCCGCCTAGGCGCGCGCGCAGCGCGGCATCCGCGATGGTGGAGAACACCACCGGCGGCGTCGGCAGGGCCTCCAGCTCGACTCGCAGCCCGTCCACCCGTTCGGGCGTGTTGATGAACGGACGGGTGACGCCGTGCACCTCCAGCCCCTCGAAGCGCGCCAGAAGGCTGTGTCCGAGCACCTCCGCGGTGACGCCGGTGTGGTCCGACACGAAGTAGACGGGGATCGGGTCCATGGGCGCGCCTCCGCGCCCATTGTCACACACGAGTACAAAGCAGCGCCGGCCGCTGGCGGTACCTACCCTGGGGTCGGCGCCGGCACCGCGCGATGCGGGGCGCGCGCCAGAAGGAGGACCGCGTGGAGTTCACCCGACCCCTGCAGACCGTAGGCATGGGGGACGTCGACCAGGTCGGCGGCAAGAACGCCTCCATCGGCGAGATGATCCGCAACCTCTCCGAGGCCGGCGTGCGCGTGCCCGGCGGCTTCGCCACCACCGCCGACGGCTATCGCGCGTTCCTGGGCGAGGCGGGGCTGGACGCCCGCATCGCCGCGCTGCTCCGGGGTGTCGACGGCGAGGACGTGGCCCTGCTGAGCGAACGCGCCGGCGAGATCCGCCGGCTCATCCTCGACGCGCCGCTGCCGCCTCCCTTCGCCACCGCCGTGCGCAGCGCGTACGCCGAGCTCGCCGCCGAGGGCGGCGCCGAGCCGGCCGTGGCGGTTCGCTCCTCCGCGACGGCGGAGGACCTGCCGGAGGCCTCCTTCGCCGGCCAGCAGGAGACCTTCCTCAACGTGCGTGGCGTCGACGACGTGCTTGCTCACCTCCACCGTGTGTTCGCCTCGCTGTTCACCGACCGCGCCGTCGCGTACCGCCTGCACCAGGGCTTCGACCACGAACAGCTGGCGCTGTCGGCCGGGGTGCAGCGCATGGTGCGAAGCGACCTCGGCGCCAGCGGGGTGGCCTTCACGCTCGACACCGAATCGGGCTTCCGGGACGCCGTGTTCGTCACCGCGGCCTACGGCCTGGGCGAGTTGCTGGTGCAAGGGGCGGTCAATCCGGACGAGACGTACCTCTACAAGCCCGCCCTGCGTTCCGGGCTCGAGCCCGTCCTCATGCGGCGGCTCGGGACCAAGGCCGAGAAGATGATCTACGGCAAGGGCGGCCGCGGCGTCACCACCGTCGCGGTGCCGGAGGCCGACCGCGGCCGCTTCTGCCTCTCGGGCGCCGATCTCGCGGAGCTCGGCCGCCAGGCCCTGGCCATCGAGGAGCACTACGGCCGCCCCATGGACATCGAGTGGGGCCTCGACGGCGAGGACGGCCGCATCTACATCCTGCAGGCGCGCCCGGAGACGGTGCAGAGCCGCAGCGGCCGGGTGCTCGAACGCTACCGCCTGCGGGGGTCGGGCGAGGTGCTGCTGCGCGGCCGCGCCGTGGGCTCCCGCATCGCCGGCGGGCGCGTGCGGGTCGTCGCCGGAGCGGCCGAGATGGCGCGCGTGCAGGCGGGGGACGTGCTGGTCACCGACATGACCGACCCGGACTGGGAGCCGGTCATGAAGCGCGCCGCCGCCATCGTCACCAACCGCGGCGGGCGAACCTGCCACGCGGCCATCATCGCCCGGGAGCTCGGCATCCCCGCCGTGGTCGGCACCGAAGCCGGGACCGAGGTGCTGCCCGACGGCGACGAGGTGACCGTGTCGTGCGCCGAGGGCGACGAGGGCCGCATCTACCGCGGCGCGGTCGCCTTCGACGTCGAACGCGTCGAGCTCGACGCCATGCCCGAACTGCCGGTACGCATCATGATGAACGTCGCGTCTCCCGAGCGCGCCTTCGCCTTCGCCGGGCTGCCGCACCGCGGCGTGGGGCTCGCCCGCCTCGAGTTCATCGTCAACAACGCCGTGGGCGTCCACCCCAACGCGCTGCTGGCGTACCCCGAGGTGCCCGACGCGATACGCACGGAGATCGACCGGCGGTGCGCGGGGTACGCCGACCCCGCGTCCTTCTACGAGGAGAAGCTCCGCGAGGGGATCGCGACCATCGCGGCGGCCTTCGCACCCCAGCCGGTGATCGTCCGCCTGTCGGACTTCAAGTCCAACGAGTACGCCCACCTGCTCGGCGGGGATGCCTACGAGCCGCGCGAGGAGAACCCCATGATCGGCTTCCGCGGCGCCGCGCGCTACCGCTCGGCACGCTTCGCGCGGGCCTTCGGTGCGGAGTGCCGCGCCCTACGCCGGGTACGCGAGGAGATGGGGTTGCGTAACGTCAAGGTGATGGTGCCGTTCGTGCGCACCGTCGGCGAGCTTCGGGAGGTGCTCGCCATCATGTCCGGCCACGGACTGGTGCGCGGCCGCGACGGGCTGGAGGTGATCATGATGTGCGAGATCCCCTCCAACGCGGTGCGGGCCGACGCCTTCCTGGAACACGTCGACGGCTTCTCCATCGGTTCGAACGACCTGACCCAGTTCACGCTGGCCCTCGATCGCGACTCCGGCCTGGTGGCCGACCTCTTCGACGAGCGCGACCCCGCCGTGAAGGAGCTGATGGCGCTCGCCATCGACGCCTGCAAGCGCGCGGGGAAGTACATCGGGATCTGCGGCCAGGGGCCGTCGGACCACCCGGACTTCGCGCGCTGGCTGCTGGAGCGCGGCATCGACTCCATCTCGCTGAATCCGGACACGGTGGTGCCCACCTGGCTCTACCTGGCGGGCGAGGGGGACGCGTCGGAAGCCTGAGGGTCCGCAGACCGGCACGGCGGCGGCGGAGCGGCGTGTGCCGCACAAGCCGGCGGCGCCGGGCCGGACACGATGGGGAACCCCCGCCGCGAGGGCCACCGTGTCACAAAGCGGGCCGGCCGAGCACGGGGCGGCCGACCACGCCACCCCGCGGCGGCTCACGGCACCGCGAAGAAGAACGCCATCGCCAGCACGGCGTACACCGCCACCAGCAGCACGCCCTCGAACCAGGTCGTCTCGCCGTCCGCGGCGATGGCGTTGACGATGAAGGCGGCACCCGCCACCGCGATGAGCTCCAGGGGGTTGGAGAACACCAGGTCCATCGGCGTCCCCATGGCGTACGACAGCAGCACCAGGGCAGGGGCCACGAGCAGCGCGACCTGGATGCTCGAGCCCACGGTGATGCTGAGCACCAGCCCCATGCGGTCCTGCCGAGCGAACACCACGGCCGCGAGGTACTCCGCGGCGTTGCCGACCACGGCCAGCACCGTGATGCCGAGGAAGAACGGCGTCAGGCCGAAGGCGCCGGCGGCCGCCTGTAGCCCCCTCGACACGAGTTCGGCCTCCACGGCCGTCGCGGCCGTGGCCGCCACCAACACGCCCAGCGAGGCCCACAGCGACCAGCGGGCCGTGCCGTGCCCCTCGACCGACGCGTAAACGTCGCTGTGCGTCACCAGGGTGTAGAGGAGATTGGCCAGGTAGACCACGATCAGCACCGCAGCCACGCCGAGGCTGAGACGTTCGTTGAGCGCGGCGACGTTCACCACGTCGCGGCCGTGCTCGGTGTAGCTGAACAGCGCCGGCACCAGCAGCCCCAGCAACGACAGGATGAGGAGGCTCGAGAGGAGGCCCGCGCGGTCCTTGCTGAACGTCTGCCGGCGGCGTCCGATGCTCCCCACCAGGACCGCCAGGCCGAGCCCGAGCAGGGTGTTGCCGATGATGGAGCCCGTGATCTGCGCCTTGACGACCTCCACCTCGCCCGTGCGCAGCACGAACAGCGCGAGGATGAGTTCGGCCGTGTTGCCGAAGGTGACGTTGAGCAGCCCCCCCACCGCGGGCCCGCTACGGTCGGCGAGCTGCACCGTGGCGCGCCGGATGAACTCGGCCAGCGGCACGATGGCGAGGATCGCCAGTACGAAGACCCACAGCGGAGGCAGGTGCAGAAGGTACTGAGCCACGAGCGACGCGGGCACCAGGAGCAGAAGCCATACCATCAGCACCACGCCATCCGTGCGGGCACCACGGCGCCCCGTCTCACTCGAAGCGGATGCGGACCGCGACCGGCTCGACGCCGTTCACGGCCCCGCTGCCGAGGTCGATCACGAACGGCGCGGCGGCCGCGGCGGCGGTACCCAGCACCAGCAGCGGGGGCGTGCCGCAGCCGCCGGGTTGGGCGCAGGCGGGCAGGGACCGCGCCAGCAACACGCCGGCCCCCACGGCCGCCGCGCTGGGCACGAGGTCGAGCAACAGGTAGCCCGCACCCGGCCCGAGGACACGGCTGCGCAGGATCACCAGGCGCGAGGCGACATCCGTGCGCACCACCAACTCGTGATCGACCGTGGGATCGACCGACAGCTCCAGGGGCGTGGTGCCCACGCGACGACCGTCGAGTACGACCTCGGCCCCGTCCGGCTGGCTGGTCACGGGTACCGAGCGGCGTGTCCCAACGGCGAGCAGCGCGCAGCCGGACAGCGCGAGTGCCAGGGCCACCGCCCCGGCGAGCGCGGCTCCGCGCCGCACCCCGGCGAGCGTCGCGCCGGTCGGACCAGTCCCAGTTGGGCTCATGCGCCTCCCCTTCCCTCCCGACGCGGGGCCCGGGCCCCGCGGGAACGTCCCATGCTACCCGGCCGCGTGTCCCACCCTGCGCCCGGGGCACGTTCGCGGCCTGGCGCGCGCCGCTACAGTGGTGCGAAGCGGTCGGGGGGCCACCCCGAGTCGGCCGATGACCGCCCGGAAGGAGGCCCGCATGCGCCTTCGCCCTGTGCTGGCGCTCGCGATCGTTGGACTCGTCCTCCCGCTCGGCTCGTGCTCGGGGCCGGGGACTCCCGCCACACTCACCGTGAACGGCAGCGTCGTCGACCGCTGGGGGGAACCGGCGGCGAGCATGGCCGTCCTCGTGGGCTCAGCGGCGGCCGTCACCACGGACGCCGCGGGGCACTTCAGCGTCGCGGGGGTCCAGGCTCCCTACGACGTGCACGTCATCGACGCCGCCAACGCCCGGGCGGTGAGCTACCTGGGCGTCGACCGCCCCGACCCGACGCTGGCGATCTGGACCGCCACGGCCACCGCGCACGTGGCCACCGTGGCCGGGACGCTCTCCGGCACGTTCACCGGCGCCCCCGGCGACCGCGCGGTGGTGGTGTTCCTCACGGACCACCAGCTCGCCCAGCAGGACGCCGATGTCACCAACGGCGGCTTCTCCCTGAGTATCGGTTGGCGCGGGGCCGCCGGCCTCACGGGTACCCTGTGTGCCCTGCGCCTCACCACCAGTGCCGGCGGGCCGACCGGCTACGTGGCCTACGGCTGCAGGAGCGGCGTAATGGTGAGCGCGGGCGGCATCTCCACGAACCAGGACGTCACGCTCTCGCCCATCGGCAGCCAGCAGGTGAGCGGCACGCTCCAACCACCCAGCGGCTTCGCGTTGGTGAACCGCTTCGACCTGGTGCTCACCCCGGAGGGCGGCTCGTTCACCCTCCACTCCGAGGGCAGCCCCGGGCCGGCCTTCCAGTTCGCCACGCCCCAGATCGCCGGGGCGCACGCCGGCGTGGCATCGTTCGCGGCGCGCACCGCCGACGGCGCCACCAGCGAGGTCAACCGCGTGGACCTGGCACCCGACGGGATCGGGTTGGCGGTCGCCTTCGACGATCCGGTCACGCCCGTGCTGCCCGTCGTCAACGCCACGGGGGTCACCGAGGGTTCACAGTTCTCCTGGTCCGGCGCCTCCGGGCGCGTGGTGGAGCTCCACCTTCGCCCATCGGCTTCGAGCACGGGCCCGGAGTACTACGTGTACTCCGCCGACGATCACGCCGCCATGCCGGACCTCTCGGCGGCCGGGATGGGGCTGCCGGCCTCGCAGACCTACGTGTGGTCGCTGCGCACCTACGCACCGCCGACGACCATCGACACGCTCACGGCGCCGGACGGCCCGTTCGCCCCCGGTATCCTGTACTACGGCGAGATCGCCAACGCCCAGACGGAGTCGACGGCACGGAGCTTGACCACGGCGCCATAGGGCGTGGCACCGGGGGCTCGATGCACGTGACGGACCAGCCGTTTCCCGCTCGTCGCGGGGCCCGGTACGGGCAGGAACGCCCCGCCAACACCGCGCGGACGTGCCCGTGCGCCTTCACGCGAATCGCGCGGCTGGTGCCGCGCCTGCCCCACGGGTCGGCCCGCGCCGCGGTCGCCGAGGGTTCCGCCGGTCGAGGGTCCGTCGCCCCGCGCTTCCCGGTCAGCGGCCCCTCGCCTCGCGGAGCGACCGACCCTCGAGCAGTGCGCCGCGCATGCGCGCCTCGCTTCGCTCCTTCTCCTGACCCCGCCGCACGGCCTCGGTGACCTCGGCCTGGGGGATGACGACGACCCCGTCCTCATCGCCGAGGATGACGTCGCCGCTGCGTACGGTGACACCTCCACACGGAACCGGGGACCCCACAGTGCCGCCGAGGTCCTGCTTGCGGGTCGTGAGGGCCGAGAGGTTCCGGCAGAAGACGGGGAAGCGCATCTCGGTGATCTCCGCCCAGTCGGTGGCCGCACCGTCGATCACGATCCCCGCGACGCCCGCGCGCTGCGCCGCGAGCGAGAGGATCCCTCCCCAAGCCGCATGGCGGCGGTCGTCGTGCCGATGCAACACCAGCACGTCCCCGGGCCGGCAACGCTCTATGGCCTCCACCAGGATGCTGTTGTCGGTCGGTGCGCAGCTCACCGTGACGGCCTGGCCGACCAGCTTGACGGGACGATACAGGGGTTGGATCTCCCAATCCATGAATCCGTTGGCCAGCAGGTGGCCCAGCGTTCCCGTGGACACCTCGCGTAGGGCCGTGATCAGGCCATCATCGACACGCTCGAACATGAACGCCTCCCGGTTGACAGCTACGTTGCTACACTCTATCGTGTATCCACACATACACGCAAACACGTCCAAGCGGCCCCACGAGGAGCACGCACGATGCCCATCAAGGCCTCCACGCTGACGCAGCAGGTGTACGACCACCTCAAGGAGAAGGTCGTCTCCGGCGGCTTCGGGACCGACGGCCCCCTGTTCGAGACGCAGCTTGCCCAAGACCTCGGTGTCAGCCGAACGCCGGTACGCGAGGCCCTGCGCATGCTGGAGAACGAGGGCTTCGTGACGGCCTCCCCCGGCGGTGGTGTGCGGGCCCTGGTCATCGGGCCGCAGGACATCCGCGACGCCGTGGCGGCCCGCGTCGCCATCGAGCGGATCACGGTGGGCCTGGCGGCCGAGCGCATCACCGAGCAACAGCGCACGGAGCTCGACGCCATCCTGGCGGACACCCGCGCCGCCATCGACGCCGGCTTGCTGGGCGATGTGATGCGTGCCAACGAACGATTCCACCGGCACCTGGCCGACTGCTCCGGCAGCCGGCTCATGGCGCAACTGGTGGGGCGCGTGTACGACTTCCTACGATCCCACCAGGTCCTGCGCAAGCTCGCGGACCGCGGCGACATCCGCGCGGTGCTCGAGCGCACGGACCGCGAGCACCGCCACATCGCCTCGCTCGTCCGGGCCGGGGACGGCACGGCCGCCGCCGAGGCCATGAACCAGCACCTGAAGGAGGTGGAAGGCTACTACCAGGAGACGCTCGCACGCTGACCCGGGGGAACGCATACGGCACCCTAGGAGGGGACCATGAGACGATTCGCTATCGCCGGCATCGCAACGCTGGCCATCCTTACCGCCCTCGCCGCCGCATCGGCCCAACGCCTGGTCGTCAACAGCTACGGCGCCCAGTACGAAGAGCTGATCATGAACACGATCATCCAGCCGTTCGAGGAGCAGTTCGGCGTGGATGTCGTGTACGACGCCACCGGCTCCGCCGCCGAGGATTACGCCAAGATCCGCGCCACCCGCGGCAACCCCGGCTTCGACGTGGTGGTCATGACCGCACCCGAGTCGCTCCAGGGCTGCCGCGAGGGCGTCTTGGCGACGTTGTCCGCCGACACCATCCCCAACCTCGCCAAGCTCAATCCCGACATCCAGGCCAGCGTCGGCGAGTGCGGCGCCGTCCACGAGCTGCAGTACATGTCGCTGATGTACCGCACCGACCATGTCGATCCCGCGCCGACTTCCTGGAAGGCGCTGTGGGACGAGCAGTGGACGGGCCACGTGGTGATCCCGGACATCACCAGCATCATGGCCGTGTACCTGTTGCAGGTCACCTCCGTGATGAATGGCGGCTCGTTGTTCGAGGTGGACCCTGGCTTCGAGGCCATCGCCGAGCTGGCGCCGCGCACCGCGGCGATCGAGTCGTCGTCGTCGGTCATGGCGCAGTACGTCGAACGCGACGAGGCGTGGATCCTCCCCTACTGGAGCGGCCGCGCGCAGCTGCTCAAGGACTCGGGCTTGCCCGTGGACTTCCTGATCCCCGAAGAGGGCACCATCCCGCTGCTGCCGACGCTCAACATCCCGGCCAAGGCCGAGCACATGGAGTTGGCGCAGCAGTTCGTGAACTTCTGGCTGGAGAAGACGCAGCAGGAGAACTGGGCGCTGGCGTACAAGGTCGGCTCGGCGCGCAGCGACCTCGACCTGCCCGCGGACTTCGCCGCCACGCAGATCACCAGCCAGCAGGACCTCGAGAGCCTGCTCCTGCCCGATCAGCTCGAGATCGCTCAGGTGCGTCCGGATTGGACGGAACGCTGGCAGCGCGAGATCCGGCGCTGAGGTAGCGTGAACCCACCCGTACGCGACACTTCGACCGGCAGGCGACCCCGCAAGGGGTTGCCTGCCCCCCTCGTGCTCGCCGCACCGCCGACGTTGTACCTGCTGCTGCTGTTCGTCGCCCCGTTGGCATACCTGCTGGTGATCAGCGTGTATCGCTTCGACGCCGGCCTGATCGTGCCGGCCGTCACGGCGGAGAACTACCGCAAGTTCTTCACGGACCCGTTCTACCTGGCGGGATACGGCCGCACCCTTCTCCTTGCGACGCTCGTCGCGACCGTCGTGACCGCGATGAGCTATCCGGTCGCCTATTTTCTCACCCGTACGCGTTCCCGCTTCAAGGGGCTGCTCCTGGCCCTCGTGCTCGCGCCCGAGCTCTCCGGCGTCGTGCTCCGGACCTACGGCTGGCTCGTGATCCTCGAGGACCATGGGTTGGTCAACACCTGGCTGATGAACCTCGGGCTGACGTCCGCGCCGATCCGCCTGGCGCAGAGCTTCTCGGGCGTGGCGATCGGCCTGGTGCACGTGTTGCTCCCGTTCGGTATCCTCGCGATCTTCAGCACGCTGCAGACCATCGACCCCGTGCTGGAGCGGGCCGCCCAGAATCTCGGCGCCAACCGATGGCAGACCTTCCGACGCGTGCTCTGGCCGTTGAGCCTCCCGGGCATCCTCGGCTCGTTCTTCCTGTGCTTCACGCTCACGGCCAGCTCCTACGCCACGCCGTCCATCCTCGGCGGCTCCGGCTTCCACGTCCTCGCGACCATGATCTACGAGCAGCTGTTGTTCTTCCTCAACTGGCCCCTGGCCGCCGTGATGTCGCTGGTCCTGCTGGTATCGGTGATCGTGGTGGTGGTCCTGGGAGGACGCCTGGAGACCAGCGTGGAGCGGCGGGTCCAGGGATGAAGCGCTTCGCGTCCATGACCCTGCCCACATGGAGCTTCCGAGCGCTCATCGTCGTGCTCTACGCGTTCATGTTCCTGCCCGTCGTCGTCGTGATCCTGGCATCGCTCAACCCGGAGCCGTACCTGCAACTCCCGCCACGGGGCCTGTCGCTCCGTTGGTACGCCGCCGTGATGACCTCGGAGTGGCTGCCGTACCTGCGGCTGAGCCTGGTCCTCGCGTTCATCGTGTCCCTCGCGTCCGGGGCGCTCGGCGGTCTGGGCGCCTTCGCCATCGCCCGCTACCGTTTCCCCGGGCGCGCCGCGCTCCAGGCGTTCCTGCTCTCGCCGCTGGCGGTACCGTCGATCATCACCGGCGTCGCGATCCTGCAGTTCGTGACCCTCACCAACATGGGCGGGCTCCTGGGCCTGCCGGCGCTGCTCCTGGCCCATGTGGTGATCACGGTGCCGTTCGCCGTGCGGATGATCCTGATCAGCCTCTTCAACTTCGACGAGAGCCTCGAGCGCGCGGCGCAGAACCTTGGCGCACGGCCCTGGCAGACGTTCTGGCGCGTCACGCTCCCCCTGATGAAGCCCGGGGTCTTCGCCGGCCTCACCTTCGCCTTCGTCATCTCCTTCAACAACGTGCCGGTCTCCCTGTTCCTGGTGCGCCCCGGCGTGACCACGTTGCCGATCCGGATCCTGAACTTCCTCGAGTACCGCCTCGACCCGACGCTGGCCGCGGTCAACATGGTCTCACTGCTGGTCGTTCTCGTCATCGTCGCCGTCGCCGAGCGCGTCGGCGGCTTCACGCAGTTCCTGTACGGGAGGGGATGATCGTGCCGGTCGACATCGAGCTGGCCCGGGTAAGCAAGCGCTTCGGGGATACGGTGGCCGTGCGCGAGGCCTCCTTCGTCGTCGAACGCGGCGAGTTCCTGACGCTGCTGGGGCCCTCCGGTTGCGGCAAGACCACCACGCTCAACATGGTCGCCGGCTTCATCCATCCCACCGCGGGGGTAATCACGATCCAGGACCGTCCCGTCACCGAGCTGCCGCCGTACGAGCGCGACACGGGCATGGTCTTCCAGAGCTACGCCCTGTTCCCGCACATGAGCGTGTTCGACAACGTGGCCTTCGGCCTGCGCATGCGCAAGCTCCCCGGAGCCGACATCCAACGCCGCGTCGGAGACATCCTCGAGCGCGTCCAACTCGCCGGCCTCGAGCGCAGGTACCCTCGCCAGCTCTCGGGCGGGCAGCAACAACGTGTCGCACTGGCGCGCGCCATGGTGCTGAAGCCGGCGGTCCTCCTGCTCGACGAGCCGCTGTCCAACCTCGACCTCAAGCTCAGGGAGGCCATGCGCTTCGAGCTCAAGAGCCTGCAGCGCGAGCTCGGTATCACCTCCGTCTACGTCACGCACGACCAGGACGAGGCCCTGGTGATGTCGGACCGCATCGCGGTGATGAACGCGGGCCACATCGAGCAGATCGGACCGCCCGAGGAGATCTACGCCTCCCCTTCCTCCCTGTTCGTCGCCCGCTTCATCGGGGCCACCAACCTCCTCGACGGCACGGTCGAGGGTTGGCACGACGACGAGGCGCGTGTGCGCCTGACCGACACGGACGCGGTCGTGGCCGTCCGGGCGCCCACCCGGCACGACGCCGGCGACCGCGTCGTGGTGTCCGTGCGCCCAGAACGGTGCCACGTGTCGGCGGATCCCGCGGGCGCGCCGGTGAACCGCCTGCAACTCCGGGTGGACGAGGTGCTCCTACTGGGACCCGATCTGCGCTACCACCTCGCCTTCCCCAACAACCGGCGCCTGGTGGCAAGGGCACTGAACGCCGACGACAGCTACCGGCCCGCGCCCGGGGACACCGTCCAGGTCTCGTTCCCGCCCCGAGCCGCGATCGCCTTCCCCGCTGGATCCGCCGCAGCCGCGACACTCGAAGACCCGTTAGGAGCGTGAGCGCATGGCCGAGGTGATCGTCGGACTCGTTCAGACCGACGCGGGAGCCGACAAACGAACCAACGTCGAGGCCGCCATACGAGGGGTCGAGGAGGCCGCCGATCGGGGCGCGCAGTGGGTGGCCCTGCCCGAGAACTTCCACATCCGCGGCGGCGCCGGACACGACGAGGCCAAGGTACGCGCCGCGGAACCCATCCCCGGTCCCACGAGCGAGGCGCTGGCCGAGACGGCCCGCCGTCTGGGCATCCACCTCCTGGCCGGGAGTATCGGCGAGACCACCGGAGACAAGGACAAGATCTTCAACACCAGCCTCCTGATCGGGCCGGACGGACGGACGCTCGCCGCCTACCGGAAGCTCCACCTGTTCGACGTCACCATCGGCGACCATGTCGTTGCCAAAGAGTCCGCCCGCGTCACTCCGGGCTCGGAGATCGTCGTGGCCGACACGCCGATCGGGCGCGTGGGGCTGTCGATCTGCTACGACCTCCGCTTCCCGGAGCTGTACCGGTCGTTGGCGCTCCGCGGAGCGGTGGTCGCCTTCGTGCCCGCGAACTTCACGCTCTACACCGGGCGCGACCACTGGGAGACGCTGCTGCGAGCCCGCGCCATCGAGAACGGCATGTTCGTCGTGGCGCCCGCCCAGATCGGTCCCGTGCCCGACGGGCACCAGACCTACGGCCGTAGTATGGTCGTCGATCCCTGGGGGGTGGTGGTGGCATGCGCCCCCGACCGCGCGGGGGTGACCCTCGCCCGGCTCGAGCTCGCGTCGGTGCCCGCCACGCGTTCGCGAATCCCGAGCCTCACGCACCGGCGGCCGGAGGTGTACGACCGCTAGCGCACGGGCACCACGGAGATGGGTGGCCCCGATGGGGAACACAGCGGGGCCACGACCATGCGCGCCGGGCAGCCACCGCCCGGTGCGCTCCCCTGTGGGCCGACGAATCCCAACCCGGCTTTCCCGCAGCGTGGCCGCCGGGCCCGATGCGCGGCCCGGGTTCAGCGCAGGGCGGCCTCCTGCTCGGGAACGTCGAGGGAGCCGCCCTCGGCCTCGAAGTCCACCCTGCGGTGGTTGCCGTCGCAGAAGGGCTTGTCGCCGGACGTACCGCAGCGGCACAGAGCCAGCTTCGGCCGCGTCAGCGTCCGCTCCTCACCATTGATGCTGAAGACGGTGCCCTCCGGTAGGTCGATCACCAGCGAGCCGTTCTCACGCAGGCGGATGCGCATGTCCATGCCTCCATCTCGGGACGAGCCCGTTGACACCACGGTACTCGCACGCGTGCGGGACATTGGTCTCTCGTGGGGCGGCGCCCACGAGGCTAGGCTCCGGATATAGATTACGTGCCGTCACCACGACCCTCGTGCGTGGTGCACACGAACGAAGGGTACAAGGTGGTGACCGCGTCGTGGAATCCTCTCGCATGCTTCGCCGAGCCCGGGGATCGGCTCTTCCCATGCCCGGCCTGAACGCGGCGACCGCCGCGACGGGCACCGAGCTGGAGGAGGCGGTGGCCCGGGTGGCTGCCTGCGCGGGCGAGGTCGCGGTCGAACGCTTGCGGCTCGGGGGAGCCGACGGGCGGGTGCTCGCGGCCGATCTGGGCGCGGAGGTGGACGTGCCCGCGTGCGACGTCTCCGCCATGGACGGCTACGCCTGCCGGCTGGAGGACACGCTGGCGGCGACCCCCGCACGGCCCGTCCGACTGAAGCTCGTGGGGGACGCGCCGGCTGGGCGCCCGTTCGGGCACACGATCCACGCCGGCGAGGCCGTGGGCATCTACACCGGATCACCCATCCCGGACGGCGCGGATGCCATCGTCCGGGTCGAGGCCGTGCAGGCGAGCATGAACACGGTGGCGCTGCGGGAACCCGCCCGAGCTGCGGACATCCGGCGGCGCGGCGAGCAACTCGCGCACGACGGCGTCTACCTGCGCGCGGGTACCCTCCTGAACGCGCGTTCGATCGGCCTCGCGGCCGCCATGGGGCATGCGGAGCTTACGGTGGCCCGCCGTCCGCGCGTGGCGGTGATCGGAACCGGAGACGAGGTCGTCGAGCCCGGCGAGCAGCTCCCCTACGGCTACGCGTACAACGCCAACGGACCCGCGGTCGCCGCACTCGTGGCCCGGGCGGGGGGCGAGGTGGTGGCGCTCCGCCGTGTGCGGGACGACGCCGCGACGCTGCGCGCCCTGCTGCGCGAGCACGACGACGTCGACCTCGTGATCACCACCGGGGGCGCCTCGTTCGGCCGCCACGACATCGTCCGCAGAGTGCTGATCGACGCGGGCACCGTGGCCTTCTCCGGGGCCCGCATCAAGCCGGGAGCGCCGGTGACGCTGGGCACGTTTGGGGCGACGCCGCTGCTGGCCCTGCCCGGCAACCCCGCCGCGGCATGGATCGTGTTCCAGGTGCTGGCGACCGTGTGGTTCTACCGTCGCCTGGGGCGAACGGATCCGCCGCCGTACCTCGCGCGCCGGCCGGCGCGGGCGGGGGCGGAGTTCGCCCACGGCCGGGACAAGACGGCCTTCTGGCCCGCGCGTATCAGCGGAACCGACCCGGACGGGGCGATGGTGGTGGAACGGCTGTGTCCGCAACGCGCCGCCGGTCCCGTCGACGTCGCGCACGCCGACGTGTTGGCGGTGACCCAGCCCTGGCGGGATGTAGCCCCGGGTGGGGTCGTGCAGGTGATGACGTGGTCGTGACCGTTCGGACGCGCGCGCGTGCCCCATCAGAACGCCGGGCGTCGGCCGGGCGCGGTCGGGCCGCGTGGAGCGAAACGATAGAGCCTCGGTGGAGCAGTGGGATGGGCCGCGGATCGGCCGCGGCAAGCGATCGGACTCGAGCGATCAGGTTAACGGAGTGATGCCATGAATGCAGTCCAGGACAAAGCCGAACCAGTCGAAAGCCGCGCCGACCTCTACACCTGGTTCTCGTCGGTCTTCGCCCGCGAACAGGACCGCGAGTCCTGGGAGATCCAGACGAGTCCGGAGTTCCTGGACCTGCTGCAGGCGCGCGCGGCCGAGTTCGAGCTGGCCGAACCCGCCGAGGCGCTCGCAGACTATCTTGCCAACCGTGACGGCGACGACCTGGACGAGCTTCTGCTGGACCTGGCGGTGGACTACGCGCAGCTCTTCATCGGACCGGGTCCGGGCCAGGCGCCGCCCTACGAGTCCGTGTATACCAGCCCGGATGGGCGCCTCTACGGCGAGGCCTACGCCGACGTCATCGACACGCTCCAACGCGAGAGGATCGAGGTCGCCCGCGAGTTCTCCGCGCCGGCCGACCATGCGGCCGTCGAGCTGGCGGTCCTCGCCCACCTGATCGCCCGGGACGGCGACGCGGACGCCCTCGGCGGCGAGGCGGAGGCGTCCTTCCTGCGGGCGCACCTGCTCAACTGGTTGCCGCGCTGGTGTGCCGACGTCGACGAACACGCGCGGACGGAGTACTACCGGGGGGCCGCTCGGCTCCTCCTCGCGTTCCTCGATGGGGAACGCAACCGGCTCGACGGGAGGTCCTCGGCATGAGGGACGCGTTCGATCGTGAGGTCGACTACCTGCGCATCTCGCTCACCGATCGCTGCAACTTCCGTTGCCGCTACTGCATGCCGGTGGACGGCGTGCCGCTGGGGAGTCATGAGGACTTCCTGACCTTCGACGAGATCGTCACCATCGCGCGCATCGCCAACGAGATCGGGATCCGCAACTTCCGCCTCACCGGTGGCGAACCGCTGGTGCGGCGCGGCGTGCCCGACCTCGTCCGAGCGATGCGCGACGGATGCGAGATCGACGACCTGTCGATGACCACCAATGCGTACCTCCTGCAGCGCCACGCCCGCGAGCTGAAGGACGCCGGACTGGATCGCATCAACATCAGCCTGGACTCGCTGGATCCGGAGAAGTTCCGCTGGATCGCGCGCGGGGGCGATCTGCACACCGTGCTGACCGGCCTCGAGACCGCCATGGAGGTGGGGCTCGCGCCCGTGAAGGTCAACACCGTGGTGATGGGGGGCGTCAACGATGACGAGATCGAGTCCCTCATCGACTATCTCGCCGTGGAGCGGCCCATCGCCGTGCGCTTCATCGAGTACATGCCCATCGGACAGGCCACGGTCGCGGGCCTGCAATTCGTCGACCTGACGGAGAAGCGAGAGGAGCTCGTGCGGCGTCGCGGGCTCGTGCCGGCGACGGCCGCACGCGGCAACGGCCCCGCGCGCTACTGGGCCGTTCCCGGAGGACTCGGCCAGGTCGGCTTCATCACGCCCGTTTCGGACAAGTACTGCGCCACCTGCAGCCGGCTCCGGCTGGACGCGCGCGGGACGGTGCGGCCCTGCCTGGCCTTCGACCTGGGCGTGTCGCTCCGTGACGCGCTGAGGCGAGACGGCCCGGAGCGGGTGCGCGACCTGATGCACGCCGTCATCCTCGGCAAGCCCAGGGAGCATCACTGGGAGCTGGGGCAGGTCACCGAAGTGGCGATGTCGAGCCTCGGCGGCTGATCCAGGCTACCGAGCGCACGCTCGGACGACGAAGGACCGGGGCCGGCATCTCGCCGGCCCCGGTCTCGTGTTCTCAGGCAGCCGAAGCGCCCGCAGGTCCGCTCAGGCCGGCGGCGTGAAGGCCGTCACGTACGGCAGGGCGTCCGTGTACTTCTCCACCTGAGCGAGCGCCGTGTTGGACGGGTTGCCCTGGGAGAGCTTCGAGTCGCCCTTGTCCGTGGTGACCATGTTGACGTTGCCGTGCTTGTCGAGCGTGCCGACCTTGCCGGGCTCGGCCGGGTCGTACCAGCCGCCCTCGCTGATCATGATCACACCGGGGCGGATCTTGTCGGTCACGACGGCGCCGGCGAGCATCTCGCCGCGCGCGTTGAAGACGCGCACCACGTCGCCGTCCGCGATACCGCGAGCCGCCGCCTCGTCCGGATGGATCCACATCGGCTCGCGCTGCTGCACCTCGTACCAGTCGTGGATGAAGGTGTTGTCGAGCTGCGAGTGCAGGCGGTACTTGGTATGGCGCGTGATGACGTGCAGCGGGTAGGTCTTGGCCAACTCGCCACCGAGCCACTCGGAGGGCTCGAGCCATGTCGGCATGCCCGGGCAGTCGTCGTAATTGAACGACGCGATCTGTTCGGATGAGATCTCGATCTTGCCCGACGGGGTACCGAGCGGGCTCATGGCCGGGTCGGCAACGAAGTCGCTGTACGCGACCACCTGGCTCGACGCGGCGGGCTCGTCGAAGGCGAGGTACTCGCGGTCCCAGAAGTTGTCGAAGTCGGGCACGTCGAGACCGCGCGCGGCGCCGGCCTTCTGAGCCGTCTCGTAGAGCTGCCGCAGCCAGTCCATCTCGCTCTTGCCCTCGGTGTATTGCTCCTCGAGTCCCAGCTTGGCCGCCAGCTCGGTGTAGATCTGGAAGTCGTCCTTGGCCTCGAACAGTGGCTCGGAGATCTTCTTCATGGCCAGGATGTAGTGGCTGCTGGACGTGATGTCGTTGCGTTCCATGGTGGTGGTCGCCGGCAGCACGATGTCGGCGTACTTCGCGGTGGCCGTCCAATTGAAGTCGTTGACGACGATGGTCTCGGGGTGCTGCCAGGCCTTGATCACGCGGTTCATGTCGTGCGCGTGGTGGAGCGGATTGCCGCCGGCCCACATGACCATCTTGATGTCGTTGTAGGTGATCTTCTGGCCGTCGTAGTCGATGGTGCCGCCCGGGTTCAGGAGCTGATCGACCCACATGTTGATGGGCACGAAGTCGGACACGGGGTTGGCGATCCCCGGCAGGCCGGACACGCTGGGTGCGGAGCCGGTGGGCACGCCGAGCCCCGGCGGGAAGTTGATCTGCGCGCCGCCGCCGGGCTTGCCGAATTGGCCCAGCATGGCCGACAGGGTGATCATCGCCCACACGGGCTGCTCGCCGTGCTCGGCGCGTTGCAGCGAGAAGCCGCCCATCAGGGCCGTGGGGCCCGCGGCCATGCGACGCGCGAGGGTGCGGATGGCGTCGGCCGGGACCTCGGTGATGGCCGCGGCCCACTCAGGGGTCTTGGCCTGGCCGTCGCTCTCGCCGGTGAGATACTTGGCGAAGGCGTCGAAGCCGACGGTGTACTTGTCGAGGTACGCCTGGTCGTGGAGCTTCTCGGTGTAGAGCACGTGCGCCAGGCCCAGCATCAGCGCGGTGTCGGTGTTCGGACGGATGGCGATACGCTCGGTCCCCAGGAAGATGTCGGTGTCCTCGTTGAGCGGGTTGACCGAGACAACCGGGGTGCCCTTCTCCTTGAGCTTCGAGAGCCAGTAGAAGTCGAAGTTGTTGCCGTCGCCGCCCGAGTGGATGTCGGAATTGACGAGCGGATTGTAGCCGAAGAACACCACGAGCTGGCTGTTGTCGATGATGGTCGGCCAGGCCGAGGCGGCGGGACGCGAATCGCCCAGCACATGCGGCGTGATGACCGGCAGCACGGGCGCGCTGTAGGTGTTGACGTAGGAGACGTAGCCACCGTAGAGGGCCAGCAGGCGGCGGAGAGCGCCGGATGCCGAGTGGAAGCGGCCCGCACTATTCCAGCCGTAGCTGCCCCCATAGATCGCCGTGTTGCCGTAGTCGCCCTTGACGCGCTGCATCTCGTCGGCGACCATCGTGAGCGCCTCATCCCAGGAGACGCGCACGAACGGCTCGGCGCCCCGCTTGGTGGTGTCGCTGTTGCCGCGGTCCTTGTAGAAGCCCTGACGCACCATCGGGTAGCGGATGCGCGACGGGGCGTAGAGCAGGTCGGGCATCGCCTGGATCATGGGCGAAGGGTGCTGCTCGTCCTTGAAGGGGGTTGCGCGGGTGAAGCGGCCGCCCATGACCTCGGCGTAGTACGCACCCCAGTGCGAGACCGAGAGGCTCGTGAACGTATCGAAGTTGGGAAGGGTCCCGGTCTGGGTCCCGAACGGCTGTGCGTGCACGAGGCTGCCCAACGCCATCGTGCCGGCCACCGCTCCGGACTGCTTGAGGAACGTACGCCTGGTGGTCTTTTTCATGACGTGACCTTTCGTGGCGTTGGCCCACCCCCGGGAAGATAGAGAAGGGACTGCGCCTAACGCAGTCCCTTCGCCAATTCGACAGGTCGTTCGGTCGCCCGGACGGCCCCGGAGGGGGACGATCGCCTAGGTGATCGCCCCCTCGACCAGGGGCGCCTCGTGGGCGGGCCCTGGTGCGGGTGCTGACGTCACGGTAGCGCCGCCGGCCGCTCGCGACCATGGACATCCGTCCCGCACGCGACTCGCACCCGAGGGGCCCGACGTCTCAGCGGTCGGGTGAACGGCGGCGCCCCGGAGGCACCCGGGCACCCGACGACGCTGCGTCGGGTTCCGCCCGACGGGTTTCCGCCTCGGCCAGCGGCCACAGGTGGTGCGCCTCCAGCCGGACGGCGATGGAGCGCCCCACGGCGAGGTCGTAGCGATGGAAGATGCGCTCGGAGAGCATCATCTCGAGGCTGTCGCCGGCCACCGTGTGGAGCGTGACGCGGCGCTCCAGACCCTCCTGCAGGGTCCCGGCGATGGTGGCGTCGACGGTGCCGTCCCGGGTGGCCGCCGGCGCGCCCGCGTCCAGCGAGGGCAACAGCACGTGCTCGGGCCGGATCCCGAGGGTGACCCGCTCGCCGGGCCGCGCCCCGGACGCGGGAGCCAGCAGTACCTGCCCCTGCCAATCGACGCGCATGCGGCCGCCGTGGGAGTCCCGCACCGTGCCGTGGAGGCGATTGGTCATGCCCGCCAGCTCCGCCACGTAGGTGTCCGCCGGGCGCAGCATGACGTCGTCGCCGCTACCGACCTGCACGATGCGGCCACCCTGCATCACGGCCACGGTGTCCGCCAGCATGGTGGCCTCGACCAGGTTGTGCGACACCAACAGGGTTGGGGTGCCGATGCGTCGCAGCAGCTCGGCCAGATACCGCCGCAGTCGACTGCGCACGATGTCGTCGAGCGATGCGAAGGGCTCGTCGAGCAGCAGCAGGCGCGGCTCCGCGGCCAGCGCCCGCGCGAACGCCACGCGCTGTTGCTGGCCGCCCGAAACCTCTCCGGGCAGGCGGTCCGCCACGCCGGCGAGGCCCACGACGTCGAGCAGCTCGGCGACGCGCCCGCGCTCGCGGCGGCCCGAGCGAAGCGCGTACGCCACGTTGGCCGCCACGCTCATGTGGGGGAAAAGATGGAAGCGCTGGGGCACGTAGCCGACGCGGCGCTGCTGGGGTGGCAGGTTGACGCGCGCGTCGGCATCGAACAGCGCCTCACCGCCGAGCCGCACGAACCCAGCGCGGGGGCGCGCCAGGCCCGCGATGACCTCGAGCGTCAGGCTCTTGCCGGAGCCCGAGGCGCCGAAGAGCGCGATGCGGGGGCTGTGGGTCCTGAGGACCGGCGCGAGGGTGAAGCCGCGCAACGGCAGGCGCACGTCGAGGTCCAGCACCGGCGCATCCGTGGCGCCCGGCTCCGCCTGCCTCACGCGTCGACCTCGCGCAGGCGCAGCACGAAGCGGAAGGCGAAGAGCAACACGAAGGCCACCACCGCGAGCACGGCGGCGAGGACCAGCGCGTCATCGAGGTCACTCTCCAGCGCCGAATAGATGGCCAATGGCATGGTACGCGTGCGCCCGGCGAGGCTGCCGGCGAACACGATGGTCGCTCCGAACTCGCCTAGGGCCCGGGCCCATGCCAACGCCGCACCCTCGACCAGGTAGGGGAAGGTGAGGGGGATCGTCACGCGCCAGAACGTCTCGCGCCGGCTCTTGCCGAGCGTCCAGGACACCGCCTCGAGCCTCTCCGGCACCGCCTCGAAACCCGACTTGGCGGCCCGCACGTAGTACGGGCTGGCAACGAAGAGCTGCGCCAGCACCACGGCGGCCGTCGTGAACGGGATGTGGATGCCGGCCGCGGCCAGCGGGGCGCCCAGCCACCCGCGCCGCCCGAACACGAGCAGAAGGCTGAGGCCCGCCACCACCGGCGGCAGCACGATCGGGAGCCCAAGCAGGGTATCGAACAGGCGCCGGCCGGGGAAGCGGTAGCGGGCCAGCAGGTACGCGACCGGGGTGCCGAGCACCACCGTGATACCGAAACTGATGCCGGTGCTGACGAGGCTCAGCCGCAACGCCTCGACGGCCGCCGGCTTGAGCAGACTAGCGAGGAGCTGGGGCGACGCCGCGCGAGCCAGCAGCGTGAGGATCGGCACCACCAGGAGCACGAACAGCACCGCGGCGGCCACCACCTCGACGACGGGGGCCCCGGCGCGGGTCTGTCGGCGCGCACGCTCGCTCGGCACCCGTCGATGGTACCGGCGCATGCGTCGTCGGACAAGGGGCAAGCCGCCGACCCGGGCAGGGCCTCAGCGCACGTAGTCCTCGCCCGGATTGACGAACACGTTGCTCTCCCACTGGTACTGCTTGTCGTACAGCTCGCGGTAGCGGCCGCCGGCGGCCAGCAGTTGGGCGTGGCTGCCGCGCTCTAGGATGCGTCCGTCCTCGAGCACGAGGATCTGGTCGGCCTTGCGGATGGTGCTCAGGCGGTGGGCGATGACGAACGTGGTACGGCCTCGTTGCAGGCGCTCGAGCCCCTCCTGGATGAGCGCCTCGCTCTCGCTGTCGAGGCTGGAGGTGGCCTCGTCGAGGATCAGGATGGTCGGGTCGGCCAGCAGGGCGCGCGCGATGGCGATGCGCTGGCGCTGCCCGCCCGAGAGCTTGATGCCCCGCTCCCCCACGACGGTCGCATAGCCCTCGGGGAAGCCGCGGATGAAGCGGTCGGCGTTGGCGAGGCGAGCGACCTCCGTGACCTCCGCGTCGCTCGCGTCCGGTCGGGCGAAACGGATGTTGTCGGCGACGGTGCCGTCGAACAGGAAGTTCTCCTGCAACACCACGCCCAGGTGCCGGCGGTAGTCACCCAGCCGCACGCCGGACAGATCCCTGCCGTCGACCCACACGCTGCCTTCCGTGGGCCGGGCGAAGGCCATGATGAGGCTCACCAGGGTGCTCTTGCCGGACCCGCTGGAGCCCACCAGCGCCGTGGTGGTGCCGGCCGGCGCCTCCAGCGAGATGCCGTGGAGCACGGGCACGCCCTCCTCATACTCGAAGCGCACGTCGCGCATCTCGAGGCGGCCACGCACGTCGGTGAGCGGCTCGAGCTCGGCATCGTGGGCGTCCTCGGCGTCGAGCCCGAGGATGTCTCGGATGCGGTCGAGCCCGGCGAAGGCCTCGCTGATCTGCGTGCCGATGGACGACATCTGGATGATGGGGGCCGCCAGCACGCTGATGAACGCCACGTACATCACCAGGTCACCCAGGGTCATGCTGCCGGCCCGGATGGCCTGCCCCCCGAGGACGATGAGCAGCGTGCCGATCGCGCCCACGATGACCGTGGCGAAGGAGGTGATGGCGCTCGTGCCCGTGATGGTGCGGCGAACGTTGCTGAACAGCCGCAGCACGCCCGAGGCGAACTCGCGCTGCTCGCGCTCCTCCATGCGGTAGGCCTTGACCACGCGGATGCCGCCCAGCGTCTCCGCCAGGCGACCTGTGACCTCCGCGTTGATCTGCCCCCGCTCCCGGAAGATCGGGCGCAGCGTCCGGAACGCGAAGGCCATCGCGCCACCGAACAGCACCAGGAACCCGAGGATGGCGAAGGTCATCTGCCAGTTGAGGTAGAACAACACCCCCAGCGCCAGCGTCGCCGTGAGCGCACCCCCGACGAGCTGGATGATGCCGGTGCCGACGAGGTTCCGGATCCCCTCGGCGTCGGTCATGATGCGCGAGATCAACACGCCGCTCTGGGTGTTGTCGAAGAAGCGGACCGGGAGCCGCGTGATCTTCTCCTGCACGCGCTTGCGCATCTCCATGATGGCCTGCTGGGCCGAGATGCTCACCACCTGCGAGACGGCGAACGAGGCCCCCGCCTGCAGCACGGTGGCGACCCCGACGGCCGCTGCCAGGGGTACCAACAGCGTCCACTCGCCCTTGCCCAGCACGTTGTCGATGAGGTACTTGGTGCTGGCGGGCAGCACGAACCCCAGCAGCCGGCTGACCAGCATCAGGGAGAAACCGATGAGCAGCTGGCGCCGGTAGTCCCGGAACAGCCCCCTCACCTCCCGCCAGACAGCGGCCCGATCCACGGAGCGCTTCTCCTCGGTGGGGCCACCGCGACCCCCGCGGCCTTCCCCACCCCTTCGGAACATGCGCGTCATGCGCCACCCCTATTCATCGGGGGGTCGGTCCCCCGGCGTCTGCCCGCCCCTGCGCGGGATCGTTGCGCGCGATCGCGCCGGTGTCGGACATCGGGCCGGCATCGGGCAACCGGTCGGCCCCGGAATCGGAAGCGGCATCCGGGGTACCGGTCGGGTCTGAACGGCCCGTCGACGCGCCGCAGACGTGGCGCTCCCCCACCAGCCCCATGCGCCCCAACAGGCCGTCGAGCGTGGTGCGCTCTTCGTCGGTCAGGTTCGCCAGTGGGTGCCCCGCCCACAGCGCGTCCAGCATCTCGCTGCGCAGGCGGCGGCCCGCCTCGGTGAGCACCAGGTGCTTGACGCGCCGATCGGAGGCATCCTGCACGCGCTCCACCAGGCCGCGGGCCTCGAGCCCATCGGCCAACGCGGTGATGTACGACGAATCGCACCGCAGCGTCGCCGCCAGGTCCCGCATCGCGAAGGGCTCCCGCAGGCGACGCAGGGCCATGGCCTGGGGGGGCGTGAGATCGAAGCGGCGGGCGACGTTCACGAGTCGCGTCCGCAACCCGCGCGAGGCGGTGAACAGCGCGCGTTCGAGATCGGGGTAGCGGGGCGGGGATGCGGACATGCGCCATGCTACGCCCTTCGAACCGCGGCATCGATGTTCCAGTTGACATTTGGCAATATCAATGATTGACAGGGTCAAATATATGCTCCATGATGCGACGACGCCCCGGACGACCGGGACCGCGTGCCAACCCTGGAGGCATACGCATGAGCCGAAGCAACGCCGCCACCCTCCGGGGAGGGCTGCCACGCGCGTTGCGGGCGCGCTGACGCCGGTCCGGGCCGTCCTGGGATCCGGAGGCGGCGCGGCGCACGGGATGGTCGAACCGCGGCGGCGCAGCCCCGCGTTCTACCGATGCACCCGCCGGGGGCCCCATGGCGAGCAACGCGCGCACTACACTGCGCTCGCGCTCCGGAGTTCCGGAGCGCCCATCCACACCGAAAGGGAGCGCCCATGAACCCGCCCGGGGATCCCGGCATCTACGTCGAGAAGGCGGGCGACCGTTACGGTCGCCCCCGCATGGTGTTCGGCGCCATGCCGCTCACCGTCAAGGTGCGCGCCGCCGACACCGCCGGCGGCCTGCTCGTGGTGGAGCAGACCAACGACGTGCGTGGCGGACCGCCGCGCCACGTTCACCACGAGCAGGAGGAGTGGTTCTATGTTCTCGAGGGCGTCTACGCCATCGAGGTGGGCGGCCGGCGCCACCGGCTGCACGCCGGTGACGCGTTGTTGGCCCCACGGGGTGTCCCGCACGGCTGGGCGCGCGTGGGGGACGGTCCCGGCCGGATGGTCATCGCCTTCTCCCCTGCGGGGGACATGGAGGCGTTCTTCGACGCCGCCACGGCCCTCGCCGCGTTGCCACCCCCGGACGAGGTCCGTGCGCTCTTCGCGGCCCACGGCATGACGGCCCTGGGGCCGCCGATCGAGACGGACTGACCCGCCAGGGCGCCCAGCCCCACCTTCGGCCGGCCCGCGGCGCGGCCGATCGCCGGCGATTAACGCTGGTCCAACGCGGCCACGCTAGCCTCGTCAGCTGTGGCACGTAGGGAGAGCGTCGCCCTGCACCGTCTTCCCGCTCCCGCCGTGGGCGGGCCGCGCGCTGTGCTCCCCGGCCCGCGCGCATGCCCGCCCCGGTACGTGCCCGCCCTCTGGCTTCGCACCGTCGGCGGCGGCCGCCGCCGACTCCCGTGGCGCCGACGGCGCACCGGGACAGTACCCCCCACGCTCGCACGGCGCGGCCCGGACGGCGCGGTGCCGACGGCCCGGGGCATCCGACCGTCGCGTTCCGGGCGGGAGGGCCCCATCTGCACGATTCCTCAACACCCGCCTGGCAGACTTCATCCTGGCGTGGGAAACTAGACCTGGAGCAGACGATCGTGACGCAACCGAGCCTCTGGACCCAACTGACGCGCGCATTGCGTGGCGCCAACGCGCGCCACGGTCGCCTCTTCAGCGTGCGCTACGACCACGTCCTGGGCACCGAGTTGGAGCTCTCGCTGCGGGCACCATTCCACGAGATCGCCAAGCGCGCCGAGCGGGCGGTTCTGGCCGAGATCGACCGGCTCGAGCCCATCTACTCCCGCTTCGATCCCGGCAGCGAGCTCAACCGCTGGCTGGCCGGCGACGACGAGCGCATCTCCGAGGACCTGGCCTGGCTGCTGGAGCAGGCGCAGGCGTGGATCACGCGCACGCGGGGCGCCTTCCAACCCGGCACCGACGCGCTGACGGCCCTCTGGAAGGCCGCCGAGACGGCGGGCGAGCCGCCCGCGACGGAAGACATCGCGCGCGTCGTGGCCCACTTCGGCGCCCCGCTCTACGAGCTGGACACGGTGGCCCGGCGCGCCCGGAAGCGCTTCCCCCATGGCCTGAGCTTCAATGCCATCGCCAAGGGGCGCATCGTGGACCTCGCCGCGCAGGCGGCCGCCGACGCCGGCGCCACCGAGGTGCTGCTCACGATCGGAGGCGAGATCCGCCACCTCGGCGCGGAGCACCCGCGCGTCGCGGTCGCCGACCCCCGCCACGCGGAGGACAACGCCCCGACGACCACCGCCGTGCGGCTCCATGGGGACGCCATCGCGAGCAGCGGCGGGAGCTACCGCGGCTTCGAGATCGGCGGCCGCTGGTACTCGCACGTGCTCGATCCCCGCAGCGGCCGCCCGGTCGCGCACACGGTCGCCGCCACCGTCCTCGCCCCCGATTGCAGCACGGCCGACGTCCTGGCCACAGCCTTCAGCGTGCTCCCGGCGCACGAGAGCCTGGCTCTCGCCGACGGGCTGCCGGGCGTCGCTTGCCGCCTGGTGGCCGCAAACGGTGAGGTGGCCACCAACGCGGCCTTCGAGGACCGCATGGCCCGCTAGGGCCGCACCGCATCGCCAAGGATGGGACGGGACCACATGAACCACGACGCATCGAGATACCTCAGCCGCCGCACCCTCCTCGCCCGTCTGGGCGCGGGTGCGGCGGCTTTCGCCCTGTTCGGTACGCGCGCCGCGGGATGGGCCGCGCAGGCGACCTGGGACCCGGCGATGGAGCTCGCCCTGACCTTCAAGACCAACATCGGCGGCTTCGGACGCCACCGCAACCCGTACGTGGCCGTGTGGATCGAGGACGCCGACGGCAATCCCGTGCGCACCCTCGCGCTGTGGTGCGACACGGGGCGCGGACGCCGCTACCTCGAGCACCTGTCGCGCTGGTTCCGAGCCATCGGCACGGGTGCCATGGGCTCCCGGGTGCTCAGCCAGGTCGCGCGCCCCACGCGCGTGGCGGGCACGTACGCGCTAGTGTGGGACGGCAAGAACGATCACGGCCAGTTCGTGGCGCTGGGCGAGTACGTGGTGAACGTCGAGATGGCGCGGGAGCACGGCCCCTACGAGCTGGTGCGCCAGGCAGTGTCGCTCGGCAACGGCCCCACCAGCGCCACCCTCCCCGGCCAGGGGGAGCTCGGAGACGTCAACGTTGAGTACCGCAGCCGCTCGTAACGCCGTTGCCCGCCGCAAGTCGGCCAGGGCGCGCCTGTACCTCTGGGCCCGCTGGCTGCACGTCTACATCTCCACGGGAACGCTGCTGCTGGTGCTGTTCTTCGCCCTGACCGGCATCACACTCAACCACCCCGACCTGATGCTGGGATCGACCGAGGTGACGCAGACGATCGACGGCAACCTGCCCGCCGGCTGGAACCAGGGGGGCCAGGTGGACTGGCTCAAGGTCTCGGAGTACCTGCGCAGCGAGAACGGCGTGCACGGCCGCGTGGGTGACTACTACAACGACGACGCCTCCGGGCAGCTCAGCTTCCGCTCCCCCGGCTACGCCGCCGACGTGTTCATCGATATGCAGGCGGGCACCTACCAGCTCACCATCGACCAGCAGGGGTGGGTGGCGGTTCTCAACGACCTGCATCGCGGCCGGGACGCCGGCGGCGCGTGGCGTTGGGGCATCGACCTGACCGGCGGGTTCCTGGCGCTCGTCGCGGTCACCGGCCTGGGACTGCTGCTGTTGCTCCAGAAGATCCGGTTGCGCGGCCTGCTGACCTTCGCCGGCGGCGCCCTGGTCGCCCTCGTGTTGATGCGCGTGGCGGCCTGAACCGGCCGGGTGCCGTCCGCCCGCTACCCTAGGGCATGGCAACGGCCCATGAGCACCCACACCCGCCCGGCCCTCTGCGGGCCCTGGCGCCGCTGCTGGCCTCCCTGATGCTGGTGAGCGCACCCGCAGCCGCGCAGCGCGTCGTGTCGACCCGCGTCACCGTCAACGCCTTCGGGACCGCCGTGATCGGCCTGATCGAGAACGACACGGCCCACCCCGTGGACATCATGAGCCTGAGCGTCACGCTGCTCGACGCGGCCGGCAACCCCCTCGCCCGGCAGACCGGCGTGCCTGACCTGCGCCTGCTCGCGCCCGGGGACCGGAGCCCCTTCACCGTGCAGGCCTTCGACCCGTACCGCTCCGCCCCGGCAACGGCGGCGAGCGTCGACCTGAGCGTGCGCCGCGCCGAGACCCCACCGGAGGACCTCGCGGTGCGCGAGGTGCACGCGGAGCCGAGCACCGCCGGCACGCGCGTGACCGCCACCGTCGTGAACACCGGCGACGCTCCGAGCGCCTTCATCAAGGTGAGCGCCACGGCGCTCGGCCCGCACGACGGGGTGCTCGCGACCAGCGCCTACTACGAGAACCTGCGAACGCTGGCGCCCGGCGCCTCGATGCGCGTCACGGTGTTCTTGCCGGGACTGCTGGAGCCGCCGGCGGCGTGGCTGGTCCGCGCCTACGACGGGCGTAGCACGCCCTGAGGGCGCACGCGCGGTCCACGCTCACTCCGCCGCCAGGCTCGAGCCCGGGTAGGTCTCCGGCAACACCGTGTCGACCAGGACGCGGTGCAGGGCCTCGAAGTTCTCGAAGGCGACCGAGTGGCCGCCGGCCACGAAGGTGTACAGGCGCTTGATGGGCGCCTGCACCTGCTCGAACCACTCGAGGGCCAGGTCGCGTCGCGCCTTCAGCTCGTGCTGGCCGTCCAGGATGTACAGCGGCACCTCGAGCGTAGGCACGTCGCGGCGGAAGTCGACATCCTGGATCTGCGGATAGAGCACCGAGAACATGTCGAGAAGGCCGCGCAGGACGCTGGGTCGCTCGATGAGGCTGTACTCGCTGGCGAGCAGGCCCATGGGGCCGATGGCGGCGGACGTCCCGCGCTCGACGTACGCCTGCGGCGGCGTGTAGGGCTCCCCCAGCACCTCGTAGAGTCCCATCACCTCGCCGTAGGCGTACATGTCGCCGTACGGCGGCGGCCCATAGCCCCGCATGCGCCGCGCAAGCCCGGCTTCCCCAGTGCGCTCCGCGTAGGCCAGGACGTCATCGTAGAGCCGGCGATCGGTCTCCAACTGGCTCACCATCTGGCCGCTGCCCACCACCGCGTAGTAGAGCTCCGGATGGCTCTGGGCGGCCAGGACGGCGAGGGTGCTGCCCCACGACTCGCCCAGGAGATAGATCTTCTCCTCACCGAAGCGCTCCCGCAAAACGTTGGTGAGCTCCGCCGTGTCCGCCACCGCGCGATCAGGCGTCAGCGTCTCCGTGGGATCGAGGGCGGGGTAGGATTTGCCCGCCCCGCGCTGATCCCAGCCCACCACCACGAAGTCCTGTTCGAGGTCTTGGAGCAGCACCCGGGCGTACGGCAGGTCGCTCTGGCCCGGCCCGCCCGCAAGGTACAGCAGCACCGGATTGTCGACGCTCTGCCCGCGCACCAGGATCCACTGCTCCTGCCCCCCGAGCATCACGGGCTCCAGGGACGCGACGCTGCCGGGGAGCGCCGCGCCATCGGGTCCCAGGATCGGGGGTGTGGAGGCCGGTCGCAGTATCAGGACCGCCAGCCAGCCGTAACCGACGACCGCCGCCGCGGTGAAGCCCCAACCCACCGCACGCCGGAGCCGCCCGGCCCGGCCCGGCCGCACACGACCGTCGCCGCGCCCGCCGGGCCGCCGCGCCAGGCCCACCCCGAGGGTGGCCCCCACCGCGATGGGCCCCAGGCACAGCACCGCGAACACCCCGCGCCCCACCAGGAGCGCCAGGATGCCGAAGGAGGTGCCGAGCTCGACGCGCCCTACCGACGGACCCACAGTGCCGAGCCGGCCCACCTCGAAGGCGGCCAGCACCACCACCGGAACCAGCAGCATCGACCATCGCGAGCGCATCAGCGCGCCGCCCGCCGTCCCCAACGCAAGGCCGAGCGTCATCCCGACCATGGCCTGCGTCACGGTGATGGGGCCGCGCGGCATCCACGCCGCCAGCAACACGCCCACGGCGGCGGCGAGCGCCAGGGCCGAACCGGTCGCGAGAGCAGCGCGCCCCGGGGCTCGGGATGCGCCGGCACCGGACCCGGGCTCGGCCCTGCGTCGGGGGGTCCTCGGGCGGGCGTTTCGGGAGCTTGCCATGAGCATTCTCCATTCCCGGAGCTCGGGCCTGGGCGAATCGCGGCGGGGACCCTGCGGGCACCACGCCCGGCGCGCGCACACGCCGCGGTCCTTGCCGCGGGCCCGCGGCAAGGGCCGGGGCTCCACCCAAAACCGTGCCCGGGCGGCACACGGGCGGTCAAGGGACATACGTCGCGATCACGCGTCGAGCTCCCCGGCCCCTGTGGACCGCGCGAGCGCGGCGGCGGGCGCTCCGCCGCCCCCGCCCCGGAGCAGCACCCGCAGGGAGATCGACGGGCGCATCAGGCTGACGCCGGGCCGCAGCAGGCACATCACCTCGAACAGCGCCCGCGCCACCACCGGGTCCCGGTGCGCGAGCGACAGCAGCCGGTCCGAGTAGCGGCCGAGGACGCGCCAGCGGGCGGTCCGCGGACCCTCGACCGCGGGGTGCCGCAGGTCGTTGTCGACGGCCTGCGTCCAGGCCTCGTCTACCGCGCCACGGCTGGCGCGGAAGAACGCAGGCCCCACGCGCGCGGACCCCACGCACGACAGCACGCGGCCGAGCGTGCGCGCCTCCATCGCCGCCATGCTCATCCCCTGCGCGTACAACGGGTTGAAGGGGCACAGCGCGTCCCCCATCACCACGAAGCCGCCTGGGAACCGCCTCAGCCTGTCGTAACGGCGGCGGCTATTCGCGGGGAAGGCGCCCGTGACTGCCTCCCCCATCGGTTCACCGGTCGCGACGAGGTCGTGTAGAGCGCCGCTCCACAGCGAGCGCGCATAGGCGCGGAACCCGTCGAGGTCGCCGGGCGCCTGCTCGCCGAGCATGCCGACCAAGGTGACGATCCAGCGGTCGCCCTCCACGGCCAGCGCAACGCCACCGCGCCGCCCGTCGGGCGGCACGGACACCATCACGCTGCGCGCCCCACGATCGTCGGGGTGCCGCCGGAACAGCCGCGTGGTGTAGCGCACATCGACCCGCACGCGCTCCTCCACAGGGGCGCCGTATCCCAACGCCGCGAGCCATCGAGGGGCGCGCGAACCGCGGCCGGTGGCGTCGACCACGACGTCCGCATCGAGGTCGCGCTCCGCAGCACCCGCGCCGGTCGGGCGTACCCGCACCCCGGTCACCCGGCGGCCGGACGCGTCGGGCACCAGCCCCAGGGCCTCGGTCCCTCCACGCACCTCGACATTGGGCAGGGCCCGCACGCGCTCACGGATCACGCTCTCGGTCAGTGGGCGCGTCGCTCCGACCAGCGTGAACGAGGGCCCGACGCGATCCAGACGCAGGCGCCCGCCACCCACGTGGATCCTGAAGTCCTGCCCCTCACGCAACAGCTCGGCTCCGGCCCGTCGCAGGTCCCTCGTGAAGCCCGGGAGCAGCGCCTCCAGAGCGCGTACGCCAGAGGGGAGCAGCAGGTGGACGTGGCGCCCCTGGGGCACGCCCTTGCGCGCCCCGTCCTTGCGCTGGAGCGCATCGCGCTCCAGGACGGTGACGCGTCCGGCAACGCGCGCCAGTGACGCTGCGGCGGCCAGGCCGGCCAGGCCGGCGCCCAGCACGACGACGTGGGCCACGCGGTATTGGGAACGGGAACCGTTCCGGATCGGGGCGGTGGCGGCCATGCTTGTTCCCTCCCTCCGGGGCACCCGGCCATGCACGCGGCGCCCGCACGGCGCCACCGTAGGCGAAGCGCGAGCACACGCGCATCGGGGCAACCACGCAGGCATGCGGGCCAGACATGGGTGGTTCCCCCCACACCGCCGGCGAAGGGCCCAACGGAACGCGCCGCTCAGGCGAGACCGTGGCGCAGCGCGTAGGCCGTCGCCGCCACTCGCGACTCGACCTCGAGCTTGTGGAGGATGTTGCTCACATGCCGCTCCACCGTGCGCTCGCTTACTCCCAGCGCTCGGGCCACCGCCTTGTTCGAAAGCCCGGTCGCCACCAGGCGCAGCACCTCGAGCTCCCGTGGGGTGAGGCCGTGCTCGTCGACGCGCCCGCGGGACCCCTCCAGCCGGGCGACGTCGGCGGCGGCACCGAGCGCCCGGAACGCCTCCAGGGCGGCGCGCAGCTCGATCGCGCCCGCCTCCGCGTCCCCCAGCGCCTCACACGCGCGCCCGATCAGCTCCCGCGTGCGCGCCGCCTCGTACGGTGCGTCGAGCTCCTGCCACCCGCGCCACGCCGCGCGCAGCTCGGCCAGCGCGCGGCCAGGATCTCCGCCGTCCAACGCCACGGCCCCGCGCCAGTGCGCCACGATGGAGCCGAGGACGCCCCCGCGGTACGCCTCCGACGCCTCCGCGAGCCCAGTGCAGGCGGCCTGGGCCGCCGCCACCTCCCCCGCGGCCAGCAACGCCTGGACCAGTGCCGCCAGAAGGCGCACGCGCCGTCCGGGATCGCGGCTCTCCCGCAGCGCCCGCCGCAGCGCCGCGACCGCGCCGGCGGTGCGGCCCTGCGCCAGCCGCGTCAGCCCCAGGCCCGGCTGCGGGTCCCGCCCCAGCTCGGCGGCCCCGTGGTAGGCGCGCTCGGCCTCGGCCCAGGCGCCGCCCAACCGGTGCAGCTCCCCGCGGCGATAGCGGGCCTCGGCCACGCCATGGGTCTCATTGGCGCGCGCGCAGCGTCGCTCGGCCCGCTCGAGCTCGGCCAGCGCCTCCGCCCAGGCGCCCTCGCGTTGCAGGATCTCGGCGCGCTGCACCATGCACTGACCGGCAAAGGGCACCAGCTCCGGCTGCGCCCCGCACCAGTCCGACAGCGCCATGGTCCACTCCCGGGCCCGGCGCCAGGCGTATACCTGGTGGCATGCGGAGATGACCCCGCAGAAGACGATGCCGGTGACGACGGGGAGCAGTTCGTCGCCGGCGACCGCCAGCATGGCCTCGTCGAGCAACGCCAGCCCGTCGGCCACGCGCGCCTGGCGCAGGCGGGCGATGCCCTGGACGTGCAGGGAGAGGGCGTGCAGGTCGGCGTCCCCAAATCGTTCGGCCAGGGCCACGGCCTCGGCGGCGGCCGCTTCCGCGCCCTCCGGCTCGTTTGCGGCGAGCCGCTGCTGAACCGTGGCGAGCAGCAGGTAACCGTGCTCCACCGTTACCGCACCGTGCCGCTCGAGCAGCCGACGCGCGCGCGCGAGCCAACCGGAGGCCTGCGCCACGTCCCCGAGGCCGGCGAGCCGCATGCCGATCCAGAACGCGCAGCGCGCGGCCGCCGGGAGCTCGCCGGCCTCCGCATGCCCCCGGTGGGCGCGATCCAGGACGGCAACGTATGCCTCGTCTCGTCCCGTGAACTGCGCCGCCCAGGCGCGGCACCACAGGTCGGAGGGCACGAGCGGCGCCTGTTCATCGGCCTCGGATAATGCTCGGTAAGCCTCGTCCCAGCGCCTGCCCTGGAACGCCGCACGTCCGTGCTCGAGTGCATGCTCCCGGTCCATGCGCCGGCTCCCTTCGAGGGTTGCGTACGGGAATCGTACTACGCGCAGCCGGTGCCCCCGCCAACCGCTATCGTGATGCCAGCACGCGAAACGGAGGCCCCATGGCCGAGCACCATCTCGACGCCGACGTCGTTCACGCCTTCTTCGACCGCGACTACCCAGCCCGCCTGACCATCGATGCGGGGGACACCGTGGTGTTCACCTGCAAGGACGCCTCCGACGGTCAGATCACGCCGGAGTCCGGGCCCGAGGCGTACGCGGACCTCGACGGCTCCCGCATCCACGCGCTGACCGGTCCGGTCGAGGTGCGCGGAGCGGAGCCGGGAGACACGCTGGTGGTGGACGTGCTCGAGCTCCGGCACCACGGCTGGGGCTGGTCCGGCTTCCGTCCGGGCGGCATCGGCCTCCTCGCCGACGAGTTCGACGCCCCCTTCCTGCAGCACTGGCGCCTGGACGGCGACAGGTGCACCTTCAGCGATTCCGACGACGTGACGGTCCCCTTCGAGCCCTTCTGCGGCGTGATGGGCGTCGCCCCAGCCGAGCACGGCCGCTTGCACACGGCCCCTCCCCGCCTCAACGGCGGCAACCTCGACATCCGCGGCCTCACCGTGGGCGCCACCGCCTATTTCCCGGTGCTGGCGCCCGGGGCGCTGTTCTCCACCGGCGACGCGCACGCGGCGCAGGGCGACGGCGAGGTGTGCGGCACCGGCATCGAGTCCCCCATGACCGTCACGCTGCGCTTCGACCTGCGCAAGGGGGCGTCCGTGCGGGAGCTGCAGTTCCGTACGCCCAGCCCGCTGACGCGGGCGGACTCCGACGGCTATTACGTCACCACCGCCCACGGGCCGGACCTCTACCTCGACAGCCGCAACGCGGTGCGGGCCATGGTCGACTGGCTCGAGGCGGAGCGCGGCCTCGCGCGGCCGAGGGGCTACGTGCTGTGCAGCGTCGCGGCCGACCTGAAGATCAGCGAGGTGGTCGACGAGCCCAACTGGATCGTGTCGTGCTACCTACCCCTGAGCGTGCTGCGAGGCTGATCGGAGAGATCCGGGCGGGCGCGGCCGGGCTCGCGCGCCGCACCCGAGCGCGCACGCGCGTGCAAGAGTAGGGCATGGACGCGATCGCGGGCGCCACCGCGTTCCCCCTGTGGTGGGACGACCTCCCCGCCGGACCCACACGCCCGCCGCTCGACGGCAACGACGCCGCCGACGTGGTCATCGTCGGCGGCGGCTTCACGGGGTTGTGGACCGCCTACTACCTCAAGGGCGCCGACCCCGGCCTCGACGTGCGCGTGCTGGAGGCGCACCACGCCGGCTTCGGCGCCTCGAGCCGCAACGGCGGATGGTGCCACGCGGCCTATCCGCTCGGCACCGCCACCCTGGCCCACGACGTGGGGGACGCGGCGGCCCTGCGCTTCATGCGCCAGCTCTTCGCGGCGATCGAGGAGATCGAGGGCGTCACCCGGGCCGAGGGGATCGACTGCCACTGGGCCCACGGCGGAAGCGTCGCCCTGGCCCGCACCCCGATGCAGCTCGAGCGCGCCCGCGAGGACGTCGCCGCGGAACACCACCTCGGCCTCACGGAGAACGACATCCGCATCCTCGACCGGCACGAGGCGCGGGAGATGGTCAACGCCGACGACGCGCTCGGCGGTAGCTATTCGCCGCACGCCGCCGCCGTCCACCCCGCCCTGCTGGTGCGCGGCCTGGCCGAGGCGTGCGAGCGCCGCGGCGTGCGCATCCACGAGGGCACCGCCGCCACCGCCGTCGAGCGCGGTGCGGTGCGCACGGAGCGCGGCACCCTGCGCGCGCGGCTGGTGCTGCGCGCCACCGAAGCCTACACGCGCGATCTGCCGGGCGAGCACCGGACCCTGGTGCCGCTGCACTCACTGATGGTCGCCACCGAGCCGCTACCGGAGGCGCTCTGGGAGGAGCTGCGGATGGAGCGCCGCACCGTGTTCGGCGACTACGGACACTCGTTGATCTACGGGCAGCGCACGGCGGATGGCAGGCTCGCCTTCGGCGGGCGGGGGGCGCCGTACCGTTACGCGTCGGGCATCGCCCCGGGGTTCGGCGCCTACGCCGCGGTGCACGCCGACCTCGTGCGGGTGCTGCGCACGCTCTTCCCCGTGATCGAGGGCCACGCCATCACCCACCGCTGGGGCGGCGTGCTGGGCGTGTCGCGCGACTGGCGGCCGTCGGTGGGCTTCTCCGCGGAGAGCGGCCTGGGGTGGGCCGGCGGGTACGTGGGGGACGGCGTGCTTTCGTCCAACCTGGCCGGGCGTACCCTGGCCGAGCTGGCGCTCGGACAGGCAACCGAACGCACCGATGCCCCGTGGGTCCAGCACGCCTGGAGGCCGTGGGAGCCCGAGCCGCTGCGTTACCTCGGCATCAACGCGGGGCTGTGGCTGGCGCGCTCGGCGGACGCGGAGGAGCGCCGCACGGGCAGGCCCTCCTGGCGCGCCGATCTGGGGAACCGGCTGCGGGGGAAGAAGCGCAGGTTCGAGCGGTGAACGCATGATCCGGCCGTGCGGCGAGGCCGACACCACCACCATCCTCGAGATCGTCAACGACGCGGCCGAGGCGTACCGCGGCGTCATCCCCGAGGACCGCTGGCGGGAGCCGTACATGCCGCGCGCGGAGCTCGAAGGGGAGCTGAGGGAGGGCGTGCGCTTCTGGGCCCGCCTCGACGGCGGCCGCATGGTGGCCGTCATGGGTCTCCAGGACGTCCTGGACGTCTCGCTGGTGCGGCACGCCTACACGCGCACCGACGACCAGGGCCGCGGCCACGGGAGCGCCCTGTTGGCGCACGTGCGAGCGCTGACAGGGAGGCCCCTGCTCATCGGCACCTGGCGCGCCGCCGTGTGGGCCATCCGCTTCTATCGGGGTCACGGCTTCGAGGTCGTCGACGACGCGCGCGCGCAGAGCCTCCTGCGTCGCTACTGGCGCGTACCCGAGGCACAGATGACGGCGTCGGTGGTGCTCGCCGAGGCACCCGGAGGGGCCACCTAGCGGGCCCCCGCCTCTGCGGCGCGGCGGGTCCCTACAATGGACCATGTCCGCCGAGGTCCTGACGGCCGCGCTGCTGGGGCCGCCGACGCTGCGGTGGAGGGGGGCGAAGGTTGCGCCACCCTCCCAGAAGCACCGCGCCGTGCTGTACTACCTGGCCATCCGCGCCACACCGGCGAGCCGCACCGAGCTCGCCGAGCTGCTCTGGGGGCCCGGGCGGCTCCACAACGTCCGTCAGGCGCTGACGTCGCTGCGGCAGCTGCCCGGTTCGGAGGGCTGGCTCACCGCCGCGGACCCCGTGGCATTGAGCGTGGACGCCGACACCGCCACGTTCGAACGGGCCGTGGGTCGGCGGGACCACGCCGCGGCCGTCCGCCTGTGGCGCGGGGACCCGCTCGAAGGGTTCGGCGTCGAGGACGCGCCGGCGTTCACGGAGTGGCTGGAGGTGGAGACGCGCAGGTTCCAGGGGCTGCTACGCGACGCGTTGCGCGGCCGGGCGACCGAGCTGCACGGTCGCGGCCGCACGGCGGCGGCGCTGGAGCACCTGCGGCGCCTGCTCGAGCTCGATCCGCTCGACGAGTCCGCCCATCGGACCGTCATGCGCCTGGAGTTCGCCAGGGGGCACGTGCAGGCGGCGCTCGCGCAGTTCGAGCTGTGTCGGCGCGCGCTGCACGAGGAGCTCGGCATCGATCCGTTGGCCGAGACGCGGAGCCTCGCGACCCTCATCACCGAGGGGGCGCTCACGCCCTCGCCCCACGGGCGCCCCGGCCGCATGCCGCCCCAGCTCCTCCGGCCACCCGTGCTGGTCGGCCGCGAGCGCGAGTGGGAGGCTATGGAACGCGCTTGGAACGCAGGGCAGGCGATCGTGATCACGGGCCCGCCCGGCGTGGGCAAGAGTCGGCTCATGCTCGACTTCGCGCACACGCGCGGGCGCTACCTGCTCAACGAGGGTCGACCCACGGACCGCTCGGTCGCGTACAGCAGCCTCACGCGCGGCCTGCGGCTGGCGCTGTCGCGTTTCCCCGAGCTCCCGCTCGAGCCCTGGGTGCGCAGCACCCTGGCCCTCATCGCGCCGCGCGCCTTCCCCGACGGCGCCCCGGCGGAGCCGGGAGGTGGCTCGACGGCGCAGCTCATCGAGGCTTGGCTGGCGCTGATCCTCGCGCTCCAGGAGTGCGTGGACGCCCTCCCAGCCGACGACGTGCACGAGTTCGACCGCGCCTCGGCCGAGATCTCCGAGGCGGTCAACGTCCGCATGAGTCGGGACGCACCCCGCAGCTGGCGCCACCTCGGGGCGTTCCGCGAGGACGCGATGGCGGCGCCCGTGCTCGAGAACATCCTGCGCGGCGCGGATCTCGGGCTGACGGCCGTGATCAGGCTGCAGCCGCTCGGGCCGGCAGCGGTCGAGCGCTTCCTTGCGGGCCTGGAGCTACCCGGAGTCGAGGGTATGGCCGAGGAGCTCCGCGGCTACACCGGGGGGAACCCCACCTACCTCATCGAGGTGATCAAGGACCTCTTCCGGCGGGGACGGCTCCAGCCGGGAAGCGCCACCTTCGAGCTGCCATCGCGCGTCTCCACCCTGATCGACCGGCGCCTCGAGGCGCTCGAGCCCCGCCACCTGCGACTGCTGCGGGCGGCCGCGGTCCTCCAACCCGAGTGCACGGTCGGTCTGCTCGCCAGTGTCGTGGAGCGCCCCCCCATGGAGGTCGCCGACGACCTCGGCGCCCTCGAGGCCCAGCAGTTCCTCCAGGGCGAGCGCTTCGCGCACGACCTGCTATGCGAGGCGGTCCTGGACCACATGCCGGCGGCCATCGCACACCTCCTCCATCGCCGGGCCGCGCGCTGCGTGGCCGCCGAGGGCGGGGACAGCGCCCGCGTCGCGTACCACCTGGAGGCCGCCGACGCCCCCGCGGAGGCGGTACCCCACTGGTTGGAGGCCGCCCGACGCTACGCGGCCGCGGGGCTCCACGCGAGCGCCATCGCGCCGCTCGAAAAGGCGATGGAGCACGCCGATGCCGCCGCCACGCGGCACACCGCCCGGCTCGAACTGGCCCGCGCCCTGCTGGAGAGCGGCCGCGCGACGGAGGCCGCCGAGCACGCGCGCGAGGTCTCGCGCGCGTCGCTCAGCCCCACACTCCGCCTGCGGGCGCTGGACGTCCTGGCGCGCGGTCAGCTCGCCGACGAGGAGTTGGAGGCGGCGCGCGCCACGGCCGACGCGGGGCTCACCCTCGCGGCCGACCTGCGCGACACCGGCCCAGAGCGGAGCCTTCTGCTCAGCAAGGCCCGCATCCTCCGCCGCTCGCGCCGGCAGGGGGAGGCGCTGGACATCCTCGCCGCGGTGGCGGCCGCCCCGCGCGAGGAGCGATCCGACGTCCTCGACTGGTCGATCATCGACGAGCTCGCCGGCCTCCAGTGGAGCGCCGGCCGGCTCGACGATGCGCTGGCGCTGCGCTACCGGGCGCTCGAGCTGGCCGACGCCCTCGGCACGCCCAGGCTCCAGCTGGAGGCCACTCGGCGTTTGATGGACGCGCTTCTCGAGCTCGGACGGACGGCCGAGGCGATCGCGCTGGGGGAGGCGGCGCAACGGCTGTGCCCGCACCCGCACTGCGATGCGCTGCGGCTGTCGTTGGCCGACGCGTACCTGCGACTCGGTCGCCGGCAGGAGGCCGACGAGCTGCGCGCGCTCGTCGCGCGGCGCGGCGCCGGCGCAGGCCCGCGGTCCGGCGCCACGCCGCGCAGCGCCGGATCACCTCCACCACCCGACGACCACGAGCGTTGACGGTCCCTTGACGTGCCCCCCACTAGAGTCGGGCCATGCGGGACGAGGCCCTCTACTCGCTGCGCCTGTGGCGTGACGGCGACGACGCAGCCGACTGGCGCTTCAGCCTGGAGGACATGCGCACGCGCGAGCGGGCGCACTTCCACCGGTTGCGCGACCTCGTGAGGTTCCTTCGGCAGCGCACCGCGGAGCCAGGTACGGCGCCGCCGGATGCCTAGGCGCGAGGGGGGCGACCGCCGACGCACGTGGGGCTCGAGCGAATTCGGCCACGCATCAGCACGCCGGCGGCGCCGCCGAGGACGTTCGGGCGGGCGTCCGCGCCCCCACCCCAGCGCCGTGCGCGCCGCCCGGGGCGCGGCGCGCACGGCCGATGGCGCGGTGCTACCCGATCGGACCCTGCACCGTCACGGTGCGCACGTCCTCCCCCTGCAGCCCGCCGCTGTCGACGGCCAGGAGCCGGATCTGGTAGTCGGCGTTGCCCTGCTCGAAGGCCAGGATCCAGGTGGGCGTGCGCCCGGTGCCGATGAAGGTCCAGTCGGCGGCACCTACCTTGCGGTAGAACCAGCTCAGCCCCACCGTGCCGTCCTCAGCGTCGAATCCGTTGCCGCCGAGCGGGACGTACATGAGCGACGGGTGGCCGGCGTTGTAGTCCGAGTAGAGCAGCGTGTCGCCCTCGCCCGGAAACGCGATGGCCGCCGAAGGGGGCGTGTTGCTCGTGTCCACGATGGTGACATCGATGGTATCGCTGGCGTTGCCGTAGACCACCGCGATGCTATGGGTGCCGACCCCGAGGTCGCTGCGCGACATGGTGGTGGTGCCGGACTGGATGGGCACACCGTTCACGCCGCCGTCGTACCAGGTGAGCGGGAACACCGGCGCGTCCGTCTCCGGGTGGTCGTCCTCGATCAGCGCGGTGAAGTCGACGGTGGCGCCAAGCGGGAACACGCTGCCGTCGGCGGGGTCCGCGATGGTCACGGCGGGCGCGCAGGCGCCCTGCGGGTCGGAGGGTTGCGTGACGGTGAGCACGACCTCGTCGGTGGCGCTGCGCCCCGTGGACGGGTCGCGGGCAGTCGCCGTGAGGGTGTAGCTCCCATCGCACAGCCCGTCGAGGGTGGCGCCGTCGTCACCTGAGGTGACGGCGGCCGTCATGGGCACCCCGTCCCAGCGCGGGTAGGTCCACGTCACCTGGATGGTCTGCGGGTCGGTGGCGCCGAAGCCGAAGGGCTGGGCCTTCAGGGCGACGGCCTGCCCCTCCTCCACCGACGTGCCGGCGGCGGGCTCCACGATGGCCACCCCGGCCGACGTGCCCGGGATGGACACGGTGACGTCCGCCGGATCGTGCGTATCGGTGTTCGCCACGAGCACGTACCACTGCTGGTCGTGACCGGCCGACACGGTGATGGTGCGGCTCACCTGGTCCGGCCGGGCGTCGCACGCCGAGGTGCCCGCATCCGCCACGGAATAGAACTTGGCCTTCACGCGCGGGGCCGTGGTCGTCACCGTTGGCGTCACCTGGTAGTTGCCGGCGGGGAGCGCCGCGAGATCCAGTCTGTAGATGGCGGCGGTGAGCGCGTGGAGGGTGGCGCCCGCGGGGGCGGGGGCGGCGCCCTGGGGATCGAAGGCGAGGACCTCAGGGCCGCCGTGCTTGAGCAGGGTCAGGTCGCCGCCGGCGTTTTGGAACGGGGCGCAGCGCGTCTGGAACTCGGCTCCCGCGAGCGCCACACTCTTCTCGAACGCCTGGTTCTTCACCCAGGCCCAGTAGCTGGGGCCGAGGCCACCCAGCGACCCGAACCTGGGATCGTTGGCCAGAACCTGCTCCACGTCGGTGAGGCTGCCACCGGCCTGCAGGAAGGGGATGAGGTCGCGCAGGGCCAGGTTGTTGCGCTTGCCGAGGTACACCCAGAAGTCCTGCAGGCGGTACTTCTCGATGTCGCTGAGCGCGAACACGTCGACGTGGTGCGGGTATCTCGAAGAGCGGGCGAAGCTCGTCAGCGACTTCTCGCTGGCCACAGCGGTGCTCTCCTTGAACCACGAGGGTGCGCTGCTGGTGTAGGCGTACTGCGTGGCATGGAAGTACTCGTGGCGCATCACCAGCGCCTGGCTGGGCCCGAACTGCGGCGCCTCGGTCTGGCCCAGGCAGACGATGATCTTGGAGAGGCTATGGATGTACACGCCGGTGATGTAGCCGTCCTTCTTGGGGTCGACGCGACAGACCTCGCTGCCCCCGCTGGTGTGGCGGTAGGGGTGCAGGTACGCCACGTAGGCGACGGCGGTGACCTTGGGGGGGAACAGGCCGCTGATCACGTAGCTGCGCCGCAGGCTCGGGTACGCGAAGCCCTCTCCTAGGAGGTCGTGGAACACGTCGCTCAGTGCCTGCGCCGCGGCGTTCCGGTCGGCGCTGGTGCACTCGGACGCACGCCCCAGGATGGCGAACCCCTCGCAGTACGTGCTGAAGGTGTAGCTCAGTGCCTCGGTCGCGGCCGAACCGGGCGCGGTCGCGGTGGAGGGTCGGGCGTTGGAGGAGGAGGGGGCGCTGGATCCGGTGGCGGGTGCGGAGGCGGCACTGGGGACCGCCGTGGCCAGGGTCGGGGAGCTTGCCTCGGGCGCCTCGACCAGCACCAGGGTCTGGCCCCCCGCCGGCAGGCTGGTGAGCGCACCGATGAACAGACCGTCCCGGGCGTCCACCTGACCCGCGAGCAGCTGCCAGGTGTCCCCCGGTGCGAGCGCCGGATTGTCGCCGACGATGTCGTAGTCGATGCCGCCGGCGGGGATCAGCACCGCCGCGGCCAGATGGTCGGTGGCCTGCCCCTCGGGTATGGGGAGCCCCACCAGGAGCGGCGCGTCCATGGGGGTCGCGACGACGCGGGACGGCACGAGCCGCACGCCCGGCCCCAGCGCCGTGGCGCCATCGGGGAGGGCCGCGGCGTCGGGCGCGTCGGTCGCGACCGCGCGTACCTTCAGTGGCGAATCGAGCGCTCCCGGCGGCGCCCCCACCACCGTGCCGGTCGCCGTGGTGAGCGATGCACCCGGGTCGAGCGCCTCGCCGTTGTCCGGCGGCGACGGCGCCTGGGTACAGGATGCCAGCCACAGCAGGCATGCGAACAGGCATGCTCCAAGGAACGGGGTCGATCGTGATGCGTTCATGTCGTCCTCCCTCCGGGTGAAGGCACCGTAGGTCGGGCAGCGTCAAAACCGCATCAAAGGCGCCACGCCGACCGGGGAGGGCGGCAAGGGCTCCCGGCGCCGCGCGGCAGGCGATCGAAGCGGCAGGCGATCGCAGCGGCAGGCGGTGGCACAGGCCGCGCCCGGGCCGCCTAGAACGGCGGCCCGGGCGCGGCGGATGGCACCCTCGGCCGGGTTGGGGGCGCGGGCACGCCGGTGCGTGCCCGCGCCTCACGGCTCAAGAGGGCGGACCGATGACGGTGACCGTGTGGATGGCCTGACCGGTGAGGCCGCCCGAGTCCTCGGCCACCAGGCGCAACTCGTAGGTCTCGCTCGGGGACACCAGCGGGAGGTGCCAGGTGGCGCTGGTCCCGCCGCCGAAGTCGTACCAGGTGGCGGTGCCCTGGACGCGGTACGACCAGCTCAGCGTGACGCTGGCGTCCTCGGCATCGCTGCCGCTACCGCTGACGGGGATGTCCACGCCGCTGGCGCCGTCGTAGTAGTCGGTCCACATCAAGGTGGCGTTGTCGGCCGGCGAGGTGATCGTGGCACTGGGGGCGGTGTTGCTGGTGTCGACGACGCTGATGTCGATCTGATCCGAGGCGTCGCCATAGGAGACGTAGATGGTGTGGGCGCCCTCGGCCAGCGCGGCCGTCGAGAAGCTCACGGTGTTCTGCGCGAGGATGGCGCCCGACGGCCCGCCGTCCCGCCAGGTCAGAGGGAAGACCGGGGTGGAGGTCTCCGGGTGGTCGTCGTCGATGGAGGCGGTGAAGGACACACTGCTCCCGAGCGCGAACACGGTGCCGTCGGCCGGGCCGGTGATCGCCACGGAGGGGGCGCAGTTCGATGGCGGGGAGCTCGGCTGGGTCACCTGGAAGCTGACCTGGTCGCTGGCGCTGCCGCCGCCCACGCTGTCGGACGCGGTGGCCGTGACGGTGTAGCTGCCGTCGCACAGCCAGTCGACGTCCAGCACGTCGTCGCCCTGGGTGGTCCCGAGGCTCACGGTGACGTCCCGGTAGTCCTGGTACGTCCAGTGGACGTAGATGTTGCCCGGGTCGGAACCCTGGAAGCCGCCCGCGATGGCCCGGAAGGGGATGGCGTCCCCTTCGCCAAAGCTCGAGCCGCCGCTGGGCGAGGAGATGTCGACGCTCGGCGTGGCGTCACCGAAGCCCAGCGTGAAGGCGGCGTTGCCGTCGGTTCCGGCGTTGGAGATCAACACGTACCACGTCTGGTCCTGGTTGGCCGACACCGAGATGGTCCGGCTCGACGCCTCGCCGCTGGATACGCAATCCAACGTGCCGAGGTCGGCGGCGTCGAAGAACTTCGCCCGGATGTCGGGGTCGCCGGCGGTCACCTGCGGCGTGACCTGGAAGGAGCTGCCGGTGAGCGCGTTCAGGTCGATGCGGTAGATGGCGGAGCTGAGCGGTGAGAGGTTCCTGTGGACGGCGCCCGGAGGGGCCGCCACGGTGTAGTCGAGCACGGGCGGCAGGCTGCCGTCCTTCAGCGCGAAGGCCTGGCCGCTGCCGTTGAGGTCGAGGCCACACTGCGTGGCGAAGCCGGCACCCCCGAGCGGGAACTGCTTCTCGAACGCCTGGTTCTTCGCCCACGCCCAGTAGGCGTCCCCGAAGTCACCCAGGCCCGCATAGGTGGCGCTACCCCCGATCACCTGGTCGATGGCCGCGGCGTTCCCGCCCGCCTGCAGGAAGGGGATGAGGTCGCTCAGCGCCAGCCCGTAGCGCTGCCCGAGGTAGATCCAGAAGTCCTGGAGGTTGTACATCTGGGGCTTGGCCAGCACCTTGACGTCTACGTCGCGCACGCCCCGGCCGGTGTCGCGCACGAAGGAGGCGAGCGAGTCCTGCGCCGTGACGGCCGTGGACTCCTTGAACCACGAGGTGGCAGAGGTGGTGTAGGGGTACTGCGTGGCATGGAAGTACTCGTGACGGATGGTGTCGCTGCGACCGCCGTCGAAGGTGGTGGTGACGGGGGCACCGAAGCACACCACGATGTTGCGGTCGCCGAAGCTGTAGCGCCCGTGGTTGCCGCGCCCGGTGGCATCGACCTTGCACACGCCGTCGTAGCTGTCCTGGGTGCGGAACGGGTGGAGCTCCACGACGTAGTTCACCTCGAGGACCACGGCCGGGAAGAGGCTGTGGATGACGAGCTCCATCCGAAGGTAGGGCGCCTTGAAGCCCTGCCCGACGCGGATGTCCTGGTAGACGTTGTCGAGCTCCTGGGCGGCGGCGGCCTCGTCGGACGCGGTGCATTCGGAGCTCCGACCGAGGCTCGCGAAGCCCACGCAGTGGGCCGCGAACCCCAGGGTGACCGTCTGCGCCGTCCCCGCGCGCTGTGGCGTCAGCGGCGGCGAGTCGGCCTCCGCGCTCTCGACCAGCCTCAGGACCTGACCCCCCGCCGGCACCGAGCCCAGCGGCGCCACCAGCAGGTCGTGGGCGTCGTCCACCTGACCGGGGACGAGGCTCCAGCTGTCGCCGGGTGCGTAGCTGACCCCGTCCTCGACACCCACCAGGTCGTAGTCCACGCGGTCGGCCGGCACGAACACGGCGAGCGCCAGGCGATCACGCGTCGCGCCGGGGGGAATCGGCAACCCGATCAGCAGCGGAGCGTTCGCGGGCGTCTGGATGGCGCTCACAGGTGACAGCTCGAAGGCGTCGCCTACGGTCTTCGCCCCGCCCGGAAGGACGCCCTGCGGCGGCGTCCCCATGAGGTCGACGCTCACGCCGACGGACGCCTGCAGGGCGCCCTTGGGCGCGCCGATGGCGACACCCGTGTCGGTTGTGATGGTACCGCCCGGCGCCAGGTCCTCGCCCGTTCCGGTCGGGGTCGTCCAGCACCCACTCAGCACCAGGGACATCGCGGCGACCGCCACCAGGACGATCGAGGTCGTACGCAGCTTGTTCATCTCGGTCCTCCCTCCTAAGGTGCGTCACCCTACGTGACCGCCCGTCAAGCGACCATCAAAGCGTCGTGGGGCCGGCATCCTGCGCCGCCGCGAAAGAGCGCCCGTCACGTGCCATCATCCAGGAGGCGGGGTACCCGGGAGGAGGACCGATGGACGAGCTACGCGAGCGGATCAACGACGCGTTCGGAGGCAACCCCTACCCGGGGGACGCCTACCTGGTCGGGAGCCGGCAGGGGGACGAGCCGGAGGAGGAGATCGCCCCCTTCCGGGCACACCGCGACTGGCGCGAGGTGCCCGCCCCCGTGCTCGACGCCCACGGCGGGGCCCTGCATTTCTTCTCCGAGGCGGGGCTGCGCTTCTACCTTCCGGCCTTCCTGTTGGCGGACCTCGAAGGCGCGCTCGCGCACGCGGATCCGGTCTTCACACTCACGCACGGCTTCGCAGACGCGGTGGTCGAGGTACCGGTCGGCGGCGCGGTGCACCGGCGCGCGATCGGCGGCTCGGCCCTCGTCAACCCCTTGCTGTACGGCGCCATGACGGCGCGCGACCACGCCCGGGCGAGGCTCTCCGTGTTCTGCAGGGAGGAGGCCGCGGCCATCGTCGCCTACCTGCACGATCGGCGCGCCGGGGCGGTCGGCGGGGCGGCGAACGCGGCCATCGCGTCGGCCCTCGACGAGTTCTGGGCGGGCCGCGCCGCGCACGCGCCGACCCGGGCCGACCTGGAGGCGCACCAGCGGGCCCTGCGCGCGTTCCTGGACGACGCGGCCCCCGGGGGTTGACCCTCACGTAACGTCAGGCCCTAGGCTCATCGACGGGAAGGAGGCGCGACCGCGTGACACGCACCCGCGACACGGACCATTCCACGAGCGGCGACGACCGCCGCTACCGCGTCGGGGAGGTCGCCCGGCTCTCACGCGTGAGCGTGCGGACGCTGCACCACTACGACGCCATCGGACTGCTCACGCCCGGCGAGCGGCACGACAACGGCTACCGGGGTTACACCCGGGCGGACCTGGAACGGCTGCAACGCATCCTCGCGTATCGCGAGCTCGGATTCGAGCTCGACGCCATCCGGGCCCTTCTCGACGACCCCGACCTCGACCCGGTCGAGCACCTGCGCCACCAGAAGGCGCTCCTCGACGAGCGGGCGGACCGCATCGACGCCATGCGGCGGACCGTCCAGAAGCTGATGGAGGCACGACAGATGGGCATCAACCTCGATCCCAAGGAGATGTTGGAGGTCTTCGGCGATCTCGATCCCAGCGAGCACGCTGCGGAGGCGCAGGAGCGCTGGGGGGACACCGACGCCTATCGGCAAAGCCGGCAGCGCACGAGCCGCTACGGCAAGGCCGACTGGCAGCGCATGCGGCGGGAGGTGGAGGCCGTCGAACAACGCCTCGCCGACGCCCTCGCGGACGGCGTGCCGGCCACGGATCGCCGCGCCATGGACGCCGCCGAGGCGCACAGGCAGCACATCGACCGCTGGTTCTACGACTGCGACCACGCCATGCATGTGGGCCTGGCCGACATGTACACCGCCGACCCGCGCTTCCGCGCGCACTACGACGATCGCGCGCCAGGCCTGGCCGCCTTCGTGTCGAACGCCATCCGCGCCAATGCGGCGCGCCAAGGCGAGGGGGACTGAGCGCCCGCGCGCGCGACGCACGGACGCGCTCAGCTCACTCCACGGTCGCGTCGTAGACGAAGTCGTTGCCCTTCACCGTGGCGTGGCAGGCCGCACAGCTCTCCACCCGGCCGGCGGCGTCGACCGTGCCGTCGGGCTGCAGCTTGGCGAAGAACCAATCGCCGGCGTCGGGGTTGTAGCCGGAGATCTTGGCCATGATGGTCACCGCCGCCAGGTTTCCGGGGAAGCCGGCGATCGCCGTGCTCTTGTCCGCGGGGACGGCCACGCCCTCGACGGGCATGTGGTTCTCCTTGACGAACATCGACCCGGGGGGATAGGCGCCCGCCCGCGCCTGGGCGGCGTCGAAGGCGATGTCGTTCATGAACGTGCGCAACACGCCGCCGTGCGGCGGGGTGCCCTTGTAGTACCCGGCCGGCACGTCGGTCTCGTAGTGCCAGGTGTAGTCGTAGTGCTGCCCTCGGACCAGGTCGAGGAACATCGTGGCGCGCGCGGCATCGCTCATGGAGCCCTCCGACCCCTGAGCGAAGGCCACCGCGGCGATGAACAACGCCATCACCACGGCCACCGCCGCAGCCCATCGGCCCGGCGCCCTGCGCGTGCGCCCGAATCCCCGCCGAGGCTCCCCGATCGACCCCCGGATACCCTGCGAAGCGCTCGACGTGCGTGTGTCGTGCCGTACGCCCATGGTGGCTCTCCCTTTCGGCTGGATGCGTGGAGGAAGCATACGGACGCCCGGCGCCGCTGTCCGTCAACGAATTGACGCGGCGCGCGTACGGCGGGCCCGCATCGGCCCTACGCTCCGGGGCCGCCGCGGGGGGCCCGCGGCGGCGCTACGCCCCCCCGGGGCCGCGTTCGTCCGCAAGGCCCCGCGCTTCGGCGTACGCGCGAGGGACCATCACGAGCGCGCCCGCGGCAGACACCTCCGCCTCGAACGGCGTCGTGCCGGAGCGCTCCCCGTCCACCTGGACGTCGAGCGCGGGATCGGCCTCGACCCGGATGCGGCGGCCGCGCAGGTGCGTGACGCCGTCGGCGTCGTCGAGTTTGCCGGTGCGGAGCTGCCACGCCAGGCGCACGAGCTCGGCGGGCGTACCCGCGGAGACGACGGCCACATCGAGCACGCCGTCGTGGGGGGAGACGGCGTCGCCGAGCTCGAGGCCCGTGTCGGCCAGGTCGCCCAGGTTGAGCACCATGGCCGTGTGCCCGCGCAGCTCGTGGCCGGCTCCGTCGACCTCGACCCGGAGGTCGACGGGCTCGAGCGCGAACAGGTTCTTCAGCCCCGACACCAGGTAGGCCCCGCGCCCCAGGCGGTCCTTGAGCTCGCGGGAGGCGTCGCGGATGAGCTGGGCGTCCCAGCCGGCACCGGCCGCCACCGCGAAGGCGCGCCGGCGCTCGGGGAGGCGGCCCACGTCCACCGCCACCGCCACCCCCTCCAATGCCACCTCGAGGGCCTCGTCCGGAGCCTCCGGGATGCCGAACGCACGCGCCAGCAGGTTGCCGGTGCCGCCCGGGAGTTGCGCCAGCGGCACGCGGCGTTCCGCGGCCAGCAGCCCCTCGACCGCCTCCATCAGGGTGCCGTCACCGCCGGCCACCAGCACCAGCTCGGCCTCCGACTCGCGCGTCCAGGCGGTGGCGTCTCCGGCGGCCTCGGTGACGCGCAGGTCGAGCTCGAATCCGGCCCGCTCGAGGCGCGGCTCGGCGAGCTCCCGCAGGCGTTCCACACGCTCACGGCCGCCGGCACGGAACGGCCCCGTCGCCGGTCCTGCGACGGGGTTGACGACGAGCAGGGCCGTGGGCATGGCCTCCACAGTAAGCCATCGGCCGCCGGAACGCCGAGCCGTGTCCCACGGACGAGGGACCCGCCGGAGCGGGTCCCTCGCGACCTTCGTCCGCGGAACGCGGACCGGATCCGACCGCTGCCTACGGCATCGGCGTGATCGTGAAGCGGAACTGGATGACGCAGTCCTCCGGGTTGGCCGACGTCTGCGTCTGGCGGAACTCCTCGGACAGGACCGCATCGAACAGGTCGCCGTTGGTCGGCGTGAACGCCTTGTTGAAGTTGTGGAGGTCGTAGCTCACGCCGCCGTCCCAGCGCTTGAGATTGGTGCCGTCGGCGGTGATCCCCTCGCCGGGGACCGCGGTGAACACGCGGTGCTCGGTGTAGGCGTTGACGTAGCTGGTACCGATGTTCTTCCCACCACTCGTGTAGTAGTGGTTCACGGCCGTCTGGTTGATCTCGTAGTCGAGATCGCCCGTGACGTACGCCGATCCCCCTCCAGCCTCACCGCAGATGTTGTTGAACGAGGTGCGGATTCCGCGGAGATCGTAGGCCAGCTGGACCACCTGGTCGGGTGCCAACGGGTCGGTGTCGTTGTTGGCGTCGGCGTCGTTACCGCGGTCCACCTCCACCTTGTCGGTAGAGCCGTCGGCGTCGGTGTCCGGGACGTTGGGATCGGTGTGGGCCGCGCGCTCGTCGTAGTCCTGCAGCCCCTCCCCATCGAGGTCGTCGGTGGTGGGGTCGGAGTAGACGGGTGTGGCCACGCCGTCGAGCGTGACGTCCCAGCCGTCGAGCAGCTCCTCGCCGTCCGACAGGCGATCGTGATCGGTGTCGGCGTCCAACGGGTCGGTGACGCGCGGGTCGCCGTCGAACGGCAGCACGTGCGTGCCGTGCACCTCGTCGAAGTCGGAGATGCCGTCGCCGTCGGTGTCGGTCAGCCGCGGGTTGGTGCCGAGGACGCTCTCCTCCTGGTCCGTCAGGCCGTCCCCGTCGGTGTCGATCATGCCGGGGGAGGGGTCGGAGGTGGGGGCCACCGGGCAGTCCGCGGAGGGCGCCGTGGTCGGTGTGCAGGTCACCAGCGTGCCGGGCGTCCCGGAGACCGTGCTGGCCTTGCGGTAGCTCACGGTCCAACCGTCGAGCTCCACCTGATCGAGCAGGCCGTCGCCGTCGGTGTCGGTGAACGAGGCCACGTCCGCCAACGCGGGATTGCCGCCGAAGGCCAGATCGTCGCCGTCGGCCACGCCGTCGTTGTCGGTGTCGACGTCCGTGGGGTCGGTCCTGACGAAGGCCGCCGGGCCGAAGGTGGGGGTCACGTTGTAGCCCAGCACCTCCTTGGCGTCCAGGATGCGGTCGCCGTCGGTGTCGGCACTGGTGGGGTCGGTGGGCGCGATGAAGTGCGTCGCGACGCCGGCGCCGTTGATCGAGATGCCGAAGCCGCTGCCGGTGTCGCACACCTGGTCGGCCGGGTTGCGGTCCAGGCAGCCGTGCATCTCCTCCCAGTCCGAGAGGCCGTCGGCGTCGGTGTCGGCCCTCGCCGGGCTCGAGCGCACGTCGAACACGTCCTCCTCGATGGCGTCGCCGACGCCGCGGTTCACGCGCACGCTCCAGCCGCCGTAGATCTCGAAGTTGTCGGACAGGTCGAGGTTGGAGGAGGCGTCGGGCGGACCGGCCACGTGGTCGCCGTCGCTGTCGTGGGCGTCGGCCACGGCGGCGGGGTCGTCGCTGGAGCCGTAGTACAGCTCGACGCGAGCGGGGACGCCGTCCTGATCGAGGTCCTGCACGTAGGCAAGCGTCAGCCCCTTCTCGGGCTGAAGCACGAATTCGCGCGCGTTCACGCTGGTGTCGATGCCGTTGGACAGCAGCACCTGCCAACCCTCGTGGATGATCGTGCCCGCCTTCACGGCGGCGAGCGGCGTGCTCGACATCGCGTCGCGGATCCGCCAGATCCGCGGCAGGCCGCCGCTCGTCTCGAAGGTCGAGTAGCTGTTGGCGATCTGCTCGGGCGTGAGCGAGCTCGTCGGGGTCGTCTCCTCCCGGTAGTAGGTGAGGCCGAGGATGTCCTCCATCGCCTGCGCCACCGTAATGCCGTTGGGGTGGCCGTTGGCATCGAAATCGGAATTGGTCGCCACCCGGTAACTCTCCACGGCGCCCCGGCGCCCCGTCGCGACGGCCATGGCACCGTAATCGATCACCAGCGGCGCCGTGCGATCGTTGGCGGTCTGCTCCCCGAAGGAGAAGCTGCGCCCCTCCTGGTCGCGGATGGTGAAGTTGGCCACCTTGAAGACGATGCCGCGCGGGTTGGCCATGAGGTCCTCGACGCGCGCCGGGAAGGCATCGCCGGCGACGAAGCGGAACGGCCCACGGGTGGTCGAGTCGAGGGGGCCGAGGTTGATGCTCAGGCTCGGGTCGGCCGGGAACAACGTGGCCACCGGCGTGAGGATACGCGGGTCGCGGGCGTCCTTGACGAGGGCGGTGATCTCCAGGTCCGTCATCGTGAAGGCCACGTTGCCGAGGTTCTCTAGGTCGACCAGCACGCCGATCTGGGCCGCGTCCACGCGGCGGGTGAGGGTCTCCTGGCGCGAGAAGCTGTTCTCGGTCGAGAGTGTGTTGGCGTAGCCCTGGGACGAGGCGCGCGCGGACTCGTTGGAGACCTCGAAGGTGGACGAGCCGCTGACCCCGCCCTCCGTCGAGAACTCGCCGCTGTACTTCGTGCCCGGGTCCTTGAAGCCGACCGACACCTCGAAGCCGACCTTGGCGCCGGCCTTGAAGAACCACTCGTTGGTGCTGGTGTCGGTGGTGCTGGTGGAGGTGCTCTGCTCCTGCTGCAGCGTCACCTCGCTGCTCTTGCTGTCGACCGCGTTGCTTCCCTGCTGTGTCTCGGTCTCGAAGCGCACGTCCAGCGCGAGGTCCACCGAGCCGATCTTGATCTGGGGTCGCGGAAGGTCCGCGATGCGCGGGTTGCGGTTGGCCGTGGCGATCTCATAGTCGTCGGTGAGCCCGTCGCCGTCGGTGTCGGCGAACAGGGCGGAGGTGTGGAAGAAGTTGAACTCGAGCCCGTCGACGAGGCTGTCGCCGTCGGTGTCCTGCATGGTCGGGTCGCTGTAGACGTGATTGAGCTCCGCCTCGTCGGTGAGCTGATCGCCATCGGTGTCCGCGCTGCGCGGGTTGGTGCCGTAAGCCTTCTCGTCGGCGTCCGGGATGCCGTCCTGATCGGTGTCGCGCGCCGCGACGTTGACCGGGTCGCTGGGCGACAGCGCGGGATCGCCGGGGTCGCTGGTGACCGTGGTGCGCTTCTGCGTTCCGTCCGCCGCCGTGATCGTGACGGTCCAACCGAGCTGCTCCGCGGCGTCGCTCAGGCCGTCGCCGTCGCTGTCGATGCCCGCACCTCCGGCACCGGCGCCCGCGAAGGTCACCTGGTAGGGGTTGCTCCGGTCGGGCGGCACCACCTGGTTACCGGCCAGGTCCTTGACGTCGCTGACCTTGAGCGCGTAGGTGATCTCGCTCTGCGACAGGGTGGTGAGGGTGACGGTGCGCTTGTTGGCGCTCAGCACGGCCTTCTTCACCGTGAGCACGGCCTGCGTGGCCACCGCGGCGCTCGGGGCATCCGAGATGGCGTAGTTGGCGGGGTTCTCGGCGCTGTAGCTGCCGCCGGCGACGGGCTCGCTGAACGTCACCACCACGTTGGTGTTGGTGGTGGCGTTGGCGCTGAGCACGCGCGGGGGCTCGGTGTCCGAGGCGCCGCCGGCGGGCGGCGCCGTGAAGTCGGCGGCGTTGACGCCGATGGGGTTGCCGTGCTTGTCCTGCACGCCCTGAACGGTGACGGTGTAGGCCACGCCACCGGTCATCTCCCAGGTGGTGAGGCGGACGCCCGTGCCGAACGCGGTCACGGCGGCCGCCGTGACCGTGAGGTCGCGCCCGTCCGCGTCGGTGACGGTGTAGTTCCCGGGGTGCGAGGCGCCGCCGTCCACCGGCTCGCTGAAGGCCAGGCGCACCGTGGTGGCATCGAGTGCCTGGGCGGTGAGGACATCGGGCGAGACCCGGTCCGGATCGGCCATGCCCCGGAAGTCGGCGGTGTCGAGGAAGGGATCGAGCAGCTGATCGCCCGGTTTCGTGCGGATCTCCGAGGCCTCGAGGCTGTAGGTGGTGTCCTGCATCGGCTCCGTGGTGAGGAGGACGTGGCCCCTATCCGCTCCGCCGTCCGCGAACACGGCCCCGACCACGCTCAGCGGGGGGGTGGTGATGGCGTAGTGCGAGGGATCGTCGGCACCCGCGCCCATGGCAGCGGGCGCTCCCGTGGCCGGGTCGACGAAGGTCAGCAGCACCTTCCGGTTCGTCAGCGCGACGGCGCCGGCCAACACCGGGGCCGGAACGTCGGAGCCGGCGAAGCCGCCGTCGGCGTCGATCGCGGCCGGGGCGGGGCCACCGGCGGCGGCGCCGACGTCGACGACCCTCAGCGCGTAGTCGACGAGTTGCTGTGGCTCGGTCGCCAGCCTCACCGTGACGCCGTCGGCGTCGGGGTAGGCGGCCAACACCGTCAGGCGCCGACCGCCGGGCTCGCGGATCTCGTAGTGCGCGGCGTCGGAGGCGCCGGCGCCCACGGCGCGGCTGAAGGTGATCACCACGGTGGTCTGGTTGGTGGCGGCGGCGTCCTCCACGGAGAGCGGCGGGACGCTCGGCGGCGCGTGGCCGGCACACCCGACGAGTGTCGCGGCGAGCGCCGTGAGCACGACCACGACGGCGGCCCAACGCACCGGGACCCGGTGGCGGGCGATTCGGTCCTCCATGGATGACCTCCTGTTGATCCCGTCCCGGCAGGGATCTCCTCCCGGGCAGCTCCTGTGACCGCCACGAGCATGCGACACTCACCCTGTCCCAGCCCTGTCCCGGCCCTGTCTCAACTCGTTCCCGTCCCCGGCGGGGGGCGGACCCAGCCCGGGCACAGCCCGGCCAACGCCCCTTCCCGGCCCCTTCCCGACCCCTTCCGGCGCCTTCCCGACCAGCCCCCTCCCGGCCCTTCCCGGCCCCCTTCTGGCCTTTCCCGGGACGTGTCCGGCCCCGGCCGGGACCTGCGCCGACGCGGCCGCGCGGCCCGAGCGCGGCGGGCGACGCGGACGTAAGCAGCGGGCCCGCCGCCGTGGTGCGGGCGGGTACAATCGTGCCGGAACCCGCTCACGATCCGCACGTTCCGGGTGCGGCCGCCGGCCCGCACGGCGACCCGGCGTGCTGCGTTGCGAACGACCCAGGGAGACGCTGTCCGATGCTGCTGCGCACGCTGGGAAGGCTCGCCCTCGACGGCTCGGCCTACCCGCACACCAAACCGTTGTTGCTGTTGAGCTACCTGTCCCTTTCGGGCCCGCAGGAACGCCGCCGACTGGCCACGCTTTTCTGGCCCCGCGCCACCGACCCGCTCAACCGCCTGTCCGTCACCCTCTCCCGGCTGCGAAAGGCCGTGCCGGGCGCGGTGGTGGCCGACCTCGAGCGCGTCGCGACGATGCTCGACACCGACGCCGCCACCGTGTTGGCCGCGCTCGCCGCGGGCAGCGACCGCGAGGCCATCGAGGCCTACGCCGGCGGGTTCCTCCAGGGCGTGCGGCTGCGGGGGGTGGAGGAGGAGTTGGAGGAGTGGATCCTGGACACCCGGGAGCGGCTCGCGCGCGGGGTACAGCAGTGCTGCCTGGCGCTGGCCGAGACGCATCTCGCCGCCGGTCGCCACCCGCAGGCCGTGGCGGCGGCCGAGCGCACCCTGGAGCTCGCCGGCAGCGCGCTGCTCGAGCCCGAGCAGCTGAGGCGCCTGCACCGCGTGTTGCACGCCGGCGCGAGTCCGCGCGCCGCCGAGGTGGCGCGCGACGCCTCCGCCCTCGGCCTCGACCTCGACCGGGCCACGCCCGCGGGCCGGTCGCCGCCTCGGCTCGCCGAGCGCGGCACGACCAACCTGCGCCCGCGGGGCACGAGCTTCCTCGGACGGCGCGAGGAGCTGCACGCCCTCGAGGCGACGGTCGCGAGACCGGGCCGTCGCCTGGTCACGCTCACGGGAGCCGGCGGCATCGGCAAGTCCCGCCTCGCCATGCAACTCGTCGTGGAGCAGCTCGAGGCCGCGGCGTTCGAGGACGGCGTGTTCTTCGTGGCGCTCGAGGACCTGGTGGACGATGGCGCCGTGCCGCACGCGGTGGCGGAGGCCGTCGGCCTGACCCTCCCGGCCCAGGGTTCGGCGCGCGACGTCGTGGTCGGGGCGCTCGCGCCGCTGCACGCGCTGTTGGTGCTCGACAACCTGGAACACCTGCCCGCCGCCGCCGGCTTCGTCGCGGAGCTGCTCGCCCGAGCGCCGCGCCTGCGCCTGTTGGCCACCTCACGCCATCCGTTGCGGCTGGAGGAGGAGTGGATCGTGCCGCTGCGCGGCCTCCCTTCGCCGGCCGACGACGCGGGGGACGACGCGCTCTACGCCTCCCCGGCCGTGGAGCTGTTCTCACAGCGGGCGCGTCGCGTCGCGCCCGCCTTCGCTCTCACGCCACGCGAGGCTCGCGAGGTGGCCGGGATCGCACGGATGACGGGCGGCAGCCCCCTCGCGCTGGAGCTCGCCTCGGGCTGGGTCGGGGTGATGCCCGTGCGCGAGATCGCCGCGGAGATCCGGCGCGACCTCGACTTCCTCACCACACCCACGCGCAACGTCCCCGAGCGCCACCGCAGCCTGCGGGCGGTGTTCGAGCACTCCTGGCGCCTGCTCGACCCCCGAGAGCAGGCGTGCCTGCGCAGGCTGTCGGTGTTCCGGGGCGGGTTCAGGCGGGAGGGCGCCCGGCGGGTCGCCGACGCGGACCTTGGGATCTTGGCCTCGCTGATGGCCAAGTCGCTTCTCATCCGCGCGCCAGACGACCGCTTCGGGCGACACCCCCTGATTCAGCGCTTCACCGAGGAGGCCCTGGCGCGTCACCCCGAGGAGCGCGAGCACGTGCGCGCCCGCCACGCGGCGCACGTCCTGGCGCTGGCGGAGGAGGCCCAACAACACCTCGACGGGCTCGACGGCGGGCGCTGGCTCGAGCGCATGGAGGCCGAGCACGCCAACCTCCGCGCGGCCCTGGCGTGGGCGGAGGCCTCCGACGACCCCACGCTGCTGTTGCGGCTGGCCTGCGCGGCGGTGGACTACTGGATCCGCTGCAGCCACCACGCGGAGGCCGCGGGTTGGTTCCGCAAGGCCCTCGCCCGGGCCGACGCCATCCCGGACCGCCGCCTGAGGGCCGTCGGGATGTTGGACCTCAGCTTCCTGAGCTTCCTGCGCGGCGAGCCCTCGACCTCCCAGCCGATGCTGGTGGACGGCCTCGCGCTGGCGCGCCGGCTGGGCGATCAGCGGCTCGAGGTGCGCGCGCGCACGCTGCTGGGCATGCTGGCGACCTACCAGTGCGACTACCCGGCGGCGCGTGCGCACTACGGGCCCGCGCTGGAGCTGGCTCGAGCCTCCGGTGACCGCGGCAGCCAGGCGCGTCTGCTCAACAACCTCGGCGACGCCTGGGCCTACCACGGGGAGCCGCGCACGGCCCGCCCCTACTACGAGGAGGGCGTGGCGCTCGAGCGGGAGCTGGGAAACCACCAGATGGTGTCGAACGTGCTGGGCAGCCTGGCCGTGGTGCTGGTGGAGCTCGATGAGCTCGGCGAGGCCCGGCGCATGTTGCGCGAGAGCGTGGAGCTCGTGCGCACGCTCGGCATCCGCTACAGCTTGCCGACCGCGCTGGAACAGGTCGCCATTCTGGCCACCGCGGCGGGTCGGCCCCTGGAGGCGGCCCGCCTGTGGGGCGCCGCGGAGGCCATGCGGCGCCGCATCGAGGCGCCGCTCGAGCCCTTCGCCGAGCCGCAGCATTCCGCGGCGATCGCCCGGGCCCGGGCCCTCATCGATGCTTCGTCGTTCGAGGCTGCCTGGCGCCGTGGGGCCCGCATGAGCCCGGATGAGGCCGTCGACTCGGCGTTGGCCGAGGGGCTCGCCGCCCCGGGTGCGCACCCGGCTCGGTCCGATCGCGCCGCCGACGCGGCAGGTGGTGAGGACGGCGAGCCGCTGGACCCGCACCTCTCCTGAACCTAGGCAAGCGCCGTCCTGCACAGCGCACAAGCGGTCGCTTGACGGCCGGGGCAGCTGGGCCCGCCGGGAGCAAACCGAGTCGTTCGGCGGCTCCGCGCGCTCGGTGTTGATCGAGCTGCGCGAGATCACCTACTTCGACTGAACGAGGCGGCCGACCCCCCGTTGGGGACGGCCCACGGGTGATGCGGGTGGCGACCGTTCGGTCGCCACCCGCATCCACTCGGCCCGTGACCGAGTCGCCGGTGCGCCGCTCGTGCTGTGCGCCAGGCGACGGCCGGGCGCTACTCCTCGGTGGCGTCGTACAGCGGCGCGTCCTCCACGGCAGAGCCGTGCCTCCCCTTGTTGCTGGGCACCGTCACCACGACCTCACCCGTGCAGCGCTGTTGCGCGGCGTCGACGGCCGTGAAGGCGATGTGGATGACGCGGCCGTTACCACCTTCGATGCGCTCGGCGCGCACCTCCGCGGTGGTGGTGCCGACGCCGAAGCCGTCGGGGCTGGTGTCGCCGTCGAGGTCGCCCGGCGTGTCGACGGGCTCGTCCTGGAGGATGCCATCGATGGTGATGGTGATGGCCCCGCCCTCCGGATCCGTCACGCCCAGGACGTCGATGGGCACCCGTTTGTGGCTCGGCGGCCACAACGTGTCCATGGAGGGAGCAGCGGCCGAGCAGTCGGGGGCGCGGTCGAGCGTCAACCCGACGAGCGCCGGGTCGTGGTCCGAGCTGCGGAAGGCATTGGGCTCGTACAGCGCATCCTGGGCGTCCTGCTTGAATCCCATGGTGTAGTCCAGCAGGTCCGGCTCGTCGGCGTTGATGTGCCAGTAGCCCATCCCCGTCACCTGCGGCGCCAGTGAGGCGCTGGCGACCGCGTAGTCGAGGTAGCCGAGTTGCCCATCGAAGACGTAGGAGTAGGCGAACTCGCCCTGCAGGGCGCGTGCAAGGTCGGTGAGGTCGTCGTCCGTGGCGGCGGTGTCGTCACGGCCTCGAAGCAGGGCGGCGATAGGGTCCTCGTGATCGTAGCTGTTGAGGTCGCCGACCACCAGCACGTCCGGATCCCCGACGCCGGTGGGATCGCTGGCCAGCCAGTCCGCGAGTGCGGCGGCCGCCTGCGTTCGGGTGACGGAGCAGTTGCCCTGGCCGTCCCCCGTGTCCGGGTCGCCCAGGTCGTTGCAGTCGCTCCCCTTGCTCTTGAGGTGGTTGACGACCACGGTGAGCGTGGCGCCGTCGGAGGTGCGCGCGAAGCTCTGCGCCAGCGCCGGTCGGTTCTTGCTGTCGACAAAGCGCGCGTCGACGCTGCCGTCGAGCACCGCGTAGTCGCCCACCGGCGTGACCGCCGCGGGCTTGTAGATCAGCGCCACCTTGATCTCGTCGACCCCGATGGCGCCTGTATGAACCGCGGCGTAGCTGCCCGCGCCGACCGACGCGTTGAGGGCGTCCACCAGCGCCTGCACCGTGCTGGTGTCGTTCTCGATCTCGATCAGCCCGACCACGTCGGCATCGAGCCCCGCGAGAGCGGCAACGATCTTGGTCTCCTGGCGCGTGAACTCCTGCGCGGTGGCGGCTCCGCGGCTGCCGAGGGTGGTGAAGTAGTTGAGCACGTTGAGGCTCGCCACCGTCACGTCGCCGCCGACACTCGGTGGCGTGAGGGGGCGCGGGTTCGCCGCGGCGTAGGTGGCGCCGGCAGTCGGCTGGATGCGGTAGAGGCCAAAGCTGTCGTCGAGCACGCCCTCTACGTTGGCGAGAGTGTCGCCGCCGCGGAAGCGGTGGCTCAGGTCGAACACGCCTCCGGCCGGGTGCCGTGCAGGATCGGGGTTCTGGGAGCTGCGCCCGTCATCGAGGGTGATGCGTCGCAGGGGCAGCGCCGCCGCCACGTCCTGGGCCAGCGCCCCCGGGGAGACGTAGCTGGTGGGTTGGAAGGGGCGGTCCTGGTCGGCCGCGCTGGGGCCGCCCGGCCCCGGGCTCACCGGGTTGGGCAGCGCCAACACCACCTCGCCGTAGCGGTCGAAATTGTAGTACTCGGCGATGCCGAGGGGTTCCGTGAACACCACGCGCATCCCCTCGAGCGCCTCGAGCGCGTCGGCGGAGGGCGCCGGCAACGGCAACTCGCTGGCCGCGGGCGGGGTGCCCGAACCGCACAGGCTCACGCCTTGCACGGAGGAGAGCTCCGTCAGGCCGTTGTACTCCTGCACCGTGCCGAGCACACGAACCACGTCGCCCACGGCGACATCGGGTGCTCCCGAGCCGGCGACGGGCCCGGGGAGGTAGACGAAGATCCCCTCGGAGGTCGCGGCGTCGGCATCCGCCTCGGCGTCCTCCTCCTGCAGGTAGAACCCGGCGAGGTCGTTGTCGATGCCGTCGCCGGCGCCCACGCCGTCGCCCTGCTGGAAGTCGCCGACGACCACGCCCTCGAGCACCACGGTGTCGCCCTGTACGGGGCTGGCCGAGCCGCCACCCTGGACGTCGTGGATGAACGTGGCGGGGTCGCCACAGACACCCAGCGGGTCGGGCACGTAGGCCTCGTTGGTCGCGCCCGGGGTATTGAGCGCCTCGCCGAGTACGGGGGTCCCCGAGAACGTCGCGATGCCGGCCAGGTCGAAGTCGTTGCGCATCCAGTCGGCCGTGGTGTCGGTGTCCACGCCGTCCGGGAGGCGTGAGGCGCCGCCGGGCGGGAAGCTCGACAGGCCGTCGTAGCTGGCTGCCAGCACCGTGGTGCTGTACCCACGGTCGGAGGCGCCGCCGTCAACCACGGCCACGTCGTCCACCAGGGCGGACCAGGGGGTGGCGTCGAGGGTACCGTCATCGTCGGTGTCGAGGTCGTCCCCGACGGTGCCACGGAAGTCCCGCACCAGCAGCAGCGTCATGCTGCCGTTCTCGAGCTCGCTGGTGAGGAACCCGGTGGTCCAGTAGCCGGACGCGTCGGTGGTGCCCACCGTCCAGGCGCCGTCGACGGCGCCGGCTCCGGCGCCGTCGCCCTCGAGCTCGAGCACCGTCAGACGCGACAGGTCGGTGTTCGGCAGTCCCTTCACCTCGACGTACTCGTGGTCGTCGGTCCCGCTGTGGCTGGCCACGAACTCGTTGATCACGCCGGACGGCTCGCCGATGGAGCCGCAGCTGGAGGTGTGGGCGCCGAGGCCGTCCACAGTGTCCTGCGCGAAGCCGTTCCACTCGACGGCGGGGTCGAAGGCGTCGGCGCCGTTGGGGTCGCCGGCGCAGACGCCGGCCTGGCGCCGCAACGTGTGGTTGGCGGTCGCGGTGTCGCCGCCTCCCCAGGCGCTGCCCGGATCGAAGCCGATCTGGCCGAACACATCGAGGATGGCGCCACCTTTGCTGAGCGCGACGGCGTCATCACCGTTGTACCAGCCGGACCCGTTGGTCTGGTCGGCGGCATCCAGGATGGCCGCGATGCCGGCATTGGCGTTGGCCACCACATAGACGTCACCCGACGCCACCGTCCCGGTCAGGGCGATACTCAGCCCGGCCGAGGTGCTGCCGTTGAAGTACATCTCCACCACGTAGCCACCGGCGGCGAGATCCACCGCACCGCCGGTGGCGTTGTAGATCTCCAGGGCCTTGTTGTTGCCGCTGCCTTCGATCACCTCGCTGAGGAACAGATCGGGGGCGACGGCCTGCGCGGTTGGTGCCTCCGGTCTTCCGTCGGCCGTGGGTGCGGCAGGCGGCGCCACCTGCCGGCCGCAGGCGACGAGCGCCAGCAGCAGGGCGAGCGCGGCCAGGAGAGATGTTGAGGACCAACGACGAACCATGACGACCTCCTAAGGACATGGACCCAGAACGGAAACCCGGCCGGCACGCTTGCTCCCACGACGGCCCACGCCGGGCACCCAAGCGACGTCGCCACCATCGCGGGGCGAGCGATCCCCGGTACGACGTCTAGGCATGTGCTTGGAAGACAGTATCCCCCGGCGGTAAGGCCGACGTCCGTGCCCAACCCGCGCCGAAAGTACCCAGGCTCCGTCGACCACCGCCCCGTCGCTCGCCGAGGAAGACCCACCACCACGGCCGCACGCCCACGGCGCGGTGAACGGGCGCGGGAACGCGTTGGCGGTCGTCCATCCGCGGGGCAGGGTGCCGCCGTTGCGCCTCCCTCAGCCGCGCCACCCCCGGCTCAGGGCGTAGTAGGCGTCGTCCTGCCTCAGCTCGCGGCGCAGCTCCCTCAGGCGCGTGCCGCCGTCGATGACCACCAGCTCCACGCCTGTGATCTCGGCGAAGTCCTCCACCTGCTCGGTGGTGACGGCGTAACTGTAGGCGGTGTGGTGCGCCCCGCCGGCGTAGATCCAGGACGCCACGGCGGTGCGGAAGTCGGGCTTGCACGTCCACAGCGCGCGCGCCACGGGGAGTCTGGGCAGCGCCGGCGGTTCGATGGCCTCGACCTCGTTGACGATGAGCCGGAAGCGGTTGCCCAGGTCCACCAGCGACACGTTGATGGCGTCGCCCGTGGCCGCCGCGAACACCAACCGCACGGGGTCGCTCTTGCCGCCGATGCCCAACGGATGGATCTCCAGCGTGGGGCGGCCGACGGCGATGGAGGGGTCCACTTCCAACATGTGGGAGCCGAGCACCTTGGGGGTGCCGGGGCCGAGGTGGTAGGTGTAGTCCTCCATGAACGACGTGCCGCCGGGCCGGCCGCGCCCCATCACCTTCACGGCGCGCAACAGGGCCGCCATCTTCCAGTCGCCCTCCGCCCCGAAGCCGTAGCCGTCCGCCATGAGGCGCTGCACCGCCAAGCCGGGGAGCTGCTCGATCCCGTGCAGGTCCTCGAAGGTGGTGGTGAAGCCCTTGAAGTCGCCGTCCTCCAGGAAGGCGCGGAGGCCCAGCTCGAGCCGCGCGCCGTAGCGCAGCGAGGCGTGGCGCTCGCCGTCCGGGAGCAGCTCGGGCGCCACCTCGTAGCGCTCGCGATAGACGTCCACCAGTTCGCCGATGTCGGCCTCGGTGACGGCGTCCACGCGCTCGACCAGGTCACCCACCCCGAAGCCGTCGACGGTGAACCCGAAGGTCGCCTCGGCGGCCACCTTGTCCCCCTCGGTGACGGACACCTGGCGCATGTTGTCGCCGAAGCGCGCGAAGCGCGCACCCTGAAGGTCGTGCCAGGCGGCCGCGGCGCTGGCCCAGGCCGCGAGCTCCTGGTGCACGGTGGTGTCGGACCAGTGGCCCACCACCACCTTGCGTCGCAGCCCGAGCCGCGCATGCATCGCGCCCGCCTCGCGGTCGCCGTGCGCCGCCTGGTTGAGGTTCATGAAGTCCATGTCCAGCGCCTCGGCCGGCATCTCGCGGTTGAACTGGGTGTGCAGGTGGCAGACCGGCTTGCTCAGGTTCTTGAGGCCCGTGATCCACATCTTGGCCGGGGAGAAGGTGTGCATCCACAGCACCACGCCGGCGCACAGCGGGTCTTGGTCGGCCGCCAGGCAGGCCCGGCGGATCTCGTCGCCGGTGGTGAGCAGCTCGCGGTAGACGATGCTCAGCGGCAGCCGGTCGGAGGCGTTGAGCCCGTCGACCACCGCGCGCGCGTTGGCCTCCACCTGCCGCAGCGGTCCCGGCCCGTAGAGATGCTGCGAGCCGCACAGGAACCACAGCTCGGGTTCGGCTTGCCGGGGTCCGTTGGCTTGCGTCATGTCGCGCCCTCCACGCGGGAGGCGGCGTCCTGCGCCCGTGCCCCCGTGCCTTCCTCGACCTCCACCAGGATCTTGTGTACGCCCTCGGCGTACGCCGCGTTCAGCGCGAAGGCCTCCGGGGTCCGCTCGAGCGGGAAGCGGTGCGACACGAGCGCGTCCAGGTCCACCTGCCGCCCCCCCTTGCCCGCCAGGCGAAGCGCGCGCGGGTAGGTGTGCTTCATGCGCCGCGACAGGCGGATCGTCAACCCCTTGCGCCGCGCCGTGGAGTGCTGCAGGCGCAGCTCGTCGTCGCCCGGGATGCCCACCAGGACCAGGCGCCCGCCGTTGCGCGCCATGTCGGCCGCCTGCTGCACGGAGGCGTCCGCCCAGGCGGCCTCGAAGGCGACGTCGACGCCGCGCCCGCCGGTGACCTCCGCCACCTTGGCCACGCCGTCGGTGGTGGGCACCACCCACGCCTCCGTGGCGCCCAAGGCGCGCGCCATCTCGACGCGCCAGGGGAAGCGGTCGAAGGCGTACACGGGGCGCGCTCCGGCCAGGACCGCGAGCCGCAGGATGAGTAACCCGATGGGGCCGCAACCAAGCACCGCCACGCTGTCGGCGACCCGCAGCCTGCCCAGGTCGAGGGCGTGGATGGCCACGCCGAGCGGCTCGAGCATCACCGCCGCGGCGTCGCTCATGGCGTCGGGCACCGGGAAGCAGCTGCGGGCGTCGACGATCATGCGCTCCTGGAGGGCGCCGTCGGTCGGGTAGAGCCCGTAGAAGCTGTGGTTGGGGCATAGGTTGGGGTCGCCGCGCTCACACATCTCGCAGTGGCGGCAGGGGACCTCCGGGTCCACGGCCACGCGCTGGCCGACGCGCAGCGGCTCGTCGAGTCCGCTCACGGCGCCCTCGCCCAGCGCCAGCACACGCCCGGCGAACTCGTGGCCGAGGACGGCCGGGCGCTCCACCGTGGTGTCCCCGATGCGGCCGTCCTGGTAGGTGTGCAGGTCGGAGCCGCACACGCCCACGGCGCGCACGGCGATGAGGGCCTCGCCGCGCCCGGGCGGGCCGGGCAATCGCACCCGCGCGGGCCGCATATCGCGGGCGCCGTGCAGCCGCACGGCCAGCATGTCCATCGCGGGGTGCGCGTCCGACGTCGTGCTCATCTGGTCTCCCTACTGCCCATAGACGGTGGTGTAGCGCTCATGGAGCTTGTCGATGTCGGCGCTCGCGATGGGCAGCGGCTCGCCGAGCTGCAGGGCGTGGTGTACGGTGCGAGCCACGTCCTCGCACATGATGGCGGCCTTCACCGCGGCCCTGGGGGTGGGGCCGATGGTGAACACCCCGTGGTTCTGCAGCAGCACCGCGGGGGAGCGTTGCCCGTGGAGCACGCGCACCACCTCGTGGCCGATCTCGTCGCCGCCGATGAGGGCGAACCCGCCGCAGGGGATGGGGCCGCCGAACTCATCGGCCATGGCCGTGAGCACACACGGGATCTCACGGCCGAGGGCCGCGAAGGCCGTGGCGTAGGCGCTGTGGGTGTGCACGATGCCGCCCACCTCCGGCATCTGGCGGTAGATGGCGGCGTGCGTGGCCGTGTCGGACGACGGCTTGTATTCCCCGTCGAGCTCCAGCGTGGCGATGTCGACGTCGCACATGGTCTCGGGCCTGAGGTCCTCGAACGCCACCCCGCTGGGCTTGATGATCATGCGTGCGCCGCCGGGCTCCCGGCCGCTGATGTTGCCGCTCGTCCAGGCCACCAGCCGGTTGGCCGGCAACAGCGCATGCAGCCGGCAGACCTCCTCCCGCAGAGCGTCCAGGCTCACGAGGCCGCCCCCTCCGCCGGCGCCGCCGGCGCCGTGACGCGGCGCGAGAGGCGCTTGAGGCGCTTCATGATGCCGCCCGGGTCGTCGATGCCGGCGCGGCCGAAGGTGTCGTGGAGGAAGAGGTAGTCGGCGTACATCTCGTCGTAGATTCCGGCGTTCTCCGCCACCGGATGGTAGGTGGTGGGGCTGAGGCCCCCCATGTGCGCCGCCGCCTCGCCGATGTCGCGGTAGTGGCCCGCGGCCACCGCGGCGTGCATGGCGCTGCCCAGGGCCGGCCCCTGCTCGCTGCGCAGCACGAAGAACTCGCGCCGCAGCACGTCGGCGTAGATCTGCATCATCAGGGGGTTCTTGGCGGGCAGCCCGCCGGCCGCGATGAGGCGCGTCACGGGCACGCCGCTGGCCTCCAGGGTCTCGATGATGAGGCGGGTGCCGAAGGCGGTGGCCTCGAGCAGCGCGCGGTAGATGTCCGGCGGCCGGGTCGCCAGCGTGAGGCCCACGATGAGCCCGCTGAGCTCGGCGTCGACGAGGATGCTGCGGTTGCCGTTGAGCCAGTCGAGCGCCAGCAGGCCGTGCTCGCCCGGGCGCTGCTCGGAGGCGTCGCGCTCGAGCAGCCGGTGCAGGTCGATCCCCTCGGCCTCGGCGCGGCGGTGGTACTCCGGCGCGACGCCGTTCTCGACGTACCAGGCGAAGATGTCGCCCACGCCGCTCTGCCCCGCCTCGTAGCCGTACGCGCCCGGGACGATGCCGCCCTCCACCACGCCGCACATCCCCTCGGCGTCGCGCAGCTCGTCGCCCACCAGCACGTGGCAGGTGGAGGTGCCCATGATCATCACCATGGTGCCGGCCTCGACGAAGCCGGAGGCGGGCAGGGTCACGTGCGCATCGACGTTGGCCACCGCCACCGGGGTGCCCGCGGGCAACCCCGTCCACCCCGCGGCCTCGTCCGTGAGGCCGCCCGCCTTGCTGCCGAGCTGCGCCAGGGTGCGCGACATCTTCTCGTCCACCACGCCCGCGAACTCGGGGTGCAGCGCCGCGAAGTACTCGCGCGGAGGGAACGTGCCGTCCTGATAGATGGCCTTGTAGCCCGCGGTGCAGGCGTTGCGCGACTCCACGCCGGTGAGCTGCCACACCACCCAGTCCGCCGCCTCGATCAGGCGGTCGGCGCGGCGGTAGACCTCCGGGGCCTCGTCGAGGATCTGCAGCGCCTTGCTGAAGAACCATTCGCTGCTGATCTTGCCGCCGTAGCGTTCGAGCCACTCCTGCCCGCGCTCGCGCGCCAGCTCGTTGATGCGGTCCGCCTCGGGCTGGGCGGCGTGGTGCTTCCACAGCTTCACCCAGGCGTGGGGCTCGGCGCGGTACTCCGGCAGCCAGCATAGGGGGGTGCCGTCGGTGGTGGTGGGCATCATCGTGCAGGCCGTGAAGTCGATGCCGACGCCGACCACCTCCGTGGGGTCGATGCCGCTCTCGGCGAGCACCGCGGGCACCGCCGTGCGGATGACGTCGAGGTAGTCCTCGGGGTTCTGCAACGCCCAGTCGGGCGGGAGCCGCTTGTCGCTCCCCGGCAGGCGCTCGTCGATGACGCCGTCCCCGTAGGGGTGCACGGCGGTCGCCACCTCCGCGCCGTCCTCGACGCGCACGAGCAGCGCCCTGCCGGACTCGCTGCCGAAGTCGATGCCGATGGTGTACATGCCTCGCTCACGCTTCCTTCCGTGTCGCCGCGGCGCTTGCGCCCGCGCGGTCAGGGTGCTCCGGGTCCGGTCACCGACGGCCAGCCATCGGCCCAGTGGAGGGGGCGGATACGAAGCGTGGGCCAACCTCCCACCTCGGCGTCGTAGGCGTGGTAGATCAGCAGATCGCCGGCATCGGTGGGCACCACCGCCTCGTGCCCGGGCCCGCGCCAACGGTCGGTGCCCGTGACGAGCAGGGTACCGCCGCCCTCGAGCATCGGCACGCCGTCTCGGTCGAGGTACGGCCCCGTGATGGCCTCGGCGCGCCCGACGCGGATGTTGTAGGTGCTGTCCGCGGCGCGGCAGCAGAAGTCGAACGACACGAAGAGGTAGTAGTAGGGGGCGCGGTAGACGAGGAAGGGCGCCTCGATGGCGTGCGGCGGTGCGGGTCTGCGCGCGACGTTGTAGAGGGTGGCGTCCTCGGCCGAGGGCATGCCGGTCTGGGTGTCGATGCGCCGGAGCTGGATGCCACCCCAGAAGCTCCCGAAGGCCAGCCATGCGTGGCCGTCGGCATCGAAGGCGACATTCGGATCGATGGCGTTGTAGTCGTCCGATTCGTGGGACTCGATCACCTTGCCGCGGTCGGTCCAGCCGTAGTCCTCGGCCGACGGGTCGAGCGTAGGGCTGGTGGCGAGCGCGATCACGGAGCGGTTGCTGCCGAAGGTGGACAAGGCGTAGTAGAGGTGGTAGCTGCCGGCGAAGTAAGAGATGTCCGGCGCCCACAGATCGCGCACGCCCAGGACCTCCTGCCGGAACCAGGCGGGCCACTTGAAGTAGACCTGGCCGCAGGGGCGCCACGCCTGCAGGTCCTCCGAGCAGCGGATGGGGATGCCGGAGCCGGTGGAGAACAGGTACCAGGTGTCCCCCTGGCGCATCATCACGGGGTCGTGCACCGCTCGGATGTCGTCCTGCAAGGGGGGCCCCACGTCGTCCTGGGCACGCGCCCCAGGGGCAAGCGCGAGCACCAGCAGCGCGGGCAGCAGTGGCAGCAGCCGCAGACGCACCGTTGCCGCGCGCAGCACCTCGACCCCGCTGAGGGCGGCGGCGCTCATGCGAGGTCGAAGCTCAGCACCGTCACCGAGTGCGGCTCGAAGCTGGTCTCGAAGCGCGTCCCCGAGGCCTGCAGGGACGCCTCGCGCACGCCGACGACGTCCGGGGCGTCGAAGGTGTTGACCGACTTCACGTCGGGCCCGTTGATGATCTCGGCCTTGACCGGTCCGGCGAAGCTGCCGGCGTCGAGCAGGATCTCGGCCGTGAGCTCCTGGTCCTTGCTGCGGTTGACGACGTTGACCGCGAGGCGTTTGCCGCGCGCGTCGAGGGTGGCCGACACGTCCAGCGTCCGCAGCGCGTCCGACACCACGCTGGCGAAGGTGTCGCCGCTCCAGTGCACGTCGAGCGCGACGTCCCCGGCGCTGCGCCGGATGACCTCGAAGGGGTAAAAGATCGTTTGCAGCACGAGCCCGTCGGGACGCGTGAGGATGGGCGCGATGACGTTGACGATCTGCGCGATGTTGGCCATCTTCACCGTCCGGGCGTGCCGGAAGAAGGCGTTGAAGTGCATGGCGACGGCCAGCGCGTCCTCGAGGTTGTAGACCTCCTCGAGCTTCTCCTCGTTGCCGGTGCGGTACCACACGTTCCACTCGTCCACCGCGATGGGGATGGGGGCCTTCATGCGGTTGGCGACCTGGAGCGCGCGCACCAGCCCCTCGTAGGCGCTGAGGCGGTCCTCCATCTGCTCGGAGATGGCCATGTAGCTGGCGTAGTCCTCGTTGGCGAAGCCGCGCTCGGTGTTGTTGCCCACGTACCAGTGCAGGGCCAGGTAATCGATCAGGTCGCCCGCCTGCTCCACCAGCTGTTGGGTGCGCTCGACCCAGTGCTCGTCCCACACGCTCACGGCCGACGCGACGAGCTTGATGCTGGGGTCGGTCCACTTCATGACCTTGGCGAACTCGGTGTAGGCGCGGGCGTACTCCTCGGCCGTCTTCATGCCGATCTGCCAGGGCCCGTCGACCTCGTTGCCGACGCCCCAGTACGTGACGCCATGGGGCTGCTCGAATCCGTGCTGCCGGCGCAGCTTCGCCAGCGCGGTGTCCGTGCTGCCGTTGCAGTACTCGACCCAGTCGCGCGCCTCGCGCATGTCCCCGTCGCCGACGTTGACCGCCAGGTAGGGCTCGGTGCCCAGCTTGCGACAGAAGGCGATGAACTCGTTGGTCCCGAAGGTGTTGGGCTCCACGTCGTGCCAGGCCAGGTCCATGCGCGCCGGGCGCTCGTCGACCGGCCCCACCCCGTCGCGCCAGCGGTAGCCGGAGACGTAGTTGCCGCCCGGATAGCGCATCAGCGGCATGTCCAGCCGCTTGAGCGCCGCCAGCACGTCGCGGCGCAGGCCGTCCGCGTCGGAGAGCTTGGAGGCGGGTTCATAGATGCCGCCGTAGATGCAGCGGCCCAGGTGCTCGGCGAAGCCCCCGTAGATGTTGGGGTCGATGGCGCCGATGGTGCGCTCGAGGTCGATCTTGATGCGGTTGGACATGGTCCCTCCCTTGGGGGTGGCGGGCGTGGTGCGTCCTACGGTGCGGCCCCCGGCTCCAGCGCGGTGAGGCCCGCGTCGCAGTACTGGCCGTAGCCGAGTTGGTGGCAGTGCAGGGCGAGGACGTTCTCCCCCTGCCGAAGCTCCCCGGCGGCCTCCGGCCCTAGGGGGACGTCGACGTAGTGCTGGGTCGAGTACGGCAGGGCGATCACCGGCGTGCCGTTGAGGTAGACCTGCACGTCCTCGTCATGGTGGACGCGCAGCACCAGCTGCGCCGGGGCGCCGGACGGGTCCGGGGTGTAGTCGAAGGCGCGGCGCAGCCACAGCTCGCGCGTGTCCCAGGGCGTGCGCACCACCGCGCCGGGGCTGTCGGGTCTGCCGAAGCCGCCCGGGCCCACGGCCCAGGAGGCGTCGTCGAAGGCGGGGCCGGCCCACCCCTCGGGGGGACCCTCGGTCAGGTAGCGCCACGGCACCCCCTGGGCCTCGGAGGTGGGCACCAGCACGCGCCGGACGGGCAACGGCCAGGAGAGCTTGCGGGCCGCGGAGCGGAGCCGCGTGGGCTCCGCCTTGATCAGCGAGCGGTCGTAGGTCATGAGACCGTTGACCTCACTCTCGACGTCGGTGAGCTGGGTGTAGACGGCGGCCGCGAGGCCGTGGTCCACCTCCAGGGCGCGCACGCGCTCGAGCAGCGCCGCGTAGGCGTCCGACCAGACCAGCGGGTCGTCGAACGCCCGGTACCCCCAGGACCCCTGTTCGAGCCATGTGAGCCCGGCGACGGGCAGGCCCAGGCCCCCGAACTCGCCCAGCACCGCAGCCCGGTCGGGCTCGAGGGCGGGCGCGTCCGGGCCGGGGTAGCGGTGGATGTCGGCCAGGTCGCCAGCGCCGAGGTCGTTCCAGCCGCTGGCGGCGTCGATCAGGCGGGTGGGGTCGAGCTCCCGCAGCCGGGCCGTGAGGCGCGCGGTGTCGTACTGCCCCCAGCCCTCGTTGAACAGCACCCAGGTGACGATGGACGGGTGGTTGCCCAGGCCCTCCACCATGCGCTCGAGCTCGCGCTCGAACTGCTCGGCGGAGGCCGCGCCCCGGCGGATCTCGCCCGCGCCCTGGGCGGCGAGGTCGTCGCCGCTGGGCATGTCCTGCCACACCAGCACGCCGAGCCGGTCGGCCCACGCATAGTAGGTGGCGGGTTCGACCTTGACGTGCTTGCGCACCATGTTGAAGCCCAGCCGCTTGGCGGTGGCCAGGTCATTGCGGATCGCCTCGTCCGTCGGCGCGGTGTACAGTCCGTCTGGCCAGAAGCCCTGGTCGAGAACGCCGTACTGGAAGAGTGCGCGGCCGTTGAGCAGGATGCGGACCGGCCCACCGTCGACGCCGCCCGTGCCCAGCGACACGGTGCGCAGGCCGACGTAGCTGAGCACGGCATCTCGCACCGCACCGCCCGCGCCGTCCTGCGTGATGAGGGTGACCCGCAGGTCGTAGAGGAAGGGAGCGTCCGGTGACCAGGGTCTCGGTTCGGCGGGGCGCAGCGTGAGGGGCTCTCCGGCGCGGCCGCGGACGCGCGTGACCTCGCGCCCGTCGGCGAGCAGCACCGCCTCCACGGCGTCCGCGCTCGCGGCCGCCGAGGACCCGCCCCCACCCGCCGCGGACCCGGTCACGACCCGGCCGGCCGCCATGCCGGCGCCCGCGGCCACGGCGGTGAGGCGCACGCCTCGCTGGTCGGGGACGAGCTCCAGGCGCTCGATGTAGGTGTCGGGCACGGGCTCGAGCCACACCGTCTGCCAGATGCCGGACGACGGCGTGTACCAGATGCCGTTGGGGTCGCGCACCTGCTTGCCGCGCGGCTGCGTGCCGCCGTCGCTGGGGTCGGTCACGCGCACCACCAGCTCCTGGGGCCCGAACGGCCACAGAGCGTCGGTCACGTCGAGGGTGAAGGCGTCGTAGCCGCCCCGGTGGCGGCCCAGCTCACGCCCGTTGAGCGTCACGCTGGCGTCGTAGTCGACGGCGCCGAAGTGCAGCAGCACGCGCGCGCCGGCCCAGCCGCCGGGGATCTCGAAGCTGCGCCGGTACCACAGCGCCCGACCGTCGACGCGCTCACCGACGCCGGAGAGCGAGGACTCCACCGGGAACGGCACCAGGATGGTGCGGTCGAACGAACCCGGGGCGGTGGCGGCGGCTGGCGTGATGGCGAGCTGCCAGAGCCCGTTGAGGTTGAGCCAGGCGTCGCGCACGAGCTGCGGCCGCGGGTACTCAGGGTGCGCCGAGGTCGGGGAGACGTCCGCCGCCCAGCGGGTGCTCAGCGGCGTCGGCGCCGGTCGCCACGCGGCGGTCCCCGACCCGGCGGGAGCACCGTCGCCGCCCTGCGCCGCCGCAAGTGGTGGCACTGCGATGATGAGCGCACACCACAGCGCACGCAGCATCCGGGCCGCGAACGCGCGCCCCCGCTCTTCACGTCCGCGGTCGGTTGCAGTGTCCAACATCGGTACGGCGCCCTCCCGTGTGGGCTCGTCTACCCCTTGATACCCGCGGTCGCCATGATCCCCTCGGTGACGTAGCGCTGGAAGATCAGGTAGGCCGCGGTCACGGGCAGCCCGGCGAGCACCGCGACCGCCATGGTGCGGGCGTACTGCACGCCGAACATGTCGTTGACCTGGGTGATGCCGACGGGGATGGTCATCATCGGCTCGGAGGTAGTGATGATGAAGGGCCAGAAGAAGTTGTTCCAGGCACCGATGAAGGTGACGATCGCGAGCGCGATCGTGATCCCCCAGTTGATGGGCAGGTAGACGTTGAACAGGATGCGCCACTCGTTGGCCCCGTCGATGACGGCCGAGTCGCGCAACTCGCGCGGCACCCGGTCGAAGAACTGCTTGTAGATGACGATGGTGATGACCGCGATGACCTGCGGCAAGACGATGCCCTGGTAGCTGTTGATGCTGTTGAGGTCGTTCATGAGGATGAACAGAGGCACCGTGAGCGCCTGGAAGGGGATCATGAAGCCGGCCAGCAGCGCCCAGAACAGGATGTTCTTGCCGGGGAAGTCGAGCTGCGAGATGGCGTAGGCGCACAGCATGCACAGCAGGATCACCAGGAAGGTGATCGCGATGGCGGTGCCGACGCTGTTGAGATACCAGCGCACGAGGCCGCTCTCCTGGAACACCCGCACGTAGGCCGCGAGCGAGAACGGGATGGGTAGCCAGCTGCCACGCAACACGGTGTTCTCGGGCTTCATGGAGGTGATGACGGCCCAGTACAGCGGGAAGAACCACAGGGCGGCCATGACCACGGTGAAGAGCGTGCCGACCATCCCGAGCACGTTGGGGCCGCGCACCACCCGGGCCGTGCTGCCCGGCTCTTCGCGCCCCCGTTTGCGACTTGCGCCGGCCGGTTTCATGACGTACCCCCCGCCCTGAGGAAGCGATACTGCAGCAACGACAACACCAGGATGATCACGAACAGGGCCATCGAGATGGTGGCGGCGTAGCCGCCGTGGAACCGCTCGAAGGCCTCGCGGTACATGTACAGCAGCGTCACCAGCGTGCGGTTGAAGGGGCCACCGTTGGTGAGCAGGTACACCTGGTCGAAGATCTTGAACTGGAGGATGAGCTGTAGCGTCAGCACCAGCGCCGTGATGGGCCACAACAGCGGCCAGGTGACGTAGCGGAACACCTGGAGGCCGGTCGCGCCGTCGAGCTGGGCCGCCTCGTAGTACTCGCTGGAGATGCCCTGCAGGCCGGCGATGAACAGCAGCATGTTGAAGCCCACGGTCCACCACACCGTCACCAGCGCCACGACGGGCATGGCCCAGTCCTTGTTGCCGAAGACGTTGATGGCGTCACCGGCGAGGAAGGTGACGATGGGCTGCCCGATGCCGAACTGGGTGTTGAACACCCATTGGAAGATGAGCACCACCACGCTGACCGGCAGCATGAAGGGGAGGAAGAACGCCGCCAGCACGACGCTCTTGAGGCGCTTCAGGCGCACCACCATGAGCGCGAACATGAGGCCGACGAGGGTGTTGGGCACGACCGTCAGCACGACAAAATAGAGGGTGTTCCTGAGCGACAGCCAGAACATCGCATCGTGGATGAGGCGGTTGTAGTTCTTGAGGCCGATGTACTCCCCGGCGCCCACCAGGGGAGCGTTGGTGAAGCTGAGTTGGATCACCCGGACCGTCGGGTAGATGAAGAACAGCAGGTAGAGCACCAGGAAGGGAGCGACCAGCAGGAACGCGTCGCGCCACATCCTGTACTTGCGTCGTCTGAATGCCTGGGTTCGTGCCGGACTCGCCATCGCATCGTCTCCCTACGCTTCGGACGGTGGCGCGTCGACCCCGGACCGGACGGCCGATCCGGGGTCGAGCGCGCGCGCAGGCGTTACTGCATCGCTTGCGAGGAAACGTCCTGGGTGAACATCTGCAGGGCCGTCTTGGCATCGAGCTGGCCGTTGAGTGACGGCTCGATGTAGTTCTGGACGGCGTTGAACACTGGACCCGCGACGCCCGCGAGGGGAGACTTGGGATCGAACACCGCGTGCGCGGCGAGCGGGGCGTACGACGCGTTGGGCTCCATCTCCTGGTAGGCCGCGCTGTCGGTCACCGGCTTGTAGGCGGGGATGTGCCCGCCGCCGGCCCACGCCAGGCTGTTCTTGTTGAACCAGGCGATGATCTGCATCACGGCCGCGCGCTTCTCGGCCGAGACCGGGCGCTTGGCGCTGTTGGGGATCGCGAAGGTGTGCGAGTCGGCCCACGTGGCGGGCTGGCTGAACAGGGTCGGGATCGGCACCGCACCCCAGTCGAAGAGCTCGTTCTTGGAGGCCAGGTCTACCATGGTCGGCACTTCCCAGACGCCGTTGAACATGATGGCGCACTCACCGGTGGTGAACAGCGCGATGTTGGCCGTGTAGTCGACGTTCTTGCGTTCGTAGCCCTTGTCGACCCAGTCCAGCATGGTCTGCAGCGCGGTCAGGTTCTTCTCGTCGTTGACGACCTGGTCACCCTCGATGACGCTGCCGCCCTGCTGCTTGACGAGCGTGTAGTACACGCGCCACTCGGTGCCGGGGTCGGCTGAGGTGGAGAAGCACAGGGGTTGCTTGCCCAGGTCCGCGATCTTCTGGAGCGCGGCGTTGAAGTTGTCGAGGCCATCGAGCCCTTGCGGCTTGCCGTCGCTGCCCAGCAGCCCGGCCTGGCCCAGGATGTCCCTGTTGTAGTACATGATGATCGCGTGAATGTCGAACGGCACGCCGTAGAGCTTGCCGTCGTAGGTGGCCGAGTCGATCAGGCCCGGCTGGTAGTCGTCCTTGGACAGGCCGGCCGCGGCCATCTCCTCATCCGTGATCGGGGTCAGGGCGTTCTGCTCCATCGCGAGCGGGTAGCGCGACAGGTGGTAGGTCATGATGTCGGGCTGCTCGCCCACGGCCTCGGAGGTCTGCACCTTGGTGTAGAAGGGCGTGCCCCAGTCCAGCGTGGTGGCGTTGATCTGGATGTCGGGGTGGGTGTCGTTGAACTCCTGGATCAGCGCCTTCATACGAACGCCGTCGCCGCCGCTGAGGAAGTCCCACCAGGTGATCTGCATCGGTTGGGCGAGGGCCAGGCCAGTGAGCGCCAGGAGGGCGCCGACCATCAGGTTTCGAATGCGCATGCTGTCTCCTTAGGTGTGCATGTGACGGACCGAGTCGTGCCTTCGCGGCCGCTGCCGGCCGCGACCGAGCGTTCTGGATCTGGCACTCACCCCCCTCCACGGGTAGCGGCCGCCAGCGCCTCGACGGGCGCCTTGGGGCGGCGATCGGAGAAGAGCAGACCGTTCTGCTCCTGGAACGTATCGGCGAACTGGGTGTAACAGAAGCCCGCGAGCGCCTCGGAGGAGGCGGCCGCCACCAACTTGCCGTACACCTCGACGAAGGACGCCGCGTCGTCCACCTGCTGGTACCCCCACCCCTCCCCCTCGGGGTGGAAGCGCACGCCGCCGAACTCGGACAGGACGATCGGCGGCGCGCCGGCACCCGCGTCGGCTCCGGCGGGCGGGGCATCGAGGGTCGCGCCCGGCAGCGTGCCGAGGCGGCCGTGGCCGAGGCGTTGCGCGGCGCTCGCGCGCGCGCTCTCGGGGGTGCCGAAGCGGCGGCGCAGGGTCTCGGGGTCGGGTGCGTAGTCGTGCAGCGTCAGCAGGTCGGTGGCAACGTGTTCCCAGCCGTCGTTGCCGATAACCGGCCGGCTGCCGTCGACGGCGCGCGTGAGGTGGTACAGGGCCGCCACCGCGTGGCGCTGCTCGGCGGAGCTCGCCAGCAGCGGGACGCCCCAGGACTCGTTGAAGCACACCCACGCGACGATGCAGGGGTGGTTGGCGTCGCGTTCGAGCACCTCGAGCCACTCGCGCGTGAGCCGCGCGAGCATCTCCGGGCCGAAGGCGTAGGCACTGGGCATCTCCTCCCACACCAGCAACCCAAGGCGGTCGGCCCAGTAGAGGTAGCGCGGTTGCTCGATCTTCTGGTGCTTGCGCACGCCGTTGAAGCCGAGTTCCTTGGCGAGCTCCACGTCGCGCCGCAGGGCCGCGTCCGAGGGGGCGGTGAGCAGGCCGTCGTCCCAGTAGCCCTGGTCGAGGGCGAGGCGAAGGCGGTAGGGGCGTTCGTTGAGCAGGAAGGCGCCGGCCTCGGTGCGCACCGAGCGGAGCGCCGTGTAGCTCGACACGCAATCGAGCACGGTGTCGCCGCGCCGCAGGGTGAGGTTCACGTCGATGAGGTTGGGGTGCTCGGGGCTCCACAGCAGCCCCACGAGATCGTCCATCGGCGGCGCGGCCAGGTGCACCGTGCGCGCCAGTATCGCGCCGCCGTCCGCGGCCGAGGGCGCGCTCCACAGGTCGCGGGCCAGCTCGTCACCGCACAGCGAGAAGACCGCCTCCAGCACGGCGCCGCCGAGCTCACCGCGGAGCTCGGCCTCGAGCCGAACGGCGCCGGCGGCGAGGTCGGGCACCATGCGCAGGCGCTCGATGTGGGTGGGGGGCACGGCCTCGAGCCACACGGTCTGCCAGATGCCGGTGGTGCGGGGGTACCAGATGGCGTGCGGCTCGAGCCGCCAGTCCTGCTTGCCGCGGGGCCGGGCGACGTCGCGCGGGTCGTCCTCGGCGCGCACCACCAGCTCCTGCTCGCCGGGGACGAGCGCGTCGGTGACGTCGGCGCCGAAGGGGGTATGGCCCCCCTCGTGGGTGGCGACCACGCTCCCGTTGAGATAGACGCGCGCGGCGTAGTCGACCGCGCCGAGGTGCAGATGCACGTGCGTGCCCTGCCAACCGTCGGGCACGGCGAAGCGGCGGCGGTACCAGACCACGGGGTGGAAGGCGCGGTCGCCGAGCCCCGAGAGCGCGGCCTCGGGAGCGAACGGCACCTCGAGGGTGCCCTGCCAGGCGACCTCCCGCGCGGACTCCGCCTCGCAGAACGCGTACTCCCAGGGACCGTTCAGGGAGGTCCATGGGTTGCGCTCGAATTGGGGTCGCGGATGTACGGGCTCCCGCATGTTGTCCCCTCGCGCTGCGCCGGCCCCGGGCACGAGGGCGGCCGCGTGCGGTGCCTTCGCCGCGCTGGGCGATGGCATCGCCGAATTTGTGAACGCTCTCAGCATAGACATGCGAAGCCGGCGAAGTCAAGAGCAATACCTCCATTGTACGTGCCTCACGTCACAATATGATGGAGGGCGATCAAGAGGGACGCGGCGAGGGTCGCCACGCGCGGTCCATGGGTGGCTTGATGGCGCGATTCTCCGGTGCTATCATGTGAACGTTCTCAGAATCGTGTGGGGCCCGTACACCGGCTCGGAGGTGAGGCATGCGGAGGCAGACCGCGGGGGCGCGCAAACCCACGCTACACGACGTCGCCGATCTCGCCGGAGTCTCGTACCAGACGGTGTCGCGGGTCGTGAACAGCCACCCCAGCGTGGCCAAGGCCACGCGGACGCGCGTGCTGCGCGCCATCGAGCAACTCGACTACTCCCCGAACCGTGCGGCGCAGAGCCTCGTCACGCGCCGTTCCAAGACGGTCGGCATCATCGGCCTAGGTACGCAGCACTACGGCCCCTCGCAGATGCTCACCAACATCGAGGCCGCCCTCAAGGCACAGGGCTACGGCCTGATCTACGCCGCGGTGGACGACCTCGACACCGACGAGCTGGAGACCCACATCGCCTCCATGCGGGGCCAGCTCGCCGACGGCATCGTGCTCATCGCCCCCATCGACGCCCACCGCATCGAGGGGGTGGCCGGGCTCATCCCCGTGCCCTTCGTGATGGTCGACGTCGGCCTCGGCGACCGCGTGCCGTCCGTGGTGATCGATCAGTCGCACGGTGCCCAGCTCGCCACCCGTCACCTGCTCGACCTCGGACACCGGCGGCTCGCCGTGATCACGGGACCGCTGCGATGGTCCGGCGCCGAGCAGCGCCGGGCCGGCTTCGCGGCCACCCTCGCCGAGGCCGGCCTGGAGCCGGTGGCCGCCGTGGAGAGCGACTGGACCGCCGCCGGGGGGCACGCCGCCTGCCGCGAGCTGCTCGCCCGCGGGGGGTCGTTCACGGGGTTGGTGGCCGGCAACGACCAGATGGCGCTCGGCGCTATTCGGGCGTTGCGCGAGGCCGGTCTCGAGGTCCCCCGGGACGTCTCCGTGGTGGGCTTCGACGACATCCCCGAGGCCGCCTACTTCGAACCTCCACTCTCCACCATCCGCCAGGACTTCGGCGCGCTCGGCCAGCAGGCGGCCGAGCTCCTGCTGTCCTTCATCGCCGCGCCCGAGACGCCCGCGCAGCAGCGCGTGCTCTACCCCACCCTGGTGACACGCGCCAGCTCCGCCCCCGCGACCGACGTGGCGGAGCCGGCCTGACCGCGACCCCGACGCGCTCCACGCCGGCCGCGCCGAGAGCGAAACCGCCGCCGAAGGGACCCCAACCATGACACGAAGCCCCACACCCACAGCCGACTACGGCATCCGCCCCGTGCCCTTCACCGAGGTCGTGGTGGACGACGCCTTCTGGGCGCCGCGCCTGAGCACGAACCGCACGGTGACGGTGCCCTACACCCTCAAGCGCTGCGAGGACACCGACCGCGTGGCGAACTTCCTTCGCGCGGCGGAGCGCGCCGAGGGACCACACGTAGGGACGCCCTTCAACGACTCGGACATCTACAAGGTGATCGAGGGCGCCTCCTACGCGCTGCACACGCGGGCCGACCCCGAGCTCGAGGCGGAGCTCGACCGAATCATCGAGCTGATCGGCGCCGCACAGGAGGACGACGGCTACCTCTACACCTCGCGCACAATCGGCGACCCGCCGATGCGACCGACCTGGGAGGGCCCCGAGCGCTGGTCCCACCTGTACATGAGCCACGAGCTCTACGACCTTGGACACCTCTACGAGGCGGCCGCCGCGCACGTGCAGGCCACCGGCAAGCGCACCCTGCTCGACATCGCGCTCAAGACCACCGCGCTGGTGCAGAGCGTGTTCGGCGAGGGCGGGCGGTTCGCGCCCCCGGGACACCAGGAGATCGAGATCGGCCTGGTCAAGCTCTACCGCGTCACCGGCGACCGTGGCCTGCTGGCGCTTGCGCGCCGCTTCCTGGAGGCCCGCGGCCGGCCCGAGGGGCGCGAGCTGTACGGCCCGTACTCGCAGGATCACGAGCCCGTGACGGAGCAGCGCGAGGCCGTGGGGCACGCCGTCCGCGCCGGGTACATGTACACCGCCATGGCGGACGTCGCCGCCCTCGACGACGCGCCCGGCTTCCTCGACGCCATCGACGGCATCTGGCAGAACGTGGTGGGGCGCAAGCTCTACCTCACGGGCGGGATCGGCGCGAGGCACAAGGGGGAGGCCTTCGGCGACGACTACGAGCTCCCGAACGACACCGCCTACGCCGAGACCTGCGCGGCCATCGCCAACGTGATGTGGAACCACCGCATGTTCCTGCTCCACGGGGAGGCGAAGTACCTCGACGTGCTCGAGCGCACGCTCTACAACGGGCTGCTCTCCGGCGTGTCGCTGGAGGGCGACCGCTTCTTCTACCCCAACCCACTGGCCTCCGACGGGGAGTGGGCCTTCAACGTCGGCGAGGGCGCCACGCGCAGCCCGTGGTTCGAGGTCTCCTGCTGCCCCACCAACGTGGTGCGGGCGCTGCCCGCCCTGCCCGGCTACCTCTACGCCGTGCGCGACGACGAGCTGTACGTCAACCTCTACGTCGGCAACCGTGCCACCCTCGAGGCCGGCGACACCTCGATGACGCTGACGCAGACGACGGACTACCCCTGGGACGGGCGCGTGCGCCTGGCCGTCGATCCTGAGCGGCCGGTAGAGCTGGCGCTGCACCTGCGCGTCCCCGGCTGGAGCCGCGGCGAGCCGCTCCCCAGCGACCTCTACCGCTACCGCGACGCCGGCGCGCCCGCGCCCACGCTGCGCGTCAACGGGGAGTTCGCACCGCTCGTGCTGGAGCGCGGCTTCGCCGTGCTGCGACGCACCTGGAGCACGGGCGACGTGATCGAGCTCGAGCTCCCCATGCCCGTGCGGCGGGTGCTGGCGCACGACGCCGTGAGGGCGGACGCGGGGTGCGTGGCCGTGGAGCGCGGTCCGCTCGTGTACTGCGCCGAGGGTGTGGACAACGGCGGGCGCGCGCTCGACCTGGAGCTGCGCGACGACGCGACACTCGAGCCGCGGCGACGCGACGACCTGCTCCACGGCGTCGTCACGATCGAGGGCGGCGGCCTCGAGCTGGTGCCCTACTACGCCTGGTCGCACCGCGGGGCGGGCGAGATGGCCGTCTGGCTCGAAGCGCGGCTGAGGCGCGCGCCGGCGCACGGAATACCGGCCCGTCCCGGGCCGGTGGTCGTGGCACGCGCCGCCCCGCCGCAGCGCGCCTGCTCCCCCGCCACAGCGCACGGCGGGGGCAGGCGCGTCGCCATGCGGCGCGGGCGCCCCCCGCCAACGGGCTCCCGCACTCTCAGGCCTCGACCTCGATGCGCCCCGCGTCCACCAGCCACCGCACCGCCTCACGGATCGCCTCGAAACTGCCGCGCGGGGCGTAGCCCAGGACGCGTGCGGCCTTGGCGATGGAGGCGTTGGGCGAGCGGCCGGTGTGGTCCTCGGTGGCGGCGGCGTCCCGCTCCGCCACGCCCGCCCTCCAGGCGTCCCACGGCAAGAACTCCAGCTCGGCCTCGCGCCCGAACCAGCGCGCGACCTCCTGCGCGTAGCCCTGCAGCGTGACCGCCTGGGGGGATACCACGTGGAAGCTCTCCCCCACCGAGGCGCTCCAGTGGGCCAGCGCCAGCTCGAAGGCCGCCGCCACGTCGTCGGCGTGCACGTGGTGGAGCGTGGCCAGCCCCCGCTCGGGCAGGCGCACGCGGCGTCCGTTGGCGAGGTCCTCGAACACGCGCAGGTCGAGGTTCCCGGCCGGGTTGATGGGCACCCACCCCGGCCCCACGATGTGGCCCGGGTGCAGCACGGTGGCCGGGAAGCCGTCCACCCGGGCGCGCCGCAGCAGGTACGCCTCGATCTCCGCCTTCTGGACGCCGTACGCGCCGTACGGCCGGCGCGCCGCGCTCTCGAGCGTGGGCACGAGCTCGGCGGGGCCGTGCACCCAGATGGTGCCGCAGTGCAGCAGGTGCTGCACGCGCCCCTCGAGGGCCTCGACGAGCTGGCGACAGCTCTCGGGCGTGAAACAGATGAGGTCGACGACCGCGTCGGGCTCGAGCTCGGCGATGGCGGAGCCGAAGCGTCCGTCGCGCTCGGCCGGCTCGCGGTCGAGGTGGACGGTCTCCACGAACTGCCAGGCGCCCGAGTGCCGGTAGGGTTGCCGCTCCCCACGGCTCACGGCGACGACCTCGTGCCCCTGGGCCACGAGCCGGGGAACGAGGTAGGTGCCGATGTGTCCGGTGGCGCCGATGACGACGGTGCGCATGCTGCACGCTCCCTTCACCGCAGTCTAAGGGGCGGCCGGAGGGGCTTGCCGGACGGGGGAGCGGCCAGGGGAGCCGGAGGGGACGGAGGGGGGCAAGGGAGCGGCCAGGGCAGCGGGCGGGAGGGCGGACGGAGGGGCGATCCTATCCTCCGGCGCCCGGAGGGGGGCCGAACAGGGCCCGGCGACCGGAGACCACGACGAGCACGATCAGCCAGGCGACCACGAACGACAGCGTGATCTGAACGGCGAGGGTGCCCTGCGCCACGTACTCCCCCGCCACGTCGAAGAGGGCCAGCGCCAGCAGCCCGTAGGCACTCCACCGCCTGGCGCGGAGCATCCCGACGGCGCAGGCCAGGAACAGCACACCGATCACGAAGCCGGCCCCCGCCAGCCATAGGGGGTCCGCGGCCACGCGGGAGCGCACCCCGGACACGTCCGCGACGAGGCCGTAGGTCACCACCATGTGCTGCACGAACTTCTCGAGCGCGAGGAGGAGGAGGGCGCCGCGGGGCAGGGTACGAGGGGTCGCCATGTCCACCGGTCTCCCTTGCTGCGAAGGGTTGCCCCCAGCTTGCACCGCCGCCCCACCGGACGGCAACGGCACATACACTGGTCCATGGCCAGACTCGACGTGACCGCCGCATGCGCGGAGCTCGACGCGGCGCTGAGCGCCGCCGGGACACCGGAGCGCGCCGAGCAGGAGAGCCGCTACCTCAAGAGCGACCTGCGGCATTACGGCGCCACCATGCCCGTGATCAACCGCGTGACGCGCGCGTTCTCCAAGGCGCACCCGGAGCTGACGCGCGAGGACCTGCGCACCCTGGTCGAGGCCCTGTGGGAACCCGGGGTGCACGAGCTGCGGACGACCGCGGTGGAGCTGATGACGCTGCGCGTCGCGTTACTCGATCCCACGCGGGACCTGCCGTGGCTCGAGCCGCTGCTGCGCACCTCGCGCACCTGGGCCCTCGTCGATCCCCTCGCCGCCGAGGTCGTGGGCCCGCTCGCCGAACGTGCGCCCGACGGCGCCCTCCCTCTGCTCGATCGCTGGGCCGCCGACGAAGACCATTGGATGCGCCGCAGCGTGCTGCTGCGCCACCTGCTGCCGCTGAGGCGCGGCGAGCGCGACGCCTTCGCACCGTTCGTCGGGTACGCCGACGCCATGCTCGAGGAGAAGGAGTTCTTCATCCGCAAGGCCATCGGCTGGGTGTTGCGGGAGTACGGCAAGCGCCAGCCCGCGGAGGTGGCCGCCTGGCTGGAATCCCGCCTGTCGCGCATGGCGGGCCTCACCCTGCGTGAGGCGATCAAGCACCTGCCGAGCGTGGACCGCGAGCGGTTGTCGGCCGCCCACAAGGGCACCAACTCCAGGGGCGCCAACTCCAAGGGCGCCAAGCGCTGACGGCGGCCGCCCACACGAGATCGCGCGACGCATGCGTGCGCACGCGGCCGTCGCCCTATGATGGTATGGCGGTGAACCCGGACGGGGGTCGACCATGAAGTGGGAAGACCAGGGACGCAGCAGGAACCTCGAAGACCGCCGCGCGCAGCGCGGGCCCGGGCGCACCGGCATATCCCTGGGCATCGGGGGCATCCTCGTGGTCGTGGTGCTCAGCCTGCTGACCGGCACGGACCTCTTCAGCGTGCTCGGCATCACGCCCTCCAACGCGGGCACCACCACGCAGCAGGCGCCGCCGTCGCAGGCGGCGCTGGCCACCGAGGAGGACCAGGTACACTTCGTCTCGTTCGTCCTCGACGACGTCCAGGCGAGCTGGCAGGATCTCTTCGACCGCAGCGGCGTGCCGTACCAGGACGCCAGGCTGGTGCTCTACCGCGACGCGGTGCAATCGGGCTGCGGCGTGGCTCCCGCGGCCGCCGGGCCCTTCTACTGTTCGGCGGACACCCGCGTCTACCTCGACCTGAGCTTCTACGACACGCTTCGCGACCGATACGGTGCGCCCGGCGACTTCGCGCAGGCCTACGTCATCGCGCACGAGATGGGTCACCACGTCCAGAACATGCTCGGCACGATGGCGGAGGTGCAGCGCGCCCAGCAGGCGCAGCCGGGGGCGGCCAACCGCGTGTCGGTAGCGCTGGAGTTGCAGGCCGACTGTTACGCCGGCGTGTGGGCGTCCACCGCGGATGCGCGCGGCGTGCTCCAGCGCGGCGACCTGGAGGAGGGGCTCGGAGCCGCCGCCGCAGTGGGCGACGACCGGCTGACGCGCCAGGCCGGGCGCATCCCCAACCAGGAAACCTTCACGCACGGCTCCTCCGAGCAGCGGATGCAGTGGTTCCGCACGGGCTTCGACACCGGCGATCCCAACGCCTGCGATACCTTCGCGACGATGTGAGGCGCGCAGGCCCGTCGGGCTTGGGCCGGGTGCGGGCTCGCCGGGACGTCATGACGGCGCGCCCACGATCGGCGCCGGTCGCGACGGGTCCCGGGGCGCCCCGAGGACGCCCGACGCGCCAGGACAATCGCCACTAGCGGCGGCGGCGGCCGCTCGTTAGCGTTGCGCTGAGCCCGCGCGAACGAAGACCCCAGGGGCCGCGTTCGCCGAGGGTGGGCCCCGCAGCGGGGTGCCACGCCCTCCGGGGCCGCCTGGGCGACCGGACGACCTGCCATCGTCGCGAAGGGACTGCGCTTGACGCAGTCCCTTCGTCGTTTCCAGGGGCCTGCGGGACGGCCAGAAAGGGGGTCCGCAGGCGAAGCAACGCGGCCCGCGCGACGCTGCGGCGCGGACAGAGCCCGGAACCCTATCGGAGGGAGCCCATCGCTCCGTCCCAAGGAAGGGTGGAATGCCTTGAAAGTCACACGCAGGAAGTTCCTAGTCGGCAGCGGCACGGCGCTCGGCGGCCTCGCGCTCGGCGGCCTGGTGGGCGCGCAGGGGTTCGGTCGTCTGGAAGGCGGCGTGCCAAACTTCGAGACCCACACGAGCCTCAGCGTGTCGCACTGGGGCGCCTTCCACGCCGAGGTCGTGGGCGGCCGCATGGTGCGCGCCATCCCCTTCCAGGACGACGTGCAGCCTTCGCCCATCATCCAGGGGCTTACGGACCTGGTGTACTCCCCCACCCGCATCCGCTACCCGATGGTGCGCAAGGGCTTCTACCAGAACCGCGAGAAGAGCGACACGACCCAGCGCGGAGCGGAGCCGTTCGTGCGGGTGTCGTGGGACGAAGCGCTCGACATGGTTGCCGAGCAGATGCAGCGGGTGAAGGGGCAGTACGGCAACAACGCGTTCTACGGCGGGTCGTATGGCTGGAACAGCAAGGGAAACTTCCACCGCGCGGGTGGCGCGTTGCAGCGCCTGCTGGGCCTCTACGGCGGCTACACCAATGATGTGAACGACTACAGCGCCCCCGTGCTGTACGTGATCATGCGCCACGTGGTCGGGTCCTCCACGCCCGAGAACTCGACCTGGCCAACCTTCATCGACAACAGCGGGCTGTTGGTATTCATGGGCTACAACCCCCTGATCAACGCCGAGGTCACGGGCGACGGCAGCCACTTCGATTACAAGTACTTCAAGCAGCTCAAGGACAAGGGCATCCCGATCGTCTACGTGAACCCGGTGTACGGCGACTCCGCCGAGTACTTCGGCGTAGAGCAGATCGCCATCCGCCCCAACACCGACACCGCCTTCATGCTCGCCCTGGCCCACGTGCTCTACACCGAGAAACTGCACGACCAGGCCTTCATGGACAAGTACACCACCGGCTTCGACAAGTTCGCGGACTACCTGACGGGCAAGAGCGACGGCCAGCCGAAGTCGCCCGAGTGGGCCGCGCCGATCACCGACGTGGATGCCGACACCATCCGCAAGCTCGCCCGCCGCATGGCCGGCACGCGCAGCGCGTTGATGGGCGGCTACACGCTTCAGCGCGCCTCCCACGGTGCAGAGCCCGTTTGGATGATGGTGACGCTGGCGGCGATGCTGGGCCAGATCGGCAAACCCGGCGGCGGCGTCCAGCTCAACTACCCGGGCGGGATGGGCGTGCCGTCCGGCATGGCGCCCGGCGTCCCCGGCCTCGGAGGGGTAGAAAACCCGGTGCCGGACTTCGTGCCGATCAACATGTGGACCGACCTGCTCCTCAATCCCGGCAAGGTCCTCGACTACGACGGCCAGAAGCTCACCTACCCCGACATCAAGATGGTCATGTGGGCGGGCGGCAACCCGTTCCACCACGGCCACGACGTCAACCGCGTCGTGAAGGCGTGGCAGCGCCCCGAGGTCACCGTTGTCGCGGATTACAACTGGACGGCCAGCGCCAAGCATGCCGACATCGTGCTTCCGGCCACCACGACGCTGGAGCGCAACGACATCACCAGCAGCAGCCACTACGTCCTGGCGATGAAGAAGGCGGTGGACCCGATCTTCGAGGCGCGCGACGACTTCGACTTCTTCGCCGATCTCGCCGACCGCCTGGGGCTCGGGGACCAGTACACCGAAGGCAAGGGCGAGATGGACTGGCTGCGCCAGATGTACGGCGTCGCCGAGAAGGCCGGCACCGCGCGCGGCCTCGACATGCCCGACTTCGACACCTTCTGGGAGCGCGAATACCTGTCGTTCGACGACGATCCCAACCGTTACAACACCGTCGCCTACAGCGACTTCATCGAGAACCCAGCGGCCAACCCCTTGGGTACGCCGTCGGGCAAGTTCGAGATCTACTCCGAGAAGATCGCCTCGTTCAACTACGACGACTGCCCGCCCCACCCGGCCTGGATCGAGCCCTTCGAGTGGCTCGGTAGCGAGAAGGCGAAGACGTACCCGTTGCACGTCATGAGCGATCACCCGAAGTACCGCCTGCACTCGCAGCTCGACAACCTGTTCATCCACGACTGGTACGAGATCTCGCAACGCGAGCCGATGTGGATCAACCCGCAGGACGCCGCCGCGCGTGGTCTCCAGACCGGTGACGTCGCGCGGGTGTTCAACGACCGCGGTGAGCTCCTGGCCGGCGTTCTGGTGACCGATCAGATCCGTCCCGGTGTCATCAACATCTTCGAGGGCGGCTGGTACGACCCGGCCGAGCCCGGCAAGCCCGGTACCCTCGACAAGCACGGCAACGTCAACACCATCAGCAGCGACCAGCCAGACTCCAAGCTTGCGGACGGCAACCCGTCGAAGACGATCCTGGCGCAGGTCGAGAAGTTCACCGGCACGTGGCCGGCCATCACGGCGTTCGTGCCGCCGGACGAGCAGGGCTAGCTGCGCGCCTCGCTCCGCCCAGGCAACGACGAGCCTCGGATGGGGGCGGGCCTCACGGCCCGCCCCCATCGCGCGTCCGCCGGGCCGTTCCCTCGGGCTCGCGGCTGACCTGGTGCAGCGATTCGCGGCCGAGCGACCAGGGGGCCCCATGGCCGTCGGAGACCGCAGGTTGGTGACCGGGCGGCGCCTCTGGGTGTGGACGATGACGTCGGGGAACCCGGGTTGGCGACGGGCGAAGCACACCGAGGCACGGTGTCCACCAGGGCCCCGTCGCCCTCGTCGGCGTCAGACGTCAGCGCGAAGCCGCGGTACGTCGAGGTCGGGCCGCGCGCAGTGGGGTCCCGGGCGCCGGTCGCGACGGGTCCAGGGGCGCCCCGAGGACGCACGACGCGCCAGGACAATCGCCACTAGCGGCGGCGGCGGCCGCTCGTTAGCGTTGCGCTGAGCCCGCGCGAACGAAGACCCCAGGGGCCGCGTTCGCCGAGGGTGGGCCCCGCAGCGGGGCGCCACACCCTCCGGGGCCGGCCGGGCGACCGGACGACCCGCCATCGTCGCGAAGGGACTGCACCCGATGCAGTCCCTTGTTCGTTTTCTTGGGCCGGCGGGACGGCCAGAAAGGTGGGCGGCAAGCGAACCAACGGGGCGTGCGCGCAGCGCTGAGGCGCGGACGGAGCCCATGACCGAATCGGGAGGAGCCCATGGCTCCGTCCCAAGGAAGGGTGGAACACCATGAAGGTCACACGCAGGAAATTCCTGGTCGGCAGCGGCGCCGCGCTCGGCGGCATAGCGCTCGGCGGCCTGGTGAGCGCGCAGAAGTACGGCAACATGCAAGGTAGCCTGCCCGATTTCAACACCTACACCAGGCTGCACGTGGCGCACTGGGGCGCGTTCTACGCCGAGGTCCAGGGCGGTCGCCTGGTGCGCGCGGTCCCCTTCAAGGACGACGTGCAACCCTCAGCGATGACCCAGGGGACGCCGGACCTGCTGTACTCGCCGTCGCGCATCCGCTACCCCATGGTGCGCAAGGGCTTCTACCAGAACCGCGAGAAGAGCGATACCTCGGGGCGCGGCGCCGAGCCGTTCGTGCGCGTGTCCTGGGACGAGGCCACCGGCATGGTGGCCGAGGAGCTCCAGCGCGTCAAGGACCAATACGGCAACTCGGCCATCCTCGGCGGCAGCTACGGCTGGGACAACTGCGGGCGCTTCCACACCTCGGTAGGCGCGCTGCAACGGCTTCTGGCGTTGCACGGCGGGTACGTCAACACGGTCAACACCTACAGCGCTCCCGTGCTGCCGGTGATCATGCCGCACGTGGTGGGCGCCTCCAGCCCCGAGACCTCCACCTGGCCGACCTTCATCGACAACAGCAAGTTGCTGGTGTTCATCGGCTACAACCCGCTCGTCAACGATGCGCTCCGGTACGGCGGTGACGGCAGCCACTTCGATTACGCCTGGTTCCAGAAGCTCAAGGACGCGGGCACCCCCATCGTCTCCATCGGCCCCGTCCACACCGACTCCGACGAGTACTTCGGGTCCGAGCGCATCGCCATCCGCCCCAACACCGACACCGCCCTCATGCTCGCCCTGGCCCACGTGCTCTACACCGAGAAACTGCACGACCAGGCCTTCATGGACAAGTACACCACCGGCTTCGACAAGTTCGTCGACTACCTCACCGGCACCAGCGACGGCCAACCCAAGTCGCCCGAATGGGCCGCACCCATCACCGACGTCAGCGCCGACACCATCCGCACCCTCGCCCGCCGCATGGCCGGCACGCGCACCGCGCTCATGGGCGGATACTCGCTGCAGCGCGCCTCCCACGGCGCACAGCCCGTGTGGATGCTGGTGACGCTTGCGGCGATGCTGGGCCAGATCGGCCAGCCGGGCGGCGGCCTGCAGCTCGGCTACCCGGGCGGGATGGGCGTACCCTCCGGCACCGCTCCCAGCGTTCCCGGGCTGTCCGGCGTCTCGAACCCCGTCAAGGACTTCGTGCCGGTGAACATGTGGACCGACCTGCTCCTCAACCCCGGCAAGGTTCTCGACTACAACGGCCAGAAGCTCACCTACCCCGACATCAAGATGGTCATGTGGGCCGGCGGCAACCCCTTCCACCACGGCCACGACGCCAACCGCGTCGTCCAGGCGTGGCAGCGGCCCGAGGTCACCGTCGTCAACGACTACAACTGGACCGCCAGCGCGAAGCACGCCGACATCGTGCTGCCCGCAACCACCTCGATGGAACGCAACGACATCTCCTCGTCCAGCCACTACGTCATGGCGATGAAGCAGATCGTGGATCCGATGTTCGGTGCCCGCGACGACTTCGACATCTACGCCGACGTCGCCGCCAAGCTCGGCCTTGGGGACAAGTACACCGAGGGCAAGAGCGAGATGGACTGGCTCCACCAGATGTACGAGGTGGCGCAGAAGGCCGGCGCGGCGCGCGGCCTCGACGTGCCCGACTTCGATACCTTCTGGGACAGCGAGTACCTGTTCTTCGACGAGACCGCGGAGGCCCAGAACGTCGTTGCCTACAGCGACTTCGTCGCCAATCCGGCCCTGGCCCCGCTGGGCACCCCTTCGGGCAAGATCGAGATCTACTCCGAGAAGATCGCCTCCTTCGGCTACGACGACAGCCCGCCGCACCCCACCTGGATCGAGCCCTTCGAGTGGCTCGGCGGCGCCACGGCCAAGCAGTACCCGCTGCACGTCATGAGCGACCACCCCAAGTACCGCCTGCACTCGCAGCTCGACAACAGCGCCATTCACGACTGGTACGAGGTGCGCCAGCGTGAGCCCGTGTGGATCCACCCGGACGACGCCGCCGCGCGCGGCGTCGCCGACGGCGACGTAGTGCGCGTGTTCAACGGTCGCGGCCAGCTCCTCGCCGGCGCGATCGTGACGGACCGGGTCCGCCCCGGCGTCATCAACATCGCCGAGGGCGGCTGGTACGACCCGGCCGAGCCCGGCAAGCCCGGCACGCTGGACAAGCACGGCAACGTCAACACCATCAGCAGCGACGAGCCAGACTCCAAGCTGGCGGACGGCAACCCCTCGAAGACGATCCTGGCGCAGGTCGAGAAGTACGACGGCGCCCTGCCGTACGTCACCGCGTTCACGCCGCCGGAGGAGCAGGGCTAGCTGCGCGCCTCGCTCCGCCCTGGTGAACGACGACCCTCGGATGGGGGCGGGCCTCACGGCCCGCCCCCATCGCGCGTCCATCGGCCCGTTCCAGTGGGCTCGGGGGCGCCCGCGCGCTCGTGCGCCGAACCGCGCCGGCAGGGACATTTGGCCCCCCTGGAGCTCGGGCCGCGATCCTAGACTTGTACGTGAGGGACCCGAGCCAGCGCAGACCCACGGGGTCGCCTGGCCGACGGCGCACGCGGCGATCGCGCCGTCCGGGGTCGTTCCGGCAACGGGTCGGCCTGCCACCCGCGAAGGGAACCCAACGACGTCGGCGCTGCTACGCCCGGGCCCGTCCATACGGCGCGCCCGGCCGCAGGGGCATCAGCGGGTACTTCGCCCAGCCACGTCGGCCACCGTTCGCCCCCGCTGGAGGTCCCCATGAGTCGCAACCCGAAACCCTGGTGGGCCGGATCCATCGAGCGCCGTCGCGTCCTCAAGGGCATGGGCGCCACGGCCCTGCTGGCCGGGCTCGAGCCCATGGTGTTCGCCAACTCGCCGCGAGGCCTCCCCCTCGCCAAGAGCACCTTCATGTCGTCGTCCCACTGGGGCGCGTTGTGGGCGCACGTCGAGAGTGGACGCGTCACCTACGTCCTGCCTCACGAGGCGGACCCCTCCCCCACCCCGATGCTCCAGGCCCTGCCCGACCGGCTGTACTCGGACAACCGCGTCAAGGCGCCCATGGTGCGCGCGGGGTTCCTCAAGGACAAGGGGAACAGCGACACCACCATGCGCGGCCGCGACACCTGGGTCCGCGTGCCGTGGGACGAGGCGCTCGACCTGGTCGCCAGCGAGCTCGAGCGCGTCAAGGGCGCGTACAGCAACGCGGCCATCTACGGCGGCAGCTACGGCTGGTACAGCAACGGTCGGCTGCACGCGGCGCCCACCCTGCTGCGCCGCTTCCTCACGATGTACGGCGGCTTCGTCGACCGCATCGGTGACTACAGCACCGCCGCCGCACAGGTCATCATGCCCCACGTGGTCGGCTCCCTGCAGGTGTATGAGCAGCAGACCGCCTGGCCCGTCGTGGTCGACAACACCGACCTGGTCGTGCTGTGGAGCGCCGACCCCATGGTGACCAACCAGATCGGTTGGGTCACGCCCGACCACTACGGCATGGAGGGCTTCCGGCAGCTCAAGGAGAAGGGCACCGAGATCGTCTCGGTCAACCCCATCGTCACCGACTCGGCGCGCTACCTGGACGCGCAGACCATCCAGGTGCGGCCCAACACCGACGTCGCCATGATGCTTGGGGTGGCCCACACGCTGTACAGCGAGAACCTCCACGACGCGGACTTCCTCGCCAAGTACACGGTCGGCTTCGACCAGTTCGCCGATTACCTCACGGGCAAGAGCGACGGGCAGGCCAAGACCGCCGAGTGGGCCGAGGGGATCTCGGGGGTGCCGGCGGACGCCATGAAGGCATTCGCGCGCAAGCTGGTGGCCGGCCGCACGATGCTGATGGGCGGCTGGGGCATGCAGCGCCAGCACTACGGCGAGCAGCGCCACTGGATGCTCGTCACGCTCGCGGCCATGATCGGTCAGATCGGGTTGCCGGGCGGTGGCTACGGCCTCAGCTACCACTACAGCAACGGCGGGTCGCCCTCGGCCATCCCGTCGGGCGTGCGCGGCATCTCCTCGGGCGTGGGCAGCTCCGACGGCGCCGACTGGCTGCAGACCGCCTCCAAGGCCATCCCCGTGGCCCGCTTCGCGGACGCCTTCCTCAACCCCGGCAAGACGATCCAGTTCAACGGGCAGGAGATCACCTACCCCGAGACCAAGCTGGTCTACTGGGCCGGCGGCAACCCCTTCCACCATCACCAGGACCGCAACCGCCTCATCCAGGCTTGGCAGAAGCCCGAGACGATCATCGTCCACGAGCCGTGGTGGACCGCCACCGCGAAGTTCGCCGACATCGTGCTGCCGGCGACCACCCAGTTGGAGCGCAACGACCTCGACGTGGTCGGCGACTACTCCGGGAAGGCCATCGTGGCCATGCAGCAGGCGGTGGAGCCGCTGTTCGAGGCCCGCAACGACTACGACATCTTCTCGGCGCTCGCCGAGCGCCTCGGCTTCGCCGACACCTACACCGAGGGCAAGGGCGAGATGGACTGGCTGCACGAGTTCTACGCCGGCGCCCAGAAGGTGACCGGCTCGCAGGGCACGGACATCCCGGACTTCGAGGGCTTCTGGGACAAGGGCTACGTCCAGCTGCCCATCCCGGACGCCAACAAGGCCTTCGTTACCTTCGCGGATTTCCGCCAGGATCCCGCCATGAACCAGCTCGGCACCCCGTCGGGCCGCATCGAGATCTTCTCCAAGACCATCGAGGGCTACGGCTACGACGACTGCCCGCCGCACCCGACCTGGCTCGAGCCCATCGAGTACTCCGGCAGCGACAAGGCCAAGACCTACCCGCTCCAGCTCGTCACGCCGCACCCGCGGGACCGGCTGCACTCGCAGCTCGACAACACCTGGATCCGCCAATGGCTCGAGATCGAGGAACGCGAGCCGGTGTGGATGAACCCAACCGACGCCAGCGCCCGCGGCCTCGCGAACGGCGACGTGGTGCGTGTGTTCAACGACCGCGGCCAGACCCTGGCGGGGCTGCTCGTCACCGACCGCGTGATGCCCGGCGTGGTGGCCCTGAGCGAGGGTGGCTGGTACGACCCGGCCGAGCCCGGCGTCGTCGGATCGCTCGACAAGCACGGCGACGTCAACGTGCTCACCATCGACATGGGCACCTCCAAGCTGGCCCAGGGCAACATCGGCCACACCGCCCTCGTCCAGGTCGAGAAGTACACCGAGGCGGCGCCGACCGTGACGGCCTACGACGCCCCGAAGGGCGCCTGAGCGCGGGACGCGCCGCACCACGCGGCGCGTGACGGAAGCCTGCTGATCGATGGCGGCGCGCTGAGCGCGCCGCCATCGACGCGTGGGGGCAAACGGTGCCGTGGCAGGGTGGGACGGACCGTCCGCGCCACCCCCGTCGGCCGGAGCCCGTGGAGCCGACCCCGTCGGCGGTTGGGACAACCGTTTCCGGGTCGGGACAACGGCCTCCGGGTTGGGACAAGCGCCTCTGGCCCCGGCCCCCGTCCGCCGATACCGTGCCTTGACACGCAGGCCCCGGCCTCTGGGCCGGCGCGCCGGCCCGCGGAAGACCCGCGGGGGGCTCGCAGAGCGGAATGGAGTATCGATGCGACTCACGAGCGATGCATTCTCGTCGCGTGACCGCGGGGTCGGCGACGCCCCCGCGGCCGCCACGACCACCGCGACCACCGCGCACGGGACCGCCCGCCGGCGAACGAGGCGTTGCGCCCCCACGCCTATGCGCGTCGCCGGCGCGCTCCTGCTGGCGTTCGCGGCCCTGACCTCCGCCACCGCACCCGCCCTCGCCAACGGCCCCGACGCCGCAACCCTGGAACGCTGGCAGGTGGTGCTCGGTACCATCACGCCGCCACCGGACGCCTACCTGAACAGCGGCATCCTCAAACCGACCGAGACGCTAGAGACGCTCGCCTCCATACCCGGGCTGCCGGTGCGCCAACACCCGCTCAACGCGGGCCTGTTCGCCACCGGCTGTGCGCAGTGCCACCGGCTGGCCGGTCCCCTCCCGATGGGCAGCGGCGCGCCCGCCGACATCTTCGACCGCCTGCCCGTGCCGGCGCCGCTGCAGGTCCCGCCACCGGCGGGCTTCGAGCGGCGCACCGACAGCGCCTACCGCGACGAGGTGCCGGGCTGGTCGCCGGACGGCTCGAGCCTGACGTTCGAGCGCCGCGACCAGAACGGCGGCTGGAGCCTGATGTTGGCGGCGACGAGCGGCGGCGCCCCGCGGGCCCTCACCTCCGGCCGTGACGCAGGTTGGGCGGAGTGGAGCCCCGACGGACGGCGCATCGTCTACTGGGCCGCCGATGAGGGCGGGGGCAGCAACCTGTGGCTGACCGATGCTGGCGGGGCGCCGCCCCGCCAGCTCACGGACGTGGCCGCCACCGCCTTCCCCGTGTGGAGCCCCGACGGACGGCGCATCGCGTATCAGGAGAAGCGCGCCACGGGCACCTGGGCGCTCGCCCTGATCGACCCGGACGGCGGTGAGCCGCGCATCCTCACCCCGCCCGAACAGACCATGCCCAGCCGCCCGCAGTTCTCGCCGGACGGGCGGTCGATCGCCTATCAGGTGGACGTCCACGGTACGTTCGGCCTGTGGCGGCTGGTGTTCCCGCCTACCCAGGCGGGCGTGGTGGATTATGACGCGGCTCCCAGCTCCGTGCCGGGCTCCACCCTCCTCCCGATGGACATCGGACAGGCGCGCGGCAACAGCGCCTGGAACCCCGACGGTACGCGGGTCGCGTTGTTGATGACCAACCTCGTCACCGCCCCGACAGGCGACCCCCTGCTCAGCTACAAGACCTGGCTGGTGGCGCCCGACGGCTCCCACCCCCAGGTACTCCTGCCGGGACGGACGCTGGCCGACCGGAGCCCGAGCTGGAGCCCCACGGGCCGCTGGCTGGTGCAGTGGTCCTGGAACGAGGACCTGCGCGCGGCCGTGTGGCTGATCTCGGCGGACGGGAGCACCGCCGTCGACCTCACCGCCAACTTCGGAGCGGACGCACTCTACCCGTCCTGGAACCCGGACGGCACGCGCATCGCGTTCAGCAGCGACCGTGGCGGCAGCTTCGACATCTGGATCGCGGACCTGAGCACGGTCGTGCCCGGCTTCCGCCCGTAGCAACGGCACGGACACGCGCGCCGCGGCCGCCGGGCCGACGCGGGTCCGCGCGCACGGTCCGCGCGCACGGTCCGCGATGGCGGCCACCGCGGGTCCCGGGCGCGACGCGGCGCGGGGTCGCGTCGCGCCCGGGACCACGGATCAACCGGAGGCGTCCGCCTCCAGCCGCGCCTTCTCCCGCTCGAGGAAGGCCGCCAGCAGCTGTGCGGCACTCCGGTAGAAGAGGGTCGCGGCCTCGCGTTCGACGTGCTCGAGCCAGCGGGGGAACCAGTTCAGGACGTGGGACTGCAGGAAGCTCGCCTCGGCGTCGGGCGCGGCCGTGGCCGGCAGTTCCACGTCGCCGTCGACGCGATCGATCAGGTGCGCCACCACGGCCAGCTCGACGGCCGCGTGGTCCGCCGGCGCCGCGAAGCCGTCCGCCACACCGATGCCCTCTCGGCGGAGCGTCTCGATCACATCGGCGTACGCGTCACCGTACAGGCGGCCGTCCTGGCTGGTGAAGACCGATTCGTACGGAGGCGCCTTGCCGGGTCCGGGACCGATGAAGAGCTGCGCGAAGTCGACCGCGAGATCCAGCAACAGCTCGTCGAGGTGCTCCGGCGCGTGCTCGGTGAGGTACGAGGCCAACGTCACGGCCGGCTCCCCCAGGCCGAACTCGCGTGCGCGCGCCTCCAACAGCTCCAGGAACTCGGGGCTCGTCTGCACGTCCCACGAGGCACGTGTCTGCTCCTGTGCGAACACCGAGGAGAACCAACGGTACAGGTCCGATCGGCTGTCGATGCGTCCGTCATCCTCCTGGACTACGTTCATGCCATCCCTCCATCGCGATGCGCAACCATGGCCCACCACGTTAGCACCGCGGGGACGGGCGGCTCGCGATCCGCCCATCGACGCACGGACCCGGTGGCCGTGTGGCGAGGCGGCGAGGGAGCGATGCGCGGCGTTTGCGACCCGCCGCTCCCCGTGGGCCGCCCGGAGCGGACCCGGCGCAGTCGCCCGGCGGGTGTCACGACGCCCGGGAGAATCCAGAATCGCCCGTTGGGGTCGAATGTCCCTGCGTCCCTGTGCTATCAACGTGGATGATGGGTCAGGGGATCGGGGCCGACCGAACCGGCGGTGTCCACGAGGCGCCGGGTCCGTTCGGCCGATCCGAGGATCCTCGAGATTCGGGGGGCCCTACCTCTTGGGGACCGGCCGGATGCGGTGGATGAGTCGACCGGGACGTGATGGTGGAATTCGGGTGTTCTGGGGCGTGAGAGGAAGTCAAACGTGAGTGATCCGACGAGCAGTCCCTCCGGCCCGCCCAGGCCGATCGAGATTTACCTGGATGGTGCGGCCACCCCGTACAAGACGGTGGCCGGCCCACCATACCGGTTGGGGCTCGATACCACGACCCTGCGCAATGGCGAACACACCCTGCGCATCGTCCAGACCGACGAGGCGGGCGTCCGTCAGGAGCAGACGTACACGTTCTTGGTCGACAACAAGACCACCTTCGCGGTGTCCGGCATGGAGCCGGGTGGCCGCGTGGCCGGAACCGTCGAGCTCGACATCGAGCCGCAGCGCTCCACGGCGGCAGGCGCGCCGGCCCACGGTGACGCCCTTCCTCTCCCGGGCCCCAACCCCTGGTGGTACATCGGCGTCACCATGGTGGTGTTCCTGGCCATCTGGATGTTCTTCCTGTTGGTGCCCACCTACAGCGCGTGGGTGTCCGGCGGCGGCTCGGAGGGAGCCGCGGGCGTGGACGCGAACATGATGGCGGTCGGCGAGAGCCTCTACGCCACCAATTGCGCCGCCTGTCACGTGCAGGAAGGCACCGGCATGGGGACGGCAATCCCGGCCCTGGCCGGTAACGTCGCGTTGAAGGATACCGAGATGACGCTGTCGACGATCGCCCACGGTGCGGGCACGATGATGGCGTTCTCGACGCTCGACGCGCAGCAGCTCGCCAGCGTCGCCACCTATGTCCGCAACGCCTGGGGCAACGACTACGGCGCGGTCACCACGGAGGAGGCTTCGGCCGTCCTTTCCAGCGGGGCGCCGACAGCACCGTCCGCGGCGGATCAGGCCGAGGCCGCGCCGACGGAGGCGGAAGCCGCACCAGCACCAGCACAAGCCGAACCCGCACCGGCCGAAGCCGCACCAGCACAAGCCGAACCCGCACCGGCCGAGACCACACCAGCACAAGCCGAACCCGCACCGGCCGAGACCACACCAGCACAAGCCGAACCCGCACCGGCCGAAACCACACCAGCACAAGCCGAACCCGCACCGGCCGAGACCACACCAGCACAAGCCGAACCCGCACCGGCCGAGACCACACCAGCACAAGCCGAACCCGCACCGGCCGAGACCGCACCAGCACAAGCCGAACCCGCGCCCGCCGAGACCACACCAGCACAAGCCGAGGCCGCGCCCGCCGCCGCCTCGGGTGAGACGCGCGTCGTCACCAGCGAGGCACCCTTGACGGGGCAGGACGACACCGCCCTCGCCACACTGAACCTCGGCGCAAAGGTGAGCGTCGCGGCCGACCAGGGCGACAGCGCCCAGGCGGTCGTCGACGGCTGGTCGATGGAGGGCGCCGCGTCCGTCATCTTCCTCAACTCTGACCAACGCATCGTGCTGGCGGCACTCACCGACGCGGGCCAGCAGGCCCGTGAGGTGCTCGACTCCAAGACCGACGATTACGGCACCAACTGGCAGCAGGTGAAGCTCTCGGGTACCGTTCCGAGCACCGACCTGAGTGCCGACGCCAGCGCCCTGTGGGCCGACGGAGAGGCGCTCTACTCCTCGAGTTGCAGCGCCTGCCATGCGCTTCACAGCCCGGATCAGTTCACTGCCAACCAGTGGCCCGGCTCGCTCAAGTCGATGCTCCCCATGGTGTCGCTCTCGGACGAGCAGCTCGAGCTCATGACCAAGTACCTGCAGTATCACGCGAAGGACATGTGATGGGCGCGCGTCTCGAGCCGTCCACACCTGCGGGAGGTGCCTGACCGTGTATCGCAACGACCGCGTCGTTCCCTTCTTCGCCCTGGTGCTCGCCCTCGCTCTCTTCCTGGTGACGTACCTCGACGGCCGCCACATCGCGGCCCTCGAGGGGCACGCGCCCGAGGAGTTCTCCGTCGGGCAGATCGGGCTGGTCGCCCTCGCCATGGTGTTGCTGCTCTACGCCCTGATCGGCTTCGTCTCGGTGTGGCTCGAGGGCACTGAGCTGCACCCAGGATTGAGGCGCGCCAACCCGGGCAACACCCACATCGTCGGCATCGCCCTGTCGCTGGTGACCGTGGCGCTGTCGGGAATGTTCGCGCAGGCCATCGTGACCAGTCAGCGTACCCAAGAGATCCACCCCCGCCTGGAGGGCGTCCTGTTCGGCGTCATCGCGCTCCTGGTGGCGGCGGTACTGGCGCTGTACAAGCGCCACTACCAGGATGAGGACGTCCGGGCAGAATCGGAGACCTCGGAGGTGCCGTGGTGAGCAACGAAGACCCGAAACTGCGCCCGGTGCTCAGCGGAGCCGGGACGGCGACCACCCCTGGGGACCCGACGCCCGAAGAGGAAGACCAGATGATGCGCCGCCGGCGCTTCATCCAGGCCGGGATCGGCGTGAGCCTCGTCCTGACCGTCGGCGGCCTGTCCGCCCTGAGCGTCACGGGCGGCCTGCGACCGATATCCAAGATGACGCCAGACCGTGAGCCGCCTGCCGACGGCGACGAACTGGTGCTCGCCGCCGAACAGGGCACCGTCATCAGCCCCAACGATATCGCGGTCGGTTCGGGCATGATCATGGCCTACCCCCGCGATCCCTCGTCCCAGGTCGTCAAGAGCGGGACCGTCGACAACCTCATCCTGATCGCCCGCTTCGATCCCGCGAACCTGTCCGCGAACACGCAGCCGCAGGCCGCGGATGGCATCGTGGCGTACTCAGGGCTGTGCCCGCACCTCGGGTGCACCGTGAGCATCTGGGACGCCGCCAACGGCTGGTTCCACTGCCCCTGCCACCACGCGGAGTTCGACCCGCGCGACGACGCCAAGGTCGTGTCTGGCCCCTCCCCGAGGCCGCTGCCCGCCCTGCCACTCAAGCTCTCCGGCGGGTCGCTCCTCGTCGCCGGCAGTTTCCTCACGCCCGTGGGCGCCGGTTAGGCAGGGGTCCGAATGATCAAGTGGCTCGACGAACGCCTCTTCCTTGGCCGGTTCTACAACAAGTTCCTGCGCAAGGCCTTCCCCGTCCATCACTCGTTCTTCCTCGGCGAGATCACCCTGTTCGCCTTCGTCACGCTGTTGGCGACCGGGGTGTTCCTGTCGATCAACTTCGAGCCCTCCATCCGGCTCGTGCAGGTCGGCGCCCAGAAGCTGCCCGCCGCGTACGCCTCCGTGCAGTTCATCGACAGCCTGCCCTTCGGCAAGGTGATCCGCAGCATCCACCACTGGGCGGCCAACGTCATGGTGGCCGCCGCCTTCCTCCACATGCTTCGCATCCTGCTGACGGGCGCCTACAAGAAGCCCCGTGAGATCAACTGGCTCATCGGCATCGCCCTCCTCGGCTTCTCGATCTTCGCCGCCTTCACCGGCTACTCGCTGCCGTACGACGCCTTCTCCGCCACCGCGACCAAGATCGGCTACGGCATCGCGAAATCGCTGCCGCTGATAGGCAGTTGGCTCGCCGGCGCCTTCTTCGGCGGGGAGTTTCCCACCGAGCACTCCCTGCCCCGCCTGAACGCCCTGCACATCCTGTGGTTCCCCGCGCTGCTGCTGGTGCTCATCGTCGCGCACGTGTTGATCATGTACCTGCAGAAGCACACCCAGCCGAAGTACGCGGAGAAGATCGCACCGCGCCAGATCCTCGGCGTGCCCTTCTGGCCGCAGCAGGCCCTGATCATGGCCGTGCTGTTCAGTCTCTTCGTGGGCCTGGTCAGCATCCTGGCGGGTCTGTTCATCGCCCACCCCGTCGAGGCCTTCGGGCCGCCGGGACCGTCGACGCCTGAGGTCAAACCCGAGTGGTACTTCCTGTGGATCTACGGCTTCCTGCAGCTCATCCCCGCCACCTGGCACTTCAACATCCTGGGAATCGGGATCGGGCCGCAGTTCATCGGACTGGTCGTCCCCATCCTCATCGTGATCCTGGGCTTCGCGTGGCCGTTCCTCGACGCCACACGTGAGAAGACGCGCTACCTGGAGCTCCCGAGCCGCTACCCGTGGCGCACCGGCGCCACCATGGGGGTGATCGGCTTCTTCCTCGCCAGCACCCTTGCGGCCTACAAGAGCGACCTCGGCCTCGGAACCCTCTTCCTGTGGGCGCTCATCGTGGCAGTACCGGCGGTGTTCACGGTGGTGACCGCGCTGGTGATCCGGGCGCTCTACGGTCCGAGCAAGAAGCAGCAGGACCAGCGACCCCCGCCGCCGGTGGGCTCGCCGGAGGGCTGACCCGGCGACGCGACGACGTTCCATCGACGCGAGGCCGCACCGTTGCGGCGGCGTCGCCACGCGGGAGGGCGGGTTCAGAACCCCGCCCTCCCGCGTCATTTGTCTCGGGGGGCCACGCGTTCGCGGCGGCGGCCTATCACCGCGGCAAGGGAAGGGGATCGCGCCGGGCCGCGTAAGACAGCTAGGCGGTCCGGCGGGAGGTCGCCACGATGGTGCAGGCGACGGCGAGCAGCACCGAGATGGGACCGAAAAGCAGGCGCTCGCCGGCGCTGACCGACGCCAGGTTGCCGAGGACGTTGAGCACCATGAAGGCGGTTACCAGGTACGCCAGCACGCGCGTGTCCCGCGCGAAGGGGCGCTTCCCCGTGAGTCCGGCGCGGCGGCGGATGACGTCGGCGAATGCGAGCAGCAGGATCGCCGCCACGATGCTGATGCCACGGAGCCCCGGCGTCAACGCGGCCTGCCGGCCGCCCCAGGCCATGGTGATGGGCAGCAGGCCCGCGGCCAGGGCCACTTGCAGCGCCGCACTCAGGAGGAACAGGACCGTCGCGGCGTGCGCCGCCAGGCGCACGCGGGGGAAGGTGCGGGGTACCGACATCAGGAGGCTCCCATGGGGAGCACTCTACGGTCTGCGCCTGCGCGCGTCCATCGCCGCGCCGATCGCCAGGCCGACGCCGGCCAACCCCAGCCACCACGGTTGCCCCGTCAGGGCGAACATCACCACGCCGGCGGCGGCGCCGAACACCACGCCCCCCGCTCGTGGCGTCCGGATGCGGGTCCCCGCGTGGGAGTTTCTCCGACAAGGGCGTCCACCTTCCGAGGACCGGCGGCCACCACCCCTCGCGCCACCCTGGGGGCACAGGACGGGGCGTCGCCCCGTCCGCGGAAAGGGCTCCGCGACGACGGAGGGTGGACCCATGGTGGAGACCAGCAACACGCTACAGACCGGCGCCCGCGTGGAGGCGCGCCCGCGGGCCGCGGGCCATGCGCCGACACCGTCGCCCCTGCGGCGGGCCGATCGGCCGACCGCGGCGCGTATCCGCGTGCTCATCGCGGTGCCGCAGCTGATGCTGCGGCAGGCACTCGCGGCCGTGCTCGAGGCCGCTCCCGAGGTGCAGCTCCTGGGCGCGGTGGGCAGCACCCGCGAGGCGCTTCGCTGGGCCCTGGCCGCACGACCCGACGTCACGCTGCTCGACGAGCAGCTCGACCGGCTGGACGGCTGCAACGTCGCCTCGCTGCTGCACGACGAGGACCGCATGCTGCGCCTGGTGACGCTCGCGGACCCCGACAAGCACCCCGGCAGGGAGGGCGACGAGGGCGCGGCGGCCGCCGCGCGGGTGTCCAAGGGGCAGGGCACGGACGCCCTGCTCGACGCCCTGCGCCGGGTCGCGCGCGGCGAACGGCCGGGCCACGTCCCTGACCTCGACCCCGCGCCGCTCAGGGCACCTGAGACCCACCACGAGCACCTCACGGAGGCGGAGCGGACCCTGCTGGAGTACCTCGCCGACGGCGCCACCAACCGTGAGCTCGCGAAGTTCACGTGTTGCGGTGAGAAGACGGTGCGCAACCGACTCACGGATCTCTACGCCAAGCTCGGGCTGCGCAACCGTACGCAGGCGGCGCTCTACGCCGTGCGCACGGGGATCGTGACGCTGCCGTCGCGCGGCGGCGGCTGAGGCCCGGAGGGCGCCTCAGGCGGCGTTCGGGGCGCCGTGGCGCGGAGCCGCCGAGGGCGTGACGAGGCGGGGCCGCAGAACGTGCTCCGCGGCCCCTTCCGAGCCGTCCCCACCTACCGAATCTCAGCCCCTGAACTCCTCCAGCAGCCCGTTGAGCGTTGCGCTCGGCCGCATCGCCTCGGCGGCGCGCCGCTCGTCGGGCCGGTAGTAGCCGCCGAGGTCCACCGGTGCGCCCTGCGCGGCAAGCAGCTCGCCGGCGATGGTCTGTTCCTCGCGGGCGAGCGACGCCGCCAGCTCCGCGAAGCGCCGTGCCAGCGCCGGGTCGTCGCGCTGCTGCGCCAGCTCCTGCGCCCAGTACAGGGCGAGGTAGAAGTGGCTGCCGCGATTGTCGATCTCGTTGACCTTGCGCGACGGCGCCTTGTTCCCCTCCAGCACGCGCGCGTTGGCCCGGTCGAGGGCGTCGGCCAGCACCTTGGCGGAGGGGTTGTCGCTGGCCGCGCTGAGGTGCTCCAGGGACGCCGCGAGCGCCAGGAACTCGCCCAGCGAGTCCCAGCGCAGGTGCCCCTCGGCGACGAACTGCTGCACGTGCTTGGGCGCCGAGCCGCCGGCGCCGGTCTCGAACAGCCCGCCGCCGTTCATCAGCGGCACGATGGAGAGCATCTTGGCGCTGGTACCCACCTCGAGGATCGGGAAGAGGTCGGTGAGATAGTCGCGCAGCACGTTACCGGTGACCGAGATGGTGTCCTGCCCCGCGCGCAGCCGCTGGCACGACAACCGGGTCGCCTCCACCGGCGCCAGAATCCGGATATCCAGGCCACTAACGTCGTACTCGCCCAGGTAGCGCTCCACCTTGGCGATGAGCTGCGCGTCGTGGGGGCGCTGCCGATCGAGCCAGAACACCGCCGGCGCGCCGCTGGCGCGCGCGCGCGTGACGGCCAGCTTCACCCAGTCGCGCACGGCGGCGTCGGTGACGGTGCAGGCGCGCCAGACATCGCCGGCCTCGACGCGCCGCTCCACCAGCGTGCCGCCTGCGGCGGACACGACCCGGATGGTACCTGCCGCCGGCGCCTCGAAGGTCTTGTCGTGCGAGCCGTACTCCTCGGCCTTCTGCGCCATCAGCCCCACGTTGGGCACGCTGCCCATGGTGCGCGGGTCGAAGGCGCCGTGGGCCTTGCAGTCCTCGATGACGGCCTGGTAGACGCCGGCGTAGGCGCTGTCTGGGATGACGAACTTGGTGTCGTGCAACTCCCCATCGGGGCCCCACATGCGGCCCGAGGAGCGGATGGCGGCGGGCATGGAGGCGTCCACGATCACGTCGCTGGGCACGTGCAGGTTGGTGATCCCCTTGTCGGAGTTCACCATCGCGAGGTCGGGCTGCCGCCCTGCGGCGGCCTCGAGGTCCGCCGTGATCTCGGCGCGCTCACCCTCGGGCAGCTCGGCGAGCTTGGCGTGCAGGTCGGCCAGGCCGTCGTTGGGGCTGTACCCCAGCCGGCGCAGGGTGGCCGCGTGCTTCTCGAATACGTCGGCGAAGAACACCGACACGGCGTGGCCGAAGATGATGGGGTCGGAGACCTTCATCATGGTGGCCTTGAGGTGCACCGAGAACAGTACGCCCTTGCTCTTGGCGTCGGCGATCTGCTCGGCGAAGAAGCTCCGCAGCGCCTCACGGCTCATGAAGCTGGCGTCGACCACCTCGCCGGCGCGCAGCGGCAGGGTCGGCTTGAGCACGGTGGTGGCGCCGTCGTCGGCGACGAGCTCGATGCGCGCGTCGCCGGCCTCCGCCTCGCTGACGGTGTGGGAGACCTCGTTGGAACGCAGGTCACCGGCGCGCATGGTGGCGACATGGGAGGTGGAGTCGGCGCTCCAGGCCCCCATGGAGTGCGGGTGGTTGCGGGCGAAGGCCTTGACCGAGGCGGGCGCGCGGCGGTCGGAGTTGCCCTGCCGTAGCACCGGGTTGACGGCGCTCCCCTGGACGCGATCGTAGCGCGCGCGCACGTCGCGCTCCTCGTCGGTGGCGGGCTCGTCGGGGTAGTCGGGTAGCGGGTAGCCCTTGCCCTGCAACTCGCGGATGCAGGCCTTGAGCTGCGGCAACGAGGCGCTGACGTTGGGCAACTTGACGATGTTGGCCTCGGGCGTCAGCGCCAGCTCGCCCAGGTAGGCCAGGTCGTCCTCGACGCGCTGCGCCTCTCCCAGCACCTCGGGGAACTGCGACAGCATGCGCCCCGCCAGCGAGATGTCGCGCCTCTCCACCGCCACGCCGGCCGCGGCGGTGAAGGCCTCCACGATCGGCAGCAGGGAGTAGGTGGCCAGGGCGGGTGCCTCGTCGACCTTGGTGTAGATGATCTTGGGGGTGTTGGATGCCTGCATGATGTGCTCCGCTTCTCGAGGTCGCGCGCCGCGGCCCCGGGCGTCGGCAGCGGTATTGCCAGCGCCGTCGCGGCTCCTGGGGCTGGGGGCAGCGGGCGCCGCCGCCGGCGTGCGGTTCCGTCGTTCGATTCGGCCCCCTGGGGGCCCGTACCACCTCCAAGGGTACGCCAAACGCCGCCGGCATGGGCTCGGCGGGGTGCGTGCGGGGAGCCCGGCGGGGAGGCGCTCCCGCACCGGCCGTGTGGTGCATTCCCTGACAGAGCAGGTGAGAGAACGGTCCTCGGACCGCTCCGGCGGACGATCTAGCGTCGGCTGAGGGCGGCGAACCGGACCGCGTGTCGCTTTCGGCGCCGCCCTTCACGGGAGCTGGGGAGGCACCGATGGGTCGAGCACGCCCGAGAAACCTGGTCCGCACGCGCCGCAAGGGCCCAGCGTCGATCTGTGCACCGCGGAAACGCGTCGGTGCGGGCGTCCTCGTGGCGCTGCTGGTGCTCGCCATCGGCGGCTGCAGCGAGACCTCCGTCGAACCGATGTCGCCTCTGGCCAGCTTCACGGACCATCTGGACGCCCAGTTGCCGCGCTGGATGGCGCGCTACGGCGTGCCGGGAGTGAGCATGGCCCTGCTCGTCGACGGTACCCCCGTCTGGTCCGGTGCCTACGGGCTCGCCGATCGCGAGCAAGGCCGCCCGATGACCGTCACGACCGTCCAGCGCGTCGAGTCCATCTCCAAGCCGGTCACTGCCTGGGGCGTGATGGCCCTGGTCGAACGCGGCCTGCTCGACCTGGACGAACCCGTGCGGAGCTACCTCGGCGACCGCGTCCCGGCCGGACTCGGCGACGCCGCGGATACCATCACCATCGGCAGGCTGTTGAGCCACGGCGCCGGCATGCCCCTCGGGACCATCGGAGACGAGTACGCACCCCTGGGTCCCCGGCCCTCGTTGCACGAGTACCTGTCGGCGGAGGCCCACCCCGTGCAGCCGCCGGGTTCGGGCTTCCTGTACTCCAACGTCGGCTACAACCTGCTGCAGCTCGTCGTCGAGGTGGTGACCGGGCGCAGCTTCGCGGACTACATGCACGACCAGGTGCTGGCTCCGCTCGGTATGCACAGCGCCAGCTTCGCGTGGGACGAAGGGCTGGCCCCCATCGTCCCCATGGGGTACGACCTGCGCGGGCGCGCCGTGCCGCCGTACGTCTACCCCGCGAGTGCCTCGGGCGGGCTGTTGGCCAGCGTCGAGGACGTCGCCCGTTTCGTCAGCGCCGACATGGCCGCCGCCGGGGCCAACGGCAACGCGGCGCTCGAGGGCGGCACGGTGGGCGCGCTCCATCAGGCACGGATAGACGTCCCCGGGCTCTTCGGCCTGGTCGCGGACGGCTACGGTTACGGGCACTTCGTCGAGCGCCTGCCCGGCGGCATCCAGGCCGTCTGGCACGGTGGCCAGGGCCACGGCGTGATGACGCACTTCCACGCCGTGCCGGCGACCGGCGATGGCATCGTGATCCTGACCAACAGCCAGCGCAGCTGGCCCCTGATGGCGCTGATCTTGGGGGAGTGGGCCCGGTGGCGTGGCCTCGGATCCGTCGGGTTCGTCCGCATCACGCAGGCCACCGCGGCGCTGCGCCTCGCGAGCATCCTCGTGGCCCTGGTCGCGTTGTGGCTCACCGTCGGTGTGGTGAGGGGGCTTCGGCGCGGCGACCGACGGTGGGCACCCCTGTCGCCAGCGGCCCGCGCCGCCAGGGTGCTGCAGGCCGGTGCCGGTGTCGGCGTGCTCGCGGCACTGGCCTGGGGAGCCGCCCAGCCGTACCTGTTCGTGACCTCGATCTTCCCCGGCACCATCGCTTGGGCCGCGGCGTCCCTGCTGGGTCTCGCCGCCACCGCGATCCTCGCGGCGCTGTTCCCGCGCGCCGCGCAGCCGGAGCGCCGCCGGCACCCGACCCCCCGCCGCGCGTGAGCAAGCACCCGGTGGCCGCCACTGCGGCGGCACACCGGGCCGCGGTCGGCGTCCCCGCCTGAAGGGTGGGCGGCCGCGCGACTTGCGTCGTAGCCCGCTCGCCCCGCAAGATGGTGCCGAGGGCGGCGAATCGGGACCATCCGGGCAGGCAGGGAGGATCCACATGATCGCGTGGCTCGAGCGCTACCACGGCCGCTACCAGGGCAACAAGACGCTCTTCGACCCGAGTGCCGGCGGGGACGCCGTGTCCTCGCCCGCGACGCTCGAGGTGGCTCCCTACGCCCGGGGTCTGTTCCACGGGCTGCGTTACACCTGGAGCTACCCCACGGGCGAGACGACCCAGGACGGCCTGCTGCTCGTGGGCGAGAACGACGGCGGGGCGTACGGCCTGTGGATCGACAGCTGGCACAACGGACGCAACCTCATGCGCCTCGAGCAGCGCGACGGTGGCGGCGGCGAGCAGGTCTCGTTGCGCGGCGCCTTCCCCGTACCCAACGGGCCGGACTGGGGTTGGACCCTGGACCTGAACGGCCTCGGTAGCGAGCTCGAGATCGTCATGCACGTCGTCACGCCCGAGGGCGAGACGGGTCCGGCGGTGGAGGCGCGGTTCGAGCGCGCGAGCTGATGACGATCCGGCCCGGCCCCTAAGGAATCTCGGTAAACGCGACCGCGTGCGGGGCACGTTTCCAGGCACCACGGATGCGCGACGGTCCGCCCCTGCGACGCAGCCGCCTCAACAACCCCCCGCCCACGGGACTCGCTCGGCCCAACGCGCCCTACGCAGCGCCGTCCGCCGCGCGCTCGAGTGCAGCGATGTCGAGCTTGCGCATCTGCAGCATGGTCTCGGTGGCGCGGCGCGCGCGCGCCGGGTCGGGGTCGCCGAGAAGCTCGTGCAGGCGCGTGGGCACGACCTGCCAGGAGAGCCCCCAACGGTCCTTGAGCCAGCCGCACGGCCCCTCCTCGCCCCCTTCGGCGAGCGCCGACCACAGCCGGTCGACCTCCGCCTGACCGTCGCATGCGATCTGGAATGACACCGCCTCCGTGAAGCGGAACATGGGGCCGCCGTTGAGGGCGATGAAGCGCGTGCCGGCGAGCGTGAACTCGACGGTCTGCACCGTGCCCGCGGGGCCGCTCGGGGTGTCGGCCGCGGCGCGCGTCACGCGCTCTATCCGCGAGTCCGGCAGCAGCGAGGTGTAGAACGCTGCGGCCTCCTCCGCCACGCCGTCGAACCATAGGAACGGGGTGACCATCTGGGGCTGCACATGGGGCACGAGCGGGACCTCCTGGGGCCCATTATCCACGGCGGGGCAGCCATGGCTCCCGGGCGCGCGCCGCCACCACGCCGCATGGGGACCGGGCCGGTTGCAATCTCATGAACGCTCTGTCATAGTACTCCATCGCCCATTTCGGACGGTGAGCGCCTCCTTGAAGGCCGCTTCGCCGACGGTACCGCGCGCGGTTCCCGCCGTCGAACGACCCTGAGATCGCGCCCGTGTTGCACCCCCTGTTGTCGACCCGCGGGGCGGGGAACCTGGATCCTCGGTAGCGCGCGGCTAGACGTGCGCCTCCCTGGCGGCGGCGCTCGACCACGCACCGGCGATCCAGCGGATTCCTCCAAGAGGGAGGTCTTGGATGGACATCGTCTGGTTCGGCGAACCGCGCAGCGCGGACGTATCGCTCGTGGGTGGCAAGGCGGCAAGCCTCAGCCGGCTGGCCGAGCGCTACCGCGTGCCGCCCGCGTTCTGCCTCACCACGTCGGCGTACGACAGCTGGAGCCGAACGGCCCGGCCGGCCCATCCGCAAGCGCCGCCTCGGCTCCCATGGGCGCTGCGCGAGGGGCTGCCACGCGCGTACGACGAGCTCGCGCGCCGCTGTGGCGCCGACCCGCTGCGGGTGGCGGTACGCTCATCGGCCGTGGACGAGGACGGCTCCGAGTCTTCGTTCGCGGGGCAGCACGAGACCTACCTCAACGTGATCGGGACGGACGCCGTGTCCGAGGCCCTGGTCCGTTGCTGGGAATCGGGGCGCAGCCAACGCGCATTGGCGTACCGCCGCGGCAGCGGGCTCGATGGCCAGCGCGTCCGCCTGGCGGTGCTGGTGCAACAGCTCGTGCCCGCCGACGCCTCGGCCGTCGTGTTCAGCGCCGACCCGGTAAGCGGGCGGCGTGACCACGTGCTTATCGACGCCAGTTTCGGCCTCGGCGAGAGCATCGTCGGCGGCACCGTCACGCCGGACGCGTACCGCGTGGCCAAATCGACGGGGGAGGTCATCGAACGCTCGATCGGGTCCAAGGAGCGCATGCACGTGCCCGTGCCGGGCGGAACGCGCGAGGTCCCGGTGCCGCGACCGATGCGCGCCCAGCCCGCGTTGACCGACGAGCAGTGCGCCACCTGCGCCACCCTCGCCACCACCCTCGAGGGGGAGCTTGGCCGCCCCGTCGACCTCGAGTGCGCGTTCCACGCGGGCGAGCTGTACCTGCTGCAGTGCCGCCCCATCACGCGCATGCCGGCCGATCCAGCAGCGGAGCGCACGCCCGACCGCAACCAGGACTCGAGCCACGACCCTCAGCAGCCCCCGCGCAACCACGCGTGAGCAGCCCGCACACGAAAGGGACCCGACCATGAGCGACGCGCACAGCGAACCGAGCTTCCGCCCCACCCCCATCCCGACGCCGGAGCATTTCCCGGTCCAGTGGCACGACCCCATGGCCGCGCAGCTCCAGTGGACGCGCGACCGCATGCACTTCCCCGAGCCCGTGACGCCCGCGATGGACCTGTTCTTCGAGGCCCACAACGCCGGCTTCCGGCACGCCTTCGCCCTGTACGAGATGCCGCTCGCGGGCATGAACCTGCAGCGCTTCAACCACTACGCCTACGCCGCCGTGATCCCGCGCATGCTCCCCCACGAGGAGCTCGCCGCCCTGGGTCAGCGCGCGCAGCAGAACCTGGGGACCGCGATGGGGCGCTCCGCCGAGCGCTGGTCGGGCGAGTTCCTCCCGGAGTTGAAGGAGCACCTGCGCGACTGGCAGGACTTCGACCTGCGGGGCGCCTCCCTGGAGGAGCTCACGGAGCACGCGCGCGAGACCCGAGGGCGCCTGCGGCGATTGTGGGAGATCCACTTCGAGGTGATGGTGCCCTCGCTGCTCGCGGGATCGATCTTCCAGGACACCTACGCGGACCTCTTCGGCGCGGAGAACGCCTTCGACGCCTACACGCTGCTGCAGGGGTTCGGCAATAAGACTACCGAGTTCAACGTCGCGCTGGCCCGGCTCGCACGCACCGCCGGTGAAGAGGTACGCACCCTCATCCTGGATGCCGAGCCGGACACGGTGGCCGCCGCGCTGCGCGGCAGCGAGGACGGTCGCCGCTTCCTTCAGGCCTTCGACGCCTACCTGGCGGAGTATGGCCTGCGCAGCGACGATTGGCTGCTGAGCAGCCCGAGCTGGATCGAGGACCCGACGCCCGTTTGGCGTGCGTTGCACGAGCACCTGTCGGCCCCGGGCAACGATCCCGAGGCGGAGCTCGCCCGCCTCGCCGCCGAGCGGGAGGGGGCGCTTCGTGATGCGCGCGCGCGGCTGGCGGACTACCCGGGCCCGGTGGTCGAGCACTTCGAGCGCGCCCTCCGCGCAGCGCAGGAGGCCACCGTGCTGTCGGAAGACCACGGGTTCTACATCGATTTCGAGGGGGGCTACCGAGTCCGCAGCGTGCTGCTCGAGTTCGGTCGCCGCTTCGTGGAGGCGAGCGTGCTGGCGAACCAGGACGACGTGATGATGCTCACCCCCGACGAGGTGTTGGAGACCGCCGAGGCCCTGCCGGACCTCGATCGGCGCCCCCTCGTCGACGAGCGTCGGCGGGAGATGGAGCACTACGCCGCGCTGGAGGAACCGGAGCAGCTCGGTGCGCAGGTACCCGGGCCCCCTCCCGAAGACCCCGTCGGCCGCGCCATCGGCCGCTTCTTCGGTACCCCACCCGAGGCCAGCGCAGACCCTGACGTCCTGAGGGGCCATGCGGGTTCGCCGGGCGTGGTGCGTGGCGTCGCGCGCGTGGCGCGCTCGCTGACCGAGGCGCAGAACGCGAGGCGAGGCGAGATCCTCGTGGCCCCCATGACCGCCCCGTCCTGGACGCCCCTGTTCGGCACCGTCGCCGGCGTGGTCACCGACACCGGCGGGGTGCTCTCGCACAGCGCCGTGGTGGCGCGCGAGTACGGCATCCCGGCCGTGGTGGGGACGCTCCGCGCGACGTCGGTCATCCGCGACGGGCAGCTCATCGAGGTGGACGGCCGGGCCGGCACGGTGCACCTCGTGCAGCGCTCTCCGGACCCGGCTTGAGCGAGCGCTCGCGCCGGGGCCGCGCCGCCGCCGGCCCAGCGCCGGCGGATGGCGCGCCCGAGGCGGGCGCCGAATCTGAAGGCGGGCGGACCTCCCCACCCGGGGAGGTCCGCCTGGTGGTGGCGGTCGCGCTCGCCACCATGCTCGCGCCCCTCAACTCCACCATGATCGCGGTGGCGCTACCGCCCATCGCCGCGCAGTTCCAGGCCGGCGCCTCCAGTCAGTGGCTGGTCACCGGCTACCTCATCGCCATGGCCTCACTGCAGCCGGTCGCGGGCAAGCTCGGCGACCGGCTCGGCCGGCGGCCCCTGATGCTCGGGGGGCTGGCGTACTTCGCGCTCGCTTCGCTCGGCGCGGCGCTGGCGCCCAGCTTCGGCTGGCTGTTGGCGTTCCGCATCCAACAGGGTGTCGCGGGCGCCCTGGCCTTCCCCAACGGCGCGGCACTGTTGCGCGAGGCCATCCCGGGCGAGCGGCGGGGAGGCCGCTTCGGCCTGGTGGGCGCGGGCGTGGGCCTGGCCGCCGCGGTGGGGCCGCCCCTCGCGGGGGTCCTGGTGTGGCTCAACGGCTGGCCGTCGATCTTCTACGTCAACGTGCTGCTCATCGTTCCGGCGCTGTGGCTCGGCTGGACCACGTTCCCGCGTGGCCGCGCGCGCTCCGAGCCGCGCCCCTTCGATCTGGCCGGGGCCGCCCTGTTGTCCGTCACGCTCATCACCGTGGCGGCCGAGCTTACGCACCGGGGACCGCTCGGCGGCTGGGCGGCGGCGGGATGGGCGGTGGCTGTCCTCTCGTCGGTCGCGTTCGTGGTGGTGGAGTGGCGCCACCCCGACCCGGCGGTCCAGCTCCGGCTCTTCGCCCGGCGGGCCTTCGCGGCGGCCAACGCCAGCGTGGCCACCAGCAACTTCGCGATGTACGTGACGCTGTTGTCGGTACCGCTGCTCCTGGCCGACCGCCCCGGCGGCAGCATCGGTGCGGGCGCCGTCCTGGCCGCGATGTCCGGCGCGATGTTCGTCGCCTCCCCCGTCGGTGGCGCGCTCGCCGACCGATGGGGTCGCCGCCGCCCCGCCCTGCTCGGACTGAGCCTGCTGGTCGCCGGCACCTCCTTGCTGGCCGCGGCCGGCGGCTCGGTCTCGGTACCCGTGCTGGTCGGGGCGCTCATGCTCATCGGGCTCGGCATCGGCACGGGAACCGCGGCCCTGCAGACCACCGCGGTCGAGGCCGCCCCGGCGCGCGACGCCGGCATGGCGTCGGGCGTCTACACCACCAGCCGCTACCTGGGAAGCATCGTTGGCTCGGCGCTGCTGGCCTACCTGCTGGGCGGTGCCAGTCCCCGGGCGGTCGGAACCGTGGCGCTCGGACCCGCGTTCATCGGCACCGTGTTCGTGATGGTCGCCGTGGCGGCGGCACTGTCGCTTCTCGCGGCGCTAGGGTTGCGGGACCGACCCGCGACGGAAACGTGAGCCGCGGAAACCATTGTGACGAAGCAGCACGTTCGTGGCCCGATCGCCGGGCCTAACCTACGAGCAGCACAACGCGATCGGTTGACAAAGGAGAGTGAGCGATGCACGCGACGAAGCTTCGAGTCCTGGCGCTGACGACTGTCGTGGGGTTGGCCCTCGTCCTCATCGGATGCTCCACCACACCGTCCCAGACCACGCCGTCCCGCATCGACCTGCAAGGCTTGTGGGCGGTCACGCCCGGGCCGGGCACCTCCTACGGCGCCGGTGGTACCACCACCCTCGAGTTCGGGACCGCTGCCAGCGGTAGCGCCGATTTCCTCAGCCAGTCCTCCGCCAACGACATCACCACCTGCGAGCGCCACGTCTACGCCGCGCTGACCGAGAACGTCGTCCTGCTCGACGGCACCTTCTACCAGGCCAGCAAGGCGAACCCCGACAGGATCGTGCTCGAAAACGGCACCGACACCCTCACGCTCGACCGCATCGCCGGAACGCCGCCCGTGGCGCCTTGCGCGGAGGCCACCGCCACCGAGCTCGGCACCTTCGCCGACAGCCCGGGGAGCTTCACCGGCCTGAACGCGGTGGGCCCGCGCCTGTACTTCAACATCGACGACTCCAGCGACTCCATCGTGGCGTACGACACGCTCAGCAACACGCTTGGCACCCCGCGGAGCTACAGCCAGAGCGTGATGGGCGGCACGCACCGCTGGGTGATCGGGGCGCGTACCGACGATCTGTTCTACGGGCACTGCGGTTGCGGCGGCTCGACGTCCGTGAACTACTTCAACCTGGGCACCAACACCTCGCTCACGGCCGTCGACACCGGCACCGACCTGGGCGTGGAGATCAGCGTGCGCTACGGCTACTTCGCCGGCTCGACCATCGTCGTCGGCGGCAACGACTACAACGACTACCGCATCAACCGGCTACTCACCCTCAACCAGGACACCCTCGCGCTCGTGTCCCAGCGCCAGATCCTGCGCGAGGCCTACATCAGCGACCTCACGCTCCGCGGCGCCGACCTCCTCGCGCTCGTCCGCGACTCCATCGTGGTCATCGGCCCGACCGGGCGCGCCACCCAGACCATCAAACTGACCGGCACCGCCGGCTCGAGCCCGCGCGGCATCGCTGCGATCGGCAGCGCCGTCTACGTGCTGGACGAGAACGCGGTGGGCGAAGCGGTGCTGTACCGGGTGGCCATGCCCTAGACCCAGGCGGGGGCGTTGGCTGCGGCACTCGCCGGCTGGGCGGCCGCGCCCACGCCCGGGCTCCGAGTCCGTAGACTGCAGTCATGCTCGCATACCTATTCACCGACCTGGAAGCCAGCACGCGCATGTGGGAGGAGCACCGCGAGCACATGGGCGCCGCCCTGGCGCGCCACGACGACATCATCCGCGCGGCGGTCGTCGCCCACGGCGGCACCGTGGTCAAGACCACGGGCGACGGCTGGATGGCGACCTTCCCGGTCGTGGTCGAGTGTATCGGAGCCTGCCTCGACGCGCAGCTCGACCTGGCCCGTGAGACCTGGTCGACCCCCGAGCCGCTCAGGGTGCGGATGGGGATCAACGTCGGGGACGCGGAGCCTCGTGAGGGCGACTACTACGGGCCCGCGGTGAACCGGGCAGCGAGGATCATGGCCACGGGCCACGGCGGTCAGATCCTGCTCTCCGCCGTCGCCGCCGAGATCGCGGCCGGCTCCCTCGCTGGCGGCGTCGAGCTCCGTGACCTAGGAGCGCACCGCCTCAAGGACCTCAAGGAACCGGAACGCCTGTTCCAGGTGGTTCACGCCGACCTCCCGGCCGACTTCCCTCCCCTCGCCACGCTCGAGGCCCGGCCCAACAACCTGCCCGTCCAGGTCTCCGAGTTCTTCGGGCGCGAGACTGAGCTGGCGGGGGTCCGTTCCATGCTGGAGGCGCCGGACGTGCGGCTGGTGACCCTAACCGGGCCCGGCGGGACCGGCAAGACCCGCCTGGCCCTGCAGGTCGCGGCCGAGCTGGTGGAGGCCTATCGGGACGGCGTGTTCTTCGTCGACCTGGCGGCCGAACGCGTCCCCGATGCCGCCTTCGAGGCGATCCTGCGCGACCTGGAGCTCACGAGCTCCAGGGAAGGGTCGCCGCTCCAGGTGCTCAAGGCGAAGCTGCGCGAGCGACACATGCTCCTCGTACTCGACAACTTCGAGCAGGTGACCGACGCGGGCGTGGGTGTGGCCGAGCTCCTCCGGCACTGCCCCCGGCTCGAGGTGATCGTCACGAGCCGCGAGGCCCTCCGCGTACGCGGGGAGCATCTCTTCGCGGTTCCCGCGCTGGGGCTGCCCGACCCAAGAGGAGCCCTCTCGGCCATCGCGGCCTCGGAGGCGGCGCAGCTCTTCGTCGAGCGGGCCAAGGCGGCCAACCCCAGCTTCGGCCTGAGCGAGTCGAACGCCTCGGCCATCGCCGAGATCCTCGTCCGTCTGGACGGGTTGCCCCTGGCGCTCGAGCTGGCGGCGGCCCGGCTCCAGCTGTTCTCCCCTTCCGATCTTCGCGACCGGCTACGGGGCCGCATCGACGTGCTGGGCAAGGGAGCGCGGGACCTCCCCGACCGCCAGCGGACGCTGCACAGCACGATCGCGTGGAGCTACGAGCTCCTCGAGCCCGACGAGTGCCGGTTGTTCGAGCTGCTGGCGGTGTTCTCCACCGCCAGCCTCGCGGCGGTCGAGGCCGTGGCGACCGAGGCCTACGGCGACCTGGACGTCATCGACCTCCTCGCGTCGCTGGTGGCCAAGAGCCTGGTGCGCGCCGTGGAGAGCTCGGGCACGCGGCGTTTCACGATGCTGCAGACGATCCGGGAGTACGCCGAGGAACGCCTGGCGACGGAACCGGAGCAGGAGGGCGCGGTGCGCCTGGCGCATGCACGTTACATCTCGGGCTATGCGTCCGGACTGCGCGGCACGCTCGACGGCCCCGAGCGAGAGGCGGCCCTGGCGGACCTGTCGATGGAGATCGGGAACCTCCGCACGGCCTGGCGATACTGGGTGGAGGCCGGCGACCTGGAGCAGCTCTACGTCCTACTCGACGGGCTGTGGGCCCTGAACGAGTCCAGGGGCTGGTACCACGCCGCCGCGGAGCTCACCACCGACCTCCTGAGCGTGCTCGCGGCCACCCCTGCCGTCGCCCGACCGCGACGTGGAGGAGATGACGCTGCGCACCAGCCTCGCTCGGGCCCTCATGGCGGTGCGCGGTTTCGGACCCGAGGTCGAGCGGGAGTTCCGGCGCGCCCTGGCATTGTCGTCGCCCACCGATACGGCGGCCCGCCGGGTGCCGGTGCTGCGCGCCCTCGCCTCGTACTACATGAACATCGCGGAGTTGGCCAAGTCCGCCGCCCTCGGGCGCGAGATCCTCGACCTGGCCCGGCAGGAGCACGATACCGGCAGCATGGTGGAGGGCCACGTGGTGATCGGCAGCACGGTCTCGTTCATCGGGAGCCTGCCGGAGGGCCTGGACCATCTCGAACGGGCCATCGAGCTGTTCGACCCCGCGACGCACGGGTCGGGGCGCTTCCGGCTCGGAGCCAACGCGGGCGTCGTGGCCCGCATGGCGTCGGGCCTCCTGCTGAGGCCCGGGGGGTGGCCGGCCCGAGCCGCAGGCCGGGTCGACGAGGCCCTCGAGCTGGCGAGGAGCCTGGACCACCCCTTCAGTCTGGCGTACGCCCTCTATCATCACGGGTACTTCGATGCGGTGAGCGGCAGGTTCGAGTCCGCTACGGCGTGCGCCGCCGAGCTCGAGCGCGTGGCCGTGCAGCACGACTATCCGGTGTGGAAAGCGCTCGCGCCGGTGGTGGGCGGCGTGGCCAGCTGCGGGCTCGGCAGAGCCGAGGAGGGGCTGGCGAGCGTGGAGGCCGGGCTCGGTTTCTACCAGAGCCTGACCACGCCGCCGGTCTTCTGGCCGCTCCTGCTCGCGCTGTGCGGCCTCGCTTACCTCCTGGGCGGCCGACCGGAGCGGGCCCTGGAGCTGGCTGGGGAGGCCGTCCGTCAAGCCGGGCCCGACGAGGCTGCCTATCCGGAGTTCCGCATCCTCCACGGAGACGCCATCGCCGCGCTCACCCCTGCGGACCCGGCGGCCGCCGAGGCCTCGTACCGGTCCGCCCGGCGCGGCGCCCACAAGACCAGCTTCCGCCTCACGGAGCTCGCCGCCACCACACGCCTGGTCGAGCTGCTGCAGTCCTCGGGCGGGGGGCGGGCCGAGCGCGAGGACCTGTCGACGCTGTACGGCACCTTCACCGAGGGCTTGGACGAGCCGGAGCTCGCCGCCGCGCGTGGGGTCCTCGGCAACGACGGAACGGGGTAGGGGCGTTCGCGCAACGCCCTTGTGCTCGACGGCATGACCGTGTGCACATCGCGAGGGCCCGCCGGCAACACGATCCACCAGGATCGACGGACGGCCCGAGTGCTCGCAAGACACCCTGGGTCGGCACGCCGGGACGGCGTCAGGCGGGGCCGTCCAGCCCCCGCAGCCGGAACTTGCGGCGGTAGGCCCCCGGCGTGAGGTGGGTGGTGCGCTTGAACAGCGAGCGGAAGAAGGCCACGTTCTCGTATCCGACCTCGAGGGCGATCTCCTCCACGGGCTGGGAGGTGCGCTCGAGGCGGCGCTTCGCCTCGGCGACGCGCAGATGCTGGACGTAGCCGATCGGCGCGTGCCCGGTCGCGCTCTTGAAGCGGCGCTCCAGCGTGCGGCGCGACAGCCCGGAGCGCGCCACGATGCGGTCGACGGGGTGGCTCGCGGCGAGGTGCTGCGCCAGCCACCGCTGGGCCTCGCGCACCTCGGCGTCGCCGTGCTCGAGCCGCGGCACGAACTCGATGTAGGGCGCCTGCCCGTCGCCATGCCACTCCAGCATGAGCAAGCGCCCCATGGCGCGCGCGGCGGTGGGACCCACGTAGCGCGCCATGAGGTGCAGCGCCAGATCGTGCCAGGAGGTGATCCCGCCGGTCATGACGAGCTCTCGGCGCTCGCCCGAGGTGATGAGCACCTGCTCGGTGCGCAACCGCACGTCCGGGAAGTTCTCGCGGAATGTGGGGGCAAAGGCCCAGTGCAGCGTCGCCTCGCGTCCGCGCAGCAGGCCGGTCTCGGCCAGCAGCAGCACCCCGGTGCAGGTCGAGGCCAACAGGGCACCGTGTTCGTGCTGGCGCAGCAACCACGCCACGAGATCGGGGTAGCGACCGGTGAGCCAGCGGCGGTCCTTGAACATCATCATTGGCAGCACCACGACGTCGGTGCGTTCGACCTCGGCGTGCGTTCGGTGCGCCCCCAAGGGGAGCCCGCTCGCCCCGCGCGCGGCCGCGCCCGACGGTCCCTCCGGCACCACGATCTCCACCTCGAAGGGGTGGGCCGGAACGTCCGGCTCCAACAGGGCGAGCAGGGGGAAGGCGGTGAGGGTCTCGAACAGGCCGCTCAAGGGGCCGACCTGGGTGTCGGGCGTCGCGACCAGCGTGACGTGCAGGGGTGCCTCCGACGCGGGCATGGGGACCTCCTTGGCGCAATCGGAACCGTTCCGTCGGGAATCAAGCTTACGCCCCAGTCTAGGGAACGCCTAGGGTCGGGTTGCGGGGGGAACGCGCCCCCGACAAAGCACTCCCGCGAAGGAGGGACCTCATGAGTACGATGCTGAACGGTTGGGACGTCGAGGCGATGACGGAGGCAGTCGAGGGCGTGGCGCAGCAGCCGGAGACCGGCAAGGTCACGTGGCGCAGCACCGTGGCCTGGGACGGCGGCTTCGGCCTGGACGTTCGGGTCGCGGAGATCGAACAGATGGGCGAGACGGTGGCGCGCCACTTCACCCTGCGCGGGGACCACCCGCCCGAGCTGCTGGGGCAGAACACCGGACCGACGGCCGTGGAGGCGTGCCTGGCGGCGCTCGGCGCCTGCATGGCCGGCACCTTCGCCGCCCAGGCGACCGCGCGGGGCGTCGAGCTCGAGGCGCTCGAGGTCGACGTGGAGGGAGACATCGACCTCAACGGCTTCTTCGGCATCCAGCCCATCCCGTCCGGGCTCGCGGACGTGAAGCTGGCGTTCAGGGTGCGGTCCGACGCCGACCCGGCGGTACTTCGGGAGATCCTCGAGGCGGCCCGGTCGCTATCGCCGGTGCACGACACCGTCACCCGGCCGGTGGCAGTGGAGGCGACGGTCGCCAGGGTCGGCGCCGGAGCCGTGCCGGGCTGACCGCCCTCGGGAACCCGAGGAGGTCCGCACTGCGCCGGCCCCGACGAGGGCGCCGGCGCAGTGCCGTGTCGCGGCCGTGGACCATCCTCACCGTTAGGCTGCCACCGGCCTTCGGCGGTTGCGCAGGATATGCAACGCCACCACCAGGTGGACGCCGACCGCCACGGCGAGCCCGAGGAGGTGGAAGCCGGGCCCCACGCCCGCCGTCGCGCCGATGAGGTACGCCCCCACTCCGCCCACCGGCAGGAACTGCAGCGCAACGGTTGCGAGGCCCGGGTTGTAGCGGCGCGTGATCACGGCCGCGGCGAGGTGCACCAGCGCGTTGACGAGCACAGCGTAGGTGGCGATCAGGCCGAAGCCGATACCCGCGAGCGCGGCGAGCCAGATAGCGGCAGCGATCAGCAGCCACACACCGAGGATGTTGGCGACGAACACCGCGACCGGGGTCAGCACATCCCGCCCTCCCCCGACCTCGCGGTTGACGAAGGTGCGGAACCGATCCGCGTCGTGCTCCTCGTACTGGTGGAGCATGTAGACCGGCAGCTGCAGCACCACGAAGACGAACGGTAGCGGGAACCCAACCAGGAGCACCGGCGACAGCGCCAACAGCAGGAGGCCGGCGAGGAAGCCACCGTCCAACCTGTCGTCAGCCTCTCGAGCGCCGTGGGCGCCGAAGGCTCGTGGGAGGCGTTTACCTCGCGACGCTAGCACGAGGCGCCCCGCTGCGAGGGGTCCCGCCGACTCCTCATCCGATTCTTTTCTTCTGGAAGCATGATGGGCTCGCCAAGACCGCGGGTAGGCAGTCAGGGGGCAGGTTACGCAGGTGGAGTGACTCGCGGGCCCGTCGGCGGTCCGCACGGCTTGCGGTGTTCACACGAAGGTGGAGACAACCATGGTGGGAAGACTGTCTAGGTTGGATATTGTCGTGATGGTGGCCGTTCTCGCGCTGGGATCGGCTTTCGCGCAGGCGCCGGTGTACGTGAGCCCGACCGGGAACGACGGCTCCGGCTCCGGAAGTGCCGGCGCACCCTTCCAGACCATCGGCAAGGCGCTCGCGAGCGCGCCGGCCGGCGGCCAGGTGGTGCTGGAACCGGGCGTGTACGAGGAGGCCGTAGCGATCGACTCCGGCAACCAAGCCGTGGGGAGCGGCGTGGGGACGTTCGTCCAGGTCGCGGCGGTGCCCGCCGGCGAACTGAGCCCATCGGGCCTCGCGTGGGGCTGAGCTTGGCCGGCCCCACGCGAGACGCCCCTCCCGGCATGGCGTTCCGACGGTGCCTCTGACGCTACCGTCGGTTACGCCTGAGCGGGGTTCACGACCGCCGCGACCGTATCGGCGGTTCCCGTTCCATCACGTCCCACTCCTCTTGCTACCCACCGGCATCAGGAGCACCACGCCGCCCACCACGATCGCCCCCACGCCAGCCCAGATCGGAACGGCGACGGTCCGCCTGTCCTGCACCGACACCTCGATGGGTCCAAGCTTCGCCTGCTGGCTCGACCTCGTATACGTGAAGCCGCCGTAGGCCAGGGCCAGCACGCCGGCCACGATAAGCACGATGCCGACAATCTTGGCGGGACTCATGTCGTCTCCCCTGGAGCGCGCGATGGGTAGGCCATCACACGCGGCGACCCCGGAGCACCTGCATGACGATCAACACGAGCGCGATGATCAGAAGAATGTGGACGACGCCACCCAGGGTGTACGAGGTGATCAAGCCGAGAGCCCAAAGAATGATGAGGATAACGGCGATGGTGATGAGCATGGCATTCCCTCCTTGCGAAGTTCGTACTCGGTCGGCGTGACGATCCTGTGCCCGCCCGACCGACGAAAACATGTGGGGTGCCGGCACGTGCTTCCTGTGGATGCTGAACGTGATGCCCCGACACACCGGCCTCCGGGGCCAGGGCTTACGAATCACGGGACGCACCGTCCAGGACGGAGACCTCCCCCTCCTACGCCCACGCGCAGTTCCGTCGTCGCAATGGCCCTTCCTCGCCCAGCGGCCCGACGCCGCCTACGAGGCACCACACATCACGACCAAGCGCTATCAGGCGCGCGGTCCGAAGACCGTTCGAACCTCATGCTAGCGATGTCTCCAACCCGCACCCAGAGGCGACATACCCGGCTAAGCCGGGGTCGCGACACCGCCCGACCCACGAGGACCTGCCTGCACGGTGGTCGGCCGGCGGAGCAGCGTTCGGCTCAGCGGAGCAGGTGCGACACCAGGAAGTCCGCCTGCACCGAGCTCGCCTCGTCGAACAGCTCGCTGGGGACGTACAGCAACCCGAAGTGGCCGCCCTCGATCTCGTGCCACACCTTCTCCCCGGCCAGCAGCTCGAAGGCCTCCCGGGTGACGGCGGGGTTGGCGTGCACCATCTCGTCGTGCGGCGCCACCATCATCAGCGCGGGAATGGTGACGAAAGGTGCGCACAGGTAGGGGCTGTACGGCTCGGTGTCCGATGGGATGACTCGGGTGGCCCGGTTGTGCCAGCCGCTGCCGTGCCTGCCGCCGTAATCGACGAACCAGCGGAAGGCCTGGATAGGCGCCAACAGCGAGGGCGTGCCCAGCTGATCGGGCGACACCACGGGGATGGGCCCGGTGGTGTCGCCGCGGCCGCCGGAGACGTCCCCGGAAGCGAAGGTCGCGCGGATCGCTTCGAACCGCTCGCGTGAGGGGGCCACGGCTGGCGGCTGTGCACCGAACACCGGGCACTGCGCCACCACCAGCCTGACCCTGGTGTCACACGCCGCCACCACGAACACCTCGCCCCCCGTGTAGGAGTCTCCCCACAGACCTATCCGCTCCGGATCGTGGTCCGCGAGCGTGCGCGCGAAGTCGATGGCGTCCCGATACCCGCGGCACTGCACCCAGGGATTGATCTCCTGGCGGGGTTCCCCCCCGCTCATGCCCAGGTTGCGATGGTCGTAGAGCAGCGCCGACACGCCCGCCCGCGCGAAGGCCTCAGCGTAGCGGTCGGCCGCCATCGAGAGCGTGGCCGAGGTGCCGTGCGCCATGATCACCGACGGGTACGGCGGTTCGCCCTTCAACGCCGGGTACAAAAACCCCCGAAGCACGGCCCCCTCGGACTCGAACTCCACCGCCACACGCTGCGCATGGCCATGTCCCATGGAGTCAGAATATACGCCTTCGCTCGCGGCTCCGCCGGCGATCGGAACGCAACGGCGCTGTCGCCGACCCGGCACCCCGAGGTCGGCGTTCCTCGCGCGATCCTCGGTGGGTCCGAGCGCGCTCGACGGCAGCGCGGGCGCTCCTAGGGCGGCCCCGCCGTCCCCTGCTCGAGCCACGACCGGCACGCCGGCGGCATCAGACGCTCGGCCGCCTCCCCGTACAGGCGCACCTCATCGGGCGTCAACAGGCTGCGCCACCGCCCGTTGGTGCCCTTGAAGTAGAAGGTCGCCGCGCGGCCGGGGCGCCCATGGCGTTCCGCGGCCTCGGCGCGCATGGATTCGAGCGTCAGGGCATCGAGTATGGCCGGGAGATCGGCCTCGTCGATGTCGATCCCGAGGAAGGCCGCGATGCGCCTGACCTCACCGGCGAGGTCGTCGAGCAGATCCGCGAAGTGTACGAACAGGATGTTGTCTAGGTGCCGGTACGCCCACCAGGACTGCACATGGTGCATGTTGCCCCACCACGGGTACCCTTCCTCCTCCCACGGGAAGGTGCCGCGGGTGATCCACTCCCGCCACAGGCGGTGGAGGTCGCCGTCGAACGGCGGGAGCTCGGGGCCCACGCGACCGGGCCGCTCGTTGACCTCGGCGTAGAACTCCGGAGTCATCGACGCGTAGTGGTTGGCGAACGACATGAACACGTCGCGTGGGTCCCTGCCCACCACGATGTACTTGACGGCGTCGTAGAACGGGAGGCCATCAAGGGCAAGGTGCGTCTTGAGGTATCGGCGGTGTTTCACCGCGTCGATCTCCGCCAGCAGCTCCTCGAGCTCGCCGCCGAACGTCGCGTCCAGCCACAGCTCCCTGTACGGCGGTACCGGCTGCCCCTGGAAGATCAGGCGCCGGACGATATTCAGCGTCCAGGTGGTGCCCGACTTGTAGGGCGTGGCCACCACAACATCGTCGTCGCGCGGGGTGTAGCCGTCCCAGCGGGTGCTGTCGAGCAAGGCGCTCTGGTAGGTACGTAGGCGCTGCGGGCCGCGCGTCTCGGGCATCGGTAGCCTCCCGGCGGGGACCGAGCGCCGGGGCGCACGGTCGGAAATCGAGATTGCTGGACCCTCCGAGTATCCGGGGGAGGGCACGCCGTCGTCAAGCGTGGGGCGCACGGGGCCGCAGACCCCCCAACAATGATGCCGGCATGTCGCGCTTCGCTCCGGTACGGCGTCCCCACCCGGACCGGCACGTGCCCTCGCCTGCCACCCGGCACTTCTACCCGTGACCACCGGGCTCCTACGGTGACTCCGAACGGCCTCGACCACGGGCCGCACCCGTAGGAGGATCGCCATGACCCCCACGAAGCTGAACCACCCACGCACCGTGCACACGCTACTCGCCGCCGCCCTGACCGCCATCCCGATCGCGTACTGGGCGCCGGTCCGCGCCCAGGCCCTGCCCGCGTGCCGGCTTCAGGCCGCGCTGGAGGCCTTCGTCGCCGACCCCGCCACCCCCTTCCGGGGCGCGCTCGTCCACGTCCATCGCGACGACGACGCCTGGTCCGCCGCGGGCGGCGGGGCGCTGGTCACCACCACCGAAGACCTGGCGACCTTCCTCGAGGCTCTGCTCGACGGCCGGATGTTCCGTGACCCTGGAAGCCTCGCGGCCATGACCGACTTCGTCGACGCGGCCGATGCGGGCGGCCAGGTGGGTTACGGTCTGGGCCTGCAACGCTACCTGTTCCCGGGCGACCTCGCTGCGAGCGACGCGTTCCCGGCGGGCCTCGAGGCCATCGGCCACCTCGGCGGCACCGCCGGGTACGCCTCCTTCGTCGCCTACCTGCCCGCGCTCGACCTCACCGTGGCGCTCGCCATCGACGTCCAGGGGGACCCCACCCCCGTGCTCGCCGCGGTGTTGCGGGTGCTGGCCGCGGCGGGCGCGGGCGGGGCCTTATGATCCGTTCATGAGCCGGGCCCACGCGCCCAGGACCGGGGTATGGCTGCTGCGGGCGGCAGCCTACCTCATCCTGTTGTTCATCGCCGTGCTGGTGGTGTCGTTGATGCCCGGCCCCAAGCGCCTGGCGGCGGGCCTGCTGCTGGCCGCCGTGGCCCTGCCGATGGGGTCCTTCGTGGAGCCCAACCGCAGGCCGGCGTGGGTCCGGGTGTACCTGGTGGCGCAGACGGCGTTGGTGCTGGGCGTCTACCTGCTGCACCCGCCGGCCGCCCTCGGCGTCAGCGAGTTGTTCTACCTGCTCACCACCCAGGCCGCCATCGGCCTGGTGCTCCCCGAGGCCGCCGCCTGGATGCTGTTCTACGGCGTCGTGACCGTCCTGGGCGGCGTGTACGTGATGGGAGCCGACGAGCTCCCCGGGGCCCTGGCCGCCGCCGGCGGCAACCTCATCTTCCTGGGCCTCGGCGCCGCGTTGCGGCAGGCGGGCCTCGCCAGCGTCCGGAACCGGCGCCTCCTCGACGAGCTGCGTGAGGCCCACGATCGCCTGCGCACGCTCTCCGAGCAGGTGCAGCAGCTCGCCGTCGCGGACGAGCGCAACCGCATCGCGCGCGAGATGCACGACACGCTGGGGCACCGATTGACCGTTGCGGTGGTGCAGCTCGAGGGCGCGCGGCGGCTGATGGCGCGCGATCCCGACAAGGCCGGAAGCATGATCGACACCATGCGCGACGAGCTCAGGGCCGGGCTCACGGAGCTGCGCGAGACGGTCGCCACCCTCCGCACGGTCCAGAAGGCGCCCCTCGGCGTCACCCTCGGCCGGCTGGCCGCGGCGTTCGAGGGGGCCACGGGGCTGCCCGTGCACGTGCGGCTCGACGAATCGAGCGCCGAGCTGCCCGCGGAGCAGGGCCACACGCTGTACCGCGTCGCCCAGGAGGCGCTCACCAACGTCCAGCGGCACGCCGACGCCACGCAGGCCTGGCTCGAGCTCACATCGGGCGCCGAAGGCGTGACCCTCACCGTCAACGACGACGGACGCGGCTTCCCAGACGACAACGCCGCCGAGGGCTTCGGGCTGCACGGCATCGGGGAGCGGGTGCGCGCGCACGGCGGCCGGCTGTACCTGGGTTCCCGGGAGGGCGGTGGCGCCTCTCTGCGCGTCACGCTTCCACTGCGGGCCGCGAGCACGGACGGTGCCGGCGGCGAACGGGAGGCCGGGCGTGCCTGACCCCCTGCGCGTGCTCATCGCGGACGACCAGACGCTGATGCGGGCCGGGCTCCGGACGCTCCTCGAGCTCGAGCCCGACATCGAGGTGGTGGGCGAGGCGGAGAACGGCCGCCAGGCCGTGGCGGCCGCCGCGGAACTCCGCCCCGACGTGGTGCTGATGGACGTGCGCATGCCCGAGCTCGGCGGCATCGAGGCAACCCGCGCCCTCAGGGCCGAGATGCCCGACGTGCGCGTGCTGATCCTCACCACCTTCGACGACGACACCGTGGTGTTCGAGGGGCTGCGGGCCGGCGCCTCGGGCTACCTGCTCAAGGACGTCTCGGGCGAGGAACTGGCCGCCGCGGTGCGCAGCGTGGCGGCGGGCGGGGCGGTCATCGGGCCCAGCGTGGCGGGCCGCGTGCTGGGCCAGTTCGCGCGGCTCGCCCCCGAGGACGGCAGCGGTCAGCAGGCGCTGCTCGAGCCGCTGTCCGAGCGGGAGCGCGAGATCCTGGCGCTCGTCGCCGAGGGCCTCAGCAACCCCGCCATCGCCCGCCGGCTGCGCCTGGCCGAGGGCACGGTGAAGAACTACGTCTCGCGCATCCTCCAGAAGACCGGCACCCAGGACCGCACCCAGGCGGCGTTGCGGGCGCGGGAGCTGGGGCTGGTGTGACGGGCGCGGGAGCTCGGGCCGGAATGACGGGGCCGCGGCGGATCGCAGGCGGAGGGAGTGGGTGCGGACGCGCTCCCGCGGCGCACGGCCGTTATCTGGCACGCGGCGCGACGCGGCCGGGCCGAGCGGCACCGCGGCCGCCGACGGACCGGTCACATGACGTCACCTGCCTTCCGGCACTTCCCGAGCGTGACCGCCCGCCGCCGAGGATGCGGCATGCCAACGATCCCCCAGTACGACTCGCCCCCACCCGTCCTACCCATCGCCTGCGGCGTCGGTACGCCGCTGTGGCGCCCCTCTGCCACGCGGGGCCAGGCATGACCGGCGCCCGCACCCGCATCCCATGGGAATGGGGCACCATGGCGTTCTTGTCGCTCGCCATGGTCCTGCTCGCCTCTCGCTACCTGAGCTTCGATCCCAACGTCTACTTCCCTCAGCAGCGCGCGGTCTACATCGCGCACACCGCGGCGCTGATCGCGCACATCGTTGGCGGCATGATGGCCCTGCTGTTCGGACCCCCGCAGTTCCTGCGACGCCTGCGCGATCGGGCGCCCGCCGTCCATCGCTGGAGCGGTCGGCTCTACCTCGCCGGGGTGGCCATCGGCGGCGTGGGCGGCCTGGTCATGGCGAGCATGGCCTACGGCGGCCCGGCCGCGCGGCTCGGCTTCGCGGCGCTCGCCGTGGCCTGGCTGTTCACCACCTTCACCGCCCTGCGGCGCATCCTGCAGCGCGACATCACCGCCCACAAGCGGTGGATGGTCCGCAGCTTCGCCCTCACCTTCGCCGCCGTGTTGCTCCGCCTGTGGCTCCCCGGCCTGACCGCCGCCGGCCTCGCGTTCGAGGTGGCGTACCCGGCGGTGGCGTGGCTGTGCTGGGTGCCGAACCTGGTGGTGGCCGAGGTGGGGTTGCGTCGGGCGTGGAAGGTCGACGGGGTCCCGGCCGCACGGATCGACCCGGCGTAACGTCGCGTCGGCGCCGCCTGGCGCCGGCGCGACGGGCGGACACCCCGAGCCTGCAACCCCGCGGCGGCCACTCGGGGTCTCGAGCCCGAGCTGGCCGACGTCTGTACCACCACACCCTACGCTGGACCCATGGTCATCCAGCGCCGCTTCGGAGCCGTCGCGAGGGGCACGATCCGCGTCGGAAGGCCGGGTACCAGGCCGAGAAATAGATGGCCCACTACCTCGACACGGCCCTTCGAGGGACGGCGACAAGTCGCGATGCGATGTCCTCTGCACGACGTGCGCCTCGCCTTCGAGGGCGAGCCGCCCAGATCGATGATCTGGTGGTCCACTCCGTTCGGCGATCGCCATCGTCGAGAGCAAGAGCGTCACGACCTCCGTGCGTATCAGACGCCACGGGGGAATGGGGCGCTCCTGGACACGGCGATTCGGGCGGCTACGCACGAAGGCCAGCTGCATCGGCAGGGCTCGGATGGTGCTCTGCGAGCGCGGATCTGCAGTCACCAACACCTGCTACGACACCAGTCCTCTTCGGCTCGCGGCAAGGACCTCATTCCGCAACATGGTCGACCGACATGTTCGCGGCGGTGAGCGACCAGGGCACCATCCGACGCGCGCGCCTGAAGCAGGCGCCGCATGCCCTCAAGGCGGACGCTGTGCCCAATGCTGTGTTCGGCCGTGGTGGACCAGCACCGCCGCGACGCGGCGATCCTCAACCCCGACCCGGCTTCCTCGCGCAGCGTCGGCACCTCGAGACTTCGATGCCGACGGAGCGGCTTCGCATCGCCCACTTTCTGCGTGTTCACAGCGAAGCGAACCGCAGCGAGGAGCCGGCGGACGCCGGCGCCGGTGTTGCCGGACCCGCTCCCCTCGCTCCGGCGACGACACCCGCGATCGGGCGCGCGCCCGAGGCTCCGAGAAGGCCAGCGCGAATCGCGCGTGATGGAGTACGGCTCGCACGACCGTCGACGACGATCGTCCAACGCTGCGGCACTTGCGCCGGACATGATCTGTGGCGCGCATTGCCCGCCATCCGGCCCCTACGCCTCCTGCCGCGACTGCGGAAAGAACACCTCCGTGCGACCGCGGTGCCCACGAGTGTGGAGGCCCCATTCGGGTCAGCCGTGCTCCGGTCGGGTTCTCCGGGGCCTGCGAAGCGTGTGGGGCCGCCGTGACCGTGCAGATCGGCTGATGGGCCCCGCCCACGGGGCCACGGCCCCGTGGGATGCTCTCTCGTGCGCCGGCCTTGGCCCCGGAGCGTGGGTCGAATGGTCCTCCGGTCACTCGAGTCGTCTGACTCAGTCCCTCGGGACGTCCACCGTGCCGCTCACATCCGAGTAACTCACGCGCCCCGACCCGGCGTCGCCGATCGTGAGGTCGCCGCCGACGCGGCGCGCGTCGATGTCGCCAGAGCCGTCGCGCTGGACCGTCACGTCGCCGTTGACGTCGGACAGCACGATGTTGCCGGAGCCGTCGCGTTGGATCTCGACGGAGCCGCGGACCTCCTCGGCCCGGATCTCGCCCGAGCTGTCCTCGCCGATGCGCACGTCGCCGCCGACGCGGCGCGCGAGGGCGTCACCGGAGCCGTCGGAGCGGATCACGACCGACCCGCCGACGTCCTCGAACAGGAGGCCGCCGGAGCCATCGTCGACCACCAGCACGTCGCCGGCGACGCGGCGCGCCTGGGCGTCGCCCGAGCCGTCGTCGAGCCGCAGCGACGCCACGTCCGCCACGTCCACGGAGCCCGAACCGTCCTGGATGTCGATGGCGACGGTGTTGGGGACCTGCACGTCGAGGTCGAGCCGCGCGGACCAGAACAGGAAGCTCTTCGGCACGGTCGCGGTGATGAGCAGCACGTCGCCCTGGCGTACGACCTCGAGGTGGACGTCGGTGAGCTGCGACCGCTGGGTCACGCACGCACGCCCGTCGACGCGGACCGTGGAGGCTCCATCGGCGCCGTGCACCTGGAGGTCCCCGGGCCCCGCCACGATCCGGACGGTGCGGATGCCGGCGGCGTCGACGTCCGCATGGCGGGGTTCGGACACCCGGCACTGGGCGGCGGCGAAGGATGCGAGGGACACGAGGGCCGCGAGCGCGGCGACACGAGGGAAGGACATCATCGGGGTCTCCTCTTCAGGCGGCATCTGGGCCGCGATCGAGGGGAGCCTAGCAGTCATAGCGCGAGGAGAGAACCTCCGAAAGTCGGAGGGGCTGCGGGTGCGACCGAGCCCGGGCCGGTCGCGCGCGCCGGTCGGTGGGGACGGCGGGATTCGATGGCGCACGCAGGTCGGCGCGGCGCCGATCCAGCGCGCGCCGCACTCCATCGCCCGAGCGGCGGCGCTCGCTACCCAGAAACCCCGATCCCCGCCACGTACACCAGCGCGGCGGCGGCCCAGGCCTGGGGCCGGCACGCCACGGGGTAGGTGACGGGAGGCGCACCTTCGCGCACGTACCCGGCCACCAGCTCGGGAGGTCGCAGGTCCGCCTGCCCCGCGGCGAGATCGAACAGTGCGTCGCGCAGGCGCGCCGCCTCGGCGACGAACCCGTAGCGCGCCAGGCCGCCCGCGATGAGCGCGGTGTCGTGCGGCCACACCGAGCCGTTGTGGTAGCTCACCGGGTTGTAGCGCACCTCCCCCGTGCCGAGCGTCCGGATCCCCCAGCCCGAGAAGAGCGCGTCGGAGAAGAGCGTCTCGACCAACCTGGGCGCCGCCTCCTCGGGCACGATGCCGCTCCACAGCAGCTGACCGGCGTCGGAGGCGAGCACGGCGAGCGGCCGCTTGTCTCCGCCCAGCGCCAGCGCGTAGCTGCCGAGCTCGTCGCGCCAGAACGCCTCGTGGAAGCCTCGCTGCAGCGAGGCCGCCGCGTCGCTCCAGCGCGCGGCCCGGTCGCCGTCGCCGAGCGCCCGGTAGAACTCCGCGGCGGCGCGGTAGGCGGCGAAGGCATACCCCTGCACCTCGCTCACCGCGATCGCGCCCGCGGCGAGGGTGCCGTCGGCGTGGCTCAGGGCGTCGTGCGAGTCCTTCCAGGACTGCACCGTGAGCCCCTCCCCCGGCGCGGCGCCGGCGAACTCCAGGAAGCCGTCGCCGTCGGGGTCGCCGTCGGTCTGCATCCACTGCAACGCAGCCTCCCAGTTCGGGCGCAGCTCGCGCAGGAGCGCGTCGTCGCCCGTGGCGCGCCAGGTCTGGTGCAGCAGCACGACGAACAGCGGGGTGGCGTCGATGGTGCCGAAGTAGCGGCCGAAGGGCACCCGACCGGTGCGCGCCAGCGCGCCGCTGCGAACCTCGTGGAGGATCTTGCCGGGCGCCTCGGCGCGGGCGGCGTTGCGCTCCGTGCCCTGGCGCGCGGCGAGGTAGCGCAGCGTGCCGCGGGCGACCTCGGGCGCGTGCGGAAGCAGCATCGAGGCGGTGAGGAGCGAGTCGCGCCCGAAGGCCGTGACGAACCAGGGGATCCCGGCCGCGGCCACCGGGCCCTCCTCGGTGAACAGCAGCAGCGCTCGCAGGTCCTCCACCGCTCGCTCCAGCACGCGCCGGTGGAAGGGATCCAGGCGGGCCCCCAGGCGCTCCGGCGCGAACGCCGCGCGCCAGGCCTCGTACGGCACGGCGGGCCGGTCGCTCTCGAGCGGGTTGTCGAGCCCCACGCGGACCGTGAGGGTGCGCCGTTCGTGCGGTTGCAGCTCGAAGCTGAAGCTCGCCTCCGTCTCGCTCACGCGGGTGGGCGCCGGCGAGAGCTGCAGGGACACGCCCTGGCGCATACCGTCGTCGGCCTGGTACGCGATCCGCACGCCGTCCTCCGCGACACGCGTAATGGTCGCGTGGTCCCCCTCGTACCAGCCGCGCGCCTCGAACAGGTCGGCAAAATCCGCGGCGAAGGCCAGCGTCAGCGTCAGGGATTGCGCCTCCAGGCCCGTGTTGGTCACCTCCAGCACGTCGTTGACCTCGGCGGCGGCGACCGTCACGTGCCTGCGGATGCCGACCACCTGGGACGGCCCCTCGATGGCGCCGTGATGGACCTCGAAGCGGTCGGGGCGGACGCTGTGCGCGAGCAGCACCTGCGTGTCGCGATCGAAGCGCCAGGCGTAGCGGCTCAGGAAGCGGGTGTCGCGGTTGTAGAGGCCGCGCTCGCCGCCGGCGACCATGCCGGCGGCGTCGCAGACGAGGAAGGTGTAGTTCTCCTTGAGAACGACGTTCTTGGTGAAATCCATGGCGCAGGGCTCCTCGATCGGGCGCTCCGCGCCCGCGGCGGCGGGGTCACTCCTTGGTGCCGCCGTACGACACGCCCTCCAGGAAGTAGCGCTGGAAGACGACGAACAGGACGATGATGGGCAGGGCGCTCAGGACGGCGCCGGCGAGGATGAGGCCCCAGTCGCCGGTGGTGCCGTAGACGTTGCGGAAGGTCAGCAACCCGATGGGCAGCGTCTTGATGTCTTCGGGCGTGGTGAGCACCACCAGCGGCCAGAAGAAGTCGTTCCACGCGCCCTGGAAGGTGAGGATGGTCAGGGCGCCGAGGGCGGGGCGCGCCATCGGCAACACCACGCGCGAGAAGCGCTGCCACTGATTGGTGCCGTCGATCATGGCGGCCTCCTCGATCTCGCGCGGGATCGACTCGAAGAACTGCTTCATGATGAACACCGCGCCGGCGCCCACCAGCCCGGAGAGGATCACGCCGGTGAGGCTGTTGAGCAGCGTGGTCTGCCCCCACACGCGCGAGAGGCCGAAGATGCCGTCGCGCAGGACCAGGTAGTTGCTGATGAAGATCACCTGGCCGGGGATCATCTGGGAGAACAGGATGAGCACGAAGATCAACCCGCGCCCCCGGAAGCGCAGGCGCGCCAGCGCGTACCCCGCCATGGAGGCGAACAGCAGCGTGCTGAGCACCTTGGCGATCGCGATGATCAACGAGTTCGCGGTCCAGCTGAGGAACAGGCTGCGGCCGGTGGTGATGCTGCGGGCCTCGTCGAAGACGCGCCGGTAGTTGTTGAAGATGTAGCCCAGGGCGCCGGGGGCGATGTTGTTGTAGGACGCCACCAGCCCGAGCCGCTCGAGCCGCGTGGGCGGCAGGGTGGAGCGCACGAACACCTGCGTCCGTGACGGCGCCTCCGCGTCGACGGGGAGTCGGTTCACGGTGGGGCCGTCGCCGTCGTAGCGGATGCGCACCCGGTAGGTGACGAACACGCCCGCCAGCTGCTCACCCCGCACCGTCCAGCTCGCGGGCTCCCGGTCGACCTCCTGCGGCTGCTCGACGGTGGCGTGGTCCGCCGCGTACTCGATGGCCTGCACGGCGCCGAGCCCGCCGCCGGGGCGCCGCCGCGGCACGGCGACGGTGGGAGGGGCGGCCTCGGTGCCGTCGGGCACGAAGTAGGTGAGCTCGAAGGGCACGTCGGCCCCGGGCGCGAAGCCGCCCCACATGGGAGCGCGGGCGCCGGCGCGCCCCAGGCGCGCGGCCGCCGACCAGTTGGTGGGAGAGAGCTGCGGGATGGCGATCCGCGGGGGGTACTCCAGGGGATCGGTCTTGAGGCTCGAGAGGGTGGCGAACAGCAGCGGCCCGAGGAAGAGCAGGGAGAATAGCAGCATCACCACGTACACGATGCCGGCGCGCGCCCAGCGCCGGCGCGCCTCCCAGCGTTCCATGGCGAGCGCCCGCTGCGCGTCCCGGCGGGGAGCCGCCGCACTCATCGCGTGCCCTCGCTACGGATGAACAGCCGCTGCAGCAGCACGATCGCCAGGGTCAGGAGCGCCAGGAACATGGCCGCGGCGGAGGCGAAGCCCACCTCGGGGAGCTGCGCCCCGGGGAACATGCGGTTGTAGACGAAATACGCCAGGGTGATCACGCTCCGCAACGGCACGGCGTTGCCGAAGATGGCCACCTGGTCGAACATCTGCAGCGTCCCGATGAGCCCGAGCGTCACCACCAGGAAGGTCACGGGCTGCACCGCGGGGATGGTGATGTAGAAGAACTGCTGCGCGCCGGTGGCGCCGTCGAGGGAGGCCGCCTCGTAGTGTGCGGCGGGCACGTCCTGGAGAGCGGCGAGGAACATCAGCATGAACGTCGGGATGGTCGTGAAGATGTTCTGCAGCATGATGGCGATCAGCGGCACGGGCGCGCGCAAGAAGCCCGGGAAGGCCCCGGGAACCTCCTGGCGGGTCTGCAGCCACACGAAGTCGACGGGCCGGACCTCGCGCGGGGCGACGACACCGAAGAACACCAGCGCCCAGGTGATGCCCGCGGCCACCAGCATCGACACCACCAGCAGGGCGGGGTCGCGCCAGCGGGCGGGCAACCCGCGGGAGCGCTCGTAGAGCACCTGACCGACCTGGAGGACCACGACGGCCAGGAGGAAGACCCCGAGCAAGGGGAGGTAGGCCAGGAACTGCGTGGCGAGATAGTTGAACAGGCCGCGGCGCTGGTACATCCACAGGAAGATCAAGGTGATGACCACGCTGCTGGTGATGCTGGGCATGTAGAACGCGGCGCGGAAGAAGTCGAGGCCGCGGATGCGCTGGTTGAGCACGGCGGCCATCACCAGCGCGCCGAAGGTCTGCACCGTGGTGACCACGGCCGCGAACACCAGCGAGTTGCGCAGCGCGGCGAGGAACAGGTCGTCGCGGAAGAGGTCGGCGTAGTTTCGCAGGCCGACCCAGGTAGGGGCGTTGAACAGGTCGTAGTCGGTGAAGCTGAAGTACACGGCCCGCGCCGTGGCGAACAGGAAGAAGATCCCCAGCGTGACCAGGAAGGGCGCGAGGAACAGGTAGGCGGCGGCGAACTCCCGGCGTCTCATGCCCATGCGGGCACCCACCCTCCGGCGCGTCGCCGGGGGAGGCGGCCGCGGCCGCCTCCCCCGAGCGCGTGCGCTAGTTCTGGCTGCGCTCCAGCAGCGTCTGGAGCTCCTGCTGCGCCTGCTGCAGGGCGGTCGCGCTGTCGGCCTGCCCGGTCATCACCACGTTCATGGCGTTGTTGATGGGGGTCATGTAGTCGGTGCCGACCGAACCGAACTGGAAGCCGAGCACGTTGCCGTGCGTGGCGCCCTCGAAGACGGTGAGGTTGCCCTGAGCCTCGGGGGTGTCCTGCTGGAAGTAGGCGTTGTCCACCAGCGCCTTGCGGCTGGGGATGGCCAGGCCCTGCTCCAGGATGAACTGCTGGGTGGCGGGGCCGGTGAGCGCCTGGAGGACCTTGACGGCGGCGTCGCGTACCGGGCTGTCTGCGTTGACGCCCCAGGCGACGGTGTAGATGAAGTTGCCGGACGCTCCGGTGTTCGGCGAGGTGGGCAGCAGGGTGGAGCCGTACTGCAGGTTGGGCGCGTTGTCGCGCAGGAACCCGAGGATCCAGGCGCCCTCGATGGCGACGGCGGCCTGCTCGCGTGCCAGGCAGTCGCCGGGCCAGCCGGCGCCCACGTCGGCGGGCTGCACGGCGACCCCGTCGCTCACCAGGCCGGTGTAGAAGTCGAAGGCCTGTTGGAAGGCCGGGTCGAGCAGGTTGGCGCTGCCGTCGGCCTCGAAGGGCGTCCAGCCGTTGGCGAAGGCGAAGGCGCCCATGCGCGCGAAGTCCGCCGGCAGGCAGATGCCGTGGATGTCGGGGTCCATCTGCGAGACCTTCGTCAGCTTGTCGGCGAAGCTGTTCCAGTCGTCGTCGGCGCTCGGGTACGCGACGCCGGCCGCGTCGAAGATGTCCTTGTTGTAGAACACGGCCAGCGTGTTGAAGTCCTTGGGGACGCCGTACACCTTGCCGTCGATGGTGTAGACGGACATGAGGCTGTCGATGAAGGGGGTGGTGTCCACCAGGCCATCGAGCGGGAGCACCTTGCCGGTGGCGATGATGCCGGGCGCGGTCTCGCCGGGGATGTAGAACACGTCGCCGGCCGTGCCGGCCGAGAGCGCGTTGGTGAGCACCGCGTTGTAGTCGGTCTCGATGGGCTCGTACTGGATGGTGATGCCCTGCTTGGCGAGGTCGTCCCCGATGACCTCGTCGATGAGGCGTTGGACGATGGCCGGGTCGGAGCCCCCGTAGCCCTGCACGCGGACGGTGGTCTGCGCGAGGGTCACGGACAGGGTCAGCGCGGCGAGCAGCATGAGCAGTCTGCGAAGCTGTTTCACGAGTTCCTCCTGAGCGTTCCTCGAGTGGCGATGAACGGCACCTGCGCGAATCTGGCCTCCGCCAGGCTCACTCCCTCCTGCGGGCGGTGGTCCCCCGCACCACGAGCTGGACCGGAACGGTGACCCCACGCACGGGTGCGCCGCGCAAGCCCTCGCGCAGCAGTTCGACCGCTGTGGCGGTGATCTGTCCGATGTCCTGGCGCACGGTGGTGAGCCCCGCGCCGATCTCGGGAAGGTCGTCGAATCCGACGACCGAGATGTCCAGGGGCACGCGCAGCCCCAGGTCCTCCAGGGCGGCCACGGCGCCGAGGGCCATCTCGTCGGTCGCTGCGAACAGGGCGCTGGCGGGCCGGCCGTCCTGGAAGGCGGCGCGCACGGCGCGGTAGGCCGCCAGGGGATCCAGCGCGCCCTCCACCAGCAACGGGCTCCGCGGGTCGCAGGCCGGCCTCGGCGAGCGCCTCGCGGTACCCCCGGTAACGGTCCTGGGTCGCCTGCTGGCTCATGCGCCCGCCCAGGTAGAGCACCTGGCGGTGGCCGAGCTTGAGCAGGTGGCGCGTCGCCTCGCGGGCGCCGCCGATGTCGTCGGGCATGACCCAGCGGGCGCCCTCGGCGTGCCCCACCAGCACGAACGCCACGCCCGCGCGCTCGAGGTGGGCGATGCGCGGATCGTCGTCGTGTACCCCGTGCAGGATCATGCCGTCGGCCAGCCACTCGGGCAGGCCGTCCGGACCCGCCGGGATCTCCTCGAGGCGGTAGCCATCGTGCTGCAACACCGTGATGAGGTGCTCGAGGAACACCATGAAGAACGGCATCAGGCGGCGCGTGCCGGCGGCGAGGCTGAGGCCGATGCGCAGCGGCTGGCGCGAGAGCGCGCGGGCCGTGTGGTCGGGCCGGTAGCGCAGGCGGGCGATGGTATCGAGCACACGCTGACGCGTGTCCGGGCTGACCCCGGCCCGGTCGTTGAGCACGCGGCTCACCGTGCCGGTGGACACGCTTGCACCGCGCGCGACGTCCTGGATGGTGACGCGCGCGTCGTGCCTGCTGTCGTCATGGGACGGGGCGTCGTTCACGGGCCCTCCTGACCCCCTCGGCCGAGTGCTTCGAGGGCTTCGCGAGCTCGAGGCTCCAAGGCTCCCGATCGGCCGTAACCGCTTACGTTCTGTGTGCTGTCAGATTAGAGGACGCGGGGAGGTCGTGTCAACAGGTCGGTGTTTTGTGCCGTTTAGAACGGTAATCCGTATTGCGTGCCTCGTAGGTGGGCGGATTGTAACCGCTTACACCTCTTGATGCCTCGCCGCGCGGAGCGCAGTACAGTGGGGACCCATGAAGCTCGCACGCCACCCGGCCAACCCGCTGCTGACCCCCATCCCCGCCAGCCCCTGGCAGGCCCTCAACGTCTTCAACCCGTCCGTGGTGGTGCACGCAGGCCTCTTCCACATGCACTACCGCGCCCAGGGGAGCGACTACGTCTCCCGCATCGGCTACGCGGTGTCGCGCGACGGGGTGGCGTGGAACCGCCTCGAGCGGCCGGTGCTCGAGCCGTGCTCCGAGGAGGACGCGCGCGGCGTCGAGGACCCCCGCGTCACGCCGCTCGACGGGCGCTTCTACATGGCCTACACCGCCTACGGCCGCGCCGGCGCCCATCCCGCGCCCGGCGTGCCGCCCACCGGCATCACCCCGTGGTACGCGGTGAGCGACAACCTCATCACCTGGGAGCCGGTCGCGCCGCTGGTGCGCGGCGAGGACAACAAGGACCACGCGCTCTTCCCCGCCCGCGTCGGCGGCCGTTACGTCAGCTTCCACCGCCGCCCACCCAGCGTGTGGCTCGCCGTCAGCGACGACCTCGTGCACTGGGGTGGGCACCGCGAGGTCTTCGGCCCCCGGCCCGGCCTGTGGGACGGCAAGCGCGTCGGCGCCGGCGGCCCGCCCATCGAGACCGAGGCCGGGTGGCTGATGATCTACCACGGCTACGACGACAGCCACACCTACCGCCTGGGCGCCGCGCTGCTCGACCGAGACGAGCCCTGGCGCGTGCTCAAGCGCCCCGAGGCCAGCATCCTCGACCCCGAGGAGCCCTGGGAGCTCAAGGGGGACGTGCCCAACGTGGTGTTCAGCTGCGCCAACCCCGTGGTGAACGGCGTGGTGTACGTGTACTACGGGGGCGCCGACCGCGTGATCGGGCTGGCGACGGCGCCGCTCGAGGCGCTCCTCGACTGGGTGGTCCGCGAGGGCTGACGGGAGGCGCGGTGGGGGCGGTCGCCGGGGCCGCGCTGGCCGAGCCGGCACGCGGATCGCGTCCGAACGAGGCGCGGGTGCGCCAGGGTTCGGCCGGAGGACGGTCGAGGATCGGCCCGGACACCGAGGGTGGGTGTCCGGGCCGATCGTGGGAGGGTAGGTCGCGCAGGGGTGGGCCACGCCACGGTACGCGGGGCGGCGCGATGACCGCCCCGCAGCCAGGTCTCTGCCGCGGCTACGTCCCGGCGGCGGCTACCCTAGGGCGCCATCCGCTTGCGCAGGTACGCCACTCCGTCCACGAACTTCGGGCTCACGGCCTTGGCCTTGTAGTCCGCCGGCCAGGCCTGCGGCTCGACCTGCACGTGGATCGCCGCGGCCGCCGCCAGCACGTCGTCGTAGGCGGCCCGCGCCGCTGCGGCCGCGGAGGCGTAGTCCATGGTGTCGTACGCCGCGAGCGCGTCCGCCGCGAGCGCGTCGGCGCCGACCAGGTCGGCGGCCACGTGCGCGACCCGTGGGCTCCCCACGATCTCGGCGAGGACGACGTTGGCCTGGTTCAGATAGGCGGACGTGAGGTAGCGGTTCATGTTGTCGCGGTCGAACTGGCTGAAGTCCCAGTTGAGGTCGATGTAGCTCATCATCGAGTTGACCTCGTCCCCCGACCAGGCGAAGTACGTCGCTCCCTCCGGACCGAAATCGACGCCGGTGGCGTAGTCGTAGCCGTCGTGCGGGTGCGACATGCCGAGGTGGTGCCCCACCTCGTGGATCGTGGTGGTGGTGAACCCATAGCCCGACACGTCCCGGACGCTGGGGCTGTCGAAGGCGAACACGAAGCTCTGGGTGCCGTCCGCCCAGTTGTCATCGGCGAAGCCGAGGCAGCAGGTGAAGCGGTCGTCGGTGGTGTTGAACGCGAACACCGGAACCTCGTAGTCCGCATCCCCCTCGAGGTACTGCATCAGGGTGTCCTCGTGGTAGAGGAACAGGTCGGCGAAGGCGATACCGAACAGGCGCTGCCCGAAACACGACACATCGTCGTAGAAGCAGTCGTAGACCGTCTCGAACCGGCTGTCGAAGGTCTGCTCGCTGAGCTCCACGCTGAAGGTGTTGAGCGGCTGCAGCTCGCCGAGCTCCGCCGCGATCAGCGACGGCACGAAGAAACCGGTGCCGTCCGAGGCTGGATCCGCCTGGTAGACGTTGACGTCGAGCTGGATGTCGCTGGGCAGCACCGGCGGCGAGAGCGCCGGGTTGTACAGCGGAGACGGCGTGAACAGCAGGTCGAGTGCCACGTACCGGACGACCTTGCCGAGGTCGCCGGAGAGGTCGTCGAAGGCGCGGTAGCCGGAGGCGTTTCCGTACTCCCACACCGGCGGCATGCGGTAGTCCATCACGCCGTCCCCGTCGAGGTCGGCGTCGTCGACGTCCCAGTTGTCGGTCCACGATTCGGGGCCCGCGGACAGGTCGTAGAACCAGATGCGGTGCAGGCTGCCCAGGCCGGACTCTTCGTCGTCGGGCGTGGTGCCGCCCCAGGCGATCACCTTGCGCGAGTCCCGCACCTCCCCGAAGTTCATGCCCGTGTCGGGATCGGGCTCGTCGGTCTTGGTGTACACGTGGTGCCGGAAGTCGGCGCGCCCGTACCAGTTGACGAGGAACACCGTGTAGTCGCTCGTGTCGATGTTGAGCGCGGGCCCCGCGTTGTCGGCGAGCCACTGCTCCACCGACGGGGCGTCGATGGTGTTGTTGCCGGCGATCGTGAGCGACCTCGCGCCCTGCGTGTTGTAGCGCTGCTGGTAGAGCGTGGGCGGCGCCGTCTCCGCGATGCTGCCCAGGTACCCAAAGAATGCGTCTTCGAAGGTGGTGTCGGCGTAGACGACGTTCGCGTCGTAGGCGAAGTCGATCCCTAGATCGCCGGGCAGCCCGTAGAGTTCCTTATAGCGGGCCACCGTGCCGGCCGAGGCCGGCAGCTCCGCCAGGAACGCCGACTCATCGATCTCCTGCGCACCCGCGCCCTGCTCGTACCCCACGAACACCACGTTCACCGTGAGCTCCTGGTCGAGCGAGCGGAATCCTCCGGGTTCCAGGGTCGTGAGCGTCGGCGGCGCCGGCCGCGCGAGCGGCCTCACCGACTCGTCGTCGGTGGCGGCGCAGCCCGCCAGCAGGGCCACCAGGGCCACCAGTCCGGATCCGAAAGCGCGTCGCATACGTACTTCCTTTCCCCAGGCGCGTCAGGGGGCGCATGGCTTTGTTGAGGAGGCCATCGTAGCAAGCTGGCCGCCGGCGGGCGAAGACGCGTTCCCTCGCCGAAGGGACCGATGTATCCTGCCTGCACGCCACAGCACGCTCCACGCCGCAAGTCGGCGTCGGCGCCCGAGAGGCCCACGCAGCATGGACCCGCACGCCCGCTCCGTCCGTAGAGCCCCGTTCGCGCTCTGCGCCGGCCGCCCGTCCCCCGAGCTGGATCGATGCCCTGACCGATCGCATCGACGCCGTTGCCGGCCCGTCGTGGTGGGTGTACGCGGCAGTGCTGCTCGCCTACGTCGCGCTCGCCAACCCCGTGTACTGGATCGGGGGCGCCGAGGCGGTGGGCACGTTCGAGCTGGTCCGCTCGCTCGACGGGGTCTTCTTCCTGTTCTTCACGGCGCTCTACCACCACCTCCGGCACGTCGCCGCGCGCAGCTTCGAGGCGTTCCGGCCCATGCTGGGGGTGTCCACGGACGCATCGGAGCGGGCCGCCTACGAGCTCATCCACCTGCCGCGCGGCCTCGGCTGGGTCGCGCTCGTGCTCGGCCTCGTCGTCGGCGCGCAATCGGTGCTGTTCGACCCGGCCTCCCTCGGGCTGGACGGCACCACCACGGCGCTCCCCTACGTGGTCGCCTTCGTCGCCCTCACCTATACCGTCGCGTCGCTGGCCGCCCTGATCTTCCAGACCCTCCGGCAACTGCTGGTGGTGGGGCGTCTGCACCGGGAGGCCGCCAACATCGACCTGTTCCACCTCCGCCCCGCCCACGCCTTCGGCACCCTCACGGCCCGCGCCGGCATGGGGCTGGCCCTGTTCATCGCGTACAACGTGCTCCTCCAGGAGGTCACGGGCGACGCCGGGGCGCCCGCCTACGCGATGATCGTCGCGGGCGTGCTGGCCGTGGCGGTGTTCACCCTGCCGCTGCTCGGCATGCAGGCGCGCCTGAAGCGCGAGAAGGCCCGCCTGCTCGGCCGGAGCGACGAGGCCATCAAGACCACCATCGCCGCCATCCACGAGCGCGTGGCCGGCGACCGGCACGGCGACGTCGGGGAGCTCAACACCTCGCTGAACGCGTTGATCACCACCCGCAAGCTGGTCGCGGGCCTCTCCACCTGGCCGTGGGAGACCGACACCCTGCGGAGCTTCTTCTCCACGCTGCTGCTGCCCATCCTGCTGTGGTTGGTGACGAGGTTCCTGGGGCGGCTCGTGTGACCCGGTAAGCGCCGGGGCGCGGGCCCCTCACAAACGGTGCACGACCATCCCCTATCCTTCGGACCAGCACGGCCGCGCCCGCCCCGGGCGCGTGCGGACGCACCCACCGGGTTGCATGCCGCCGCCCGACACCCGCGCCGGACGAACCGGCACACGAAGGAGCCGCCATGACGCGACCCCCCGACGCCCCTCGCCCTGGAGTCTTGCCCCGCCTGGCGGCGGCCGCGGCCGTGCTCGCGTGCCTGCTCGCCACCATGCCGCTGGCGCGTGCCCAGACCTTCGTGGTCCTGCCCGACGCCTCGCAGGCCAGCTACGCCGTGCAGGAGAAGGTGGCCGGCATCGCGCTGCCGCGCGACGCGATCGGAACGGCGCCCGCGGTGAGCGGCCACATCGTCCTCGGCCCCGACGGCGCCGTGGCGGACGGTTCCGAGATCCGCGTCGACCTCACGACCCTGAGCAGCGACTCCACTCGCAGGGACCGCTACATCGCCGGCCGCACGCTGGACACGGCCCGCTACCCGGTGGCCGTGCTGCGCGTGACCTCGGTGGAGGGGTTGCCCTCGCCGCTGCCCGAAGGGGGCAAGCGCTCGCTGACCATCCTCGGCGACCTCACCGTCCGCGACACCACCCGCCCCGTGCAGTGGGAGGCCGCCGCCGCGTTCGCGCCCGGCGTGGTAACTGTGGACGCCTCGACGTCGTTCACCTTCGACGACTTCGGGCTCACGCGGCCCGTGGTGGGGCCGATTTTGGCCGTGTCCGACCCCATCCGCCTCACGGTCACCGTGGTCTTGAAGCGCCAACCCTAGCCGGACCGCTCGATCGCGACCGCAGCGAGGTAGCCGGTATCGCTGAACGGGCGGTTGCGGCGCTGCCCGGTGAGCTCGGTGACGATCCCGAGCTCGTGCAGGCGCGCCTGGGCACGTGTGGCGGTCATGAAGCACAGACCGGTGTCCTCGGTAAACGACCGTCCGCCTTACCCCTCCCCCCGGGGGGTAGGGTATATACTCAGGTCAGCAGAGACGGGCGGACCCACGCTTGGAGGCACGCCATGAGCCTGAGGACGCAATTCCGAAGCGAACCACAGGTCGACGAGGGGGAGTTCTCGGCCGCGGCGCAGGCTGCGTGCCTGCGCATCGACCCGGCCACCCGCCGGCAGGCGTTGTCGCGCCTGCGGAGCGCGAAGGGGCACCTGGAGGGCGTGCTGCGCATGCTGGAGAACCCCCACACTTCCTGCACGGACGCCCTGAAGTACCGCGACTGACCCCCCACCCGGTGGGGGAATGGAGATCCCCATGACTACAGTGCAGATCGGCGTCGAAGGCATGACCTGCGCGTCCTGCTCCGGTCGCGTCGAACGCGCCCTGAACAAGGTATCCGGCGTCAGCGAGGCCGCGGTGAACCTGGCCACCGAGCGCGCCAGCATCACCTTCGACCCCGAGCTCGTGAAGCCCGAGGCGTTCATCACCGCCATCACCGACAGCGGCTACGCCGCCAGCACCGCGCACGCCGACCTGGGCATCACCGGCATGACCTGCGCGAGCTGCTCGGGCCGCGTGGAGCGCGCGCTGAACAAGGCGGACGGCGTGCTCGAAGCGACCGTCAACCTGGCGACGGAGCACGCCAGCATCACGTTCCTGCCCGACACGGTCTCCCCAGCCCGGCTGAAGGCGGTGGTGCGCGAGACCGGCTACGACGTCATCGAGGAGGACTCCGGCCGGGCCGCCGAGGACGTGGAACACGCGGCGCACGAGCGGCACGTCGCCTCCCTGCGTCGCGACCTGATCGTGGCGGCGAGCTTCGCGATCCCGCTCGTGCTCTTCGTCATGCTGCCGATGGTCATCCCCGGCCTGCAGCGCGGCATCGACGCCGCTCTGGGGGCCTTCGCCGTCAACCTCATCGGCTTCGCGCTCGCCAGCGTCGTGCAGTTCGGACCGGCGCGGCGCTTCTACAAGACCGGTTGGGCCAGCCTGCGGCACGGTAGCCCCGACATGAACGCGCTGGTGATGATCGGCACCACCGCCGCGTACGGGTACTCCGTGGTGGCTACCTTCCTGCCGCGGGTCCTGCCGGCGGGCACGGCGCACACGTACTTCGAGGCCTCCGCGGCGATCGTCGCCTTGATCCTGGTGGGCAAGTACCTGGAGGCGGTCACCAAGGGCCGCACCAGCGAAGCCATCAAGAAGCTCCTGAGCCTGCAGGCGAAGACGGCGCGCGTCGAACGCGACGGCGTGGCGCAGGAGCTACCGATCGACCAGGTGGTGCCCGGCGACGTCATCGCCGTACGACCCGGCGAGCGCCTGCCCGTCGACGGTACGGTCCTCTCGGGCAGCAGCTACGTGGACGAATCCATGATCACCGGCGAGCCCATCCCCGTGGCGAAGGAAAAGGGCGCCGAGGTCGTCGGCGGGACGGTGAACCAGAACGGCGCGTTGCGCTTCGAGGCGACCAAGGTGGGCGCCGACACGGTGCTGTCGCAGATCATCAAGATGGTGCAGGACGCCCAGGGCGCGAAGATGCCGATCCAGGCTCTCGCCGACAAGGTCGTGCGGTACTTCGTGCCGGTCGTGATGGGCCTCGCCGCCGTCACCTTCTCGGTGTGGCTCATCTTCGGCCCCGCGCCCGCGCTGACCTACGCGCTCGTCAACATGGTCGCCGTACTCATCATCGCTTGCCCCTGCGCCATGGGCCTGGCCACTCCGACGAGCATCATGGTGGGCACCGGCAAGGGCGCGGAGCTCGGCGTTCTGTTCCGCCGTGGCGACGCCCTGCAGACCCTCCAGGACGCCACGGTGGTGGCGCTCGACAAGACCGGCACCCTCACCAAGGGGCGGCCCGAGCTCACCGACCTCGAACCGGTGCAGGGCGGTGCCGACGAGCTGTTGCGGTTGGTGGCCGCCGTGGAACGCTCCAGCGAGCACCCCATCGCGCGGGCGATCGTGGGCGCCGCCACGCAGCGTGGCCTCGAGCTGCCCGACGTCAGCGACTTCCAGGCCGATCCCGGTTACGGCGTGAGCGCCACCGTGGACGGACACACGGTGCAGGTGGGCGCCGACCGCTACCTGCGCAAGCTAGGCATCGACCTCGGAAGCCTGGACGCTCGCGTCACCGCCCTGGCGGACCAGGGGCGCACGCCTACCCTCGCGGCGGTGGACGGGCGCGCCGCAGGCGTCCTCGCTATAGCCGACCCCATCAGGGACACCACCCCCGCGGCCATCGAGGCGCTGCACCGGCTCGGGTTACGCGTTGCCATGATCACCGGCGACAACGCCCACACCGCCCGCGCCATCGCCCAGCAGCTCGGCATCGACCACGTGCTCGCCGAGGTACTGCCCGACGGCAAGGTCGACGCCGTCAAAGAACTTCAGCGCAAGCACGGCAAGGTGGCCTTCGTGGGCGACGGGATCAACGACGCCCCGGCCCTGGCCCAGGCTGACATCGGCATGGCCATCGGTACCGGCACCGACATCGCCATCGAGGCTGCCGACGTCATCCTCATGAGCGGCGACCTCCGCGGCATCCCCAACGCCCTCGCGCTGTCCAAGGCCACCATCACCAACATCAAGCAGAACCTCTTCTGGGCGTTCATCTACAACGTCATCCTCATCCCGGTGGCGGCGGGCGTCCTGTACCCGGCCTTCGGCATCCTGCTCTCCCCCATCATCGCCGCGGCCGCCATGGGCACCAGCAGCATCTTCGTGCTCAGCAACGCGCTGCGCCTCAAGGCCTTCCGCGCACCGATGAGCGCGCGCCCGGATCCCAAACCGGCGCCCCGCCTTCAGCCCGCCCCAGCCTGACCCGGAGGTCCGCATGCCAGCAGAACGCGTAACGCTCTACACCAGCCCCGGGTGCCCCGACTGCGGTGCCGTGCGGAGCTGGCTCGAGCAGCACGACGTCCCCTTCACCGAGCGCGACGTCACCCAGCCCGGCGTCGCCGACGACGCCAAGCAGCGCTACGGGGTGCGCATCGCGCCGATCACCGTGCTGGACGATGAGACCTTCTTCTTCGGGACATTCGACCAGCAGCTCCCCGAGCTCCGCGCCCACCTCGGCGGCGATACCCCCCAGGGGCTTTATACGGGTTGAACACTCCGGGCTTACCCTGCAGACAGTCGAAGGGGCGATCCGGCCGCCCGGCCGACCGCCCCCTCGCCTCCGAACCAGCACCCCCCGACCGCACGGCGGTCGGACTGAAAGGACCAAGATGATGGGATTCGGTAACGGATTCGGCATGACCGGCTTCGGCATGGGCTTCGGCGGCCTGCTCGTCGTCGCTCTCCTGGTCGTCGGCGGCGTGTACCTGTGGCGCGCCCTCGAGCGCAACGGCGAGCACGGCGCCCCAACCGCCTCCAAGCAGGAGGACAGCGCCCACCGGGTGCTGCGCGAGCGTTACGCCCGCGGCGAGATCGACCACGACGAGTACCAACGCCGGAAGGCGGGCCTGGAATGAGTCGCGGCCGTCCTGCGGCCCTCCTCGCGGCGCTGTTCTTGACCGCCGCCGTGGTGCTGGGCGCCGCCCTCGCCCAGCGCGGCACGACGGGCGGCGGGTACGACGGCGCCCACGGCAACGGGTACGGACCCGGCATGGGCGGCAACGGGATGATGGGCGGCAGCGCCTACCAGGGTCAGCCCATGAGCTGGAGCGCCGCACAGCGCGCGATCCAGGACAGCGCCCCCGGCGCCACGGTGGACGCCGCCGACAACTCCCTCACCTTCACGGGCACGAGCATCCACGTGAACGTCGTGGCCGTCCAGCCCGGCGAGCCCGACACCACCTTCGAGGTCGGCGGCCTCGTCAACCCCACCCTCCACATCCGCCGCGGCGCCACCATCACGATGACGCTGGTCAACATGGACTACGGCCGCGACATGCCGCACGGCCTCGTCCTCGCCCGGGAAGCGCCCCCGTACCCCTACATGGGCACCGGCATGATGGGCGGCGGGTACGGCATCCCGCCCCTCGCGGCCCGCACCACAGACGACCTCGAGAGCGCCACCTACGCCAGCGGCAGTGTGCAGTTCCGCGCAACCAGCCCCGGCACTTACTACTACCTCTGCCAGGTTCCCGGCCACGCGCAGGACGGCATGTACGGCAAGATCATCGTCGACTGACGCCCGCCCGCCGACCGGAACACTCACCACCACCCCCCCGAGGCAGTCTCGGGGGGTGGCCTCGTGGCGCCTGGGGGTGGCCTCGTGGCGCCTGGGGGTGGCGTCGGTGCCGCGTGGGGGCGGTCCGCGCCCCGCCCGCCTCCGCCCGCGCCCAACAGCCCGTCGGCCAATCCGACGATGCCGTCACGAAGGCGAGCCCCGACCACCAACGTTCCGGAATGGCCTCCGCCCCGTAGTACGCCCCCGCGATCTTCCCCTACACGGCGCCCGTCGTGTCGGCGTCGTCCCCGAGGTTCACAGGCGAGCAGCGCGCCCTGCTCGGAGCTCGAGCCGTGTTCCGTACGACGACTCTCACCGGTCTCGCAGGAACGGGCTCGGCGGCCCGCCGCACGTCACCAGCAACCGCTCCCTCGCGCGCGTGCAGGCGACGTAGAAGAGGTTGCGTTCCTGTTCGATGAACGTCGCGCGTTCCACGTCATCGGGTTGCTGGCTCAACGCGTACTGGTTGGGAAGGTAGCGTTCGTCGCATCCCATCACGACGACCGCCTTGAACTCGAGCCCCTTGGCACGGTGCATCGTGCCGATGGCGATGCGCTTCTCCGCCGGCGGCTCGTCGTCCTCGAGCAGGTGAGGCTTGAGCCCCAGGTTCCCGACGACGTGCCGCGCACGCTTGCTCACGAGGTCGTTGGTCCGGGCGAAGATGGCGATGTCGGACGGTGCATAGCCGTTGGAGATCAGCGTCTTGAGCCAAGCGGTGACGGCGTCGACCTCCGCGCCGGGGTTCGAGGTGCGCTCGCTCTCTGGCTCGGGCCCCGAGAAGAGGGAGACGGCGTCGCGGCGCTCGGGTCCGTCCCCGTCCGGGTCGTCGAGGGAGCCCGGCAGGATGCCGTCGGCGTAACGGCGGATCTGCTCGGTTGTGCGGTAGTTCAGCCGCAGGTGGGTGGTGCGGCCGCGCACCTCGATGCCGGCACGGGCGAAGCTGGTGGGGCCCTTGTAGATGCGCTGCCCGAGGTCCCCCGCGAGGAACAGGGTGCCCGCATCCCCGGCGAGGGCCTGCAGCAGGCGCAGCTCCGCCGGACCGAAGTCCTGGATCTCGTCGGCCACGACGTGATCGTAGGGTCGGGCCGCGCCGTTCCCGAGGGCTTCGGCCACCTCGTGGCAGACGCGCTCGTAGGTGCGCAGGCGCTGCTCGACGAGTAGCTCGTGTAGGGCCTCGAAGACCGACCAGGCTTGGCGTCGCTGGCGTGCACCGAGCGCGACGCCGCGACCGACGCGCCGCACGGTCCGATACTCCTCCCAGGATGTGATCCCCTCGGCGTCCACTACGGCGTCGAACTCGGCTCGCAGGAACGCGCGCGACAGGTCGACGGGCGACACGCGTTCCATCGCCCGATCCAGCAGGGCGTCGAGGCGTTCGCGGTTGGCGAGCCGGAACACTTCGGCGTGCGTGTGGTTCCAGAGCTCGACTGCGACGTGATGCAGGTGCGCGACGCGGACGTGCTCGAGCTCCGGCGCGTCACCGCCGACGAGCCGCGCCAGGTGCTGTTGAAGGCGCGCCGCGAGCGTGCGGGAGAAGGTGGTGAGCAGCACGCGGCTCTCAGGCTGGTCGCGCGCGAGGCGTGCCGCCCGGTGGAGGGCGACGACCGTCTTCCCGGTGCCGGCGCCTCCCGTCACCCGCGCAGGGCCGCGGAACGCGCGGTCCACGATCTCCTGCTGCGTGGGGTGCAGGAACACCACCCATTTGTCCCACGGGGCCGCGAGCGCCTGCGACAGGACGCGATCGTCCTCGATGATGCGAAACCGCCGCCTGGCGTCCGGATGCCGGAAGGGGTCCGTGCCGGCCACCGACACGGGCGTGGGGCGTGGGACGGGCTCCCCAAGCGCGAGGCGCAGCAGCGCTTCCGACGCTTCTTCCGGGAGCTCGTCCGCGATCTGGTCCAAGAACTGCGTCTCGTCGGCCAGCTTCACGGCGTCGAGCCATGCCGGAGGCACGCCGAGCGCCAGGAGGTAGTCGTCCGGGTAGCGGGCGAACAGGGCCGGACCGCGCACCTCCGCGGTGTGGATCTGGTGGACGATCTCCTCCTGACGCTCCTCGATCGCCACGAACTGCGCGGCCCCGGTGACCTCGTTCACGTCGAGCCGGCGGCGCTCCGCCCAGGAGTAGGCGGCGTCGTGATGATCGGCGTAACACACGACGGTGGTGTCGCCGTCCCGATAGAGGATGAGGCGCAGGTCCTGGCTTACGCGCGCGGACCAGAACTTCTTCTCCCGGATGCCGTCGAGGCGGTGCAGCCGGAACCCGGGGTTGGCGGGGTCCTCCTTGACGTCGAAGACGGCGGTGGCCACGGCCGACTTGTCGGCCGGGTCGAGGTGGGTGAGGCTGTCGGTGAAGGTGTCGGAGATGATGAACGGCACGTCAGTCTCCCCTCGGACGGACGTCGTGGCACAGCGCGCTCGACGTGCCGTGGCACGCCGGCTCGGGAACCTGGGATCCGAATCCTAGGATACCCGTGGCGGAGCCGGATTCCCCCAAGCCCGTGCGAGCGGAAGCGGAACGATCACCGGCCGCCCGGGGTGTGCCCGAGGGCCGCCAGGAGGGGCCGCACGTCCTCGACGGCGGACCGCTCCGGGTCGGCCCGCACGACGCGGACGTCGTAGCGGGCCTCCGGCGTGTCGGCCGGCACCAGCGCGACCCCGTTGCCGTCGCCGCCCGTTTCCCAGACCGCAACCGCGAGCGCGTCGGTGTTGCGCCCATCACGCTGCAGCTCGAGGAAGAGCCGATCCGGGTCGGGCGGCGGCGCTCCACCGTCGCGCGCCGCCTCGAGGTAGGGCAGCCACGCCTCGTCGAACGTCCGGACGAGCTCGAGCGCCTCGTCCCACAGCGCCTCGGTCCCCGCTACCTCGTCGGGCGGTTCCGGTTGCGACCCGCCTGACGCGACGCCATCGAGGGCCGGGGGCGACCCGGCCGGGGCGCCACTACCGTGGGCCCAGCTCTCCCCCGGAGGGTCGTCCCACAACGGCGCCGGACCTGCGTGCTCTCCCCGCGCAATCTCGACCCCATGGACCTCGTGCGGCGTGCCCTCCGCCGGCGCGGCCTCGGCCAGAGGCACCTCGGCCGGAACGGGTGGGTCGGGAATCACGGTCGACGCGGGATCGAATGCGATCGGGTCAGCGGGGATGCCTGCCGCCTGGAGCCCGTCCGCGAGGAGATCGAGCGATCCGCCGCGCGGGCCGTCGGCGGTGAGCACCACCCGGTCGCGGGCCCGCGTGAGGGCAACGTACAGGACGCGCCGACCCTCCGCCTCCTCGCGGGCCCTGCGGCGCGCGTCGAGCACCGAGTACAGGCCCGGCGCCTGGCGGTCGCCGTTGCCGTCCTCCAGCTTCAGCGCCACGCCCGCGTCCCGGTCGATCAGCACCTCGGGACGCCGGCCCCCCGAGCCCGCGGCGAGGTCGGCGACGATCACGATGGGCCACTCCAGCCCCTTGGCGTGGTGGATGGTCATGAGCGCGACGGCGTCGTTCGCGCGCAGCTCGGGGCGCGCCACATCGACCCCGGCGCGCAGCAGCCGGCGGAGGCGGCGGGCCACCGAGAACACGTCCGCGCTCCCCCGCTCGAGCTCCCGGACGAGCGCCGCGAACGCGCGCCAGTCGGCCACGCGCCGGCCGGCGCCGGGGAGGTTGGCGAGGACCGCGCCGTAGCCGGTGGCCTCGTCGAGGAGTTGGAGCAGGCGGCTGGGGGGCACGTCGCGCTTGCGCTCGAGCAGGTCGGCCAGAATGCCGCGCGCTCGCTCCAGGTGCTCCCCGACTGGACCAGACTCCCCGGTCTCGGGTGCGGGGCCGTTCAGGGCGCTCCACCAGGTCGCCGGGTGCGGCGCCGCGTCGAGCCGTGCGCGGGCGGCGTCGTGGAGCGTGCGGTCGTCGAGCGCGAAGAACGGGCTCCGCAGCACGGCGACGAGCGCGATGTCGTCGTCGGGGTCGGCGAGGAAGCGCAGCGCGGCGACGGCGTCCTTGGCCTCGCGGGTGTCGAGCAGGTTGCCGCCGCCGGAATGGACGGCCGGCACCCCGAGCGCGGGCAGGACCTCGGCGTAGGTATCGAACGGCTTCCAGGTGCGCGCCAGCACCGCCAGGTCGCCGTAGCGCGCCGGGCGCACCGCGCCGGTAGCTTTGTCGTGCACCGGGGTGCGGCCCTCGACAAACTCCCGCGCGATCCCCGCGATGGCGTGCGCCTCGGCGACCATGCGCGGGGCGCGGTTCACGCCGGGGACCTTCTCGAGCGGGCGGTAGCGCACCACGGGGGCGCCGTCCGGTGCGCAACGCTCGGAGCGCAGGTCCTGATGCAGCTCGCCGAGCACGGTGCGGAACACCCCGTTGAGGTCAGTGACCAGCGCTTCGTGGCTACGGAAGCTACGGTCGAGCACGACCTCGTCCCCGCCGGCCGCGCGGATCCGCCCACGGTACGACCGGAACGCCTCCATGTCGGCGCCGCGGAAGCCGTAGATGGCCTGCTTCTCGTCGCCGACGATGGTCACCCGGGCAGCAGCGTCGTCCCGAGCAGCGGGATCGGCCCGCGCCCCGGCGGGCACCCCTGCCGGCGCACCCTCCATCGCCCCGGGAGGCGTGGCACCCGCCGAACCGGCGGGAGCCGCAGAGCCGCCCGCTTCCTGCACACCCAACAGGAGATCGAGGAGCCGCGCCTGCACCGGGTTCGTGTCCTGGAACTCGTCCACCAGGAACGCCTTCCACCGCTCCGCATAGTGGCGGCGCACCTCCTCATGCTCCAGCGCCCGCAGCGCATGGACCTCCAGGTCGGCGAAGTCCAGCACGCGCGCGCGCCGCTTCGCCCGCTCCAGTACGCTGCGCACGTGCCCGAACGCCTCGCGCAACGCCGGCAGCATCGCCGCCAGCGCGTCGTCCGCGGGGCCCCAGACCAGGTCGACCGCTCCCTCGTCGTTCGCTCCCTGGATCGCGCCCTTCACCATCTTCAATGCGCCGCGCACCGCCTCCAGCTCGGCCTCGTCCCAGGCCCTCTTGCTCCCGGCATTCGTCCGGAAACGCTTCACGCACGCCAGCGCCCGCATGGCATCCTCGCTCTCGAAGGCGTCCATCGCCTCCAGGCAGTCGAGGCGCGCCTGCTCCCCCTTGTCGCCGGCGTCCCCGCGGGACCCCTCCAGCACGGCGCGGCAGCCCGCCCAGTCGATGCCCGCACGTGCCCGCCCGAAGGCCCGGTGGCGCTCCTCGGCTAGCAGCGCGCGCCAGCGGTCGGGGCCGTGCTCGAGTGCCCGCTCTGCCTCCAGGGGGTCCGCGACCAGCTCGGGCAGGACGCGGTCGAGCACGTCGAACGGCACGGCGTCGACCACGGCTGGGGGCAGGCCGGCGAGGGCCTCCTCGAGGTGTTCCGCGGTCCACACCTCGCGCTCGAGATCCTCGAGCACGGCGAAGTCGGGCGGCACGCCCGCCGCGTCCGGGTGGTCGCGGCAGATGCGCGCGGCCAGGGCGTGGAGCGTGCTGATCTGGGCCGCTTCGAGCTCCGCCAGCGCGTCGCTCGCCACGCCCCCACCGGTCGCCTCCCGCCGCACAAGGGAGCGGATGCGCGCCCGCAGCTCCGCCGCCGCCTTCTCGGTGAAGGTCACCGCAACGATCTGCAGCGGCGACAGCCCCTGCGTCAGGTGGTGCAGGAAGCGGTGCGCCAGCATGTGGGTCTTACCCGTGCCGGCGCCTGCCACCACGGCGACGGAGCCAGGCGCGTGGGCGGCACGCTGCTGCTCGGGTGTGAGGGAAGGGCCGCTCATACGGCAGCCCCCTGCCGCTTGCGCTCCAGCCGCGGGCCCCGGCGGCACACCAGGTCGAAGTCGCAATAGGCGCACGCCTTGGCGTCCACGTCCGGATCGACCGGGTAGGAGCCCTGCTCCAGGTGCGCGCGGACGCGCTGCACGAAGGCGCTGAGCTCGTCGTCGTCGATGTTTGCCTCGGCCAGCGCTCTCGCCTTGGTGAGCGAGTAGTACCGGGCAGCCGCCACCGCCTCGCCCGGGTGCAGCGTGGGGGCGGCGGTCTCGACGTAGAGCGGCAGCTGCACATCGAGCGTGGCCTTGCCGCTGCTGTCCTTGGCGCCGTCGGGCTTCGACGCGCGTGTCTTGTAGTCGAGCAGCACGAGGCCATCCGGCCCGGCGTCGACGCGGTCCACGATGCCGGTGACACGCAAGCCGCGCCACGCACCGCGGAAACGCTCCTCCAGGGAGAGGATGGTGCCGTCCTCGGTGAAGAAGTCCCCGGCGCGCAGCGCCCGCCGCAGCACCTCCAGGTGGTAGGGGCGCCGGATCGGCCACGACGGCTGCGCCGGGACGCCAACGGTGGCCTCCGCCTGGGCGAAGGCCTCGTCCAGGCGTTCGAGCGCCACCGCCCGCGGATCCTGCGCGGCCCGGGCGGGCTCCAGCGCGAGGGCGAGCGCCAAGTGGTAGAGGCGGCCGCGAAAGAGCGGGCTCACCTCCTCCTCGGCCTCCTCGAGCGACCCGAGCCGCAGGCGGCGCTGGGCGAACCAGCGGAACGCGCACTGCCCGAGCGAGGTGAGCTGCGAGGCGCTGAAGGGCCACAGGTCCGGATCGAGGGGGACGCCCACGACACCGTCGAACGCATCCCAGGGGGCGGCGCCCTCGCGACGGCGCTCCACCCGCCACGCCGCCCGGGCGTGGGGCAGGACGGGATCACCGGCGGCGCCCCCCACGGCGCGATCCGGGCCGGTCCCGTCCAGCGCATGCCGCGCCTCAGGATCGGCCGCGGTCCGCCCCGCCTGTGCGTCCCCCCCATCGGCGGCGCCCTCCGGCCCCCGGAGCCACGCCGCCCGCGCCTCCATCCGGCTCGCCGGCGGCTTGCGCGGTGCCGCCCGCGGCGCGAGGCCGAGGCGCTCGAAGAACGGGCTGACCACGCGCTCGCGTCCGCCCACGAGCTCGGGTTGGCTCAACGTGACGCGCTCCTCGGCGGTCTCCAGCGCCGCCCAGAACGACAGCAGCTCGCGCTCCGCGGCCTCCGCCGCGCTCTCCATCGGGACGCCCGCGCCCCGCAACCGCGACCGTTCGACGAAGTCGAGGACGGGATCGTCGCGCACCGGAGCGGGCGTGAGGCCGTCGGCCATGCCGAGCACGAACACATGGCGGTAGCGCGCGCCGAACACCGCCAGGGGCGTGTGCAGCTCGACCGCCGCCGCGCCGTCGCCGATCCGCGTCGGAGCGTCCAGCGGCACGCTCAGGCCGGAGAGGGCGTCGTCGATCTCGGCCAGGAACGCGTCCCGGGGCGCCGGCCCCGCCTCCTCGCCGAGCTCGCGCAGGGCGAGCCGGAACCGGCGCTCGGCGCGCCGGTCCAGCGACAGCGGGTCCAGGCGCGCCAGGCCGTCGCTCACGCCGAGGTCCGCGAGTGTGCGCTCGAGCCGGTCGCCGAACGCGCCCCGCTCCGCCCGCGCCGGCCAGGCGAGCGCGGCCGCGTCCGGAACGAGCGCCGTCCACGCGTCCAGGCCCTGCGGATGCGTGCCGCGCGCCTCCGCCCAGACCTCGCCGTCCAACCGGCGGGAGAGCGGGTGCGCGAGCAGCCGGGCAGTGGTCTCGAAGGGGAACCCCCCCGCGAGGCACGCGACGAGGTCCGCGAGCCAGCCCCCTACGCGCGTCTCGCGGAGCGGCACGGCGTACGAGAGCCGGACCGGCACGCCGTACTCCTGCGCCACGGCGCGCACCAGCGGGCCGTAGAGCGCCTCGTCGCGCGCGATCAGCGCGATGGAGCCCGGGTCCGCTCCGCCGAGGAGGAGGGCCTTGACGTCCGTGAGCACGCCGCGGACCTCCTCCTCCTGGTCGGGGTAACGCAGGGCGCGCACCTCCACGTCGGGCTCGGACTCCACACCGCGGGCACCCGCCAGGCGGACGGCCCAGCGCTCTCCGACCGTCGCGGGCGCCGCGTGCGGCCGCTCGACGCGCCAGCCCCGCTCGGACAGGTAGGCCGCCGCGTCCTCGTTCGTCGCGAACGCCGCCTCACCGCCGGGCGAGGGCAACACCACCACGCTGCCGTCGGCGGCGAAGGCGTCGAGGAACGCCAACTCGCCCAGGCCCACGCGCGGGTACCCGGCGACCAGCACCCGTTCGCGCCGCGTCACGCGGCCAGCGGCCAACCACAGCAACTCGGCGCGGTCGACGAGGCCGGCGGCGCGCAGCAACTCGCGGTACCGCCCCGCCACGTCGAGCACCTGCCGGGAGCGCGGCGACGGCGCGTCGAGGGGGCGCGCGTCGTCGGCGCCGAACCCCGCGCGCAGCACCTCGCGCACGGTCGGGCCCCAGGTGCGCACCGTGCCCTCGAGGTCGTCGGGGCGCACCACCTCGCGGATCGCCTGCCGGAGGAGCCGGCGCTCCTGCAGGACCGACGCTCGCGTCACGGTTGCGCCCGCGGCGCGCACCTCGCGGAGCGCTCGGGTCGCGGCCGCCTCGACTGAGCGCGGGCGCCCGGGCACGCCCAGCGCGCGGGCGGCCCGCGCGTTCGGCACCAGCACCGCGTCGAAGCCGTCGACGCCGGGCAGCACGCGGCGCGGGTGGGCGGCGAGGACCACGCGGCGGCCCGCGGGCCCGGGCGTCGCGGGCCCGCGCGTCGCGAACTCGAACGCCCCCTGCTCAGGCATTGAGGCTCATCCGGATCCGGCTCCCGCGCTCGGCGGGCTCCACCAGCAGCTGCACGGGGATGCTCCGCTTGAGGTCGTCGACGTGGCTGATGACGCCGACCATGCGGTGGTCGTCCTGCAGCCCCCGGAGGATCTCCACCACCTGCGCCAGGGTGCGCCGGTCCAGGCTTCCGAACCCCTCGTCGACGAACAACGCCCCGAGCTCCGAGCCGCCGCTCTGTTGCTGCGCGATCTCACTGAGCGCAAGCGCCAGCGCCAGGCTCGCCATGAACCCCTCGCCCCCGGAGAGCGTGCGGACCTCCCGCATCTCCCCGCCGCTCGCGTGGTCGCTCACGTCGAGCTCCAGGCCGCGAGAACTCGCGCTCTCATCCATCCGCAGGTGCAGGGAGTAGCGGCCACCCGTCATGTGATGCAGGTGGTGGTTGGCCGTCTGCAGCACCTGGTGGAAGATCGACTGCAGGACGAAGGTCTCGAAGTCCACCCGCGCGCGGCCCTTGAGCTGCCCGTTGGCGGTGTCCGAGAGGCGCTTGGCGGCGGTGGCACGCTGGCGCAGCTCCCCCTGCTTGCGCTCGATCTCCCGATAGCGGGTCCAGGCCTTGGTCAGTTCGGTGCTACGCTTCCATGCCTCCCTCCAGCTTTGCTCCGCCTCCCCGAGGGCCGTCTCGGCCTGCTCGTAGGCGGCGGTGAGGACATCCAGATCGGGTCGCTCCTTGCCTTCGAGCTTCGCGGCCAGCTCGGTGAGGCGATGGCCGACCGTGGCCACCTCCTGGTCGTAGCCCTTCACCTGCCCGGTCAGCGCTTCGAGGTCGTCCTCCGGCAGCATGGCAGCCTCGACCTCGTCGCGGTCGGCGAACCCCTCTCGAGCGAGCTTCTCGGTGAAGGACTCCTGGAGCCGATCGAGCGCCTCGTCGGCCGTCTCGGCCTGGCCCTCCAACGTCCTCACCTGCGCCGAGGCGATCCCCTGAGCCTCATGAGCTTGACGGGTCCTCTCGGCCGCGCCCTCGAACCGCTCCTTCAACGCACGGTGCTCCACCTCTGCGCGGGACAGAGCCTCCATGAACGCATCCGGGTCCCGGTGCTCTTCCGGCAACCCTTGGAGCACAGCCTCGATCGCCGCCTCGGCCGCCCGAAGCTCACCCCGTGCTCCCTCGGCCGCTCGGTGTGCGTCGGCGAGCGCTTCGCGCCGCTCTGGGAGTCCCCCGTTGAGCTTCTCGACCTCGGTATCGATGTCCTCGATCCGCTTCGCAGCTGCCTCGAGCCTTCTGCGTTCGTCCTCCGCGGCTAGCCTCGCGGCCTCGACGGTGCCACGCTCCGGGATGGACTCCACCCAACCCCGCCGCTCGGCAACCTTCTCCAACGAGGCCTGCAGCGACCGCGCCCTCTCCTTGCGCACCGCGGCGGCAGCCGCCGACGCGCCGAGGGCCTCGAATGCTTGCTCCAACGCTTCGATTCCTCCGTCGGCCGCTGCCGGGCTCGGGTGGTGGACGTTGCCGCACACCGGACAGGGCTCGCCCTCCGCCAGCGAGTCGGCGAGAAGACCCGGCGCATGCTCACGCACGGCCTGGGTGAAGCCCGCCAACGAGTCCTCGCCGGTCTCGACGTCGCGAAGCTCTGCCTCGACGTCACGCAACTCCTCCCGCAGGCCACCGATCTCGCCGAGTGCCGTTAGGTCCGCGTCGAGCCGCACCACGGCCTCGCGTGCCTCCGGAACCCCGGCCGCGCGGGGCCGCAGCCCCTTGCGCTCTTCCCCCAACGCCGCGAGCTGCTCTTCGCTCACCTTGACCTCTGCTTCAGCGTCCTTGACGGCGTTCTCCGCAGCCGTCACCGCCTCCGTCAGGTCGCTACGCTGAGCGCGCTTCTCCGCCACGCTGTCGACCTGCGACTTCAGCGCCTTGAGGCTCTGATAGCGCTGCTCGGCCGCGTTGAGATCGCCTCGCCGCTCCTCGAGCTGCCCTTGTGCCAACTGGGCGGCCTCGGCCTCCCGCTCAGCGACCTCGAGCGCCGCACGGGCCCGGGCCACCTGCTCCCCGAGGCTGGCGGCCGCTTTGCGCTTGTCCTGGAGATGGGCTAGGTCCCCCGCCAGTCTCGCCGCCCGCTGGGCGCGCGCGACCTGCCCACGCCACGCGTCGACCTCGCTCGCCTTTGCCTCGAGCTCCTCACGCCGCGTGCGCTTGCGGCCCAGCTCGTCGAAGTCGCCCGCCAGATGCTCGCCATCCGACTTCGCCTTGAACGCCGCATCACGCGCCTTGCCGGCCGCCTTCTTGTGCTCCCCGGCGACCTTCTCTGCGGAGGCGGCCCCCTCGACGAGCTCGGCGAAGGCGTCCGCGTTCTCGACCTCTGCGCCCGCGAGGAGGGCGCTCCGCTCCTCTTCCTTGGCCTCGATGGCGCGGACCAGCTCGGCGGACATGACTTTGAGGCGCTCCGCCAACCGCGCGAAGCGCCTCGTCCGGAAGATCGTGGCCAGGATCGAGCGCCGCGCCTTGTGGTCCGTCACGACCTTGCGGAAGGCGCCCTGCGGCAGCACCACCGTCTGGCGGAACTGGTCCACGTCGCATCTGAGCATCTCCTGGACGGCGGCCGTGACCTCGGTGGCCTTGGCGGCCAGCACCGTGCCGGTGTCGAGGTCCTCCAGGCTCCCCTCGGTCTGCTCGGTGAGGGTGCCCTCGCCGCGCTTCTTCGCCCGCTCCTGGGTCGGGAAGCGCGTGACGCGGTAGCGCGCGCCAAGGTGCTCGAACTCGAACTCGACCTGCGTGCGCGGCCAGTCCTGCGGATCCGGGATCGCGGCCTGCTTGAGCGTGCTCACGAAGTCCGTGCCGTCGCGCTCCCCGCCGCTCGTGGCGCCGAACAGCGCGAAGCAGATGGCGTCCAGCACGCTGCTCTTCCCGGAGCCGGTGGCCCCGTGGATGAGGAAGAGCCCGTGATCGCCCAGCGCCGCGAAGTCCACCGTCTGCGGGTCCAGGTACGGCCCGAAGCCCGTCACCTCGAGCGTGAGGGGCCTCACGCCTCCACCTCCTCGGGCCCGTCGAGCGCCTCGCGCAGGAGCGTCTCCTCCAGCCCACTCATGCCCTGCTCGAAGACGTGCCGGTAGAACTGCCGGAAGGCGTCCTCCACACGCAAGGTCTTGTAGTCCCCCTCCAGCTTCGGGGCCCGACTCCGCACCTCGATGGCCGGCTGCTCCAGCACCGCGTTCGGGTACCACTCGCGCAGGCGCGTCACGGCGTGCGGGATGGGGTCGCGATCGGTGACGCGCACCAGCGTGTAGTGCCCGCGCTCGGCCTCGTCGAGGCCCCGTGCGCCCTCCAGGATCTCGTCGAAGGTGTGCCCGTCGAGCACGCGCACCTCGCGGCTGACCTCGATAGGCACCCGCTCGAGCGAGGTGCAGCGTCCGTCGTCGCCCAGCTCCACCACCGTCACGGACTTCTCGGACCCCGCCTCACCGAACGAGTACGGGTACGGCGAACCGCTGTAGTGGACCTCCCCGGCCGAACCGAGCTTGCGCGCCCCGTGGATGTGCCCCAGCGCCACGTACGCGAAGCCCTCGAACGCGCCCACCGGCACGCCGCCGGCGCCCCCCACCTGGATGGCGTCCTCCCCCTCGGGCTCCTCCGTACCCTCCACGAAGGCGTGCCCCATCAACACCGCGGGTACGCCGGGCGAGCGGGCGTCCCGGACGCGGTCCAACACGTGCCGCATGGCGCCGGCGTAGTCGAAGGCGTCCAGGCCGGGCGAGGCGTCACGGAAGGCCGCGTTGACGTGCACCGGCTTATGGAACGGCACCCCGAACACGTCCACCCCGGCGATCCGCACCGGCTCGGCGCTCGACGCAAGCGTGTGCAGGATGTGCAACCCCGCGCGCTTCGCCAGCCCCGCGTGCAGCGCGATGCGCTCCGCGTGATCGTGGTTTCCGGGGATCACCACCATCGGCGCGCCCAACGCCCCCACGATCCGATCGACCGCTGCCTCCCACAACTCCAGCGCCGCCACCTGCGGGACGTGCGTGTCGAACACGTCCCCCGCGAGGAGGACCGCGTCGGGCCGCGCCTGTTCCACCAGGTCGCCGATGCGCCGCAGCGCCTCCTCCTGCTGATCGCGCAACGAGAAGTCGTGCAGGCGCTTGCCCAGATGCCAATCGGCGGTGTGGATGAACCTCATGGAGCTCCTCGGTCGGTTCGGCGTCGCGCGGGTCGCTCGATGATCAGACCCCCATCCATCGGTATCCTGTGGGTACCATCATGACAAACCGACCGCGTCGCACCACGGTACCCCCGTAACCGAGAGGATGCCGCCCGAACACCCGCCGCTGCCGAGGATGACCCGGGAGTCCGGAGTGGCGCCTTGGAAGCGGGGCACCTTCGCCGCGCCCTCGCGGGCCGGCGCGTTGACACTGCCCCACCCCCCTCCTATACTTAAGGGACGAAAATAAAGCGGGACCTGGGAGGTAGGCATGCAGCGGCACACACGCTCGTTGGCCTTCGGAGTCATCGTCGCGCTCGCCCTCGCGGTGGCGGGTGCGGCGTCGGCACAGACGTACAACTTCAAGATCGGCCATGCCAATGCGCCGCTCGCGGACTCGGCGCTTCACGTGGCCGCCACGGCGTTCGCCGACGCGCTGGCCAAGGAGTCCGACGGCCGCATCACGGCCACGGTGTACCCCTCGGCGCAGCTCGGCACCGACGCCGAGATGATCGACCTCACGGTGTCGGGCGCGCAGGAGGTGCTCTGCACCAGCCTCAACCTCATCACCAACTACGCCAACCGGCTCGACGTCATGATCCTGCCGTACATGTTCCAGGACAGCGCCAGCTTCCGGCAGGCGATCGACGTGCTGTGGCCCGACTTCAACACCTACCTGGCCGGCCAGGCCAACCTGCGCCTGGTCACCCTGTGGGACTCGGGCTTCCGCCACGTCATGTCGGCCAAGCCCGTCCACACGCTGGACGACCTGCGCAAGCTCAAGTTCCGCGTGCCGCCCAGCCCCGTGATGATCAAGATGGTGGAGTCGTGGGGCGTCAGCCCGACGCCGGTCGAGTGGTCGGAACTGTTCAGCGCCATGCAGCTCGGGGTGGTCGACGCCTTCGAGGTCGACGATTCCGTGCTCATCTCGGCGCACATGAACGAGGTCGTCAAGTACATCACCGACGACGACCACATCCTCCAGGTCTCCACCTGCGTGCTCAACAACGACACCTACCAGGCGCTTCCCGACGACCTCAAGGCCGCCGTCGACCGCGCTGCGGCCGACGCACAGCAGGTGGCGCTGAACCGCTCCGGCGAGATCCTCGCCAAGGCTAGGCAGGTCTCGGCCGACGAGCACGGCGTGCAGTTCCTCGGCCGGCCCGACGACTACCAGGCGTGGGCGGACGCGGCGCGCAGCACCTGGCCGTCGTTCTACGAGCGCATCGGAGACGGCGACGCGGCCAAGGGCGAGGAGATCGTGAAGCAGGTGGCCGCGGCGGCCGGACTCTAGGCGCCCGCACAACACCATGAACTCCGTCGCTCCCGGGACCCCGCGCCCGGGAGCGACGTCGTGTGGCGGCGGGCGGCGGCGGAGCACGCGTTAGGAAGCACGCGTCAGGAAGCACGCGGTAGGGAGCACGTACGATGCGGCACGTCCTGAGATTCGTGGATGACAAGTTCGAGGAGATCCTCGGCGTTCTGGCGCTCGTCGTGGTGGTCAGCCTGATCTTCGTCGGCGTCGTGGTCCGCCTGACGATCAAGTCGGGCATCCCCTGGCAGGAGGAGCTGTCGCGCATCCTCTACGTCGTGGTCGTCTACCTCGGCGCCAGCTACGGCGTGAAGAGCCGCGACCACATCCGCGTGACCCTCGTCGCCGAGATGCTGCCCAAGCGCGCCAAGCGCGTGCTGGAGGTCGCGACCGACGTCGTGTGGGTGGTCTTCAACATCGTGGTCGTGAAGCTCGCGATCGACGTCTTCCACTCCATGAACCGCTTCTCGGGCCGGAGCGCGGTGCTCGACATCCCGCTCCAGACCATCTTCCTCGTGGTGCCCATCGGCTTCGTGTTGATCAGCATCCGGATCGTCCAACGCTGGTTCCGCCCGCCCCCTCCAAAGCCCGCCGCGCCCGAGGCCCAGCCCTAGGATGATCATCGCCCTCACGCTCCTGGCGCTGCTCCTCACGGGCCTGCCCATCTACGTGGCCCTCACCCTCACGTCGCTGCTGTTCTTCTGGCTGCACCACCTGCCCATGCACATCCTCGTCCGCACGCTCTACGCGGGCGTCGACCAGTATCCGCTCATCGCCGTCACCGGCTTCCTGCTCGTGGCCAGCCTGTTCGACAAGGCCGGCATCACCGACGAGCTGGTGACCATGGTCAAGCGCTTCATGGCGTTCTCGCGCTCGGGGCTGGCGGTCGTCACCATCGTCGCGTGCGCCGTGTTCGCGGCGGTGACCGGCTCGGGTCCGGCCACCGTGGCGACCATCGGCGGCGTGATGATCCCGGCGATGATCCGCGCCAAGTACACGCCGCGGTTCGCCGGGGCCGTGGCGTCGAGCGGCGGTGCCCTCGGCATCCTCATCCCGCCCAGCAACCCGTTCATCATGTACGGCGTCATCGCCAACCAATCGATCGGTGCGCTGTTCGTCGCCGGCCTGGTGCCGGGCGTGCTCATGGCCGGCGCGCTGAGCCTGACGTCCGTCATCCTGCTGCGCTGGTTCCCGCGCATGGCGAGCTCCGGCGTCGAGGACGTCCCCGACGCACGGGGCCTCGCGCTTCGCGACGTGCTGGGCGTGCTGTGGGACGCGAAGTGGGCGCTGGTGGCCATCGTGCTGCTGCTCGGCGGCATCTACGCCGGCTTCTTCACGCCCATCGAGGCGGCCGAGGTCACCATCTTCTACTCCCTCGTGGTCGGCCTGTTCGTCACCCGCAAGATGACGCTGCGCGACGTGTACGACGCGCTCGCGAACGCCCTGCGGCTGTCGGGTACCTTGATCATCCTGGTGGCCGCCGCGTTCGTGTTCGCGCGGCTGCTGACCATCGAGGGGATCCCGCAGGCGCTCGGGCAGTCGATCGGGACGCTGTCGGACAACCGCATGGTGATCCTGTTCATCATCATGGCCTTCATGCTGTTCATCGGGACCTGGGCCGAGACCTTCTCCCAGATCGTCATCCTCACGCCCATCTTCCTCCCGATCGTCGTGTCGCTCGGCGTCGACCCGATCCACTTCGGCGTCCTCTTCGTCGTCACCGCCGAGATCGGGTTCCTCACCCCGCCCTTCGGGGCCAACCTGTTCGTGGGCATGAAGATCGCGGACGTATCGCTGGAGGCGATCTCGCGCTCGGTCCTGCCCTTCATCCTGACGTACCTCGTGGTGCTCGTGATCCTCGTGTTGGTGCCGGACATCTCGCTGTTCCTCCCGCGGCTGTTGTTCGGACGATGACGCCGAGGACCGTTCGAAGAGGGATGCCGACGGGGCCGGCTCTGGGAGCCCAGCCACGCGGCGTGCGTGGAGGTGGAAGATGCGCGTAGGCCTGCTCGGGTTCGGCGGTTGGGGAACCATCCACGCCGCCTCCCTGACCGCCCTGGACGACCACCAACTGGTGGCGATCTTCTGCCACAGCGACGCGTCCGCCGAGCGCGCCGCCGCGGCGTACCCGGGCGTGAGAGTGGTGCGCGACGTCGGCGCGCTCGTCGGGCTCCCGGACGTCGACGTGGTAGACGTCGCACTCCCGACCCACCTGCACGCCGACGCCGCGATCGCCGCGCTGCGCGCGGGGAAGCACGTGCTCCTCGAGAAGCCCATGGCGGGGACGCTGGAGGCCTGCGACCGGGTGCTGAGGGCCGAACGGGAGAGCGGCCGGCTGGTGTCATCGATCCACGAGCTGAGGTTGTCGCACCAGTGGTCGAGCCTGAAGAGCGCCATCGACGACGGCGCCATCGGCGAGCCACGCTACGCGCTACTGAATCTCTTCCGCTTCCCGTATCGCAGCGGCTCCGCGGGCTGGCGCTACGACGCGGGAACGGTGGGCTCCTGGATCCTGGAGGAGCCGATCCACTTCTTCGATCTGCTGCTGTGGTACTTCGAGCGCCACGGCCCGCCGCGGCGCATCACCGCCTTCGGCGACGCCTCGCGCGGCGTGGTCGAGCTGTCGGAGAGCTTCACCGCCGTCGTGCAGTTCGACGGGGGCGCCTACGGCGTGATCGCGCAGTCGCTGGCGGGCTTCGAACACCACCAGGTGGTGGAGATCTCGGGGACGGACGGGGCGCTGCGCTCGCTCTGGTCCGGCGCCATGGACCGCACCGACCGGCCCGAGTTCAGCGTGCACCTCCAGCGCGCCGGGGCGAGCGCGCCGGAGCGCATGCCGGTCGAGGGGCCGTCGGGCGAGCTGTTCGAGATCCGCGCCTGGCTGCAGCGAGCACTCGACGGCCTCGCCGACGGTCGGGCCCTCTACCCCGCGGATCGCGAGCGCGAGCTCGTTCGCCTGTGCCTGGCCGCGGAGCGTTCGATGCGCGAGGGGAAAAGCGTTGAGCTCTGACGCGAACGGGGGCGGCGCCCCGGAGGGAGGCGCCACGGCCCCGCCGCCCGCCCACCGGGCGCTCCGCAACGAGGACATCCGGGACGCCAACGCCAAACTGGTGCTGCGCCTGCTCCGCGCCCGCGGCAGCGCGTCGCAATCGCAGATGGTGCCGCTCACGGGCCTCACCGCCCCGACCGTGTACCGCATCTTCACCTCGCTCGCCGAGCAGGGGTTGCTGCGAGTGGTCGACGACGGGGGGCCGCCGCGCGACCGGCGCGGCCGGCGACCCTCGTTCTACGCCCTCGAGCCGAGCGCCGCGTACGCCCTCGGCGTCGACCTGTCGACCCGCGAGGCCGTCGTGCTGCTGGTCGATCTCTCCGGCGGCGGCGTGCACCGCGAGAGCGTGACGATCGCGGGCAGCGTCGACGCCGACGATCTGCTCACGCGCGTCGCGGGTGCGTGCGAGCGCGCCCTGACGGCGGCGCGCGTGCCCCGAGAGCGCGTCCTCGGCGTCGGGGTGGGCGCGCCGGGCGTGGTGGACATCACCGCCGGCGTGGTGCTGACCTGCCCCCGGTACCCGCTGCTGGAGGGCGTCGCGGTCGCCGAGCGGCTCGCGGCCCGCCTGGCCATGCCCGTGCACGTGCACAACAACACCTCCGTCATCGCCCTGGCCGAGTGCCGCTACGGCGGCGCGACCCAGGAGCGCTCGGCCGTCGCGATCCTGCTGCGCGCGGGCGTGGGCGGCGCCTTCGTGCAGGACGGCCAGGCCTTCGTCAGCCACGGCATCACGGCGCTCGAGGTGGGGCGCTGGATCGTGGACATGGGCGCGGGGCCGATGGGTGCGGGGCCGATGCGCGCGGAGCCGACGGGCGCGGAGCCGACGGGCGCGGATGCCGACGGGCGCGGAGCCGACGGGCGCGAGGCCGACACGCGCCGACGTTCTCGAGGAGTACCTGTCGGAGGACGCCATCGTCGCGCGGGCGCGCGCGGTGGCGGACGGCATCGAAGACGTGGAGGGCCTCGTGGCGCGGCTCGAGGCGGGCGACGCGCCGCTCCGGGCCGTGGTCGCCGAGCTCGCCGGGATGCTCGGCCGGGCCATGGGCAACATCGCCCTGCTCCTCAAGCCCGAGGCGTTCCTGCTGATCACCCGCTCGCAGCGCCTGTCGCAGGCGCTCGCCACCGAGATCGAACAGCAGGTGGTGCGGCTCGACGCCCGGGCGGGCGCCGCGCTTCCGCGCCTGCTCCCCCTGGGTTACGACCCGGACCGCGCCTGCAAGGGCGCCGCCGATCTCGTGCTCGACGCGTTCTTCGCCACCACCTGACGCCCGCCCTGGCTCAGGCCCGCACGATCCGGCGCACCTCGTCCCACGGAAGCGTGTGCAGCACGAGTGCCTGCGCCCCGCTCGCGCGCGCCTGCTGCCACGTGGCCGTCAGACCCTCGTCGGTCGCCAGGGCGTGGATGTAGCGCGAGCTGCCCGAGCCCCACGGCGACACGAAGCGCGGCAGCACGCCGGCCACCCTCTCGATGGACTCGATGGCGTCGCCCTCGTACGCCGCCAGGCCGGCGATCTCCTCGCACGAGTACCCGCGCGGTCGCGCCACGGCGCTCCCGTGCTGCTCGTGCTGGCGCACGCACTCGGCGCCGTCGTAGAACACGAGCTGCACGTCCTGCTGCGTGTCGAGCAGGTCGGCGGGGAGCGTGAGCACGTCGGTGATGCGGGAGACCGCCACGTCCCAGGTCTCGCCCCGAGGGAAGAACCCCGTGCGCAGCGCACCGAAGGCCTCCTCGCCCGCGGGACGCACGCAGTACGCGGCGTTCGAGGACGACCAGCTGAACGGGTGAGTGCATACGACGAGCACGGTGGCGCCCGAGGCCGTGCGGTGGACGACGGGATCCTTGACGTGCACGAAGCGCGGGTCGTCCGACGCCAGCAGGGGCGTCACGCTCGCGCCAGCGAGCCCCGGCACGTCGGGCGCCGCCAGCCGGTCCACCGACCACACGCCCGTGCCCGGCTTGAGGAAGTCCTCATACCCCGCCGGGTAACCCACGCCGGTCTTCTCGGTCGACACGAACACCTCGACGCCGTCGCCCCGGAACGCCAACGCGGCACCCTCGATCGACAGGACCTCGCGCCCGCCCGCGGACAGCGCCGCCTTGTCGAGGGCGACCGCCTTGTCGAAGGTCGCGCCACCGTCGTGCGAGGCGAACACGGCGAGCTCGCGGCCGCGGACCCCCGATCCCACGCCGGTGCGCGAGTCGCCGGCGTCGCGGTAGCGGCCGATCAGGTAGAGCGTCCCGTCCGGCGCCTGCACCATGTTCCCGCCCCCGAACCAGAAACCGGACGCGTCCTCGGTGGGCGGGACGACGATGCGCGCCGCGCGCTGATCGACCAGGGCGTCGGCGAGGGCCGTGAGGCGACGGGCAACGGTGGCATCGAGCATGAGCGTTCTCCAGGGGGTCGGCCGCGACGCCGCGCGTACGCGGGGGGCGGGGCAAGGGGCTCGGTGAAGTGCCGGCGTCGGGGTCCCGATCCGGGGCCCGGGGTCAGAGCGAGAGGATGGCGTCCAGGTCGGCGGCGAGCCGGGCGGGGAGGCGGTGGGGGGCGAAGCGGTACCACTCGGGCTCGACGCCGATCCAGCCGTCGTACCCGATGGCGAGGAGGGCCCCGGCGACGGCCGCCCAGTCGACGTCCCCCTCGAGCAGCTGGCGGATCTCGCCGCGGTCCCGCATGGCGTCCTTGACGTGCACCTGGCAGATGCGCGGTCCCAGCTCCCGGAGGTACTGCTCCGGGTACCCGAGCCCCAGCAGCACGACGTTGCCGACATCGAGGTACATCTTCACGTTGGGGTGATCGATCTCGTCGAGGAGTTCACGCCACTCCCGCACGGAGAGCGGGAACCGGGCCTCGACGTTCTCGAGCCCCACGGTGAGGCCGGCCTCCCGCGCGATGTCTCCCGCGGCGCGTGCGTACGCGACCACGCGGCCCCAGTGCTCGTCGTAGCCGACCTCCGGCGACGCCTGGCCCGGCACCACCAGGAGCACCGAGCCGCCGAGCGCGGCGAGGCAGTCGCATGCGAGGCGGGTGTGCTCGAGCGCGGCGCGGCGCTGCCCGGCGTCGGGCGACGGGATGGTCGACCACGGGCGCCGGCCGGCGCGCATGCTGGGCACGGCGAGCCCGAGGCCGTCGCACAGCGCGCGCAGCTCCGCCGCCTGGCGCGCGTACTCGGCGGGCGATGGGAAGGCGCCATCGAGGAACGTGGGCTCGATGCCGTCGAAGCCGGCCCCGGCGATCCACGGGAGGCGTTCCTCCGCCTCGGCGCGGCTGGGCAGCACGAGCGAGAAGAGCTTGCGCATGGTCCCCACCACAATACTTTCTGCAGGCAAACAAATGCTAGTCTGCTGTCACCCAAGAACGTCGCCCGACGGGCGGCGCGGGAGAGGAGCGTTGCGTCGTGCGCGACCCGGAGCCCGACATCCTCGCCATCGCACCGGACCGGCTCGGCGTCGGATCCGGCGTGGAGGTCGACATCGTACCGACCGACATCGACCTGGTGTACGCGATGGTCACCACGCTGGTCGAACGCATCGAGGCCTGCCGCGACGAAGGCCGCACCCCGTGCTTCATCGTCCCCGTCGGCCCCGTCGGTCAGTACGAGCGGCTCGCTCGCCTGTGCAACCGCCGCCGCCTGTCGCTGCGGGGCGTCACCTTCGTGGCGATGGACGAGTACCTGCACGACCCAAACACCTGGATCGACGCCGCATCCCCGCTGAGCTTCCGGCGCCACCTCCAGGAGCACTTCTACGACCTGCTCGACCCGGAGCTGGCGCCCGAGCCCGACCGCCGTGTCGTGCCCGACCCGGGCGACCCCGACGCCGTGGCGCGGGCGATCGACCGTGCCGGCGGGGTGGACACCTGCCTCGCCGGCGTCGGCATCACCGGGCATCTGGCCTTCAACGACCCACCGCCCGCCGACACCACCGCCGAGGCCTTCGCGGCGCTCGGCACACGCGTCGTGCGCCTCGCGCCGGCCACGCGGGTCATCAACGCGGTCACCGCGGCCGGCGGGAACCTCGACGGGATCCCGGAGCACGCGGTCACGGTCGGGATGCGCGAGATCCTCGGCGCCCGGCGGGTGCGCGTGTTCATGAACCGGCCGTGGCAGGCGGCCATCGTGCGGCGCTGGCTGCACGGGCCCGTCACGGCCCAGGTCCCGGCCTCGCTGCTGCGCACCCACCCGGACGTGCGCCTCACCATCACCGAGGAGGCGGCCAGGGTGCCGGCCGGGCGCCTGCGGTGAGCGGCGCGCCGCGCGCGGAGAACGCGCCCTCGAGTCGCAAGGCGGGCGGCCGCGGGTGCCGACCGTGAGCTGCACGGCACACCCTTCCGGCAGCCGCGCGTGAACCCCGTCGCCGGCCGCGGCCTGCTCGTGACGGGCGGCACGTTGGTGATGCCGGACGCGCTCGTCGAGGGCGGCCACGTCGCGATCGTGGACGGGCGCATCGTGTCGGTCGGCTCAGGCCCGGGCCCGGCCATGCCGGACGGCGCCGAGCACATCGACGCCAGGGGCTCGTTCGTGGCGCCCGGCTTCGTCGATGTGCACGTCCACGGCGGCGGCGGCGGCGACGCCCTCGATGCGTCCGACGACGCCATCGCAAGGATGGCGCGGCTGCACGCCGAGCACGGCACCACGGCGATGCTCCCGACCGTGATGAGCGCGCCCGCCGCTGCGATGGCGCGGGCCGCCGAGGCGCTGGGGCGTTGGGTCGTCTCCCCCGACGATGGCTCCCCGGCGGACGCAACCCGATCGAACGCGGTGGCGCGCGCGGTCGGCGCCGACGTGCTGGGCGTCCACCTCGAGGGGCCGGCCCTGGCGCCCTCGCAGCGCGGCGCGCACGCCGCCGAGCACCTGGTGCCGCCCGACGCGACCGCGCTGCTGGCCTGCCTCGCACCGGTTCGGGGCGTGCGCCGCGTGACCCTGGCGCCCGAGCTTGCCGGCGCCGCGGCCGCCATACGCGCGCTCGCCGGCGCGGGCGTGCGCGTGTCCCTGGGGCACAGCGACGCGGCGCTCGTCGACGTGGAGGCGGCCGTGGCCGCGGGGGCGACCGCGGTCACCCACCTGTACTCCTGCACCTCGACCGTGCGCAACGTGAGGGGCGAGAAGATCCCCGGCCTGATCGAGGCGGCGCTCCTCCTCGACGACCTCGACGTGGAGATCATCGCCGACGGCCACCACCTGCCCCCCGCCCTCGTGGCGCTGGTGCTCAAGGCGAAGGGCCCGGAGCGGGTGTTCGCCGTGACCGACGCCATCCGCGCGACCGGCCTCGGCCCGGGCCGCTACGACCTGGGCGGGACGCCCGCCGTGGTGGACGGTGGCGTCGCACGCACGCCCGACGGGAACCGGTTCGCCGGGAGCGTCGCCACCATGGACGCCTGCCTGCGGTTCCTGGCGGGCCCGTGCGGACTGCCGCTCCCGCTGGCCTGCCGCCTGCTGTCGCTCAACCCCGCCCGCGTCGCGGGCGTGTCGGATCGCCTGGGAAGCCTCGAGGTCGGGAAGGACGGCTCGCTCGTCGTCCTCGACGGCGCGCTGCGGCCGCGCGCGGTCGCGGTACGCGGCCGGCGCGTGGACCTACCGGCCCTGCCGCTGGGGTAGGGCGTGGGCGCCGCGGTGGCCGCGTTGGGGTAGCGCCATGGGAGACGTTCGCGATCGCTACCCGGCTCCCCGGGGGCGGGGGCCCATCCTGCTCCGGCCGCCGCGGTTACGCCGAGGGTCGCGCGTGCTGGCGGCGGAACACGCGAGCGGTCGCCGCATCCGGGATCCGGCCGGCCAATGTCTCGACGAGGGCATCGGCCCTAGCGTCGGCGCGGCCCGCCCGATCCACCTCCCCGGCGGCTTGGAGCGCCCGGGCGGCGTCGCGCCAGGCCCGCGCCTCCTCGAGCGGCAGGTCGGCCTCGCCCCACGCGGCCGCGGCCCGTTCGAGGGACGCAGCCTCCTCCTCGGCCGCGCCCGCCGACCTCGCCTGGCACGCCCTCGCCTCCCACGCCGTCGCCTCCCCCTCGGCGGGCCCGACGTGGCAACGCGCGGTGAGCAGGGCCGCCACCACCGCATCCAAACGGCGCCGGTCCTCCGCCCCGAGGGGCGCCCGTCGCGGCCACGTCCCGACGGGCGACCACCAGCGGGCCACGGCGCGTAGGCCTGCGGCGACCGAGTCGAACATCGGCACACCCGACGTGCCGAGGTCCGCGATGGCCCTCGCATGCACGTCGGCGGCCGCCCCGTCCCCCACGAGGATCGCGTGGCGCAGGCGCTCTCGCAGGTGGGGGGCGCGAATCTGCGCCTCCTCGACATCGTCGAGCGCAGAGAGCCACGGCCGCAGGTAACCCCACGCCGCTGCCACCCGGCCGAGGTCGAGCTCCGCGCCCGCGAGCGTCACCGCGATGGACATCGCCTTGATGCTCCCCGGCTCGGCTTGCGTGATGAACCCGTCGAGCATGCGCCACTGCCCGAAGGCCCACCGCCATCGGCCCAGGCGCCACTCCATCTTCCAACGGGTGAGACGGCCCGCTACCTCCATGGTGAAGAGCTGGTGTTGTGCGGCGTACCGCGCAAGCTCCGTCAAGGTACGGCGTGCATCCTCCACCTCACCGTGGTTCGCCTGCAGCTCCCCGAGGTTGTACCCCGCCCTGCACGCGTCGTACACGAGCCCGAGATCGGTGGCCACGGATAGGCTACGGTGCAGCAACGCGTAGCCTTCCTTGCGGCGCTCCCATGACGATTGCGCCAGCGCCACGCCGATGTTGTTCCAGGCGTGGACCCGGACGTCCTCCGCACCGACCCTCTCGGCGATGGCGAGCGCACGCTCGCCCCAGCTCATCGCCTGCCGCGCCTCGAAGGCCACCATGTACCACTGCGAGATGCAGCTCAGCACTCGCGCCAGCGTGGCGCCCTCCGGAAGCTGCTCGAGCATCGCCAACGCGCGATGGTAGGCCTCCAAGTCAGCAGCTCCCTCGGCCTGGTCGAAACGGACGCGGGCCAACGACAGCTCTGCGGTGCCCGCGCCTAGCGGGTCGCCGACCGCGATGAACGCGTCCCGCGCATCCGATAGCACCGTGCGTGCCTCGGCCAGCCGACCCCGCAGCCACAAGCACTCACCGAGCGCCGCCAATACCCCCGCACGCCACGCCTCACTCGGCGCTCGAGCCATCTCCAGAGCTCCACGGTAGTGCCGGATCGCCTCCTCCAGCGCCCCGGACCGCCGCGCCCGGTCCCCCACCGCCCGCAGGTGCGGAGCGGCCCGCTCCGGCGCCGGTCCATGGCGCAGGTGGTGTACCAGCACGCCGGGATCGACCTCCTCGCCGTGGAGGGAGACCAGCGCCTCCGCGACCGCGGCATGGAGGTAGCGGCGCTCCCCGGCCTCGAGGCCGCCGTAGACGAAGCGCTGGATCAGGTCGTGGCGGAAGCGGTGTTGCACGAGGCGCCGCTGCCCCACCGTGTTGAGGTCCCCACCGGACACCAGCCGGTGGCGTGCGGCCAGCTCGCCGAGCGACCGCACCACCCGCGCCAGATCGGCACCCTGGACCCTGGCGATCACCTCAGGGGTGAAGGTGGTGCCCTCCACGCTCGCCACCCGCAACACCTGGAGGGTGTGCGGATCGACGCGCGCCAGACGCTGCGCAAGCGCGCCCGCCACACGGTCGGGCATGGCATCCCAGAGGATCTCGCGAGCCACGCGCCAGCGACCGTCCCCGCCGCGGATGAGGTCGCCTCGCTCCTCGAGATCCCGCAGCAGCTCGACCGTGAGCAGCGGCTGCCCGGCCGTCTGGTGCCACAGGGCCTCCCGGAATGTGGCGTCGAGGTCGTTGGGCTCGGCATCGAGGTAGGCATCCAGGAACGCCCGAGCATCCGCGCCGGCCAGGTCGAGGACCACGCGCCCGTCGCGGCGTTCGAGCTCCCGCAGCACCACGTCGAGGACGTGGCGCTCGGCGTGCGCCGATTCCGCGAGCTCCGACGGCCGATACGCCCCCGCGATCAGGAGCCGGGCATCCGCGTGGGTGCGACCGAGGTGGAGGAGCAGCTCGGCCGAGCTGCGGTCGACCCAGTGGAGGTCGTCCAGCACGAGGAGCAAGGGTACCTCGCGGGCGACGGCCGCCAACACGGCACAGACCTCGCTGCGCAGCGCCTCCTCGGGCACGCCGAAACCGCTCGCCGGCAGCTCGTCCCACCGCACGCGTGCCGACGGCGCCTCCGGACCGAGCAGGCGCCTCGGCACCAGCGTGTCGGGCAGATGCGGACCGTGCTGGGCCAACAGGGAGCGCGCCCGCGGCGCCAGGCTCCGCGCACCGCTCGCCCGGACCGCCGTGACGAGGCCCCCCTCACCCCCGGCCGGCGCCTGCCCGAGCAGTTGCGACAACACCTCGCGGAACGGGAGGAACGGGTCACCGGCGCCCACGTAGGCGTTGCAGCTCCCCGTGACCACCACGATCCCCGGGTCCCGTTGCAGGGAGTTCGCCACGAACGCGCGAAGCAGCGCCGACTTCCCGTGCCCGGCCTCGCCGGCCACCATCACGGTGGTCAGACGGCCGGCCTGCGCGTTCTCGAGGGCCCGCCGGAGCGCGGCGAGCTCGGCCTCCCGCGCCACGAAGCGCTCCCCTCCATGAGTCCGGGTCCCGGGTTCCCGGCCCCGCGCGGGCGGGGCGCCGGGGACCGCCACCTTGGGAGGTGCGGCGAGTTCGGCGTCGAGGTCCGGAGCCAGGAGCCCTCCGGAAGGGCCGCCTGGGGTCGCGCTGCCGACCCGTGGCGCCGGAGCCCCGCTGGCGTCACCGGCGTCCGAGCTCAGCCCCTCGACCTTCCACGGCCGCTCGAGCGCCGCGTCCGCCGAGGGGGGCGCCTGGTCTGCCCACCCTCGACGCGCGAAGCGCACGAACGCCTCGGTGTCCTCGGCCGGCACGTCCAGCGCGCGGGCCAGCGCGGTCGCGGTGCGCTTCGACGGGCGCCTCTCGTCCGCCTCGAGCTTGCGGATGGTCGCGGTCGAGCACCCCGCGCGCGCGGCCAGCTCTCGTTGCGTGAGATCCAGCGCTCGGCGCCGGCGATGGAGCCAGCGACCGAACACGGCCGGTTCTAGCATCAAGACCCCCCGGGGTTTCACGGTGCAGCGGGTCGGTGCGGGTGCGTGATTGTAGCACCTGCGGTCCCGCACGCGGTCACGCTAGCCGTGACCCACGGGCGCCGCAGGCGCCGTCCCATGGACGCGGCGCGCTCTCGGCGCGCCGGAAGGGAGGGACCGACCATGGCCGACGTCAGCCCCACCGAGCACCTCCTCTCCGCCCTTCGGGGCACGCTGCTGCAACCAGGCGACCCGGACTACGAGGCCGCCCGCCTCCTGTGGAACGGAAAGATCGATCGGAGGCCGGCGTGCATCGTGCGCTGCACGAATGCCGCCGACGTCCAGGAGGCGGTCCGCTACGCCCGCGCGAGCGGCCGACCGCTGGCCGTGCGCGGCGGCGGTCACGGCGTCGCCGGGCACGCCAGCGTGGATGACGGCGTGGTGATCGACCTCTCCCCCATGCGGCGCGTCGAGGTAGACGCCAGCGCGCGCGTGGCCCGGGTGGAGGCCGGCGCCACCTGGTCCGACGTGGATCAGGCGACACAGGCGTACGGCCTCGCCACCACGGGCGGGATCGACTCGCGGACCGGAGTGGCGGGCCTCACGCTCGGGGGCGGCCAGGGATGGCTGGCGCGCGCCCACGGGCTCACCATCGACAACCTCCTGGCGGTGGACCTGGTCACGGCCGACGGCGCGCTCCTGCACGTCAGCGCGGACGAGCACCGGGAGCTGTTCTGGGCGCTGCGCGGGGGCGGCGGCAACTTCGGCGTGGCGGTGGGCTTGGTGTACAGGCTGCACCCGGTGGGTCCGGAGGTCCTCACCGCGCAGATCTACTACCCGGCCGAGGACGCGCCCGCCGTGCTCCGCGCCTACCGCGACCTGATGCTGCGGGCGCCGGACACGCTGGCCTGCTACGCGTTGCTCATGCGCGTGCCTCCGGTGGCGCCGTTCCCCGAGGAACGCTTCGGCACGGTGGCCATCGCGCTGGTGGGGTGTGCGCTCGACGGCGACGAGGGGGCGACCGCCTCCTTCGAGGCGCTCACGGGGGCAGGAACCCCGATGCTCTCGGCTATCGCGCCCATGCCTTACGCCGCCTGGCAACAGAGCTTCGACGCCGGCACACCGGACGGCGCCCGCTACTACTACAAGGCGCACTACCTGGCCGATCTGTCCGACGGGGCCATCGACGCCCTCGCGGCTCTGGCCGCACAGCTCACGGGTCCGCTCACCATGGTGGGCATCGAATGCCTGGGCGGCGCCGTAGCCCGGGTGGAGCCGACCGCCACGGCCTTCGCCCATCGCGGGGCCCGCTTCTCGCTCGGCATCTGGGGCGGTTGGATCGACGCGGCCGAGGACGAGGCCGTGATGAGCTGGGTCCGACGCGCCTGGGAGGCGACCGCGCCGCACGCCACGGGAGGGCGCCTACGTCAACTACATGGCGGAGGACGAGGATCGGGCTCGAGCCGCCTTCGGCGCGAACCTCGAGCGACTGCGGCGCATCAAGACGACCTACGACCCGGCCGGGGTGTTCCGAGGCAATCATGCGCTCTGACGGGCGCAAGCGGTCGCGCGGCTGCTGCGGCGGGTGGGACGGCTGCGCCCTCGCTAGCCCGCGGCCCCGGCGACGGCCCGGCCCGGCGCCGACCGGGGACGCCGTGGCGGTCGCTGGGGCGCGATGACGCGACGGGCCGGCTCGAACGGCGCACCATCAAGAAATCGAACGGGTCCGGCACAACCGCATGTCGGTCTGCTGGGGCTTGGCCACATCCAACGCCAGCGACCGACAAGACACGTCCGGCCGATGCGACGACGACATGCCCAAGCCAGCCGGTCTTCGCCACTTCTCCCGATGCGTGCCCGCGGCGCCAAGCCCGATTTCATCCACCGCTTGGGCGTACACTCGCCGTGGTGACCAACCATGACAAGACCAACCGTCTCGGTGCTCTACGCGGTGGCCATGATCGCCGTGATCGTCGGCGTCGATCTCCTGTTCTTCAGACACCGATTCGGGGCACGGCTGCTCGCGAACATCGGCATCGTCATGGTGTTCGCAGCCTTCTACCTGAGATTCCTAAGACGCCCGTAGGCGCAGCTGCCTGAGGCGCGCAAAGCGGCGGACCCGCGGACGGGCAAGTGACGCGTCAGATGGAACGACGCCACTTGCCCGCGGGATCGCGGACGGCGCAATCGCGAACGCTTAGAGGTAACTGCGCTCCGTGGCGGGCCTCCCGGCGTTCTGGATTTCCACCAGGTAACGCCAGCAGTCGGGTTGCGTGCTTCGGTATCGGTGATGCCGAGGGTGCGGGCGAGCTCGGCGCTCGACAAACCCTCCCGGCATAACGGTGGGCGTCGGGGTCGGAGGCGAGCGCGGCGATGCCCCGCCCGACATAGGTGGGTGACTCCGAGACGCAGAAGTGCGGCGCGCGCTCCAAGGCGTCCCGCCAGTTGGCCTCGGTGACGCCGAAGTTCTCCAGCATGCGTTCGGACGGCAGCCAGCCGGGAGTGACGGCGACGGCGGTTGCGGTGGTGCCAGCCAGCTCGGCGGTGAGGCCGATGACGATGCGCTCCAGGTTGGCCTTGACGAGGTCGTAGTAGAAGCCGACATTCTCGCGGAAGCACCGATTGTACGAATGTGTGTCATCGGTCATCTCCACCACGAGCGTTCCTTCCCCCAGCACCATCAGCGGGAGGACGTTTCGCAGGTGATGAGGTGCGTGTCGACACCCATGCGCAGCATCTTCTGGCCGCCGTCGAGGTCGTGCTGCCACAGCTTCCTGTCGCACTGCGTGTAGCGGTCGCCTCCGAAGATGTCGTTGACGAGGACATCAAGCCGGCCGTGATCGCGCTCGATGCGCGCCACGAGCTGTTCGACCTGGTCAGCCTCGAGATGGTCGACCCGCAGTGCAGCGCCCTCTCCGCCGGCGGCTACCATCAGCTTGCCGGTCTCCTCGATCGTCTCCGAACGGTCCATGTCGGACGGTCCTGCCTCGCTGCTGCTGCGACCGGTGGCGTAGACGAAAGCTCCGGCACGCGCCAGCTCGACGGCGATGGCTCGTCCCGCGCCGCGAGTGGCTCTCGCCACGAGGGCAACCTTGCCGAGTAGGGTGCTGCGGCCGTTCTGCAGTGCCATGTTGCCCCCCCTGCATCGTCTTGCGGGCTCCTGGTCGAGCTCGCCGATCGCGTTGACCACCTATTGCGAAGGACACCCAGTTTCGGCTATTCGCCGATCTTGGTTCTTTCGTTAAGGTAGAGAGATCGGGACCTGGGAAGCGAATTGCGTCGCGAGATCGTCACAGTACACCCAGGAGCAGATCGCGTTCGCGTGGATGCAGCGTGGCGTCACCTGCTCGGCACGGCACCGCTGTAGTCATCGTCCGCTGGTGGCGTCGCGCTTCACGCCCTCGTCTGCCAGGAGTGCCAACATCGCCACGAGCTTCTTGCGATCCTCGTCGCTCAAGTCCTGCCATCTTGCAAGCCTTTGGCGAATGTGCTCCACATCCGGGTCTAGCGCACCGTCGCGGTCACCGAGGAAGTACGTCGCGATACTCCCTGTGATCATGCCCACCGTGCCGATGCCCACGAGCATCAGGACCACAGCAACGATTCTGCCAGCCGACGTGGAAGGCGAGATGTCCCCGTACCCGACCGTGGTCGCCGTCACGATGCTCCACCACACGCCATCCTGGAACGTCGCGATTCCCGGTTCGGCCCACCAGATGACCGCTCCTCCGCACGCGATCACTACGGTGGTGGCCACGAGCAGCTTGCCCAGCCCGTTGGTGTGGAGAATTCCACGGACACGCTTGCTCACGCGCCACAGCACCACGCCAGCCCGGGTCGCCCTCACAAGCCGTGTGAGGCGAACGAGCCTCGCCAACCTCGCCAACCGGGCAACTCGAAAGATATCGAGGGGCACGATGGCAATCAGATCCGGGATGTTTCGGCGCATGAACCGGCGACGGTCCCGCGCCATGGCCAAGCGAGCGAAGTAGTCCACGACGAAGACGCCCCAGATCGTGAGGTTCGCGGTGCCGGCCCAGGCAGGCTGGGGGAAGATCAGGAGTGCCAACACCGCTAGCGCGAGGAGCGCCATCAGCGCCTCGTACGACCAGGTCACCCACGTGGATGCTACGTCACGCATAGAAACGAATCTAGCACCGGCCGAGGGGCACATGCAGGGCGCCTAGCGCCGGAACAGTAAATCCGGCCTCCCGGGATCCACCGGGGACGGCGTCGGTCGGATTACGCTAGTACAGGAACGCCGCGAGCGGTCTGGCGATGTCGGGCCGTGCGTGATCATGAGGAGGGAAACATGGGGGTGCGCTTCCGACGTCGCGTGAGGATTGCGCCGGGCGTCAACTTGAATCTCTCAAAGAGCGGCTTGGGCTTCTCGGCCGGACCGCGTGGCGCGAAGATTGGCGCCGGTCCGCGCGGCGGCCACTTCAGTCTCGGTATCCCTGGCACAGGCTTGAGCTACCGCAAGGACTCCATCAAGCCCCGAGGCGGAACCACGGCGCAGCAGGACAGAGAGGCACAAACGTCACCCACGACCGTGGAGATCAGCATCCAACTGCACGCGGACGGTACCGTCAGTATCGTCGACAGCGCGGGCGAGGAGCTCCCGGCCCATCTCATCAAACAGGTTCGCGCCAATCACAGCGAGGAGATCGCGGCCTTCTTGAAACAGCGATGCGACGCACTGAACGCCGGTGCGACGAGCATCGCCAGCATCCACCACTCGACGCCCGCGCCCGACACCCATCCCTGCTACGAGCCCCAACCATTCGACAGGGAGCCACCCGCGCCATTCGTGCCGCAACGGACCGGGCTCCTCAGCTCGTTGGTGCCGGGGCGACGTACCCGGATCCAACAGGAGAACGATGGGGCGCGGGCCGCATGGGTCGCCGCACGACAACAATGGGAATCCGAGAAGGCAGTGCACGAGACGCGGGAGGCCTCTCGGGGCCGTGAGTTCGACACGGCACTTCGGTCCGACGAGGAGCTGATGGAACAAGTCCTTGCCGAGCGGCTTGCCCGGCTGGCCTGGCCTCGCGAAACCCTCATCTCGTTCGAGCTCCGAGAGCGGGGAGCGATGGCCTGGTTTGATGTCGATCTACCAGAGGTCGAGGACATGCCCGACCAATCAGCCAGTGTCGCCGCACGAGGTTTGAAGATCAACATCAAGAAGAGTTCCGAGACGCAGATCCGGAAGGACTACATGCGCTTCATCCACGCCATCTTGTTCCGCGCGATCGGGGAAGCGTTCGCGGCGCTTCCGGCGTTGCAGGAAGTCGTGGCTAGTGGCTACACACAACGGCCGGATCCATCGACCGGCGCCATCCGCGACGATTACCTGGTCAGCACGCGGGCGCCAAGGGATGCCTGGACCGTCATCAACTTCAAGAACTTGGAAGCGATCGACGTTATCGAGGCGTTCGAGAGGTTCGAGCTGCGAAGGAAGATGACCAAGACAGGCATCTTCAAGCCCATCGAGCCATTTGTATCTCCATCGACGTAAGACCGAGGAGCGTCATCCGAGGCGCGATCGATCCCGCCTCACGCCGACAGCTCCCCAAGACAACCGCTCAGCGATCTGATGTACGAAGACGTGGAGATCATCGCCGACGGCCACCACCTGCCCCCCGCGCTCGTAGCGCTGGTGCTCAAGGCGAAGGGCCCGGAGCGGGTGTTCGCCGTGACCGACGCCATCCGCGCGACCGGCCTCGGCCCGGGCCGCTACGACCTGGGCGGGACGCCCGCCGTGGTGGACGGTGGCGTCGCACGCACGCCCGACGGGAACCGGTTCGCCGGGAGCGTCGCCACCATGGACGCCTGCCTGCGGTTCCTGGCGGGCCCGTGCGGACTGCCGCTCCCGCTGGCCTGCCGCCTGCTGTCGCTCAACCCCGCGCACGCCGCGGGCGTGTCGGATCGCCTGGGAAGCCTCGAGACCGGGAAGGACGGCTCACTGGTCGTCCTCGACGGCGCGCTGCGGCCGCGCGCGGTCGCGGTACGCGGCCGGCTACCCGCCCTGCCGCTGGCGTAGGGCGTCGGCGCCGTGGTGGCCGCGTTGGGGTGCGTCATGGGGGCCGGCGGCACAGCGGAGATCCCCACAACTGAATTGGATCAACGCCCGGGGTCTCGCCAGGTTGATCGACCGAACCGGCGTGACCCACGTACAGCATGCGCTGTCGGCTGTCGGCTTCCGGCACCGACCACGGATCACTGCGCCAACTGCTGCCACGCTGACTTGAACTCAGCACCTTGGTTCTTCAACAGGCTGCGCGACACCACAGTGCGCGTCCTGTATGACTTCAAGAAGCGATGCACGTGAGCCGAAGGGACCACCCATACGCTGGGCGGGATGTCAGGATCATCAATATGCGCCTCAAACGACACGAACACATAGAAGTGGCGCACCAATCCGTCGGGATGGACGTTGTCCGCAGGCCAATCGTAGCGCCCCGCAACACCCTTCACATCCACCGTGAGCACCTTGCCCTCGCCCCCGACCACGAGGATGTCGACCGACTTCTTGTTGCCTAGCGTGAGCGAGGCATCGATACCCAACCGATACAACGTCGCCAACACGTAAAACTCCGACGCGAGATTTGTGTTGTATGAACTCATCGTGATCCGAGACTACACGTAGCGCTCGGCAGCTCGAACGGGCGCCTACAGCCGCCCGTAGCGATCCGGCAACTCCCGACGATCTCGGGAGGCTCCCACCGCGTGGACGACCCCGCCGCTACACCCGCCAGACGCGCGCCCGAAGCCGTCGATGCGACAGGGCAAGATGTTTGAAGCGCAACAAGCGTCTGCGCCAGCGTTTGGTCCCGGACGGGTATCGGCGAGTCCCGAAACACGGTGGCGGTCGTAGTTGACTCTGTGTTCCAATTCTTATCACATCGTTGGCAATGTGATAAGAATTGAAACACATGGCGGCCGCGAATCACACCCACGACCTTCTGGCCCTGCTTCGCCGAGAGCGTCTCGTCCGGACGCGCGATGTCGAGGAAGCCGGAATCCCGCGAGCCTATCTCACCAGGCTCGTCAGGCAGGGAAAGATACGCCGGGTTGCGCGCGGCCTCTACGAACTGGCTGATGCTCCCACCGACGAGAACGCCACCCTTGCCGAGGTCTGCAAGCGCATCCCCCGCGCCACCATCTGCCTCCTGTCGGCCGCCCAGTTCCACGAGCTCACGACGGCCACCCCGCCCGCAGTCTGGATCACCCTCCCGAGCCACACGCCACACCCGAAGATCGACATCGTACGACTCGAAATCGTCTACACCGACCCCTCGCTTCTCGGCTCCTCAGCCATCGAGTATCACGACCACTACGGCACCCCCATCCGCATCACAACTGCGTCACGGACCGTGGCGGACATGTTCCGCTTCCGGAGCCGCGTGGGGCTCGAGCTCGCACTCGAAACGCTACGCACCTACGTCACGCGCGAGGGGACCCTCAGCGATCTCCTCTACCAGGCGAAGCTGCTGCGGGTCGACGGCGTGCTCGCGCCCTACCTCCAGGCGCTCACTTCATGAGCTCCCCACAGAGCATCCGCGACCGGCTAACTCGCCTCGCCCGCGAGCGAAGAATCGACGTTCAACTCACCCTGACGACCTACGCCATCGAACGCACCCTCTATCGCCTGAGCCTGTCACCGCACGCCGAGAGCTACATCTTGAAGGGAGCCCAGCTCCTACGCCAGTACCTCCCTGAAGACAGCTACCGGGCCTCACGGGACGGGGACCTCCTGGCACGAGGCGACGAGAGCCGCCAACACCTGGCGGACGCCATCCTCGAAGCGGCCACACTCGACCTACCGGACGGCCTCGCCTACGACCTCAACAGCCTGACCATCGACGGCATCCGCGAACGCAATGCCTACGCGGGCCTTCGGGCAAGAATCCAAGCGGACCTCGCCGGCGCTCGGCTCCGCGTTCGAATCGACGTCGCGTTTGGGGACGCCACGGTGCCCCCTCCCACCGACGTTCCCTACCGCACGCTCCTCGACCAACCCGCCCCCACGCTCAAGGGCTACGCGATCGAGACGGTGGTCGCAGAGAAGCTCCAGGCCATCACCAGCCTCGGGCTCATCAACAGCCGCCTCAAGGACTACTTCGACCTGTGGTTCATCGCCCAGCACATCGAAGTCGACCGCTCCAAGCTCGAGGCCGCCATCAGGGCCACCTACGAGCGGCGCAAGACCGGGGTCGACTCACAACCACCCGGACTCTCTGACGAATACGCCAAGGACGCGCGGTGGAACCGCCAGTGGACAGCCCTTCTAAGGAACAACGACCTCCAGGCCCCACCTCTTGCCGAGGCCTGCCTGCAGATTTCGGCGGCGTTCAACCCGGCCCTCGAGCGTGCGGCTGAGCGCAAGAAGTAGCGCATCCCAACTGCGAGCCGCAAACGCGACAGACAACGGCAAGCGGGGCTCCCTCACGGACCGGGCGGCAAGATCCATTGTCGACCGGCCGGCAGGACACACGGCCGGCGGGTACGAGATTTGCATGCCACAGCCACCGACTCTTCGCCACTTCTCCCGATGCGTGCCCGCGGCGCCAAGCCCGATCACATCCACCGCTTGGGCGTACACTCGCGGTGGTGACCAACCATGACAAGACCAACCGTCTCGGTGCTCTACGCGGTGGCCATGATCGCCGTGATCGTCGGCGTCGATCTCCTGTTCTTCAGACACCGATTCGGGGCACGGCTGCTCGCGAACATCGGCATCGTCATGGTGTTCGCAGCCTTCTACCTGAGATTCCTAAGACGCCCGTAGGCGCAGCTGCCTGAGGCGCGCAAAGCGGCATCGGCGTCGCCTCGACTCCCCGGACACTCTGCGCACGCCCAGGCTGAGCCCAAGGCAACAAGGCGCCCACGGGCCACGACCGACTCCAGGTACGTCCGAACCCAACCACTCCGCGACCATCCGGCCGAGACGAGTCGAACTCCGCGCGGGTTCGGGCGGGCCGCTTCCGGGCGGGCCGCGTGCGCGCGCGCCGCTTCCGGGCGCGGCGGCGCGGCGACCCGCCCCGGCGCGCTCCTGCACGGGACAATTGGCTTTGCCCCGAGGCCGACGACCCGCGTACATTCGAGACACGAGTTCCGAGCCGGGGACGAAGCCCTGCCAGGTCTGGGGGTGCCTCCGGCCGAGGAGTACGTAGCTTCGATGGCTGCGCTCCTCCGGGGCCACTCGGGCAACCGATTGACCTGCCGCGACGCAAAGGAACTGTCCGTTTTCCGGGCAGTTCCTTGTTCGTGTGTCGGCAGATGGGGGGAGGGTAGGACGACTGACCGACGACCGACTGTAGGGCGAGCATCTCTCTTCACTCAGGAGCATCGACATGACAATCAAGCGTGGGCAAGGTTGGTTGAGTCGCCAAGTGGGTCGGCGAGACGTACTCAAGGGCATGGCCGTGGGAGGTGGCGTGGCGCTGGTGGGGAGCGCCGCCGCGATCAATGAGATCCTTCCGGCGTACGGTACCGAGGAGGTCCTGAGCACGGCCGACAACGAGGGCCTCATCCAGGTCGTCGTCAAGAACGGCATGATCCTTCGCGTCGAGAGCCTGGACGCGCCGACGATGGAAGCATCGCCCATGGCGCTGAACTGGGATCGTCGCGTCTACGCCTCGGACCGCATCCTGTACCCGATGGTGCGCGTGGACTGGCAACCCGGCGGCGCCGGGGACCGCACCACTCGTGGCGAACCCCGTTACCGGCGCGTGAGCTGGGACGAGGCGCTGGATCTCGTTGCCGCCGAGCTGAGCCGTGTCAAGGACACCTACGGCAACGAAGCGATCTTCGCCAACAGCGTGGGGGGCTGGTCGACCAAGGGCAACTTCCACTCGAAGAACGCCCAGCGCGGCCGTTTCATGAACCTCTTCGGCGGGTCGACGGGCCTTCAGGGCAACAAGAGCTATGCCTGTTGGGTGTGGTCGGCGCCGCACCACATCGGCATGGGGTATCCGAACCACTCCATCAAGGACATCCTCGAGCACGGCAACCTGGTGATCTTCTGGAGCGGCGACCCCGCCAATACCACCCGCGTGGGCACCTCGACCGGTCAGCACATCAAGTGGATCAAGGAGCTCCGGCGCAAGGGCACGCGGGTCATCACGATCGATCCGCTCTACACGGAGACGGCCGAGCTGTCCGACCAGTGGATCGCCCCGCGCCCGGGGTCGGACGGGGCCATCATGGCGGCGATCGCCCACGAGATGATCGCCGGCGACCTGTACGACAAGGAGTTCATCGCCAACTACACCGTCGGCTTCGAGCCCTTCCGCGCGTACGTGATGGGGACCACCGACGGGCAGGCCAAGACACCGGAGTGGGCAGCCGAGATCAGCGATGTGCCCGCCGAGACGATCCGAGCCTTGGCGATGGAATACGCCACGACCGAGCACGCGCTGCTCGCGCCCGGCTGGGGCATCAACCGGCAGGAGTCCGGTGAGCACGCGTCCGTGATGCTCCCGATCGCGCTCGCGTCGATGAAGGGCGAGCTCGGGATGGATGGTGGCGGCCTGTCCGTCTACATCTGGGGTAGGCACGGGCGTCCCAAGCGCGATCGGACGAGGCCCTGGGCGCCTGTCGGCGGGGTCGAATCCCGTTACCCAGAAGATGCTCGAGCAGTACATCGCCCCATCGATCCTCAATGCGCCGGTTACCCACAACTACAACGGCGAGGCGATCACCTACCCGGAGCCGGGCAAGTCCGAGGTGAAGATGTTCTATTGGCTGGGCGGCTCCAGCCTCAATCAGCAGGACAACATCAACCAGACGCTCGAGGCGTTCCGCAAGCTGGAGACGATCATCGTGCAGGACTCCTGGTGGACGCCCGCCAGCCGGTTCGCCGACATCGTGCTCCCCATCAACACCCTGTTCGAGCGCAACGACTTCAGCCAATCGGACGAGTACGTGGTGTATCACCACAAGATCATCGATTCGCTGGGCGAGTCGCGCTCGGACTTCGACGTGTTCACGGCCCTCAGCGAGCGTCTCGGCTTCAAGGACGCCTTCACGGACGGCAAGGAGACCGAGGATGCCTGGTTGCGCGAGCTCTACAGCGCGTCGGACATCCCGATGAGCTACGACGAGTTCCGTGCGGCCGGATACCACGTGTTCCCCACCCAGGACAGCCCGGAGATCCCGGCGAGCCCGTTCCACGCGTTCCGCGCGGACCCCATGACGAACCCCCTTGCGACGCCGTCCGGCAAGATCCACATCCACTCGGACGTGGTGGAGGCCTTCGGCTATCCGGAATGCCCCGGCACGCCGCAGTGGATGGAGCCCACCGAGTGGCTGGGCAGCCCGATGCGCCGAGAAGTTCCCCCTTCACCTCATCACCAAGCACCCGATGTGGCGTCGTCACTCCTCGTATGACAACGTCGACACGCTCCACGGCGACAGCAAGGTCAATGGCTACGAGCCGGTGAGGATCAATCCCGTCGACGCGGAGGCGCGCGGGATCAGCACGGGCGACGTCGTACGGGTGTTCAACGATCGCGGGCAGACCCTCTGCGGTGCGTACGTGACCGACGCCGTGCGACCGCACGTCATCGTCGTGCAGGAGGGCTCCTGGTACCGCCCGACCGAGTCCGGTACGATCGGTAGCCTCGACGCGGGCGGATGCGCCAACATGCTCACGCGCCAGGCCGGCAGCTCGCAGGTGGCGCAGAGCCCGATCGCCCACAGCAACCTGGTGCAGGCGGAGAAGTACGAGGGCGACGCGAAGCCGAACGACTTCGCACCGATCCAGCCCGTCTGAGCATCGCAGGGACGACCGCATCACGCCGGGGCGCGCGCGCCCCGGCGTGATCTTGCACCCACAGGAGCTCCCGGCGTGGGGGCGTGGCGGCCCATGGGGGCAGGCCGGCGGCGGGAGACCCACGCGAGGGAGGGCCGCGACTCCGAAGCGTCGCGGCCCTCCCTACGTGGAGCTGAGGGGATTCGAACCCTCGGGCCCTCAGACTGCCCTGCTGGACGGGGTTTCCCGGCTCAGTCCAGGTCGAAGCGGTCCGCGTTCATGACCTTGTTCCAGGCCGCCACGAAGTCGTGCACGAACTTCTCCTCCGCATCGTCCTGGGCGTAGACCTCCGCGATGGCACGGAGCTGCGAGTTGGAGCCGAAGACGAGGTCGACGCGCGTGGCGGTCCACTTGCGCTCACCCGTCTCCCGGTCGCGCCCCTCGAACGCGTCTCCGTCTTCCGAGGTCGCCTTCCACTGCGTGCCCATGTCGAGCAGGTTGACGAAGAAGTCGTTGCTGAGCGTCTCGGGACGCCCGGTGAGGACGCCGTGCGCGGACCGACCCACATTCGCATTCAGCACGCGCATGCCACCGACGAGCACCGTCATCTCGGGCGCGGTCAGCGTCAGGAGCTGCGCCCTGTCGACCAGCAGCTCCTCAGGCCGCACGGCGACCTCGCCCTTCCGGTAGTTGCGAAAACCGTCCGCGGCCGGTTCGAGCGGGGCAAAGGCGTCCACATCGGTCTGTTCCTGCGAGGCATCGGTGCGCCCGGGCGCGAACGGCACCTCCACGGCGTGGCCGGCGTTCTTCGCGGCCCGCTCGACGGCCGCGCAGCCGCCAAGGACGATCAGGTCGGCGAGCGATACCTTCTTGCCGCCGGACTGCGCGGCGTCGAACTCCTTGCGGACAGCCTCGAGGGTCTCCAGCACCTTGGCCAGCTGGGCGGGCTGGTTGACCTCCCAGTCCTTCTGCGGTGCGAGACGGATGCGCGCCCCGTTGGCGCCACCGCGCTTGTCGGAGCCGCGGAACGTCGAGGCCGAGGCCCAGGCGGTGGAGACCAGGTCGGCGACGGACAGGCCCGAGGCGAGGATCCTGGCCTTGAGGTCGGCGATGTCGGCCGCGTCGATGAGCTCGTGATCGACCGCCGGCACGGGGTCCTGCCAGATCAGCTCTTCGGATGGAACCTCGGGGCCCAGATAGCGGGAGCGCGGGCCCATGTCGCGGTGGGTCAGCTTGAACCACGCGCGGGCGAAGGCGTCCGCGAGCTCCTCGGGGTGCTCGTGGAAGTGGCGCGCGATGGGCTCGTAGATCGGGTCCATGCGCATCGCCATGTCCGCGTCGGTCATCATGATCGGGACCCGCTTGGAGGGATCGTCGACGGCCGGCGCCATGTTGCTGTCGTTCGACTCCTTGGGCATCCACTGCCAGGCGCCCGCCGGGCTCTTCACCGACTCCCACTCGTTGCCGAACAGCATGTCCAGATAGCTGTTGTCCCACTGCGTCGGGGTCGGGTTCCAGGCGCCCTCCAGGCCGCTTCCGATGGTGTCGGCGCCCTTGCCGCTGCCGTAGCTGCTCTGCCAGCCGAGGCCCTGCTCCTCGATGGGGGCGGCTTCGGGCGCGGGCCCGACCAGCGCTGCATCGCCGGCGCCGTGGGTCTTGCCGAAGGTGTGTCCGCCGATGGTGAGCGCCGCGGTCTCGTAGTCGTTCATCGCCATGCGCTCGAACGTCTCCCGCACGTCCCGTCCGGACGCGACGGGATCCGGCTTGCCGTCCGGCCCTTCCGGGTTCACGTAGATCAGGCCCATCTGGACGGCGGCGAGGGGGTCCTCGAGGTCCCGGTCGCCGGCGTGGCGCGCATCGGCGAGCCACTCGGTCTCGGAGCCCCAGTAGGTGCTCTCGTCCGGCTCGTAGACGTCCGCGCGCCCGCCGCCGAAGCCGAAGGTCTTCAGCCCCATGGACTCCAGGGCGCAGTTGCCGGCCAGGATGTAGAGGTCGGCCCACGAGATGTTGTTGCCGTACTTGCGCTTGATCGGCCACAGCAGGCGGCGCGCCTTGTCGAGGAGCACGTTATCCGGCCAGCTGTTGAGCGGCGCGAAGCGCTGCTGCCCCGAGCCGGCCCCGCCGCGGCCGTCGCCGATGCGGTAGGTGCCCGCGCCGTGCCAGGCCATGCGGATGAACAGCGGCCCATAGTGGCCGTAATCCGCCGGCCACCAGTCCTGCGAATCGGTCATCAGCGCGTACAGGTCCTTCTTGACCGCATCCAGGTCGAGCTTCGCGAACGCCTGGGCGTAGTCGAACGCGTCGCCCATGGGGTCGACCTTGCAGCCATTCTGGCGGAGGATGTGCAGGTTCAGCTGGTCCGGCCACCAGTCCCGGTTCGACCTCACCTGCGTGCCCGTGTGCACGACGGGGCACTTGCCCTGGTCCGCGTCAGGTTTGTCCGACATCTTCGCCTCCCATTTCCGGCCGCGTCCTGGTCGGCGGCAAGCCGCCGACGGCAGGGTGCGGCGAACGCGAGCGGCGGCCGTCGCCTCGAGGGCTCGGGCGCCGCATGCGGCTACGAGACCGTCTCCGGTCAACCCATGAGCTGCAGGTCCCGGTGCAGCCAGTGGGTACATTTTACCGCGGCTGGGTCGGCGGAAATGTATGGCTCCGTGGAGTGCGGGGGCCGGCCATCAGCGCTTCGGTGTTGGTGGGCGGTAGCGGGGTCGGCGTATCGCCCGTGCACGCCTCGGCCAACCAATCGTTTCAGCCAACCGATCGTTGCGGGTGGCTGGCACCCACCAGGGAAGCCCGCGCGCCATGGATGTGAAGTACTTTCCGCGCAGCGGATCGAGCCGCCGCGCCGGTTCAGACCATCGGCGGGATGTTGCGGTTGACGCGGAAGAAGTTGTCCGGGTCGTAGCGCCCCTTGACCCGCCGCAGGCGCTCGAAGTTCTCCCCGTAGGCGGCCTCGAGCCGCGTCGCGTCGTCGTCATGCACCTGGAAGTTGACGTAGTTGCCGCCGGTGGAGTACGGGCGGATCGCCTCCCACGACGCGCGCACCCACGCGATGTGGGGTTCGGGTCGGACGTCGGGCGGCCAGGTCCCGGAGAAGCCCGCGATGTAGTGCGCGTCGCGGTTCCCTACGGCACCGTCGTCCGACGCTCGCTCGTTGAGCGCGCCGCCGAGATGGAACAGCACCGACTGGCTCATCGGGCTCGTGAGGCCGAGCCCGCCCTCGACGAAGGCATCGAGGAAGCCGTCGGGGAGACCCGGCAGGAACTCGGTCTTCCAGTAGCGGTGCGGGCCCTTCGGCTCGTTCGCATTCAGCATGGACTGCAGCGCCGTGTACGGCATCTCCCCGAGCGTGCTGAGGATCGGGTCCGGAAGCCGCCGCAGGGCGGCGAGGTCGCGGTCGGGATCGGCTCCCGTGTAGCAGGCCACCACCGCCACGATCTTCTTGCCGTGCCACGCCGGCGGAACGAACGGCGCCGGCGGGGCGTGCCGAATCACCACGGCGAGTGTGAGCTCGCGCGGTGCCGCGCTCGTGATCTCCCTGTAGGCGCGCAGGATCTCGCCGGCCCGGTCCGCACTCCAGGCGGTCAAGCCCGCGACGATGCGCGGCCCGACCGGGTGGAGCCGGAAACTGAAGCGCGTCACGACCCCGAAGTTGCCACCCCCGCCGCGCACGGCCCAGAACAGATCGTCGTGCGTCGTGGCGTTGGCGGTGAGGACGTCGCCATCGGCGGTCACGACGTCCACCTCCTCGAGGTTGTCCACCGTCCACCCGAAGCGTCGCGTCAGGTACCCCCACCCCCCGCCGAGCGTGAGCCCGGCGACGCCGGTCTCGGAGACGAACCCCAGCGCCGTGGCCAGGCCGTGCTCCTGCGTCGCGCCGTCGACGTCACCGAGGACGCATCCGGGCTGCACCTGAGCGAGCCTCTCGTCCGGCGCCACCGTCACGGAGCGCATCCGCGACATGTCGATGGTCATGCCCCCCGGTGCGATCGACGTCCCCGCGATGTTGTGCCCGGCGCCCCGGATGCTGAGGAGGAGGCTGCGCTCACGAGCGAAGCGGACGATGCGCGCGACCGCCTCCGCGGACTCCGGTTGCACGGCCACCGCCGGCGTGTGGGCCACCATCCCGTTCCACGTCCGTGTCGCCTCCGCGAAGTCGGCATCGTCGGGCAAGAGGATGCGTGCCTGCGCTACCCTGCCCAGCTCGATCAGGGACTCCCCCGCGACACTGACAGGCGATCCCTGCACGCCGCTCACCTGGATGGCTCCTCGTTCCATGGCCTGCCTCCTTCCGCTGCCCACTGCGTGGCTTCGGCGGGGATACGCCCGGCGGAGATCCAGCTCTCGCGGAATCGCCTCTCGCGGACCCACCCCTCGTGGACCCGCCGCTTGCGGACCCACCTCTCGCGGACCCGCCGCTTGCGGACCCGCCCGTCGGACACCCGCCCGTCGGTGATATGCTCCGATTAGGAGTAAGTCTATACTCCAATTTGGAGGAAATCAAGAGGTCGGCATGAGCATGATCTGACGACGACGTCCTACGCGGTCCTGGCGCAGGTAGCGGTGCGACCCTGGTCCACCTACGAGCTCGCGCAGCAGCGCGTCCGCTACTACCGCTACGTCTGGCCACGGGCCGAGAGCGCCATCTACCGGGAAGCGAAGCGGCTCGCGGCCATGGGCCTGATCGACGGCGCGACGGAATACACCGGCAAGCGGTCCCGGACCGTCTACTCCATCACCGCAGCGGGCAAGGACGCCCTTCGGGAGTGGTTGGGCACGCCGATCTCCCCGTTCTCGATGAACTTCGAGGCGATGCTGCGGATCTTCGTATGCCCCCTGGGCACGAAGGAGGAGGCACTCCACACGCTCGACCAGGTACGCGCCGACGCGCAGGCGATGCTCCAGTTCGCGGGCGAGGTGAAGCAGGAATTCCTCGACGGGATCAACGTCACCCAGGACCAGGTCTACATCCGCGCCCTCGCGGTCGACTTCTTCGTGAGCCTGCTCAACACCGTCGACGACTGGGCCGAACGCACGCTCGCCCAGCTGCAGGCCTGGGACGACCTGCAGCCGTCGGAAGAAAAGAACGCGGAGGGGCTGGAGAAGATGCGGCATCTCCCCGTCGATACGCCCGGCGAACCGCTCCGCCAGGTGTCGCTGCCGCCGAGGAGCCAGACGCGGTCGCGGTGACGGTGGCACCTCAACGGGCGGGCGCTTGGCGAACCGGAGTCGCGTGAACGGAGGCTCGCAGCCATGTCCGCCGTGCCGGCGTGTCCGTTGGGGCGCAGCGACCTGGCGGGCGCGCCCGGCACACTCACCCCGCCGGAACGCGCCGCCTCATGACCGTATGGTTCTTGCCCTTGGAGCGCTCGAAGGCGAAGCCGGCCGCCTCGAAGAGGCTCCGCGTGCCGTTGTAGAGGAACGAGGACGAGATCTTCTTGCCGCCGGTGTCCTGCGGGTACGCCTCCACCACGCCCCCGCCCGCCCGAGCGATGAGCCCTAGGGCGCCCTCCACCGCGAGCGCCGCCACGCCCTTCCGGCGGTAGCGCTTGTCGACGAACAGACACGTCAGCCGGTAGTCGGGCAGGGCGTCGAGCTCGGCATCGTACTGCTTGCGGTGGTAGATGTTCGGCAGCTCCGACGGCGAGCCGAACTGGCACCACGCCACGGCCGTCTCCCCGTCGAACACCAGAGCGGCGTGCGCATGCCCCTCGCGCACCAGGCGCTCCTTGAGCGCTCGGTTGTCGTCCGCCGAGAAGGTCTTGGCGGCGCGCAAGGTGTGGAAATAGGTGCACCAGCACCCACCCCACACCCCGTTGTGCCGCTCCGCGAGGTCCGCGTACGCGTCCCACGTGTCGGCCGAGAGGGCGCGGACCTCGAAGCGACCGCCGCCCGCGTCGGATGGGGTCATGGCGGGAGGGTAGCACGGCCCATCGGCATGCCCCAGGCCGGTGGTGCCGCCGGCGGTATTCACGAACTGAACCACGACCGCATCGATGTCCTTGTGATAGCGAGCGATTCTGTAGTACCCGCGTAACCAGCCGGTATGTCCATACTCGTAGATGGAGGAGTAGATCGCCTGCTCATCGTCATTCAGCAATGAGCCATCATTCAATGCGCTCAAGAAGATGCCGACGTCCTGCGCGGTTGCGACCATCGAGCCCATGGCCAGTCGCACCATCGACCTGCTGCTGCACCGTATCTGTCAATGGCGCTACCCAAGCGCTACGGAAGGGGGCACTCCGTCGCCATGATCCGCCTCGTTGGACGTTCCGAGGTCCGCGACTCGACCGACGCCCACAGCATGTTGCCACTCCGCTGATGGTTCCGGCCCAACGCGGCGGCGTGAGCTAGGCAATTCCGGCGCGGAGGGCCTCAAACCAGCCAATCCATCGCTCGAGGTTGCCGAAGCGGTCCGCGACAGCTAGCCGCGAGTAATCGGGCGGCGTCAAGATGGTCGTGTCGAGAGTCTCCATGAGGGCTTCCCTCTCCCGACCGGGGAGCATCGCTGCGATATCCCTTCCTAGCAACAGCGGCCCTACCTGCTCGTAGGGAAGTTGGACCAAGACGTCCGGGTCGAGTTCCTCGTAGGTGCGGTGGCGGAGCTCGTCCGAGGCCCCGCCGAGGATCAAGAGCAAGTCCTGCAGGTCCTTGGCATCCCGGCGATCACCGAAAGCAAAGAGCTTGAGGGCTACGAGCCCAGGCAAGTTCACGACGCGAACCCGTACGCCGTCCAGGTCCTCGGTGCGGCTATGCTCGGCAGCGGCCAGGAAGCCGCCGACCGACATCACCCGCCCCGACTCCAGCCACGTGATGTTGCCGCCCTCGTCGGCTACCCCACCAAACGGCAAGAGATCGACCTCAGTCCCGTCGTGGTGCCGCAGCTTATGCTCAGCCACGCGCACGAAGTGACCATGATGAACCATTGCAGTCATCAGCTGCTTCACGCGTCCCAATCTTGGACGTGCACACCGGCATCCACGTCACGCGTGGCCCGGAGAGCGTGGCCGGCGCTCGACAGGTCAAACACGATCTCCCTCGCCAGAGCGCCGATGAGCACGATGCTCACGCCAAGATCCTCCGCGACCGTCGCCAGCGCGGCCAATGCTACGAGTTCAGGCCTGGACATGGCCAAGGCCCGGAAGTATCAGCTCCTCCAGGAGGTTTTGGGCGACCTGTCGCAAGCGGCTATCGTCTAGCGCTAGTAGCTCGGCGCGTACCAGGAGGGGGTGAGCATAGTGGATGGTCTCCATCCGCCTCACATTCGGGACGTCGGTGGGGTCTGCGAAGTCCAGCAGCGTGGCGAAGCGGCTGACGAGCACCACGTCGGTGGCCCCGTTGGCGGGGCGGAGCCTGAGATGCACAGCGACCTGCTTCGCTTGCCCTTCCGGCACGTGCAAGGTCAACGTGCCGGGCTGCAGCTGGCCCAAGAACGCGTCCGCCGCGACCTCACCGCCGATCAACACGTCGTCGAAGTCCCGCGCAGCGGTAGCGGCGTCTGCCAACAGACCACCTTTGCCCAACTGCCACCGCGTTGGTGAGAGCCGCGGGCGCAACCGCTCCAGGTAGCCGACTTCCCAGCGCTCGAGGAGCTCACGCGCATCCCTTATCAGCAGCGCGCCGCTCCGCCCCCGCGTTACGAGCCCCGCGTCTTCGAGCTGGCGCACCGTCGTACTGATCTTCCCCAGCGACACGCCGGCCTTGTCGCTCAGCTCGCGATAGGTGGCCTTGAGAAACTCCTGGTGCGCAAGCAGAGCGTAGATCAGTTGCAGCGCCACCGCGGAGAAGCCTGTGCGGCTGGGTTCGCGCTGGCGTTTCTGGTCGAGCACCAGCACGTACGCCGCCTCGCCGTCGAGGAACACGTTGCCGGCCCCGTCCGCGAACTCCACACGCTCGTCCACGAGGCGCCGCGTGACGCCCGGTGTCAGGTACGGCGCAAGGAGTAGCGGCGGCCGGTTGAAGGCCTCACGTAGGCGCTCGAGCTGCGCCAATACATGCGGCAGCAAGGTCGTCGTGACCGCAGACCGCACCTCCGCCACGTACCGCGACTCCCCCGTCCCGCTCTTGAGGGAAACGAGTGCGTCCGGATGCAACCCGCCGTGGCGCGGCGCGCTCTCGGAGCGCACGGTGACACCCGGCAAGCTCTGTAGGACGTGCCACGCTGTGGTAGCGTCCACCTTCATGTTCACACTCTAGCACGTGTTCATGATTCATGAACACCTACGTTCTCGTGAACAAGGCCATCGCCTTCCCAACCGACACGCTAGGGGCCAGCACACAAGTTGGCAACCCAAGTCGTCAAGCGGAGGCGTGTGGGACGACACACACCACCTTCCCCCCTCCGAAGGTCACAAGGTCTGGATGCGCGCGATGCGCCCCCTTCGAAGCGAAAGGCGGTGGGCGAGGCGGCGCACCCAACGGACACAACGGTGACACAACACCGCACGAAAAGCGGCTTCGGACGTCCGAAGCCGCTTCCGCTTCTCTCCGTCCCGGACGGATATTATCTGGTCGAGCTTTGAGGGGGATCCGAGCCCTTGACCATCTCGAAGGCCACGCGCCTGTTGCAGGCGGGCCAGCGCCATCCCAACCACCAGCGCAACGATCTCGCGTGGCCGAAACGACGTTCCCCGGGAGAGGGAACCCCGGCCGTGCGAGGCCCAACGGTCGTCTAGGACGCAGCCTGAATCCGCTTGAGAACGTCGACCATCGCCGGCGAAAGGTCGGCATGGTGATGAACGAGCCTCCAGCCGCCCGCCTCCCGGCGGTAGATGTTCGTCACGCGTTGGTCGATCTTGACGTCGTGCCCGGCAAGCGTGAACTCTCCTCGCTCGTATCCCGACTCGTAGGCCATGTCCCCATCGACCTCGAGCCTCTGATCGACCAACTCGATGCGGCCGCCCGATGCGAGCTTGCCCACCTGCGCAAACGAGTCACGAACCTGGTCCCAGCCGACCTCTCGACCGCCGATGGGGTGCTGCGTCGTGACGGCCGCACCGTGCGACCAGACGTCCACCATCGCAGCCGAATCTCCGTTGGCCATCTCGGTCAACGCTTGATAGAACTTCGCCGAGGCCTTGCGAACATCGTCGTTGGTTGACATCAGCCACTCTCCCCTTCGCGCCGAGGGTGATCCTCGCGCATCCCGCATTCGTGTCCTCATTCGTGGTTCCGAACTCCGAGTCGCCTTCCGGCGACGCTCGCTTCACCCCCTCCTCGCCGATCGGCACCACCGTACGCACGCCGGGTGGACGTTGCCGGCGGACGACCACACGATGCCTCGCCGGACTTGCCCCAAACCCTCGACAGTGGCAAGCGCCCCGCCAGGCCCGCCGAGCCGCACCCCCCGCGCCGTCGGCCGCCGCGCCACCATCGAAACCGTGGTCGGTACGAACACCGTACTTCGCCAGGATGAGAGAGGCTATGCCACGCGCCGCGCCTACGCGAGCCGACGACGGCTGAGCCCCAACGGGTAACCCAGCTACGACACGCGCACCTCCCGTGAAACAGCTCTCGCGCTTACCGGAACGGCAACCGCCCGGGGGGCGACGATGACCGGCAGTTCCGATCTGGCACCATCATCATCAAGCCGGGCGGTCTCGATCTTGCATCAAGCCGGGCGCTCGCGGTCTTGCGGACCACCTCACCCATCGCCCTTGCTAAGCAAAGCATTGGGCGCTATACTTTCGTTAGTTGCAGACCAGGCAAAGACTCTTTGCTTGCGCGGAGGTCACTACTGCGAGCCACGGAGCCTTCGGGCACCTACCGTTCCACGACAACAGCCGGGGAGACCGTACGTGCATTCGTGCCGAACCGTCTCCCACCAGAACCCCCGATTTCAGTAGTCGGAGGTGTCCAAGACCTGTACGAGAAGGCGAACCGCGCGATCGGAAGGCTCGACGGCATCTCGTCTCTCCTTCCGGACACACGCCTCTTCATCTACATGTACGTGCGCAAAGAGGCCGTTCTGTCCAGCCAGATCGAGGGCACAGAGTCCAGTCTGTCGGACCTCCTGCTGTTCGAACTCGACGAGATGCCGGGCGTCCCCATCGACGACGTCGTCGAAGTCAGCAACTACGTGGCCGCCCTCGACTACGGTCTCCATCGTTTGCGAGCCGACGACTTCCCGTTGTCCGGAAGATTGCTCCGAGAGATCCATGGCGTGTTGATGCGCAAGGGGCGGGGGAGCGACAAGCAGCCTGGCGCCTTTCGGACGTCGCAGAACTGGCTCGGAGGGTCACGCCCTGGCAATGCCAGATACGTCCCACCGCCGCACACGCTGGTGCCTGAGCTGATGGCCGATCTGGAGCACTTCGTGCACGATGAGCCTGCACGAACGCCAACTCTGGTGAAGGCAGGGCTGGCCCATGCCCAGTTCGAGACGATCCACCCATTCCTCGACGGCAACGGGCGCTTGGGTCGTCTTCTCGTGACACTTCTTCTCTGTGCCGAGGACGTGCTCCTCGAGCCGACGCTCTACCTCAGTCTCTATCTCAAAGCCAATCGCGACGAGTACTACGCCAGGCTTCAAGCCGTACGCGAAGAGAGTGCTTGGGAGCCCTGGATCGAGTTCTTCTTGCGTGGTGTGCTCGAGACAGCACAACAGGCCTTCTCGAACACGCAGAAGCTCATGGGGATCTTCCAACGTGATCGTGGGCGGATCGAAGGACTGGGGAGGACGGCGGGGAGCGCACTGCAAGTACACGCCTACCTGCAAAGGCACGTATTCCTGAGCGTTCCCGACGCGGCCAGGGCCTTGCCCCTTTCGGCACCGACGATCCAGAAGTCCGTCGACGCCCTGGAGCGGCTCGGCATCGTTCACGAAACCACCGGCAAGGAGCGCAACCGCGTCTGGGTCTACGGGGAGTACCTAGCGACGTTGAGCGAGGAGATCTAGGCCAGTCCACCCCGAACCGCGACCCTGCGGCGCGGAGACCTCCGAGCATCGACTCCGGTGGGCAGATCGGCTATAGGCTTCTTGGAGTCCGCTCGGGCGAAGGGCAACGGGGTAGGCGATCTTGTATGGGCGAGCAGACACCCAGCCAAGGCATCACGACCGGCTCGAACGGCCCACCATGACGCATAACAAGATGCACGCCGACGAGATCCCTACCGACGAGTCGCTCGTCAAACGGCTCCTTGCGACGCAATTCCCGCACTGGGCCGGCCTGCCCATCGTCCCCGTCCCATCAGCAGGCACGGACAACGCCCTGTACCGGCTCGGCAGCGACATGCTGGTCCGACTCCCCCGTATTCACTGGGCCGTCAACGACGTCCACAAGGAACACCGCTGGCTGCCAACGCTCGCCCCACACCTCCCGGTCGAGATCCCCACGCCCCTCGCCATGGGCGAGCCGGCCGAGGGCTATCCCTGGCACTGGTCCATCTACCGCTGGATCGAGGGAGAGCCCCCCACGGTCGGAGCCCTCCCCGACGCACCGGCCCTCGCCACCGAGGTGGCTTCCTTCGTGACGGCACTCCAACAGCTCGACACCACGGGCGCGCCGCGCGCCGGCCGCGGCGTACACCTCTCCGAGCAGGACGCCGATACTCGCAAGGCCATCTCGCAGCTCCATGGGCACGTGGACACCCACACCGTCACCGCGGCCTGGGAGGACGGGACTCAGCCTCGCGCCTTGGAACGGGCCGCCCGTCTGGATTCACGGCGACCTCAAACCAGACAACCTCCTGTGCCGCAGAGGTCACCTCCACGCCGTCATCGACTTCGGCGGCCTGGGCGTCGGCGACCCCGCCGCGGACATGCTCATCGCCTGGACCCTCCTGCCACCGACCGCCCGAGACCACTACCGGGCGGCGCTGAACGTCGACCCAGACACCTGGAAGCGCGGCCGCGCCTGGGCCCTCTCCATCGCACTGATCCAGCTCCCCTACTACCAGCACACCAACCCCGCGCTCGCGGCCAGCGCCCGACACGTCATCGCCGAGGTGCTCGACGACCTGCGAACCGACGCCTAGGCGGCCGCTCGCATCGGACCGGCGCCGCAGTTCTCGCTCTTGTTGCGCCCGCTCTACTCCGCTCCGCGATCGTGGTTCGTGAGCAGCGCCGGCACGAGCTTGTCGGCGAGCGATTGGATCTCGTCGGCAAACGCGATCTTCTCGCGCCAACTCCTTGGGATGGCTTCGACGCCATAGAAGGCGCCGGCGAGCTGGCCGTACACGGCCCCGGTCGTGTCGGCGTCGTTCCCGAGGTTCACGGCCGCTAGCGCGCCATCGCGAAACGTGGAGGTCTTGGCGAACGCCCAGAGGGCGGCCTCGAGCGATCGAACGACCCAGCCACTGCCCATCGATGTCGGGAGGCTCGCGGTGCAGGAACGAGCCGGCGGCCACCTCGTCGATGCGCGGGTCCATCGGATGAGACTCCCAGTAGCCGGGAACGGGGCTGAAGCGCGGCGCCAAGAGCTCCTCCTTCGATCGCCCCTGCAGGGCCCCCACCAGCAGACCACCGAAGTACCGGCACGCGTCGATGCAGGTGCGTGCGGCATGCGTGGTTCTTGAGCTCTCGCCCGCAAGGTCCATCGCCATTCTCGGGGTCGTGGGCGTGCGCCAAGGGTACCGGGGCGAGCCGCATCAGCGAACCGTTCCCGGCGGCGTGCGGATCGGTCGTACCGGCGAAGGGCTCTCCCGTCTCGAGGAACCGTCGCGAGTGCTGCACGCGTCGTAACGCCGATGTCGAAGCACGCGCCGGTGCTGCTCCAGTAACCCTCCCCCCACCAGCGTGCGTAGCGCTCCATCTGGTCTCGTGCGTCGAATCCGCCCTTCTCCACCAGGCTCTCCGCCAGGCACAACGCCATGCTGGTGTCGTCCGTCCACTGACCCGCCTGCAGGCCAAAGGGACCGCCGCCCACGATGGTCGTGAGGGGCTCGAAGCTCCCGGGCGGCGAGAACTCCACCGTAGTGCCGAGAGCGTCACCGGCCGCGAGTCCGAGCAAGGCGCCCCGATAACGCGAGATGGTATCGAGGGGTGCTCGCTGGCTCGCGAGATCGAGCACGTAAGCCTCCTGCGCCTGGGTCTCGATGGCGCCAGGACGGACCCGCCTAACCTCGCGGATCGCGGTATCGGCATCCAAGCCGAGTCGCGTTAGGACGCTGGCAGCCACAAGACCCGACCTGCCCAGCCCGCCACGACAATGGACCACGACCGTGTTGCCAGCTGTTAGCTCCGCGAGGATTGAATCGATCAGTTCGCCAAACGCCCGCTCCGCGACGGGTGGCGGAACGTCTACGTCGCGGATCGGGAAAGTGGATCACGCGAAGCCCGACCTGTTCAGCGCGGTCCAATAGGTCGGGGATGCCCAGGAGGGGGAACTCGTGAGCCTCGAGAAGGCTCACGAGCACATCGGCACGAGCATCGTTGCGGAGCGTACGGAGATCGGCGTCCATGTCGCGATCCCACACCCCGCCGTACAGGCTCCGCCCCTTCTTGCCCGGGCGCAATGGTCACGCCGAGACGTCCATTGATCGGCAGCCCGTCGATGAAGTCGACGCGCAGGGGGTGGGTTGTCGATGTCTTCGTCTGCATGTCCTAGGTTACTGCCCGACTCGGACGCAGAGGCTCCTATACCGTGATCCCGCGCGCCACTCGAGTCTCGCGAAGTATGAACACCTTCCGTGGTACACCATCAGCTTCCTCGACAGAGGCGCGCGCGAGCCACACCGCATGCTCGGTGGACCATCGCCGTGCACGCTACTGGTGCCGCCAAGTTCATGGCGTCCTCCCCCTCGGGCACCTCCCCGTGCACTCCACGCCGCTGTGCCCCAAGCGCCGCCCGCCTTCACTAGCGGATACGGCGATCGTCGGTAAATCCCAATCCGGGATCACACCAACCGGCGCTAACCAGATACCAGCTGTTCGGGTAGATCGCGTCGTTGGTGCGCGCGGCCAACCGGCGGTCGATCTCGCCTTCGAACGCCGGCCACATG
>CAVUBJ010000010.1:0-11854 GCA_963739805.1 uncultured Trueperaceae bacterium
ACAAGGCGCGCGGGTAGGGGGCTCGGGGGGCGAGGCCCGTCGACGGAACCATGGGCGGGGTCCACGCACAGCCGCGGCCCTCTGAACGTCCTACCACCTCGCTGCCGTGCATCGAGACGTCGTTGTGCCGCCGCGCCACGGCAAGCGAGGCAACGGCCACTAGAGGTGCGGGCGAAGTTGCAGCAAGATGGCCGGACCGTGGAGCACAGCCGCTACGTGCATGGCCACGTGGCTGACGATCGAGCCCAGGGGGTTGCTCGCCACCAGGTACGCCAGCGTGCTGATGCCGTTCCCGATGACGGGCGAAACGACCGCCGCGCCCTGGAACTCCGGGGAACCCAGATGGTAGGCAGCCGTGACGAGCAAGCTGACGACCAGGGCCAGCCCGCCGACCACGATGCGCCCGCCTGTGCGCCTCGCCCACGCGGCGGACCGAAACGCACGCCACGTCATGAGAACCGGGAGCACCGATAACAGCAGAGCGTCCACAGTCCCGTACACCACCCCCAACCACAGCAGATCCAGCGCCAGGACGCCACCGGAGGCGGTGGAGGAGGCGGGTTGTGAAAGCACGTTGCGTACCCGGAACACGCCCGCCAGCGCGGCCCAAGCAAGCCCGAGGACCCAGCGGCGGCGTATGTGGGCAGCGATGTCGATGCCGCTCCAGCGCAGGTAGGCAATGAAGTACACGGTGGTGACCAGCGTGTGGGGGGAGGACGAAGGCAACCCGGTTCAGGCCGAGTCCGCGCCCGAACAGCGCCGCCGTGCCGAATCCGAGGAGGCCCACCCCCACGATCCACATCAGATGGGCCCACCAAGCGGCGCGGCGCGCACGAGCCAACCCTGCCTCCGGTAGACGGCGGTGCGTGCGGCCGTCATCGCGCCGTGCCTGCGGCCGCGTGGTACCTGCGACCGCACCGGTCGCGGCGGCGCGCTATGCTGCGGCAATCTCCAGCGATCATCCGCACTCGGTCACGCTCCGCGAAAGGCTCACGCCGTGTCGGCGCCGGACACCGCGTCACCCCTGTCGAAGGCCCTCGGACCGGCCGTGCGTCGGCAGGCGGGCCTGGCGCTCGCGCTGGTCGGCGAGGCCGGCATCGGCAAGACGCACGCGCTGCGAGCGGCGCTCGCCGTCGCGCCGTGCCGCCACCTCACCGTCGCAGCCACGGCCCCGCTGGCCGCCGCGCTGCCGGCGGAGCGCCCACCCTCGCTAACGGTTCTCTTGGGCGTCGTGGTCGAGCGCATCGCCCGGGGCGAGGCCGTAGCGCCCGAGGCGGGCGCCGCCGCCCTGGGCCGTGTGGTGCGCGGCCTGGCGCCCTTCGTCCTCGCCTTCGAGGACGTCCACGAGGCGGACGAGGGGCGCGTCGCCCTACTCGTCGAGCTCGCCCGCATCGTGCGTGACGTCCGTGGGGGCGCCCTGGTCGTGACGACGCGGCACCAGCCGCCACCCGGGTTCCGGCCCATCGGCGTCGACCCGCTCGCTCGCGCGGGCGCCTCGGCGCTGCTCGAGGCCGAGGTGGGGAACCCGGTCCCGGAGGCCGCGCTGGACTGGATCCATACCCGGGCCGCCGGCAACCCGCTGTTCACGCTGGCGTACTTCCGGCACCTGGCGCGCCAGGGGCACCTGTGGAGCGACGGGCGCACCTGGCGCTGGCGCGCGCCGCAGGAAGACTCCATGCCCACGACCATCGAGGCACTGCTGGAGGAGCCGCTGCGGCGGGCGCGCGGGGAGCCAGGTCTTGCGGCGGTACTGGACGCGCAGGCGCTGCTGGACCCGGGCGCGGCCGACCGCGTGATCGCGGCCGTGGCGAACGTTCCGGTCGCGGCGCTGCGGCGCGCCGAGCGCGAGCTCGGACGGCGCGGCCTGCTGCGAAACGGCGCCTTCGCGCACCCCCTCATCCGTGAGGTGGCGCTCCGCACGCTCCCCGCCGAGCGCAGGCGGGAGCTGGCGCGACGCGCGGTCGAGGTCCATGGCGCCCATCCGGCCGAGGCGGCGCGCTACGTCGGGGACGCCGGCCTTCCTGACGAGGAAGCGGTCCGGATCCTCACCGCCGGCGCGCGCGAGATGCGCGCGCGCGACGAGACCGAGGCGGGCAAGATGCTGGCGGCGGCCGTGCCGTTCGCGCCGCGGGGGCTCCGCAACGGCCTCGCCCACGAGGCCGCCGGGATGCTGCAGCGCGTCGATCACGCCGAGGCGCGTCGCTTGCTGGCAATCGCCATCGCCGACGACCCCGGCGACCGTGAGGCCGTCCTGCAGCTGGCCGAGCTGCACGCGCTCGAGGGGCACGGCGAGCAGGTCGAAGCGCTGCTGGCACACCTCCCTTCGGGCGCGCAGCGGGAGGACGACTGGGCCGAGCGCACCATCAAGCTGCACTTCGCACTGGGGCGGTACGACGACGTGGTACGCGCCTGGCTCGGACGGCCCGAGCTGCACGCGGCCCCGTCGGCCGACCTGGCATACCGGGTAGGGTTCGCGCTGGTGGTGATGGAGGCTCTTCCACAAGCCGAAAGCCTCGCGCGAGTGGCGCTGCGCGCACCGGACCTGACCGAGGTGCAGCGCGCGCGGCTCGTCACCGTGCTCGGCCTGGCCGCGTCGTACGCGGGCGACCGGGTGCGCGCGGCTCCGCTGCTGCACGAGGCCGTGCGGCTCGCGCGATCGGCGGGACACCTCGCCTACTTGGCGTCTGCCCTGCACAACCGCGCCACCCACCTCGAGGAGACCAACGACGTGGCGGGCGCGCTGGCGGACACCAAGGAGGCGCTCGAGCTCTACGCCCGCACCGGCAGCACGCGCCACTACGCCAGCACCCTCACCAAGCTGGGGCGCCTGCTGCACGAGATGGGCCGCTACGAGGAGGCCGAGGCGCACCTGCTGGAGAGCCGCTCGCTCCACCTCCAGGGAACGCCGTCGGCGTACCTCGTCACGTGCGAGGCGCAGCTCGGCCAGCTCTACCTCGATTGGCGGTCGCCGCACGCGCGGGCGCTGGCACATAAGCACACCTCGGCTGCTGTCGCAGTCGCCGATCGACTCGGCAACCCCGACAAGACGCAGCAGGCGTACACGTGCCTGGCACTCGTCGAGACCTGGCTGGGTCGCCCCGAGCGCGCCCAGTCGCTGCTCGACGAGCTCGACCGGCAGCTGCCCGGCCGCACCGATGGCGTGTACCAGACGATCTTCGCGCGCGGGTACGCGGTGGAGGCGCTCGGCCGCGCCGCGGAGGCCGAGGCGTGCTACCACCGCGCCATGGCCATGGCGTTCGAGAGCGATTGGCACGCGTACGGGCACAAGATCGGGCTCGAGCTCGACCGTCTGCGCGGCGACACGGCGGGCGCCGCGCAGCGCCTGACCTGGTTCGAGGAACACGGCCTGCTCAACGGCGCCCGGCTTGCGCGCCGCTACTTCCCCGACACGGAGACCGTCGCCGCGGGGCCGGTGGGGGCCGCCGGTCCCGCGGCGGGATTGCGGCTCGAGCTCCTCGGGCCGCTCAGGGTGCGCATCGGAGGCCACGAGATCGCGCTGCGCGGGCACAAACGGCGCGCGCTGCTGGCCGCGCTGCTCGACGCCCGCCTCGCCGGCATGGCGGGCGAGAGCCGGCCAAGCCTGATCGATGCCCTGTACCCGGGCACTGCGGACGACGCGGCCCTGGTGGCGTTGAAGCAACTGGTGTCGCAGACGCGCAAGGTGCTCGGCGCCGACGCGATCGTGGCGACCGCCACGGGGTACGCGCTGGGGCCGCTGACATCGGACGCCGAGGTGTTCCTCCGCACGCTCGACACGCGCCTGTGGCGCGGTCCGTACCGCGAGGACCTGGGCCACGGCAACGCCGCGGTCGAGGGGGCCCTGGCGCACGCCCTGGCCATGGCGGCGGGCGCGTTACTCGAGCGCGATCCGCACGAGGCGCGGCGCATCGGCCTGGTGATGCTCCGGGCCGACCCGTATGACGAGCGCGGCCTGCGCCTGACCCTGCGGGCGTTGCGCGCGATGGATCGCGCGGACGAGGCGCGACGGGCGTTCGAGGAGGCGCGCGAGCGCTTCGCCGAGCTGGGCGAGACGCTGCCGGGGGACTGGCAGGAGTACCTGACCACCGGGGATCCCGGCGACGCCGGGGCCGAGGGGGGTATCACCGGCATATCACCGGCCTGAGCCTACCCTCCGTCCATGGACGGCGCGAGATGAGCGGGTATCGGCTGTGCCCGACGTGCCTTCGTGCGACACCGCACGAGGCGGGCGAGGTGTTCTGCCCGATCGACGGTAGCCGGATGCTCCCCGGCTGCCCCGCCTGCGGCGCGCCGATCCACACCCCCTATGCCCGTCACTGCGCCGCGTGCGGCGCGGCGCTCGCCGCGCCCGCAGGGCCGGCGCGCGCGGGCGGGGACCGGAGGGAGAGGTAGGTATGAAGCGACGGAGATCGGCCCGAGGTGGGTTCGCCGCGGCGCTGGCGCCACTGCTGCTGGCGCTCCTGGCGGCATGCGGCGGCGGCACCCAGGGGCCGGCCAACCTGTTCACCGAGGAGAACGCCTGGAACGAGCCGATCCCGGCCGAGGCGGACATCGTCACTCCCGACGCCTTCCGGCAGGGCATCGCCTCGGGGCAGTACGAGCTGATCACGAGCGCCATGCTGGCCGAGCAGGCCGGCACCCGCGAGGACGCGTTCGATGCCGACGTGACCGAGCTGAAGGGCCTGCCCCTCAAGTCCGGCGCCGTCCAGGCGCTGCTGCAAGAGGTCCAGGGCGTGCCCGACTACCGCGGCGGGGAGGACGTGACCCTTCCCGGCGGCGACACCGTCACGCTCCTGGGACTGGGCGAACAGGCGCGCGAGCTCGCCGACGCAGAAGCGCTCGCCCGCGATCGCGACAACGTGCTGGCGGACTACACGCTGAGCTACGAGCTGCTGCCGTCCGACCTGCAGGCGCAGCTCCCTGCGCCCGACAGCCTGTCCGGCGCAAGCCTCACGCAGGTGCGCGCGGCCCTCGCGCAGCTCGAGAGCCTACTGGAGTCCAGCGCGAGCGCCAGCCTTCTCGGCGCGGCCCATGCCGAGAAGGGCGGGGCAGTGTGGCCCCAAGCGATCGTCCCCGGCAACGGCACCGACAACAACGGCGCCTGCAGCCCCACCAACCTCGCCGGCCAGTACTGGTTCCCGCTCAAGAGCTTCCTGAGCCCGATGAAGCAGCAGGCGCGCCGCGGCACCTGCTGGGCGTTCACCTCGATCGGCGCGCTCGAGAGCCGTGAACAGGTGCAGAACGACAGCGTCGTCAACCTCTCCGAGCAGTTCCTGGTCAACAAGGTGAAGCAGGATTGGGACGCCAACGACTACACCGATGGCTACTGGGCGGAGCGCGCCATGAACGCAGCCGCCGACCGGAACCAGCAGTTCCCCAGCGAAGCGTCGTGGACCTACAATCCGGCTCCGAGCCGGGCAAGCAGCTCCGACGGCGACGCCGCCGCGTACGGCGGCACGTGCACCGGCTACAGCGGCACCTGCTCGCCCACCGCCCACGAGAGCCGTGAGGTGTGCACCACCGTCATCTTCGACTTCTGCTCCTACGCGACCGTGAACTTCGGCGGACCCGGGGCGGCGCCCTCGCGCGCGGTCCAGGTGTGGAAGAACGGCGATCCGTTCGACCTGGCGCGCTACCGCATGCTGCTCGCCCAGGGGCACGTGATCATGGCGAGCTTCCCCGTGTACAAGGGCTTCATGGACGACGTGGGCGGCGACGGCATCGTCAGCAACTACGCCCGCACGCGGCTCGACGACACCGGCAAGGAGGTGGCCGGCTCGTACGGCGGCCACGCGGTGCAGATCGTGGGTTTCCTGAGCAACCTCGACCTGACCAAGGCGGGCGTGACGCCCAACATCGGCGGCGGCGGCTACTTCATCGTCAAGAACTCCTGGGGGTGCGGCGCCGGCGACCACGGATACTACTACGTGCCGGCCGACTACGTGTCGTCGATCTTCAACAGCCTCAGCATCCTCGACTTCGACACCCGTCGCAGCCAGCGCTGGATCTCCGAGCAGAACGCGCCCGGCGGGACAGTGAGCCCAACCATCACGATCAAGGCCAACCCGGGCTACGTCGACCTGCGCGTCGAGAAGGACCTGGCGCAGTTCTTCTCCGTGACCCATCCTGTGGCCAAGAGCGTGACGCTCGAGGTCACCTCGGACAAGGACGGGGTCCTCTACAACGGCGCCTGGAGCACCGATCCGAACGCCCTCTTCGGCCCGCAGCTCAAGCGCACCTTCGCCACCCAGGGCGTGCGCACGCTCACCCTGCGCGCGAGCTACGGCAGCGGCGTGAAGCAGGCGAACCTCTTCGTGAACGTGATCAACACGGCCCCCACCGTGACGCTGAGCTACGCCGGCACGGCGCACGTGGGCGAGGCCTACCCCATCACGGCCCTCATCACCGACATCAACGAGGCGAGCGGCCAGGCGCTGTGCGCCAACACCACCTGGCAGGTCGACGCGCCCGACGCGCTGGACGGGGCCACCGGATGCGCGCGCAGCGTCACCTTCGGCACCACCGGGTCGCGCCAGGTGCGCGTCCACACGCTCGACGGCGAGGGCGCCCAGGGCAACTGGACGGCCACGCTCGACGTCCAGCCGGCGCCCGTCAACCCCTACCCGAAGATCACGTCGTACGGCGTGTACGGCTACGACTACCTCTTCTTCAACGGACAGTTCATCGGCTGCGGCGACGTTGCCGTCGACGGCGGGCGCCACGATCGACCTCCGCGACGACGGCTGCTTCCTGTTCGGCACGGCGCCGAAGCGCTACACCGCGCAGGTGACGGTGGAGAACCCCGACAGCGAGGCCCTCACCTACGACTGGCGCACCATCGTGACGTACAGCGGGGCGGACCACATCATCAACACCGCGTTGGGCTCGGGCAGCACGGTCTTCACGCCGTACTCGCCGGGCAACGCCATCGACGTGACCAACGACTGCCGCATCACCCTCACGGTGAACGCGCCCGATCCCACGCGGAGCAAGAGCCTCACGGTGTGGACCGGGAAGTGCACCTATTGGTCGACGCGCCTCAACTGACCGGCGTGCGTCCGGTCGTGTCAGGCCCGGGGAGGCGCGCGGGGCGCGCCTCCCCTTCACGCGTGGCTGGATCGATCGCGTGCTCGCCGGCGGGGCCGCCGGACCGCGAGGATTCCATGGAACGCCGCCTCGACGGACACATCTGAGCGGTGGGCCGCTGGTGCGGCCGGCGGCCGGACATCGCACACCCGCTATCGGGCCCACGCCCCCACGGCGCCGATCGACACCTCGACCGCCCAACGTAGGCCCCCGCTCCTCCATCGCCCCACGCATCGTGGCCATCTGGGCCTCGGCGGCGGTCGGCCCGATACCGCTGTTCGCCGTGGCCGCCGAGCTGGAGCCGGCGGCCACCGTCCCGGCGTGGCGACGCCGTCGCTGCGGCGCCTGGGAGTGGCCGCACGAGACGCCTGCTCATGGCGTTCCCGACGCTATTCCGCGGCTTAGGGGGCCGAGAGGGTGGGAGCGAGGGTTGACAAGACTAATCCTCTTAGTTTATAACCTAAGCCAGATAGGGGCAGGGCCAGCGAGCCCTCCCTCGCCAGGAGGCACACCATGACGCACAGCTACGCCCTCGCCGCCCGCCACCGCTACAAGGAACTCCGCCACACCGCCGCCCGCCGTTCCATCCGCGCCCTACTCCGCCGCAACCGCAACCAGGAGGCCCGCCGATGACGACCGGACACTTCGCCCTCGCCGCCGGCAGCAAGCCCGCCGCCCGCACGGTCCCCCTCTGGGCCCTGATGCTCGCCACCTACCTGCTCGACGTCGTGTTCATGGGATTCGTGTCAGCCGGGCTCGAGAGCTTCGCTCCCATGAACCCGGAGCAGCCCGCCTACGGACAGACCATCATCCACGCCGCCTACAGCCACTCCCTCACCGGAGCGCTTCTGATCGCCGCCCTCGCCGGACTCGTCGCCGCATGGCGCTGGGGCCGCGGCGGCGGGGTCGCCATCGCCACCGTCACCTTCTCCCACTGGATCCTCGACCTGCTCGTCCACCGCGCCGACCTGCCCCTCCTGCCCGGGAATGCCGACCACCTGCCGCTGCTGGGGCTGGGCCTGTGGTCGCACCCCGCCCTCAGCGCGGCGCTGGAGCTCGCGCTCGTTCTCGCCGGCGCCACGATCTACCTGCGCGGGGCACTGCGCCGGGCCGGCTTCGACACCGGCGCCCGCCGACGCGCGCTCACCGCCGCTGCCGTCACCGCGGCCCTGCTCGCGCTGCTGCTCGCCGCCGACGCCCTGGCGTGGCCGATGACGCTGGCGATGGCGCTGATGCTCGCGCTGGTGGCGCTGCCGGGCTGGCTCGATGCCCGCATCGAGCGGCGCGGCGCCCGCGGGCGCGTCCGCGCGGCCCGCGCCACCACCGTCAGCGGAGGTGTCCGGTGAGCGCGCGCGCCGCACACCCCACCACCCGCCGCGACGGCGACGCCACCCGTCCCGCAGCCCCGCTCGCCACCCTCGCACCGTCCCTCCGGCTCCTCATCGCCCCGCGCGCCCTGATGGAGCTGGGTGTGGTCCTCGCCCTCGCCGCCTGGGGGCTGCATGCCGGCGGCACCCTCGCCGCCCGCGTGGGGCTCGCGGTGCTCGCCCCCGTCCTCGGCTTCGGCTTCTGGGGCACCGTCGACTTCCGCTGGGCTGGGCGCCTGGCCGAACCGCTGCGGTTGATCCAGGAGTTGGCGATCACCGGTCTCGCCGCCGCCGCGCTCGGCGACGCCGGGCATCCGACCTGGGGCTGGGCCCTGGCGGCCGGATCCGTGGCGTACCACGCCCTGGTGTACGGGCTGGGCCAGCGGCTGCTGCAACCCGGAGGAGGTCATCGATGAAGCACGCCGCGACCATGCGCGGCCACCGGGACCGGACGGCCTCGCGCCGGGCCGGCCCGGTGCCCGGCCCGGCCGAGACATCGCGCGACGCCGGGCCGCACAGCGCCGGGCACGAGCGTTCACCGCGTCCGACCGCTGGGCGGAGGTCGTGGCTACCCTCGCCCTCCTTCTCGGCGTCATCGGGGCCCTCGCCTACGGAGCCTTCGCGGTGGCGGTACCCCTCGGTTGGTTGGCGCGCCCGGGGTAGCGGGTGGCCGTGTTCCTGGTGGGCTCCGCCATCGGTGAGCTGGCGGCCCTGGGTCTGCTTCGGGCGCGGCTGCGGCGCCGCGGGGAGCGGCTCCGGGACCTCGGCTGGGGACGCCGCCCCACGGCGTCCGCGATGGCGGGCGGTCTGGCCGTCGCGCTCGGCTACATCCTGTGGACCGCGGCCGATCCCAGCGTCGGCGCCCACCTGTTCGACGCCTCCGGCCTGCAGCTCGTCGCCCTGCCGGTGGCGGTGGTGGCGGGAGTGGTCGAGGAAGTGGTGTTCCGCGGCTACCTGATGACCTCGCTCCGCCGCATGGGGCGCGGTCCCGTCGTGCAGGTCGTGGTCTCGGCCGGCGCCTTCGCGCTCGCCCACGCCTACGCCTTCGGGGGCAGTCTGTCCGCGGTGGTGGCGGCCCAGATCGGCACGTTCGCCCTCGGCCTGGCGCTCGCCCTCGTCTTCGTCGCCGGACGGCGCAGCCTCACGCCGGTCATCGCCGCCCACGTGCTCATCGACCTCGTCCTGGAGCCGGCGCTGCTGCTGCGGGTCTTCACGCTCGGGCACTGAGGACGGCGCTCGACCATCCACCCACGGCGTACCCTGTGCCCGAAGCGCCTAGGCGTCCACCGCACGACCGCCCGGCGATTCGCTGGCCGCGCGCTCCGCCCGCACCGCCAGTGACCGGAACGTGGCGCGCAGCTGTTCGGGGCGGCGCACCTCCAAGGGGCACCCGAGTCCGAGGAGCATCGCCGCGAACGGCTCGAGCTCCCCGCGCGTGCACCGCACGAGCGTGCCTTCCCCCTCCGCTTCGAGAGACGCCCGCCACGGCGTCAGCCGCCCCCGCGCCTCCTCCAGGGGCAACCCCAGCCAGACCTCGATCGTGTGGGTCTGCATCACGAACGGCAGCGATGCGACCAGGTACTGGCGCGCATCAAAGCTCTCGGGGCGCTCGAACGCCTTCTCCCTGTCGACGACGTCGGAAACCCGATCGAGGCGGAAGGTCCGGACGGCCGCGCGCAGGAGGCAGCGCCCCACCAGGTACCAGCGACCGTCCAGGTGAACGAGTCCGTAGGGTTCCACCTCGCGGTCGCTGTCGACGCCCTCGTGCGAGCGATACCGGAAGGCGACCCGCCTGCGGGCACGGATGGCGCCGACGAACGCCGCCACCACCGAAGGATCGGTCGCCACCGTCCACGTGCTTGCTTCCAGTGTCACGGACTTCCCCACGTCCCCGACGCGCTCGCGCACCGACGCAGGCAGCACCCTGGCGAGCTTGGCCGACGCGCCCTCCGCTGCCGGCGCCAGCGCGTCCAGGCCTAGGTGGCGTAGCGCCCGCAGGCCCAGGTCCAGCGCGAACGCCTCGTCGTCGGCGAACATCAGTGGCGGCAGACGGAAGCCCGGGCGCAGGCGGTAACAGCCACCCACTCCCGGCGTCGATTCCACCGGAATCCCCAGGTCCTGCAACCGCGCCACGTAGCGCTGCACGGTGCGCCGGCTCACCTCCATGCGTCGAGCCAGCTCCGCGCCCGTCACGCGCTCACGGGCCTGCAAGATCTCCAACACCGTCAATACCCGCATCACCGGGTCGTACATGGCGCGATGCTACATCGTTCCAATCGCCGCCACGTCTTGACGGCAATCTCTCCTAACTTGAAGAGGGAGCGCGGCCGACGCCCCCAGAAGGAGAGCACGATGACCACCCCGTCCAACACGACCGTCACGCCCACCGTCCTGACCCCACAGGCCCTCCTCGAGCACTGGCTGGGCCACCGCGGACTCACGCGGCGCGTGATCGAAGCCTTCCCGGAGAGCGACCTGTTCTCGTTCAGCGCGGGCGGCATGCGCACGTTCGCCGAACTCGCCACCGAAGCGCTGCAGATGGTCGCGCCCACCGTCAGGGGCATGCTCGACGACGTCTGGGAAGGCGGTGGCTACGGCACGCCGGGCCCTGCCACCAAGGCCGACCTGCTCGCAGCCTGGGACGAGGCCGACCGCCTCCTCGCGGACAGCCTGCCGCGCGTCCCCGCCGAGCGCTACGGGCAGGTCGCCGACGCCTTCGGCATCTGGACTGCGCCCATCTACACTACGGTGCTCTACGTCATCGACAACGAGATCCACCACCGGGGCCAGGGCTACGTCTATCTCCGCATGCTGGGCATCACGCCGCCGGCCTTCTTCGAGCGCCCCGCGCTCACTCAGCCGAGCCCGACCGGGCCTGCCTGAGCGATCGACGCGGCTGCGCTGGCGGGTCACCCATCCTCGAGACAGCGCGTGCGCGATGGCCGGTCCAAGCAGGACTCGCCATCGCGCACTTCGCAGCCGGACGGGCCGCCACGGGATCGGGCGTGGGGATCAGAACGGCATCGTCGGACCCGCCGGGCTCGCCGCCGGCCGACCCCGCCGGCGCTTCAGCGTGGCGGGGCCCCAGACGACGCACAGCATCACCGCCAACGCCAGCCACAGGGCCGTCGAGATCACGTTGGTGCCGGTGGAGACGTTCAGTAAGTCGGCCGCGAGCACCACCGTGAAGTGCAGCACGACGATCGCCAGGGTGCTGCGGCGGGTGTTGTCGTAGACCCAGGTGAACACCACCGTCAGGGGGAGGATGCCGATGAGGAACAGCCAGAACCACAGCCACCCGAACCCCTGGAGGTACTGGTAGGTGCCCTCCATCAGGAACAGCGGCAGGTGCCACGCCGCCCACACGACCCCCAGCACCAGGCTCGAGCGCAACGCCCCCC
>CAVUBJ010000011.1:0-6135 GCA_963739805.1 uncultured Trueperaceae bacterium
GGGTAATCGGCCGCGAAGCGGCGCAGCGGCCTCAGCTGTTCGAGGCGGTTCAGGCGTTGCATGGCGTTCATGATGGTTCCCTTCGCGTGACCTCCGTGGCCGGCGCGCGGCGCTCATGCGGCGCCGGCGGGCATGGGGTGTGCGGTGCGCAGATCGCTGAGCGCTTTCGGATCGATGCCCAGGAAGCCGGGGGACGCCGTCAGGGTCATGCGCTCGATGCGCTCGTCGACCTTGGAGCTGAGCAAGGCGCGCATGTGGGGCTCCTTGGCCATGCGCCGGAGCACGAGCGCGGGCACCTGGACCAACCGGCTGTCCTCCTCCGCCACCACGTTGGCCGTGCGCGGCGCGCCCGTGAGGGCGGCGATCTCGCCGAACACGTCCCCCGCGCACAGCGTCTCCAGAGGGCGGTACGCGCCGTCCTCGTCCCACCCCGCCACCGCCCGCCCGCGCAGCACGAAGTAGCCGGCGTCGCTCGCCTCACCGCGACGCAGGATCACCGTGCCGGTGGGAGCGTCGGCGACCAGTGTGGTGGCCGCCAGCTCCCGCACCTGGGCCTCCGTCAGGTGCTGCAACGGCGGGACGTGAGCGGCGAGGGCGGTGAAGTCCGCGGGTGCCGCCGGCCGCGTTCGTTGCAACCCCGGCGCCGCGGCCGCGCCGCGCAGAAGGCGCACCGCCCGTCGCCACTCGGCGCGCGGCTGACCCAATCCAGGCAACGCCGCCGCCGCCAGGCCCGCGGCCAGCATCACGGCACCCACGACCACCATCAGGGTGCGCACCGGCATCAGGTCCGCGAGCCCCACCGCACCCATCCCCAGCAGGTACAGGGTGTTGCGGGCGACCAGGAACGTGCCGGTGGCCCGGCCGCGCATCTCCCGGGCGGTGTGCCGCTGCACCAGCACGCGCCGGGCGAGGTTGACCGGGGCGTTGAGGATGCCGACGGCCAGCACCATCACCAGCGACAGGGGGAGCGAGCCGTTGACCCCGAAGGCCACGCCGACCGCGCCGATGCCCACCATGCCCACCACGATCCACTGCCCCTCCCGGAGCCGTTCGCCGACCATGCTCAACAGCACGCTTCCGGCCATGTAGCCCACGGCGAGACTACCGGACTGGAGGCCGTACAGCAGCTCGGTGGCGTTCAGCGCGCGCACCGCGAACGGCAGCAGCAGCGCCTCGAATAGTCCGATGACCACGGCGAACAGCGCGGCTACCGCGAACAGCGAGCGGAGCACCGGTTGGCCGAACACCTGCCCCAGGCCGTCGCGCAGGTTGCGCGCCACCGCGCGCAGGCCCGTATCGGTCGCGGGGGGCAGCTCGGGGACCCGCATCGGTGCGACGCTCAGGGCGGCCAGCAGGAAGAGCGTGGCGTCCAGGTAGAACACCTCGGCCAGCGGCATGAGGGTGGCGAGCAAGCCGGCGGCGCTGTACCCCAGCGTCATGGCGGCCACCGAGCTGATCCCCATCCAGGAGTTGGCTGCCACCAGCGTGTCCTCGTTGCACAGCTCCGGCACGATGCTCTCGGCCGCCGGCGAGGCGAACTGGCGGATGCCGCTGGTCACCGCCACCAGAAGGTACAACCACAGCACGTGCACCGTGAGCAGCAGCGGGATGGCCGCCACTACCAGGGCGCGCGAGACGTACGTGAGGAGCAGCACCGTCTTCCGGTCGGAGCGGTCCACCACCACGCCCGCCACCAGACCCACGAGCAGGGTGGGGATCGCGCTCGCGAGCAGCACGAGGCCGATGCTCAACGCGCTTCCGGTGATGCGGAACACGGCGATGCTGGCCACCAGGTTCACCATCGAACCGGACACGGCCGCGGCCAGGTCCGCCGCCCAGAGAAGCCGGAAAGGCCGGTGGCTGAAGACCGCGAGCGCGCCCGCCCCGATGCCCCCGCGCCGGTTGCCTTGCAGCATGCGCCCTCCCGGTTCCAACGCCGGCCGCCGCGCGTCGGCGTGGGCGCGTGTGAACGTCATCGCGGCGTGGGGCGGAGCAACCTTGCGCCGTCACGCCGTCACGGTGTGATGGGCGCCATTGTGTCACGGTTCGTGGCGGCGCTGTACGGGTGGGCTGCCGTGGAACATGCGCTGGGGGTCACCGAGGGGGCCATGCTCGCCTCCGGGGAGGGCTCCGTCCGCGTGCCGAAGGCCCGGGACGTTCAGGCCAGGTTCAGCTGCCAGGAGACCCCGAAGGAGTCGTTGACCCACCCGAAGCGGCGGCTGAAGCCGTGGTCGTCGAGCGCCATCAGCACGGCCCCGCCCTCGCTCAGCCGCTCGTAGGCGCGCGTCTGTTCCGCCTCGTCCTGGCACTCAACGAAGACGGACATGGACGGCGTGAAGGTGAAGTCGTGCTCGACCGCGCTGTCGATACACGCGAAGGTGCGGCCGGCCAGCGTGAAGGTCGCGCGCTTCACCTTCCCCTCGGGGCCGAACTCCCCCGCAGCGTAGCGCTCGATCGCCGTGACGGTGGAGTCCGCGAAGAGCGACACGTACAGCTCCATCGCCCGTTCCGCGTCGCCTTCGAACATCAGTTGCGGGGTCACCGAGCGTGCCATGGGTACCTCCTGGGGTGGGGCGCGTGCCGGGTGTCTGCCGCGCTCCGGTTCGATCACCATAGGCGATCCGTTGGGACGGAACGAGAGGGCCCGCGCTCGGCGGCCGGCCCGGTGGAGGGGCGACCGGCCCGCGCGGGTGTCGGTGCAACGCGGAACACGCCCGCCCGCTCGCGCCGGTGGTAGCGTCTTATACCCCTCGGGGGTGTTTATCCCCCGGACCGCACCCCAGAAGGGAGACCGCCATGGCCGAGTACGGCATGTCCGCAACCATCCCCGCCAGCTTCGACGAGGTCAAGCCCCGTCTTCTCGCCGCCCTGAAGGACCAGGGATTCGGCATCCTCACCACCATCGACATGCAGGCCACGATGCGCGAGAAGCTCGGCGTGGAGATGGAGCGCTACGAGATCCTGGGCGCCTGCAACCCACCGCTCGCCCACCGGGCGGTGGAGGCCGACCGCGACATCGGCCTGCTGCTGCCGTGCAACGTGGTCATCCGCGACGCAGGCGAGAGTGGCACCACCGTCTCGTTGCTCGATCCCGAGGCGATGTTCTCGCTCGCGCAGGGTCCGGACATGGCCGCCGTGGCCGACCTCCCCGGCGAGGCCCGGCGCCGACTGCGGGCCGCGCTCGACGCGCTGCAGGGGGCCGGCGCGGGCTGAGCCGCCCGGGCCGCGCTCGAGCCCGAGCTACAGCCAGCGACGCATCTGCTCGGCCGTGAGGTTGCCGCCCGTCAGGACGGTGCCCGCGGTCGCGCCCGCGTAGGCCACCGGCTCCTCCAGCAACGCCGCCACGCCCACGGCACCGGCGGGCTCCACGACCACGCCGACATGCTCGTGCAGCAGCCGCATGGCGTCCACGATGGTCTCCTCGCCGACCAGCACGGTGTCGTCGACCAGCCCCTCGAGGTCCTCCAGCGTCCGGGGGATGGGCACGCGCACGGCGATGCCGTCGGCGATGGTGTCGGCCCGTTCTCGTGTCACCGGGTGGCCGGCGCGGAGCGAATCCGTCATGGCCGGTGCGCCGGCCGCCTGCACCGCGACGATGCGCACATCGGGGTGGCGCGCACGCACCACCGTCGCCACCCCGGCCAGCAGGGCGCCGTTGCCCAGTGGCACGAGGAGCGTGTGGCACGGGGCGCTGGAGCCGAACCACTCGAGCGCCAGCGTGCCGGCGCCCAGCAGCGTCTCCACCTCCAGCCCGTCCTCGACGAAGCGCCAGCCCGCCTCCCCGGCGGCGCGTCGCGCCTCGGCCTTGGCGGCGTCGAAGTCGCGCCCATGCAGCACGACGCGGGCCCCCAGGCGCCGCATCCCCTGCACCTTCAGGGAACTGGCGTTCTCGGCGGCGTAGACGGTCAGCTCCACGCCCCGCGCGCGGCAGGCATGGGCCAGGGCCAGGCCGAAGTTGCCGGCGCTGGCGCACACCAGCGGCGCGGCCGGGTCGGCGGCGGCCGCCAGCAGGTGCGCCCCGCGCCCCTTGAACGAGCGCACCGGGTTGAGCGTCTCCACCTTCACGGCCAGCGGCGCGCCGAGCGCGTCGGCCAACGACATGCAGACGAATTGCGGCGTGTCCGTGAACACCGGATCGATGGCCCCGGCGGCGCGTTCGATGGCGGACAGGTCGATGCGGCGGTCGGGGCGGTCCATGGCCGCCATGCTAGCGCCCGAGCCGCCGCCGGACGCGACGCCCCGCCGAAAGGCGGTGCGCCGGGGGGCGAGGACCGCACCGGGCGGTCCGCGAGGGCGGCTCGCCGTGAGGAACGAGGCGGTCGCCCGCCGGAAGCGCGCGCCCGCGCCGCCGCTCGTGGCGCTCTGCGCGCCGCTATCATGAGCCCGTGAGCCAGGATGCCGACCGCACCGATCGAGATGGGGTCGTGGGCCGCGACGCGGTCCGGGAACCCGCCCACGACGAGCGCCTGCTGGCGAGCTGGGACGCCAACGCCGCGGCCTGGACGGACGCCGTACGACAGGGGAGGATCGCCAGCCGCGCCAGCGCGACGAACGCCGCGGTGCTGGACGCTGTGCGGCGCCTGCACCCCCGGAGCGTGCTGGACGTGGGCTGCGGGGAGGGGTGGTTGGCGCACGCCCTGGGGGCCGGCGGCGTGCGCGTGACGGGCTTCGACGCCAGCGAGGCGCTGGTGCGGGCGGCCCGCAGCGGCCCCGGCACCTTCGTGCGGCTCGACTACGACGCGCTCGAGCGCGACCCACACGCCGTGCCCGGACCCTACGACGTCGCAGTGTGCAGCTTCTCGCTGCTCGGCTCCGGCATCGTGGGATTGCTGCGCGCGTTGTCGGCGCGCCTGGGGTCGGGCGGGCGGCTGGTGGTGCAGACACTCCACCCGTTCGCGCTGGGCGCCGAGCGCTACGCCGACGCCTGGCACGAGGAGACCTTCGACGGCTTCGGCGGGGCGTTCCCCGCCGCCATGCCGTACTACGCGCGCACGCTGGAGTCGTGGTGGCGCGCGCTGGATGAGGCGGGCCTCACGCTCGAGCGGCTCGAGGAGCCACGCATGCAGGGCGTGGCCTGGCCCGTCTCCTTGCTGTTCACGGCCGCTCCGAGCGGGCGGGGGGGAGAACGCGATGGTCGATGATCACCGGGAGACACCCGCCGCAGCGGGGTCCGGCGCCCGCCCCTGCACCCGTTACGGCGCGCACCCCGGCGCCCACCCCGCCGCCCGGCCTGGCGCCCACCCCGGGGCCCGCCCCGTTTCCCGGCCTGGCGCGCACCCCGGCGCGCACCCCGCCGCGCTGGTCGCGATGCTGCTGCTCGCCTCGCTGCTCCCGCTGGCGCGCGCCGCCGGGCCGGAGGGGGAGGCCGTGCTCGATGGCGCGATGGCGCTGCGCCTGCTGCGGTCGCTGCCGGCGGACGCGCTGGCCGCGGCGGCCGGCGCGGAGGCGGGTGCCGCCGCGGGTGCCAACGAAGGTGCCGAAATGGGTGCCGATGTGGGTGCCGAGGCGGGTGCCGCCGCCCGAGCCGATTGGGTGGAGCTCGACTGGGCCCTGGTGACGGCGCTCGAGCCCTCCGAGGCCTGTGCCGCTCCGCGGCCGCCCTGCCCGGCGGGCGCCCCGCCCCGCTACCGCATCGTGACGGCCCGCGGGGGCGCGCGCGCCCCCGCGCTGGCGGACGTCGAGGGGCTGGCGCTGCCGGACCCGCTCCCGCTCGCCGGGCAGGACCGGGCGCCGGCGGGGGGCGCACCCTCCACGGCGGACCCGGCGCTGCCGCGCATCGAGGCCCCGGCGCCCGGCAGCGTGGTGTCCGCTCCGCTGCGGGTGGCGGGCGTCGCGCCCGGCACCTGGTTCTTCGAGGCCGTGGTCCCCATGGGGTTGTTGGACGCGGACGGGGAGACGCTCGCCCGCGGCATCGGCCTGGCCGAGGGCTCGTGGATGACCACGGACCCCGTGCGCTTCTCGGGCACGCTGGACGAGCTCCCGCCGGGCCGCGCGGGGCCGCTGGCGCTGGCCCTGGAGCGCGACGATCCCGGGGGCCTGACGCGCAACGCGGGCGTGCTGCTGGTGCCGCTGGCCGGCACCGCTCCCTAGCCGGCGGACCTCACTGGCTGCGCAGCACCTTGTAGGCGTTGATCA